>NZ_CP048415.1:3182500-4797669 GCF_019443765.1 Algoriphagus sp. NBT04N3
CCGCCAATATCACTTCCACCGGTCGCCCCCAGTCCTTTCATAGCTCCATCCTCAATAATCCAGTTAGAAGGAGTGGTATCTCCATTAAAAGCACGCCAACCTTCCATAGATTGCCCGTCAAATAAAAGCATCCAACCCTCAGACCGCTCTTCCTCGGTCAAAGTATTGTCCGGAACTACTACCTCTTCAACTTCTTCAATTGTTTCTTTTGGCTCATTTGGACCGCATGCCCAAAAAATTGCTGCCAAAAAGGCTCCTGTTATTATTCTAGTTTTCATAGCTTATACTAATTTCATATTTACTGGATCCCATTTGATAAATTTATCCTGGAAATAAGAATCATTACACAATAGCGCGGGTGCCGCAGCCCTGAACCCAAAAACGGGATCTTCTACTACAGTCCCTCCTGTCCTGATCGCATTAAACCAGTTTCCGAAATGATCGTAATGCGCGCCTTTCCACGATCTCTCAGCTGTGTAAGATGTTTCTCTAGGTGGTAAAATTTTAGCTCTCTCCTCCTGACCTGAAGCAGCACGTAATTTTGCCTGCTCTTTCATAAAAGGATCATCGCTCTCAGCATTTTGATTTAACTTCACTACCACCTCCTCCCACTTCACATCCATTGAGCCTTTAGTACCAACGATTCTCAGATAAGTTGTACCGCTGGTTCCGTCTACAAAATTACATCTCAATGACAGATTGAACCCAGGATGCTCAGGAGTTTCAGGGTAATCAAAAGAACCTAATAGTACATCAGGCACTTCTCTTCCGTCTTTCCAATATCTCAATCCCCCCATAGAAGAAACCTTACTTGGGCCTTTGGAATTGGTAATAAAATGAAGACTGGAAAATAGGTGGACGAAAAGATCCCCTGACATTCCGGTTCCATAATCCAAGTAGTTTCTCCATCTGAAAAATCTCAACGGATCCCATTCCCTATCTGTAGTATTGGAAATATACCTCTTCCAGTCTACTGTTTTTGGACTTCCATCAGCAGGAACATTGTACTGCCAAGCCCCTTCTGGGGACATTCTTGCCCAGAATCCTTCTGCATATACAATATCTCCTATTACTCCTGCGGCTAAAAGTTCTTTTGCTTTTTCATTACCAAGCGATGATAAGCCTTGGGAACCAACAACCATCACCTTACCGGACTTTTTCCATGCATTGATTACATCCATCCCTTGAGCCACACTGTGAACCATAGGCTTTTCACAGTATACATGCTTTCCTGCGTTCATAGCATCAATAGATATTTGCTTATGCCAATGATCAGGGGTAGCAATGATTACTGCATCTACGTCCGAACGCTTAAGTAACTCCTTATGATCTTTGGTTGTGAAGATATTGGACCCCCATTTTTGTTTGGCAGATTCCAATCTTCCATCGTACAAATCACAAACAGCTGTCATTTGAACGTTGGCATGGCGAAGGGCCGTATTCATATCTTCCGTCCCCATAATGCCCGCACCGATCAAGCCCAAACGTATAGGCTGAGCAGCATCCCAAGTCGTATTTCGATTGAGAAATTGGATATCCGGTTGGTCATTTGCAAAAACAGCGGGTGCAATTGCTGCTGTCCCAGCAGTCAAACCCAGTTTTTTCAAAAAACTCCTTCTGTTATTCTTCATTATCTGAATAGGTTTATGGTTAATTGAATCGAAAAGTTAATTGAAATTTTTAAAAAAGTGTGCTCAGAAAATAAAATTTTTCATGACGATAAGATGAAAGATAATTTTATGGCTTTCTAAAGGCTTTGAAAATACCTTTTACTTTTCAATAATCTTGAACCATACCAAGAAAACATTTCCCCATCTACAATTTTGATTTTCTTATTCGGAAAAAGCCCTTCAAATTCTTCGATATGCTTCTCTTTGAAAGGAAATGGCTCTGAGCTTAATAAAATCCATTCAGGATCTAGGCTTTTAATTTCTTCAATGCTCAATTCAGGATATCTTTCCTGAGCAATTACATTTTCAAAGCCAGCATATCTCAACATTTCATCGATAAATGTATTTCTCCCTGCAGCCATCATAGGCTTGTTCCAAATAAGGTAAACAGCCTTTCCCTTCTTAGGCATTGGTTTTAAAAATTCTTGAGAAATCTGAACACTAAGCTCTTTGGCTTTTTCCTGAGATTCGGTCAATTCACCGATTGAGCGAATCATTTCCAGTGCATCTGGAATTGTAAAAATATCTGACATCCATACAGGAAATCGCTCAGCAAGTTTTTCTATGCCTTTCTGATCATTTTCTTCTTTATTCCCAATGATCAGATCGGGTTTCAATTCCTCAATGACTTCAAACCTATAATTTTTGGTCCCTCCCACTATAGTTTTTGATTTCTTAAGGCCTTTGGGATGAATACAAAATTTGGTGACCCCAACTATTCTATCCTCCAAACCTAAGTCAACCAAAAGCTCTGTCTGAGATGGAACCAAAGAAACAATCCGCTGGGGAGGATGCGGAAGAAAAATTGTTCTGTTAAGTTGGTCAGTGAATTCCATTTGAAAAAAGTTATTGGTTATTAGTTATTGGAAATAGACTTAAACTCTCTATCCAAATAACTAATAACCAACATACCATTAACTAATATATCTAAAATCAAAAGAGGGATCAAATTCCATCAGGAATTCAAACATCAAATTGATCACCTGTTCGATATCATCCTTACTGGCCGTTTCTACGGTAGTATGCATATATTTTAGAGGCAATGAAATCAAGGCAGAAGGAACACCCTCATTTGAATAGGCGAAGGCATCCGTATCTGTACCGGTACTTCTGGAAGCTGCGGCTCTTTGAAATGGAATTTCCTTCTTTTTTGCAGTTTCAATAATGAGGTCCAGCAATTTTTTGTGTACTGAGGCTCCATAGGTAAGAACAGGCCCTTTTCCGGCAGTTTGATCTCCGCTAGTCACCTTATTATATAACGGTGCAGTGGTATCATGACATACATCGGTTATAATAGCGACATTCGGTTTGATTCTATGAGCAATCATTTCAGCACCTCGAAGACCAATTTCTTCCTGAACGGCATTGACCACATATAATCCAAAAGGAAGCTTTTTACCAGACTCTTTGATTTTTTTGGCTACTTGTGCAATCATGTAGCCTCCGATTCTGTTATCCAATGCCCGGCCAGAATAGAATTTATTGTTCAGCTCGATTAATTCATCTTTGAATGTGATCACGCATCCCACATGAATTCCCATTTTTTCTACTTCCTCTTTGGATCTGGCTCCTACATCTATAAATATATTATCTAATGTAGGTGCATCCTCTTTTCCTTCTTTTCTAACGTGAATAGCTGGCCAGCCAAACACCCCCGGTATAATTCCTTTGTCAGTATGAATATTTACCCGCATGGAAGGAGCAATCATGTGATCGGATCCACCATTTCTACGCACATAGATATAGCCATCATCTTTTATATAATTGACAAACCAGCTGATTTCATCAGCATGCGCTTCAATGACTACTTTATATTCAGCCTCTGGATTAATGACACCCACTGCAGTACCATAGTTATCTGTAAAATAAGTGTCTGTAAAAGGTTTGATATAATCCAGCCAAATCTGCTGACCTGATGCTTCAAAACCAGTTGGAGAGGCGTTGTTGAGGTATTTGTGAAGAAATGTGGTTTCGATGTTCATGTTTTGTGTTAAAGATTACTTCTTATAAAACTTGATTATTCGACATTCATCATTCGATGTTCGATATTAATGGTTCAAAGTTCAGCGTTCAATGTTCCCAATTGCTTTCTGACAGCATTGTGGGCCCCCAAAAGAAAACGAAAACTTCAAAACAAGCTTACTACAACGGAATATTCCCATGCTTTTTCCTAGGAAGCTTATCCACTTTATTTTCCAGCATTTTGAATGCCTTGATTAATTTGGTTCGGGTTTCTGACGGAATGATGACCTCGTCGATAAAGCCTCTATGTGCTGCACGATATGGATTGGCAAACTTGGCTGTATAGTCATCCACTTTCTCTTGCAATTTTGCTTCGGGATCTTCCGCTTCCGCAATCTCTTTTCGGAAAATTATCTCAGAAGCACCCTTAGCTCCCATCACTGCAATTTCAGCTGTTGGCCAAGCAAAATTCAAGTCAGCTCCAATGTGCTTGGAGTTCATTACATCATAAGCACCCCCATAGGCTTTTCTGGTAATCACAGTAATTCTTGGAACAGTGGCCTCGGAAAAAGCATAAAGCAATTTTGCCCCGTTTGTAATAATACCATTCCACTCTTGGTCTGTACCGGGTAAGAACCCAGGAACATCAACCAAGACCAATAAGGGAACATTAAAGCTATCGCAAAATCTTACAAACCGTGCCGCTTTGATAGAAGCATGGTTGTCCAAAACCCCTGCCATAGATTGAGGCTGGTTTCCAACGATCCCGATACTCCTCCCAGCTAATCTGGCAAAGCCAACAACGATATTATCTGCATAATTCTCATGAACTTCTAAAAATGAGTCAGCATCAACAATTCCTTTAACAGCATCCCGAATATCATAAGGATGATTTGGATTTTCAGGAACAATAGAGTCCAGCTCCGCTCTGCTCTCATCATCCTTCATTTCGTAAGGATACACTGGGGCAATTTCTTCGCAGTTTTGAGGGATATAGCTGAGAATTTCTTTGATATGGCGGATACACTCTACCTCATTTTTACAGGAAAAATGAGTTACTCCAGATTTGGTGCTGTGCGCAGAAGCCCCCCCTAATTCTTCAGCAGTTACATTTTCCTGCGTCACTGTTTTTACAACATTAGGCCCAGTTACAAACATATATGAGGTATTCTCAACCATCAAAATAAAATCCGTAATGGCTGGAGAGTAAACAGCTCCTCCTGCACAAGGTCCCATAATAGCGGAAAGCTGAGGAATCACACCCGAAGCAAGGGTATTCCGGTAAAATATATCGGCATAGCCCCCTAGAGAGTTAACGCCTTCTTGAATTCTTGCTCCTCCAGAATCATTCAAACCAATCACAGGAGCACCGTTTTTCATGGCCATGTCCATGATTTTACAGATTTTTTCTGCATGGGTTTCAGAAAGTGAGCCCCCAAAAACCGTAAAATCCTGAGAAAAGACGTATACCAAACGCCCGTGAATTTCACCATATCCAGTCACTACCCCGTCGCCCAAGTAATGCTCTTTGTCTAAGCCAAAATCTTTGGCTCTGTGCATAACAAACTTGTCTACTTCTTGGAATGAGCCCTCATCAAGTAGCAAATCAATTCGCTCTCTTGCAGTGAGCTTCCCTTTCTTATGCTGTGCAGCTATCCGGGCTTCTCCTCCGCCCAGTAATGCCTCTTCATTTTTCTTTTTTAATAAATCAATTTTCTCCTGATTTCCCGGAGCGGTATAAATGGGTTTATTCTGATTTTCCATGAAAGAATCCTTTGTGTTAGCCAAATATAACAGGCTTTGTCAAGGCGGAAAAAAATATCCTGAAGAGTGAGAGAATAATCTTTTCTAAAGCAGCATAACCTTCTGAAATAAATGACAATTAAAATTTGAATTCTCAATGGATTTTAGAATTAGTTTCTATATTCGCCCATCCAAAATTTTGGCAGCTTATGAGTACCCGAAAGGCCGCGGTGATAGATATGGGAACCAATACATTTCACTTGCTATTGGTTGAAATTAATGATGGAGATTTCAAGACAATCTACAAGGAGAAAATCCCTGTAAAACTCGGTCAAGGCGGAATCAATCAGGACAGAATTGCTCCCGAGGCTCTCAAAAGAGCTTACCACACGCTTCGCCACTTTAGAAACATGATTGATGGAGAAAAAATCGAACATGTTTTTGCTTTTGCAACCAGCGCTGTCAGAAATGCCCAAAATGGACAAGAGTTTGTAGACGAGGTCCGCAAAACCCTCAACATTGATATCAAGGTGATTTCCGGAGAGGAGGAAGCCATGATGATTTATGAAGGCATCAAATTATCTGGCTCTCTGAACGGACAAACTGAATTGATGATGGATATAGGCGGAGGGTCTGTGGAATTTATCATCGGAAACTCTGAAGAGGTTTTTTGGAAAAAAAGTTTTGAAATTGGTGGACAGCGATTATTGGAATTATTTCATCACCACGACCCCATCTTGCCTGATGAAATAATCAGACTCTATGACTATTTAGAGGAAAAACTACAACCACTTTTAGAAGCTATCAAAACCCACCGACCCAGCAGCTTGGTAGGCGCCTCCGGTACTTTTGATACATTGACGGATATCTATTTCGAGTCTATGCTGCAGTGTAAACTAACTGGGCAGCATGTATTTGAACTCCCGAGTCCTGAGTTTCACAGAATTCATCAAATGCTCCTGACTCTCAATCGGGAGGAAAGATTACAGATTCCCGGTATGATTCCTATGCGAGTTGATATGATAGTGGTAGCCTCTACTCTGATTGATTTCATCTTGCGCTATGTGCCTGTGGATTCTATGACTTGTTCTCATTATGCTTTGAAAGAAGGAGCTATCTCCACTCTTTTAAAACAGGTAACTACCTCCTAAATCCTGCCTATTTCTTCTCAATCCTGTTATCTTTGTTTTGTACATCGAAACCTAGACTGATTGACCTATGGCTATTTTTACCTACGACCAACTCTATAAGTTTACTCATGATATGCTGATCAAAATCGGCTGTCCGGAGGTTCATGCTCAAATTGGGGCCGAGGTCTTGCTTTCAGCAGATATGAGAGGCGTAGATAGTCATGGAGTTGCTAGACTTTCAGGCTATGTGAGGCTATGGGAAAAAGGTAGGATTAATACCAACCCCAATATTCGAATTGTCCATGAGAGTCCCTCAACAGCTGTAGTCGATGGGGATGGAGGATTGGGATTAGTGGTCGCTCCCTATGCCATGAATGTTGCTATCGAGAAAGCAAGTAAAGCAGGAACAGGCTGGGTTTCCGTCAGAAACTCCAACCATTACGGAATTGCTGGATACCATGCAATGATGGCTTTGGATCACGATATGATTGGAATTTCTTTGACCAATGCCAGTCCCTTAGTCAGCCCTACTTTTTCAAAGGAAAGGCTATTAGGTACCAATCCAATTTCTGTGGCCATCCCGGCAGATCAAGAGCCTCCTTTTGTAGCAGATATGGCTACAACCACAGCAGCTAACGGGAAATTAGAGATTCTTCAACGGAAAGGAAAAGATGCTCCAGAGGGCTGGATTCAGGATAAAGAAGGTCTTCCTACTACCTCTGCCAATGGAGTAAAAGATGGAGGCGCCTTGCTCCCATTGGGAGGGGATAGAGAGCATGGTTCCCATAAAGGGTATGCATTGGGTTCTATTGTCGATATTTTCTCGGCGGTACTTTCGGGAGCTAATTATGGGCCGTGGGTCCCTCCTTTTGTAGCTTTTTTAGAGCCTGACCCCAATCCGGTAGGTGAAGGAATAGGACACTTTTTTGGTGCTATGCGTGTGGATGCTTTTAGACCGGCAGATGAATTTAAATCCCATATGGACAATTGGATCAGAAGATTTAGATCAGCCAAACCAACTCCTGGAAATGAAAAAGTTTTGATTCCAGGTGATCCGGAAAGAGAGTTAGAAGAAGAAAGAAGAAAAGATGGAATCCCTTTATTGGATCCTGTGGTCAAAGATTTGACTGAGTTGGGAGAAAAGTTTGGGGTAAAATTTTAAATAAAAAGAGAGCTCGGTAAATACTGAGCTTTTTTTATTGAAATCCGCCTATCCCATCCTCATTTGTTGAATTGAGCACTTTTTGTATCTTGTTTTTAGCAATTATCTCAAACCCAATTACCTATGAATCAATTCAACCGCCGAGACTTTTTAAAAGGCTCTTCTGCACTAATGACCCTTGCAAGTTTTGGACTGCTGGGCATGGACTTTAAAGATCAAACAGGCCCAATTCGGGTTGCCCTTATAGGAACAGGATGGTACGGAAAATCCGATCTTTTCAGACTGATCCAAGTTGCAGATGTGGAAGTAGTGGGATTAGCTGACCCCGATCGCCGGATTCTGGAAGCTGCTGGAAAACTTGTTTCAGAACGTCAAAAATCCAAGAAAGTACCTGCCTTGTACGAAGATTATCAGGAGCTCCTGAAAAAAGAAAAGGCTGAGTATGTTTTAATTGGCTCTCCGGATCATTGGCACGCCTTAATGGCTATTGATGCCCTCAAGGCAGGAGCCCATGTTTATCTGCAAAAGCCTATCTCAGTAGATGTCATTGAGGGTGAAGCTATTTTAGCTGCTGCGAGGAAGTATGATAGAAAAGTTCAGATTGGAACCCAGCGAAAATCAACCCCTCATCTCATTCAGGCTAAAAAAGAGATTATTGATACGGGCAAACTTGGAAAGATAAGCCATGCAGAAGTATGCTGTTATTTCCACATGAGAGCTAATGGAAATCCTCCAGTGGAGCCGGTACCCGACTTTTTCAATTACGATTTGTGGACTGGGCCGGCACCCTTGAGACCCTATGATGGATTACCTCATATCCGCTGGTGGAGGACATTCATGGAATATGGAAATGGTATTACCGGTGATATGTGTGTACACATGCTAGATACAGTCAGATGGATGCTCCAGTTGGGCTGGCCGACTCAGGTCACCTCCACCGGAGGCATTTATGTTCAAAAGGAAGGCAAATCCAATATCTCAGATACCCAAACTGCCATTTTTCAATTCCCTGAACTGGAAGTAGTCTGGCAACATAGAACTTGGGGTAATCCTGCCGATCCTGAATATCCTTGGGCATTTAAAATCTATGGAGAAAAGGGAATGCTCGCTGGCAGTACCATGCAGGCAGACTTCTTCCCATATGGTGAAGGAGAGGAGCCTAAGCATTATGATGTAGTCTATGAAAAAGAACAATATCCAGAAGATGTCACTGAAGAAAGGATAGAACTGAATGCAGCTCCGGCCACAAGATTACATATGAAAGACTGGCTCAAAGCGATTGAGAATGATACACTGCCTGTTGCGGATGTAGAAAATGGACACATCTCAACAGCTTCCTGTATTTTGGCAAATATTTCTATGGAATTGGGAGGAAGACCTCTCAAATATGATCCAAAAACAAGAACTGTAATTGGAGACCCGGAAGCCACCGCCAAACTGAGAAGACCATATAGGGCTCCTTATATACACCCAGAGCCAGATCAGGTTTAATATTGTAATAAGTAGGCAGTCAATTATGATTGCCTACTTTTGTTTTACCCCAAAGATCAATGAGTGAAATAATAAGAGGAACTCAGAGAGTGAAAATACTACTACCCCATTTTTCAGTTTATTTCTCAGCCTTTCTTCAAAGTCTTGAATTCCGACTTTACGAGACTGCCTAACCCGGAGAAAGTGGGCCTCACCCGATTAAAAGTTGTTGTTTCATTAAATAAAATCGAATGCTGAAAGTTTAGCATCAGGACAGAAAATCTTGATGGGTTTGCAATGAAGCCTCTAAACTTTCCTTAGGCCTGTGTTCACTGCCTACTGCTAACTTAAGACTGCCAACTTTTGATGGTGGATTAAGGCTATTAAATAAATCAAATATTCAATTTGAAGAATGGCTAAAATTCAGACATTTCAGCTTTCTCACTTTAGATTTCAGCCTTTCCAGCTTTCTCACTTTAGAATTCAAACTTTTCACTTAAAAATTCAACCCTACTACTCAGCGGGCACTTGATTGATTACTCCATCTGTTACTTGAACGGTATTCCCTTGGGCATCTTTCCCTGAGGCAGTGAAGGTTCCGGAGATAATTGAGCTCTTTTGGCTGATTTTTATAGTACCGCTGCTTCCAGAGAATCCTCCTGATCCATTGGCTTTAAAAAACTGAAAACTTGCATCTCCTGAACTCCAATTTTGACCCACAATCGGGTAATCACCGGCGCTACTCCCATAAAAATCAATTTCTATATTTTCATAATTAGCTCCTGATCCATTTTCATAATAAATCCTGGTCCTCTGACCATTGATATCATACCAAACTGCATTCACCTGTACGTCTGCTCCGTTCAATTTGAAACATACTTTCCCTGCTGGGCAATTTCCTGAAACAGGATCATTTTCATCGTCACTTTCGCAGGCAAGCAGAAAAATGCTTACCACAAGAATTGAAAGGAGAGTTCTGAGATTTTTCATAATACACGATTTTAATTTTGAAACAATTACCTAAAAGCCTTTAATGGCCTATTTGGTAAGCTAATTTGATTCAAAACTGAATAGGATTCCATACGACATTTGCCTTATTCCTATCAATTGGATCTCCTTGTTTCTCAAATATTACCAAAACATCAACGAACCCTTTTTTATTTAAAACAAGCTTAACGTCCTATTTAAGGCAGACCAAGTCCTTTTCTCTAATTTTGAACTGTACAGCAAATACTTTTTAACTTCTTGCATTACACTTTTAGCCCCGACAATCGTCGGGGCCACTTTGCAGGAATCTTCCTGAAAATTTCCCTTGAGATTTTAAGCCCTTCTTGTACCTTAGATGGGTAATTCTTGCCTTATGGAAACCAGTACAACCCAAGCAACCGCTTTAAATTTTGATCGAAAAAATCTGAGTAACCAAAAATTATTGGATCTCTATGAATCCCTGATTATGCCTAGAAGGATTGAGGAAAAAATGCTCATTCTTCTCCGACAAGGCAGGATTAGTAAATGGTTTAGCGGTTGGGGACAGGAAGCTATTTCAATCGGAGCTGTGAATGCCTTGAAAAAGGATGAATTCATTCTTCCTATGCACAGGAATTTGGGGATTTTTACCGGTAGAAATATCCCCTTGGAGCGACTTTTCGCCCAGTTTCAAGGTAAAAAATCCGGTTTCACCAAAGGTCGAGATCGATCTTTCCATTTTGGAACTGTTGAGCATCATATCGTAGGAATGATTTCCCATTTGGGTCCACAGCTGGCTATTGCTGATGGTATCGCTTTAGCCGATAAATTATCCGCGCAAAATAAAGTCACTTTGGTTTTTTCCGGAGATGGAGCAAGTTCTGAAGGTGACTTTCATGAAGGCCTAAATGTAGCAGCCGTTTGGAAACTTCCGGTGATTTTTGTGATAGAGCATAATGGTTATGGACTTTCTACCCCAAGTGAAGAGCAGTTTGCTTTTAAATATTTTACTGAAAAAGGGCCTGGATATGGCATGGAGACTGTTCGGGTTGAAGGCAACAATGTCTTAGACGTTTACCAAACCATTCTTGAACTGGCCGAAGACATCCGAAAAAACCCTAGACCGGTTTTGGTTGAAGCCATTACTTTCAGAATGAGAGGACATGAGGAAGCCTCCGGGACGAAATATGTGCCCAAACAGTTAATGGAAGATTGGGCTAAGTTAGACCCCGTAGACAATTACGAGGCATATCTGGAATCCATTGGTTTGCTTGACGAAAAAACCAAAGAGCAAATCAATAAAAAAGTCAAAAAAGCAATCAATGATGGGCTGGAAAAAGCATTTGCTGAGGAAGCTATAATTCCGGATCTAAATGAGGAATTAGCAGACATGTATTTTCCTTATGTACAAAAACTGATTCAGCCACAAAGTGGAAAAAGCAGCGAAAAGCGATTTGTAGATGCCATCAGTGATGGACTCCGACAGTCTATGGAAAAGTACCCCAACTTAATTTTGATGGGTCAGGATATAGGAGAGTATGGAGGAGTTTTTAAAATCACTGATGGATTCAAAAAACAATTTGGAGCTGATCGAGTAAGAAACACTCCTCTCTGTGAAAGTGCTATCATTGGAGCAGGTCTTGGGCTTTCTATTAAAGGATACAAGGCAATGGTTGAAATGCAATTCGCTGACTTTGTCTCCGTAGGTTTTAATCAGATTGTCAACAATTTGGCCAAAATCCATTACCGCTGGGGACAACAAGCAGATGTTGTGGTTCGAATGCCTACAGGAGCTGGTATGGCTGCAGGCCCTTTTCACTCCCAGTCTAATGAGGCATGGTTTTTTCATACCCCTGGTTTGAAAATTGTCTATCCTTCTAATCCCTACGATGCGAAAGGCTTATTAAATGCAGCCTTGGAAGACCCGAACCCTTATTTGTATTTCGAGCATAAAGGCCTTTACCGATCCATCAGTGAAAGTATCCCGGATGATTATTACACAGTGGAAATCGGAAAAGCCAATCTGATCCAAGAAGGTGAGCAAGTCTCCATCATCACCTACGGAATGGGAGTTCATTGGGCAAAAAAAGCAGTGGAAGAGCTTTCCATTTCCGCAGATATTTTGGACTTGAGAACGCTCCTTCCTTGGGATCAAGAAGCAGTGAAAAACACGGTTCAAAAAACAGGAAAAGTAATTTTCTTGCAGGAAGATACCCTCACAGGAGGTATTGGCGCCGAAATCTGTGCTTGGATTTCAGAGCATTGTTTTCAGGATTTGGATGCTCCTGTCATGAGAGAAGGAAGTTTGGATACTGCAGTGCCATTTGCACCGAGTTTAGAAAAACAATTTTTACCTGAAAACCGATTTAAAATCAAATTGCAAAGTCTTATCAATTACTAAGTTTCATATTCCATCTTTTCTATGAAAAAAATCACTTTCGCATTTTTCATTTTCCTCCTTTGCCTGAAGACAAGTCTACAAGCCCAAAATTTCGTAGGAGGAAACATTGGCCAATATTCCGGCATATTTGGTGTTTTGGAAAACCCCGCTCTGGCAAAGGATGACTCCTATAAATTAGATGTCAACCTGTTTGCTGTCAGTGGTTTTCTGGGAAATGACTATGTGGCTATTGACTTTAGTGACTGGAATAGCTTTCGGGACGGTTTTAATTTTGACACAGATTTAAGCAGAAGTCCCAATCCAAGAAATAAGTTTTTCGGAAATGGAGATGTTTTAGGTCCTTCAGTGCTTTTCCAACTAAACTCAACCAGTGGATTAGCTATCAGTTCAAGATTTAGAACATTCTTTAACATCTACAATCTTGATGGGGAAATATACGACCTAGCCTCCTCTGTGGATATCAATTCTGATTTTGGAGTAACTCTTGAGCAACTTTCGGGAACGGGACATGGCTGGGGAGAAGTGGGTCTGAGTTATGCAAGAACACTTATAAATTCGAACCAACTGGAATTGAATGCGGGAGTTACGCTTAAATATTTGATCGGAGGAGGAGGCGTTTTCGGTTACAGCCAACGACTTCAAGCTAATTATGCATCATCCAATAAAGCACTCACTACCTCTGGATCTTTGGATTATGCATATACTGAAGGTTTTGAAAATGATTCTTTCAGTCTTTCTTCCGGAAGTTCGGGACTAGGAGCAGATTTAGGAATTTCTTTTAAAATACCTTCAAGCGACCAGTCTCTTTCTAGTTATAAATTAAAAGGAGGGATTTCCATCACAGATTTAGGGAAAGTCTCCTATGATAACAGCACCTTTTTTGACTACGATCTAAACGCTACGATTAATTCGGATGAGTTTAGAAATAAAACTTTGGATGAGGTGCTGGCAGATAACTACCCAGGATCAGAAAGTAGAAGAAATCTAGATTTTCAGTTGCCTACAGCTTTCCGGGCATTTGTTGATTTGCCAATCACTTCTGGACTATTTGTCAGTTTGCAAACAGCAGTAAGCTTGAGGGAATTTGGTGAAAACCCGAGTTCCAGTTTGATTAATTTTATCACCTTGAATCCAAGGTTTGAGAAGAAATGGTTCAGCATCTATTCACCTTTAAGTTTTAGACAGTATCAGAGTGGTCCAGCTTGGGGTTTAGGCTTTCGTGCAGGACCAGTTATGCTGGGTTCTGGCTCCATTCTATCCAATCTTTTGGCTAGCAATTCATATTCCACAGACTTATATGTGGGTTTGAGGATACCTATCTACAGCAAGCAATAAATTTCGAAATCTCAAAAACCCAAATACTTTACCTACGTTGATTGGGTAAATGGTGTAAAAATGAAAAAGGCATTTTTGGGGTTTATTTTATTTCTAGCTTCTTCAATTACCGCCTATCCTCAATTCTTTTTGGCTGGTGGACATTTGAATGGAGGGCTTCCTTCAGGAAGATTTAAGCAGGAAACCGGATCCATTTTCATTCCTTCGGTATCTGCTTTACTACTATATGAATTCCCCACTACTCCACTTCAAGTTGGATTGGAAATCAGCTATGGCATTTATGGGTCAGAGCTTCAAAAAAGAAATGATCTATTTCCGGGATTTAATCAGGAATTGAGGTTGAGAAGGAATAACAATCTTGCCTCGGGAATGATAGTTCTCCGATATTTGCCTTGGGTGAATACCAAAATCACCCCATTTATAGAAGCTCAAATGGGGACTAATTACCTCTATACCCGGTATAAAATTCGTGATAATATTTTTGAAACTGAGTCCATTGAAAGTGGCAAAGATTACGAGGATTGGGTCATAGGATATAAAATTGGGACAGGTATTCAAATCCCATTAGGGTTTAATGACAACCTAAGGCTTGAGCTTAGAGGAACTTTTCAGGATGGTGGAAATGTGCGCTTCCTCCAAAAAGGAGATGTCGGCTATGACCCAGATGAAGGAATTTTCCTCTATGATTTCAGAAGATCCCCATTGCAATACATGACTTTTTCAGTGGGGATTATTGGGATTGATGTGTTTAGATAGAAAATTCAATGGTTTGATTATCCGTAATTTTGCCACTTACCATATTTTCTTTGTTTGATCTATTGGATACTTCGACTTCGCTCAGCACAGGCAACCGAAGACCGAAGTTTTGGGATTCTGATCCTTTGGGCTAACACTAAGCCATATTCTTCTTCTTGCTGGTAAGCAAGCGGATATCCACGTAAAATAATATTAAGATAAAGAATTAAAGAGGAGCCTAATTCTTCCAAAATCTCCAACCTCGACTTTTACCAGTCTTTTGAATTTGCGCTGACGTTGAGTCAATCATTTTTTCTTTTTTCCACAAAAAGACAGGCAAAGCCCAAAACACCCCTACCATACTAAAAACCAGTCCTCCTATAGTTCCTATTGCCAAGGAAAACCAGAAAATTTCATTTTGACCCTCCATAATAAATGGGATCAAACCAAAGCAAGTAGATAAAATAGTCAAAAGAATAGGAATGGCTTTTCCAGCTACCGACTTCAAGACATTCTTATTGTAATTCCCTTTCAATCTATTATTCAAATCATTGACTATGAAGATCCCTGCATTTACGGCCAGACCTCCCAGCATGACAAAAGCGGCATATCCTCCTTGGTCAAAGTAGAAATCAAAGAGTGAAAAGATCAAAAAGAGCCCGATAAAACTGATTGGAATGATCGCAATGATATACACAGGCTGCTTCAGGTTTTCAAACAGGACTGCACAAATCATAAAAATCCCAATAATCAGGAATCCAAGAAGAGAATATTGACGTTTGGCCTTTTCGTAGTTGAAACTCCAAGTTTGCTTATCTGCTGTATACCCAATAGGCATGACCTGCTTCATTTCTTCCAAAACTTCGTCCAAATACTCGTTTCCAAACTTGCCCGAACCCATATATTCAAATGCCACCGCTCGGATATACTGGCGGTCCTCTTTATGGAGAGCATTAGTAGTGGTTTCTTTGGTCAGGGTCCCATAATCTGTAATCTTAAATATTCTATCCTCCCCACTGATCAACCCCTTTTGCTCCAGATCAAACTTGCTAAAATCACCTGCATTGGCTTCCCTGATCACCAAATCATAGTTTTTATCTTCCAAAGTTAAAAAACCGGATGGCCCTTGAGGTTTGCTCAGGTCCAGCATGGTATTGATCAGTTCAAACTGATTGGTTTTACCCAAAGCAATCTGGTTTTGATTGAGCCGGAGTACATATTCCTGTGTTTTTTGCTCTCCCCATCCCAAACGCTCATTGGTATTAACTTCCTGAATTCGCTTATGCTTGAGCAGTTTTTCTGCCAACACATTGGCCTGGCGTTCCAGTTCATCAAAATTGTAGCCCTTCATGGTCACCCGAAACGATGGAATTCCTTCACCTCCACCACCGGTGTAGAAACCTTGCCCTACTCCATAGATATTCCACTGGGCACCACTCCAGTCTGTTGATTTGACAGATAATTTCCCTTTGAGCTGATAAGGCAGTGCTGAGCGTTCATAGGCTTCTTTAAACGTAATAGTGATTTGACCTCTCTGACCTGATGCCACATAGGTCACAAACTGATCTATTCCCTCCACACCTTTCAGGTAGGCTTCAAATTCCCGCATGATAAAATCCATCTGATCCAGCGTATTTCCAAAAGGTAAACGGGCGGACACATAGAGTCTGGTCTTTTCAGCTTCCCTGTAGGAGCTTTTCTCGAAAACTCCTCTTACAAACATTCGAACAGAACCTCCCAGTCCTTTATCCACATAAGGCCGGATTTCTTCCTGATAAAAAGTACTGCCAATGGTACTATTGTACCATTCATGACCTTCCCATTTTGCCGGAAGGTAAAAAATCGGAATTCCGAAAAGTAAAATCAACAGTGTCACAAATGTCTTTCTATACCTAGCAGTCCAAGCTATTGCACCCTCATATAGCTGAAGATTTTTAGCCCGCCTTCTCAGCTGGGGAATGCTCAACTTTCTACCTTTTTGGGCAGATTCTTTAAACAGTACCTCATAAAATGCTGGGGTAAAAAACAAAGCGATTAACAAGGATATTCCCAGCATCACTGAAACCACGATGGAGAATTCCGTCAAATTCTTTTGATCTTCTTCCGGTAGGAAAAATACGATCATCAGTGCCGCTATGGTAGTCAGAGAGGCCGCCAATAAAGCCAAAAACACTCGCCTGTTTCTATGCTTATGCAAATGATCAATCATGATGATCGCATTGTCCACGATCAAACCAAAACTAATCGTCAATCCTGCCAAAGAATACAGATGAATATCCACTTTCAGGAAATAGAGGATAATCGCACACAAACTCAGATTGATCAGAATACCCAAAAACAATATGCTGAGATATTTGAGATTGCGGTTGATCAGGAAAATAAATACAATCAGGATCAAAATGGAGAGCCCAGATCGCTTATAAATCTTATCCAGCTCTTTGTCTAAGAACTCCGTATCATCATTTTCCAAACGCACTTCAAATCCCGCTGGCAGCAATACCTTAGAATTCTCAATGGCTTGTTTTAGATTTTTAGCCAAGAGAACCTTATTGACTCCCTCCCGATTGAAAACTGAGACCGTAACCGAGTTATTTCCATTAATTCTATAATAGGAATTGGCCTCTTCTTCTTCCAGTGTAAGCTTGGCTACATCTCTGAGAAATACATCCTTTCCATCCACCTGACCTATGCGAAGATTCTCCAGTTGCTTCAAATCTTTCAGAGAGCGGTCCACCTGGACAAAAAGAGTTTCACCCTTATTATTCAGAACTGAACCAGGGAAGTTTCTCCCAAAAGCCTGATTGATTTGGCTGGTGAGCTGACCACGGGAAAAGCCAAATGCCTGCAGCTTCTGAACATCAAAAGTGACATACAACTGCAAATCATTTGCTCCTCGAATCGTCACTTCCTCCACTTCTTCAAAAATGGTTAAGGCCGGCTTAATGACATCTTCGGTGATTTTTTTGATTTCAAAGGATGCAAAAGGACCGTTGACAGAATAGGTCAGAATGGGAGTTTTAAAGTCAGTTCTAGCTTGCTCGCTTTGCGTGACAATAGGATAAGTGACTCGGGAGTCCAACTGAGGATAAACTTGACGGATTAGAGAAGAAACCTCAAACTTCTTCATCTCCATATCCGATTTTTTATCAAACCTCAAGGTGATATTTCCCTGATTATAATTAGAAATGGAGTTGATTTTTTTGAGCTCGGAAAGCTGGGACATTGCCCCTTCCAAAGGTGATGTGGCAAGTTTTTCTACAATTTCGGGAGAAGAGCGTGGAACTTGATAGGAAATAGACAGGACGGGTTCGCGCTCTCTGGGATTCAAATCCACAGACAGTAGAGGTATGACTGCCACTCCCATGATAGCCAAAACAACAAACGCAACTAATACTCGAAATGGGGTCATATCAAGCCTCCTTCAACTTCTTCTTTGACACAAAAAACCAGTAAGCCAATGGCACAAAATACAAAGCAGTCAAGGTTCCAATGGTCAATCCGCCTATCACTGAATACACCAAAGGCCTTTGCAAGTCTGCTCCCAAACCCGAACTGAAAATGATTGGAATCAAAGCCAATATCGTTGTAATGGAAGTCATCAAAATGGGCTTGAGACGTATTTGTCCAGCTTTATGAAGAGCCATTTCCAAGGCAGCCTCAGCCGAAACTGTCGGGCTTTCCACATATTCTTTTCGCAGGCGATTAATCGTGTCTATTTTTAGAATAGCATCATTCACCATAATCCCCAACATTACCACCAAGCCAATCGCTGACATGACATTGAGGGAAGCTCCTGCCAAAAGCAAAACCAAAAATGCCCCTCCAATACCCAAGGGAAGAGTAAATACCACAATCAAAGGCTGGATAAAGCTTTCAAATTGTGCTGCTAATATGAAATACAGGAGCAAAACAGAAATGGCTAAAATCCCGATGAGCTGACGGATATTCTCTCGGTCTTTGAAATACTGTCCCACCATGGAAATCCCCAGATTTTTATCAGCTCCCCATTTGATGTAGTCAGAGGCGAGTGCATGCGGCTCTTCCGCTGTGACCAAAACCGATTGATAGATTCCACCTTTGTCCGCAGTCACATATTTATAATGATCATCGTAGCGGTAATCCACAAATTCTCCCAAAATATAGGAGCTTGAATCTGTTCGATTAATACGGGTGGTTTTCAGTAAATCCTCAAATCTCTCTTGGGATTCTTTTAATCGGATTGGGGTAACTTCTCCAAAGCGGCGGATATCAGTAATCGTATAGCTTCCAAATAAACGGGAAAGTTGCTCCTGAACTTGTTCAACAGGAATCTGATAGGTCGCCAAACGATCCGCTTTTAAGGTAAAAACCACTGAGGCTTCTTTCTGCAAACCCGGTCCTCTTTCCCACTCAGATGTAGGAAACTGACTCAGCCAAGGATCTACTTTTTTCTCCTCTACCGGTTTCTTTTGTGCCAAATCCTTCCACCGGACCTCGTAGTAAGGCAAGGAACTGGAAAAAAGCTGATCAAAAGCATTGGGAGCATCTCCCAAGGTATAATTGGCTCCTGGATAATTGGCTTCCAGAAAAGAATCGATTTTTGGCAAATGTTGATTTTTTTCCTCTACCGAAGAAAAGAGAAAATAAAGCAGGGATTGCTGTATAGAATTTTCTCCGTCAAAAAGCAAAAATTGCCTTACTCCCACGTCTGCCTCTGCTTTTTCATAATTGCCTTCCATAGATTTCATCAGAGCAATTACTCTATTTCTATTTTCTAAGGCAGAAATAGGCTCATTCCAGTCAATTTCTAGTGTAGCATCCAACTTCTCTATTTCAGGAAGTCCTGTTGTCCCAAGCAAGTAACCAATCCCCAAACCCAAGGGAATCAATAGTGTAAAGACAGCCAAAACTATTTTCCTATGTGCAAAAACTGCACTGTACCCTTTTTCATACAATCCTAATACTGCCGAAAAGAATGGACCCTCTCTCCCATCGCCTAGCTTTTTGCTTTTGCTGAAAAAGAGAAAATACAGCATAGGCAATAAGATAAATGCAACCGCCAGGGAAACGGACAAAATTGCCGCAACTGCTACTGCTTGATCAAAAAAGAGAGCACCCGAGATCCCGCTGAGGAAAACCAAAGGAACAAATACAGAAAGCGTGGTAAGCACTGAAGAGACAAGGGCACTCATGACCTCATCCACTCCAGCCACACAGGCTTCAAAAAGCGATAATCCTGCCTCCCGCTTTCGGGTGATATTGTCCAATACAATGATGGCATTATCGATCAACATCCCTATTCCCAGAGCAAGACCTGAAAGAGAAATGATATTTATCGAGATATCAAAAAAGTAAAAGACTAAGAAGGAAATCAATAGGGAAGATGGCAAACTGACTCCAATAATCAGGGGCAATCTGTAATCTTTCATAAAAAGAAATAGCACCCCAAAAGCAAACAATCCCCCAAAAAGCAAAGAAGTCTGCAAGTTGGAGATAGCTGCATTCAAAAGGTTGGATTGGTCTTGGGTCAGCTCAAAATCTACCTGAGGATAATCAGTTTTGAATAGCTCCAAAGCGGCTTTCAATTCAGGCATCAACTCATTCATTTTGGCAGCTGCCTGCTTATGAACAGTAATCACCAAGGCTTCTTTAGAACCAAAGAGATGGTATCCAAGCATTTCTTTGGACTGGTAATTGACAGTGGCCAATCTTCCCAAGGGAAGTATAGCTCCGGATGCTGCGGCTACCGGCAGGCTTTCTATATCAGTGGGAGAATCTACCCTAGTGGCCAATCGGAGATAGTACCGGAATTGACCATCTTTCACAGAAATCCCAGGCAATTCAGAATTCCCGGATTGTATGGCTGAAATGATATTTTGCTGAGTCATTCCCAAAGCCCGAAGTGCCTCTTCTTTGGGTTCCACGGTAATTATTCGCTCCTTTTTGCCATTGATATCTACCAGAGACACTCCTGGCAGTTGTTCAATTCTTTTTTTGAGCACGTTCTCTGCCAGAAGACTCACCTCGATTTCATCCACCCCTTCTTTAGGCACTACTTGTACTCTAGCTACTGGAATATCAGAAGTATTGATCCGAATCACTTCAGGTCTTGCCAATCCTTCAGGAAGTGCATTGGTTATTCTATCAATCTTTTCATTGACATCAATATAGGCCAATTCCATCTTGGTGGAATAATCAAAAGTCAGACGAATAGTCCCTACTTCCGACCCAGCCTTGGAGTCCATTTCTTCTAAGCCATTGAGTGTGATCAAGCCTTCCCGAATTGTACTGAGTACATTTTGTTCGATTGCTTCAGGGGAAGCATTGGGATAATTGACCTTGACTACAATCTGAGGAACGTCAATTGGGGGGAGTAAAGAAATCGGAAGCGTGCGAAAGACTATGAAGGAAAAAACCATCAAAGCCAGAAAAGTCATAAATACGGCAATAGGCCGGGCGAGTAAAAATCTAACCATAACTTATTCGCTTACGATTTGGACAGGTGCCTGATGTGCCAGCTGCAAATTGTTGGTGGTGATGACAGTACTACCGGATGTAATCCCATCCAAAATCTCTATTTCCTGCCCATTATCCTTACCGACTTCCACATAGTTCCACTTGGACTCATTGTTTTCTATGGTAAATACAACAGCCCTTCCCGAGCGATAAACTACCGCATCTTTTGGCACCACCAATGAATTAGACTGAGGAGCACGAATGATAGCTCTAGCATTCATACCTGGCAGGAGGTTTTGAGAAGATGTCAAGCGAATAGCGACCTGAACCAAGCCATTTTCATCTACTTTGGGATTGATGCCTGTTACCCGGCCCTCTAAAGCAGTACTTGTATTGGAGATAGGATAAATTTCTGCTTTTTGATTCAAGGAAATCATCGCAATATCTGATTCCAGCACTTTTACCTTTAGCTCCAAACTATTGGTGCTTAGAATTTCGCAGAGTTCGGCATTGCTTGAGATCAGACTCCCTTCCTTGAATTTTAAATCTGCAATTTTACCCGAAATGGGAGCTTTTACCTGACAGCGTTCCAAATTCAACTGCGCCTCTTTCAGTTCAATTTCAGCCAGGAAAACCCCATTTTGGGCTTTCAACTGTTCTTCTAAGTAGGATTTTCGAGCTTCATCGCCTGATTCAAAATCGCGTTGGAAGCCAAACTTGTCATTTTCATAGGCAGCCTGAGCATTTCGAAGGGCTATTTTGGCTTTTTCTAAGCGGATTTGGGCTTCGGTTGGGTCTAGTTTTGCTATGACTTGCCCTTTCGTAACGGACTGACCTTCCCGGATGGGAAGCTCAATCAAATAACCCGGCTGCTCAATCAAAGCCTTGACCTGAGCAGAAGCTTCTAACTTTCCAGTAGCATTGATCAGGTAGTCAAAGCTTTTAGTTTCAGCTTTGGCCACCTTTACTTCGGTAGCTGCTACTTCATTTCTAAATGATTCGGAGGGAATTTCTTCCTGTTTTTCGGCTTCCTCTTTGCAGGAAAAAAGAATACTTGCAAAATATGCAAAAAGAATAATACGGTAGTTGCTCATCGAGATAATCGTTAAAGTCCTAAGTAACTAATTTATCCCTCATTGACCAAAAAAATCAGATTGCACACTGTTAAAAAAAGCAAAAAAAATCTTTTGAAAATACCAGAATTATTTCAGACAAATTCTCAAGATTTGAATGAAGGCCAAATTTAAATTTTGATCTTTAGAAGTGATGAAAGAGCTTTGGCTACAAAAAATAAAATTGTTAAACCAATAGTCTGAGCACATTAAACTAGAAGACTTATATCTTTAAAATATCATTTCAACCACTTACCAACCGGGTTCCAGATCCAGTCTATGGTTCCCTTCGGTGCTTTAAAATAATCTAATTTTCATCATCGATATAAAATTAATGACTCACATTGATGGAAAGATGCGTCATTAAATACATTTTAACCACCCATTTGTTGACATTTACGGCATAATCCGGTGTCTAATCCATCTTCCTAGTATTATAAAATCTGGTCTTTCGCAATCATGCCAGACACCATATTTTCTTTACTTGACTGAACAACGATGAATACCCAAAAATTGAATATTTAAAAGTAGAAAAAGTTTCAACAGACTCAATAAGAAAAGAGGCTGTCTCAAAAGTGCAATATGTCACATTGAGCGAAGTCGAAATGTAGGCCACAAAGATAGAAATGGCCTTCGACTCCGCTCAGGCTGACACTAGAGCTATTAATGAGACAGCCTCTTTAAAATCTTAAAACTAATTTAAATTGAAATACAATTTGCCAAAATATCTTGCAGACCAAAATGGTATAAATGCTAAATAAATTTTGCTTCGTTCCAAAATATTCAAATCAATTAATCTTTGACCGTCAATAAACCCTCGATAAATGTAGTAGGATGCTAATAGAAAGCAAAATGTAACAGGCTCATTAAATGCGTACCAAATAAGGAACGGAACCGGCAATAAAATTGCGAAATAATAAACCAATAGATTTTTCATAAATTAAAATTTTCCTCAAACATTTAAAGAAGTAAATTTAAATACAATTAACATAAGTACAACCTGCGGCAATTCCTGCGGCTGTGGCCGGAATAAATGCCGTTTGAACAAATGCCCAAACTGAAATCCAACCATGATTAGTATACGCGTCCGCTATACATCCGGCTACGCCATCCCCGCAAAGAATTCTCCCATTCATTTTATCAGAATTTGTTTCACCAAATACAATCGTTTTTTTACTTGGATTCAACGTTACGTTTGATAATCTTATCAAGTTTTTGGAAAAATAATCAATAGATAATCTACCGTCTTGTAATCTCCTAGTTTGAATAAACATAAAATCTCCAATTTTTCCACCTTCAACTGAAGCTATCAAACCATAATTTGAGGGATTTTCTTCACTAAATTCATCTTGATTTAATACTAAAACTCTTGAACCATCATCTTTAACTATTAACTCAAAGACTTCTCCATTATTAAATGTTACATCAGATTCGACTCGAAGTCCACGAAATAAACTTTCCTTATTTTGAATAAAAGTGTCTAATAGATTCCCTTTGTCTAATTTCTTCAAAAGAAACGGAGAATCGCCGATTACTTTACTATCATGACTATCAGGATTGTCAACCAAATCACAACTGGATAAAATCATTACAAACGATATGTTCCTAACCGCTTAAATAACTGGACCAGTTTTGTTGCCTAAACTTAGGAACAAAATGATCGAAGACTTACTTAAAAACGCGCGACTTTCTTCCGGTGGTCGAAAGCTACTCACTTCACAACAAAAAGCCTTTATTGTAGAAGATTGGGAAAGTTCTGGCTTATCTTGTCCTGAATATTGTCGCCGACACGGGCTGATCACCAGTCAGGTGTATAGCTGGCGTTCACTTGCTAAATCAGGAGCCATTATGAGTATCAAAAATCAAGGTGACCTACATTCCAAAGCTGAATTGGAAATGCTTAGAAAAGAGAATGAAGAGCTCAAGAAGGCTCTCGGGGAATCTACTTTGGATATTAAGATCCTAAAAAAAAAGTTAGAGATGGATCAACTTCGAAACAAGAAATTGAATCGTTATCCAGACAATTCGGAGTAAGCATGAATAGGATTATCAAGACACTGGGAGTCGCCAAATCCTCTGTATATTATAAAGCAAAGCCCTATCCTGAACGAAAAAGGACAGTGCGAAAAGAACTGTGTGAGCAGATGAAACTGGCTGTTGTAGAAATCACGGCAAAGAAATCCACCTATGGGGTACCCCGGGTCATGGCGCTGCTCAAACGGGATTATGGGCTCAACGTGACCAAATACATGGTGCACCGCTACATGAAGGAAGAAGGGTTGTTGATTACCCGACACCGAACCAGAGGCAGCAGCAGATCCCATACAGGGCAGATAGCAGTAGAAACACCTAATACGCGATGGGCTAGTGATATCACTTCGATTAAATGCTGGAATGGGGAAAAGCTCCGGGTGGCCTTTCTTCTCGACTGTTGTGACAGGTCCATCATCGCCTGGAAAGCAGGAAAACATATGCAGGCAGTTGATATTGAATTAATGGTTCAAGAAGCCTTACATACCCGCTTTGGGGAGAGTTTGCCTGAACCGGATACACTGCAGTTTTTACATGACAATGGACCGGAATTCATTGAAAAAAAGCTCAGAGCCAGCTTGAAATCCTGGAATATAATCGATTGTAATACCCCAACCTATTCACCACAATCAAACGGGATGTGTGAAGCCTTCAATGCTACATTTAAACGAGATTATGTCTATGAGAGCTGCCTGGATAATCCAAAAACCGTACACAGGCAAATACAGAAGTGGATGAATGAATACAATACATATGCACCACATTCTGCATTAGAAATGAAAACACCAAATGAATTTTATAACTTTAAAATCGCTGCATAACTAGTCCAACTTTCAAGCGGAAAGAGCAAGCGTAATCTTCAAATTCTGATTCAGGAATTATTAAATTTGAAAAACTTTCATGCTTTTTTTTAAGGAGATGGTTAATAATTTTTTTTCATAAAAAAGAAGTAAAAAGAAACACCAACGAAAGAACCAATAAATGCAGAAATTGCAGAGGTCAAAAAAGATAAATTCTGAACAAAAACTCCCAAAAGGAAGAAAAGTAAAAAAAATAGTATCCATCCAATCCAAAAACTTCTTTTCAATCTTGAGTTTAATATTGATTTGACTTCGTAGTTCATAATTTCAACAATCCAAATTTTTTTTTACTTAATAAAGATTCAATCTTTTAGTTATTTGGAACACTCAATAGCTTTTTGAATGGCAAGATAAGTACCCCCTACTAATGCGCCTGATATTGCACCTCCCAAAAATCCTGCTATTCCAGCATGAACAGAAAGAATACTTGCAAAAAATGCAAAAAGAATAATACGGTAGTTGCTCATCGAGATAATCGTTAAAGTCCTAAGTGACTAATTTATCCCCCATTGACCAAAAAAATCGGATTGCACACTGTTAAATAAAGTGAAAAAAATCTTTTGAAAATACCAGAATCATTTTTGGGAAATTCTTAGGATTGGGGGAGGACAAATTTAAATTTTGAAGAAAACCCTTATGCAAGACCCATTAAAACTAGGCTTAATGAGAAAAAAAACTTCCTAAGGATCAATTAGATGGTAGCTAGAAACAAAATCAAAACTTAATTTTTCCATTCGATCTGAAATAAAGAAAAAATGAATCAATCGCACGGATATTGCTTTGAATAATTTAATATAACTACTCGAAGGTAAACTTTTTCAAATAAAGGTTCTCATCAAAACCTCGCATTAAAATACTAAGGGTATCTTCATTAACTTGAGGTATCAAAGACCGCAATTCAAAATAGTGCCAAGGACCGACAAGCTCACTTTCTTTAATAATTTTATTGTCTAAATCTATTTTCATAATCATTAGTCTAAAAGTATTTTCAGGGTTATCCAAATCATCATTTATAAAGTGCACATAAGATAAATAAAAAATCCTGTCATTATTACTTGAATCTGAAGCAATTGCTATAATTTGATTCATTGGCTTAGCGTCAAAAGGAGAGTCTTCAAAGTAATGTAAATCAGTATTAAAAAAATTACTCTTGAGTTCAAAGAAATTTAATAAATCCCCATTTAAATTATATTCTTTCAATATAGGAATTCCAACAGAATTTATAATGTAAAATTTATTGTTCTTATAAACCACATTTTCACCTTTAATTAGAGCAAGATTCCCTTCAGAATAGTTTTTCGGATAATTACCAAAATTGGCTGAAAAATCTCCATTTTTAGAGAAAATAGCTATCATTTTACCATTTAGAAAACTTTCTTTAATAGGTAAATCCATCCTTTGACTGATATAATAGTTTCCTTTAATAGATTCAAAAAAAGGTTGAAAATTTAATCTGGTATTTAATTTGGAAATATTTAAATCAAATTCATCTAAAAATTCACCATTAATACCAAAAATATAAATTTTATTATACATGAAATTTAGCAAAAAAAGAGAATCCGATTGTATATAAGCATTTGAAAAACCAGTTTTTGGTAAAGGATAATCTAATACATCAAGGTAGGAATAGGTCTTGAGCTTGCTTCCATTATTTGTATTATACAGATGAATTGAAGAAAATGAACCATCTCCAAAAACTAAAAGTGAATCTTGATAAACCTTAGGGTTAAAAACAAAATTAAAGGAACTACCAGACTCGTCCAAAGCTATTGAGTCTAAAAAGTTAACCAAACCTGATTGAAGTAAAAATTCATTTGATTCAAAATCTTCTTTTTCATTACATCCCAGTAAAATAAAAATTAAAAAAATATATTTTTTCATAAAGGTTAATTGATTTGTAAAGGTCAATAATTTGAATTCAAATTATTGACCTTTGGTAAATTACGACTCTACAGTCGCACCTCTCATTACTGTTATTAAAGTACCTTCGCAATCATAAACTGCAAATAAAGGATTTTCTGTAACGTACAAAAATCTACAAGTTTCGGCTTTTGACTCCGCAATATTCACGAAAAACGACCCAAAAAAGCCAAAGGCTAAGATTCCGATTTTTAAAACAGATCTTTTCATTTTGTTTAAAATTATGTTTAAGAATTACCAAGAACCAACTTTTGGTTCTCTATGAAAAATACCCTGATCGGCCGATACATTGATCTTTCGTTAGTTAAGCTAGTTCAAAAAAAAAAACGCAAGTCTTAGTATTAAATATTTCTTTTTATTACTCTTAACTTCTTGATTTTCAATATAATAATTTACACCCTTAGTTTGAATAGGTTAATTAAATTATACTATTCCCTCTACTTCAACCACTTACCCACCAGGTTCCAGATCCAGTCTATGGTTCGTTCCGGTACATGGATGGCTTCCTAGCAACAGAAAAAACGAATTGACTTCGAATTCCAACTACCATATTGAATTTCTTCCAATTAGGCCATACCTAAAGAATACTCCAAGGTTACCAAGATCAAATCTTCTTTCGTGGGATGGTTTGAAACTAAGTAAATTTTTGATTCTGTGGCGTGCACTATTTTTTGAAAAGCTGGAATTTTTGTAGAATAGGTTCTACCATTTTTCAAATCTTCAACAAGCAAAAAACTTTCGAAGGAAAACCGACCATTAACTTTTTTTCTGGAGAAGGTATTGGAAACAATTAAATGATCCGAAGCGCATTTCATGGAGTAAAACTGATCTGTCGATTGAGAGTCTAAAAAGTCATTATTCACCAATAGTTTTAATTCATAGGAAATTTTCTTCGTACCTAAAGAAAATTCATCAATTCTTTTACCAGATAAATCAAAAACTCTAATAGATGGATCAGCAGCGACTTCTCTTAGATAAAACCTGTCTTTTAGAAAATCAATAAGTACTATACCTTCAACCATAATTCTTTCTTTCAGTTTTTTTCTTAACTCACCAAAATTTCCGAAAGAATTAATTAAATCACCTGTTCTCATACTAAACTCACCAATAAACCTAGTTTCATCAAGAAAAAGCTTTTGATTATTATTTTCTAAACTCATTATCCCAATAAAAACTGATTCAGAAGAATTTGGCATAAAAAAGTGATCTCCTTTAGATGAAAAGGTAAAGCCCGATTCCGTGAATCCTTTCAGAGTAAGATCTTGGATAATTTTATTTTTGGAATTTAATTTTAAAAGTTTGCTCTTTTGAGGAAAAAAAAGACTCAATGCACTGTCAGATTCGAAATACTTTGCATGAGATAAAGCCACTTCAGGCAAGATTATTTCTGTGGTATCAAGATTTAAAGCTTTCACTATGGAATCAGACTTAAAATCATACCAAAAAAACTGCCGGTCCTGATTAATTACAATAAAACTCCCTTCTGAACTCAAATGAAACTTTGCGTTTTGATATTGCAAAAATCCAACATTCAAAAAAGTAGTATCGGATTCGGTTATCGTTAAACCAAGATCCAATTGCTCTTCACTTTTACTTTTACAAGAAAAAAGTACAATAAAGAATATGCAAAAGTTAAAAATACTCGATTTCATGTCTCTTAAATTAACCTTGGTTTTCAAAAAAAGAAAACCAAAGTTTAATTAATAATTATCAACCTCCAACTTCTGCTAAAGGCATGTTACAAGCTTGAACTTGTTCTCCGTTTGGACAGTCATAAAAGGCACAAACCATTCCATCAGGATAATAGGTGATACTATCCGATTTTAATGAACAAGTCATGGTTTGAGCTTCAGCACTATTACCAAAGACGAAAAACGACCCAAAAAAGCCAAAGGCTAAGATTCCGATTTTTAAAACTGATCTTTTCATTTTGTTTAAAATTATGTTTAAGAATTACCAAGAACCAAATTTGGTTCTCTATGAAAAATACCCTGGTCGGCCGATACCTTGATCTTTCGTTAGTCAAGCTAATTCAAAAAAAAAAAACGCAAGAATTAGTATTAAATATTTCTTTTTACAACTCTTAAATTCTTGATTTTCAATGTAAAAAAATTTATAACCTTAGTTTTAATAGGTTTCTTAAATTTCACTAGCCCCTCTACTTCAACCACTTACCTACCAGGTTCCAGATCCAATCTATGGTCCGCTCCGGTACATGGATGGCTTCCTCATACCACCTCAAACGCAAAGTCCCGGGAGCCTCTCCGTCAAAGTGATGAAATAAACGATTCATTTCTTCGATGGAAGATACCTGCACCGTTACTTCGGCTATTCCATCGTCCCGCATGTTCAGCTTGGTAGCTGCACTTCGGGATAAATCGATAATCCTCCTGGAGGTCTTGGGAAGCCGGTCATTGACCCGAACCCATACGCTGTCCCTGGTATCTACACGGGTTACTTTTACCCAAGTACCAAATGGCAAGTATTTATGGGCTGCAGTCAAACTATCCATATGGAAAATCTCTCCATTGGCAGTTTTGCGCAAGTGAAACTTCTTGCCATAAAAACTCGCCCAACCCGTCTGAATTCTTACCGGATCCGGTGACTGAGCCCAAGCAGAATAGCTTAGTCCTATGCTCAACATTAAAACCACCCAATAGCGCATATCCAAATTTATCTATTCGCCTGCATATTCAACAAAAGTGCCAATTATTGTCAATTAGATTTCCCAACTTGGACTAAGACTTCCCTTGGGCTATCTTAGTAATCTGATTATCCGCCATCATGCCTGTTGCCTTATTTTCTTTGCTTGACTGGTTAGAAGACCGATGACCGAAGACCCAGCCACGGCTGGCAGGCGAAGCTTCCGGATTCTGATCCTTTAAGCAGACAATAAGCCGTATTTTTGTCAATACTGGTAAGAAAGCGGATATCCATACTTAATAATTATTCTTTTTCAGGAGAAAATAAGATAGGATTCTCTAGCCCTACTTTTATATCACTCTTCTGTCAAGCAACCCGGAAACTCAGAAAAATGCTAAAAATACTCCATACCGCTGATTGGCACTTAGGGAAACGACTACAAGAATACACCCGGATAGAAGAACAGAAATTGGTATTGGATGAAATCATCCAAATCGCTGATCAGGAAAAAGTTGATTTGGTTTTGCTTGCCGGTGATATTTTCGACTCCTTCAATCCATCTCATGAGGCGGTAGAATTGCTGTACAAAAGTCTCCGCAAACTTTCCAACAATGGCCATAGGCCCATTTTTGCCATATCCGGAAATCATGACAGCAATCAATTTATAGAAGCTCCTGACCCGCTAGCCCGGGAAATGGGTATATTTTTTTACAGCCGCTTTGATTCAGTCATTCCAAAAGGAAAAATCGAATCTGGACTAGAAATTATTCATTCTGAATCTGGCTTTGTGGAACTTTCCATACCGGGTCATTCCATCCCAATCAGATTGATTTTGGCTCCATATGCAACTGAACTCAGCCTCAAAACCTACTTGGGAGAAGGCGATAGAGAGAAGGAGTTCAGAGCTATCCTAAGCGAAAAATGGAGCAATCTTGCAGATCGCTACTGTGATGAAAATGGAATCAATTTATTCATGGGTCACTTCTTTTTCATCCAAGAGGGTCAGCCTATTCCTACCAATGCTGAGCCCGAATCAGAGCGTCCCATTTTGCACGTAGGAGGCACGCAGGCATTATTCACCCAGCAAATACCTCCCCAAATGCAATATGCCGCTTTAGGACATTTGCACCGCTATCATGCAGTGAGCACAAAGCCTTGTCCTGTGGTCTATGCTAGTTCTCCATTAGCCTACTCTTTTTCAGAAGCAGATCAGGAAAAAAAGGTGGTAATTATTGAGGCGGAAGCCGGCAAGCCGGTTAGCTACACACCTATAGAATTGAAAAAAGGCCGCCCACTTTATCGGGTCAAGTTTGAACAATTGCAAGAAGCCTTACTTTGGCTGGAAAAACACCCTTATTGCTTTGTGGAGCTAACCTACGTAACCGAACAATCCATCGATGCCAGCACCCGAAAAGCACTTTTGAAAGCACATGACGGAATAGTCAATCTGATTCCCCAAATCAAGAACCCTAGAGCACAAGAAGATCTCAGTCTCAAGGCGGAGGACTTAGAAAAAGATATGTTGGCCTTATTTCAACTATATTATCAAAACAGCAAGGGACTGGAAGCCAATGAAGAGCTCATGGAAATTTTTAAAGAAATCATCTCAACAGAAGAAAATTCATGATTCCGGTAAAACTAGAAATCCAAGGTCTATATTCTTACAAGGAGCCACAAACTGTGCATTTCAATCAGCTCACCGGGGCTGGATTATTCGGTATTTTCGGAGCAGTGGGCAGTGGCAAATCTTCCATTCTGGAAGGTATTTTATTGGCCCTTTATGGAAGCACAGAGCGATTGTCCGATAGAGGAGAGAAAGGCTCTATGCTCAACCTTCAAAGCAATCAGTTAGTAATCAACTTTGAATTTCTCGGAGGGAAAAATAATCAGCAAACCTTTCTTGCCCGATATGCAGCCAAAAGGAACAGCAAAGATCCTGAAAAAGTAGATCCCGCAGAGCATACTTTTTATGAAAGAATCCAGGGAGAGTGGATTCCGATAGAATCTGAACCCGAGCGACTCGTTGGGATGAAAAAGGAGCATTTTAAGCAGACCGTCATTATTCCACAGGGAAAATTCCGGGAGTTTATTGACCTGACTCCAGGCCCACGAGCCGAAATGATGAAAGAACTCTTCGGATTGGAGCGATTTGACCTATCCGGGAAAACTGCCGTCCTTTTCAGAAAAGTAAAAGATGAAAAAATCCGGATTGATACACAATTACAAAACCTGGAAGGATTTCAGGAGGAACTGCTGGAAGAAAAAAACAGCCAATTACAGCAGATACAAACTCAACTGAAAGAAGCTTCTGCTCAGGTAGATTTTTTATCAAAGCAGGTAAAAGAGCGGGAAAAGTTGCAGGAAAAATTCAGTGAATGGAAAAAGTTTGGAGAACGGAAGCAGGAATTGATCCAGCAAAAACCTGAAATTGAAGAAAAGAGACAGCTTCACAAGGAATTTATCCTTGCTAAAACATACTTGAGACCGATTTGGAACCAACTCAAAGAAACCAAAGCTGATTCTGAGAAATTTCAGGTCAGTATGAATGAAAGCGAGGGCTTTAAGAAAACTTTCAAAGAAACGATAGACCAACTCATTCAAGAAGAGCAGGAATTAAAAGTAAAAAATCAGCAAAGGCCCGAAAGAGAGAGTAAAGTACGGGATTTGAAAAAAGTGATTGAGCTGAAAAGTCTTCATCAAAATTTGGCAGACGCTAAACAGAAAATTCAAAATTTGGAACCCAGTATTCAGTCTTTGAAAAGGGAGCAATCTGCGCTGGAAAAAAACCAGGAAGAATTAGAAGCTCAAGCTGCCCAACATACAAATCCTGACACCAACTTACTTTCAGAGTTAAAAACCTCACTTCAAAGCTGGAAAGATCTGGAGGAGCAAGAAGCCACTTTGATAGAAATTCTTACCAATTTTCAGAAAGAGGAGAAGCAAGTCCTTCAGAAATTGGAAGACCTCCAGCATAAAATTCCTGCAAATTTCCCCACTCCTGATGCTTGGTTGGATAATCAAAGGAAAACCATCCGGCAAATAGAAGATTCCAGGGAGCAATTGATGAAAAACCTGGGTTTAAATGCCCACGCACATCTTTTGCAAGATGGAGAGCCCTGTCCTTTGTGTGGATCCAAAGAGCATCCCAATCCTTTGGAAAGTGAAAAGCAGGAATTGCAGCTTCGGGAAAAAGAGCAAGAGTTAAAATTCGCTAAGGAAGAATCGGAGAAAATACTCTTGATCATACAGCAAAGAAAAGAGGAGCAATTGCATCTGGAAAATCACCAAAATAATATTAAAGTGAGATCCAGTGAAATTGCACAGGTTCGTCAAAAACTGGAGACTTTAAAAAGCAGTTTGGAAAAACATGCTATTCAGACTATTGCTGAGTTGAAAAGTCGAATTGAAGGATTGGCGGCAAGTAATCAAGCCAGGGAAAAGCTTTTGATACACCTGCAAGAATCCAGAAAAAAATGGCAGGATAACAGAGCAAAGCTGGAAAAGACCCAGCAGGAATTTCAACAAGCCCAAATCAAACATGAGGGCTTGCAAGCTAGTATTTTGACTAAGAAAGAGGAAATCAAAGACCCAACCTTTTGCAAACCCTTTTTCGAAAAAGAAGAAACTGATATCCGGCAGATGATTGCCAAAGTAGAAAGAGATATTGAAAATGCAGCATTGGAATACGAGGGAAAGCAGAAGCGGATACAGGAAGTACGAGAAAAGCAGGCAAAAAATGAGGCTGATTTCGTCAATTTTCAAAATCTATGGAAGGCCAGTCTTTCAAAAATTGAAAAATTAGAAACGGAGTATGAGGAAGCCAAAAAACAGCATGGCTTTGAAAATGAAGAAGAATTAATTCGCCTCTATGAGCATTCACTGGATGCTGAAAAAGTGGCAAAGCAGATTCAGCAGTTTGATCAGCAAATGGCTTTGGTCGAATCCAGAATTCTGGAACTGGAGCAAATCAAAGAGTTGAAGAACTTTAAAGAGGAAGAGTTCCTCCAATTAAATGCGGAGTTACAGCTAAAAAAATCTGAAGAGGAAGAAATTCAGGAAACCTTGACTTTACTTAGGGAAGATATCAAAACCATCTCTGTGAAAATCCAGGAGAAGAAGAAGCTGGAGTTGGAGCATGCGAAGCTGGAAAAAAGAGCCACATACCTGAAGGAACTGGAAGGATTATTCAAAGGAAGTGGGTTTGTGAAATATGTGAGTTCAATCTATCTGAAGGAGTTGTGTCATACTGCCAATCAGCGATTTATGAAACTCAGTAAAAACAGTCTGAGTTTGGAGATTGACGAAAACAATACCTTCTGGGTGGTGGATTACCTCAATGGAGGGAAAAGGCGTTTACTCAAAACTCTTTCCGGTGGACAGACTTTTCAGGCTTCCTTGTGTCTAGCTTTGGCCTTGGCAGAGAAAGTGAAGGCTTTGAATCAAGCAGATCAAAGCTTCTTTTTCTTGGATGAGGGCTTTGGGGCATTGGATAGAACTTCCCTTCGCGTGGTGTTTGAAACGCTGAAGTCTCTAAGACATGAAAATAGAATTGTAGGCATCATCAGCCATGTGGAAGAATTGCAGCAGGAAATCGGGGCATTTGCCCAAATAGTGCTAGATCCCGAAAAAGGCTCGCAGGTTAGTTATTCGTTTTAAATCTGATTTTGGGTCATTAATGATTTTCCACCACATAGACACATAGAAAACATAGATTTGGTTAGTTTTTAACCTTTTCAGAATAGAACTTAATGTCAGGCTGAGCGAAGTCGAAGCCCTTATTGAAACTTTATAATTTTCCCACCACAGAGGGAAAATGATTTTTGATTTACGAGCAGCATTGAAAGTAAAAGCCTTAGATATATCCTTCAACCATTCACCACCATCTGAATCCCCAAAAATGGTATAAGATCAGTGGCAAAAGATATCAACTCTGAATTCAGGCGTGAGTCAATTCCCCCTTTGAGGAAAAGCCTCATTGGGAAAAAAACATTAATTCAAAGGGGGTTAGGGGGATTTTGATCTTTATCCTCAAACCGAAGGATCAACCATTATTTGACCTTTTTTTCACCACAGAGGTCACAGAGGAAAACTCAGAAAACCTCAGAGGATTAATAAGATGAACCTTCTTTTTTAACTGGTTTTTTTCATACTTCAGATTTTTGATTTCTTACTTTTAGAGACTGCTTCACCCGATCTAAAGCTTTCTCTCTTATAATGACTGTCAAATACTCGAAGTTAATTATCACAATAAAAAAGCGTGATGGGTTCGCAGTGACGGCACTGCATACTGCTACCTGCTCACTACTCACTGTTCCCTTCGTACTTTTCCGATTTCTCACTTAAGAATTCAGACTTAAGTTAGAATCTGCTGTCATTCTAACACATAAAAACAAAAAAGTCTCAAAGCATAACTCTGAGACTTTTTGAATTAAGAAAACCAAGTAAATCTAGTTTTGGGAGAGTAGATGCTCATTCACCCACTCCAATTCCTTTTCCCGAATCGTATGCTCAGGATCATCAAAAATCAATGTTTTTACATTCGCTCCCATTTTTTCCAATAGTTGAGCAGATTCCTCAATTCGAGTCAAAGGGACATGAAAATCGCGGTTACTACTCCCTATGAAAACAGGAGTTCCATCGAAATTTCCTTTATATTTTTCAGGTTGTAATTTTTCTCCAATCAAACCACCAGTAAAAGCGACTACACCACCCAACTTTTGGGCATTGAGTGCAGCAAACTCAAGACTCAGGCAAGCTCCTTGGGAAAAACCAATTAGGTATATCCTTTCCGTGGGAATACCTTTTTTCACAATTTGATCGAAAGCTTTCTGAATTTTCCCCAAAGATTTTTTCAAGGACTGCTGATTGCTTTCATCAGGAGCCATAAAGCTATAAGGGTACCAAGTATTGCTCTCAGCCTGTGGAGCCAGAAGTGCAAAATCTTTTAATTTCAAATAGGATTTCAAAGAGATAATACTTTGAGCACTTGCGCCTCTGCCATGAATTAGGATGGCCGCACTGGATGCTTCTTTTAAGTCCTTACCTGCTTGAATCAAATCAGTCATATTTAGATGGGTTTAAGGATACCGGAGCCAAGCTTTTTTCAATTCTATCTCTGGAAGGCTCTGCCCAGTCTGGTAGTTTCAACAATTCTCCCAAGTGAGCTTCCTCCTCGTCAATAGCAAATCCAGGTTCATCAGTGGCTATTTCAAATAACACCCCACCCGGCTCTCTGAAATAAATGGATTTAAAATAGTTTCGGTCTTTCACCTCGGTTACTTGATAACCATGCTTCAACAGAATCTGCTGAATCTCCAATTGAGTGGATGTATTTTCGGTTCTAAATGCAATATGATGAACGGTTCCAGCACTTTGCATACCTCGGTTGCCATTTGGTTCCACTATTATGTCTACAATATCACCTGGTTTTCCTTCAGTTCCGTATCTGTAGCGATTACCTTCCTCCCCGATCAAGCGATAATTCATATGTTCGGTCAAAAGTTTAGCAGTTAATTCCTTAGCTCGAAGCAATAAGGTCGCACCGTAAAACCCTTTGATACTATGCTCTTGAGGAATAGCTCCATAAGACCATCCTGGCCTATCATCCTGATCATTTGCAATCAATTCAATTCCCATTCCGTCGTGGTCTTCGAATCGGATCAGCTCATGACCAAAACGGGTTAAGGTATCGGAAATGGCAATTCCATATTTACCCAATCTTTCTTTCCAATAAGCTAAAGAATTGCTTGAGATTGAAAATGCAGTGTAAGTGAGCTCACCAGTTCCTTTGGTTCCTTTTCTCGCCCCTGCAAATGGGAAGGTGGTAAATACAGTACCTGGCTGTCCTAATTCATCACCAAAGTAAAAATGGTATACATCTGGAGCATCAAAATTGATGGTCTTTTTGACCAGTCTCAATCCCAGTATTCCTGTGTAAAAATCAATGTTTGCCTGTGGATTCCCGGCAATCGCTGTGATATGATGAATTCCTTTGATTAATGGTTTCATGGCGTTTGTGGGTATTGTGGGTAATTTTTAATTGAGGCTGTCTCATGAGTGTTGAATGTCGCCTTTCAAGAAGTCGAAATGACTAAAATATCTATGATTAGCCTTCTACTCCGCTCTGGCAGACAGGACAAACTTTTTTGAGACAGCCTCTGAATAGTTGGTTTAATGTTCAATTAGGCAGAAGCTCCTTCAGCGACAGCTTGTTTTACTAGCTGCACGCTCAATAAAAGTCTTACTTGATCGCTTACCACCACATTTCCAGCTTCAGTTACAGCAGACCAAGTCAAACCAAAATCTTTGCGGTTTACTTTTCCTTCAATTTCAAAACCTGCTTTTGTCTGTCCATAAGGATCACCTGCAACTCCACCAAAGTCCACATCAAGCTCTACTGTTTTAGTGGTTCCTCTCATGGTCAGGTCTCCTACTAATTTGTAATCACCACCGTTTTTCTGAACGGTTCCTTCGAAGGATAGTTTAGGATGGTTTGCTGCATCGAAAAAGTCTGCTGACTTCAAGTGGTTATCTCTATCAGACTGATTGGTATCAATACTGTCAATTTCTGCAGAGAAATTTACTTTAGCTCCGTCAAAATCATCGGAATTAGATTCTGCAGATCCTTCAAACTTCTTGAAATAACCTGTCACGGTAGAAATTACCAAATGCTTTACTTTGAAAGATACTTCGGAATGGGTTGGATCAATTGTCCATTTAGCTGTGCTCATTGTTTTGTAGTTTAAGTTTAAATTTGAATTGTATTTACATTTTATGTATAGACATCTTTTTGGGGAAAAAATTTTAGCCTCTCAGCTTATCCAATAAATCATTCAACTCATTCACTTCCTGAGTGTTTAAATTCACGATTTGTTGGTTAAATTCCTCCACTTGCTTTTCAAGCTCATTTAATACAGATAAGCCTTTTTCCGTGATGACAATATCAACTTGTCTGCGATCTGCCGGGCATTCTTCCCGCTTCACCATGCCTTTATTTTTTAATTTTTCGACTAATCTGGATGCATTGGACATTTTGTTCAACATCCTATCCTGAATAGAAGAAACTGTTAAAGGCTTTCCATTTTGGCCCCTCAGAATTCTCAGTACATTATACTGCTCAGGTGAAAGATCCTTAGGCTTGAAAAGACTTGCTTGGGCCGTTACCAAATAGCTGTGGGTGTATAATAAATTTACCACCAACTTATTGTAAGGATCCTTGAATTCTTTTTGCTGTATTGCCTCTTCTATCTTTACCATTTCTTACATTTGTATTTAATGTATATACATGTAAATGTATGAAAAAGTTTCAAGATTTAAAAAAATTATTTTTTTGAGCTGAAGATGAGTAGAAGTTCAGCTGTTAAAAGCGAAGTAAAAAATCGCTTAGGTTATCCTTTCTTTCCAATCCCAATTTTTTTCTAACTCTATACCTGCCTATTTCTACCCCTCGCACAGAGATGCCCAAGAGGTTAGCAATCTCTTTGGTGTTCAGATTCATTCTGATATAGGCAGCAAACTTGATTTCCTGCGGAGTCATGTCGGGATATTTTTCTTTAAGCCTAGTAATAAAGTTTCCATGAACCTGATCAAAGTTTTCCGAAAATTGAGTCCATTCATCTCCGGTCTCTAAATCCTTATCAATTGACTTGATCAATTTTAGAAGTTGTGAATTCAGTTGTCGGCTTTTTTCATCCTTGGTAATATTTTTCAAGGTGTTTTTGATGTTAGACAGCAACTGGTTTTTTTGGATCAAATGCATAGCCGAAGAAGTCAGCTCTTGATTTTTATATTCGATTTCATTTTGAAGCTTCTCATTTTTTAGCTTCACGATCTCTTCTTCCGTTCTTTGAGTAATGGATTTGATTTCAGAATCCTTCTTTTTCAAGGCTTGATTTTGCTCTTGTTCCAATAATAGGGTTTCTTCTTTATGCTTTTTATCCAACCATCTGAATGCCAGATATAGCAGGAAAATTGTTCCAAAAGTGTAAAAGAGATAGGCCAAAACGGATCTGTAAAATGGAGGAGCTACCGTGAAACTGAATCTGATTTCCTCCGTGGGTTCCTCAAAAATATTTTTGGCTCTTACTACAAAATGATAAGTCCCCTCCCTTAGGTTGGTATACTCCTTTTTGTTTTCGTAGCCCCAAGCCGACCAGTTTTCATCGTAGTTTTCGAGCTTATATTGATAAAGCACCTCTCTTCCACTTTCATAATGCGGTGATACAAATTCGAAAGAAAAGGAGTTTTGACTGTATTTAAATTTCTGATCCTGAATCGCTTCAAGTGGATGCTTGTCATTTTCATGTCCTGAAAATATCAAGGAGTCCTTTTTACCGGAATTGATAATTTCTTTGAATAATATTTTTGGCTGAACTGTCCTTGGAATATCTTTTTCAGGGCTGTAATGAATAAATCCCTGCTTTCCTCCAATCAATATATTGTGGTTATCCAGTACAATTACATTAGCTAAATCATCATTCCAATAACTTCTGATTTTATTGAAGGAAGAACTGTGATTTTCAAACTTATTGTTGGCTTGGAGTTTTAAGACACCGAGTTTATTCTGTTCTATATAATAGATGTTACCCAATTCATCAGATTCCATATCGACCATAGTTGCCTGTTTGGTCAACACATCTCCGTACTCTACACTGGGTTCAAATTTATCCTCGGTCTCATTAAATCTATAAAATCCTCTGTCGGCAGTAAAAATCAATTGGTTCGAAATCTTGAACACATTTATTAATACATCTGAAGGAAATCCACTTCTACTATCGTATCTCTTACTGGAAATTACCTCGGTGAAGTTCTCATTGAATTCCAGTTTAAATACACCTTTATACCCGTGGGCAATCCAAAGTTTATCTCCATCAAACTCAAGGATTCTTGAAGATTCGCTAAATCCCTTAATTTTTTGCTTAAACTCTAAGCTTCCATTTTTCCATTCAAACAAGAAAAGGCCGGTGTAATTTCCCTGGATCACCAAATTGGGCTGACCAGGCGGAGACTTAAAAGTCCAAGCCCCATTTTCGTCAAAGACCTTTCTGGCTTTCCCTCCCTCTACGATAAAAGTACCGTTATGATGTCCCACTAACACTTTCCCGTTTAGCTCCTGAATGGTATAAACTTGCCCCGATGTTCCACCAACAAAATTTATCTTTCCATTTTCCCACTTGAAAAGACCATTATTTGTCCCCAGGTAAACTACATCATCTTGTAACAAAGCAGTGTAACCAGACCCCGAAAGGCCCATTCTATCATCAATGAAAGTAAAAGGAGAATTTAAGTCTACCCTTGCTACTCCATTATTCATTGCCAGCCAAAGCCCACCGTTAATGTCCTCGTAGATATAATTGATTGTCAGATCCATCAGGCCTGACTCCTTATCTAAATGAAGAACCAGTTCTCCATTTTTTTCAACGATAAACAAACCTGCGTTCTGAGTTCCAATAGCGATATTCCCATTTCTCAGGCGGGTGCTATAATTGATCAGGTAATCATTTCTCCAAAAATCACCTTTAAATTGAAATGGATTGATTGATCCATTATTATATAAAAAAGCACCATATTCTACTGTTGCAATTAATAAGCTACCCTTTTCATAATTCAGGACATTGGCAATTCGCTTTTCTTTAAAAAAATCCCCATTTCTCACCAATTCGAATTGAGTCCCTTTCAAAACAGATAAGCCACTTTCCATTTGAAAAGTATAGAGCAGGTTATCTACCTGAAAAGATATTTCCAACCTGCTATCAGGTTGAATAATATCAATTGAATTTCCATCATAAACATAGATCCGCTTAAACGTACAGAAGTATATTTTATCTTCTATTTCATAAACCTTCCAAGTTTCATCAAAGTCTCGAACTTCATCCGGCAAACTATCTGCCAGAGAAGTATATAGCAACTGCCCCCTTTGATCTGGTGTTATGAAACCAAAATCAGCCTGGCTTCCTACATAAATTTTCCCATCTTTTCCGAAATGGGCAGACCTTACCTTGGTATTATTTAATCCATAACGAGTCCAAGCCCTTCCATCAAAGACAAGTAAACCCATATTATTGGCTACATAAATCAGTCCTTTATCATCTTGAATGATATCCCAATTTTGGATACCAGCTTTATAGGTTTCTGGCCCGTAATTTGAAATAAAAGGAAGGCCCTTGAAAGAATTATTTTCCTGTCCAAAAAGGTGATTATCCGTAAAAAGCAAGGCAATAAGGCTCAGCAAGCAATATAAACCGACTTGCTTAACTCTATTTTGAAAGGAAAAAGACATTGAGAAGGCATTTTGGGTAGATTGCGAAAATAAATTTCAGCCAAAATCCTTAAATTAAAGTCAAATAGCAAGATTTTTTAAAATTTGATGAATTTTTGATGTATTGAAAAATTCTCACAGATGAAATGTTGTAGCATTCCTTTTTTTGCATTCACAAAGCAAAAAATAGACATTAGGTCAAAAAAATAGACCCATGAAAAAAGTATTACTCAATTTAACATTGATTCTATTGTCCGTGATGGCTATTTCATCATGCGACAATGGCTTTGCGGATGTGGATGTGATCGACACTCCACCTACCATAACACTAGGTAGCATTACTAGCGGTACGACAGAAGGACAGGATTTCAAAATTAAAATCACGGTTTCTGACGGTGTTGAGGGGAGCACAATTAGTGCATTAAGAGACCTTACTTATACAATTACTAGCGGCGGGGCTACAGTAGCATCCGGAACAGAAGCTTTAACAGGTGATAATCAAGTTATCGATTTAGTGATTTCCGGTGGTTTCCCTGCTGGGGATTACAACTTTGATGCAGTGGTTACCGATACAAACGGAAATTCCACGGCCGCTAATAGATCATTTACAGTTGCTTCCTTAAAGCCAGCCTTTGATATCACAGGCGCTTGGACAATGGAACCAGTAGCTGGAGCCATGAAAGTTGGTCCAGCTCCTGGCGATGGTCAGTGGTGGACTAGTGGAGCAGGTGAAGTAACAGCAAGAGCATGTTTCTTCGATGACGTCTACACTTTCAATGCTGACGGCTCATTTGAAATCGATATGGGAGCTCAAACTTGGTTAGAGCAATGGCAAGGAGTTGCCAATGATGGATGCGGCGCGCCAAAAGCACCATTCGATGGAAAAGGAACTTACTCTTACACCTACACCTCTACTGCCCTTACACTAGTAGGTAAAGGAGCACATGTTGGTCTTTCCAAAGTGAATAATGCAGGTGAAATCTCTAATGGTGTTGCTATCGCAGATGAAATTGCATATACAATCGTTGAACAAACAGAAAGCAATGGAATCAGAAGAATGACCTTGAGAATCGAGGCCGGCAGTGGAGTTTGGTGGGATTTCAGATTAATCTCCGGAACTCCCGCAACTGCTAATTCTGTTGTTGGAAACTGGAAAATGGAACCAGTAGCTGGCGCATTGGCTGTAGGATCCTCTGAAGGCGCATCAGATTATTGGGCTAATGGAGCCGGTGATGTAACAGCGAGAGCATGTTTCTTCGATGATGTTTACACTTTCAATGCTGACGGAACATTCACTATGGATATGGGCTCTCAAACTTGGTTGGAAGCTTGGCAAGGAGTAGCTGCTGATGCTTGTGGAGCACCAATAGCTCCTCATGATGGAAAAGGCTCATACACCTATGAGTTTGCTGGCGGCAACCTAAAAATCATTGGTAAGGGTGGTCACGTTGCACTTGCGAAAGTTGTCAATGGAGCGGAATTACCTTCAGTAGGTGTACCTGATGAAATCACTTATAAGGTAGCAAGCCTTACTGAAGAAGGTGGTAAGAAGAAAATGACTCTTCACATTGAAGTTGGAGGCGGTGCTTGGTGGACATTCAGATTAGTATCTGAATAATTATAAATTGAGAATGTCTGCTGCTACGTAAATGCAGCAGACATTTCTTATTTAAAAAGGGTGAGGATGAAAAAGACAATTCATTTTTTTTGCATTTTAATGCTAACAGCAGGATTTATTTCCTGTTCTTCTGATGGAGGAGATGGACCCAATCCGGGTAATGGAGTAGCTAAAGTTCCAATTCCATCTACTGGGTACACTTCCCCGAATTCCTATACAGGAATGACTTTGGTCTGGGAAGATGATTTCAATGGAAGTTCTTTGGACGCGGCAAATTGGTCTCATGAAACAGGTACCGGACAGAATGGTTGGGGAAACAATGAGCTCCAATACTACAGATCTCAAAATACCAGTTTTCAGGACGGACATTTGATCATTACCGCTAAAGAGGAAGATTTTGGGAGCAGGAAATACACCTCTTCTAGAATTGTTTCTATGAATAAGAAGCAATTTAGATATGGCAGGATAGACGTTCGGGCAGTTATGCCAAGAGGACAAGGATTGTGGCCTGCCGTCTGGATGCTTGGTTCAAACTTTCAAACTGAGGGTTGGCCAGCTTGTGGAGAGATAGACATCATGGAGATGGTAGGTGGGCAAGGCCGTGAAAATACTGTTCATGGGACAGTTCACTGGTCAAATAATGGCTCTCATGCTGAATTCAGTGGCAAAAAAACCAAAAGCAATGGCACATTGGCAGACGAGTTCCATGTTTATTCTATCGAATGGGATGCTACTTCCATCAAATGGTTTTTAGACAATCAACAGTATCACGTAATCGATACGACTCCAGCCGAATTAGATGAGTTTAGAAGAAGCTTTTTCTTTATCATGAATGTCGCTGTGGGCGGAAATTGGCCTGGGTCTCCCAATGCCACGACCACCTTTCCTCAGCATATGATTGTAGATTACGTAAGAGTATTTCAAAAACAATAAAAAAAGCCCTTCGGGGCTTTTTTTATTTCCTTTCCAAGAGCCACTCTTCAATTAACCTATTGACTTCTTCTGGTTTTTCGATACAGCTACTATGCCCTGCCCCAGTAATCATATGTAGTTCAGCCTTTTCAATTCCCATTTGGATAAATTTCGCTTTTTCCGGTTTAGTGGCGACGTCTTCATCGCCAACTATGATCATCGTAGGGCATTTGATATCAGCAAGCTCAGACTCCACTCCTTTTCTATAGATGACTCCTTCAACAGGTCCTGTGATAGCTCTTTTATTAGCCATCAATTGCTTTTTCCAATACTTAACTTCGGCCTGATTACTTTCTTTGGCCAGCCAAGATCCCGCAAACATGATTGGCATTACCTTATTGGCTACGGGCGGGATTACTCCCAGCCATTTCACTATTCCATTTAGGGTTTTATACTTTGGGAGGTTTTCAACTGGTTCTGCATTTGCAGAGGTTTCCAATAATATTAAGCTTTTTATTAATTGAGGATGACGGGAAGCAAGTCTCATACCTACAAAACCTCCCATGGATAATCCAACAAAGTGAACTGGTCCATAACCTAGATTTTGAATCAATTCAGCCGCATCATTCGCAACCGTCTCCATATCGTATGGAGCCTTAGTCTCACTTTGTCCTTGACCTCTATGATCATAAGCAATCACCCGATATCTTTTCGAAAAATGAGCGATTTGCTCCCTAAACATATGATGACTCCAAAGTAGACCATGAGAGAAAACCAGGGTTTCTTTTCCACTACCTTTTTCCTCATAAAAGAGCCTTACTCCATTTACCGTAATTGTAGGCATAGCTAATTGCTTTTAAGGAATAAACTTTAGAAAAATAAAAAAATGAGAATAGAAAAAGTCTCTAAATCCTATTCCCATTTGCTTATTTACCTATTACCAATCCAAGCCTGGTTGCTTTAGCGAAGTATTTTCTTTCTCTTTGGCTTCCTCCACCATTTTCTTCACATCAGCAAGAAGTTGCTTGGCATCGTATACAATCCCATCCTTGATGGTGTATTTTACGCCACCTACCCGAATTGGTTTATTATTTTCATCAATCCTGATAGCTCCCGTTCCATAGAGTACTTTCAGATTTTGTAATGGATTTTCCTCCACGATCACCATATCTGCTAATTTCCCTACTTCCACAGTGCCAAGCGTCTTTTCAAGCCCCAAAGCCTCTGCTCCATACATAGTGGCCGATCGAATAACTTCCAATGGATGGAAACCTGCTTCCCTGAGGAGCTCCATTTCTCTGATATAAGCGAAGCCATATAACTGGTAAATAAAACCTGAATCAGAGCCAGTGGTCACTCTTCCTCCTCTGTTTTTATACTCATTAACAAAAGTCATCCAGAGGCGATAATTTTCTTTCCATTGCAACTCTTCCTCTGTTGTCCAATCAAACCAATAAGAGCCGTGAGACTGCCTGCTAGGGGCGTAGAATCGCCATAGTGAAGGCAAAGTATATACTTCATGCCATTCGGCAGTCCGAGCCCTCATCAGGTCTCTATTAGCTTCATAAATATTGAAAGTAGGATCTAATGTGAAGTCCAGTTCCAATAATTCATTCATGACATTATTCCAATGATCGGAATATGGAGGTGCTGCTTGCTTCCAAAGCTTGCCTGCCTCAGCAAATCGATGCTGCTCATTCTGGTAATTGTAATCCAGTCTAAAATCCTGGATAGTTCTGTCCTGAAACAAAGCCTCTGGTAATCCATACCAATGCTCCATAGAGGTCAATCCTGCTCTGGCGGAATTCAAAACATTCCATCTGGCGACATCCAGTTGTTGATGATGCATTGCTGATCGTAAACCAATTCTCTTATTCTCAGAAATAGCAGCCTCCATGACTTCCGGCTTTGCTCCGAAAAATTTGATCCCATCCGCACCTTTCGCTTTATTTTGATTCACCCAAGCTTTGGCTTGATCCGCTGTAGTAATAGGGCTTTCAGAACCCTGCCCAAAAGCTGTATATGCTAAAATCCTAGGCGCAGTAATCTGGTTTTTCGCAGACCTGTTTTTCTGACTTAGTACCCAGTCTAATCCATTCCCGGCAGAAGGGTCACGAACAGTAGTGACGCCGTGAGCCATCCATAATTTATAGACATACTCTGCAGGTGTGCCTTGTCCGGTACCTCCAATATGCGCATGCATATCAATGAATCCTGGAAGCAAGTAATGACCTTCCAAATCCAACACCTTGGTTTTTTCATCAGCTTGAGGCCTTCTAGACTCATTAATTGGTAATCCTGGGTAACCTACATTCTGGATGCGGGTAATGATATTTTTTTCAATTACAATATCCACTGGACCCGTAGGTGGCGCTCCTGTGCCATCGATTAAAACGACTCCTCTTAAAATTAACTTGTCATATGGACCATCTCCTTCTCCCCTATCCGGGGCAGGTTGAATTTGTGCTGACAGCTGAATCGTTGCAGTCAAGCAGATTACAGCTAATAAAATTTTCTTTAACATACGGTTGGTGCTTGATAAGGTGCAATAAGATAAGGTAAAAAGCCAAATCATAAAATGGATTTGGGATAAGCAGAAATGAAAAAGGCCCTGAATGAACAGAGCCTTTATAAATATTCCTTAAAGAATTATTTGGATATCCGCTTTCTTACCAGTATTGACAAAAATACGGCTTATTATCCGGTAGAAGGATCAGAATCTGGAAGCTTCGCCTGCCAGTATTCTAAGGTTTAAGCAAGAAGATTTTCAGTTTTTTTTCATGCGGCATATTTTAATATGTCTACATAGCTGGAATTTCGGTTGACAACAGCAAAAGCCCTTGCAATAAGTTTATTTCTGATAATATTAAGTGTGCTCATTTTGCTTTTCCCTTCACCGGTTCTTCTCTTGTAATAGGTCTTCATCTCAGTGCTGTATTGGATGGCTGTGCCTGCACATAATGTCAGCAGTGTTTTAATTCTCTTATTCGCCAGCGGACTGATTTTGGTTCTCCCTCGATAGGATGTACCTGACTGGTTGGGAAACGGTGCTGTTCCTGCATAACTGGCAAACTTTCTCCAGCTATCGAATAGGGTAAACCCTTCTGTTAAGACGATAAGTGCAACAGCTGTCTGTGGGCCTATGCCCTTGATAGAGTTAATCAGCTTATATTGGTTCATTAACAGTTCATCTTTGCGTAAAAGTTTGTCTATTTCTTTCTCCACGGTTTGGATCTGCTTATCCAAACAAGCGATCACTTCGGTATTGGATTTTTGATAGACTTTTAATTTGATTTCTGAAACTACAGCTTCATATTCTTTGATACGGGTGATGTAAGCTGCTCTGTCTTTTACAAGTCGCTCTCTGTAATTAAACAGCTTTTTGAGATCCTGGATGACCTTTTTGGGAAGAACAGTGGGGATAATCTTCTCCTGCTTTTCATAAAGATATTCAGCTATGTCTTTAGAGTCTGCCTTGTCTGACTTACCTCTTCTTATTCCCAAGGATCGCTTTAATTCAAGTCCTGAGATGATATAAAATGGTAGGGAGTGCTTTTTTCAAGAAACAAAGCAAGTTCTGAAGAATAAATCCCAGTGGATTCAAATCCGAAAAGCAGTTCTTCTGCGAGTATTAACCCAGAGTTTTCCATTACCCATTCCACCAGCTCCTGGTAACCTTTCTCATTATTTTCAAAGACTGCGTGGCATTGGTTGATCTTCAGATAAGCATCAAGTGTAGATTTACTTACATCGACTCCAATAATTGATTTGAATTTCATAATTTAGACATTGAAGTTTAACAAATGAGAGTTGCGGAAACTAAAACCTTTAACAGGCCTAAAGCCTAAAATTCTAACTGGTTACTGGCAACTCAACTAAGAATGGGGACTGATACTGGCAAGAGGTCGCTAGCCTAGCCGTGGCGAAAGTTCACCCCATTCTTTTTCAATTTATTCAATATCTGAGTCACTTAATAATCGTAAAGATATTAGCTCTGATTTTCTCAAATAATTCTACTTTGCAAACCTAAAGGCCGTGGCTGGGTCTTCGGTCATCGGTCTTCCAACCAGTCAAGCAAAGAAAATAAGGCAACTGGCATGATTGTGGAGAATCAGAAAGAATTATAAGTCTTTAAACTTTTCCATGATATCCTCAGAAATTCCCGTGAAAGAATATCCTCCATCATGAAACAGGTTTTGCATAGTCACCATTTTAGTCAAATCAGAGAACATGGTCACGATGTAATCTGCACAGGCATCCGCAGATGCATTTCCTAGTGGAGATAAGGCCTCTGCAAAATTGAAGAAAGAGTCAAACCCTCCAATTCCAGTACCTGCCGTGGTTTTGGTTGGAGATTGGGAAATAGTATTCACTCTCACTTTCTTAAGCTTTCCAAATCTATAGCCATAACCTCTTGCTATGCTTTCCAATAAGGCTTTCGCATCTGCCATATCAGTGTAAAATGGGAATACTCTTTGAGCGGCGATATAGGACAAACCTACAATTGAACCCCACTCCTTCATCACATCCATTTTCTCTGCCACATGCATCATTTTATGAAATGAGATAGCAGAAACGTCGTAGGACTTATTCAGCCAATCGTAATTCAGCTCACCGTAAGAGCGTCCCTTTCTGATGTTAGGCGACATTCCTATTGAATGCAAGAGGAAGTCAAAATCAGCTCCTAAAAACTCCTTGGCTTCAGTGTACAATTTCTCGATATCCTCCACCACAGTGGCATCAGCCGGAATTACAATTGTGTCACATTCCTTTGCAAGCTCATTAATAGCTCCCATACGCATGGCGATTGGAGCATTTGTCAACACGAACTTTGCACCTTGTTCTTTAGCCTTGAGTGCTGTTTTCCAGGCAATTGAGTTTTCGTCTAAGGCACCAGTGATGATCCCTACTTTTCCTTTTAGCAAATTTTCTGGCATATAGCTTTTGATTGATGTCAAAAATACGCTGTAAAAATAGGAATTTTCCGGGAATAGCCGCCTTAATTCAACAAGAGCTCTCGAGCACTCTCTACTGCAGAGGAGGAAGGATTGGATCCGGCAATCATTTTTGCGAGTTCTTCGACCCGCTCCGAATCATTTAATAATTTGATTTTGCTGACTGTGCGTTCAGATTGATTATCCTTGAAAACAAAATAATGTCTATCTCCTTTTGCCGCTACTTGTGGTAAATGAGTAATGCAGATCACTTGGTGCCTCTTGGAAATTTCTTTCATCATCCTTACCATCTGCAAGGCAACTTCTCCCGAAATCCCTGTGTCAATTTCATCAAAAATTAAAGTAGGCAAAGCCATTTTATCAGCCATCAGGTACTTGATTCCAAAAAGCAATCTTGAGAACTCCCCTCCCGAGGCCACCTTTTTCAATGCTTGAGGTTGGGAGCCTTTATTTGCAGTAAATAACAACTCAATTTCATCCAATCCACTGGCAGATGGAGGTATACTCTTTTGTTCTATTTGAATTTTGGCATTCTCCATTCCCAAATCCCCCAAAAGCCCTTGCAAAGAGGATTCAAATGCCTTAAAACAAGATTTTCTTTTTTCGCTCAAAAGCATTCCGGCGTCCAGCATTTCTTTTTCAGATAGCTTGAGCTTCTTTTCTGCCTCAGCCAAATTCTCATCGAGATTCTGAAACTGAAAAACTTTGTCAGCCAATTCGCTTTCAATTCGAATCAGCTCTTCTACAGAATTTACTCCATGCTTCTTTTGCAGTTGGTAAATCTTACTTAACCTTTCTCTAATCTCTTCCAGCTTTTCGAAATCAATCTCCACTTTGCTTTCTTCATCGGCCAAAGTCTCAGCAAGGTCCTTCATTTCTATATAGGCCTCCTGAAATCTTTCCTGAATTCCGGAAAATTTATGAGCCAAACGAGCCAAGGACTGTAGTCCCTGTTGCACTTGTCCCAAGCCCTGAATCAAGCCGACTTGATCTTCGTGAAAAAGATTCAACATCTCATTGATTCGAAGCTTGATATCTTCCGCATTTTCAAGGATCTCCTGGCTGGATTCCAGCTCCTCCTGCTCGCCCTTTTGCAAGGTCAGTACGCTCAATTCATCCAATAAAAATTGATTGAAGTCAGCCTCCTTTTGTAGATCTGCCGCCTCTTTTTGAAGTTTCTCAAAGGCCTTCTTGATACTTCTGTAGTGTTGGAAGGCTTTTTTATAGGATTCGAGTTCACCCGAGCTTTGCGCAAAGGCATCCACTAATCCCAGCTGATAGTTACCGTCTGCGAGTTGGAGTGTGTCATGTTGCGAATGAACATCCATTAATTTTACTCCTAGCTCCTTAAGAACGTCCAAAAGCACAGGAGTATCGTTGATAAAGGATCTGGATTTACCACTAGGAGAGATTTCTCTTCGGATGATGCATTGATGATCAAAATCCAGTTCTTGGGCTTCGAAAAAAGCATTTAAGCCATAATTACCTATTTCAAAAATCCCTTCAATGATGCATTTTTTATCCTCATGCAACAGCACTTTGGTATCAGCTCTTTTCCCCAAAAGCAAGCCCACCGCACCCAGCATAATTGATTTACCAGCGCCAGTCTCACCCGTAATCATGCTCAAGGCAGAGCTAGGTTGCATTTGCAACTCATCCATCAAGGCATAATTGGAAATACTCAGTGATTTTAGCATGACTTTTTGTAATATTACAAAGCTAAAAAAAGAGGCTTAGCTTTTCAGCAGCTCATTGTACTTTCTGGCATTATTTGGATCCACCTGAAGCAGCAACTCCACCGCTTCGGTCCGAATTTCCAGCGGAGCATTCTTCAACACGTTAGAAATCTCGTCACTTTTGGCATCCATAAATGATATAGTGAAAATCCCATTGGGCTGAGTTTTGTTTGCATTCGCAACCAGTTTGATGGCCTCCAAAATGTTTTTGTAGGCTTGATCGGGCTCAATCTGTAAAATATCCAAACCCTGTCGGTGATAGAGATAATAAGCCTCTCTGATTGAGGAAAAAACGGATGAAGTGTAAATATCATTGATCAACCAATAGCGATTTCTACGGTCTGATGTACTTTGAACCCAGCCTGCACGACCAGATTGCTGGGCATTGTTTACTATATCATTGGCAATCGCAAAAAATGGATCTCCCCCCTTATTTTCGAAGGTATCATAATCCAATCCTAAAGCGATATTGGCATAGAATGCCAAAAGAGAACTGATATTATTCAAAAAGGTAAAACGGTTGAACTCCAGTGGCTGGGACTCTATAAATTCAAAATTCCAATTTCTGTCGGCAAAGTTGAATACCAAACTTTCATAATCGGTCCCATAGATGGGTCGGACAGTTTGAATCTGAACAGTTGCTGAATAAATACCAACCTGAGGCACCTCATTAATGGTAATCAATAGGTTTCCTTTAATTCTTTCTTCAGGTCTAAATTCATCCGAAGTCCAAGATCTCCCATTGAGAAACTGCTCAAAAGAAGTTTTCATCTGATCAAAAATATTGGTATTCTGTATCCTCGCCCGATCACTGTTAATGATAACGGTAAAATTGAGTTCCTGAGCAGAAACTCTCAATCCAAGTCCTAAAAAAAGAATAGCGAAGAGCAGTTTTTTCATTCCTCTAAAAATAAGTGAATTTATCAGGCTTCTTCCCAAAGCTCCAATTTTTTGATTTCATCCAGAATAAACTCTGCGATTTCAGTTTTTGGAGCCAGTGGAGATTCTATTTTTTCTGCTTTGTTGGTGAAAATGGTAACCTTGTTGGTATCTAAACGAAAACCTGCCCCTTTTTCTTTCATAGAATTGAGAACAATGAGGTCAAAGTTTTTCTTTTTCAATTTAGCCTGAGCATTTTCTGACTCATTCTCTGTCTCCAAGGCAAACCCAACGTGGATTTGATTAAGGTTTTTATTTGCACCTAATGATTGAGCGATATCCACATTTTTTTTGAGTTGAATACTCATTTGAGAATCGTTCTTCTTAATTTTTTCAGGGGCTACTTCAGCAGGTCCATAGTCAGCTACTGCTGCTGTAAAAACTGCATAATCACAATCAGTGTGAAAAGATTTTGCTGCATCATACATTTCTTGAGCTGATTTGACATCGACCCATTGGAACTTCTCTTTTTCTATAGGAATTGAAACTGGCCCTGAAACCACATAAACATCAGCGCCTCTATTTTTAAAAGATTCTGCGAGGGCGTATCCCATTTTGCCGCTGGAATGATTGCTGATATACCTTACTGGATCTATCGCTTCTTGAGTAGGTCCCATAGTAATCAGGACCTTTTTCCCTAAAAAATCATTTTTTTTTTGAAAGAATTTAAAAAGTTCCTCCAAAATGTGTTCTGGCTCCATCATTCTTCCCTGACCGGAAAGACCGCTTGCCAATTCTCCCGACTCCGCCTCCAAAATATAATTTCCAAAATTGGAGAGTGTTTGAATGTTTTTTTGCACCGATGGATGTTGATACATGTCCAAATCCATGGCTGGGGCAACCATAACAGGACATTTTGCAGATAAATAAACAGCAGTGAGTAGGTTGTCACAGATCCCGTTAGCAAACTTTGCTAAGGTATTGGCACTAATCGGTGCAACTAAAATTAAATCTGCCCAAAGCCCCAAGTCAACATGATTATTCCATTCGCCGGTTTCATCTTTTTGGAATTGATGTAAAACAGGCCTCTTGGATAAGGTAGATAATGTCAATGGGGTAATAAAATCAAGAGCAGAAGCGCTCATGATGATTTGCACTTCTGCTCCTTCTTTGACTAATAAGCGGGTTAGAAAAGCAGACTTGTATGCGGCAATACTACCGGTTACGCCAAGTATGATTCGCTTTCCTTTAAGGCTCATTTTTATTGGCCTTCTTCCTGCTCTGGGAATCTGTAAAACACCTTTTTCTCCATAAACTCTTCCATAGCAAGAGTTGACGGCTTAGGCATTCTTTCATAAAACTTGGAGATTTCGATCTGCTCCTTGTTTTCGAATACTTCTTCTAAGTTATCTACCGTAGATGCGAATTCGGAAAGTTTGTTATTCAACTCTTCCTTCAAATTGGTAGAAATCTGCTTAGCACGCTGTCCAATAATATGGATTGATTCGTAAATGTTGCCAGTGTGATCAGCAACCTTATCCAAATCTCTTGTGATGATGGATGGGTTTGTAGCCATTTTATATCAATTTAATTAATTATCAATTTTATTTATCTGAGCTACTTCTGCAGTTGCGTTAGCTTTTTCAGCCTCGGCAGCCCTCTCAGCTAATTCTTTTTTCCTTTTGAGATGAGACTCCAATTCCTGACGAGTTTCAGTCTCTATGTTTTTAACCTGCGCGGTAAATTTACTCTCAGGGTATCTGCGGTAAAAATTGGATGCAAACTTGATAGCATCATTCAATCTTTCCTCTTTTTTGTTGAAAATACTGTTTTCAGCATATCCAGAGCTCACCTCCACCAATTTGTAAGCTAACTCTTCATTGTATTTACTTTCAGGATAGTCCTTGGCAAAATTCTGAAAGTTGATGATGCAAGCCCGGTAAAAATCTCCAGGATAAAGCCCATCCTTTAATCTGTAATACATAGAAGCCTCTTGATAGGCTTTTTCTTCAAATCTCCGCTCCAAATCCTGAAGCATTTCTATAGCTCTTTCATAACTAGCCGATCCAGGGAATCTGGTCACAAACTGCTGAATGGCAGCTACGGCCTCTCTGCTGCTTTGCTGATCCAGATTATAATCAGGAGCATCTAGATAGAGAGAATACGCATGCATAAACAAAGCCTCTTCTGCTAAAGGGCTTCGATTGTATGTTCTATAGAAATTATTGAAATACCCTGCTGCCTCAATATACCTTTTGGTTTTGAAGTGACAGTTTGCATAGTTGTAATCAGCCAATTCGGCTTTTTCACTTCCACGAATCACCGGTAAAACCTTGTCATACAAGATGATTGCTTTATTATATTCTCCCTCCTGATAATATTTATTTGCTCCGTTGTAGAGCTCTTCCCAGTTGGTACTTTTTTCCAACTTGCTGAAAGGGCCGCATGAGCCTAATAAAAGGATTACTAGAAGAAGATTAAGGTACTGTAAGCGCATGTTCATTTTCAAGACCGCAAATATACGGGATATTAATTGGTATTCAAATGGATAGGATGGGATCTAAATTACTTCTTCACAACGAGCTTTTTGGTCACAATATTTTTATTGTTTACAAAAAGAGTGTAGAAATAAACTCCGGGATTGAAGTCAGAAACATTGATGACCAGGGTGTTTCTTTCCGGATCTAACTCATATTCAGCTACTGGATTTCCGATAAAGCTGTTAATTGTAATTTTTGCTTTCGCTTTTTCATTCTTGATATCGTAATCCAGCTGTGCGATACGATTGCTCGGATTAGGATATACATCTGAAAGGGTCAAATCCTCATAATCAAAGCCATCTGCCTTTTTATTAGGATTGTTGACATTATATTCTGCTTCCACCAAGAAAGATTCTCTCAAATTATCTACATTGACAAAAACCAAATCGAAAGAACCTCTCGTTTCAGCAATTCCCATTTCAAAATCCAGGTAAAAATCTGTCACAATTTCACCAGGCTTAAGAGTTAATTTGATTTTAGCCAAATCTCTTTTGGCATCATAACACTGCTCCCCTATACAAACTTTCATTTTTTGAGAGGAACCGATATTTCCAACCAAATTTTTCAAGAAAAAGGTTTTTGTCTTATCGGATTCATTTTGAAGAATTACAGTTTTTCTTTGGGAAGTGCCTATAGAGCCTGAAAAATCCAAACTTTCACTAAGCACATGAACTTGCTGAGCTTCCGAAAATAGCGGAAACGCAAGCACTAGCCACGCGAAAAGTTTGAGAAAATTCTTCATGTAAAGTTTTAATCGATAAGCCCTTGAGTTGTTTATACTTCAATGAATATACGTACAAATTTATGTCGAGGATAGTCTTTCGGTAAAAAATTTGGGTTAATTGTTGTTAACCTCCTTAAAATATTTTTTAGACTTATTCGTTACCTCAGTTGTTCTTAGTCTTCAGAGGTGTTAAAACAGGTTTTTTCTTATTCAAACCTCTTTTTTCCAGTGATTTTTGTATTTCCTCTTCGGTCGGCATCCTGATTTCCGCATTAGGTTCATTAAAAAGATTTTTTTGATTAGGATCGATTTCAATTACCGGTCTCCAAGCGAAAATTGAATCCAAAACTGGTTTTTCCTCCAACCTCCATAAAAAGCCATCGAGTCTTGAGCTCTTTTCATCCAATTTTTGCACTGGAATAAAACGCCCATCAGGCTTAATATCATACTTCACACGCTTAATTGCTCCTTCTTTGAACTTTAATTCAATAGTGGCTGACAAGGTTCGGTTGACACCCTGAGTCAAAGTATCGCCCTCCAGCGCAAAATATAATGACTCTCCATTCCCTTCAATATTCAGTTTACTGATTTGCCCTTCCTCAAAAAAGCCAGTCATCTTCCTGCCTTTCATTTGATTGAAGTTTGTCAAAGTATCAGTCATTATGGCAAAAGCCTTTTCCTTCATAAAGACCCGTTTCAACTCTTCATTTTCAATATAAAAAACCATAGAATCAGCAGAAATCTGGCTTTTTTGATTCCATATGACTGGGTCTTGAAACAGTTGAATGGTGGAATCATTGTAATTATAAACCAAAGAATCCGCAATCCCGGACAGGTCGGCTTTGATTAAATTTATAGAATGAAAAGCCAATAAATACTTTGCAGAATCCGACTCATGATCCTGAGAAATCAAGGTATCTGCAGTTAAATAAAGCGTATCTTTTTCGAAGTATCTTCTTACCAAAGCTTTACCATGCACCAAGCTATATCCTCTATCCTCCCAATATTGGCCTACATCCCCAAAAATCTCAACTTGCCTTTCCTTGTTAAAAACTCGGACATTCTCTTTTCCTTCATAATACGCTTCCAGCTCTTTGTACAAAAGCTCTTCCGCTTTCACTCTACTAGTCTCAGTCTCCACTACCCCGTCAAAAAATCGGAAATTCTTATTTTGAGTGTCATAAAAACTCCCTTTCTGAGCATCCAGCGTATTACCTTCTTTTGATACCAGGTTAGTCAACCCTTTGGTCTCTGCAGTTTTGGGGATTGTCAGATACACCAGATATTCAGTTTTCATGGTGTAATCTGGATTCACTAAGACCACCTTATCCAAAAAAGTGATACGTTCCCGATTCACTTCATACCTACCTCTTTCACTGGTCAGTACGTTGGTCGAGTCTACCACCTTCCCTTTGTTGAAATAAGTGGCTATATTTTGAGCTCTATCGTAGTTGAGATAATCTGTGTAAAGCGTGGTTTCTCCATTGGTGAAAACCACCTTATTTCTCAGCTTGGCCAACTTAGTATTTCCATCGTATTCAGCATAAGTACTTCGGGTGGTGACCGGATCTTCCTGATCCTCTATCAAAACTCTTCCATAAAGTTTTGCCATGTTGCTCGTTCTGAAAAAATGAGCCGAGTCACAGGAAATTAGTGTATTCTGATTCTTCATCCGAACAGACCCCAGCAATCTTTCGAAACCATTTGCACCTTTTAGGGAGTCAGCTTTCAAAATTTCCAGCGTATTGGTTCCCTGCCCAAAAGACGAAAAAGTCCAAAGGGTGAAAATCAAAACGGAAAGGAAACTGAACGGGGATTTTTTCATTGATGAATTCAAGTGGGCAAAATTAGTAGAAAAAGCTATTTTTGATCAATGATTACAGCTTTTAAAGAGCATATACGCCAAAAGTCTCTTTTAGATGAGAACTTCAGCTATCTTTTTGCCTGCAGCGGAGGAATAGACAGCATGGTATTGGGGGATTTATTGCTCAAATCGGATATTCAGTTTGAAGTTGCCCATGTCAATTTTGGATTAAGAAGTCATGAGAGCGACGGGGACGAAGAATTTGTAAAAAAATGGGCAGAGAAAAATCAGCTTCGCCTTCACAACCACCATGCTGATGCAATGGCGGTGGCAGAGGAAAAGAAGATTTCAATTCAGATGGCTGCCAGGGAAATTCGATACGCTTGGTTCGAAAAGCTGAATACTGAAAGAAAACTTTCCGGAATCATATTGGCTCATCAGGAGGATGATCAACTGGAAACCATTTTTTTAAACCTTTTAAGAGGAACCGGCATGGAAGGCATACAGGGTATGGCCGACAGAAAAGGCTTACTCATACGTCCTCTACTTCCATTTAGCAGAGGCGAAATCGAGAATTATGCAAAAGAAAACGGAATAAGCTGGAGAGAGGATAGCTCAAATCTCAAAACAGATTACAAGCGAAATAAATTGAGATTGGAAGCCTTGCCTGCTTTATATGAAGTAGCCAGTGATGCCCGGAAAAATATATTGGGCAGCTTTGTAAGACTAAAGGACTCTGCCAAAGCTTTTAATCATCTTTTTGAAAACTGGAAAAAGGATCAAATCCGAGTTGATGGGGATTACCAATTTCTACCATTTCATGCCATTCAAAACACCCCTGGTGCAGTTTCTTTGGTTTTTCACTGGCTCAAACCATTTGGGTTTAATTCAGATCAGGCTGAAGGAATAGTTGATGCTTGTAGTAATCCTCAAGCAGGAAAAATCTTTGAAACTGGAGCTTACCAAGCAAGTATTGACCGAGAGGAAGTTATTTTAAGTCCTAAGCATCAAAACTTCGATCCTATTGAGATCAACAGAGATGATATTGGTTTAACTATCGAAGAAGACCGCTACGAGTTGATCAAGATGGATACTGGCTCAAGGATGGATACATTGAGGGAAAATGCCATGTTGGATTTTGAAAAATTGGATTTTCCACTGGAAATCAGAAGCTGGGAATTGGGAGATCGATTTATTCCATTAGGAATGAAAAACAGCAAGAAAATCTCAGACTTTTTGATAGATTTGAAAGTATCTCTGGCAGAAAAATCCAAAGTGAAGGTATTGATCTCCAACGGAAAAATCGCATGGGTAATCGGTTACAGAATTGCCGACTGGGCTAAGTGTGATGCCTCCACCAGAAAAATTTATTACATCAAACATTTATCCTGATGCTGAACCCATTTTCTAAAACTTATACAGAGGAAGATCAGAAAACTTTTGATTTCCTGCGGATGATCAAGTTTTTTGAGCGTCTGAGAAATAAGGAAATGGCTCGTTTTCTTCCCGCTATGCATCAGAGAAAATATGCCAAAGACGAAGTGATATTTTTCAGCAAGGATCCGAGTCAGGCTTTATATCTGGTGAAAAAAGGTCAGGTAATCCTAACCATTGATATCAAGGATAATTTTGAGTCAATTTTGGAAATTAACAAAGGAGAAGCCTTCGGGGAGAATTCTCTTTTGGAAAATGCAAAAAGAACCTATACAGCCATCGTATCATCCGATGAAGCAGATCTGATCGTGATTCCTCATTTTGCTATCCAGGAAATCTTCGATTCCAATCCAAAAATCAAAGCTAAAATGATGACATCATTGGCAGAATATTACAACGAAAACAATCAGAGGCTATTCAGGTCCTACAGAGAATCGTTTGGCTTCTTCAGCTTGAGGCAGATGTTTGAATGAGAATAATCAATTAGGAAATTGATCCTTGAGGAAAATCATCCAAGCTTGATTGAATTTGGAAATCCTTTCAGAAAATCTAAAAGCTTAACCATTAATTTATCCCTTCAGAAAGCCGATAAACAAAGTATTGGCCTGAGGGTTTCTAATCCGTTCATTGTTTAATAACTTAGCGCCGCTTTTTAAAGGCTTTATCAATAAAAAAATCAATATATCATGAGCAAAGTAACCGTAGTAGGGGCTGGTAACGTAGGAGCAACCTGCGCTGACGTATTAGCCTATCGAGAAATCGCTGAAGAAATTGTTTTGGTAGATATCAAAGAGGGAGTTGCTGAAGGCAAGGCCTTGGATATTTGGCAAAAGGCTCCTATCAATCAGTACGACTCCAGAACTGTAGGAAGCACTAATGATTACAGCAAAACCGCAAATTCTGATGTGGTTGTAATCACGTCTGGTCTACCTCGTAAACCGGGAATGACTCGTGATGACTTGATCGAGACCAATGCAGGAATCGTAAAATCCGTAACTGAAAATGTGATCAAGCATTCTCCGAATGCAATCATTATCGTGGTATCCAACCCACTTGACGTAATGACTTATCAGGCGCATTTGACATCAAAACTTCCAAGAAACAAGGTAATGGGTATGGCTGGTATCTTGGATACTGCCAGATACAGAGCTTTCTTAGCCGATGAACTGAACGTTTCTGGAAAAGAAATTCAGGCAATTCTGATGGGTGGTCATGGTGATACCATGGTTCCTCTTCCTAGATATACTACAGTGGCAGGTATCCCGGTGACAGAATTGATCGCAAAAGACAAACTGGATGCAATCATTGAAAGAACCAAATTCGGAGGTGGAGAATTGGTGAAATTGATGGGTACTTCTGCTTGGTATGCGCCAGGATCTGCAGCTGCTCAGATGGTAGAAGCTATTTTGAAAAATCAAAGAAGAGTATTCCCTGTTTGTATCAAACTGGAAGGTGAATACGGAATCGATGACTGCTACCTAGGTGTGCCTGTAATTCTTGGTAAAAATGGTATCGAGAAAGTGATCGAACTAGACCTAAACGCTGAAGAAAAAGCATTGCTAGAAACTTCTAGAGGTCACGTGAAAGAAGTGATGAATGTATTGGATGGTTTATCCAAGTAATTCTTTCTGAACTCACAATAAATGACCCGAGATGCTTGGAATACCTTGCGTCTCGGGTCTGATTTTTGTTAATTTCAGAGAAGACTAAAACCGACTAAGTGAAAATCTGGAAAAGCTTACTTGTTCTCCTTACTGTTTTAACCCTGGCTGCTGCTGGATATTGGGTTTATACCAAGTATTTTTCTTCCTCTAAAATTAGTAATCTCGAACTACTCAGTCAGGATGCAGTTTTTGTCTTAGAGTCGCAACAAACAGGAGATTTTTGGAATGAGCTAGTCGCTCATCCTTCCTGGAATATTTTCAAAAATTACCCTGCCTTCCAAAAGCTATCATCTCACTTAATCACCTTAGATAGCCTTACCGGAAACAGTGGAAAAATCAACCAACTTCTCAATAAGAATACTTTCACGGTAAGTTATCATCCCACGGGTTCCGAAAACTTTGACTTGCTCTTCACTCTTCAGGCATCAGAAGGAACTGGTCAAAATCTCCAGGAAGAGATTACTCAAAAGCTTCCAAAAGGTGCAAGGTTAAGTACCAGAAGTTATTCTGATCAACCTGTGATTGAGTATTTCGATGAAAAAAATACGCGCAGTTGGAGCTTTTCATTTTTGGGGTCGGTAATCGTTGCCTCACAGTCTTCTTTATTGATAGAAGAAGCCATTCGAAATTTCATTAACCCAGAACTTCCAACCTATCAGGATCTCATCCCAAAAAACCAGCAAAACACTAAAAGCAGACCAACCTTATGGGTAAGCGGAAAAGGGCTTGGGAGTTTATTAAGAGGCGTGGGGAATCAAAGGGAAAGCCTTGCAGTTAGAAGCCTCCAAAATATAGAAGCAGTCACTGGACTTGAAATTTCCTTGGAAGAGGGAGAAATCAGGATGGAAGGCCCTATTTTCCTTCAGGAAAATATTAATTTCACCCCATCAATCTCTGCAAACCTCACAGAAATACAGAAAGCCATTTCCATGGCCACCTATTCCGTGACCCAGTTTAATCTGCAAAGCATTTTTGAGACGCAGGCTTTGGAAAATAGAGCCTTTTCAGGGAAATCCACTTTTTTGGCAGAAGTACAAAGAAATTTAGTGGACCGTGGTTTTCTCGACAGCTTTACTGGTGAACTTTACCTTTTAGAATTGGAGGCCTTTGGTGGATCCAGTCAAAACTTGGCGCTATTGGCGCGAAGCTCTGAAAGCCAACAAGCATTTGATCTTCTCAGAAATTTCGTCAATTCACAAGGGAGTCAAACTACAGACTTTTATGCTAATAAGGAAATCCTATATGTGGGAGATGAAGAGTTTCCTGCTCATCTTTTCAAAGGAAAATTTTTTGGATTCAATCAAACCTTCATCACACAAGTAGATGAGCTTTTGATTTTTGCCAACTCCCAACAAGCAATGAAGCTGATTTTGGATGATTACCAAAACCAAAACAATTGGGCTAATGAACAAAGAGCCCCAGAAGCAAAAAAAGCACTTAGTCCAACTTCCGGTTTTTCAAGGATTTATTTGACCTCAAAAATCTGGGATTCCTGGACCAAACTCGCAAACCCCTCTTGGAGCACCTTTTTGCAGAAATATGCGTCAGCATTTCAGGCCTTCCCCTATGTCAGTTTTAAAATTAATCAGATAGGAGATGAACGTCGGGCAACTTTGATTTTGCCTTTAGCTAGCACTGACATCAAAGAAATCAAGACCGAGACCATGGTCAGCTTGAAGGCTGAAAGCAAAATCCCATTTAACAGCAAATTAATATTCGGGCCCCAGGCTATCAGTAATTATCAGGATGGAACAGAGGACATAATTGTACAGGATCAGGAAAATGTGGTCTATCTGATAAATTCTGCCGGCGAAATTGTTTACAATCAAAAGCTCTCCGGACCTATTGTTTCAGATGTTTTCCAGATAGACTATTACAAAAACGGAAAACTTCAAGCCCTTTTAGCTACCTCTGATGCTATTTATGGAATTGACCGATTGGGTAATCCTTTACCCAATTATCCTTTCAGGTTTAATTCCGAAAAAATAAGACATCTGAATCTTGTAGACTACGATAACAACAAGGAATATCGATATTTCCTAAGTACAGAACAGGGAAGCCTGTATCTGTTGGATAAAACCGGGGAAAGACTGGAAGGCTGGAACCCACTTCAGATTGGAGGAAAAACCGTTTCCCCTCCTACTCACTATAGGGTGCCTGGTAAGGGAGACTTCATGGTTGCCAGCACTGAGTCTGGATCTCTATTTCTTTTCAACAGGAGAGGCGAAAAGCAAAGCGGCAGCCCAATCAAGCTTACAGATGAATTAAGTTCAGGTTTAGTTTACAATAGAACTGCAGGAAGTGCCGGCTTTTTCCTTTCAGCCATTTCCTCCAATGGAGAAATCATCCATGTCAACTTTGATGGGGAAGTCTCCTATAGAAATCAATTGATCATTGAGGACAAAGACAATGATTTTGTCCTAGTACCAGATCAGCAAGAGATGGATTTTGTGATTATTTCCAGAAACTTCAATCAAATCAAAGTGATGAACCGAGAAGAGGAAGAACTCTTTTCTGTTCGGGTTGCAGAAGGTAATTTAAAATACCAATATTTCGATTTTGGATCAGGAAGGAAAATAATAGTGATTACGGATCCCTTGCAGGAGTTTTCTTACCTCTACGATATGAGCGGAAATCTTTTGACGCAGCTCCCTCCTGAAAGTCTGGGCAAACTGGAAATCAGCTATCAGGCTAACCTAGGTCAATATTTAATCAGAACCATCAGCGGGAATTATCTGACTACCTATCAATTAAGCGACTAATTGATTTTAAATTGCCCTAGGCTTCTAAATTGAGTACCTTTGCGGGAATCATTAGAGATCCTATGCTTCAGAAATTTCTAGTCAACTGCCTTTTTACATTCTTTTTTATTGGATTTGCCTCTGCGCAGCTTATCACTGATAATCCAAAAGTTGAAACAGTCGCCAAAGAGGTAAATTTAAGCTCACCCTATCATACCACGCTTACTTTCTTCTATAATCTAGAGGAGAGCAACTATAAGCCTGAAAGAGCTTCGAGAGCCTTGGATTTCACAGGCTTGGAAGAAGAGTATGATGATGAAAAATTAAGTGTCAAGCTAAAGCAGATTTTTGAAGGGAAAGGCGTGATTATTCGCACCAGTTCTATCCCAAACTTACCTAATTACCAAGACACCACTTCAGGCGCACCTGAATCGGTTTATTTTTTTGATAAATCAAAAATGCCTGGGGTATTCCTGGAGAAAGTTGGAAAGCAGTGGAAATTTTCATCTTTCACAGTAAGTCAGATAGATGATCTCCATCAGCAGACTTATCCTTATGGGACGGACCGATTACTCAATCTCCTTCCTAAAATAGGAAATGATGAATATTTAGGTCTTCACCTGTGGCAATTAACAGGCATATTCTTCCTGATTTTATTGGTATTTGTTGCCCATTTCTTCTTCACTTTCGTGGTAGACAAGGTGCTGGTTTACTTTTTCAGAAGAGTAGGTTATCAAAAATTAGGAGAAAATTATCTTCTCCCCGTTGCTAGAGTGACTAGCTTCTATCTGATTGTAATGGTCTTGTCCTTGTTTCTTCCGGTATTACAGTTACCCGTAGAAATATGGTCCTGGATTGTGATTATCCTGAATACTTTAAAGCCATTCCTGATCACGGTCATTTTTTACAAATTGGTCAATGTGGTAGCCGTATATTTTGCAAGACTAGCAACCAAAACAGAATCTACCCTTGACGACCAGTTAGTGCCACTGATGCGCAAAACGCTAAAAGCATTTGTGGTCATCATCGGTACCCTTTTTATCCTCAGAGATGGCCTGAACCTAGACATTATCCCATTCCTAACTGGTCTTTCTATCGGTGGTGTGGCAATCGCTCTGGCAGCTCAAGACACCATCAAAAACTTCTTTGGTTCAGTCATGATATTTATTGACAAACCTTTTCAGGTGGGCGACTGGATTACATCCGGAGATATTGATGGTACAGTGGAAGAAGTAGGCTTTAGATCTACCAGAATCAGAACATTCAGAAATTCCTTGATGTATGTCCCAAATGGAAAAATTGCAGATGCTGTATTGGATAACCATGGACTGAGACAGTATAGGAGATTTTATACTACTCTAACCATTACTTATGATACTCCTCCACAGCTGATTGAGGAATTTGTCAAAGGATTAAAGGAGATTGTCTTAGCACATCCTAATACCCGAAAGGATTATTTTAATGTTTATTTCAACAACCTTTCAGCCTATAGCCAAGACATCATGTTTTACGTCTTTTTCGAAGTCCCAACCTGGCCGGAAGAGCTTCGCTGCAGACATGAATTATTGATACAAATAGTCAAGCTGGCAAATACTTTGGGCGTTAGATTTGCCTTCCCTACGCAAACCTTGCACATGGAATCTTTCCCTGAGAAAAAGGGATTAGTACCGGAATATGCGACTGAATCTGTGTACTACCAGAAAAAACTGGGGGAATTTATGCAGCAGGAGATTCATAAGAAAAACGACTAATCTAATCTTCTGCAGCTTTTACTTCGAAATAACTTTCCCAGCTTTGTGCGCTTCCATCTTCCGATTGATATTGAATAGACATTTGGTACAATCCCGGTAAATCTGAAGTTATAATTTTGACTTCAGAAAGATCTACCCTACCTCTAGCTTCTGATTTCCAGGTTAGTACAGACCTTAAGTCTTGAAGATTTCTGATTTCCTGAGGCTGACCGAATTCGGACTCAAGCTCCACGGGAATTTGGATACCTTGATAAGGAGAATAGATGGCATTGGTCGGTAAAGGAAAGCCACCAACATCACTTTTGTAAGAAGAGAAACTAATCACCCCTTCGTAGTTCTGTTCATTCAGGTAAAAGACCCTTGCCAGCACATCCAACTTTTCGAAGCTTTTTGGATTAAATGCCGCCAATTGATCCGAATTGAAAACTGGCATTCCATCTACCAGCATCAAGGGGTTACCTTCGAACCGATTCCCGAATTCATTATTAGATCTAAATTCTTTCTTCCCTGATCGGGTCCTAACTGCTACAGAAGGGACATATTCTTTGATCACCGTTTCCACACTTTCGAAGCGAGTATAATCATCGAGATTATAGGAGTAATCAGCAACAAAACCCGTGACTACTGGAACAGGTTCCTGATTCAATTTTTCTCGAAAATAAGTTTGCACTCCACTGCTCAATAATAGTTTTTGAAGCAACTCTTGATCTGCCAATGATATCTCAAGTTGAGGGAAAGTGAATCCATTCTTGAAACGGGTTTTTACTGCCGGAGATTGAAGTTCAAAATTCATCAGATCTCCATTTTGATCTGCCTGAGCAATCAAGAACTTCCAATGCTTCAGGCCACCGATATCAAAAAATAGATTTCCATTTGCATCTGGTCTATCTGAGTAGAGTGCTGACTCTATTCCATGAACAGAAAGAAAGTAAACCTTAGAGGTGTCCACTTCATTTGGGTTCACCTTGGCAGCTACGATATGTCCAAACAATTCTGGTATTAAAACTCCCTCGGCTTTTCCTTCATACAATTGAGAGGATGAGATTTGTCTTTCCTCTTCCAAGAATGGATTAACCAAGCTTACCTTGAGCTCTTGTATTTTTTGCCCCTTTAATTCTTCAGGAATATCTATAATTTCCTTTGGGTTGAATTGACCTTGGATCAAAGTATAGCTCTCTTTTTGATGTCCTTTTTTGACTATTTGCTCTGACCTATTGGCTACTACCTTCGGAGGGATTCTTGGATTGAAAATAGTAACCAATTGTTGCTTCATCCCATTTTCCAAATTGAGCAAGGGACTGATACGGGTATATATTCTCAATAAATAATGATCTGAAGGAAGATTGGAAGGAATTTCCAAAAAGTGCAATGCCTCTCCTTGTTCTAGTAAGATCTTCGCTAAATGAACGGACTCATTTTCCCGATTTAACAATTCTGCATAGAGCACCTGGGAGGAGCTAGGCTTTCCTTTCTGAGTAACTTCTGCAGAAATCCATATTTTTTCTTCAGTAAAATAAATAGTCTTAGGAATACTGTATGAAACCTGTTCTTCTACAAGATTTTGACAGAAAGCATTGGGCAAGTGATACATAAAAGCAAGAATCACTATGCATATGGGACGATATATTTTAGGCAGCATGCTCATTCTTCCCAAAAATCAGGTCTAATATTAGTTCCTCTTCGAGTACAGTCCACGCATCTTGGAGTGGAATACCTGTAGCCGATTGGCTCAATGGCATTTTCGAGATAAATAGGCAAAGCCGGTATATTGATTTCGGAGCGGAAAACAGCATCATAATTTGCTACAAAAACCGTATCAGCAGACAAAAAGCATCCTGCATACTCAGGAACTTCCGGCCTCCATGGTGCCACTTCTCTAATATCAATAAAAAGCCTCTTTTGTTGAACTTTCCCTAAACTCACCTGCCCAATTACCGGGACATCAGGGTTTTGGTCTTGCTTTATATTCCCTCTAATATTCGAAGGGAGTGGACTAAAAATTGAGCCTAAATCATCTGTATTTTTCTTTAAAATTTCCCAAAATTCAACTGCATCTTTGCTTAGAGCCTTTTGCGAGATCAAAATACTGTAGCGAAGGGAAAGTCGCTCATCTCCTAGATTGATTTGCTTGATAGATTGTCTAAATACAAATTGATCTTGAAATCTAGAGGAGGTCTCTAAAATCAGATCAGAATTTAAGGCACTTCGATAGCATAAATCAATTCGCTCTTCGGCTGAACGCGGAATAATCCTTTTCAATTCTGGATCATATTTGTCAAAAGAGATAATTGGAGGGCGAAAAGCCCAAGTTTCCTCATAAGTCCAGAGAAAATCATCTGCATCAGGATTACCTTTGGTGGTCAAAAACACCTCCACACCAGCCTCATTTTGTTCAAAACCAACATCAATAATCTCAGGAGTAATCACAGGCTTTAATTCACTAGAGGTATAGCTCGTACCATCATTGAGAAAAATCCTTAATTGATAAGTTTCATTTTCAGGAATATCATGTTGGAATTCATAGATACCCTCACCTCGCTCTAAAAGGGAATATCTCGCGCCGGAACTGCTTTCCAAGTAAACAGTAGCACCAAGCGCTGAAGGATTGAAATTAAATTCATCTTGGATATTGGAAGTAAAGCTCAATCTTAAATTACTACTTAATCCTTCCGAATCGAGATAACCTTCTACCACCAGAACATTGAGATCCCGTGCTTCAATCTCCGGCTCAAAAGGCTCCCTACACCCCCAAAAGAGCAAAAGAAGCAAGAAAAAAGAAAGGTTCTGTATTTTCATCAAAATCTGAAATTGTAAGTAATAAATGGAATTGGTTTAGCAAAAATGGATAATTGATACCCTCTTAATTTTCCTTCTACTGGGGTGTAATAGACTGAATAAGGATTACTTCTACCCAATACATTGTAGACTCCGACTGACCAGGACGAATGGGCGAGTTTTTTTACTTTATGATTTCCTTCCAAATTGACAGAAAGGTCAACTCTGAAATAATCCGGAATTCTGTAGGCATTTCTATCCGAAAAATAAACCCTTTCAGATCCGCCATACTCAAATTTTGAAATAGGTAAGGTTACCGGTCTTCCGGTGCTATAATTCCCATTTAAAGAAGCATTTATTCGCTTACTCAATTCGTAATTTGTCACTAATACGACATGGTGGGGCTGATCAAAATTACTGGAGTAAAAAGCACCCTGATTAATTTTTTCAATACTCGGTTCATCAGAGGTTCTCAGTAAGGAACGAGAATAGGTATATGCCAGTGAGCCTTTTAAAATGCCTGTGTTCTTTTTCAATAAAAATTCAATACCATAAGCTCTACCGAGGGAATTGAGTACATCTTGCTCTATATCCTCATTTAGAATAATAGATGCTCCTGACCTATAATCCAGAATATTACTCATGTACCGGTAGTAGACTTCAGAGGAAAATTCAAATTTTGTTACTCCAATATTTTGATAATATCCTAAAGAAAACTGCCCTCCTGTTTGAGGCTTGATATATGAATCACTGAGTTTCCATGAGTCTGTAGGAGCTATTACGGAAGTATTGGAGAGCAAATGAATGTTTTGCCTTGTTGTAGTAAACCCAGCTTTAATTGAAGATTGGTTGGTTAAGTTATACCTACCAGAAAGCCGGAATTCTGGTCCATGATAGGTCTGAATAGTTTCTCCTTTTCCAAAATTTCTTTCCCCCGTAAGGTTGCTTTCAATTATGGGTGCTCCGGGCACATACTCTTTCACGGTATTGGGACCATAAAATTGGTACAACATATATCGGCCTCCATAACTAACTGAAAGGCGCTCGTTGATCGTCCATTCGTCTCCAAAATAGATTGCTAACTCCCGCGCTTGTTCATTTTCCAAATCCTGAGGAATTACAATTGACTCTGTGCCAAAGGGGTTATTTGTCCCAGGATTTAATTGGTATTGGATTGCGTGGAGCCCAAATTTATAAATATGGTTGAGGTCCTTTCTGTATTCCCAATCGGTTCTCAAATGGACTTGCTTTACATCAAAATTGAAATCAAATGCATTTAAAGGATTATCCTGCCCGATAATTCCAAATTGATATGCATCATAACCAGCAGTAAACCGAGCTTCCAACTGTTCATTATAAAAGTGACGCCAAGTCGCTGCTACATTTAGATTTTGATAGGAATAGGTAGTGTCAGGATCAAAGGCAAACTCATCTTTGGAAATGTAGCTAGTGACTTCCAAATGATTTTTCTCGTTAAAAATATGCCTAACATTGGCATTAAAATCATAGAAAGAGGCTCTTGAACCATTTAAGGCAGCTTCATCATCCAATAAATTCAAAGCCCAATCAGAGTAAGTAGATCTCCCACCTAGAATAAAAGTGGTCTTTTCTCCTATAGGGCCTTCCAAGCTCAATCTGCCAGTCATGATTCCTATACCCCCACTTCCACCGATTTTATCAGATCTTCCAAACTTTGGACTTACCTGAAGCACTGAGGAAAGCCTGCCCCCATAATTAACAGGAACAGAACCTTTGTAAAGCTCCACTCCTGCCACCATATCAGGATTGAAGGCAGAGAAAAACCCAAAGACATGTGCAGGATTAAATACGGTCGATTGATTATAGAGAATTAGATTTTGATCAGCAGCACCTCCTCTTACATTGAAGCCAACACTCGCCTCTCCTACAGTATTTACACCGGGCATGGTTAATATGCCCCTCAGCACATCCACTTCTCCCAAAATAGCCGGAAGACGCTTTACCTCTGCCATAGAAATGGATTGAACTCCCATTTCAAGTTTGTTAATATTGGACAATGCCCCAGAGCTTACTACTACTTCATCTAAAGAAAGAAAACTTTCCTGTACCTCCATATTTAAGACTCCATTTCCGAAAAGCTCTATTTGACGCTGCTCTTGATAGCCTCCTGGATTTTGAATTATTAAAGTATGTCTTCCTTTAGGCAGGGTGATTTGATAGTACCCATTTTCATCAGTGATGGACTTTTGAAAACCAATGTTTTCATAAATCACTGTTCCCAGCATGGGCTCACCATTTTCTATGTTGCTTACTTTACCAGATAGCACTGCGGTCTTTTGAGCGGGGTCTTCTTTGTCCTTTCCGATTTCATATCGCATGTTCCTAGCAAAGGCACCTAAATCTTCCTGTTGATCTGTTGCCAACTTGGAAACCTGGTTTTTAGGCTCAAAATATCCCCTTACAAATTCAACAGGCATTTTTCTTCCTGAGGTAATAAATACCCTATTGTCGGCAGCTATGGAAAACTTCCAACTGGTCCCTTGAAAAATTGCGGTCAGGAGATCATCTAATTTCCCCTCTTTCGCCTGGATATTAACCGAAACTTCCTCCATCACCTTCGGATCAAAGACAAAGCGATAGGAGGTTTCCTTTTCTATGAGCTCAGCAAACCTTTCAAAAGATACTCCCGCAAAAAGTCCTGTGATTTTCTCCTGCGTTTGAGCCTCTGCTAGACCAAAGGACAGGCAAAAAACTCCTAGCAATGCGATTAAAAATCTTTTATTCATTTTCAGTACCTATTTGTGAATGAATTTGAATTAACATCTTTAGGTATCGTCTCTTGTTGCTTCCATAATAAATACCTTTTCTAGTCAGATTCTCCCGGACAAGTTTTTTACTCAATTCCAGAGTTTTAATCGCAGACTTCTTTGTTTTTATGGAAAAAAACTGGCCACCATCCCAAATAAAAAAATCTTCGAACTCCTCATATTTAGCCACATAATCTCCCAATTCGCGGGTGGGTTTCGGAATTTTATAATGCTTGGCGAGCAAGGTCACACTCCCCTCTTCCACAATTTCATAAAATCCGTTTTTATGGTGAGCATAAGACTCATTTCCGGTCAACTGCTCGAAATTGCTTCCATCCCCAAGTCTAAATGAATTGATTTTGGCTGGGTTTATAAGAAGCTTTTGCATGTAAATGGGATGTACTGTAATGACCTGATCATATCTGATATCATATAAAAGAGGGATGTCAGGGTAATACACTTGATTGATGGTTAAGCCGCCGTATTCAAAAGACCTGCCTTTCAAAAAAGGAAAGCCTTCATGGTTTTTGGGAGGCTCAGGGTATTGGGCTCCAGTGATCAACTCCTGAAAAAAAGGTAGCTTTTCCTGGTAAAATTCCAGGTTAGCCAAATTTTCTTGGAGGCTCTGAGCAAATGCCCCAACCATTGATAGGCTAATTAGGCCCAGTAAAAAAATTCTTTTCCTCATGGTCGAAAATACGAGAGAATCGATTTTTGATTCAGGTTTTTAAAAATTATGTTTAGAAAGGCAAAGTTTCCTTTTAGAAGGAAAAATCTATCCACTAAATGAGCCCCATATGACCAGTAGAAGACAAGTACTCAAAAGCATTGCCCTTTCATCCATAGCAGTGGGAGCTCCTCTTGCTGTAACGAAAGCAGCGGAAAAAACGCTACCTCAGTTTCGGTTTTCTCTCAATACTTCTACTATTCGCGGACAAAAATTGAGCCTTCCCCAAATCATCGAACTAGCCGCAAGAGCTGGATATGATGGCTTTGAGCCATGGATGATGGAGATTCAAACCTATTTGGATTCCGGAAAAAGCTTGGCTTCACTCAAGAAATTAGCATCCGATGCGGGGCTGGAATTTTTCGATTGCATAGGTTTTCCTACCTGGATGTCCCAAGATGCTGAAAAAAGTAAAGTTGGATTTGCTCAAATGGAAAAAGAGATGGGGGTCTTGGCTGAATTAGGCTGCCCTCGCGTAGCTGCTCCTGCTATTGGTTCGGAGGCACCTTTAAACTTGATGGAGGCGGGAGAGAAGTACAAACAATTATTGGATCTTGGCAGGAAAACAGGTGTAATGCCCCAACTGGAATTCTGGGGAGCTTTCCCTTCATTTCATCATTTGGGTCAAGCCATGATGGTTGCCGCTGTGGCTAACGATCCTGATGCAAAAATCCTTGCAGATGTGTATCACCTTTTCCGAGGAGGCTCCGGTTTTGAAGGCATGAAACTCCTAGACGGGCAAGCCATTGATATTTTCCATATGAATGATGTACCCGGTGATATTCCGCGCTTGGAGCAACAGGATAAGGATAGAGTTATGCCAGGCGACGGGGCTGCTCCCATGCAAGAACTTGCCAATACGCTCAAAGCTAAAGGAAAACCCATTATTTTGTCCTTAGAGCTTTTCAATCCAACCTACTATGCCATGGATGCGGAAGTGGTTGTGAAAGAAGGGTTGGAGAAAATGAAGCGGTTTTTTTGAAAAAAATTGGGCTCATTTAGCCTGAGTTTAAAGACAAAAAACTAACATTTATTTATGCTTTTCACCCAAACAAATCCGAACTCAAATACCGGTCTCCCCTATCGCAGGTAATGCAGACTATCACTCCTTCTTCAAGTTCTTTGGAAAGCTCGATAGCTGCATGTAAAGCTCCGCCACTACTCATTCCGGCTAATATTCCTTCTTCTTTGGCCATCCTACGTGTCATTTCAGTAGCCTGATCCTGTGAAACATCTATCACTCGGTCAACTCTCTCTTTTTCAAAAATCGCAGGCAAAAATTCTGGAGACCATCTTCTGATTCCTGGAATGCTCGATCCATCGGTAGGCTGGGTGCCCACTATCTGGATTGAAGGATTTTTTTCTTTGAGATATCTAGATACCCCCATGATAGTACCTGTGGTACCCATTGCAGATACAAAGTGAGTAACTTTCCCCTGCGTATCATTCCAGATTTCTGGTCCAGTGGTTTTGTAATGGGCCAAATAATTATCCGGATTGGCAAATTGATTCAGCATGAAATAGCCTTCTTTCTCATTCATTTCCTCCGCCAGAGTTCTAGAATACTCGATGGTTTTAGCTGCTGGTGTCAAAATAACTCTTGCCCCATAAGCCTCCATGGAAAGTACCCGTTCTCGAGTTGAGTTGTCCGGCATAATCAAGGTCATATCCAGTCCCAAAACTTTGGCTACCATTGCCAAGGCAATTCCAGTATTACCGCTGGTAGCCTCAACCAATTTATCACCCCTTTTTATTTCCCCTCTATCCAAGGCAGATTGAAGCATATTAAACGCAGCTCTGTCCTTGACACTTCCGCCCGGGTTTTGGCCCTCCATTTTACAAAGAAACTTGACTTTTGGATTGGTCGGGATATGGGAAAGCTCCACCAAAGGAGTATTGCCAATTAATTCAAATAGCTTCATGGGAATCGTTTTTGAATACATACACATCCGTCACTTCTGAATCTGCATGGTACATTTGGGCCTGATAATAAACTTTAGACCCTGCTGCCACAGATTTAGTCAGCCAGACATTCCCACCAATAGTACTCCCTTTTCCAATGACAGTTTCGCCACCCAAAATAGTGGCTCCAGCGTAAATCACTACATGATCTTCAATGGTTGGATGACGCTTGCTATCTGCATCAGCTTTTGCTACGCTTAAAGCACCAAGAGTAACCCCTTGGTAAATTTTTACATGCTCTCCTATTACTGTGGTTTCTCCGATCACTACACCAGTACCATGATCTATACAGAAATACTTGCCAATTTTAGCCCCTGGATGGATGTCAATTCCCGTACGACTATGAGCAATTTCTGTAATCATTCTGGGAATTAACTTAATTCCCAACATATGCAGTTCATGAGCAATTCTATAGGCTGCTATCGCATAAAACCCTGGATAAGAACGAAGAATCTCAGTTCTGGATTTGGCTGCTGGATCTCCTGAATACATTGCATCCACGTCCAAGTGAATCCAATCGTATACTTTCTCCAGTCTATTGAAAAACTCAGCTGCCAATTCCTTTCCGTTTTGACCATGAAGCTGGGTATTCCTCTGAAGGATCACTTCCAAAGTGAATTGGCTTGCGGCTAATTTTTGTTCTACCTCAGACTCATCCTTGATCTTTTGTACAGAATACTCTGGAAATAATAATCCCAAAACCTCTTCAAAAAATTGTTGTATCACCTTGGGAGAGGGGCAATCTGAGCACTCCTGATGAGCGCGGTGAATTTTAGAAACAAAAGAATTCATAGGTTTGAGTTGAGAGACTTACAACACAAAACCAACTCGAATCACATAAGGTTCACCATAAGGAGACCTTAAATTATCATGAAGCACATTATATAGGAAAGTAAAGTTGGCTCCTCCCCTTCCTCCACCGAAAGGAGCAAAGTAGCCTCCGCCTAAGAACAGGGCATTGGACCAAATCCTCTCAAAACGCTCAGATTGGGTATTATAATTTTCAAAATTCAAGGATTCGAACTCCCCATGAATAAAAATATTAGGTAGTACATTAAACCTATTGAATACCCTTCCGCCATAAGATGAAAATTCATTCCCAAAAAATCTCCTGTCATTAAAATATTGATAAGTAACCCCAATTCCTGCAGAATATCTATTAGTGATCATAACACCAACAAGAGGAGAAATGTCTAATAGAGTAACTGTTCCAAACTGCATCCCAAAGTTCCCTCCGAAATACAGCCTGTCTTTGAATGATACAGAATCTGAATAGATTTCTCTTTGGGCCTGCGCTTGAAAAAACAGACCAAAGGATAAAAGAAAAGTAAGAGTGAGGAGTTTATTTTTTGACAATAACATAGAGATCTTCGCTTGGCTTCTTCATCAGGTATTTTTCACGGGCAAACTTCTCTAAGAGTTCGGGATTACTCATTAATTCTTCTCTTTCAGACTTAATTTTCACTTTTCGCTCTTGATAATATTCCTTTTGATCCTCCAGCTGATTCAGTTTTTGACTTAGTTTAAACTGGTTTACCAAGTTATTGGAGTCAATAAAGATCATCCAAGACAGGAAACAAAGAGTTGCCAATCCATAAAAATTACCACCTAGTTTGAGAAGCTTCTTCATAGTATAAACAGAACAGAAAGTTAAATTACAAAAATGATGCAAAAATGAAGCGAGTGGAGGATAATTGTGGGTTTTGAAATCTCTTGAAGTAAAAAAATGCTCGCAGCGGCGCAGCGACGCAAAGCTTATTTTCTCCCGCAAAGGATAGAAGAAGCAAAGAAATTTTTGAAAGAGTTATCAAATCGCGCCGTTGGTTCTCTGGAATTCTTATTCAAATTTATTGCTACAATCAAAACACGCCTCTGGCGCTTCAAATAGTTAGGCTGTCAAGCATCGGAGAGGCGCTCTGATTGCAGACTTTGGTTTGAAAGAGACTATCAGAGATTCAGAGATGCGATTTGATTGTTTAAAGCTGAAATTAAAAATTCAAAATCTGGCTCTTCTGTGGTGAGAAAATCTCGCAGCGGCGCAACGAAGCAACGTTTATGTGGATGAAAAAATGTTATGCTGTAATTTTCCGATAACAATTTCTTTACTGCCCGTAAATCGTACCCCGATAGCTATCGGGGCGTAAATCAAAAATCATTTCCCTCTGTGGTGAAAAAATAATATCAAAGAAGAAATTGAAACCTAACTTCCAGACCCTACCTTTTTAAACAAAAAATCCCCTGTCTTTATGACAGAGGATTTTAAAAGTTTTATGAGCTAGTAAGACTTACTTCAATCTTCCTTTAAAAACTGCCGCATCGCCAAGTTGCTCCTCAATTCTAAGCAACTGGTTGTATTTAGCCATTCTATCAGATCTAGAAGCAGATCCAGTTTTGATTTGACCACAGTTAACTGCCACAGCCAAATCAGCGATGGTTGAATCTTCAGTTTCTCCGGATCGGTGAGACATTACAGCTGTAAATCCAGCCTTATGTGCCATACTGATTGCATTTAAGGTCTCAGTTAATGTTCCGATTTGATTTACTTTAATCAAAATGGAATTAGCCGATTTTTCTTGGATACCTCTTTGCAGGAATTTCACGTTTGTTACAAACAAGTCATCACCTACCAGCTGTACTTTATCTCCGATTTTAGCGGTCAACATAGCCCATCCTTCCCAGTCTTCTTCAGCACATCCGTCTTCGATAGAATCGATTGGATATTTCTCAGTAAGTGAAGCTAAATAGTTTACTTGCTCTTCTCTGCTTCTGATTACTCCTGTATCACCTTCAAACTTCTTGTAATCATAATTTCCATCCTTGAAAAACTCAGATGCAGCACAGTCCAAAGCAATAGTCACATCGTCACCAGCTTTATAACCAGCTTTTTCGATTGCATCTAAAATACAACCCAAAGCTTCCTCTGTCCCGCCGGAGAAGTTTGGAGCAAATCCACCTTCGTCTCCTACTGCGGTACTCAAACCTTTATCGTGAAGGATTTTTTTCAAATTATGGAAGATTTCAGCTCCCATACGGATTGCCTCGGAGAAGCTAGGAGCTCCTACAGGGCGAATCATAAACTCCTGGAATGCGATAGGTGCATCAGAGTGAGATCCACCATTGATGATATTCATCATTGGTACAGGAAGCGTATTAGCATTTACACCGCCGATATAGCGATATAATGGCTGACCTGCTTCCATTGCTGCTGCCTTGGCAACAGCCAAAGAAACGCCAAGTATTGCATTCGCTCCCAAGCGGCTTTTAGTGGAAGTCCCATCCAAGTCAATCATGATCTGGTCAATCATGTTTTGCTCAAAAACTTCCATTCCTACCAATTCCGGGGCAATGATATCATTCACATTGGAAACGGCTTTCAATACGCCCTTTCCTAAATATACACTCTTGTCACCGTCACGAAGCTCTACGGCCTCGTTAACTCCTGTAGATGCACCACTAGGAACAGCCGCTCGGCCAAATGCACCATTTTCTGTTACCACATCCACCTCTACGGTTGGATTACCTCGTGAATCGAGGATTTGTCTTGCATGAATTGATTGAATCAACGTCATAGTCTAAAAGGTTTATAAGATTTAATTTTGATTGATTAAGGCGATAAAGTCATCAAAAAGATACCGGGAATCGTGCGGTCCAGGTGAAGACTCCGGGTGATACTGCACAGAAAAGGCCGGTTTATTTTTCAGCTTGATGCCCGCCACTGTATTGTCATTCAGATGAACATGAGTAATCTCCACCTCAGGATGCTTTTCAGTATCTTCTCTTACGATATTAAAGCCGTGGTTTTGAGAGGTAATTTCACTTTTACCTGTCACCATATTTTTGATAGGATGGTTGATTCCTCTATGCCCATGGTGCATCTTGTAAGTAGAAATACCTACTGACTCTGCCAATAATTGGTGTCCGAGACAAATTCCAAAAACAGGTTTTCCTGTATTTAGAATATCCTTTACAGTTTCCACTGCATAATCCATCACAGCTGGATCGCCAGGACCATTGGATAAGAAATAGGCATTTGGCTGCCACTCTTCCATTTCCGCCAATTTTGTTTTAGCTGGATATACTTTACAATAAACTCCGCGTGAGGCTAAGTTTCTCAGGATATTTTTCTTAATCCCGAAATCCATACAGGCAACTTTGATTGAAGCATTTTCATCCCCATAATAATAAGGCTCTTGAGTACAAACTTGAGATGAAAGTTCCAGGCCGTTCATGTCCGGTAACTTCTCAAGCTCAACTTTAAGACCTTCCAAATTGCCTTCAAATTCAGAACTGATGATTGCATTCATCGCTCCTTGGGAGCGGATATGTCTCACCAACTTACGGGTATCGATATCTGCTATTCCGGTGATTTTATATTTCACCAAATAATCCTGAAGAGAACCATGCCCATCCAGTCTGGAGTAAACTTCTGAGAAACTATTGACAACGATACCGCCAATAGTAGGATGATCAGACTCTACTTCTTCATTATGTACACCATAATTCCCAATGTGTGAAGTGGTAGTGACAATAACCTGACCTGTATAAGAAGGATCTGTATAGATCTCTTGATAGCCAGTCATACCGGTATTGAAACAAATCTCACCCCCATTGGTACCGGGGTTTCCAATCAATGAACCGTGGAAAACGGTTCCGTCAGCTAGAAGTAAGGTTGCTTTATGTTTAATCATGTTTGAGAAAGTTGCCCAAAGTTAAAGATTTCTTGCAAGGAGGAGGAATGTATGGGTATAAAAAAAGGATTGAACGAGAGTCCAATCCTTTCTATATTTTAAATTGAATATCAATTTACTTTTCTTCTGTGTCAGCATCAGTTGAATCAGCAGAAGCTTCTGGAGCCTTAGGCTCTTCAGTTTTTGCTTCAGCAGCAGGTGCAGCAGCAGTAGTTTCAGCAGGCTTGCTAGAACCTCTTCTAGATCTTCTAGTAGTTTTCTTAGCAGGCTTCGCATCTTTCAACATCAATTCGTTGAAGTCAACCAATTCGATGATACACATTTCAGCGTTATCACCCAATCTGAAACCAGTTTTGATGATACGAGTGTATCCTCCGGGACGAGTACCAACTTTCGCGATTACTTCACCAAACAAAGCAATGATAGCTTCTTTGTTTTTCAAGTAAGAGAAAGCCATACGTCTGTTGTGAGTGGTATCTTCCTTTGCTCTAGTGATCAAAGGCTCCACATATTTCTTCAATTCTTTTGCCTTGGCAAGCGTGGTTGAGATACGCTTGTGAAGAATCAGCGAAGTTGCCATGTTGGAAAGCATTGATTTCCTGTGAGCAGCCTTCCTTCCAAGGTGGTTAAATTTCTTACCGTGTCTCATTTTATTTATTCTTCATCAAGTTTATACTTTGAAATATCCATTCCAAAGGTCAAGCCTTTTTCCTGAATCAACTGCTCCAATTCAGCAAGTGACTTCTTACCGAAGTTTCTGAATTTCATCATATCAGAAATTTCTAACTTGGCAAGATCTCCCAAGGTCTTCACATCAGCAGCTTTCAAACAGTTGAAAGCACGTACAGAAAGATCTAGATCGCTTAGAGAAGTCTTCAAAAGCTTTCTCATGTGAAGGAACTCTTCATCGATTGGCTCTGGCTCGGCAACTCCAGTAGAGTCAAGAACCATAGTCTGATCAGAGAATAGCATAAAGTGCTGAATCAAAATCTTAGCAGATTCCTGAAGTGCTTTCTCAGGATGGATAGAACCATCAGTTGAAACTTCAAGGATTAATTTTTCGAAGTCAGTCTTTTGCTCCACACGGGTATTTTCTACGCTGTACTTTACATTTTTGATTGGTGTAAAGATGGCGTCGATGGCAATTTGCCCGAATACCTGCTCTTTTGGTTTGGATTCTTCAGCTGGTAAGTAGCCTCTTCCTTTTTCGACATTCAATTCGATCTCGAAAGTTTTGGACTCATCGATGTGGCAAATAACCAAATCCGGATTCAATACCTCGAAGGAAGAAGTGAACTTCGCAATGTCCCCTGCAGTGAAGACAGACTGATTTTTTACTTCCACAGTGATCTTTCCGTCAAATGCTTCATGCACTTTCTTGAAACGTACCTGCTTCAGGTTCAAAATAATGTCGGTCACATCCTCCACTACACCATCGATGGTGGAAAATTCATGCACCACTCCAGGAATCTTGATGGAAGTGATGGCATAACCCTCCAACGAAGAAAGCAAAATTCTTCTTAGGGCGTTACCGATGGTAACTCCATAGCCTTTTTCCAGTGGTTTGAAAGTAAACAAGCCATGGAAGTCATCGGCTTTTTCCATTACCACTTTTTCGGGCATTTGAAATGCTAGTATGGACATATATCTTGTTCTTTTTTTAAAAGCTGAAAATAGTAAATATTACTTAGAGTAAAGTTCGACGATGAGCTGCTCCTTGATATTTTCTGGAATATCATCTCTAGAAGGCACACTGACGAATTTGCCGGACAAAGAAGCGCTATCCCACTCTAACCAGGAATACTTGTTTGCACCTCTACCAGCTAAGCTATTGGTAATAGCCTCCAAAGACTTGGAACGTTCTCTTACAGAAACCACATCTCCTGGCTTCAATGAGTAAGAAGGAATGTTCACTACTTCACCGTTTACTAGAATATGCTTGTGAGAAACCAATTGTCTTGCACCTCTTCTAGTTGGGGAGATTCCCATTCTATAGACGGTGTTATCCAATCTAGCTTCCAAAAGCTGAAGCAAGTTCTCACCTGTGATACCCTGCTTTCTAGAAGCGATATCAAACATTTTAGCGAACTGTCTTTCCAATACACCGTAGATGTATTTTGCTTTTTGCTTTTCAGCAAGCTGGATAGCATATTCTGACTGCTTCTTTCTTCTTCCACGACCATGCTGTCCTGGAGGATAGTTTTTCTTTTGAAGCGCTTTGCTATGCCCTTCGATAGGCTCGCCAAACTTTCGGGCGATCTTTGCTTTAGGACCTGTATATCTAGCCATTTCTTACAATTTTATAATTAAACTCTTCTACGCTTAGGTGGACGACATCCATTGTGTGGCATTGGAGTCACATCGATGATAGTAGTCACATCCAAACCTACATTTTGCAATGTTCTGATCGCGGATTCACGACCAGCACCTGGACCTTTTACGAATACTTCGATTTTTCTCAAACCTAAGTCGTAAGCAACCTGACCGCAGTTTTGAGCGGCCATTTGCGCAGCGTAAGGAGTATTTTTCTTAGAACCTCTGAAACCCATTTTACCGGCAGAAGCCCAAGAGATTACTTGTCCTGCATTATTGGTAATAGAGATGATGATATTGTTGAAGGAGGCTTTGATATGCGCCTGACCTACAGCTTCTACCTTTACTACTCTTTTTTTACCTTTTGCTTTATCGTTTCTTTTCTGAGCCATAATCTAAATCAGGTTTTATTTAGTTGCCTTCTTCTTGTTAGCAACAGTCTTTCTCTTACCCTTCCTTGTTCTGGCGTTGTTTTTAGTCTTTTGACCACGCACCGGAAGTCCTTTTCTGTGTCTCAAACCTCTATAACAACCAATATCCATTAGTCGCTTGATGTTCAATTGGATCTCTGATTTCAAAACACCTTCGGTTCTGAATTCTTCGGCAATGATATTACGGATAGCGGTAGATTCGTCATCATTCCACTCACCTGCTTTCTTGTCGAAAGAGATACCGGCTTTGCTCAGGATAGCTCTGGCGGAGCTTCTTCCGATTCCGAAGATGTAGGTAAGACCTACTTCCCCGCGCTTATTGTCTGGTATATCTACACCTGCAATTCTAGCCATGATTAACCTTGTCTTTGTTTAAACTTAGGATTCTTCTTATTGATGACATAAAGTTTCCCATTCCTTCGGATCAACTTACAGTCAACGCTTCTCTTTTTGATAGATGCTTTAACTTTCATATGAGTATAATTTTATTGTCGGCCATATGATATCTCGCTTGTCAGTGGATCATCTTTAATAAAGAAAATCCGACTTGCTCGATTTCATATCAGTTTATTTATATCGATATACTATTCTACCTTTAGATAAATCATATGGAGAAAGTTCTAATTTGACACGATCTCCAGGTAGGATTTTAATGTAATTCATCCTCATCTTGCCGGAAATATGCGCAATCAACTGGTGGCCGTTTTCCAACTCGACTTTGAACATTGCATTGGATAAAGCTTCGATGATTGTTCCGTCTTGCTCTATTGATGTCTGTTTTGCCATATTAGAATTTAAAATTCTCTTCTATGTATTTATGGGTCGTTAAGACCTCAGTTCTATCTTCGAAAATCGCTACTGTATGCTCATAATGTGCAGATGGTTTTCTATCCGAAGTCCGGATTGTCCATCCATCAGCCTCTTGGACAATATTTCTAGATCCAAGATTTACCATGGGCTCAATCGCAATTACCATCCCTGCTTTTAACAGAGGACCGCTCCCCCTTTTACCATAATTGGGTACTTCTGGTGCCTCATGCAAATTTTTACCAAGTCCATGGCCTACAAGTTCTCTTACAACTGTATAGCCTTTGGCTTCAACAAATTTTTGAATGGCATTGCCAATATCCCCAATACGGTTACCAAAAATTGCCTGTTCGATTCCCAAGTAAAGTGAATCTTTAGTGGCTCTAAGTAAATTCAGAACAGGAGTGGAAACTTCACCGACAGGGTAAGTATAAGCGGAATCGCTATGAAAACCTTGGTGAAAGACTCCACAATCTACTGAGATTATATCGCCATCTTTCAATTCATATTCGCTGGGAAAACCGTGAACAACAACTTCGTTCACAGAAATACAGAGTGATGCGGGAAAACCGTTGTAGCCCTTAAATGAAGGAACTGCACCGTGATCCCGAATAAACTCTTCAGCAATTTTATCTAGGTGAGAGGTCTTTTCCCCTACCTTGATATGTTTGGCTACTTCCCCGTGGGCTTTCGCCAAAATATCTGCACTTTCTTTAATCTTTTGAACCTCCTCTGAGGTCTTGTAATGAATCATCTTAAGCTACTTGGTAATTAGAAGGATTATTCTTCATATTACCAGACTTCATCATTCCTTCGTAATGTCTCATCAATAGATAACTTTCAATCTGACGAAGTGTATCCATAATAACACCTACCATAATCAACAAGGAAGTACCTCCATAGAACTGAGCAAACTCTCCACCAACACCAGCAATTATAGCCAAGGCAGGAAGAATCGCTACAGCTGCCAAAAGGATAGAACCTGGCAATGTGATTTTGGAAATGATTCCATCTATAAACTCAGAGGTAGGAGCTCCAGGCTTAATACCCGGTACAAACCCACCATTTCTCTTCATATCTTCTGCAATCTGCTCAGGATTAACCGTGATGGCAGTGTAGAAGAAAGTGAATACAATGATCAATACTGCAAAGAGCAAGTTATACTGCCAAGAAGTGAAGTCAGAGAAGGTCGTTCCGATATAGTTAGCTATATCACTTTCACCTGCCCAAATCTGAGCGATCAAAGCTGGAACGAACATTAAAGACTGAGCAAAGATGATAGGCATTACACCAGACGCATTCACTTTAATTGGAATGTACTGACGCTGTCCTCCATAAACCTTGCCGCCTACAACTTGCTTGGCATATTGAACCGGAATTCTTCTTGTAGCTTCTGTCAAGGCAATCACCCCAACTACTACAAAGAACAACACACCCGCTTCAATTAATAGAAGCAAAAGACCTGAGGATCCTTTCTCAACACCTTCAGCAATTAATGCTCCAGGGAATCGAGAAATAATACCAATCATGATCAACATTGAGATACCGTTTCCGATACCTTTCTCTGTGATTTTCTCTCCTAACCACATACAGAACATAGTTCCAGCAGAAAGCAACACAAGGGAGCTGAACATGAACAAGGAAGTACTTACCATCACTGCGCCAGTAGGTAGTATAGTAGCTGTAACGTAGCCTATACCTTGCGCGATTGTAATCAGAATGGTAAGAACTCGAGTGATCTGGTTGATTCTTTTTCTTCCAGATTCACCCTCCTTTTGCATTTTTTGAAAGTAGGGTACTCCGACAGTCAACAGCTGCAACACGATGGAAGCAGAAATGTAAGGCATAATACCCAGTCCAAAGATGGAGGCATTACTAAACGCACCACCTAGGAATGTATCTATCAGACCAAATATCCCTTCTTGAGGTCCTCCTAATTTAGAAGGATCAACTCCAGGAAGTACGATAAAAGAACCCAATCTGAAAATGATCAAAAAACCGATCGTATTCAAGATTCTCACTCGTAGGTCTTCGATAGAGAAAATGTTCTTAACTGTCGAAATAAACTTTTTCATTTAATTAAATCTTGTTTACTGAACCACCCGCTTTTTCAATGGCAGCTACAGCGCTGGCAGAGAAGCTATGAGCAGTTACTGATACTTTGGAACTCAATTCACCTCCGCCCAAAATCTTGATTTTGTCGTTTTTGGAAGCGATGCCATGAGACACCATTGTATCCATATCGATTGATTCAAGATTGTAGGTCGTTGCAAGGCTTTGCAAGGTATCCAAATTTACCGGTTTGAACTCAACTCTGTTCAAGCTTTTGAAACCAAATTTAGGAACTCTTCTTTGAAGTGGCATTTGACCACCTTCAAAGCCCAATTTAGTCTTATAACCGGATCTTGATTTTGCACCTTTATGACCTCTTGTAGAAGTTCCCCCTCTACCGGATCCAGTACCTCTACCAATTCTCTTACGATTTTTGGTTGATCCTTCGGCTGGTTGTAATGTATGCAGTTTCATAATTAAGCTTCCTCCACTTTTACAAGGTGATTAACTTTCTTGACCATACCGGCAATCTGTGGAGTATTTTCTACTTCAACAGATTTGTTGATTTTGCCTAGACCTAAAGCAGTAATGGTAGCTTTTTGATCTTTTGGTCTGTCAATAACAGATTTCGTTTGTGTGATTTTGATCTTAGCCATGATGATTATCCATTAAAAACTTTAGACATTTTCACACCTCTCTGTTGTGACACAGAGATAGCATCTCTCAGTTGCATCAACGCATCGATGGTTGCTTTCACCACGTTGTGTGGGTTGGAAGAACCTTTGGACTTAGCCAATACGTCAGTTACACCTGCAGATTCCAATACGGCACGCATCGCACCACCGGCGATAACACCAGTACCTGCAGCAGCTGGTTTGATAAGGACAAAACCTCCACCAAACTTACCAATCTGCTCATGCGGAATAGTACCTTTCAAAACCGGTACTTTTACCAAGTTTTTCTTTGCGTCCTCGATGCCTTTAGTGATTGCATCAGTTACTTCGTTGGCTTTACCCAAGCCGTAACCTACAACACCATTGCCATCTCCGACTACTACGATTGCGGAAAAAGAGAATCTCCTACCACCTTTTACCACTTTGGCTACTCGGTTGATCGCTACTACTTTTTCTTTTAAATCTGTATCTGTGGCCCTAATGGGCTTCTTTTTCAGTTGAGACATAATAATTAAAATTTAAGGCCTCCCTCTCTGGCACCATCTGCCAAAGCTTTCACTTTTCCGTGATACAAGTAGCCATTTCTGTCAAATACTACTTCGCTAACACCATTGGCAACGGCTCTCTCAGCGAGTTTTTTACCAACCTCCGTAGCGATTGATACATTGGTGTTTTCTTTAGCGCCCAACTCCTTAGAGGAAGCCTGAGCCAAAGTACGACCCTTAAGGTCATCCACCAATTGCGCGTAGATACCAGTATTACTTTTGAATACTGATAAACGTGGTCTGGAATCGGTACCGGAGATCTTTCTGCGGATACCCTGCTTGATTCTAAGTCTTCTGGAATTCTTATTAAATGCCATAACCTATTATTTTTTACCGGCAGTTTTACCAGCCTTACGTCTAATTTGTTCACCAACGAAGCGCACACCTTTGCCTTTGTAAGGCTCGATCTTACGAAGAGATCTAATTTTTGCCGCTACTTGTCCGATCAATTCTTTGTCTATTGCTTCCAAAGAGATGATTGGATTTTTACCTTTCGGAGTCTCAGTCTTCACAGATACACTTTCAGGAAGTGCAAAGAAGATGTTGTGAGAATATCCCAAGTTCAATTCTAATACTTGACCTTGGTTGGTTGCCTTATAACCTACACCTACAAGTTCCAAGTCTTTCTTGAATCCTTCAGAAACTCCGATCACCATATTGTTGATCAAAGATCTGTAAAGACCATGCATAGACTTATGTCTTTTAGAGTCAGTAGGTCTGGAAACAACGATCTGGTTGTTTTCCACTGTCACCTGAATATCAGGATTCACATCCTGAGTCAGTGTACCCTTTGGACCTTTAACAGTAACTACACCTTTTGTAGCCACGTCTACAGTAACACCGCTGGGTAGATTTATTGGTTTTTTACCTATTCTTGACATGATAGTAAATTAATATACGTAGCAAAGTACTTCGCCCCCGATACCTTCGGTGCGGGCTTCTTTGTCTGTCATTACCCCTTTAGAGGTCGAAATAACGGCAATACCAAGTCCATTGATGACTCTTGGTAGCTCGTCATGTTTTACATACTTTCTTAAACCTGGCGTACTAACTCTCTTCAGGCTCACGATTGCATTCTTCTTGGTAGTTGGATTGTATTTCAAAGCAATTTTGATTGTGCCTTGAGGTCCGTTATCCTCAAACTTATAGTTCTGGATATACCCTTTGTCATGCAATACTTTAGTGATCTCCTTCTTGATATTAGAAGCAGGTATCTCAACGATTCTGTGAGAAGCCTTAATGGCATTTCTCAATCTAGTCAGATAATCGGCTATTGGATCAGTCATGGTATTATATAGTCTAGCTCCACCCGTTTTGGGCGTGCAAAGTTACGAATTGATTTTTTAAATAAAAACTACTGTCGTTATTTTACCAGCTGGACTTAGTCACTCCCGGAATCTTGCCTGCTGAGGCCATTTCTCGGAAGGTTACCCTGTTGATACCAAACTTTCTCATGTAGCCTTTTGGACGACCGGTCAACTTACATCTGTTGTGAAGTCTAACCGGAGAAGCGTTCTTTGGCAATTTATCAAGTGCCTCATAATCGCCAGCTGCTTTCAGCTCAGCTCTTTTCTTGGCATACTTGGCTACCAGACGTTCTCTTTTTCTCTCACGAGCTTTGATGGACTCTCTTGCCATGATTATTCTTCTTTATTTTTATTAACGAACGGCATACCGAAAGCCTTCAACAACGCGAAGCTTTCTTCGTCAGTATTTGCGGTAGTCACAAATGTGATATCCATACCGGAAATTCTATTTACTTTTTCGATAGAGATTTCTGGGAAGATGATTTGTTCGGTAACACCTAAAGTGTAGTTACCTCTTCCATCAAATCCTTTGTCAGAAATTCCTTTGAAGTCACGAACACGTGGAAGTGCCACGGTCATCAATCTATCAAGGAATTCATACATTTTCTCTCCTCTCAAAGTAACTTTAGCTCCGATAGGCATGCCTTCTCTTAGCTTAAAGTTAGAAACAGAAGTTTTAGCTTTGGTAGAAACTGCTCTTTGACCTGTGATCAAAGAAAGTTCTTCCACGCCTTGGTCAACCAATTTCTTATCAGCTACTGCAGCACCGATACCTTTGTTAAGCACAATTTTGCTCAACTTAGGAACCTGCATTACAGAAGAATACTGGAATTTTTCTTTCAAAGCAGGAACGATATCGTTCACATACTTTTGCTTCATTCTAGGATTAGCCATTGATCACCTCCCCTGTTTTCTTAGAGTATCTTACTAATTTACCATTTTCGCCTGCCTTGCGTCCAGTTCTGGTAGCTTCACCAGTCTTAGGATCTACAAGCATCAGGTTACTGATATGTACAGAAGCTTCTTTCTTCTCGATACCACCTTGAGGCTTAGCAGCAGTAGGCTTCACGTGTTTAGTCACGATATTGATACCTTCTACATAAGCTCTGCTTTTAGCAGTATCTACAGAAAGAACTTTCCCTGTTTTACCTTTGTCATCACCTGCGATCACTTTCACAGTGTCTCCGGTTTTGATGTGCAGTTTAGACTGCTTGTTGAATTTTCTTTCCATGATTACAATACTTCAGGGGCCAAAGAAACGATTTTCATAAACTGCTTCTCTCTCAATTCTCTAGCCACAGGGCCGAAAATACGAGTACCTCTAGGTTCATCGTTGTTGTTCAACAATACAGCAGCGTTGTCCTCGAAACGAATGTAAGAACCGTCTTTACGTCTTACTTCTTTCTTGGTACGTACGATAACCGCTCTTGAAACGGTACCTTTTTTCATGTTGCTGGAGGAAAGGGCAGACTTTACAGTCACGACTACTTTATCACCGATAGAAGCATATCGTTTTTTAGTTCCTCCCAATACGCGGATGACCAATACCTCTTTGGCACCGGAGTTGTCCGCCACACTTAGTCTGGATTCTTGCTGTATCATGATTACTTAGCCCTTTCAATAATTTCAACTAATCTCCAACGCTTGTTCTTACTCAGCGGACGAGTTTCACTTATTTTCACGATGTCACCTGGGTTACACTCGTTTTTCTCGTCATGAGCCATAAATTTGGTAGTCTTTGCAACGAACTTACCGTACATTCCGTGTTTTACTCTTCTCTCCACGGCTACAGTAATGGACTTATCCATCTTGTTGCTTACGACTTTACCAATTCTTTCTTTTCGAAGATTTCTTTCGATCGTAGCCATTTTATTTTCTGTTAGCTATTATTTGCCAGCCAATGCAGTCTTCAATCTTGCGATAAGACGCTTGGTTTCGCGTATTCTGTTAGGATTCTCGATGGGAGAAATTGAGTGAGCAAATTGAAGTTTGCTCAGATTCGTTTTCTCGGCGCTGATTTTCTCAGCGATTTCACTTGCGGAAAGTGATTGGATCTCTGTATTTTTCATAGTTCCTAATTATTCTGCGTAGTCTCTACGAACAACAAATTTGGTGCTTACAGGAAGTTTCTGCTGAGCCAATCTTAAGGCTTCCTTAGCAGTTTCCAAAGGTACACCAGTAGCTTCGAAGAGGATGGTTCCAGGCTTGATAACTGCTACCCAATATTCAGGAGCACCTTTACCTTTACCCATACGTACTTCAGCAGGCTTCTTAGTGATAGGTTTGTCAGGGAAAATTCTGATCCAAACCTGACCTTCTCTTTTCATTGCTCTTGTCATAGCGATACGAGCTGCCTCGATCTGACGAGAGGTGATCCATCCTGCTTCCAGGGACTTGATGCCAAAGTTGCCAAAAGCGAGCGTATGCCCTCTTTGTGCAATGCCTTTGACACGGCCCTTTTGCATTTTTCTATATTTAGTTCTTTTCGGCTGTAACATGATTTCTCACTTATCGGTGAAAATTAGTTATTTCTTTTTCTGCGTCTAGGACCTCCGTCTCTCTTAGGACCAGCATTTCTTGGGCCTTTTGGCTCATTAGCTGCACCTTGATTAGGAGACAAGTCTCTCTTACCGTACACTTCACCTTTGAAGATCCACACTTTGATACCGATAATACCGTAAACAGTCAATGCTTCGGAAATAGCGTAATCAATGTCGGCTCTCAATGTGTGTAGAGGAATACGACCCTCTTTGTACATTTCAGAACGGGCCATTTCGGCACCACCTAAACGACCAGAAAGTTTTACTTTGATTCCTTCTGCTCCCACTCTCATGGATGCTGCAATGGCTTGTTTCATTGCTCTTCTGAAGGAAATTCTAGCCTGAAGCTGCTGAGCGATAGACTCACCTACTAACTTGGCATCCAATTCAGGTCTCTTGATTTCGAAGATATTGATTTGAATGTCTTTGTTGGTGATCTTTTTAAGCTCTTCTTTTAGCTTATCTACTTCGGCTCCACCTTTACCAATAACTACACCTGGTCGAGCGGTATGAATGGTAAGTGTGATTCTCTTAAGCGTACGCTCAATGATCACCTTAGCAATCCCACCCTTAGGAATTCTGGCAAGGACGTACTTACGGATTTGCTGATCTTCGTATAGTTTTTCAGCGAAGTCTTTCCCACCATACCAGTTGGAATCCCAGCCTTTGACTACACCAAGTCTAAATCCTATTGGGTTAATCTTTTGTCCCATAGTCTGTTCTTAATTTGCCTTTTCGTTTGTTTCTACTACATCAGCGGTAACATCCTCAGCATTGAAAGCATCAATTACTAGGGTTACATGATTGGATCTTTTGCGGATTCTGTGACCACGACCCTGAGGAGCAGGTCTCAATCTCTTAAGAGATCTACCTTCATCCACCATGATGGTTTTCACATATAGATCAGCTTCTTCAAGCTTTGCATCAGGATTTTTTGCCTGCCAGTTTGCCACTGCAGAAAGAAGAAGTTTTTCCAATTTCATGGCTCCATGATTAGGAGTAAACTTCAAAATGCTGAGCGCCAATCCCACTCTTTTGCCTCTGACCAAGTCAGCCACCAAACGCATTTTGCGTGGGGAAGTAGGAACATTATTTAATCTTGCTATTGCTTCCATGATTATCTCTTTCCTTTATCTTTTTTGGCAATGTGGCCTCTGAAATTTCTGGTAGGAGCAAATTCACCTAGCTTGTGACCTACCATGTTGTCTGTTACAAATACCGGGATGAATTTATTTCCGTTATGCACAGCGAAGGTATGTCCTACGAAATCTGGAGAAATCATGGATCTTCTTGACCAAGTCTTGATGACGGATTTCTTTCCGGACTCGTTCATAGCATCCACTTTTTTCGCTAGATGGTGCTCGATATAAGGACCTTTTTTTAATGAACGTGCCATAATTATTTAGATCTTTTGCTAACGATGAACTTGTTTGAATACTTCTTAGGTGATCTGGTTTTCTTACCTTTAGACAACAAGCCCTTACGGGATCTTGGATGTCCACCGGAAGATCTACCTTCACCACCACCCATTGGGTGATCTACTGGGTTCATAGCTACACCTCTTACTCGAGGTCTTACTCCTAACCATCTCTTACGACCGGCTTTACCCAACACTACGTTCATGTGGTCTCCGTTGGAAACTGTACCTACAGTCGCCATACAAACACCCAAAACGAGTCTCATCTCTCCGGATGGAAGTTTGATGGTCACATATTTACCCTCACGGGCAACAATCTGTGCATAACCACCAGCACTTCTTACCATTGCAGCACCTTTACCTGGTTTCAATTCCACGCAGTGTACAATAGTACCCATTGGGATATTCATCAAGTGCATTGCGTTACCCACTTCAGGAGCAACTTGCTCACCGGAAATCACTGTTTGTCCCACTTGCAAACCTTCCGGGGCGATAATGTAGGCTTTAGCACCGTCAGCATAATATAGTAGGGCTAGACGAGCTGTTCTGTTTGGATCGTACTCGATTGCCTTTACGGTAGCAGGTACACCAAACTTATTTCTTTTAAAGTCAACTACTCTGAGTCTTCTTTTATGACCACCACCCATATAGCGGGCAGTCATTTTGCCTTCATTATTTCTACCGCCTGACTTCTTAATAGGAGCAAGAAGAGATTTTTCCGGCGTTGACTTGGTAATCTCGTCAAACGCTGGAGCTACTCTGAATCTTGTTCCTGGAGTTACAGGCTTCAATTTTTTAATTGCCATGATATTGATTCAATTAAATTTCTCCGTAAAAATCAATTACCTCTCCATCAGCTACTTGCACGATTGCTTTTTTGAAAGCGTTAGTGAAGCCTGATACGATTCTTGTCTTGGTGTATCTTGTCTTATGCTTCGCAGCATATCTCATGGTTCTTACTGATACCACTTTCACACCATATGCTTTTTCTACAGCATTCTTGATTTCTGGTTTCTTTGCGGTTTTCTCCACAATGAATCCATAAACGCCTTTTTCGTTCATGGCAGAAATCTTTTCTGTAATCAAAGGCTGCTTTAGAATATCCATTGTCTTATTTCGATAAAATGGTTTCCAATTTACTTACAGAATCTTCACAGATCACCAAGTGATCAGCATTCAGAAGCTGGTAAGTATTTACATCATTCACAGTCACAACTTTCGCCTTAGGAAGGTTTCTGCTGGATAGGTAAACGTTCTTGTTATCTTCAGGGAGAACCAAAAGCGTCTTCTTATCGGATAGCGCCAATCCATTAAGCAAAGCCAGATAGTTTTTAGTTTTTGGAGCATCAAAAGAGATGTTTTCTAAAACTGAAAGGCTGTTATCTTTCACTTTGTAGGAAAGAGCAGATTTTCTGGCTAGTTGTTTTACTTTCTTATTCAATTTGAAAGAGTAGTCTCTTGGCTTAGGACCAAAAACTCTACCTCCACCTCTGAAAAGCGGGGATTTCAAAGATCCAGCTCTAGCACCACCGGTACCTTTTTGCTTTTTGATCTTCTTGGTAGATCCTGCTACTTCATTTCTTTCTTTAGACTTATGAGTACCCTGTCTCTGATTAGCCAGGTACTGTTTTACATCCAGATAGATAGCGTTGTCATTTGGCTCGATTGCGAAAATCTCGTCAGACAATTGCACCTTTCTTCCGGTGTCTTCTCCTTTTTGATTAATTACTGCTAATTCCATGGCTTACTTCTCTAGAATTACATAAGAATTTTTTGGACCTGGTACTGAACCGGACACCAGAAGGAGATTTTGCTCAGCGTAAATTTTCAATACTCTGAGGTTCAATACTTTCACTCTGTCACCACCGGTTCTTCCAGCCATTCTCATACCCTTGAATACGCGGGATGGCCAAGAACAAGCACCAATGGAACCTGGGTGTCTCTGTCTGTTGTGCTGACCGTGAGTTTGTCCACCCACACCACCAAAACCATGACGCTTCACTACACCCTGGAAGCCTTTACCTTTAGAAGTACCGATAGCATCGACGAAGTCACCTTCTACGAATACCTCTCCGGCCTTCACAGTAGCTCCTAGATTTACCTGGCCTTCAAACTCGACCCGGAAATCACGGAACTCAACAACTTTGTGCTTCGGCGTTGTACCTGCCTTTTTAAAGTGACCTATCAGTGGCTTAGGAGTGTTTTTCTCCTTACGCTCACCGTAGGCCAACTGCACTGCGTTGTACCCGTCTGTTTCAACGTTTTTTACTTGCGTCACTACGCAAGGACCAGCTTCTATTAGCGTGCATGCGACATTACGTCCATCGGCACTAAAAATGCTAGTCATTCCTACTTTTTTTCCAATTATACCAGACATCTTTTATAAGATAATTTGATAATCCACAAGCATTTATACGCTTGGGCCCTTTTTAAGGACTGCAAAGTTACTGAAATAAAATTCTGCAACAAACCCCAACTCCTATATTTTCAAACATTTAGAAAATATTTCATTTGGAATTTGCCCTTTGGCCAGTCCAAAGGCCAATGAATCGTTGTTAATTTTTAAAAAAACAAAAGACCTGCATAGAAATGCAGGTCTGATGAGTTTGAGTTTTCAGGTTTTATCAAACCTTGATCTCTACATCCACTCCGCTTGGAAGTTCGATTTTCATCAAAGCATCCACAGTTTTAGAAGAGTTAGAGTAGATATCTACCAATCGCTTATAAGTACAAAGCTGATACTGGTCTCTTGCTTTCTTGTTTACGTGTGGGGATTTCAACACGGTAAACTTTTCTTTTTTGGTTGGCAATGGGATAGGTCCCACTACTACAGCACCAGTAGCTTTTACAGCTTTCACGATCTTCTCTGATGACTTGTCCACCAGGCTGTGATCGTATGATTTTAGTTTTATTCTAATTTTCTGATTCATCGCAAATATTGATTAGGCTTTCTGACCTTTTACGTTAGCAATTACAGTCTCCGCTATGTTGTTTGGCACTGGCTCATAGTGAGAGAATGTCAACGAAGCAGTAGCTCTACCGGAAGAGATAGTTCTCAAATCGGTGATATAACCAAACAGTTCAGATAAGGGAACAGACGCTTTGATTACGGAAGAAGTACCTTTGGTATCCATTCCTTTCATCAAACCTCTTCTTCTGTTCAAGTCACCGGTGATAGGACCAGTGTATTCATCTGGAGTAACCACGTCTACTGACATGATTGGCTCTAGTAACTGAGGCTTACATTTTTTAGCAGCTTCTTTGAATCCGATTCTAGCAGCCAATTCAAAAGATAGTGCATCTGAATCGACGTCGTGGAAAGAACCGTGGAACAATCTAACCTTCATAGACTCGATAGGATAACCTGCCAAAGGACCATTCTTCATAGCTTCAGCAAATCCTTTCTGGATAGATGGAATAAATTCTTTTGGAATTACACCACCCACGATTCCGTTTACGAAATCCAATCCCGGTTTGATTTCTCCTGTTTCCGGATCTGGATCTTTTGGACCCAATTCGAATACGATATCGGCAAATTTACCTTTACCACCAGTTTGCTTCTTGTAAACTTCTTTGTGTTCTACTGAACCAAACAAAGCTTCTTTGTAAGCAACCTGAGGAGCACCTTGGTTAATTTCAACTTTGAATTCACGCTTCAATCGGTCGATGATGATATCCAAGTGAAGTTCACCCATACCTCTCAAGATAGTCTGGCCAGTTTCGTGGTCAGTGTTTACTTGAAGAGTTGGATCTTCTTCTACCAATTTGGCGATAGCCATACCTAGTTTATCAACATCCGCCTGAGTTTTAGGCTCAATTGCGTAACCGATAACTGGCTCAGGGAAGATCATGGACTCTAATACAACCTTACGCTTTTCGTCGCAAAGAGTATCTCCAGTCTTGATATCTTTAAATCCTACTACTGCACCGATATCACCGGCAACCAATCTTTCGATTTGGTTTTGCTTGTTGGCATGCATTTGGAATACTCTGGAGATACGCTCCTTGTTTCCAGAACGGCTATTGAATACATAAGACCCAGACTCAAGAATACCTGAGTAAGCTCTTACGAAACAAAGTCTACCTACGAATGGGTCAGTAGCAATTTTAAAGGCCAAACCAGCAAATGGTTCAGACTCATCTGGAGCGATTCTTACATCTTTCTCCTCGTCATTCAAATCATGAGCGATGATATCATCTTTGTCCAATGGAGAAGGAAGCAATTCCATCACCAAGTCCAACATGGTTTGAACACCTTTATTTTTGAAAGAAGATCCACATACCATAGGGACAATTTTCATGTCAATGGTTGCTTGTCTTAAAGCATTGAGGATTTCTTCTTCAGTGATTGAGTTTGGATCTTCGAAGAACTTCTCCATCAAAGACTCATCGTAGTCAGCAACAGCCTCAAGCAAATGCTCTCTCCACTGTTCAACTTCCTCTTTCAAGTCTTCAGGAATAGGAACTACTTCGTAAGTCATTCCCATATCCTCTTCGTTCCAAACGATACCTCTATTGTTGATCAAATCAACTACTCCTTTGAATTTGTCTTCAGAACCGATAGGAATCTGCAATGGAACAGCATAGCTACCCAACATTTCCTTCACCTGCTTACAAACTTCCAAGAAGTTAGCTCCTGCACGGTCCATTTTATTAACGAACCCGATACGAGCTACTTTATAATTATCAGCTAATCGCCAGTTGGTCTCAGACTGTGGCTCAACGCCGTCCACAGCACTGAACAGGAAAACCAATCCATCCAATACTCTTAGGGAACGGTTTACCTCAACGGTAAAGTCAACGTGTCCTGGAGTATCGATGATGTTGATTTGATATTTCTGATCTCTGTAGTTCCAAAAAACGGTAGTAGCAGCAGAAGTAATGGTGATACCTCTTTCCTGCTCCTGAGCCATCCAGTCCATAGTAGCAGCACCGTCGTGTACTTCACCTATTTTGTGGGAAACTCCAGAGTAAAAAAGGATTCGCTCTGTGGTAGTCGTTTTACCGGCATCAATGTGAGCGGCGATACCGATATTTCTGGTGTATTTTAAATCTCTTTTCGCCATCCTAATTAAAATCTAAAGTGAGAGAATGCTTTGTTGGCTTCTGCCATTCTGTGCGTATCATCTTTCTTCTTTACTGCAGCGCCTTCGCCTTTTGCAGCAGCGATGATTTCGCCAGCAAGTCTATCCATCATGGTTTTCTCACCTCTTTTTCGAGCATAGTTGATCATCCACTTGATTCCAAGGGCCATCTTTCTTTCAGGTCGGACTTCCATTGGAACTTGGAATGTAGCACCACCAACTCTACGACTCTTCACCTCTACGGATGGAGCAATATTGTTAAGCGCTTTTTTCCAAACTTCAAGACCATTCTCACCTACTTTGGATTCTACCTTTTCTACTGCATCGTAGAAAATCTTGTAAGCAATACTCTTCTTCCCATCTACCATCAGACAGTTCACAAACTTGGTAACCAAGGTATCATTGAACTTTGGATCAGGAAGAATATATCTCTTCTTTGGTTTCGCTTTTCTCATTTCTTCTTAAACATTAAATAAATTACTTTTTGGCTGGAGCAGCCTTAGGTCTTTTAGCACCGTACTTGGAGCGACCTTGCTTACGGTCTTTTACTCCTGCAGTATCCAATGCACCGCGGATGATGTGATATCTTACACCTGGTAGATCCTTCACACGACCACCTCTGATCAATACGATTGAGTGCTCTTGCAAATTGTGACCTTCACCTGGAATGTAAGCGTTCACTTCTTTTCCATTTGTCAATCTCACCCTTGCCACCTTTCTCATAGCTGAGTTAGGCTTTTTAGGGGTAGTAGTGTACACTCTGGTACAAACCCCTCTTCGCTGAGGACAAGCGTCCAAAGCTCTTGATTTAGATTTGGTTTCCAGCGTTGTTCTACCTTTTCTTACTAACTGTTGAATAGTAGGCATTAACTGATAAAATTTAGTTTTCCTGTAAACTGTTAAATTTTGGACTGCAAAGGTAGAAAAAGTAATAAGACAAACAAAATTAAGCAGTTATATTTTTGTTATGCCTCTCCGGGCGTACCAAAGGTGATCGGGAACTCCGGAGCACCTCCATTTTGGTTGATTTTGCCAAATGCAGCCTCATACTTTTCTATATTTTCCTTCAATGCTGCCAATAATCTTTTGGCATGATCCGGAGTCACTATAATTCTTGACTTCACTTTTGCCTTTGGAACACCAGGCATCAAACGGATAAAGTCAATCACAAATTCTGAATTGGAGTGGGCAATCATAGCCAAATTGGAATATACTCCTTCAGCAACTTCCTCTGAAAGCTCTACATTGATCTGTTGATCTGGTCTGTTTTGTCCTTTTTCGTCACTCATTTTATTGGGATTAAAAAAGGCCTGTACGCATACAGGCCTTTTCGTTTATAAACTCACTATGTATTATAAAATCGCTTCGCTAGATCTGCGAGTGGATTTTTCCATATTTTCAGAAAGCTTATCATACTCTTCCTGAGATCCAACGATCAAGTTTTGCAACCTTCTCTGACCTGTACCGGCCGGAATTAGGTGACCTACGATCACGTTTTCTTTCAATCCGAGTAGCTCATCTCTCTTACCTCTGATAGCTGCTTCAGAAAGTACTTTGGTAGTTTCCTGGAAGGAAGCTGCTGAAATAAATGATTCTGTACCCAAAGAAGCTGCTGTGATACCTTGAAGTGTAGGAGCAGAAACCGCAGTTTCAGCATCTCTCACCTGTACCAATTTCAGGTCTTTACGCTTCAAGCTGGAGTTTTCATCTCTCAGTCTTCTTGAAGAAATAATCATACCTGGCTTCAAAGTGCTAGAGTCTCCAGCATCCATCACCACTTTCTTATCTAGGATATTGTCATTTTCCTCACGGAAAGCCCACTTATCTACTACCTGTCCTTGCAAGAATCCAGTATCTCCAGCATCAAGAATTTCAACTTTCTGCATCATTTGAGATACAATCACCTCAATGTGCTTATCGTTGATTTTCACACCCTGAAGTCTGTAAACTTCCTGAATTTCATTTACCAAATACTCCTGAACGGCAGTTGGTCCTTTAATGGATAGGATATCATTTGGAGTAATTGCTCCATCTGACAATGGCTCACCCGCACGGATGAAGTCATTTTCCTGAACCAAGATATGCTTGGAAAGAGATACCATGTACTTCTTAATCACCCCATCCTTAGACTCGATGATAATTTCTCTGTTACCTCTCTTGATTCCGCCGTAAGTTACCACACCGTCGATTTCAGAAACCACAGCCGGGTTGGATGGGTTACGTGCCTCAAACAATTCAGTTACTCTTGGAAGACCACCGGTAATATCTCTTGTCTTACCTACGGATCTTGGGATTTTCACTAATACCTGTCCAGCCTTCACCTTATCTCCAATTTCAACAGCCAAGTGAGCTCCCACTGGAATATTGTATGCTTTGGAATCCTCTCCGTAGTCTACAATAATTGCAGGGTTCTTGGTTCTGTCTTTAGTATCGATAATTACTTTCTCACGGAAACCAGTCTGATCATCGGCAACTTCTTTGTAAGTAACACCCTCTACAATAGACTCAAAGTCTACTTTACCGTCGAATTCAGAAAGAATTACGGCGTTGTATGGATCCCAAGTACATAGAGAATCACCTTTGGCGATTTTCTGACCATCTTTCACGTTCAATAATGCTCCGTAAGGCACGTGGTTTGAAACCAAAGTCTTACCGGATTTCACATCATTGATTTTTATTTCTCCGGATCTACCCATTACAACTGTAACTGGTTCACCGTCTTTATTGGTAGTTTCGATTAGTCTTAATTCCTCATCGAATTCTACAACACCTTCGAATTTAGCATTGATGCTCGCCTCTACAGCCATGTTGGAAGCAGTACCCCCTACGTGGAATGTTCTTAGCGTCAACTGTGTACCTGGTTCACCGATAGACTGCGCTGCAATAACTCCTACTGACTCACCTGCCTGTACCATATTACCGGTAGCAAGGTTACGTCCATAGCATTTAGAACAAACCCCTCTTCTGGTTTCGCAAGTCAAGACAGATCTTATCTCAACCTCTTCAACAGCTGATTCATCTACTCTCTTCGCAATTTCGTCGTCGATTTCAACTCCTGCCGGAACGATCAATTCGTCTGTTAGTGGGTCGTAAACATCATGAACTGATACTCTACCCAAGATTCTTTCAGAAAGTGGCTCAACGATTTCGTCGTTGTCTTTCAATGGCTGAACAACCAAACCTCTCAAAGTACCGCAATCCTCTTCAGTGACGATCATGTCTTGAGCTACGTCTACCAAACGACGAGTCAAATAACCCGCATCGGCAGTTTTCAAAGCTGTATCCGCAAGACCCTTACGTGCACCGTGAGTGGAGATAAAATACTCGAGTACGTCCAAACCTTCCTTAAAGTTGGAAAGGATAGGGTTTTCGATGATTTCACCTACTGAACCTTGTAAGTTTTTCTGAGGCTTAGCCATCAGACCTCTCATACCACCCAGCTGACGAATTTGCTCTCTTGAACCTCTAGCTCCAGAGTGCATCATCATGTAGATAGCATTGAATCCTTGCTTGTCCTCCTCCATCTTCTTCATTAGATTATTAGTCAAATGAGAGTTGGTACGAGTCCAAATATCAATTACTTGGTTATATCTTTCGTTGTCTGTGATCAGACCCATCAAGTAGTTATTCCAAACCTGATCTACCTCTTCTTTCGCTTTGGCGATCATTGGCTCTTTTTCCTCAGGGATGATTACATCGTTAAGACCCATTGACAAACCACCTTGGTAAGCCATCTGGAATCCTAGATGCTTGATATCATCCAAGAACTGGGCAGTACGTGCAATACCACAAACTTTCACTACTTGAGCGATAATCTGCTGAAGCTTTTTCTTAGTCAAAAGCTCGTTTACATATCCTACCTCAGCCGGAACAAACTGGTTGAAGATCAAACGTCCTGCAACTGTATCGATGATTTGGCTGGTAATTTCCCCATCCTCACCTCTTACAGGTACTTTACACTTGATGTTCGCATGCTTGGAAATCTGTCCTTCATTCAAAGCAATAATTACTTCCTCTTGGCTGTAGAAAGTCATTCCTTCACCAGGAACTGGCTCTTCAGGAGTAGACTTTTTGCCTTTGGTTACATAATACAGACCCAAAACCATGTCTTGAGAAGGTACCGTAATCGGTGCTCCGTTGGCAGGGTTCAAGATATTATGAGAGGAAAGCATTAATGTAGAGGCTTCCAAGATAGCTTCATGTCCCAGTGGAACGTGAACCGCCATTTGGTCACCGTCAAAGTCAGCGTTGAATGCTGTACACACTAATGGGTGCAACTGAATCGCTTTTCCTTCGATCAATTTTGGCTGGAATGCCTGAATACCCAATCTGTGAAGAGTTGGGGCACGGTTCAAAAGAACAGGGTGTCCTTTCAATACGTTTTCCAAAATATCCCAAACCACTGGATCTTTACGATCCACAATTTTCTTGGCTGATTTTACTGTCTTCACAATACCTCTTTCGATCAGCTTTCTGATAATAAAAGGTTTGAAAAGCTCAGCTGCCATATTTTTAGGAAGACCGCACTCGTGAAGCTTCAATTCTGGTCCTACTACGATCACAGAACGACCGGAGTAATCCACACGCTTACCGAGCAAGTTTTGACGGAAACGACCTTGCTTACCTTTCAACATATCAGAAAGGGATTTCAATGCTCTGTTTCCATCAGATCTTACCGCATTTACTTTTCTGGAGTTATCGAAAAGAGAATCCACAGCTTCCTGCAACATACGCTTTTCGTTTCTCAAGATTACTTCTGGAGCTTTGATGTCTATCAATCTCTTCAGACGGTTGTTTCTGATGATTACTCTTCTGTACAAGTCATTCAAGTCAGAAGTAGCGAATCTACCGCCATCCAATGGCACCAATGGACGCAATTCCGGTGGAATCACAGGAACCATTCTTACCACCATCCACTCAGGACGGTTTTCGATTCTAGTTCTTGCATCACGGAATGCTTCTACTACCTTCAAACGCTTCAAGGCTTCTGCCTTACGCTGCTGAGAGGTATCTGTAGCTGCTTGGTGACGAAGAGAATAAGAAAGATCATCCAAGTCCAATCTAGCCAACAACATTTCCAAAGCCTCAGCACCCATTTTGGCGATGAATTTATTTGGATCGTCATCATCTAGCATATGATTTTCCTTAGGAAGCTTATCCATGATATCCAAATACTCATCTTCAGTTAAGAAGTCTAGGTATTGGATTCCATCCTCAGCTTTTATACCTGGCTGAACAACTGCATATCGCTCATAATAAACGATTTGGTCCAACTTTTTGGTAGGAAGACCCAACAAGTAACCAATCTTGTTAGGCAAAGATTTGAAGTACCAGATGTGTGCAACAGGAACCACTAACTCAATGTGACCCATTCGCTCACGACGTACTTTCTTTTCAGTCACCTCTACCCCACAACGGTCGCAGATGATGCCTTTATATCTGATGCGCTTGTATTTACCACAATGACACTCCCAGTCTTTCACTGGACCAAAGATTCTCTCACAGAACAGACCACCCATTTCTGGCTTGTAAGTTCTGTAATTGATAGTCTCTGGCTGGGTCACCTCTCCATTTGAACTATCCAGAATAGATTCCGGGGAAGCCAAACTGATGGTGACTCTCGAAAAGTCATTGTTTAGTTTTTTGTTTTTTCTGAACGCCATAGTTTTTTGAAAGATATATGAAGGGCAGTTTGACCTGCCCTATTGAGCCAATTTAATCTAAGGTAATTTCAAGAGCCAAGCCTCTCAGTTCATGAACCAATACGTTGAATGATTCAGGGATGTTAGGCTTAGGAAGGTTTTCACCCTTCACAATTGCTTCATAAGCTTTCGCTCTACCGATTACGTCATCAGATTTTACTGTCAGGATTTCCTGAAGTACGTGAGATGCACCGAATGCTTCAAGAGCCCAAACCTCCATCTCTCCGAATCTCTGACCACCAAACTGGGCTTTACCACCCAATGGCTGCTGAGTAATCAAAGAGTAAGGTCCGATAGATCTTGCGTGCATCTTATCATCAACCAAGTGACCAAGCTTTAACATGTAAGCTACACCTACAGTCACAGGCTGATCGAATTTAGCTCCGGTCAATCCATCATATAGGTAGGTACGTCCATAAGAAGGCAATCCAGCAGCATCCAATTCAGCAGAAACCTCTTCCATAGAAGCTCCATCGAAAATCGGAGTAGCATATTTTTTACCTAATTTTTGTCCGGCCCAAGCCAATACTGTTTCGAAAATCTGTCCGATGTTCATTCGAGAAGGTACACCCAATGGGTTCAGAACGATATCCATTGGAGTTCCGTCTTCCAAGAAAGGCATGTCTTCGTCTCTTACGATTCTGGCAACAATACCTTTGTTACCGTGACGACCAGCCATCTTATCACCCACTTTCAGCTTACGCTTCTTAGCGATGTAAACTTTAGCAAGCTGAACGATACCTGCTGGTAACTCGTCTCCAACTTCCAAAGTGAATCTTTCTCTCTTGAATCTACCACTGATCTCATTTCTTGAGTTAGTGTAGTTTTTCACCAATTGAACAATCAGATTGTTGGTGTGTGCATCATCAGTCCAATCATCCAAGATGATATCAGAAATCAAATTCGCCTCTTCAGGAACATTGTAGTTAGACTCATCTCTGTAAGGGTTCTTAGCAGGGAATAAGTTGTTTTCAATGTTCTTCGCGTTGAACTTCATTCCTTTGGAGATGATCTCATCACCAAACTTATGCTTCACTCCCAAAGAAGTCTTACCATCCAATATAGTTACCAGCTTATTGATCATTCTGGCTCTGATGCCCAAAAGATCTTTGGAATACTTAGCTTTCAGTTTTTCAACCTCTGCCTTAGCTTTAGCTCTATTGTCTTTGTCCTTCTTAGGTCTGGAGAACAATTTGGTCTCGATTACCACACCATTCAAGGATGGAGAAGCTTTCAAAGAAGCATCTTTCACATCACCAGCTTTATCACCGAAGATTGCTCTTAGCAATTTCTCTTCAGGAGTTGGATCTGTTTCACCCTTTGGAGTAATCTTACCAATAATGATATCTCCTTCTTTTACTTCAGCACCTACTGCAATGATACCGTTTTCGTCCAAATGCTTCACTGCATCTTCAGAAACGTTAGGAATTTCAGAAGTTAATTCTTCTTCTCCACGCTTGGTATCTCTTACCTCTAGCTGGAATTCTTCAACGTGGATGGAAGTAAAGATATCTTCACGAACTACTCGCTCAGAAATTACAATCGCATCCTCGAAGTTGTATCCTTGCCAAGGCATGTAGGCAACTTTCAAGTTTTTACCCAAGGCTAACTCACCATTGTTGGTAGAGTAACCTTCCACCAATACCTGACCTTTTTCAATTCTCTGACCCTTCAAAACTAAAGGAGTCAAGTTGATGGTAGTATCTTGGTTGGTTCTTCTGAACTTAATCAGATCGTAGGTTTTGTATTCATCTGTGAAATTCACCAACAACTCATCATCTGACAAGTCATACTTAATGGTGATTTTCTTAGCATCTACATAATCAACTACACCGTCAGCCTCTGCAATAATCAAAGATCTGGAGTCAATAGCAGCTTTTGCTTCTAAGCCTGTACCTACGATAGGTGCTTCAGCTTTCAACAATGGAACTGCCTGACGCTGCATGTTGGATCCCATCAATGCACGGTTCGCATCATCATGCTCCAAGAATGGAATCAAAGATGCCGCAACAGATACAATTTGGTTTGGAGCAACGTCCATGTAGCTGATTTCAGAAGGCTCCAACACTGGGAAGTCACCTTCAAATCTTGCTTTTACTCGCTCATTTACGAAAGTTCCTTTTTCATCCAAAGGAGCATTTGCCTGAGCAATGTTATGGTCATCTTCTTCTTCTGCAGTCAAGAATACAATATCCTCCTGCTTCATACCCACTTTACCTTCTTTCACCTTTCTATAAGGTGTTTCAAGGAATCCCATGGAGTTTACTTTTGCGTGAACGCAAAGAGAAGAAATCAAACCGATGTTTGGACCTTCCGGAGTTTCGATAGTACAAAGACGACCATAGTGTGTATAGTGAACGTCACGAACCTCGAAACCCGCTCTTTCTCTGGATAGACCACCTGGACCCAAAGCAGAAAGTCTACGCTTGTGCGTCAACTCTGCCAATGGATTGGTTTGATCCATGAACTGAGAAAGCTGGTTGGTACCGAAGAAAGAGTTGATTACTGAGGAAAGCGTACGAGCGTTGATCAAATCAACTGGTTTGAAGTCTTCGTTGTCACGTACGTTCATACGCTCACGGATTGTTCTGGCCATTCTCGCCAAACCAACTCCAAACTGGCTGTAAAGCTGCTCCCCTACAGTTCTTACTCTTCTATTGGAAAGGTGATCGATATCATCGACTACTGCTTTAGAGTTGATCAAACCGATCAAATATTTCACGATGGAAATAATATCCTCTTTAGTCAATACGATTTTCTCAGCCTCGATGTCCAGACCCAATTTTTTATTAATTCTGTATCGGCCTACTTCACCTAAGTCATATCGCTTATCAGAGAAGAAAAGAGAGTGAATCACCTCACGGGCAGTAGCCTCATCAGGAGCTTCAGTGTTTCTCAATTGACGGTAAATTACTTCTACCGCTTCTTTCTCTGAGTTAGAATTATCTTTTTGAAGTGTATTGTAGATGATAGAGTAATCGGCAATGTTTACATCCTCTCTGTGAAGAATGATAGACTTAGAGCCAGAGTCCAAAATCATTTCAATATCCTCATCTGTCAAAACGGTATCACGCTCAAGCAATACTTCGTTTCTATCGATGGAAACTACCTCACCTGTATCTTCATCTACGAAGTCTTCAACCCATGTTCTCAAAACTCTAGCAGCTAATTTTCTGCCTGCAGCTTTTTTCAAAGCAGTTTTGGTTGCCGATACTTCTTCGGATAGGCCAAATAAATCCAAAATGTCTTTATCTGAACCGTAACCGATAGCTCTTAGCAGGGTAGTTACAGGAAATTTCTTCTTACGATCGATGTAAGCATACATGACATTGTTGATGTCAGTAGCAAACTCAATCCAAGAACCCTTGAAAGGAATGATACGGGCAGAGTATAATTTCGTACCATTAGTGTGCTTACTTTGAGCAAAAAATACACCTGGTGATCTGTGCAATTGAGATACAATCACACGCTCTGCGCCATTGATTACAAACGAACCCTTCTCAGTCATGTAAGGCAAGTTGCCTAAGAAAACTTCTTGTTCGATTGTTTCGAAATCCTCATTGTCCTCATCATGGCAAAGCAATCTTAATTTTGCTTTCAAAGGTACTGAGTAGGTCAAACCACGATCTATACATTCACCCACACTATATTTAGGTGGATCCACTGCATAATCGATAAATTCCAAAGTGAAGTTTTCTCTGGAATCAGAGATCGGAAAATTCTCAGAAAACACTTTGAATAATCCGTCAGCCCGGCGCTTTTCTGCAGGCGTATCCAGCTGGAAGAAATCTTTGAAAGACTGCAACTGAATATCGAGAAAATCCGGATAGTCTTTGACCACCTTAATGGAGGAGAAACTTTTCCTTTCGGTTTGATTCTTGATAGCCAAGGTAGTGTATGTTTATAGTGAAATTAAATAACGAAATATTAATATTTTCGCAAGAAATAATGCAATTTTTTACCTGTGCATAAACAGGAAAAGACCTGACTTGTATAGTCAGGTCTTAGGGCTAAACCTAAACCAGATGGTTCGGTTTCGCCAAATTATTTGATCTCTACTTCAGCACCAGCTTCTTCTAGAGACTTCTTCAAGCCTTCAGCTTCGTCTTTAGCGATACCTTCTTTCAAAGCTTTAGGAGCAGAATCCACTAGGTCTTTAGCTTCTTTCAAGCCAAGTCCAGTCAATTCTTTTACAAGCTTAACTACTGCAAGTTTCTGACCGCCAGCTGCCTTCAAGATAACGTCAAAAGAAGTCTTCTCTTCTTCTGCAGCGCCACCGTCAGCACCACCAGCAGCAGGACCTGCAACAGCAACTGCCGCAGCAGCTGGTTCGATTCCGTACTGATCCTTAAGGATATCTGTCAATTCTTTAACCTCTTTTACAGTCAAGTTTACCAACTGATCTGCAAGTTGTGTAAGATCTGCCATCGTATTATTAATTTAAATTTTTCGTGATTTGTGATTGAATTGAAGTATTATTTTTCTTCTCTGCTTTCAAGGGCCTTAAGCACACCAGCGATGTTGTTTTGGCCACTTTGCAATGCAGAGATGAGGTTCATTGCAGGAGACTGTAGCAAACCGATAAGGTCGCCCAACAACTCTTGCTTTGATTTAAGATTAGAAAGCATTTCAAGGTTTGCTTCACCTACGAAAACATCCGTATCGATAGAAGCACCTTTGAATTTTGGTCTCGTCTCTTTTTTACCTAGTTTTTTTCTGAAATCCAGCAATACTTTTGCTGGCAGGTTACTGGTCTCTTTGGAGAAAATAATTCCAGAGAATCCTTTCAATGAACTATCCAACTGAGAGAAGTCTGCATCCAGATTTTCCAAAGCTTTCTTGATCAATGTGTTTTTGTACACTTTGTACTCAACACCCTTCTCAAAACATGCTCTTCTGAAAGCGTTCACTTCCTTCACACTGAATCCTCCTGCATCTGTGATGTAGAAGAAAGGGTTTTCTCTAAATTTCTCGGTAAGACCGTCGATTATTTCTTTCTTTTCGTCTCTAGTCATGATTATATACCTTGAATACTACCCTTGTCCACTGCGATACCAGGAGACATTGTACTGGATAATGAAATACTCTTGAAATATGTTCCCTTAGAAGATGCCGGCTTAAGCTTGGAGATAGTTAAGATCAACTCTCTCACATTTTCCTGAATTTTTTCAGGGCTGAAAGATACCTTACCTACGCTCGCGTGAATGATACCGAATTTATCAACTTTGAAGTCGATTTTACCAGCCTTCACTTCTTTTACAGCTTTACCTACTTCTAGAGTTACCGTTCCTGCTTTAGGATTTGGCATAAGACCTCTCGGTCCCAATACTCTACCTAGTCTACCTACTTTTGCCATTACGTTAGGCATAGTGATGATGACATCAATGTCAGTCCATCCACCTTCGATTTTAGCAATGTAGTCGTCCAATCCAACGTAATCTGCACCTGCTTCTTTAGCTTCTGCTTCTTTATCAGGAGTGCAAAGAACCAATACTTTGATATCTTTACCTGTACCATGAGGAAGGGCAACAACCCCTCTAACCATTTGATCTGCTTTACGAGGGTCAACGCCCAAACGAACGTCAACATCGACAGAAGCATCAAACTTCGTCATGGTGATTTCCTTCACGATAGAAGAAGCTGCCTCCAGGGAGTACATTTGGCTTGGGTCGTACTTAGAAAGAGCTTCTTTTTGCTTTTTTGTTAACTTAGCCATTATTGTTTATTTATACTTCCCAAGGGGCTTTACCAGATACTGTGATTCCCATGCTTCTAGCGGTACCAGCAACCATTTTCATGGCAGATTCCACTTTGAAGGCATTCAGGTCAGGCATTTTTACTTCCGCGATCTCTTTTACCTGATCCCAGGTAACAGATCCTACCTTCTTACGGTTAGGTTCTGCGGAACCGCTTTTAAGTTTCGCAGCTTCCAACAGCATATTTGCAGCCGGAGGAGTTTTTACTACGAAATCAAAAGACTTGTCCGAATAGATAGTAATCAATACAGGCAACGTCTGTCCCATTTTATCTTGGGTACGTGCATTGTATTGCTTACAGAACTCCATGATGTTCAAACCCTTGGAACCAAGAGCCGGACCAACTGGAGGTGACGGATTTGCCTGGCCACCTTTCACTTGCAGTTTTAAATAACCAGTGATTTCCTTAGCCATTGCTTAGTCTTGTTTTTCTACTTGTATAAAGTTTAATTCAACAGGAGTATTTCGACCGAAGATCTTGACCATAACATTCAATTTCTTCTTGTCATCAAATACTTCCTCAATAGTCCCGGTAAATCCACTGAAGGGCCCGTCCATTACCTTAACGGACTCTCCGACTATAAATGGTGTATCTAACTTCTCGGCAAACTCATCAATCTCCTCAACCTTTCCTAAGATACGGTTGACTTCTGACTGGCGTAATGGTTCAGGGGTTTTGGAAGCTCCCCCCTGGTTTGATCCAAGAAATCCGATGACGCCCGGAATGCTTGTTATTACGTGATTGGCTTCACCATTGGAGAGATCAGCATTGACTAAAACGTATCCAGGAAAGAAATTTCTTTCTCGAACACGCTTCTTGCCATTACGCATCTCATATACTTTCTCAGAAGGAATCAGGACCTCAGGAATGAATTCTTCAATCTTCTGTCTCTGGATCTCATTGTCCAGATAAGTCTTAGTCTTCTTTTCCTGTCCCGCTACTACTCTGAGTACGTACCATTTATGTTCAGCCATTCTGTAATGTCAATTCAATTAGAATAAATCATAAAACCAAGTCATGATGTTTTCAAATCCTAAATCTATCACACCTATAAATAGGGCGAAGATTAAAGATGCTACCAACACCAATACCGCAGAATTTTGCAGAAATGAAAACTTAGGCCAAGTGACCTTGTTTTTCATCTCATCATACGATTCGAGGACAAAGTTTTTTAGATTCATAGTGTAATAACTTACTGGCACGGGCAGAGAGATTCGAACTCCCATCAACGGTTTTGGAGACCGCTATTCTGCCATTGAACTATGCCCGTGTGAATGAACGCTCCGCTAATGGGAACGCAAAATTAGAGATAACTCTCTTAAGAAACAAATGCGATCCCAAAAAACTTCAGGATCGCATTGTATATTAAAGATTCAGATGATTAGTCTAGAATTTCAGTTACCTGACCAGCACCTACTGTTCTACCACCTTCTCTGATAGCGAATCGAAGACCTTTCTCCAATGCAACTGCATTCAACAAGTTTACTTCGATAGTTACGTTATCACCAGGCATAACCATTTCTACGTTTTCTGGAAGTTTGATCTCACCAGTTACGTCAGTAGTTCTCAAGTAGAACTGAGGTCTGTACTTGTTGAAGAAAGGAGTGTGACGCCCACCTTCTTCTTTAGAAAGTACGTAAACTTCAGCTTTGAAGTGAGCGTGAGGAGTTACTGATCCTGGCTTACAGATGATCATACCTCTCTTGATTTGAGATTTTTCGATACCTCTCAACAATAGACCTACGTTATCACCAGCTTCACCTCTGTCAAGGATCTTACGGAACATCTCAACACCAGTCACAGTTGACTTAAGGCCTTGAGCACCCATACCGATGATATCTACTGGATCACCAGAGTTGATTACACCTCTCTCAATACGTCCAGTAGCTACAGTACCACGACCAGTGATCGAGAATACGTCTTCAACTGGCATCAAGAAGTCTTTGTCGATTAGACGCTCAGGAAGAGGAATGTAAGTATCTACTGCATTCATCAATTCCATTACTGTCTCAACCCACTTCTCTTCACCGTTCAATGCACCAAGTGCAGAACCAGCGATTACAGGGATATTATCACCGTCGAATTCATAGAAAGAAAGAAGTTCTCTGATTTCCATTTCCACAAGCTCAAGAAGCTCTGGATCGTCCACCATGTCTACTTTGTTCATGAATACAACTAGCGCAGGAACACCTACCTGACGAGCCAAAAGGATGTGCTCTCTAGTTTGTGGCATTGGTCCGTCAGTTGCGGCTACCACTAGGATAGCGCCGTCCATCTGAGCAGCACCAGTTACCATGTTTTTAACGTAGTCAGCGTGACCTGGACAGTCTACGTGAGCGTAGTGTCTAGCTTCAGTTTGATATTCTACGTGAGAAGTATTAATAGTAATACCTCTTTCTTTTTCTTCCGGAGCGTTATCAATGGAAGAGAAATCTCTTAGTTCAGAAAGACCTTTTTTTGCCAATACGGTAGTAATGGCGGCAGTCAAAGTTGTTTTGCCATGGTCTACGTGTCCAATCGTACCGATGTTAACGTGCGGCTTGGAACGGTCGAATGTTGCTTTTGCCATGCGTGAAAATCCTCAGTTTAAGTTTAAAGATATGTTTAGATTTAATTTAAAGCCGTTATGAGCCAACGACGGGATTTGAACCCGTGACCCCTTCCTTACCAAGGAAGTACTCTACCCCTGAGCTACGTCGGCTTATGACCCGATGCTTTTCAGAGAAAAGCATAGAGCGGGAGACGAGGCTCGAACCCGCGACCTGCAGCTTGGAAGGCTGCCGCTCTACCAACTGAGCTACTCCCGCTTTTATTAATTTAACCGACTCAGGTGGTACCTTAATCGATCCGGCTACGCCGAATATTTTTTCGCCCTGCAAAACTAGGAAAAAATTTCACATTTAGGCAATTTGTGGGGGAAACAGGATTCGAACCTGTGAAGACATAAGTCAACGGATTTACAGTCCGTCCCAGTTGGCCGCTTTGGTATTCCCCCAACTAGCGCTAAGATTTCAAGTTTTTTTCTTCTCTTGTTGTCTTAACGGATGGCAAAATTATAGCCTTTTCCGAAAGATTCAAAGCATGGATTTTATTTTTAAAAATATTTTATCCCTAAATGCTCCAATTCTTTCTAAATCAATGAATTAATTTTCATCTGAAAGGGCCTGCAGGAAATAATCAAAGTAATTTTTCACTTGGGGCATGCTTTCCTTAGCTGCAATCCTCTTAATTCTGGCCACTACATCCTCATCATCTGCAAAACCCAAGAGTCCTTGGAATGCTCCCAAACGAACAAATATCTGATTACTATTTTCCATTTTGTCAAAAAGAAATGCCAAAGCTTTATCTCTACCTTCCTCAGGAAAGGTCACAAAATATTCTGCATAGTATCCCAGAAAGTAGTACAACCCTTCTCCTTTCAAGGATCTGGCCTTTTGCTCAAACCAATCTCCCTTTCCTTTCTTAGCAGTGTTGAGATAATAATCTGCCATTGGAATCACTATCCTGAAATTATCCTCTCCGGCAAAACGCTCCATAAAATCGTCTCCCGGTCCTTCTTCCCCCAAAGCCACCAAGCCCATCAAGGCCGAACTTGCAATAAGATAAGACTCATCGTTGACATATCTCTTCAGCGCAGCCTGATACTTGAAGGGATCATATGCCCCCAAGACATCAATTGCGCCTGCCCGAACAGAATTCCTGGTATCTCCCTCGGCTATTTCAAAAATCAAATCTTCCAAGTCCTGACTGTCAAGCAACCATTCCGGATGGCTTTGTGTAATTCTTAATGCCAATTCGCGAATAGACCAAAGCTCATCTTTCAAAGCGTTAGGAATCAATTCCTGCAAGACTTCGAAATTTTCCCAAGCTACCAGACTATCCAAAGCCTCATAGCGAGCTACTCCTACTTGCGACTCTAAAAATTGCTTTCTCATGAATGCCGAATCAACTTTAATTGTTTTCTCCAGCAATAGATTTTTTTCCTCATCCCAATAAATCTGATCTACAGGAGTCTGATTCTCTAAGGCAAATTGCTGGAAAGCCTGATTTAACTCAAAACGTTTGCTTTTTCGGCTACCCTCCTCGTACCAACTCACTTCAAAAGGAATTTTGTACAGCGGAAATTCCTTCAAGTCCTGCCTTTGACTGACGCTAATCAAAATATTTTCAGGGATGGAATAATCTACATCAACTTCCAATTCAGGATGACCTTTATCCAAGAACCACTGATTAAAAAACCAATTCAAGTCCTCTCCAGTGGTTTTTTCGAAAGCTAGTCTTAAATCATGCACCTCCACACTGCTCAGCGCATGAGTAGTTAGGTAGTTATTTAATGATTGAAAAAATAGCTCGTCTCCCACATATTCTCTCAACATATGCAAAATCACTCCACCCTTGGAATAACTATGGGAATCAAACATATCCTCATTATCCTCATAATAGAAGCGAATCAAATTGACTTTTTTAGACAAGGCCTCCTGAAAATAGGTTTCCTTTTCGGTGATCAGCTTCAGCTTTGCCTCGTCTTTCCCATTTTTATATTCGTTCCAGAGGTATTCTGAATAATTGGCAAAAGCCTCATTAAGCGTCAAATTCGACCAGGATTCTGCGGTAACATAATCACCAAACCACTGGTGAAAGAGTTCATGGGCAATGATATAATCCCATTCAGAATCTATGGCTTCCCGCTCAGTAAGCCGCAACTCTTCCATAAAAATCGAAGCAGTGGTATTTTCCATGGCTCCGGAAACAAAATCTCTTACTACGATTTGATCATATTTTGGCCAAGGGAACTTTACCCCTAATTTTTTTTCAAAAAAAGCCATCATTTCAGGCGTATGGGCAAAGACTTTTTCGGCACCTTTTTCATATCCTTTCTCCACATAATAGGCTAATGGCAAATCTTCATGCTTCGCTTCCACCTTTCCAAAATCCCCGATGGCAATAGCTGCCAAATAAGGAGCATGAGGAATACGGAGCTCCCAAGTATCCTTTCGCATTCCATTATCCAGTTTTGTCTGTTTGGTCAACACCCCATTACTGATAGTCACCAAAGAATCAGCCACTGTCAGGTGAATGGTTTGGGTAAAGCGCTCATTAGGCTTATCAATTGTGGGAAACCACTTGGAATTATGTTCTGTCTCTCCCTGAGTCCAAATCATTCGGGGCTTACCCGGGATCGTGTCCATTGGGTCAATAAAGTACAAACCTTTGGTATCAGTGATTGCCTCCGAACCCTGTCCAGAATTTCTTTCCGGAAATGCCGTGTAGGCGATAGTTAAAAGAAGCGTATCGCCGGGATTTAGAGCTTCCGGAAGATGGATTTCTACCTGCTTTTGATTATAGCGATAATTCAAATTGCTTTCTTGTCCTCGCGTTTTTCCGCTGATCTTCCCCAATTCAAAGTCCTTCGCATCCAGCGTAACCGTTTTTTGACTTTTTGCAAAAGGAGTCAAGCTAATCTTAGCGATTCCAATGACGGCGGTTTTTTGATAATCAAAACTTAAGTCTAATTCTGTGTGTAGGATATCAACTTTTCGGGTAGCACTTGCCTGATAATTCAGGAGCTCTCGCTCTTTGCGATTTTTTAATAAGACATATTGAAGCGAATCTTCATTAATTTGCTCAACAGGTGGACTTAAAACCTGAGCGCTTTGACCCGAAGTTTTGCTAGTGGGTTCTGAAGTTTTACAGGCTGAAAAAATCAAAAGCCCCGCCATCAAAAAAAATGAGGCAGGGAATTGCAAAATATTCTTTGGCATCGTAATCATTTATTGGATATTTGGAGAGAAATCTCTTGGAGACTTGAAAGTTCAGGGAGAATTAAAGGCTTAAATTAGCAGGAATGTTTTCAGTTATCATTAAGGACAAGACCTATTCGGTTGAAAAAACCGATCAACACGTCAAAGTTAACGATGAAATTTTTGATTGGGATATGCGATGGATTTCAGATCGAAAGATTCATTTTATCAAAAACCATCAATCCCTTGAAGCAGAGCTAGTTGCTTTGGATCGTGAAAGTAAGACGCTCCAAATCAAATTGAACCAAAAGGTAGTCGAACTGAAGTTAAAAGACCGATTCGATCTCTTATTGGAAGAATTGGGAATGGATGCGCTGGAAAATACCGGTATTCAAGACATCAAAGCTCCTATGCCGGGATTGATCCTGGATTTGAAAGTCAAGCCGGGCGATGAGGTAAAGAAAGGAGATGTGGTTTTGATTTTGGAAGCAATGAAGATGGAAAATACCATCAAATCCCCAGGAGATGGAATTGTAAAAGAGATCAAAGTTAACCTAAAACAGAGTGTCGAAAAAAATCAGGTCCTGATTACATTTTAATCAATCCTGCTTGGATTTCCCGTCTAATCCCAGATTCAATCCAAATTTGATTAGCATTCTGAACGGAAGAAATTATATTTGTCGGGTTATTTTGTGTCCAAAGTCAAATGGGCATTCCTTTTAAATCTTTAGAGAAATGAAATATAAACGCATCCTCCTGAAACTGAGTGGAGAAGCATTGATGGGAGAAAAAAATTACGGAATTGATCCCAACAGGCTGCAGCAGTACACCCAAGAAATCAAAAGAGTAAAAGAACTAGGTGTAGAAATTGCAATTGTGATTGGAGGAGGAAATATTTTCAGAGGAGTTCAGGCTGAAAAATCGGGGATAGATCGAGTTCAGGGGGATTATATGGGTATGCTTGCTACTTTGATCAACGCCATGGCGTTACAAAGTGCTTTGGAACAAGCTGGATTATATACCCGTCTGATGTCAGGAATCAAAATTGAATCAGTGTGCGAACCATTTATAAGAAGAAGAGCAATCCGTCACCTTGAAAAAGGCAGGATAGTAATTTTTGGTGCAGGTATTGGTAACCCATATTTTACCACTGATTCTACAGCCAGCTTAAGAGCCATTGAAATCGAAGCGGATGTGGTTCTGAAAGGAACAAGAGTAGATGGCGTCTACACTGCAGATCCTGAGAAAGACAAGACGGCAACTAAGTATCAAACCATTTCTTTTTCCGAGGTTTATGAAAAAAACCTCAATGTCATGGACATGACTGCATTTACACTTTGCCAAGAAAACAATCTACCAATTATCGTATTTGATATGAATAAGGCCGGTAACCTCAGCAGTTTAGTAAAAGGGGAAAATATCGGTACATTGATCACTTCACTGTAAAAACTATGGAAGAAATCGAATTATATCTGGATGAAGCACAGGAACTGATGCAAAAAGCAGTGGATCATACTGCTTCAGAACTATTAAAAATCCGTGCTGGAAAGGCAATGCCTAATATTTTGGATGGAATTTTGGTTCAGTATTATGGAGCCCCTACCCCATTGAACCAGGTATCCTCTGTCACCACGCCAGATGCAAGAACTTTAGCTATCAAGCCTTTTGAAAGAAATATGATCGGCGAAATCGAAAAAGCCATCATAAATTCAGATCTAGGCCTAGCCCCTCAAAACAACGGAGAGATCATCATCCTGACAATCCCGACTTTAACGGAAGAGCGAAGAGTAACTTTGGTAAAGCAGGCCAAGCATGAGTGTGAAAATGGAAAAATTTCCATTCGAACTGTAAGAAAAGACACCAACGAATCCTTAAGAAAGTTGCAAAAAGAAGGAGCTTCTGAGGATGAGGTGAAGAGAGCAGAAGATAAAGTGCAAAAGCTGACAGATCAATACAGCACTAAAATAGATGAGCTTCTTGCTAAGAAAGAAGCAGAGATTATGAAGGTGTAATCCTTTTCAAAACTTATTTTAAGGGCTATCCTATCAGGATAGCTTTTTTTTAGTTGATCGAAATAAAAGTAGCCACCCCAAACCTAACTCCTCCTCTGAGGTAAGTTCCGTTTTCAAAGCCTGCTCCCAACTCCAACCTGAAAATCCTGAATAAATTATCCAAGGAATAGCCTACTTCCACATAATGGGGGCTATTTTCGGTTTTGAGGTAGTTCAAAAACAGATTCTCACGTAAACCTGAAAAACGCAACATCGGCAATTGAGTCAGGAGAAATTTTCTAAACTGATAATGAAAAATACCTGATACATAAGAACCCGCTGTACTGTATTTGTAATAATCCATAAACCTGTAATTGGAAGCAGGACCGAAATTGGAAAAGATGGTTCTATTTCCTCCAAAGTGCTGGAAATCGGGAAAGTATACCTGATTACTGTTGAAAAATGTACCTGCCATCACATTGAAATCCAACTTCCCGCTGACCCCAAACCTAAAATCATGTTCTATTCCTAGTTCCATATGATTAAAATCCGCCGCAGTATTAGATTGTAATAAATTCGGGAAAGCCCTGTCATAATTAAACTTGATCAAAGGAACTCGGTCTGAAATAGGGTATTTCCTTCCATTTCTGATGCCATAACGAATCCCCGGTTTCCACTCTATGTTCAGGTTAAACTTAGCTATTGAGTGATTTTCAAAAGCAGATGGAAAAGCAGCTTGATCGGCTTCTATATTATCTGGTCTATTTGAGGTGTAAGAACGCTCCGGCTTTTTGTAAAAACTATAAGCCGAATTGTTGAATAATTCCCTTCTGGATGCTAATGTGAAATTCATTCTATAGGTAAATCCGTAATCCACTCTATGGGCCCAATAAACCCTGCCAAAACGCTGCTCGTAAAGCTTCATATAATTCTGCCTGAATAGAATGGAGTACAATGCATTTACTTGCTCATTGATCGGCTCTCCCCCATTGAACTGATAGATATATCTTCCCCCTTGGATCCCCCAAGAAGTCCCTGAAATAGGAAGTGTTCTAGACCATCGGAAATCTACAGTTCCATAAGCTCTTTTACTGGAAAATCCGTACCGGAATTCCGGTTCTATATTGAAACTTTTCCTTAAAACAGAGACGCTATCAGCCAGCTTTTCTTCTTGGTATTTTCTGTAAAATAGGCCGAGACCTGCTTTCCATCCTTCTACGGTATTGAAAGAAATTTTGGTCCAGTTTTGACGGAAACCAATTGAAACTCCCTTTCCAAAACTATAACTGGCCCCATTAAGAAAATCCAGAGGCTTATACTTTCTTCTTGCCTTTTCTGCGATGGAATCTACATCACTAAGTTTGGCAGCCTCTACAGTAGCCAAACTATCATCCCTTTGATATCCTTGAATTTCTTTAAGCGTCAGTGGAACGGGACGAATACTATCCCAATAGCTCAAATCTCTTTTCTTGGCCATAGAATCAATCTCATAATATCGCTCAGTGACCACTTCCGGATTCTTCTGCTCTTTGAGCATTTCTTTTTCATACTCATTCATGAGCTTTCGGTACTCCTTTCTGGTTTTAGGAGATTCAGAAGAGAGTTTTTCGACAACAGATAATCCAGTACTCTGAGCTGTATTTTTCTCAGGAATGGCCTCCAAGGTTTCATCAATAATCTCAGGAGCTTGTACCAAATCCGGATTGAGTGTTACTTGATAATCCCGAGTTGAGGCCAGGTATTGGAACTCACCTTCAAAGCCGAAAAACTTACCTCCGAAAGTATAGGTATGAGTCAAAGGCATCCATACATTTTCAGCTACAGGAGCATACTGTTGGGTAGCTCGTATTTGAAAGCCTAAAAGTGAGGTTTTGAGATCTAAGCTATGTATGGCCCATAAATCCTCAATGATATATATGTATCCTTCAAAAACGCGCTCTCCACGGGAACGGGGAGTCACCTTGATTTTATTAACCATCACATTTTGATCAAAGAAACTCCCCTCATATTTGAAGCGATAGTAATTAAATGCTGCTCGGGATAAAGGAGAAATTATTTCATTGATTTGGTCCTGATAAAAACTGGTTTGAATGTAAGGGGCTGGAGAGGTTGCCTGATTATCCCCATTGGTCCGGATTGAGATGACTTTCTCCTCCACCTTATCGGGTTGGGTAAAGGTGATTTTCGATACAGACTCCGAAGTATAGGCTTCGTTCAAATTAAGTCCATCTTTCTCCAGGGATTTTCTGAGAAAAAAAGGCGCATCAGTCAATTGACCCGTTCCTTTCAGATATACCATCATGGAATACTTTTGGAGTTGAAGTCTATGATACTTCGCTTTAGCGATCGCTTTTCTCATGATTGTCAATGCTGGATCTTCTGCCCCGGCTTTCACTTCCACCTGACTCAAGGTGTAAACCTGTGGTTCCAACTGCACATTAAACTCTACCCAATCATCCTGAACTATTACGGTTTCTATTCTGGATTTATATCCTAAATACTGGAAAAGGACATCGTATATTCCTTTTTTAAGTTTGATTTCATATTTCCCATCCAAATTGGTTGGCACTCCATCTCCCAAATTTCTGATATAAACAGAGGCGTATGGTAAGGGATTCCCAGCATCGTCTTTCACTACTCCTTTTATACCTTGAGAAAAGGCGCTAAGAGAAATGATCATAAAAGCCGAAAAAAGCAGGAGTTGCTTGCTGTATAGAGACATCCAAGAGATAGAATAAAATCTAGGTCAATATAAGTACCTGTTTATAAGCGAAAAAGAACGACTAATGGTTTTAAGGTTTTTTGAGAAAAGTTTATCCAGATAAGGACTAAACGAAAATTACAATTCTATCAAGTTATTTTTATAATATTTAAGCCGACTTCAAAACTGACAATAACTTCTCTTTATATGAAAATAATCCCTAGTATTGAAAATCGTAAGGGAAGATTAATGGTAAGTTTCATAGAACAGTTAAAAAACTCTTTTCCAAAATAAGAAACCACAAACTACAGTGAGTTAAGCTGAAATTTTCAATAAAATTAAATACTTAATTAATTTTTTTTAAAAAGGCTCATTTGTGCTCAATTTAATGATTTTGTTTCTCTAAGAAATTTTCATTTTTTTAATAAAAATTCGTTTTTATAATATTCAGCAAAAGGAAAACGATTTCCATTACTTAATTATTAAAAATAAGTGAATTCCAATGAATTATTATTAAAATATACATTATTCTGTTAAAATTGGATATTTTACGATTAGTGTTGGTGAAAAGTTAATAATTGCAAAATTAAATTTAATACTTCACCTTAGGTTTGAAATTAAGTACTCATACCTATTTCGCTTTTTTCAAAACAAAAAACCCTATGAGAAATTATTTACAACAACTTAAGTCATTGATGCTGGTGATGGCGCTCGTATTCGGAGCTTCGCTAGCAGCCAATGCCCAAAGTAGAACCATCACAGGAACCGTCCTGGATGCTTCACTTGGAGACCCTGTACCTGGTGCCACTGTACTAGTAAAAGGCACCACCAGAGGCGTGGCGACTGATTTGGATGGAAAGTTTACCCTTGAAATCCAGCCAGGAGACCGTGTTCTGGTAGTATCATTTGTAGGTTATCTCACCAAAGAAGTGGAGATCGGTAACCAAAGCACTTTCACCATTAATTTGGAAGAGGATATCCAGAGCTTGGAAGAGGCAGTTGTAATTGGTTACGGCTCCCAAGACAAAAAGGAAATTACTTCTGCTGTAGTCGGTGTAAAACCTGAGGATTTTAACAGAGGTAACGTAGCAAACCCTACTCAATTACTTCAAGGTAAGGTAGCCGGTCTATCAATCACCCGTGCTGGAGGTAATCCTAACGGTGGCTTTGATATTCGATTGAGAGGTCTATCTACTTTCGGAGCTAACTCCTCTCCATTGATCGTATTGGACGGTGTAATCGGTGCATCTCTTGACAACGTTGACCCGAATGATATTCAGTCTATCGATGTATTGAAAGATGGATCCGCTGCAGCTATTTACGGTGCCAGAGGTTCTTCCGGTGTAATCTTGATTACTACCACTAAAAAAGGTACTAGAGAACCATCTACAACTGTTTCCATCAACTCTTTTGCAACTTTAGATCAGGCTACTAACCTTATCCCAATCCTTTCTCCTGAAGAATTTGTGGCAAGAGGCGGTCAGGATTTTGGTAGCAGAACCGATTGGAGAAAGGAATTGATTGATGATGCACTTTCGTATACCACCAATGCCAGTGTTTCCGGTAGTTTTAATAATACCTCTTACATGGCTTCAGTTAACTACCGTGATAACAACGGTATTGTAAATGGAGTAGGAAACGAAAGATTGAACACTAGAATCAACCTTTCTCAATCAGCAATCAATAATCGATTGAGAATGAATGTGAACTTATCCTTCACAAATGTAGATTCCGAAGATATCAATGGCGCTGCATTCAGATATGCCACTATCTATAACCCTACTGCTCCAATCTTCGAAGACACAGAAGATGCTAATCAGAGATTTGGTGGTTATTTCCAGAGAGATTTGTTTGACTTCTATAACCCAGTTGCTTTAGCAAATCAACAAAAATTTGTGAATGAGATTAAATCTGCTTTGACTTCGTATAGAGCAGAGTTTGATATTCTTCCTAATTTGACTGCTTCGGCTCAGTACTCTCAGGATAGAAGAAATCAATTGATTGGTGGATTTTGGTCTATTCAAGATTTTCAAGTAGGATTAGGAGCTAGAGGTTCAGCACAAAGAATCACGGAAGACAGACAGCAGAAAATCTTTGAATCTACCTTGAGATATGAAACTGAGGTAATGGATGGTTTAAACATGACCTTATTGGGTGGTGTTGCTTTCCAATCAACAAAAAATCAAGGATTTGGAGCAAGAGTTAGACAATATCTGTTTGACCTAGGATGGGATAATTTAGGGGCAGGCGCTATCCGATTAGGTAACAACACAAACCTATATTCCTTTGCTAATCAGGATCAATTGAATTCTGCTTTCGGTAGAGCTAACTTTAATTACAGAAACTTACTATTCCTTTCTGCTTCAGTGAGAGCTGAAACATATTCTGGATTTGGAGCGAATAACCAAACTGGTGTGTTCCCTGCATTCTCTGTAGGTTCTGACTTCACTCAGATTTTTGATATGGGAGTATTCTCTCAGTTCAAACCGAGAGTATCTTATGGTGTAACTGGTAACCTTCCTCCATCTCCAACCTTGGCATTAGGTGTATTCGGAAATGGAAACAGAATTGACTTGGATGGTGACCCATTGACTACAGATGATATCTACGTAGGTATTGTACAAAACTCCAATCCAAACAGATTCTTGAAGTGGGAAACCAAGAAAGAATTCAACGTGGGTGTGGATTATGCGATGTTTGACGGAAAAGTAAATGGTAGTGTAGACTATTATGTTAGAAATATTTCTGACTTGCTATTCAATGTACCGGTTTCCGGTGGTCCAAATATTTTCGATCCAGGAAGATTCAATACAGTTGGAAGTACTTGGGTAAACTTGGCTGATTTGAGAGCTGCAGGTTTTGAATTCGCAATAGGTGTAGCAAGAATTGGAAAAGGAACATTGAAATGGTCTCCGAATTTCAACTTCACCATTTATGACAAAACCACTATCGAGAGCTTATCAGCAGGTGGTCTTGGATTTGACGAATTGAGATTTGCTACTCCAGGTTCTCCTGGTCAGAACAACAACCCTATCATCTACAACAGAGTAGGTCAAACTTTGGGTGACTTCTACGGACCAAGGTTATTGGGTATCAGTGAAGCAGGTGAATACATCCTTTCTACAACTAATCCTGATGAATTCGAAAGACTAGGCAATGGTCTTCCACAGGGTGAATTCGGTTTCGCAAACGGATTTGAATATGGACAGTGGTCATTAAACGTATTCTTAAGAGGTGCTTGGGGACATGACTTGTACAATTCTTACAGAGGTTTCTACGAAAATGCAGATGCTCCATCTAACACTTGGAACTCTGTAATTACGGATAAAACTCCAACAAGTCCATTGATTACCTCAACTCCGACCTTCAACAGTTCGTACATAGAGGATGCAAGCTTTATCAGACTGGATAACATGGAATTAGGATATAATTTCAAAACTAATTCTCCTAATTTGAGTTCTTTCAGAGTGTATTTTGCAGCACAAAATCTATTTACAATAACCAATTATTCTGGTATTGACCCTGAAGTAAGAGTAAGAGACTTGGAAAATGATGATCCATTTACAACTTCTTTGTCACCTGGAATTGAGAGAAGAAACACATACTTCCAAACCAGATCTTTCACTTTGGGTCTTAGTTTAAACTTTAAGTAATCAATCAAACAACAGAGATATGTTAAAATCAATTAGTAAAACCTTTCTGTTGATTCCGGTAGTATTCCTACTGGGATCCTGTTGGGAACTGGAGCAGGAGGTACTTGACGGTATTACTCCTGAGGATGTGGCGAATAGTAATAACCCAGCCTTGATTGACGTTTTGAAAGCTTCTGCCTACTCCCGTATTGTGGGTAGCTGGGGTGGACACAACAGTATCTGGTCTATTTACGAGGTATCATCTGACGAAATGGCAATTCCTCAAAAAGGAGCTGACTGGGAAGATGGTGGATTATGGTTAAGAATGCACAGACATACTTGGCAGCCATCTGATGAGGCTTTCAATAACTCTTGGGCTTATTGCTACACTGCAATTGGTGAAATCAACAACCTAATTGTGGCTTACAGGGATGTAGAAGCTTTGACAGCTGAATTAAGAGTATTAAGAGCTTTGATTTATTCTTGGTTGATCGACAGCTTTGGAAATGTTCCTATCGTTACTGAAGATGACTTGGAAGGAAACCCTTCTAATAACACGCGTCAAGAAGTATTTGACTTCATCGAGCGTTCAGTTTTGGAAAACGTAGACTTACTTCCTAAGTCCGATACGAAGACAACCTTGAACTATTACAGTGCTCATGCTATCCTTGCGAAGTTATACTTGAATGCACAGGTTTATACCGGAACTGCAAGATGGGCTGATGCTAAAGCTGCAGCAGATGTGGTTATTTCAGGTCCTTACTCTTTGTCAGCTAATTTCTTCAGCAACTTTGCTACAAGAAATGGCGGATCTACTGAGAACATCTTGACTTTGCCATACGATGAGAACAATGCACAAGGATTCAACCTTGTTCAAATGACTTTGCACTATTTGAGTCAGAATACTTACAATTTGCAGGAGCAGCCATGGAATGGATATGCATCTTTGGAAGAATTCTATAATTCTTTTGATGATAATGATGTAAGAAAGAACTCCTTCATTGTAGGCCCTCAATTCGCTGCTGATGGCACTCGTTTGAATGATATCTCAGCGGAAGCAAATGACCCTGATGGTCCTCCATTGACCTTTACTCCTGAGATCAACATGTTGGCTCCAAATGCATTCAGACAAGCTGGTGCGAGAGTAGGTAAATTTGAGTTTGCTTCGGGTGCTGCTTCAAGCTTGAACAATGATTATCCATTGTTCAGATTGGCTGATATGTACTTGACCAAAGCAGAAGCAGCTTTCCGTTTGGGACAAACTTCTGAGGCTCTGACTGCCCTAAATATGGTTAGAACAAGATCAGGTATGCCTGCATTCACTACCGTGACTTTGGATACTATCTTTGAAGAAAGAGGAAGAGAAATGTTTGCTGAAGCTTCCAGAAGAACTGATCAGATCAGGTTCGGAAAGTGGAATCAGCCATGGTGGGAGAAAGGACAATCTCAGCCTTTCAGAGCACTATTCCCTATTCCATTGCAGCAAATCAATGCTAACCCTAACCTGACTCAGAACCCAGGTTATTAATTAAAAAATAATATCTAATTGAAAGGAAGTGTACATTTGTGCACTTCCTTTTTTTTACAAAATCATGAAGTACAGTAAAAGCATACTGCCTCTTTTAATGATCATTTTGCTTTCTTCCTGCAAAAAGGAAGAAGCACAGGAAAAGCAACTTTTTAAACTTATTTCAGCAGAAGAAAGTGGGATTGATTTCAGAAACGATCTCACCTATAATGAAAAATATAACCCTTATACATTCAGGAATTTTTATAACGGTGCTGGTGTAGCCCTTGGAGACATCAACAATGATGGACTATTGGATATTTTTATTGCCGGAAATCAAACCTCTAATCGCCTCTATTTAAATAAAGGCAACTTTAAATTTGAAGACATTACAGATCAAGCAGGCTTAAATTCTTCTGGAGTTTGGTCTACCGGAGTCAGTATGGCAGATATCAATAATGATGGACTATTGGATATCTATGTTTGCAAATCCGGCCCTCCCGGAGGAGAAAAGAGATACAATGAATTATTCATCAATCAGGGAAACCTAACATTCAAAGAAGAGTCAAAAGCCTATAGAATTGCCGAAGAAGGTCTGTCCCAGCATGCGGTATTTTTTGACATGGATAAAGACGGAGATCTTGATATGTACCTACTTAGTAATTCTGGAAGATCTGTTGGTCTTTTTGATTTAAGAGAAGGCCAAAGAGAAATCAGGGATCCAGAAGGTGGGAATAAATTATTCAGGAATGACGGAGCATTTTTTACAGATATCAGTGAAGCAGCAGGAATCTTTGGAAGTAGTATAGGCTATGGTCTTGGAGTAACTGTAGCAGACTTAAATGAAGATACTTGGCCTGATTTGTATGTGTCTAATGACTTTTTTGAAAGAGATTATCTCTACCTCAATAATCAAGACGGAACTTTCAGAGAAGTGCTTCCCGAATTGATCCCGGAAATTTCTATGGGATCCATGGGTGCAGATATTGCTGACCTGGATAATGATGCAAGGCCTGACATATTTGTAACAGAAATGCTTCCTGAAGACTGGAATCGGGTAAAAACAAAAACCCCATTTGAAGATTGGGATAAATTCCATGCAAACCTCAAAGCAGGGTATCACAGACAGTTCACCCGAAATACCCTTCAAAAGAACCTAGGTCAAAACCCCAATACAGGAGCACCCATGTTTACTGAGGTTTCTCGAATGACTGGTATGCATGCCACAGATTGGAGCTGGGGAGCATTGATTTTTGATGCAGATTTAGATGGTCTGAATGATGTTTTTGTGGCCAATGGAATCGTAAAGGACCTTACTGATTTTGACTTTGTGGATTTTTATGTCAATAAGCAATCAGATATTAGCCAATTTAAAAAAGACTCAGTTTTGATCACCAAAATGATTGATGAGTTTCCTTCCACCCCACTACAAAATTATTGGTTTAAAAACCTTGGCAATTGGTCATTTGAAAACAAAGCCATGGAAGTAGGCCTCAATCAATTAACCTTTAGTACAGGAGCTGCCTATGGAGATTTGGATAATGATGGTGATCTGGACTTAGTTGTCAATAACCTCAATGATTTCTTGGGAGTCTACAAAAATCAAAGCATTGAAAATCAACTCGGCAATTATCTCGCCATTGATTTGAAAAATGCTTTTGGCGCTACCGTAGAGCTTTATATGGAAGGTCAGACTTTGTATAAAGAATATCAGCCTGTCAAAGGCTACATGTCATCGGTAGACCCTAGAGTTCATTTTGGTATTGGACAAAACAAAACTGTAGATAGTCTGATAATCGCATGGCCAGATGGTAGCCGGAGTATCCAGAAAAATATTGCTGCAAATCAGGTAATCAATCCTCAAAAAAATCAAACTCAGACTCCGACTGAAAAGAGTTCTAAGCAAACGCCACTCATATTAGCTTCCAACCCTATCCCCTTTAGACATCAGGAAAGTCAGTTTATTGATTTTGACCTGGACAGATTGCGTTTTTGGTCTATCAGCAATGAGGGCCCCAAAGCTGCTGTCGGAGATCTAAATCAAGACGGAAGAGATGATATTTTCCTTCCAGGCGCAAAAGGGCAGGCAAGTCAACTCTTTTATCAACAGCCAAACGGAAGCTTTCAAACTGCCTTAGAGGGCTTATTTGAGCAAGACAGTCTTTCTGAAGATGTGGATGCTTTAATTTTTGATGCTAATAACGATCAACTTCCCGATCTGTTAATTGCCAGCGGTGGCATTGAGTTTGGAATGGGGAATCCACTCTATCAAAATAGGTTGTATATCAATCAAGGAAATGGCAAATTCCTTAAGTCCCAGCAATTATTTGATCCTGTACCTAGCTCATTTATTCTGGCAACTGATATTGATCAAGATGGAGATTTAGACTTAGTCATTGGTGACAGAGAGCAGCCTTTTGCTTACGGAATTCCAACTGGATTTAACACATGGCTAAATGATGGTAAAGGGAATTTCACCAAAGTAGCAACTTCCCAAGAGTTCAAAGAAGGAATGCTGACATCAGGAAGCTTTGCTGACTTGGATGGTGACGGTCAGCTAGAACTTATTATTGCCGGAGAATGGGCTCCTATTCGCATTTTTTCCATCAAAAGTGGGCAATTCTATGAAAGAACAGAGGAATTCGGTTTTTCACAGACGAGGGGATTGTGGAACACGCTTCTGGTAAGGGATTTAAACGGAGACGGAAGGCCGGATATATTAGCGGGTAATTTGGGTTTAAATACCCGATTCAAACCTCCGACTGGCAGCAAGCTGAGAATGTATGTCAATGATTTTGATCAAAATGGAAGTTTAGATCAAATTCTCTGTTTTTATGACGGAAATAGGGCAATGCCTTTAGTAATGAAGAACACCTTACTCAAGCAGATTCCTTCTTTGAGAAAGCAATTGACCACTTATGCAGCTTACCAAAATAAGTCAATGGAGGAACTTTTCCCTGCCCAAATTCTTTCAAAATCCCTAAATTTGGAAGTCGATATCTTGCAAACCTCCCTGTGGATCAACGATGGAAATGGGAAGTTTAAACTCCAGGAATTACCTGTTGAAGTTCAGCAAGGCCCCATTTACACCAGCCTTTTCTTTCATGATTCAAAAAGCAATGATTTCCTCATCTTAGCAGGAAATCAAAGTCGGAATAAGCCGGAAATGGGATCCAATTTGGGAAGCTATGGTTGGTTACTAAACCATACAAAAAGCGACACTTGGAAGGTTTCCCTCCCGGAAGAAAGCGGATTGGTTCTTCCCGGAGAAAGCAGGGATCTTCATAAAATAATAATCAATAACAAACCCTATTTAATAGCAGTAAGAAATAATGATGAACCGATTCTTTTTGAGATTCGCTAAGGCAATTTTAATAGTTACTACGCTTGGTGCCTGCAAATCTGAGTACCAAAAAATTGAAGATAGGGAATTGAGCTCCGGTAAAGAAGCTAATGAGCTATTCTTGGGATTGGAATTGGGAATGGATAAAAAGGAGTTCTTCGAAACATGTTGGGACCTCAATAAACAAGGAGTTTTAACCAATGGCCCTACTGAATTATCTGTAGAATATCAGGCTGAAATGCCCTCAGGCAATCCTGCCAAAATGCGCTTTTACCCAAGATTTGAAGAAAATAAAATTTATATGATGCCCATGGAGTTCACCTATGAATCTTGGGCTCTTTGGAATGAAGAGTTAAGCGTAGAAAAACTCAGGGATGACGTTATCGCCTTATTAGAAACCTGGTATGGGGATGGCTTTTTTGAGGTTTCCAATGAGGATAAATCATTGATCGCATTTGTCAAAATTGACGGAAACCGAAGAATCCGTGTTTTCAAAAAATCTATTTCCTCAGTTCGAGTAGAAATAGTGGATTTGCCTATCCAAAAACAACTAGAAGCTAACCCATCATGAAAAACAATATAATAGGCTTTTGTGCACTCATTCTTTTGTTTTCCTGCGGAAAAGAAGAGGCTAAAACTCCAAGTCTCTTTGAACAAATATCTTCGGAAGAATCTGGGGTAACCTTCAGTAATGACCTTTCCTTTGATGAAAAGTTCAACATTTTCACCTACCGAAATTACTATAATGGAGGTGGAGTTGCCTTGGGAGACATTAATAATGATGGGTTGTTAGATATCTACTTCACGGGAAATCTAACAGACAATAAGTTGTACCTCAACAAAGGCAATTTTCAATTTGAGGATATTACTGAAAAAGCTGGCGTTAAAGGTAACCGGGCTTGGAGTACCGGAGTGGCTATGGCCGATGTAAACGGAGATGGATATTTAGACATTTATGTTTGTAACTCGGGAGATATTTCCGGAGATAACAAGCAAAATGAGTTATTCATTAATCAGGGTGATGGCACTTTTTTAGAAATGGCTGAACAATACGGTTTGGCTGACCAGGGATTTTCAACCCATGCTGTATTTTTTGACTATGATAGAGATGGAGACCTGGATGTTTATCTTCTAAATAACAGCTATCAGGCAATTGGAAGCTTCAACAAAATGCAGAATAAGCGTCCTGAACGAGACCCTGTAGGTGGAGATAAATTATTCAGAAACGATGGTGGGAAATTTACGGACGTAAGCGAGGAGGCTGGGATTTATGGATCAGTAATTGGATTTGGGTTAGGAATCACCATCGGAGATGTGAACCAAGACGGCTGGCCAGACATCTTTATTTCCAATGATTTTTTTGAAAAGGACTATTTATATATCAACAATCAAGACGGCACTTTCACAGAATCTTTGGAGTCTGCTATGAGATCTATTTCTGCAGCTTCCATGGGTGCAGATATTGCGGATATCAATGGAGATGGACTGTTAGATATTTTCGTCACAGACATGCTTCCGGAGCCTATGGATAGATTGAAGCAAGTGACCACTTTTGAAAACTGGGACAGATTTCAATTCAACAAGAATTACGGCTATCATTATCAATTTTCAAGGAATATGCTTCATATCAATAATGGGGACGGCACTTTCAGTGAAATGGGCAGAATGGCCAATGTAGAAGCCACAGATTGGAGCTGGGGAGCTTTAATTTTTGATATGGACAATGATGGCTTGAGAGATTTATTCGTAGCCAACGGCATCTATCAGGATATTACTGATTTGGACTATTTGAACTTTATCGATGATGAGGAGACCAAAGTAAAAATCATCACCCAAGAAGGAGTGGATTACAAAGCCCTTATTGATCCTATTCCAGTCAATCCAGTACCCAATTATGCATTCAAAAATTTGGGAGACCTTCAGTTTAAAAACAAAGCTCAGGAATGGGGATTGGGAGAAGCTATTCACTCAAATGGCTCTGCCTATGGAGATTTAGACAATGACGGAACTTTGGACTTGGTCATCAATAATGTAAATAAGCCTGCTCAGATTTTTAAAAATCTCAGTAAAACTCAATTACCCGAAAATCATTTCATCCAATTCCAATTGATCGGAAAAGGCATGAACACACAGGCAATTGGAACCCAAATCTTGGCAATTGCAGGTGATCAAAAGTTTTACTTAGAACAAATGCCAAACCGGGGATTTCAGTCCTCAGTGGACCCTAAATTGACTTTGGGTCTAGGCAAAATCACAAGTCTTGATCAAATCTATATCACATGGCCTGATGGAAAAGTAAGTTTATTGGAAAATCAATCAGTAGACCAATTATTACAGTTGAAATGGGAAGATGCTCAAGCAGGAATTGAGGTGCCTAGCTCGAAAGGAATCAAGCCTTTGTTTAGCAAGGAAGAGCAGCCCCTAATTGATTTCCAGCATCAGGAAAATACTTTTGTTGACTTTGACAGAGACCGATTACTGTATCATATGTTCTCTACCGAAGGTCCTGCTTTTGCCAAAGCGGATGTCAATGGAGATGGTATAGAAGACCTATATTTCGGAGGATCGAAAGGGTTTAGCGCCAAGTTGTATCTTGGTTCTAGCTCTGGGAAATACTCCTTATCAAGACAAGCTGCATTTGAAGCTGACTCCACTGCAGAAGACTCCGACGCTTTATTCTTCGATGCCAATGGGAATGGTTTTCTGGACTTATTGGTGACTTCAGGCGGAAATGAATTTCCACTCAATGCACCTGATCTTGCGGACAGGCTTTACATTAATGACGGGAAAGGAAATTTCAGCAAAAGCGTCCAAACTGGCTTCCAAACGATAAGAGGAGTAAGCTCATCTGTTCAGTCCATAGATATCAATGAAGACGGAGCTTTGGACCTTATTATCACCGAAAGGTTAGTTCCTTTTGTCTATGGTGCACCGGCAAGCAGTCATATTTGGATTAATGATGGGAAAGGGAATTTCACTGAACAGAGCCAAGATTTTGCTCCGGGATTTCAGGAAATAGGAATGATCACCGACGCAGCAGTAGTGGATTTGGACCAAGACGGAAAAGAAGATTTGGTACTTGTCGGTGACTGGACTGAACCTATTTTTTTCAAAAACACCGGAAAAAAATTGGAAAGGATGGAGCTTCCCAAACTAGCGAAATTAAAAGGCTGGTACAGATCTGTAGAAGTTGCAGATTTGGACGGAAATGGTTTTCCAGATTTGATTCTAGGGAATCAGGGACTTAATACCCGGTTCAAGGCAAAATCCGATAGCCCTATTCGGATGTATTTAAATGACTTTGACCAAAACGGATCTATAGAGCAAATATTCACTGCTACTCAAGGGGATATTCAGGTGCCATTTACGCTGAAACATGAACTGGAAAAACAAATCCCGACTATCAAAAAGAAGTACATGAGGTACTCGAATTACAATAATCAATCCTTAGATCAGATTTTCGATCCCGCTATTATTTCCAAATCCATTGTCAATGAATTAACTCATTTAGAGTCGGGGGTATTAATGAATCGAGATGGAGCACAGTTTGAATGGGTTTCTTTCCCAAGAATGGCTCAGAGATCCTGGGTGTTTGCAAGCGAGACAATAGACATCAATCAAGATGGAATAATAGATTTGATTTTGGGAGGAAATTTAAGTGGAGTAAAACCGGAAATCGGCAAATCAGACGCCAGTTTCGGTGAGGTGTTGATAGGAAATGGAGATGGAACTTTTCGTTACCTTCCTAACGCTCAACATCAACTCAAGCTTTCCGGTGAAATCAGGGCAATCAGCCGATTAAATGATCAAAAACTCCTAATTGTAAAAAATAACAGTGCTGCAGAAATCTGGAAATATGACAATTACTAAATTTTGGAGATTTACAGGCTGCATCCTGGCTATCACATTGCTTTCCTGCAAAAAAGAGGAGAAAAAAGAGAAACTCTTTGAGTTACTTTCGGCTCAGGAAACGGGGATTGATTTTCAAAATAATCTTACCTCAAGCCCCGAGATAAATATTTTAGAATATCTCTATTTCTACAATGGAGGCGGGGTAGCCGCGGGGGATATCAATAATGATGGACTGGTTGATTTGGTTTTTACTGGCAATCAAGTTCCCAATCGCCTCTTCCTCAACAAAGGCAACTTCCAGTTTGAAGATATAACTGAATCGTCGGGGATATATGAAGAAGGCAGCTGGTCCAATGGCGCCACTTTTGCAGATATTAATGGAGATGGCCTGCTTGATTTATATATCAGTCAAGTTGGAGATTACAAAGGGATACAGGGTAAAAACAAACTTTATATCAACCAGGGCGATCTGACTTTTATTGAGCTTGGCGAGCAATATGGAGTAGATTTCAAAGGTTTCGGTACCCATGCCGTCTTTTTTGATTACGACAGAGATGGAGATTTGGACCTTTATCTGTTAAATCATGGAGTGAAATCACCCGAGGTTTTCGCAAAGTCAGAAAACAGGGTAATAGCTGATGAAGGAGGAGACAAGTTATTAAAAAACCTCGCATCTGAAGGCCAAAGAGGCTTTATAGATGTAACTGAAGAAGCCGGGATCTACTCCAGTGTTTTGGGTTTTGGACTAGGAGTAAGTATAGAAGATTTCAATCAGGATGGCTGGTTGGACATTTATGTTTCCAATGATTTCACTGAGAATGATTACCTCTATATCAACCAGCAGGACGGAACATTTTTAGAGAGTCTTCAAAGTATTATTTCTAATACGTCCCGATATTCAATGGGAAATGATGCTGCTGATATTGACGGAGACGGGTATCCGGATATTTTCACCACAGATATGCTTCCTGAAGATCCGGAAATTTGGATGAAATCTGTTGGAGAGGATAAAGCAGAAGTTTACTCCATCAAAAAGCAGTTCAATTATGGGGATCAATACGTAAGAAATCACCTGCAACTCAATACAGGCAAAGGAGAGTTTAGTGAAGTAGCCTTATATGCGGAAGTTTTTGCTTCTGATTGGAGTTGGTCTCCCTTGATATTCGATATGGATAACGACGGGCTGATGGATATTCATGTCACCAATGGAATTGTCAAGAGGCCTAATGATTTGGATTTCATCCAATACTCTCAAGAGGCAGATCCAAATCTGAAAATGGATGAGCTTAGGAAGCGGCAAATTGAAATGTTACCTTCTGTCCAGCTCCCGAATTATACTTTTCATAATCAAGGTAATTTAAAATTTAAGGCTAAAGCAAAAGAATTTGGTTTGGATCAGGCCTCCTATTCCAATGGAAGCACCTATGCTGACTTGGATAATGATGGAGACTTGGATTTGATCGTCAACAACCTTAATCAACCTGCATTTATCTACCGCAACAAGTCTGAAAGTCTCGGCCATAATTACGTCAGTGTAGAATTAAAAAGTGCTGGAAATAATCCATTTGCGATCGGAGCTGAGGTTAAGGTTATTACTCCTGAAAAAAAATATCGGCAACTTTTAAGCACTTCTAGGGGATTCCAATCAGGAACTTCTACGAATTTAATCTTTGGATTAGGCAAGGTGGACAAAATTGATGCTATCCAGGTTAGATGGCCGGATGGAACTTTTGAGCAATTCGAAGGCCTCTCTATCAATCAGAAGCACTTATTAATCAAAGGAGGAGGAAAAGAATTTATTCCTGAGGGGAGAATATCTGAAGCCGCCAACTCTGACTTTTCTATCTCCTGGTATCATCAGGAGAAAAATGAACTGGACGAAACCAAAAGAGAGTACCTAATCCCTAGAAGTTTTGCAGCTGAAGGTCCTGCATCTGCTAGCGCTGATATCAACGGAGATGGACTTACAGATATTTTTCTGGGAGGAGCCAAAGATCAGGCAGGTGCATTTTTCCTACAAAAGGAAGATGGAGGCTTTGAACCCATAGAAAGTAAGTCATTTTCCCAGCTTGCCAAAGCCGAGGATGTGGTAGCCGCTTTTGAAGACTTTAATGGAGACGGATATTTGGATTTATATGTAGGAAGTGGGGGGAATGAATACGAAGCTGATAACCTCTTTCTCTTTGATCGCATACTTTACGGGAATGGAAAAGGAAATTTTGCCTTCTTTCCCAATGCACTTCCTCCAATTGGACAAAATACCTCCTCACTGGCCATTCATGATGTCAATGGAGATGGCTTTCCCGATATTTTTGTCGGCGCATCGGTTCTAACCGGAGATTATGGAGCGAGTCCATACAGCTATCTTTTGATCAACAACGGTCGCGGTCAATTCCGTGACCAAACTCAAGAATGGTTTGGTGCAGGCAAAGATTTGGGAATGATTCAGGATGCTACTTGGAGTGATTTGGATGGAGATGGAGCCAAAGAGTTGATCCTGTCAGGAGATTGGCAAGCCATTCGGGTTTTCAAGAATAAGGGCAACAAATTGGACGAGATTTTTTCAGGTGGTTTAGAAAAGTCTACTGGATGGGTCAATGAGATAATGGTGGAAGATATCAACGGAGATGGTCTCAAGGATATATTGGTGGGCAACCTTGGACTTAATTCCAAGCTAAAAGCAAGTCATGAAAAGCCAGTTGTTTTTTATCATCATGATTTTGATGGAAATGGTCAAGCAGATCCATTGATATTTCATTATATGGGAGAGAAATTAGTTCCTTTTGCTACGAGGGATGATTTGATCAAGCAAATTCCCGGAGTGAAAAGAATGCATTCTTCCTATCAAGAATATGCTAAGATTTCCAAGCCAGAAGATCTTTTTGGGAAAGATATAATTGGAAAACTTAGCCCTAAATATGCCTATGAGTTTAGATCCGGGGTTTATTTTCAAAAAGAAGATGGGACGTTTGAGTTTGAAGCCTTTCCATGGCAAGCACAACTTAGCCCCATCAAAGACATGAAATGGAATGCTGCAACTCAAACACTTTGGATAGTTGGAAATGATTCAGGATTCAGAGTAGATCTTGGGAAAAACACCTCCAGTTCCAATTTAAAATTACAATGGACAAAGGAAGGGTGGAAAGTAATCAAAGAGGAAAACAAGGTTCCCTCTCAAGCCGAACTGAGAAGAATAGAGCAAATCAAATCCCTGAGCAACAGCTACATTATCGGAATCAGCAATAATGGCCCGGTATATTTTCTAGGTAATTCTGAAAATTGACAAAAATCATTTGAGAGAGCTGAATTTTAACATACTTTTGGCTTCACCCTAGCGGAGAATCAGTCCAAAAACTTGAGTCTCCCAGCACTATTCAGTAAATTTAAGATTCATTAAAAGACAGTAATTCAAATGATTAGATTAAAAGGGTTGCTCTTTTCGCTACTACTCTTGACGATTTTCTCTTGTCAGGAACCAGTGGATTATAGCGATGCAATTACCGACGGCCATTATTTAAGTGAAGCACAGGACAGGATTACAGAAGTAATTATTCATGATATATTTTCTCCTCCCGTAGCAGCACGAATTTATTCCTATTCTTCCCTTGCAGCCTATGAAGTTGCAGCGGCAGTGGATCCAGGATATAAGTCTCTTATGGGACAATTAAATGGCTCAGAAGCTATTAATATTCAAGTTCCGAAGAACATTTATCCTCCACTTGCTTCTTTGGCAGCCTATTACAAAATGGGAACTGCCTTGATCTTTTCAGAAGAAATGGTTCAAAACCACAAGGAGAAAGCTTTTGCAGAATTAAAGGAAAAAGGCATTCCGGATGATGTATTTGAAGCATCAGTGAAGTTCGGAGAAGAAATCGCTGATCATATCAAAGCCTATTCATCCAAGGATAATTATCATCAAAGCAGATCCTTCCCGAAATATACAGTAACTGGGCAACCCGGAACCTGGGAGCCTACTCCGCCAGCATATATGGAAGGAATTGAGCCTCATTGGAATAAGATCAGAACATTCGTTATTGACTCAGCTGCCCAATTTAAGGTTTCCCCTCCCCCAGCCTATTCTACTGATCCAAATTCGGAATTTTATCAAAAGGCCAAAGAAGTTTATGATGCGGTAGTCAATGCTTCCAAAGAAGAACTGGATATCGCCATGTTCTGGGATTGTAATCCCTACAAAATGAATGTGAAAGGACATGTGATGTTTGCAGAGAAAAAAATTACTCCTGGTGGACACTGGATGAGTATCGCTGCTATTGCAGCAAAAACCGCCAATGCAGACTGGAAAAAAACAGCTGAGGCATTAGCAATGACGGGAATTTCCCTGCACGATGCCTTTGTTGCTTGTTGGGATGAGAAGTACCGTAGCAAATTAGTAAGACCCGAAACCTACATCAATCAATTTATAGATCAGGAATGGGTTCCTTATTTACAAACGCCTCCATTTCCTGAGCATACCAGTGGCCATAGCGTAGCATCAACCTCTGCTGCTTTTACACTAACTCAGATATTTGGTGAAGACTTCCATTTTGTTGATAGTTCAGAAGTCAACTATGGACTTCCAATAAGAGAGTTTGACTCTTTCATGGAGGCTTCTGCGGAAGCGGCTATTTCAAGATTTTATGGGGGCATCCACTACATGCCAGCTATCAATGAGGGTGTTTGGCAAGGAAGAAAAGTTGGAGAGCTCATTTGGTCCAGAATTAGTACCAAGCCTGAAAATTTGGCAGAAAACAAGTAATTTAAGCAGCCCTTAGGGGCTGTTTTTTTTAACCCAAAACCTATAAACCCATGGCGAATCCTATTTGGATTATGACTTCAGCTTTTGATCAGCTGAACTTGGAACAGACTATAGAAAAAGCCAATGAAATCGGAGTTCAAGGATTGGACTTATGTGTGTTCAGAAGAGATGGAACCCGGGATGATTTCGTGGCTACTCATTTGGATTATGAGAATTTCAGTGTAAATGAAGCAAAAAAATTAATTGATCAATTTAATGCTGCTTCTTTAAGACTTTCCTTAGGTGCTTTTGAAAATCTAATCGGTGGAGATCCTGCGCAAAGAATAAAAAACCAAAATCATCTTTTGAGATTGATCCGAATGGCTTATTTGCTTGGGGGAGATGAAAATGATGTCAAAGTTGGAACCTTTGTGGGCTACAACCATGAGTTGGGAAATGAAGACGGAGGATTTGAAAAAAACCTCTTGGAATATCAGCGTATTTTCAAACCCATCATCCAATATGCTGCTGATTTAGGAGTAAGTATTTTGTATGAAAACTGCCCAATGGAAGGCTGGAGAAGTTCTGGGCATTTTGGCACTTTCAATAATTTACCGGGAGTCCTAGCCGCCAGAAAACTGATGTATCAACTGATTCCGGAAAAGAATCACGGTGAGATTTACGACCCTTCACATGATATTTGGCAACATACAGATCCTGTAGAAGTCATCAAGCATACAGATATGACTCGCCTTCAGAGAATCCATGTCAAATCGACTCGAAATAATCCAGATCCATTCTGGGGAAATATGTATCCTATGCATCAGATTCCTGAAGATTGGGCCAAAAAGGCTGGAATCCCATCCAGTACCAATCCTTGGGATCGGCATCACTACGAGGCTACCTTACCTGGATTTGGCTTAGGGGATGATCTGGACTGGAGAGCATTTGTGAATATTCTAAAAGAAAAAGGATTCACAGGGCCATTTGAAATAGAAAATGAAGCAGTATTGTCCAAGCAAACCGGAAAAATGGGTGCTATCGTCCAAGGCTGTAAGGCGGCTGTTCAAAACTTAGCCCCTTTGCTTTATGAGTTGACGGATGAAGGCTGGGTATTTCCAGCATCTGAGCATCAAACTCTAATAGAAGTCAATCGAAAAGACATCCAAATTGTAAAAATGGATGACTTACAAGGCTAAAGTTTATATTCACAGAAAACAAAAGTTTATACTGATAAAATAAACTTGTTTATATTATCAAAATAAACCTTTACCTTTGAGTAGGATAAACAGCAGAAATATGCTACTTAAAGAAGAAATAGAACTAGCAGTCAATCGTCAAAAAAAGCTTTTTGATCAACATTTGTCACTCACTCCTAGAGAGGCGAAAAACAAAATAAATCAAGGAAGTCAACAAATAGAGGTAATAACTGGAATCAGAAGGTCCGGAAAAAGTTCGCTCATGCGACAACTTATCGAGGAATATGATCCAAACTACTCCTATCTAAACTTTGAGGATCCGCGATTATTTGACTTCACAGTTGATGATTTTTCCAAGTTGGATGAAATCTTGGAATCAAGTGGCTCGCCTTATTTTTTTGATGAAATCCAAAATGTAAAAGGTTGGGAAGTATATGTCCGGCAATTGCATGATAATGGGCAAAAAGTCTTTATCACTGGATCTAATGCTTCGCTTCTTAGCCGGGAGCTCGGCACTCGACTTACCGGGAGGTATTTAGCTTATGAAATATTCCCCTTCTCCTATTCAGAGTTTTTAAAATATCATGCTTGGGAGGACAATGCAGAGAACTTTCAAAATTATTTGGACTTAGGAGGCTTTCCTGAATATCTCAGAGACAAAAATCCTGAAATCCTTCAAAACTTACTCAAGGATATCGTTTTCCGAGATATCGCTATTCGTTATGGTATCAAAAACACCAAAACACTCTTAGACATAACTCTTTATCTGATATCCAATGTGGGAAAAGAAATAAGTTATAATGGAATCAAAAAAACCTTTGAAATAGGCTCTGCAAATACTGTCTCTGATTATCTAAATTGGTTAGAAGATGCCTATCTTCTATTTTTCCTACCGCGCTTCAGCTGGTCAGCTAAAAGCATATCCAAAAATCCCAAGAAAGTATATTGCATAGATCCTGGATTTGCACGGGCAAATTCATTGAGCTTTTCAAAGGATCAAGGAAGATTATTGGAAAATTTGGTCTATTTAATCTTTCGAAAAACCACCCATAAGTTGTTCTATTACCGTGAGAAAAAGGAATGTGATTTTGTGGTTTTTGAAGAGAAAAACTGTAAATGGGCTGTACAAGTTTCTGAAAAAATCCATTCAGAAAACAAAAATCGAGAAATAGAAGGCCTACTTGAAGCAATGAGTTTTTTTGACCTGAAAGAAGGCTTTATACTTACCTTGGATCAAGAAGACAGTCTTTCTGTGGATGGGAAAATGATTTGGATTCTACCTATAAGGGCTTTCCAAAAGATTTACTTGTCTTAGAGCACTATTTAGTATTTGTCTCATACCCCTCATCTACTTTGAGACCTGGACCTTCCGCAGCTTCTACCGCTAGCTGATCGCAGCGCTCATTTTCAATATTTCCTGCATGTCCTTTCACCCAAACGAATTTAGGCTTGTATTTTAAATGAAGTGGAATATATCTCAACCAGAGATCAGGGTTCTTTTTATCCTTGAAACCTTTTTTCTGCCAGCCCCACAACCAGCCTTTTTCAACGGCATCTACCACGTATTTACTATCTGAGTAGATGGTTACCGGAATTCCGGTCAACTTCAATTCCTGCAAAGCTCTAATCACCGCTAAAAGCTCCATACGGTTATTGGTAGTAAGCCGAAACCCCTCGGAAAGTTCTTTCCTGTGTTGGTTGAATTTCAAGACTGCCCCATAGCCTCCCGGTCCAGGATTGCCCTTAGCAGCCCCATCTGTGTAAATGGTAATCATGATGCAAAGAAAGTAAATTCAGCCCACTGTCTCAGACAATATCCATAGGGAATGCGTTGGACTTGAAAATCTTCACAGCTATCGACAAAAGAATAATACCGAAAATTCGTCTTAAAACATCAAGACCTGTTTTTCCGAGCTTTCTTTCCAGCCAGGTGGTACTTTTCAAAACGGCATAAACAAATACCAAGTTGAGCAAAATCCCGATAGCAATATTCACTTGGGCAAATTCTGCCTTCAAGGTTAGGATAGTTGTCAAAGTACCTGCTCCCGCGATCAAAGGAAATGCAATCGGAACTATAGATGCTCCTGCTGTAGCATCTGGATCCGGTTTAAACAATTCAATCCCCAAGATCATTTCAGCGCCCAAAGCAAATATGATCAAAGCTCCGGCAATGGCGAAGTCCTCCACTCCTATTCCAAAAAGACCTAAAATTGACTTTCCGGCAAGAAGGAATAGAATCATCAAAACACCTGCGGCAACCGTAGCCTTCTCAGACTGGATATGGCCAACTTTTTTTCGAAGATTAATGATGATCGGAATAGAACCGAGTATATCAATGACCGAAAACAGGATCAATGACACGGAAAGGATTTGCTTGAAGTCAATCATGCTGCAAAGCTACACCAAATAAAATTTGCTTTGCAAATATGTGAGGTTAGGATTTTTTTAGCGTTCAGTTAAGTTTCACTCCCAAACTCCTCTACCCTTTTCAATATTGGCTCAGAAAAGCAATCAGTTTTTCCATTTCAGCATCTGTAATAGCAGGAAAATTGGCAATGCGGAATGAAATAGGCTTCAATGGCCCATATCCCGAACCTAACTGCATTCCTTCTTTTTCGGCTGCTTTTTTTACTTGGGAAATCGTATCCTCCAAACCGGTTACACCAAGTACAGTTGTACTTCTGGCTTGTTGATTATCCACCAAAAGTCGAAGCGTTTTAGTCTTAGCAACACAATCCTCCAACTGACTCATTCGACGACGAAGATTTTGATCTATATGCTGAATTTCCTGCATATCCTGCAGCACTCTATTAAGCAAGTAAATCCCCAAGACATTAGGGGTGTAATGAGTCTGATAAGAACGCGCATTTTCCAACATAAAGCTCAAACTATTATACCTGCCTTTCTCTCCTTTTCTTTCTGTTTGGGCTATAGCTCTTGGGGATAAAATCAAGACTCCTAATCCTGCTGGAAGACCGAAGCATTTTTGAACCGAAGCATACCAGATATCTCCCAAGCTAAAATCCAACTCTATTCCAGCCATACTGGAGGTGGTATCCACCGCAATTAATTTCTCCGGATATTTTTCACGGATATCTTCCAAGTACTCCATCCTTACCTGGGAAGCATTGGAAGTTTCATTTTGAGTGATTGCAATTAAATCGAACTCTTCAGAAATCGTTAAAGAAGCTATATCAACCGTTTCATTGGCCTGGATTTTCTGCCCATCTGTTGCAGGAATAATGTGCTTGGCCAACTCTATCCACTTTTTCCCAAAAGAACCCGAATAGATATGAAAGCTGGCTCTTTCTACAATAGATTGAGAGATAATCTCCCAGTTTTCAGTGGCAGAAGAGGTAAAAATCAATTTGTAATCTTCAGGCATATGCAGTTTTTGCCGCATCAAGGATTCGGTTTCTTGATATAGCTGCATAAATGCCCCACTTCGGTGATTGGCACTTAATATTCCTTCTTGATAAGCTTCTTGCAAATAAGTTGGCAAAGAGTCATAGACTTTGGAAGGTCCGGCTGCAAATGTGATCATAGGAATTAGGGGTATTAAAGAAAATAACGGATTCCGAGTTCATAGCCTTTTAGGCCTAAGCCTGAAATCATGCCCACACAGGATTTGGAAATAATACTCTTGTGACGAAACTCTTCCCGCTTATAAATATTAGAAATATGCACTTCCAAAACAGGAGTATTTACACCCGCTATGGCATCAGATATGGCAACAGATGTATGGGTATAGCCACCAGCATTCAATAGAATCGCATCAAAAGTGAAGCCCACTTCATGAATCTTATTGATCAGCTCTCCCTCCACATTGCTTTGAAAATAATGAATCTCCACTTGGGGGAAGGCTTTTCTCAAATTTTTCAAATATTCTTCAAAAGAGGTACTTCCATAAACTTCAGGCTCTCTTTTTCCCAAAAGATTCAAATTAGGGCCATTGATGATTTGAATTTTCAAAATTTAATTTGGTTTGAGAGTATTGAATGATTTTCACTCAAAGTTAAAAAGTACCACGATAAAACGAGTCATGATGCCCTAATCAGGAAGGATTTATTTTTAAAAGGGATAAAGTCAATGCTTGTTTGTAGCTTTGCAGTATGGAAGAAATTCAAAAGCGGGACATTAGAAAACTCAGCCTGAGTGAGTTGGAAGAGTTTTTTTTGGAGCATGGAGAGAAAAAATTCCGGGCCAAACAGGTCTATGAATGGCTGTGGAATAAATCCCTGAAAAACTTCGATGACATGAGTAATATTTCTCTTTCAACCCGAGAATTACTCAAGCAGCATTTTTCTATCAACCATATTCTGGTTGATTTGATGCAGCATTCTCAAGATGGTACAATCAAGAATGCGGTGAAGCTTTATGATGAAAAAATTGTGGAGTCTGTTTTGATTCCAACCAGCAAAAGAATCACTGCCTGCGTGTCTTCTCAGGTGGGTTGCAGTTTGGATTGTAACTTCTGTGCAACTGCCCGCCTGAAACGAATGAGAAACCTAAATCCTGATGAAATTTATGATCAGGTAGTGGCCATCAAAGAAGAGGCGGAAACTTATTTCAATCGCCCATTGACCAATATTGTATTCATGGGCATGGGTGAACCCCTTTTGAATTACAACAACGTAATTGCTGCGATCGAAAAAATCACTTCCCCTGAAGGATTGGGAATGGCATCAAGAAGAATCACCCTATCTACGGTGGGGATTCCAAAAATGATCCGAAAAATGGCGGATGATGAAGTGAAATTCAATTTGGCTATTTCCCTTCACTCAGCGATCAATGAGACTAGATCTCGATTAATGCCCATCAATGATAAAAGTCCTTTGGAAGAATTGGCGGAGTCATTGAAATATTGGTACGAAAAGACCAAGCGAAAAGTAACTTATGAATATGTGATTTGGGATGGAATCAACGATGATGAAACACATGCCCGAGCGCTAGCCAAATTCTGTAAAATCATTCCTTCCAAAGTCAATATCATCCAGTACAATCCCATCGATGAGGGAGAATTTAGACAAGCAAGTCAACAAGCCGTAGAGATGTACGTTAGAATTTTAGAATCTCAAGGAATCATTGCGAAAGTCAGAAAATCCCGAGGTCAGGATATCGATGCAGCTTGTGGTCAATTGGCAAATAAAAATGAGGTCAGTCAATTAACTAATATTTAAGATTTTTTCACTTGTTTTTAATAAGGTCATTATGTTTCTTAGTCCATAAATTAAAATTTTGCTTGAGTTCATATGAAACATATCACTTTTAAAGTCATTTTTGGCTTTTGCTTTTTTTGCCTGAACCCAGTTTTTTCTCAAAGTTTTCCGGAAAAAGTTCAGCAATTCTTCGAAGAATATAGAAATGAAACCCCTCCTGAAAAAGTCTACTTACAACTAGATAAACACACCTATACATTAGGCGAGGATGTTTGGTTTAGTGCTTTTTTGGTTGCTGGTTCATATCAAGTTCCTTCTCCATTGAGCCAAACCTTATACGTGGATCTTTTTGATGGGGATGGCTTGCTTCTGGAGCAAAAAATTATCCGATTAGAAAAAGGAAGAGGAAACGGAGATTTCACTTTACCATCCTTCGGAAAACCAGGGAATTATCAGATCAAGGCATACACTGCCTGGATGAGAAATTCAGGAGAAGAGTTCTTTTTTGAAGGAGGCTTTTCAGTAATTGACGGTGCAGGAGGTAGTTTTCTACCGAAAATGACAATTAATGCAATTGAAAGCTCAGGAGGAAAGGCAACTTACAGAACTGAACTTTTGGCCATCGACAAATCCGGAAATCCCCTTGCGGGAAAAGCTCTTCAAATGAAAGTCTTTGGAGGGGATGAAGAGGTCCACAGTCAGGACTTATTATTAAATGAAGAAGGGATTGTCAGCTTTTCCTTTTCTATCCCAGAAAAGCCTTATCCATCCCAACATGTAGAGTTGATCTACTTGGAAAATGAAAATTATTCCGTTTCCCAGAAAATCAGACTTCCTTACAGCTTCAATCTGGCAGATATCCAATTTTTACCTGAAGGAGGAAATTGGGTTGTCAGCAAGAAATCCAATATAGCATTTAGGGCTATTGCTCCTGATGGAAATCCTCTTAGCATTCAGGGAACTATTGCTGGAACCGATATTTCTTTTGAAAGCAATTTTGCAGGCTTGGGGAAATTTGAAATTACCCCGGATAAGCAGGATTACCAGGCAGAAATTAGTCATCCTGTCTCTGGGCAGAAGAGAACCATAAATCTGCCAAAAGCATCTACTGATGGTCTTGCATTACAGGTTATTAATAACCCTGCCGCAAGCTATCTTACAGCATTTATTCAGGGAGTTTCGGACGCCAATTCTCTCCTGCTAGTAAGCCAAACCAGAGGCCTAATCAATTATATGATTGAAGGAAAATTGACGAATGGGGTTTGGGGTGTAAGAATCCCCAAAGAAAACTTGATTTCCGGAATCAATCAGATTACAGTTTTGACTTCGGAGGGGACTCCCCTGGCTGAGCGATTAATCTTTATCCGAAAAGAAGAGAATGAGCTAAAACTTGATGTGAATTCCAATTCATCTTTGAGTCCAAGAGAAAAAATCAAATTGGAAATCACGAATCAAAGTGCAGGAAACCAGGTTTCTGGAAGCTTCTCAGTTTCCATTGTAGATGCAGAGCAAGTGTCAGATGAAAGTGAAGTTTACGGTACCATTTATTCACATCTTTTACTGAGTTCAGATCTAAAAGGTCAAATCCACCAACCTGGTTATTATTTCCAAAACCAAGATGAAAGTACCTTAGAGGCATTAGATCTAGTGATGCTGACCCATGGATGGAGACGATTTACTTGGGATCAAATCGCTAAAAATGAACAGGGTGAAATCAATTATTTCATTGAAAGAGGAATAAATATAGAAGGTCAGATTAGCGACCAAGAGGATACTAGAAAGGGATTATCCGGAGGTAAAATTACCGCAATGGTAGGAAATGGAATCGAGATTGTGACGACTGAATTTGGCTCTAATGGGCGATTCATTATTCGAGATTTAGATTATCAGGATTCTGCCAGTGTTACCTTGACAGCAGTGGATAATAGACTAAAGAACTTTGTGGATATCAAAGTCACCCAACCGGAGGCTGTTTTCACCGGCACTTCTGGCAACTATTCTACTGAAATAAAATGGCCTGAAAATCTAGCTGCTACCTATGAGGAAAGAGCCCTTATGAGGAGAATGAATGAGGATCCTGATATTTTGGACTTGGAAGGAGTCACTGTGGAAGCTCAGACCTTTAAAAAAGAGGACGAAGAAGTACAAAAAATTTATGGCCCAGGAGATGTCAGCATAGACCCTGAAAAAATCCCGGGTTCTGTGGGCTTTACCAATGTTTTTCAACTGATCCAGGGAAGGGTTTCTGGTGTCAAAGTATTTGTATCTGGCTTGGATGTAAGTGTACAAATTCGAGGAGTTGGCTCTATCAATGCAGGCACAGGACCGCTGTATTTATTGGACAATATTCCTGTAGATGCTAATACACTACTTCAGGTGAATCCAAGGGATGTAGCTAGTGTGGATGTATTCAAGGATCCTGCAAGAGCTGCTATTTTTGGAGCTCAAGGTGCAAACGGAGTGATTGCAGTTTATACCAAAAGAGGCAGTGGCTTTACTCCGAGTGTTGGCGGAACTTTGGTTACTACCTACGGAGGTTATTCCGTTGCAAAGGAGTTTTATCAGCCCAATTATGATGAAAAAGGCACATCTACTGCTTTGAATGATAAGCGTGCTACAATTTTCTGGAAACCAATTTTAGAAATAGGGGAAGATGGAAAAGCAAATTTGGAATACTTTAATACTGATGTAGCCAAGAAGCATTTGATCTTTATAGAAGGAATAGACGAAGAGGGCAGAATTGGCAGAGTGGCACGTATTTTAGAATAATACTTGTAATGTTCACCAAAGCCTTCTAATTTTTGTAAAAATAAATTTGAATGGAATGAAAAAGGCTTTGGTGATTTTAATTTTAGGAATCCTACTTCCTTTGGGGCTAGAAGCTCAATCATTGGAACAAGGAAATACTCGCTTCCACACTTATGGAACCTATGGCCTGAGATGGAAAGACTTTGGAGTAGGCGCAGGAGTAGAGTATTTTTTCCTCGACAATTTCGCCATAATGCCAAGCTTCACTTATATCATGCCGAATGTAGGGAACCGAAGCAATTTTAGCATGGATCTACGCTACTATGTTTCTGATGGTCCGTCCCAACTCTTTTTTCTGGCAGGTTATAGCCAAAATTGGGAGAACCTTCAACCGGGAGACCCAGGAGTCAGACGAACATTCAAAGGCGCCAATGTAGGCGTGGGAGCTTATATAAGAATTGTGGATTGGGTGGGGCTGAACACTGAATTCAGAATACAGAGTCAAAATCCTCAAGAAGCAGGATTTAAAGTAGGTTTTGCTTTCCCACTCTGATTATTTCTTACTGAATTCAAATAGTTTCCTTTTCTCTTCTTTGGTCAGGGCTTCATAGCCTCGGTCCGCAATTTTATCCAGTATTCTATCGATTTCTTCCTGACTCGTTTCTTCAGAGGATTTGGTAGCGGTAGGCTTGGATTTTGGGCTGGAAAAAGAGCCAAAAGATCCCGACTCAGTCTTCGCTTTTCTATAGCTTACTTTCACTTTCGTTGGGCTCTTTTTGAAAAGATTCTCGAAGAAAATCCCCACTTTCTGAACAGGAACTCCCCAATCATTCCCTCTTCTGAGTTGGGTGATATACAGAAATCCCATCAATGCCCCTCCTAAGTGCGCCAGTTCCCCTCCGGCATTTGCGCCAGCAGAATTGGCAAAGGAAAGAACCACATAGAAAATCGCTATGTATTTGATTTTGACAGGCCCTAACAGGATTAGGAAGAAGGTAGTATTGGGAGTCAATGTAGCTGCACCAACCACAATTGCAAACACACCGGCACTAGCTCCAAGCATGAGAGAAGTATCTACCGAATTACTGAAGTAGGGAGCTAAATTATAGATCAACAAATAAAACAATCCCCCTGCTAAGCCTCCAAGAATATATAAATTAGCCAATTTTCGACTACCTAAGTATTGGTGGATCAACAAGCCAAACCAGTAGAGAAAAAGCATGTTGAAGAGGATGTGAAAAATCCCCTCATGTAAAAACATATAGGTGAACAGGCTCCAAGGTTGAGTGGCCAATTTGGGAAGCGATGCCGGCATCATAAAATAGGAGATCAGGGAAGAGTATAATTCTCCAAAGCCTCCAATAGTCATAATGACTCTGGAAATCATGAATACCAACCAAACAAGGATATTGATAGCGATTAGTTTATAAAGGCTATTATCACCGTGCTTGAAAGCGTTCCTAAGATTTTCCCAAAAATTGCCGTACATAATTAATAAAAACTGTTTCTATCTTTTTTCCACTTGTAAACCAATGCGCCACCTATAATCAGCCCACTCAAATGGGCAAAATGGGCCACATTATCCAGCGGATTGTTTATCAATACGTTGTAAATCGTATAAAGTCCATAAAAAAGGACCAAATATTTCGCTTTGACAGGCATAGGAGGAAACAGCAAAAAGAGCTGGGTGTTTGGAAAAAGCATCGCAAATGCAATCAATATTCCAAATAAAGCTCCCGATGCCCCTACCATAGGGATATTTCCCTGAATATCGGAAATGGCCTCTAAAGTTTGATTTGCGCGATCAATTTTCACTTGATCCTGAGGATCTCTACTGAAATCATCCACAAACTCAAATACTCTCCTGTCGAAGAAATTTCTATTTTCTAATACAATCTTGTTGAAGTACTCTGGGTCTGGATTTGCCTGAAATCGCTCTACTTTGGCTTCCAGATTATTCATCCGGTAAATATTATATCCTGAATAGAGAACTCCCGATCCTACTCCGCAAACCATCCAAAGAATCAAAAGCTTCTTTGGTCCGAGGAACTGCTCCAACAAAGGGCCAAAGATCAATAGACCAAACATGTTACTGAATAGATGCCAAAAGTCGGCATGCATAAACATGTATGTCAGAAACTGAAAGGGCTTGAAATACTGGCTTCCAATGTAATACAAAGCAAACCACTCATTGAGAACAGGAAAAATGAAAGAGCTGACGATAAAAAGTATAATATTTATCAGCAGTAAATTTTGTACTACAGGTGTGATATTTCTAAACATGCGATTTTCCGAAGAATGAATGTATGCTGGATAAATCCAATTTTACGAAGGTTTTGTTCCCTCCCAGTCCATAATTTGGGTTTTGGCAGGCAAAAAGCTGCCCAACCAAAGTTTCCATTTCCTGAGAATTGAGTTTTTGACCCTTTTTTAAGGAAGACTTACGGGCTAAAGAGCGGGCAAGATTTTCTCGATTATCCAATGAAAGCTCATTTTTGAAATTCTTGAATTGCTCGATCAATCCTTCAAATAATTCTTTTTCATTTTTTACCTGAATATCAGCTGGTACTCCCTGAACCAATACGGCATTATTGCCAAATTCAGAAATCATAAAGCCAAGGCTGTGCAGCTCTCCCATTAATCCTACCACCAACTCATAATCTGAAGGATTTAATTGAACTACGGGAGGAAAAAGACATTGTTGCGATGGACCTTGCGCCAACTTCAATTGTCTTAGATAGCGTTCGTATAATATCCTCTCATGTGCTGCTTGCTGATCCAAAATCAATAAGCCAGTGGACATTTGAGCTACGATATAGCTTAACTCCACCTGAAAAGTTGTCCCAGTACCCTCGCCCTCTGCTGGTTTGGGAAAAGAACTGCTCTCTTCTTCCGGATTTGCCTTGCTGGAAAAAGTCAAGACTTCAGAATCATCACTTTCCTCAGAAACAGGTCTTTTTTGCTCTTGGATAAAAGTCTGATTTCCTTCAAACAGCCTTTCCCAACCACTAACACTAGATTTTTTGAATTCAGGAGTATTGAAAGTCTTATAACTATATTCCCGATCCACATCCGCCTTCTTCTGCGCGTCAGTATTCCAATTATCTTCGAAATTCACATCCACGCTAAAATCCAATGCCGGAACCACGTGATGTGCTCCCAAAGCCTGTTTGACAGCTGCCCGAATTACCGCATAAACCGTTCTCTCATCATCGAATTTGATTTCGGTTTTGGTCGGGTGTACGTTGATATCTATATGGGATGGATCTATTTCCAAAAACAAAACATAAAAAGGATGCTGATCTGGCTGTATGAGGTTTTCAAAAGCATTGCTAACCGCATGGTTCAGATAGCTACTCTTGATGTATCTGTTGTTTACAAAGAAGAACTGCTCCCCTCTCGTTTTTTTGGCAGATTCAGGTTTGCCTATATATCCTTTTACATTGACATGGGGTGTCAATTCCTCGCAGGGAACCAGCTGACTTTGGTAGTTTTTCCCAAAAATCCCCACGATTCTCTGACTGAGTTTGCCTGGGAGCAGATTATAGATCTCCATGTCATTTTGCATCAAGGAAAATCCAATTTCAGAATAAGCCAGGGCTACTCTCTGAAATTCCTCCACAATATGCCGCATTTCTACAGGATTGGATTTCAGGAAATTTCTCCTTGCTGGCACATTGAAAAAGAGATTTTTCATGGAAACAGAAGTTCCGGGAGTGGTGGCAACAGGTTCCTGTTTTTTAACTTCTGATCCTTCAATATGAATTAGCGTTCCCAGCTCATCCGCATTTCTTCTGGTTTTTAACTCAACCTGTGCAACCGCCGCAATAGAGGCCAGAGCTTCTCCACGAAAACCAAATGTACGGATTGAAAATAAATCCTGACTGGTGCGAATTTTAGAAGTGGCATGCCTTTCGAAACTCATCCTGGCATCGGTAGCCGACATACCCTTACCATTATCAATGACTTGGATTAATTGCTTACCTGCTTCTTTTACAATTACCTGAACTTTAGTAGCACCTGCATCAATTGCATTTTCAAGCAATTCCTTCAGTGCGGAGGATGGTCTTTGAACCACTTCTCCAGCTGCAATCTGATTGGCTATTGCATCAGGTAATAATTGGATTAAATCGCTCATTTCCGGGCTTTAGATTTGAGCTTTGAGAAATAATAAATTGCTGCAATGAAAGCCACTAAATACAGGAGATATTCAAAAATTACCGGCCCGAAGTAAATATATCCACCCAATCCGCCGACTAAAATCAAAAAGATCAGAGATCTGATCATCGCTGTAGAAGCAAAGACACTTTTATCTCGAGGTTTGATTCCTTGATAATTGGAAAAAGCCCCTCTTAGACCAGATTCGTAATTTCTCAATCTATCTTCCTCCTTAATATCTCCTAATTTCCCTTCAGCTTCTAGCTGCTTTTTGATACGAGACTCCCGCTGATCCAATTCCTCTTTGACCGGATCATAATAACGGGGCTTGATATCGAATCGACTGGGGCTGGCTGTTCGAAATATGGAAGGAAATTTCATCTGTTAATAATTTGTTTTTTAGAAGTCAGACGGAATCCCTGCCTGCGGCAGGCAGGTCGCACAGTTTCCCCGATATATCGGGGCATCCCAGTGTGTGTCGTTCTTGTCGTGCTGGATTTCATTTAATCAATTTTTGAATGTGGATGCTTGAACGTTCATCAAGGAACAAGTTAGGAGACTGTCCACCGACAATCAAATTTATACCATTTTTAACCCAAAAACAGGTCTAATGTTGACCTTTCTTTACTATCTTCAATCGATTAGTAAATCTAATCTTCTGCAATTTCAGGCTAAAATGTGAGACACTACGTTGAATACTTTAGATCCTGGCGTAGGAACTTCCACAAATTTAAAGATTAAAAATTAACTCAGGTATGAGGCATAAGCTGGCAGGCATCTTTCTTCTTTGCTTTGTTGCATTATCATTTACATCCGGTAAAATGGATGTAGCTGTGGTAGTGGATGACCCATTAAATGCTCCCGATAGATTTGCACAGAGAAATTGGGTAGACTCGGTATTTCAAAGTCTAAGTTCAGAGGAGCGCTTGGGGCAACTTTTTATGGTTGCCGCTTATTCCAATAAAGATCAAAAGCACATTGATGAAATCAGTCAGCTTGTAAAAGACGAGAATCTTGGAGGATTGATATTTTTTCAGGGAGGACCTGACAGACAAGCTCGTTTGACCAATTACTATCAAGCCTTGGCTAAAACACCCCTTTTCATCGCAATGGATGCAGAATGGGGGATTAGCATGAGACTGGACTCAGTTCCTGATTTTCCTAGAGCCATGACTTTGGGCGCTATTCAGAATTCAGATTTGATTTATGATATGGGAGCCGAAATGGCCAGACAATTCAAAGAATTGGGCATGCACATTAATTTCGCTCCAGTAGTGGATGTCAACTCTAACCCTGAAAATCCAGTCATTGGCTTTAGGGCATTTGGAGAAAACAAAAAAGCAGTAGCTCAAAGAGCAGTGGCCTATATGAAAGGCCTTCAGGATAATGGTGTAATTGCCAATGCCAAGCATTTTCCCGGACATGGTGATACAGAATCAGACAGCCATTATTCCCTTCCATTGATCAAACATGCTGAAAAGAGAATTTGGGACATAGACCTATATCCTTATCAGGAGCTATTCAGAGAAAATTTGATGTCGGTGATGGTTGCCCATCTCAATATCCCAAGTTTGGACAATAATGGACAAACCCCCACCAGTCTCAGCAAAAAAGTTGTGACAGATCTGCTACAAAAGCGAATGAACTTTCAGGGTTTGATCTTTACGGATGCCTTGAACATGCGGGGAGTAACCCAATCTCACAAACCGGGTGAAGTGGATGTAGAAGCTCTTCTGGCCGGTAACGATATTCTATTGTATTCTCAGGATGTACCTAAAGCGAAGGCTTTGATCAAGCAGGCTGTAGAAAGCGGTAAAATATCCCAAGAGGAAGTAGATAGGAGAATAAGAAAAATCCTCCGAGCCAAGTATAAGGTTGGGCTTCATGATTACAAACCCATCAAAACTCATGGTTTGGTAGAAAGACTAAACACTCCAAAAACCGAGGAGATTCGGGAAAAGTTGTATTCCGAAGCCATCACAGTTGCTTCCAATAAGGGAGAATTACTCCCTTTCAAGCAGCTGGATTTGAAAAAGTTTGCCAGTCTTACTATAGGAGGAGAGGGAAAAAACTTCCAGCAAAGCCTCAGCAAGTATAGCAAATTCGATCATTTTGAAATCGAAAAAGCAGCGAGTGAATCCGCTCATTATAATTTAATGAAGCAATTGGAGGATTATGATGTGGTCGTGGTTGGCTTGATGGGCGTGACCAACAGTCCTAAAAGAGCCTTTGGAATCGCTCCTGGAGATGTAGCCCTTCTCAGAAAACTGGAACAAAGACAAAAAGTAGTCACGGTTCTTTTTGGAAATGCTTATGCTTCCCGATTTATTGAAGGATTGGGCAATGTGGTTTTTGCTTATGAGAATAATGACATGACTCAAAAGCTCAGTCCTCAGGTTCTGTTTGGCGCTAGACCGGGAATGGGAATTTTACCGGTATCAGTTAGCCCTACTTTTTCACATGGGTTGGGAGGATATATGGAAGGACTGAGAAGGCTCGCTTATGGAACTCCTGAAAGTGTGGGTATGAACAGCCAAACCCTGGATGAGATCGATGAGGTAGTAGAGAAAGCGATTAAAATGCAAGCCACTCCAGGCGCGAATGTGTTGGTTGTCAAAGACGGTAAAGTTGTTTTCGAAAGGTCTTATGGACAATTGGAATACAAGAATAGCCCGAAAGTCAATAGTGAAACTCTTTATGACTTAGCCTCTATTACTAAAGTGCTGGCGACTACTCAAGCCGTGATGTTTTTACATAGCCGAGGAGAATTGGATATGGACAAAACTTTGGGTGATTATCTCCCGGAGCTGAAAGGCACTAATAAAGAAGATCTGGTTCTGAAAGATGTAATGGCCCATGAAGCAGGATTGAAGGCTTTCATCCCTCATTATGTAAAAACAGTACAATCTGGACAATGGAGACCGGAGTATTATCAGGCCTCAGCGGCTCCCGGATTTTCAAGACCTGTATCTAATGATATGTACGCGGTAGATGGACTTCGGGACAGTATTTGGAGCTGGACAGTAGCATCTGATTTACTACCAAAATCTGGAGGAAGAAATAGATATGTTTATTCAGATTTGACCATGTATTTCATGCAGGCAGTCGTTGAAAAAATCGTCAATCAACCCTTAGATCAATTTTTAGAGCAAAATTTCTATGCTCCTCTTGGACTTTATACCATGACTTTTAATCCATTCAATAAAATGTCTTTGGACAACATCGCTCCGACAGAAGATGATGTAGCCTTTAGAAAAAGACAGGTGAGAGGCTATGTCCACGATCCGGGAGCAGCCATGTATGGAGGAGTTGCCGGACACGCTGGGCTTTTCGGAAGAGCAAATGATTTGGCAGTAATGATGCAGATGATGCTCAATGAAGGCTATTATGGAGATGTCAGCTTACTTAAACCTGGAACAGTTTCCCAATTCACGAAGAGGCAATCCAATCAAAGTAGAAGAGGATGGGGATGGGACAAACCTGAACCAGAAGCTGGACGGGGAGGAAGTGCTGGGGATTTGGCTCCAAAATCCACATTCGGGCATACTGGCTTCACTGGAACCTGCGTATGGGCAGATCCAAAAAATGATCTGATTTATGTCTTTTTGAGTAATAGGGTGTATCCGGATGCTGAAAACAAAAAGCTGCTCAGTGCGAATATCAGGACAGATATTCACGATATTATTTATAAGGCAATGGCTAAAAATTAAATAAAAATGGTCCCGTTATCAGCGGGACCATTTTTATTGATGATTATTTAATAAGGATCAAATCCTCCTGAGGCTGAATCAAATACTCTGCCCCATTCTCTGTTACCACAGCCATCTCTTCCACAGAAATGGTCTTTTCAGTTCCATCTTCCCTCTTCCAGGTATGAAAACCATCAAAGGCGAATACCATTCCCTTTTTCAATAATTTTTGCGCAGCTGGTCTGGGAGTTTCCAGTCTCGCTCCTCCTAAATTTGGTCCAACATCATGAGCCACATAGCCAACCGGATGCCCAGTGCTCCAAGGAACATAAAGAGATCCATTAGCATCCATCAAATCGCGCTGCGCTCTGTCTACATCCTCTCCTTTTACTCCTGGTTTCATGGCTGCCAGAGCAATTCTTGACCCAGCTTTCCCATTCTCCCAATATTTTTGAATATCAGCAGGAGCCTCAGTTTCCCCGTCCTTTAACACATAGGCAAATCGTTGAATGTCACTTACCCAAATTCCGTAAAGTTTCACCCCAAAATCTGTTTGAATCACATCTCCAGGCATGATCACTTTATCCGTTGCATGCGAATGTCCTCGATCAGGACCTGAGTTGACATTGGGGTTTTGATCAGGATGCCAAGCATCTGTCACTCCATATTCAGCCATTTTTGCTTTCAAAAATTTAGCAACCTCAGCATCTGTAGTTTTGCCAGGTACGATCATCGCGTAGGCCTCATATTGAAAATCAGAAGCCATTTGAGCTGCTTTTTTCAGAATTTCAACTTCTTCAGGAAGCTTGATAGACAACCATTCGTAGACTAAATCTGTGGAAGACACCAATCTTGAAGAATAATCTCCCAAAGCCTCTTCCAAATTTCTTCTTTGCGTGTAGGAAAGTCCATCCGCCATGGTATTACTGGAAGAAGAATTAACTGCTATGGTTTTAAAACCCTTTTCTTTGATAAAATCTGCAGCAACCTGAACCGCTGAGGCTCCCCTATCTACTCGGATTACTTCATCGTGAATATCCAATTCATCCAGGGAAGTAGCCTCCCCATCAGGCGAAAAGGCCAATGAATGAAATCCTGAATCATCCAAATAAAACATAAAAACTGCGGTGCCTCCAGCGTTTTCCGCTCCGACATGTACTGCAATGGGATCATTGTGATTTTCTCTACCAATAGTAATCCAGCAGTCCACACCAGCTGCTTTCATAGCCTCAGGAAGTAATTGACTGATTCTCTTTTTTCTGATTTCCGGCCAAGGATTATCAGACCAGTCAGGTTTAACCGTTTCTGTTTGTTGCGGCGGGGTAGAGCAGGCAAATAAAAAACCTACCGCGAAAAGAATAAATAAATAACTCTTATAATTCATCTTTTTATAATTTGTTTTTTAAAGGTCAGATGGAATGCCCAAGATAATCATCCCCCTGTTTGAGATTTTTCCTCATGGGTATTTCATATGGATTGATTGTTGAAAATTTTGATTCAAAGAATTGGTTTGGAAATTGGGGCTTTTAAATGAAAGTTTCAATTCTTTTTATGCTGATAAAAGTGATTTTTGATCCTAAAAAACTGAAAACCAAGTATTCAATGCTCCTGATAAAATTAAGAATTCGTCGGCTTTTGGATTATTTCTTTTTAATTTGAACAAAAGTAATCCTTAAGCGTGTTTAAAGGCAGATTAGCCAAAAAGGCACCTAGAAAAAAATATGAAAATTGGCATTGTATGTTACCCTACCTTTGGGGGTAGTGGTGTAGTAGCCACAGAATTGGGAAAAGGGCTGGCAAAAGCTGGGCATGAGATTCACTTTATCACCTATCGTCAACCAACCCGCCTGGATTTTTTTAGCGAAAATCTATTCTATCACGAAGTAGATATCAAAAGCTATCCGCTTTTTGAGCATGCTCCATATGAACTTGCTTTGGCTAGTAAAATGGTTTCGGTGGTCAAATATGAAAACTTAGATCTATTGCATGTGCATTATGCAATTCCACATGCGTCTGCAGCCTACATGGCCAAGCAGATCTTGAAGGAAGAGGGAATCAGAATTCCAGTAGTCACAACCTTACATGGAACAGATATTACCTTGGTTGGAAAAGATCCAAGCTATGAACCAGTGGTTACTTTTTCCATCAATCAATCCGATGGAGTTACAGCAGTTTCTGAGGATTTGAAAAAAGAAACTTACAGCCATTTTGCTGTCAATCGAGAAATTGAGGTCATTCCAAATTTTATTGACCTAGATCGATTCAAAAAACAGAAGAAAGAGCATTTCAAACTAGCTATATGCCCGCAAGGTGAAAAGCTACTGGTACATACCTCCAATTTTAGAAAGGTGAAACGAGTAGAAGACGTAATTCGGGTATTCTATGAAGTACGCAAGGAAATTCCGGCAAAGCTTCTTTTGGTAGGAGATGGTCCTGAACGGGATAAAATGGAAAGACTCTGCAGGGAATTAGGGACTTGTGATGATATTCGCTTCTTAGGCAAACTAGAGGCTGTAGAAGAAGTACTTTCTGTAGCAGATTTATTTTTAATGCCTTCAGAAAAAGAGTCATTTGGTTTGGCAGCCTTAGAGGCCATGGCTTGTGAGGTGCCTATCTTGACATCCAATGCTGGCGGTATCCCGGAGCTAAACATTGACGGCGTTACGGGGTTTGTTTCAAATGTTGGAGATATACAGGATATGAAGAAAAAAGCCTTGCAAATTCTGGATGAAAAGAATTTACCTCAGTTTAAAGCTAATGCTTTAGCCAGGGCAAAGGAGTTTGACATATCCCAAATTCTTCCACTTTACGTAAAATATTATCAAAAAACCATAGAGGCCTCCTTAGCAAAAGTCTAATTTTTCTCCTGATTATGACGAAAATCAATGTATATTAAGGAAGTTCTGGGTTACTTTTGCACCAAGATTGCAGCCAACTATTAAGAATATAACAAGTAAAGAAATGAAAAAGATTGGAAGACTGGACAGACCCGACAATTTCGGTTCGGCTCGTATGTTCGAAAACCCGATTTTGGAGAGGATCTCTCGTACTCACATTATGATCCCAATTACCATGTTTGTGGTGTTTTCTGCTGTATCTTTTTACTATGCGCTGGAAACATCCATTTATGTGGGGACAGGCCTATTGGTGATGCTGATTGGATACATTGTCTTTACATTCGTGGAGTACATGATGCATAAGCATTTCTTTCATATGGAACCAGACACTCCAATGAAGGATAAATTGCAGTATTCAGTCCATGGAGTACATCATGATTACCCGAAAGACAAGGACAGATTGGCGATGCCTCCTTTTGTGAGCGCTGCATATGCTGCCATCTTTTATCTGGTATTTAAATTAATTATGGGTGATTTTGCCTACTACTTTCTTCCTGGTTTCCTTTTGGGCTATGCCAGTTATTTGGGTGTACACTACATAGTGCATGCTTTCAATCCTCCCAAAAACTTCTTGAAGATCTTGTGGGTGAATCATGCTATCCATCATTATAAGGATCCGGATTCAGCTTTTGGAGTGAGTACACCACTATGGGATATCTTGCTGGGAACCATGCCGAAAAAAGACTAAACTCAAACCTCCTGATTTCGGGAGGTTTTTTTAATATCAGTTCATGAATAAAATTTCAATTATAGGACTCGGATGGCTGGGACTTCCTTTGGCAAAAAACCTTCAGGAAAAAGGATATGAAGTAATCGGTAGTACTACCACCGGAGAAAAAGTGAAAAAACTTGAGGCAGAGGGAATCACATCAGTTCAGTTTTCTTTGGAACCTTATCCCAAAGGCCTGGGCTTTCAGAAACTTTTTGAGGCCGAAATTCTAGTTATTACCATACCTCCACGCTCACGAACTCAATCCGGGGAACGGTATCTAGAAGAACTCAAATTTTTAAAAAGCATGCTACAAAATACTTCTGTCAAAAAACTTGTATTTGTGAGCAGCACAGGAATATATCCAGAGAAAAATCAGGCCGAAAAATATACCGAAGAATTTGAAATGGATCTCTCCATCACAGGAAATAAAACTTTGTGGAAGGCAGAGCAGCTGATGAATCAGGATAAAAGCTACGAATTGACCATTGTCCGTTTTGGTGGCTTGATGGGCGAAGAGCGAGTTCCAGGTAAATATTTTGCCGGAAAAGAAAATGTAGAAGGACATAGCAGAGTAAACTATATCCATCAAGATGATGCCGTTGGAATTATTACTTGGATCATTGAAAAAAATCTATGGAATGAAACCTTCAATGGGGTTGCACCAATTCACCCCTTGAAAAAGGAAGTCATTGAAAAGAGTGCTCTAGACACCGGTTTAGCTCCTCCCAAAAGTTTTCAAAGCTCCGCAGAAGGAGAGAACCGATTAATTTCATCCGAAAAAATAATTCAAACGGGGTATTCTTTTACCTATGCTAACCCCTTAGACTTCAGCTATAATCTCAAAAAGTAAGTATCTTTCTTTATGGATTGGGCAGAATTTGGACAGCGTTGGATACGGGTAGCTGAACTGACTACTTCCCGCTACTTTATCATAGCAGGAGGATCCTTTTTGATTTTTTATTTTTTGCTCAAAAACACCCTTTTCTCAAGAAGGATGCAATCGAAATTTCCTCATAGGAAAGATTATTTCAGAGACATTAGTTTCTCACTCGTAACCATATTGATCTTCGCCACAATGGCAGCTTTGGTCTTTGTGGTTCTCAGGCCTTATACTAATTTTTTTCAACCCTATGATTTGTATGGAAAGGCTTATTACTTTCTGACATTTCCTCTCATGCTATTGGTTCATGATGCATATTTTTACGCTATCCATAGACTGATGCATCACCCCAAATTGTTTCGATTAGTTCATCGTGTTCATCATTTCTCTACGAATCCATCACCTTGGACTTCCTATGCTTTTCATCCTTTGGAGGCTTTTCTAGAAGCAGGTATTATTCCTCTGATTGCATTTACACTTCCCGTACACCCTTCCGCCTTAGGTTTATTTCTTTTGTTTCAGTTTTGCTACAATGTTTATGGCCATTTGGGTTTTGAGCTTTTTCCTAAAAATTTCCAAAAATCCCTGATTGGGAAATGGATCAATACAGGCACTGCTCACAATCAACATCATGAACATTTCCATGGGAATTATGGCCTTTATACCCTGATTTGGGATAGACTTTTTGGAACGTTGAGAAAAGATTATGAGCAAAAATATGAGCAAGTCACCGGGTCACATCGATTGAAAGCCCAGCCTCAGAAAAGGGTTTGAATCATTCGAGAAAACCCCGATATTCTAGCTTGTTATTTACTCTTATGAGACACAAACTAGCTGCAATCTTTCTACTTACTTGGTGCTTTTCTTGCCAAACTGCTGAGGAACAAACCGACTATACAAACTGGGCCCATTACGGAGGCCCTGCTGATGCTTCCCGCTATTCTTCTTTAGCCCAGATAACTAAGGAAAATGTCTCCCAACTTGAGGTGGCCTGGGTTTATCATACTGAGGATGCAGGTGAAAGATCCCAGATCCAATGTCAGCCCATTGTCATCAATGGAATTTTATACGGAACCACTCCCAAATTAAATGTCTTCGCCTTGGATGCAGCTACAGGCCAAGAAATTTGGAGATTTGATCCTTTTACGGTTTTGGGAGGAGAAAACTCCTGGGCAGGCACCAACCGTGGTGTATCATATTGGGAAAAAGGAGACGATAAAAGAATTCTTTTCGGTGCAGGAAATTGGTTGATGGCAGTGGATGCTTTGACTGGCATGCCTAAGCTAGACTTTGGAGATGAAGGGAAAGTTGATCTTAGAAAAGGACTGGATACTGAGCGAGAAGATTTTTTGATCGTGGCCAATGCTCCGGGGGTGATTTATGGGGATTTGATCATTTTAGGAATGCGCCTTTCAGAGGGACTTGATGCTGCACCGGGTCATATCAGGGCATACAACGTTCAGACAGGAAAGCAAGAATGGATTTTTCACACCATCCCACATCAGGGTGAATATGGATATGAAACTTGGGATTCCGATTACATCTCCCAAATTGGGGGCGCTAATAATTGGGCAGGGATGTCAGTGGATTATCAGCGGGGAATTGTGTTTGTACCAACAGGTTCTGCCACTTATGATTTTTGGGGTGGATTTAGAAAAGGAGACAACCTATTCTCCAACTCCCTAATAGCCCTCGATGCATCTACAGGAAAAAGACTCTGGCACTTTCAGGGAGTTCATCATGACATTTGGGATAGAGATTTCCCAGCCAACCCCAACCTAATTCGCATCCAAAAAGATGGAAAATGGATTGATGCAGTAGCTCAAATTTCCAAGCAGGGCTACACCTATGTTTTTGAAAGAGAAAATGGAGAGCCTGTTTGGCCAATTTCAGAGCAGCCTGTCACCCAATCTATTCTCCCCGGTGAATTCTCCTCTCCCACTCAGCCCATTCCGCAATTACCCAAACCATTTATGAAAATGGTTTTTGAAGAGCAGGATATATTAAGTCTTCGACCGGAATGGGAACAAGATATTCGAGCACAATTAAGCAATACATTGTATGGTGACACTTGGCTCCCCCCTCACCCTGAAAAACCAATTGTGCTCTTCCCTGGAATGGATGGAGGAGCTGAATGGGGTGGTGCGGCTTTCGACCCGGAGACACAAATTCTTTATGTGAATGCCAATCAAATTCCATGGATTATTGAAATGACTCCCAACTCCGGTTTCGAAAACGTCGGTAAAAACCTTTACACCACTTATTGCGGGAATTGCCATGGACTGGACTTAAAGGGAAACCTTCCCAGCATTCCTGGATTGGTAGATCTGAAAAATAAATATAGTACGGATTCCTTGTCAAAACTTCTGCAGAAAGGCCGGGGAGCAATGCCTGCATTTCAACATATTTCTGCAGAAAACAGAAAATTAATAGTGGACTTCCTTTTGGGTCAAGAAACCCAAAGTGATAAAAAGGAGCTAGAATCTCAAAAAGCCAATTTAGAACCCCAATATTATATGAAAGGCTATAAAAAGCTCCTTACAAAGGAAGGACTCTATGGTTCCAATCCTCCTTGGGGATTACTTACAGCAATAGACATGAATAGCGGGCAGCACAAATGGCAGGTCACTTTGGGAGAAATTGACTCATTGAGCGCTCAGGGGTTTGCTCCTACCGGCACCGAAAATTACGGTGGCCCAGTAGTGACTGCCGGAGGACTGCTTTTTATTGCAGCGACTAAAGATGAGAAAATCAGGGCTTTTGATAAGGAAAATGGCAAGGTCCTCTGGGAGGCAAAACTTCCTGCCTCGGGTCATGCAACTCCAGCTATTTATGAAAAAAACGGAAAGCAGTTCCTAGTCATAGCCTGTGGAGGAGGAAAAGGAACCAAGAGTGGTGATGCCTATGTGGCTTTTGCTTTACCTGACTGAGCCTATTCGTTGAAAAAAGGCTTCATCTCATTGTGAATGTTTTCACGAAGTTCTTTGAGTCGCACTGCATACTCAGCCAATTTAACTTCTTGCTCAGACTGAGGAATCCAAGACTTCACGGGCTTGGGATTTCCGTTTTCATCAACCGCCACAAAGATGATGATGCAGTGCGTTTTCTTTTCAAATACTTTATCAGAAAAATCTCTTGAATACACCTCCACCATGATATGGATACTGGTTTTGCCGGTATAAATCACCGCCGCATCCACTTTGATCACTTCTCCAATATTGATGGGCTTATAAAAACGAATACCGCCCACATATACAGTCACGCAATAACTTTCAGCCCAGGTTCTCGCACAGGTATAAGCAGCTTGATCGATCCATTTCATCACCACTCCACCATGCACCTTCCCTCCATAATTGATGTCTGAAGGTTCACTGATGAATTGAAAAGAAGTCTTATGTAAGTTGGGGAGTTCGGCTATATTTTTCATCTGTTTATAATTTATCTTTCAAAGGTCATATGGCATGCCCTACCCCGATTTATCGGGGCATCCCCCTCCCTATCCGCCGCGGCGGACGGGACAAGTTGTGTGAGATTTTTCCTCATGGGCATTTCATATGAAAGAATAGTTTTAGTGAATTTGATTATCGAACGAGATACAAAAATTTAGGTTCAAACTAATCAAGGCCAAGGCTTAAGATACAGGTTTTCTGCAGGAAAGTATAAATTCTGGAAAAAAGGGGTTTCATCCAGACCCGTTCCCATAAAATTCTTGTTATTTCAGCCAATTTCCCTATACCTTGAGAGATTGAAACTTGACAACTATGCTAAAAAAATCAATTCTAAGCATATTCCTTTTTTCACTTTCCATGTGGACAGTGGCTCAGGATATCCAACAAATATTGAATTCTTACCAATTTAGAAATGTAGGCCCTCTTCGGGGAGGAAGAGTCACAGCTGTAGCAGGAGTGGCTTCAAAGCCTTCGGTATTTTACATGGGCGCTACTGGTGGCGGGGTTTGGAGAACAGATGATTATGGAATTAACTGGGAAAACATCTCTGACGGTTATTTCCCTACTCCTTCTATTGGAGCGATTGCGGTCTATCAGGCAAAACCAGAAATCATTTATGTGGGAACTGGCTCGGATGGACTTAGATCCAATGTGATTGTAGGAAAAGGGGTTTATAAATCTACAGATGAAGGAAAAACCTGGTCATTCATTGGGCTCAAAAATGCAGGACAAATCGGAGCAGTGGAGATTCATCCACAAAATCCGGATATTGTTTATGTAGCTGCAATCGGCCAGCCCTTTGGAAAGAATCCCGAACGAGGAGTATTCAAAACGCTAGATGGAGGAAAGAACTGGGAAAAGGTATTTTACCATTCAGACAGTGTGGGCGTATCAGATTTGGAACTTGCTCCAGATGATCCAAACACCATCTATGCTGGAGCTTGGAGAGGGGAAAGAAAACCCTGGACTATCACATCAGGCTCCTCAGAAGGTGGCGTTTACAAATCTACCGACGGAGGAAAAACTTGGAACAAACTAAAAAACGGACTTCCTACTGGATTGACTGGGAAAATTGACTTCGCTGTTTCCCCAGCTGATCCAAATGTGGTTTATGCCAACATTGAAGCTTCAGATAATCAAGGAGGACTGTATCGATCAGAAAATAGAGGCGAGAGCTGGACTTTTGTTTCAGATAATCCAAATCTGACTAACAGACCCTTTTATTACACGAATATTTACGCCAATCCAAAGGATGCCAATACGGTTTACAATAACTCCCTAAGATTTTTGAGCTCTTTTGACGGAGGTAAAACCTGGAAATCTCTTTCAACTCCTCATGGTGACAATCACGATATCTGGATCAATCCTAACGATACTACCATTTGGATTCAGGCCAATGATGGAGGTGCAAATATCACCCAAAATGGTGGCAAGAGTTGGTCAACCCAGTTCAATCAGCCAACCGCAGAACTCTATCAGGTGGAAGTGGATGATCAGTACCCTTATTGGTTATATGCGGGACAACAGGATAATTACAGCACGATCGCTGTTCCAAGCAGACCACCATTAAGTGTTCAAGCAGGAAGTAATTCTTACATCATCAATACAGGTGGGTGTGAAACTGGTCCAGCCGTACCCAAGCCTGGAAATCACAACATTGTTTATTCTAATTGTAAGGGGAGGTTTGGCGTATTTGATAAGAGAACTGGCCAGGAGTTACAATACTATGTAGGGGCAAGCAATATTTATGGCCACAACCCGAAAGATCTTAAGTTTCGCTTTCAGCGAGTGGCTCCTATACATGTCTCTCCTCATAATCCAGATGTAGTTTATCACACTTCTCAATATGTACACAAGACTACTGATGACGGCAAAACTTGGGAAATCATTTCTCCTGACTTGACCGCATTTGAATCCGACAAGCAGGTGGTACCGGGCTCTCCTATCACCCGTGATGTCACAGGTGAAGAATATTACAGCACCATCTATGCGATTCGTGAGTCACCAATCCAGGAAGGCCTGATTTGGGTGGGAGCCAATGACGGACCTGTACATGTCACAAGAGATGGAGGAAAAACTTGGAAAAATGTCACTCCAAATATGCCTCCAGGTGGCAGAGTGGATGCAGTAGAGCCATCTCCACATAACCCAGCCAAAGCTTATGTAGCAGTGCTGAGATATCAGCTGGACGACTATGCTCCATACATTTACAAAACAGAGGATTATGGACAAACCTGGACTTTAATTTCTGATGGAAAAAATGGTATTCCAGCAGATTACCCTACACGGGTAGTTCGGGAAGATCCGGATAAAAAAGGAGTCTTGTACGCCGGAACTGAATTTGGGCTATTTATCTCATTTGATGATGGAAAAAAATGGCATGCCTTCGAAAGCAATTTGCCTGTCACACCTATCACTGACATTAAGGTTCATCAAGGTGATTTGGTGATGTCGACTATGGGTAGAGGTTTCTGGATATTGGATAATTTGATCAGCCTCCGAAACGTGACGGAAATCGGCAGTAGGAAAGTTGTATTATTTGAAACTCGTCCTGCTGTCAGAAATCAACTTTCAGGTAGAAGGGAAACCAACGGTCCAGAGTACCCAAGCTCGGGCGCTGAATTGGATTTTTTCCTAGCAGATAAAATCCAAGAGCTAAGACTGGAAATTTTGGATAAAAACAAAAAACTGGTTCGTGCTTTTGAGCCAACTATAAAAAAGGATTCTGTCGATACGGAAAGAAATATGAGCACTGAGTTTTCCAACCCTCCGGCTTCTCCTACCCTACCCAATCAAGCGGGGATGAATCATTTCAAGTGGAATATGAGGCATTCTGGAGGTTGGGACAAGGATCCCAAAAGAGCTTATACCGGTAATGGACCTTTAGTGGCTACAGGCACTTACATAGCCAGATTAAAAGCTGGAGACGAGATCTTTGAGCAAGAGTTTGAAGTAATACTGGACCCGAGAACCACCTTAGTTTCTGAAGAGGATGTGGCAGAACAGGAAAAACTTACTTTGGAAATTCAGGCTTTCAGAGATGAAATTGCCCAATTGATTGATGCCATGGACCAAAAAAAGAAGCAGCTTGAAACTCAAATCTCTCAAGAAAAAGGCAATCGGCAGATCGAGATTCAAAAATCAAAGCTTCAGGAACTTTACAATCAAGTTGTCACTGAAGATGGCACCTACATGCAGCCTATGCTGAGAGATCAAGCCTCTTATCTTTATTCCATGCTGGGAAGCGCAGACCAGAAACCTGGAAAGGATGCTTATGATAGATTAGAGGAGTTGAAAAAACAGTTCCAAGAGGTAAAAAGTCAATTTGAATCCCTCAAGTAAAATTTCAAACAGGCTGTCTCAAAAGTGAAGTTTGTCACATTGAGGGTCCCGACAATTGTAGGGGATCGAAATGTGCCCCAGATTGATAAAAATGGCCATTGAACCTACTCAATCTGATATACAAGCTATTTATGAGACAGCCTCATTTTTTCAATAAAATTACTATCCGCTATTTTTTCCCTCACTTTTCTTTAAAGCTTCCAGCTGGAAGCGGATGAGGGTCAGCTTTTCCAAAGTCTTTTGTCGGAGTTCTTTCAAAGCGATATTCCCAAGGCCCAATTCCAAGGAACGCTCAATTTCTTTGTATACTAGATATTCTAAATCTTTGAGTCGTTTTTCCTGTAATTTTTCTTGCTGAAGATATTCGCGGAATAATAAATAATGAAGGAGAATCAAGCCTAAAAAAACACCCAGAAAAAGAATATATAAAGGATCAGTCGGCTTGGATAAAAACATTTTGCGAAACGATAAAAGGTTTTGGATTGGCTAAAAGTACCAGTATCGCTTTAGCTCTGAAATACGACAAATCGCCTATTTATAGAGGACTCAAGAAACTTCGGTCAGCTTTATTTTTGTACCAGACCCGAGAGAAGTATTGATTTCTAGGACTGCTCCCAATTCCTCTGCTCTTTTTCGGAGATTATATAAACCATTTCCTGCAATGACTTTTTCAAGATCAAAACCCTTTCCATTATCTGAGACTTGAAGAGAAATCCCACCTTTATTCTTTTCCAACACTATTTTCACCTCACTGGCCTCGGAGTGTTTGATTGAATTTTGGATAGACTCCTGAATGATCCTGAGAATTTGAATGCTTTGAGAAGAAGGCATGGTATTTTCCAATGGGAAACTCTGGCCAATGTGAAACTCCATGCTTATTCCTGAAGACTCCACAGCTTTTTGAGTATAAGCCTGAATCCGATTACACAACTCCTGCCAGCTTATTTCCCCCGAGTTCATCGCCCAAATAGTATCTCTTAATTCAGTAATAATTTGACGGGTAAAATTTGAAATCTGATCGAATCTATGGGTTAATTGTTCCTGAATTGGTTGGTAAAATTTCAGATTCTCTATTGCCGAAATGATAAAAGTCAATTGTGCACCTATGTTATCGTGCAGATCTCTGGAAATTAACTCCCTTTGTTCCTGCAATTTATTTTGGGTTTCAATTTTAGCCAAAGCAGCTTGTAATTTGGACTCTTGCTGTAATTGCTGATTTTTTAACCGCTGTTGCTTATATAACAAATATCCCACTACCACCAAGACCAATGCTAAAGCAAGCGAACCAAAAAGGAGTAAATTCTTTTTATTGATTTCCAATTCTTGCGCTGCAATTTGACTATCCTTGAGGGCGGTCTGATATTTTGTTTCAAGTTCAGCAGTAGTCTCTCTGGATTCTTTTTCGTACTTATTTCGAAGAGTTTCTTGATACAAATTGGAATAATACCGAGAGCTATCCGGCAATCCTAAAGAGGCATAAAGTGGGACCAGCTCCAAATAGGGAACTAATACGTCCTCATCAGCTCCTTGGGAAACAAATTTATTGGCAGAGGATAGTAACCATTTTTTCGCCTCCGAATATCTCCCTTGCTCCTTTAGTGCCACTCCTAAGCTCATTTCTAGTACCGCCTCTTCGTATTGAGCATTTACTTCTTTCGCAATCTCAATACCTTCCCGGGAGATTTTTTCCAATAATTGCATATCCCCTTTTTCCTGAAGAAAGACCGAGTAGCTTCTATAGGCCATCGCCATGTTCAATAAATCACCCGTCTCTTCACCAATCTTGATAGCGTTTTGAAAGTAAGGTTCTGCTTCATCGAACTTTTTCAAGTATTTATAAACCGTGCCCAGATTAATGTAGCTCCCGATCAAGCCCCTTGTATCGCCTAATTCTTCACGAATGGTTGCAGCCTCAAGGTATACTTTAAGCGCTTTTTCATAATCCGGAAGGCCTTGATAAATAACTCCCAAATTATTTTTGATGGTGGCTACATGAAGTGGGGAATTGAATTTCTCAAAAATGGGAAGTGCTTTCAAAAAATAGAGGATTGCTGAATCAGACTCGTATTTTCGTTGATATATAAATCCAAGGGCATTATAAACTTTTGCCAGACCCAGTGAATCACTGATCTCTTGCCGAATAGTCAATGCCTTTTGGTACCAGTCCCTAGCTGAGTTCAAATCCCCTTTTTGAAGTAATCCACTCCCCAAATCCGTGTAGGCTTGAGCGATAACTGAGGGATTACCACTGCTTTCGGCGAGTTCAACTGAGCGTTTTCCATAGAAAATAGATGAGTCTAGGTTGATAGCGGCATACTGCCATGCTAATTCACCGTAGGCATTTGCCAATTCCTCTTTTTCAGAAATGGATTTTGTTTTCAATTTGAGACTGTCAATTATCTGTCTGGGATTCTGAGCCCATACGGAACTGACTAGAGAAGAGAATAAAAAACCAATCAAAAAAGCATTTTTACCCATAATCGCGCCTTTTAAAATTTATTATCCTAGCCTTTTGAAAAATTTACTGGATGCATTGTCCAAAATCTAAAAAAAATATTTGGAATAGCTGAACAGGAATTACAAAAAAAGGAGGAAAATGCATGCAAACTCCTTATCTTCTACTGATTTACGTGATTTGCTAGAACCAAACTAATTCTGAATCTTAGGGTTAGAATTACAGAGATAAACCCAAAATTTTCCATGTTAAATTTCACAATGAATGAAGATCAGCGTATGATCGCTGATATGATCCGTGACTTCGGAGCAAAAGAAATCACTCCTTTTCGCAAAGAGTGGGATGACCAGCAACATTTCCCCATAGAACTTTTTAAAAAACTGGGGGAATTGGGATTAATGGGCGTATTGGTTCCTACTGAATACGGCGGATCCGGATTTACTTATTTCGAATATGTAACTGCCATTGCAGAGCTTTCCAAATTGGACCCCTCTGTTGGGTTATCCATGGCTGCTCACAACTCCCTATGCACAGGACACATTATGCAGTTTGGGAATGAAGAACAGAAAAAGAAATATCTCCCAAAATTGGCTACCTGCGAGTGGTTAGGTGCTTGGGGTTTGACTGAACCTAATACCGGTTCAGATGCCGGAAATATGCGAACTGTCGCCAAAAAAGAAGGGGAATATTACATCATTAATGGGGCTAAAAACTTTATAACACATGGCGTTTCTGGAGACGTTGCGGTAGTAATTGCAAGAACAGGCGAGGTCGGTGACTCTCATGGGATGACAGCTTTTGTGGTAGAAAAAGGAACACCAGGATTTCGTGGAGGTCGAAAAGAAGACAAACTCGGAATGAGAGCTTCCGAGACTGCCGAAATGATTTTTGAAGATTGTAAAGTGCATGAAAGTCAGATTTTAGGTGAAGTAGGCGAAGGTTTTATCCAGTCCATGAAGATTCTGGACGGAGGTAGAATTTCCATTGCAGCTTTATCTTTAGGCATCGCTCAGGGAGCGCTTGAGGCTTCTATCCAATACTCCCAAGAAAGACAGCAATTCAATCAGCCTATCAGTAGATTCCAGGGCATTTCTTTTAAACTAGCCGATATGGCTACGCAGGTAGAAGCCGCCAGCTTATTGACTTTCAAAGCAGCTGATTTAAAAAACAGAGGTGAAAAAGTGACATTAGCCGGAGCTCAGGCTAAATATTATGCTTCTGAGGTGGCCGTATCCGTATCCAATGAGGCGGTTCAGATTTTCGGAGGCTATGGATTTACCAAGGATTATCCGGTAGAAAAATATTACCGAGACTCCAAGCTTTGCACCATCGGTGAAGGAACATCAGAAATCCAGAAATTGGTGATTTCGAGAGAGGTGTTGAAGAAGTAAATTGACTTTCTAGCCTTCCCAAAGTTTGAAACTTTGGGAAGGTTTTTTTAATACCGATATTCTGTAAGCCAATCCATAAAGTTTTCTCGGTGAATCACTTGGACCGGTGCGGTTTTATAATTCTCTATAAAAGCTTTAGGGGTTCGCACTTTGGCCTTCGGGTTCCACTTGAATTCAAATGGATATAATTGACCGTCAATCTCTTCTATGTAGTCTATTTCTCCTCCTCGAGCTAATCTCCAAAAATAGTTCTTCCCATAAAAGCCATTATAGCTGAGCAGCTTCACCCTCTCACTGATTAGGAAGTTTTCCCAAATAGGGCCTATATCCTGACGATTCCCTAAGGCTGAAAAATTCCCAATCACAGAATTTCGAATTCCATTATCAATAAAATAGACTTTCCGACTACTACTAATTTCAGATCTTAAGTTTCTGGAAAATGGCTGTAGCCGAAAGACGATGAAAGCCTTTTCCAATAAGTCAAGATAATTTGAAACTGTATTTTTATCTGCCTGTACGGTCCTCCCTAGCTCATTCATACTTACTTCAGAGCCCATTTGCCATGCTAGGGCCTGAAGAATTTTATGGAGTAATTCCGGCTTTCGAATCCCATGAAAATTTAATAAGTCTTTATAGAGAAAGCTTGAAGCTAAATTCTTTAAAATTTCTACTTCATTTCCAGAATTCGTGACTACCTCAGGATAGGCCCCAAAAACAAGGTGCTTTTCCAGGGCCGAAATCATATGAGGAAATCCAAAAGCTTGGATAAGCTCCGCCCAACTGAAAGGGAAAAGCTGAAACTCCCACTTTCGACCAGTCAAAGGTTCATGGATTTGATTAGCTAATTCAAGAGACGAAGAGCCTGTTACAATTAAGTTCAGGTCTTGAAAATTATCAATAATTAATTTGAGTGTGATTCCAATATCAGGAATCCGCTGAGCCTCATCGATCACCACTGTTTTTGAATTTGAAAGGTATGCCTTCAAAAAAGGTAAAGATGGTCTGGATAATGAAGAAATCACAGTAGGTTCGTCCGCATTGAGATATAAAAAATCTCCTTGCGTATCGGCTAACTTTTTGACCAAAGTTGTTTTTCCCACCTGCCTTGGACCCAACAGAATTGTCGCTTTACCCGAGCCAAATTTGGAGAAGAGTTTTTCAAAAATTTTTCGATCGACATGCATATTTAGTGAATATATTCACCAAATATACGTATAATAAGTGATTACGATCACCAATTATGCATTTTCCTACTTTCTCGGATGAAAATCCGTCAGTACCTGTCTTAGGTAATCTCTGTCTAAGTGGGTGTAAATTTCGGTGGTGGTGATACTTTCATGGCCCAACATTTCCTGCACTGCACGTAGGTCAGCGCCTCCCTCGATTAGATGTGTAGCGAAGGAATGCCGAAAAGTATGAGGGCTAACATTTTTTTGGATGCCCACACGTTCCACCGCTTCCTTGATGATCATAAAAACCATCACTCTACTTAGCTTTTTACCACGACGATTAAGAAATATATATTCTTCGTGACCTCTAGCTATTTCCTGATGATTCCGAACTTCTTCCTGATAAATACGGATATACTTTAAAGCTGCCTTTCCCACGGGAACCAATCGTTCCTTATTCCCTTTTCCCACTACCCGCAGGAAACCAATATCTTCAAAAACTTGACTTTTCTTCAGGCCAATTAACTCCGAAACACGCAGACCGCTGCTATACAGCAGCTCCAACATCGCTCGGTTTCTATGACCTTGTGGCTCTCCCATCGGAATACCTTCCAAGATTTCACTGATCTCTTCAAAACTCAAAGTATCAGGCAATTTTCTACCCAATCGCGGAGCTTCTAATAATTGAGCAGGATCTTCCTGAATCAGACCTTCATACATCAAAAACTTATAAAAAGCTTTGATTCCTGAAATGACTCTTGCCAGGGTAAAGTCGGATATTTCCAGTTTTCCCAAGGTGCCCACAAACTCTCGGAGCTGAACTTTAGACGCAGCTTGAGGCCCAACTCCCGGATAGTAAGACTCCATAAAATCTCCCAGCTTTTTGGCATCCCTACAATACGCTTCGATCGAGTTCTCACTGAGGGAACGCTCGATTTTGAGGTAATGATGAAACTGCTTGATGGAATTATCCCAGGATTTGGACATAATTGAAATTTTCTAATTGTCCGCAATCATGCCAGTTAACATATTTTCTTTGCTTGACCGATTGGAAGACCGATGACCGAAGACCGAAGCTTCCGGATTCTGATCCATTGAGCTAATAATTAGCCGTATTTTCCCTCTATGGGCAGAAAAGCGGAATATATTATGAGTTTTGTGAATTAGGTCAAAAATGAGGCCATATAAGAAATTAAGATAGCTACGCAGATAAAATGAAGATAGGGTAGCAAAGGCTACTCAGATAAATCTGAAGAGTTAAACCTTCCCATATCTTGCAAAGCATATCTTGGCGACCAAAGGGAGCCCTATCTGCAAGGCTATCTTTCAGATTTTACCTCCACTTAAAACTTTTCTCATCAATCGCCCGCATCGTGCAAAGTACTCCGTCGAGATGATCGTATTCATGCTGAATCAATTCTGAAATAGCACCGCCCACAGTCCAGGATTGAGCTTCCCAGTTTTCATCCAAATATTCCAGGGTCAAGCTTTGATGCCGCTCTACTTTCACAAATAGATTAGGGAAAGACATGCAATCATCCCAGAGTTCGAATTTCTCATCACTCAAATTTTTAAGAACTGGATTGATAACCACATAAGACCGGTCGAGATTGAGGTAAAACAGTCGCTTCATGATCCCCAATTGGGGAGCCGCTATTCCTCTTCCAAAGCCATATACCCGGCGGATATCCTCCATCGCGTCATGAAGCTGCTCAGTCCATTCAGCAACTTGTGGTAGTTCCGAGCGGAGTACCGGTTCACATGTCTGATACAATCGGGGATCGCCCAGTTTGAGAATGTCATGGATGGTTTTCATAACAGAAAGATATCGCAGGGAGGTTGAAGAATAATCACAAACTTAAAAATTATCAAGATGTTTTTATCAGACAACCATTTATCCCTGAATTTCTACCGCTAAAATATTTTTAAACTAAATTCATTAAATTAGTTTACCTTAATTTTGAATAATAATAATAATAATAATAATATGTTCGAAGTAGTTAGTCGATTGGCTAGCCGCTCCTTTCGGGGAGGATCTGTTTTTCTAAATTTATTTTATTATGAAAAAGTTAATTCTAGGTGTAACTGCATTGTCATTAAGCTTCTAGGCTTTCCCCATCCAACACTATGTAATGAAAACAGAAGCATGTGAAAATGGAGGAATGTATAGCGCTTGCCGAGAATTTCCAGGTGAATTTTGTCCCATAATGGAACAAACTTTCTGCGGTGAAACCCCTTTAATAGGTAATTAAACTTATCCTTTAGTCCCTCACTAATTTTGGTGGTTTTTTTTCCCTCCTGCTCTGCTATGAATAAGTATACTACAATAGTTCTATTATTAATTTTCGCAATTTCGTGCCAAAACAAATATTCTCACACAAAGCAAATTCCCTTAAAATTAGACACATCTGAAAAGGAAAAATTTTCAGATATATTTTCTGAAATCAACTATCTTCTTTTGGATATGGGTGATTCTGAGATTTTGGCTAGACCCTATCATATACTTTTTGGAGCGGATAGGATAATCGTAGAAGACCGGGACCTTTCCAACATCCACATTTTTGACTTGGCAGGCAAACGGCTTTCCTCTATCAAATCGGACTATTCCGGAGGTCCTGGCACCATCAAGCAAAGTGAATATCTCCAGCTTATGGATGACAAGGTCTTGATTTATGACATTCCTCTTTCCAAAACAGTAGTTTTTGACCTTGAAGGAAATTTCCTTGAAGAAAAAAAAGAACCCTTTTTTTTTGACGCATTTTATCATCTTAAAGAAAATAGGCTTCTATTCAATGGCATAAAAGACCTAAAGCAAGGTAAAGTATTTATTAACCAAAAAAAAAATTCTTCTGATGACACAACTTTGCTCTACCGATTCCCCAATGACTATTATTGGATGAGCGTAGGCACCAAAGATGGTTTTATGGCAGATCCATCCAGTGATAATGTATATTTTAATATCCCCTATAGCTATGAAATCGTGGAATTTGATAGAAAAGGCGACATTTATCAAAGCTTTGAATTTGATCTGGGCTCAAAAGGATTGCCGCATGATAAACGATTCAGATTGGCAGAAAACCGTGAGTTAAATAGGCATTTGGCAGAAAATAGAATGATCAATGATATTCATTCTTTCTTCCCTATGAGAAATCATTTTTTCATGTATTTATATCAACATGACCCAAATGGGAAACCCACTCACCATTTTTTAGTATTTGATAGAGGAATGAATCTACTTTATCAATGCATAGATCCAAAAAATGATCTGGATGGAATGACTCTCGGTGGGGTGCCATGGACCTATCATGATGACAAAGTTTATATTATCGTAAATTCCACTACATTTTATAACCAGTATATCCAAAAATTCTCAGGACAAAACGTAGAAATCAAACCCGGAAATGTTCATGAATTTTTTCAGAAAAATCAAGAAAAACTCAAAGATGATCAGACAGTTTTAGTTTCTCTGGAATTAAAAGAAAATATCAAATCTTCCAATTAAGCTTTTTTTTGCTGACAACCTCTTAGTTTTGAGTATGCGTAATTTAAGAAATTCTTATCTTTTTCCACTAGTGTTCGTTCTGTTGATCGCATTTGCTTGCTCGAAATCACCAAAGTCTAGCGAAATCGTCAAACTTCAAGCGAGCGGAGAATTCCTCCGCATCCCCATAGATAGTCTGACCGCCAATATCAGTACCGGCTTAGTTCGATACAAAGACTTTTTGGTCAATGTCAATTGGAATACCAATACTTTGAAGTTTTATGATTTAGATTCAAAAACCTAAAAAATTCTTATTTACAATTCACATTATACTATTAGTCAACCTATAACTAGCCACCTAAATATTAATCATTCCTTTTATCAAAAAATAAACTAATTTCGCTTTAGATTCAAATCTGATTTCTTGCATAATAATAATAATAATAATAATATGTTCGAAGTAGTTAATCGATTGGCTAACCGTTCCTTTCGGGGAGGATCTGTTTTTCTAAATTTATTTTATCATGAAAAAGTTAATTTTAGGAGTTGGGCTTTTTGTTTTTAGCTTCGGACTCTTGATTTCTAATGGAACAACAGCACAAACCATGTGTGAGGAGAACTGTGAGGAGAAACCGAAATATTATAAGATGGCACAGGTAGGCCCCAATACTTATTGTTGCGTAGAAAGTACGAATCCGATAGACACCTGTTCAGGGATTCCCTGTTCTTAGAAATAAACAGTAAACCATAAAGGAGGATAATTCCCTCCTTTAAATTATTCACTTTATGAAAAAAAGTCTTGCTCTTTTCTTAACACTTTATAGCTCTTTTTTATTGGTTAATTGTTCACCGCCAAATGAAGAAATCACAAATGAATTAGAATCAATAGAAATCCATCTTCAAGATGCCGAATCAGCCAAATTTGATTCCATTTTTACAATAGAGGAGTTGATCTCTCTAAAAAACTCAGAAGGTACTCCAATAACCAAAATCAAAAGAATCCTATCACGAGAAAATAATTATTGGATCCTTACCTCAGAAAGAATCTTGCACTTGGATTCAAATGGTAAAATTTTAAATCAGCTCTCGAGCCAAGGTCAGGGCCCAGGAGAATATCAGTCAATTGATGATATCCGGTGGAATGAAAACTCCAATCTCTTGGAGGTTCTAGATAAAAACAGCGGCAAATTGCTAAGGTTTACTACTGAAGGCGTGTTTCAAAATGAATGGAAAAACCCTTATCTCTATTTAGCAACTTCGTTTATTCCCCAAGGTGATGATTATTATATTTATGGTGGAGTTTTTTTCAATGGAGATGGAGATCGTGCAGTATTAGTCTCGGGAAAGACTGGTGAAAAAATAATAGGATTTAGCCAAATTGGCAAAGAAAGAAATTATCTCAGCGTACTCAATAATGATACATTTTATAATAAAGGAGACGAAATCGAGTTCTTTTATTCCGATAGCGATACGCTTTTTACTTTAGGTGAATCAGGAGCTAGGGCAAAGTATTTTTTTGATTTTGGAAAATTTCAAACCCCTGAGGAATTCTTTGATCGTGACTTTGAAAACATCATGGACTTCAGAAATAAAGCAGCAGAAAATGATTATGCTTCTGTTTTTTCAATCCAACCCACCAACACTCATATATTCCTTTTCGTAATTCAAGGCTCTAAATTATTTACTGCAATATTAAAAAGAAGTACCAATGAAATAAGGGTAACAGAAGGTTGGTCCAGCGACTTTGGAGGTGATTTTTCAAATTTGAGTTCCTATTTAGTCTATACCCCGGTTGGAAGTGATGATCAATTCATATATTTCTCAATTGACCCTTATGCAATTAAATCGGAAATAGATAAACTAAAAGAAAACCCAACCTTTCCCGAATTCTTGAACGAAAACCCCTTAATTAATCACATCCTTAAAAATTTTGATTCCTACGACAATCCTTACTTGCTGAAAGTTCGTATCAACAATTTTTAGGCGATAATTATATTGACATTAAAAAGATCCAAAACCTTAATTATCAATCATTTTCAGCGATAATTTCAGTTTATCTATCATTTCAACTTTTATTTCATGAGAATTTTCCTCATTCTACTTTGCTTCTGCTTGCTTGGCTGCTCCAAAAATCCAAGCGAAACCCCCGTAATAAAACTTCAAGCGAGCGGAGAAATCCTCCGTATCCCCATCGACAGTCTGACAGCCAATATCAGTACCGGATTGGTTCGATACGAAGACTATTTGGTCAATGTCAACTGGAATACCAATTCCCTGCAGTTTTATGATCTAAATTCTGAAAAACTCAGCAAAGAAATTTTTTATCAATATGAGGGTCCGCAGGGAGTAGGAAGCATTTTTGGAATTCATATCCACAGCCTTGACAGCATCTTTCTATTTACACAAATGGTACCCGTCATTACTCTGACAGATACGACGGGAATAATCAAAAACCGAATCCAATACACCAAGCCTGAAGGCCATACGAATGCCTTCGTACACAATGCCTATTTTAGAAGTACTCCCTTCCTGCAAAATGGAAAAATGCTGGTAAAAACACATGCAGAGGGAAACTACAGACAAATGACGGAAGAGCGTCTCAATAAATCCTTTCTTGCTTATCGAATTAATCTTGAAGATGGATCCCATCAATCCTCAGAACTAACCTACCCAGAAGGCTATTTAAATTCAGGCCTGAAATTTTTCGAACCCAGCCTTGTTTTCCATCCTGAATACACCGTTTATTCTCTCTTTGGCGACCATAGACTTTACAAGCAACTACGCTACGGAGGCCTAGAAACTTTCGATGGAAAAAGCCAATACTTAGATGAATCTCTCCCCTATTTTCCAATAGATGGAGAGCGCTTTGAAACCCAAAAATACCTAACCGCTTCCTCCCGCTATGAGGCGCTAGTCTACGATGAATTTCGAGAAGTGTATTATCGCTTTGCCTACCCCACCTTGGCTATTGAAAAAGAAGAAGATTTATTCGCTTTGCGGGAAAATCCAGGACCTTTTGTAATTCAGGTATTTGATGAGGATCTCAAATTGATTACCGAAACCTATTTTGAGGGAGGAATGTATTTTCCGAACAATTCCTTCATCACCGAAAAAGGACTCTACCTCTCCGCCAACAATCCCGAAAATCCGGAAGCTGAAGAGGATGCTTTTCGATTTGAGTTGATCCAATTAATAAATTGAAATCGGACGATTCGGCTCATTTCATTTGGGTTTTCATTGAAATACGGCTCATTTTTTTGTTTAAATGAGCCGCATTTTTGTATATTTTGAGCCGAATGAAAAAAAACCTACAAGAACTTATTGATTTCTTTTTACAAGATGGTGTAGCAAATCGTCAAGAAATCTCTGATAAATCTGACCTAGCCATCAGCCCAGCTACTCTAAAAAGATATCTTTCAGAGTTGCAAAATGATGGATTAATCCAGTCTGAGGGAAAAGGTAAAGCCACTGTTTACAAAACAACACCTCTTTTAGAACTGACTTATCCCATAGATCTAAATTCCTATTTTCTCTTAGAACAAGACGAGCGAAAAATTCGAAATCAGTTTGATTTTGAAATATTTGGCAAACTGAAAGGATTACCGATATTTTCTCAAGAGGAAGAAAGAAAGCTTAAAGAAATCCATGATAAATTTCTACTACGGACTAAAGACTCTAGTCAAGAAGAATATCAAATCGAGATGGAAAGACTCGCAATTGATTTGAGTTGGAAATCTTCACAAATAGAAGGAAATACCTATTCATTATTAGAGACTGAGTTACTTTTAAAGGAAAAGAAAACAGCTAAGGGAAAAACAAGAGATGAGGCAACTATGCTTCTGAATCACAAAGAGGCAATTGATTTTGTCGTTGCAAATAATGATTACGCATCTAAACTTTCTGTAAAAATTATCGAAGAACTTCACAGCATTTTAACCAAAGACCTTGGCATAAATAGAAATATAAGGAGAAGGAAAGTTGGTATTACCGGAACAAATTATAATCCATTGGACAATGAATTTCAGATAAGAGAGGCACTTGAAAATACGTGTCAACTTGTCAATCAAACATCTGGAATATATCAAAAATGCTTTTTGACCCTTGTCTTAATTTCTTATATCCAACCATTTTTGGACGGGAATAAGCGGACCGCACGAATTTTGTCAAATGCCATTCTAATTGCATACGGGTATTGCCCACTAAGTTTTAGAACTGTAGATCCATTAGATTATAAAAAAGCAATGTTGGTATTTTACGAAAGAACCAACCTTCATCCCATGAAAGGGCTATTTATAAACCAAGCTGAGTTTGCCGTCAACACCTATTTTTGACACATCTCGTCGCCAGTAATTTTTTCCGGCTCATACTTTCAAATAATTTATCAAAATACGGCTCAATTTGCTTTAAGAATGAGCTGTATTTGTAAACTTTTTGAACTGAATCCCAGTATTTCCAGATTATTTCACCCGACTCAGGAGGGTGTATTTCTATTGTATTTCCACTTTATTTCTCCCTACCTAGGAAAACCTATTTGTATTCAAACTGTATTTCACCCGACGAAGGAGGGTATATTTCCACTATATTTCATCCTGACTTGTCAGGACCTATTTCTATCCTATTTCAACCATATTTCTAAGGTTATTTCCCGTACTTTTGCGGCATGAATTACCTTTCAGTTGAGAATCTCAGTAAGGCTTTCGGCGAACGCAAGCTTTTTTCCAATATATCATTCGGCATATCACAGGGGCAAAAAATCGCCCTAGTCGGCATCAATGGTGCAGGCAAATCCACCCTGATGAAAATCATCATGGGATTGGAAATCCCTGATACCGGACAAGTGGCACTCAACAATGCCGTGAAAATTGCCTATGTCCATCAAAATCCTGTTTTCGATTCTAACCTGAGCATTTATCAAACGATTTTTGACCAAAGCAATTCTGAAGTTCTTCGTGTTATCGAGGAATACCACAAAGCCATGTTGGACTCTGAGCGCGGGATAGACAATTCCGATAAAATGGCTAAAATCTTTGAGCAGATGGATGCTTTGCAGGCTTGGGATTTTGAATACCAAGTCAAAGAGGTGCTCGGGAAATTAGGCCTCCACGACACGGATTTGCCTGTTGGCAATCTCTCAGGTGGACAACGTAAGCGGGTTGCACTGGCTAAAGCAATCTTAGAAAAGCCGGATTTACTTTTGCTGGATGAACCCACCAACCATCTGGATCTGGAAACCATAGAATGGTTGGAAGAGTACTTGGCAAAAGCCAATCTTTCCATTTTTATGGTAACTCACGACCGGTATTTTTTGGAAAAAGTCACCAATGAAATCCTCGAACTCGATCAAGGCAAAATCCATAGATACCAGGGCAATTATGGCTACTTTCTGGACAAGAAAGCAGAGCGGATGCAGATCGAAGATATCGAAATTGAAAAAGCGAAAAGTCTATATAAAAAGGAACTGGACTGGATCCGTCGCCAACCCAAAGCAAGGGGAACTAAGGCCAAATATAGAGTAGATGCTTTTGAAGAAACCAAGGAAAAGGCCTTCACCAAAAGGGAAGAGCGGGATATCGAACTCTCAGTATCTACCCAGCGACTGGGCAATAAAATCCTTGAAATAGAAAAAATCAGTAAGTCTTATGGAGAGAAAAAACTGATCGAGGACTTCTCCTATATCTTTAAGAAAAAGGACAGAATCGGGATCGTAGGTCCAAATGGAGCAGGTAAAACCACCTTTTTGAAATTAATCACAGGACTTATTGAACCCGACCAGGGAAAAATCACCGCAGGGCAAACCACCCTTTTTGGTTACTACCGACAGGAAGAAGATCGATTTGATGAGGAAAAAAGGCTGATTGATGTGGTGAAAGAAGTAGCTGAAGTCGTTACCCTTAATAAAGGGCAAACAATCACCGTGAGTCAGTTTTTGACCCAATTTGGTTTTCCTCCCAAGCAGCAGTTTACTCCAATTGGTAAAATGAGCGGTGGTGAACGAAGAAGGCTTCAGCTTTTATTGGTCCTGATCAAGAACCCCAATTTTTTGATTTTGGATGAGCCCACCAATGATTTGGATCTGATGACCTTGAATATTTTGGAGGAGTTTCTGGATACTTTTCCCGGCTGTCTGATCATCGTATCCCACGATCGCTACTTTATGGACCGCTTGGTAGAGCATCTTTTTGTGTTTGAGGGAGAGGGAGTAATTCGGGACTTTCCTGGGAATTATACAGATTTTAGGGAGTGGGAAAAGGAAGAGAGTACAAAGTCTCAAGTACCAAGTACCAAGTCGATAGAAGCTAGAAGCGAGAGACTAGAAACGAGAAAAGACACTAAAGTTGAGGAGGCAGAGAAGTCTGTGTCAAAAATCAAGGCAAGCTACAAGCAGAAGCAGGAATTCAAAAAGACGAATGAACAGATTGCAAAGCTTGAAGGCGAGAAGGAAAAAATCACTGCGCAAATTGCCGGCGGCATCGAAGACCACGAGGAGCTTTTAAAACTATCCAATCGAATCGCTGAAATTGACTCTGAATTGGAAGAATTGGAAATGACTTGGTTGGAATTGAGTGAATTGGAGGGGATAGAGGATTAATTTATTATGCTCTCGCAAAGGCGCGACGGCGCAAAGATGGAAGACCTTTGAGTCTTCCATTAAATATGAAACCTAATATTCTACAAAGCCAAAATTAGAGTTAACAGATACTCTAAATCTTCAATTTAACTTGGTTTTGGTAGTTCTAGCGGGGAAAAAGGTAATAAACCTTTACGTTTCCCGACTTTGCGAGAAATCAATAAAGAAGACTAAAGGTTATTTAGGATTCGGGAAATTCCGTCTTGAATTAAAGCTTCATTGAATTTGACTAATAATCCTAGTTTCATTCCGGTCAACCTCAAATAAGTCAAAACTTGCTTTTTGTATACAGGTTCTATTTTCGAAACAAGCTTAATTTTAATAAGAACAGATATAATTCTTAAGATATAGGTTTAGTGAGACAGGCTGACATCTCATACCAATGATGGTACAATTTTCCGTGTATTTCACATGTTCAGCTTTTTAATTTTATACTTCTGATTTCAAATTCTTCCCTTCAAAAATTCCTGCCTCAATTCTTCCGGAAACTTCTCAATGGCATAGCGCAATGCCGTTCTTGGCATCGTATGATAATGCATTTTTAGAAATTCAAATTCTGTTTCGAAATCCCGGTTTCCGATCTCACGAAGCATCCAACCTACTGCCTTATGAATCAAGTCGTGATTGTGATTTTTCAGTTTCTCCGCCAATGCCAAGGCATCTTTGAAATCTCCTCTTTTAATCCAGTAATACGAACTGATCATCGCAATGCGCTGTCTCCAGAGATGGCTTGAATCTGCTAGCTCATAAAATAAGTCTTTCTCCCTTTTCCAATAAAAATCCCCTAAAATCGGATGACAACTCGTATCCACAAGGTCCCAATTGTTCACAAAGTCCAAATGAGCTAAATAAAAATCAGCCAGCTCCTTTTTTAAATCCTCTGTTTTGCATTTTTCATAGCGATAGACCAAAGCCAAAAGCCCTGTCAACCTCACTTCGTGATAAGGATTTTTCACCAATTCAGATAACTCATTTAGGCTGATCTCCTTATAAAATTGCTTAGCTATCTTTCGCTGATCAGGCACCTTCACACCCAAAAACAGATCACCTTCCCCATATCCTCCCGGGAAAGCCTTGAAAAATTTTGGGAAAAAGGCCGCTTTTTCAGGAATGGCTTTTTCATTTAAGGCCAGGGTAATTTGTTCCGTCAGCTCACTCATAACTGTAAATAATTGATTTTTCCTCAATTTCTGAAACAAAAATATTAACCCATTGAAAACTAACTGATTTATATATCTTTGGTCATGGAGATGGAAATTTTTAAAAAGTTTTTGGTATTTCTCATCAGCATTGGCTTTTCTTCGATTTTACTAGAAAACCCCGCTCTTTCGCAAGAAAAGTCTCTTAATAGCATTATTGAAATTGAAAAATCCCTGGAAAAAGAGGATTTAAAGGACCCTGAAAGATATCAGCTCCTACTTCAAGCTATTCAGATTTATAATAATGAAAAAGCATATGAAAAGTTGGCGAAAAGCAGCATCCAGCTATTTCAAACCCCGGCAACAGATCCGGATGCGGACATTCAAAAGAAAGAAATCCTAAAGGAGGCTGTTCGGTATGAGTCAGAAATTCAGGATTCATTAATTAAAGGCAACCTACATTTAAAATTAGCTGCATCTTATTTCAATGAACAAAAATTCGACTCTGCCATAGTGGAATATACCAAAGCTATCGATAGATTTTCTTCAAAGGATTCACTTTATATAGCAGATGGTTACTTTTTTCGAGGTCAGGCTGAAGATTATTATGGCAATATGCTTCAAGCCATGAAAGACTACCAAACTGCTAGAATCATTTATCAAAATCTGGAAGACTTTGAATATGTGGATTTCGTGAACGGCGGGCTTGCCATTTTATTCAGCAAATATGGTATCTATCAGGAAGCTGAGGAAATCCGGAAAGAGTTGATCCAAAAATCTATTAAATCCGAAAATTTCAGCGATGCAGGAATTCAATTATTCAATCAATCGGAAGATTATAGAAAGCAAAAGAAGTCTGAAAAACGAATAAAAGCCTTGCTTAAAGCAGACTCCTTAGAAAATATTTCCAACAGCGACCCATACTTTAAAACTGTTCTGAAGTTCAACCTTTCCATCTATTATGGAGAAATGGGAGATTTGACCAAGGCAAAAGAGTATTTCAACGAAGGTGAAAAAGCAATGAGTCAAGTTCCGGAACTGGATCAAAATTCAGGGTCTTATCTCATGGCTCAGACAAGGCTTCTTTTGAGTGAAGGGAAAATTTCATCAGCGATTCAATCAGGAGAAAAGCTATTGAGGATTTCCAAGGAAGCATCTAATATGGATCATTTGTCTGTAGCATACCAGCTCTTGGAAGAAGCCTACAGAAAATCCGGTCAACCTGCCAAAGCTCTGGATTATCTGACTGCATTCAAGAGCTATCAGGATTCAATTTTCGAAGTCAATCAAGCAAATTCCTTTGCCTACTACCAAACATTGTATGAGACTGAGCGGAAAGAGAATGAACTGCTTTCCAAATCACTAGAAGTGGAAAATTTGAAAGAAAGCTCCAGAAGAAGAAATCTGATTTTCGGGGGGACTCTACTCCTACTTTTGGGTGGATCTGGATCTGGTTTTTTGGCCTTTCAATTAAAAACCAGCAAAAAAGAAAAAGCCTTGCAGGAGAACTTTTCACGAGAGTTGCTCAAAACTCAGGAAGAAGAAAGGAAAAGAATATCGAAAGACCTGCATGATGGGTTGGGGCAAAGCTTATTATTGATTAAAAATAAGGTGGCCTTAAATCAATCGGAAAATGCAGGTGATATGCTAGATACAGCCATCAATGAATTGAGATCAATCGCAAGATCCCTTCATCCTATGCAATTGGAAAAATTGGGACTTTCTAAAGCTTTGGAGCAAATGCTGGAGCAGATTGACAGGGAAACTCAGCTCTTTGTATCTTCTGAGATTGAAGAAGTAAAGGGTTTCTTGCCTAAGGAAAAAGAGCTTCAATTATATAGGATAGCACAAGAAGGAATTAATAATATTTTAAAACATAGCCAAGCAGAAGGGATGAAGCTTGAGCTCCTTAAACATAATAGCCATGTGGAATTGATCATTGAGGATAATGGAAAAGGCTTTGATTTTTCGGAGAAATTCAATGATTTTCATAGCTTAGGATTGAAAACATTGAAAGAAAGGACTGCTGCAATTTCAGGTACAATGAAGGTGAACAGTGAAAAAGGAAAGGGTACCAAACTCAGTTTTTTAGTATATGCAAACTAAACCTACTCAGGTAATCATAGCAGACGATCATCCTATTCTACTCAAAGGTCTTCAGGATTTTTTGAATGATTTGGGATTAGAAGTAGTAGGAGCTTCTCAAGACGGAATTTCAGCTTTGGAAAAAATCCGCCAACTCCAGCCTCCATTGGCAATTTTGGATTTGGATATGCCAGGAATGACCGGACTGGAAGTCGCAGCAACATGTAAGGCCGAAGATTTAAATACCAAGATAATCCTCCTCACCCTCCATAAAGAGCTTTACTTATATCATCAAGCCAAGGAATTGAATCTTTCCGGATATATTCTTAAGGATTTTGCCCTGACGGATCTTTCGAAAGCTATTGATCAAGTATTGAATGGAGAAAGCTTTTTCAGTGAAAAGATATTCGAAGAATTAGAAAAGCATCAAAAAGATCAAAACAATCATTCTCTTACCCCTTCAGAGAAAAAAATCTTACGCTTAATCGCTGAAGGACTGGCTACCAAGGAAATTGCGGATAAACTTTTTATTTCGGAAAGAACTGTTGATAAGCATAGGTCAAATATGATAAGCAAGTTGAACTTGGAGAAAAAACATAATTCCTTATTAATCTGGGCTCAAAAAAATAAGGAGCTGATAGGTTAAACCCGGATTATGCATTAGAATCTGTAGTGAGAGGTCAAACCGCAATAAAATCAAGTATTTAGCGAATGAAGCATAGCACCGCTACGGTGATTGAGCTAAATACAGCAAAGCGATTGATTTTGAAGCGGTTTGGACTCGTAATAAGAAGTCTACTGCATATTTCGGGTTAAAGGTATTTTTTACAAAAAATACGTATTTCTACGTATTGCCGTAGGCCCGCTTTAGGCTTAAGTTTGAAATGTATTCAGTAAACAATTTTTTCTATGAAAATTTCAAGTGCAGTTGGCGAATTTAAAATTCTACAAACCGTGAAAAACAGAGATGAACTGTTGGTTTTGGGATCTTGGAATGATTTGGTGAGACTCTTTGACAGTAGCCGAACTTTCTTGGTTAATAGAGCTGAAAACCTATTTGGCCTCTATTTGTGCAAACAAGAGTGTGCTGATTTTTTAACTAAAATATTGCAACAAATTGACAATCAGGATAGCGAGGATTTCAGAATTGAAAAAAACTTGACTGAAAAAAGATATCTAGCGTAAGGGTGATCATTTTTTAACAGCTAATAGTTCCAAAGCTGCGTGAATCATACGATCCACGGTTTTTTCAGCTTTTTTATCAAACTCTCTATTTGGCCGATTAGCAACAATGGCATTCAAGCTGAGCATTTGATGGCCTAAAAGTTCCCCCATCGCATAGTAGCCTGCTGTCTCCATTTCAAAGTTGGTCAGCCGTCTTCCATTCACTTCCAGTCCAGCCAATCTTTCAATAAATTGATCAAATCTAGGCTTTAATCTCACTTCTCTTCCTTGGGGAGCGTAGAAACCAGGGCAAGTAAGCGTTACTCCCTTTTCAAACCTATCGTCCAGTCTATTCACCAACTTGAATGCTGCTCTTGCCTGATAGGGGCGGAAAGGTAAGTTCAATTCGCCCTGAATAGCCTGAGCTATTTCTTGATTTCCAGACAAGGGTGGATAGTAGCTCATTAAACTATCCATTCCGATGGCAATTTCACTCGCCAAAAGAGTACCTACAGCAAGATCAGCCTGCATGGCACCTGAAGTCCCCAATCTAATTATTTGAAGGCTAGTTTTTTCTTCTTTCACCGTACGGGTTTCAAAATCCACATTCACCAAAGCATCCAGCTCTGTCATGAGGATTTCTATATTATCGGTACCCATTCCGGTACTCATCACGCTTACCCGCTGACCATTTAGCGTTCCAGTGTGCGTAACAAATTCTCTTTTTTGAGTTTGGAAGTCTATGCTATCAAAATTTCTGGAAACCAAAGGAACACGCTCAGGATCCCCTACTGTAAAAATAACTGAAGCCAGATCTTCTGGCTTCAGATGCAAATGATAAATACTTCCATCAGAATTGATAATTAATTCCGACTCAGGAATGCGATGCTTCTCCATGCAATTTTTGAATTTTTTCCTTGTCTGGCTTTCTGTGTAAGCCTTTGTAAGGATTGTAACCGTTGGTGTTTTTCTGATAGTATCCGGTTCCGTCATATGGCCTTTTTTCCGGATTTTCTTTACACTCGCTTGAGCATGCTCCTTCATATTCCCATCCACAGTTTTCACAGATCGGCACATGAATATTGCAGGTTGGATTGGCACAATTGACCATACGATCAGATTTGGTCCCACAAATATGACATTCAGAGACTATAGTTGGATTGACATTATTCACGTCAACTGCGATTCTGTTGTCAAAGACATAACATTTGCCCTCGAAATCCTCTCCTCCAGCTTCCATACCATACTTGATGATACCACCGTGAAGCTGATACACGTCTTCAAACCCCTGTTCCAAAAGAAAAGCTGAGGCCTTTTCACATTTGATTCCTCCAGTACAATAGGTCAGTACTTTTTTGTTTTTCAAATGCTCCAACTCTTTCACTTTCTGAGGAAAATCCCTGAAATTATCAATATCCAAGGTTAGGGCATTTTTAAAACGACCCAATTCATGCTCATAATTGGAGCGAACGTCCAAAATCACCACATCTTCCTGATCTTTTAATTTCTTAAACTCCTCAGGCTCGAGATGTTTGCCAGTTTTCACATTTGGATCTAAATGACGCAATGAAGAGTGGACGATCTCAGGCTTGTAACGGACATGAATTTTGGTAAATGCATGCTTATCATGATGATCGATTTTAAATTCGGTCTTCGCAAAGCGTGGATCTGCATGAATGTAGGCCATGTACTTTTCACAGTCTTCTTTCAAACCTGAAACTGTTCCGTTCAGCCCCTCATCAGAAATGATGATACGACCACGGATATTGTTCTCAACACAAAATAAGTGATGTTCTTCTCTGTACTGCTCGGCATCTTCGATTTTGGCGTAGCAGTAGTATAGCAGGATGCTATAGTCTTTGTTTTTGTTCTCTTCCATAACTTGAGCCCTGTTTCGGCAGGGTGTTTGGTTTTTGTTTGATGTCCGATGGTGGATGTCCGATGATTCACTTCATTATTCGGTGTTCGACATTCAGCATTCGATATTATGATCTACCCCCCTATAAACTGGACAGAATTAGTTAGAGGTATTGAATTTAAATTATTTATTGATTTTGTTCGTATTGCAGAATGAACATCTTCACAGGGGGAACCGGAGCCTAGGCTTGGTTTCTCCTTGAAGAAAAATTTTACTTTCTTTCCATTAGTCCTTAGCCCTATTTTTTCTTGATTCCACAGGGACAAAAACTGCTCAGGGGATTTTCCAAGAAGCTCCTTTTTGATTCTTTTTCGATTATATACCCTGAAGAATTCTGAAAAAACTGCCCTTGCATGAATCAAATCCTGAAACTCGTAACCGGAGGTAACAGACTTTGATACGATGTGATGAAAAGATTCGATATGCCCATTTTGTTGCGGCACTCCAGGCTGAATAAATTCATGTTCGAAGGGTAGCTGCTGAATAGCTGATCGAAGTTCTTTAGATATAAATTGAGGTCCGTTATCGGTTCTAATCCGCAGCAAAGGTTGGGACTCCGAAGTCTCAGGATACTCTTGAAACATCCTCTTAATAAGGGCCACCACCTGGCCAGCCTTCATTCTGTAATCCAAGGTCCAAGCTAGCGCTAAACGGCTAAATGTATCCAGCGCAGTAAGCAGATAAGCTGTCCTGTTTGCTCCCGAAACATAAATGTACTTGATATCCAGTTCAATGGTCTGGAAAGGAAATTGCGCACAGGGACTGTTTGAAACTACCCGCTTTCGGCTTTTGGTTTCGTTCCTGGCCCTTTTTGGATAGAGGAGTCTGTGTTCTTTCATCAGTCTGTAAACCTTTTTCTTATTAATCAGCAATCCTCTGTTTTTAAGTTCCAGACACATCATGTCTGCTCCATAATTCAGAAAAGGCTCTAAACAGATGGATCTGATCAACTCCACTACCTGACCATTGGACATTAATTCCCAGACTGCGTGGATGTATGTGTAGAAGGCTTTCTTCCTGCTTTTCCCTGTTTGGGCTTATAGTAGTAAGTGCTTCTCGGAATTTCGGCGAGAGGTAGCGCAGCGGCAGTCCTCAAACCCTGTTGCAAATAACGGTTTACGACTTCTCTCCTCTGTTCCATTCTGCAATCTTTTTTTTTAAAAGCTCAGACAGCATTTTCTTCTCCAGTTCTTTCTCAGCAATAATTTCCTTGGCCAATGCCAACTCCTTTCGGAGACGAATCAGCTCCTGTTCCTGAGATTTGCCCCGTCTGTTCTCTAATCCGTCAACCCCTTGGGCGTTATACCGTTCGGACCAGTCATAATATTGAGAGGGGGCTATGCCATGTTTACGGCAGCCCGCTATGACACCCAATCGCTGGATATCCAAGAGCATCCGCTCTTTTTCTTCCTTACTCCATCGTCTTTGTTCTTTTTTCACAATCATAAAATTAGTGTTTAATTCACTAATCTCAGTCCAGCTCTTTAAGGGGGTGAATCAATTACTTTTTCTCTTTAATTTCCTTGACAAGGGAAATGACCTAGATTCTTCCTTACTTAACTTTAGCAGCTGGATTTCCAAATACGGTTTCATTGGCTTTTACGGAGCTGATTACTACTGATCCGGCTCCAACTCTGGCATTTTTACCAATGGTCACACCAGAGACAATCGTTACGCCAGAACCAATAAATGCTCCTTCCTCGATTGTTACTTCAGCATTGATGATGGAGCCAGCTCCAATTTGCACGAAGTCTCCAATTTTAACTTTATGATCCACGGTAGCCCCTGTGTTTAAGATACAATGATGACCTATTTCAGTTCCTGCACCTACACTAACTTGAGCATTGATGAAATTACCATGCCCCAAACTTGCATCAGTTGCAATATAAGCTGTATGATGGATCGCATTGATTGGCTGTACTTTTCTTCTTTCATTGAGCAATTCCACCAAAAACTTACGGTATTTGGTGTCGTCCACTGCCACAAAAGCCTCGGTTTTTTTCCCGATTAGTTTCAAGAAACCATCATCTTCCGTATGACCCAATATAGGCACCGTATTGATTTCTGATCCATGCAGACTTTCATCCTCTTCCAAGAAACCATAAACGATCACCTGATTGCTGTTGAAAATCTCTAAAGCTGGGTGAGCTATTCCTTTTGCGCCCAGAATAATTACTGGTTTATCCATAATGTATTGTAATTCGGACTGCAAAATTACAGGAATTCACGGGCTTACCCAAACATCATTTGTTTTCCGAACGAATCAAACTCTGTGCAATTTTACATTGCAAACATTTTTTGGGTTCACAGTAATTTCTGAATAAGCCTATCATCCCTTGAGAATCGAAGGCGTTTTCTGCCTTCCAACCGGCTTCATTAAATTGACGGATGATATAATTATTTTCTCCATTGATCTCCTGCAATAAGTCAAAACACCGCTCCTTCCAATCTGGATTTTGAAAATATCGCCCATAAGCAAACCAAAGCGGGATCACATAATTAATAATTAAAAGCTCCAATGCAGCACTGGAAATTCCTTTGGAGGCCATTCTGGATGAGGCTTTTCCAAAAGAATAATGATACAGCCAATAATCTGATGGTGGGATTTGAAGGAGTTTCTTAAGCCCAGCAAAATCACGCGAATCTTCTAAAACCGCTTGCAATAAGTTGGGAGCATGGGACAATATGGCTGCCAATTGAGCAATTCTAAGAGTAGGAAAATTTCCCGGACGAACCCCCATAAAATTCCAGTGTTGTCTTTTCAGGGGAGAATTCCATTGATATTTCTGACGAAGAAAATCATACTCCTTGATTAAGTGCGATGGATAAGGTTCATCTGAGCTCTCAGGTAGCAGTCCAGCCAAACCAAAAAGCATGGACTCTATGGCGGGAAGCTGAGTTCTATGCTTCAAAATCAATTTGTAAGGCAAGCTCTCTGCAAGTTCAAGCATCGCCTGACTATTGATTTTAAACCCAAAGCACTGAAAAAGCCATCGATAAGCAGTTTCTTCCCAATCCCCCCTTGTTTTATCTAATATTGCCAATATGAGTGTGGATTTCTCCTGAAGTCTCTCAACCAAAGCTTTTTCCAAGGCCGAAAAGCGAATGATCGAAGGAGTATTTTGCAATCCATGCGCACAGGGAAGTTTTTGATCATAGTCCAGCATCTGCTCATATTTCCGCCAGATTTCTAAATAGATTTTCCCATCGAGCTCCAAAGTGGGCATCTGAGTCCCATCATTCCTTTTGACTTCCCGGTCATTTTTCCAGACCACATGCAGAATGACAGAATTATAAGCAGGATCTGAATTATGAGCATGTTGCTTCCATTCTGAGGTTAGCTTGTGAACCTCTACATGACCATGTAAGATCAGACCATCTAAGGAAATAGCCGCATCTCTGAAATCAGGTCCCTCAGTCAGGTTATGAAAACCTACATTGATTACCTGAATCTCTTGCCCATCGGTAGTTTTGAGGTCTCTTCGATCAAAATATTGATACTTCCAGACCAGCTGTAAAAAGTCTTCTTTAAAATCCATAAAAAGTCTTTGACTAAAAGTTTATGGAAATTAAAAAATATTGCTGAATCAGTCAAGCTTAGTCCAAAAGCTCGGACATAATTACTTTCTGTGCTTTTCGAGTAAAACACTCATTTCTTCCTGAAGCTTTTTTGCTTCATTTCTGGCAGCTTTCGCAAAATCTTTTCCGTTGGAAGCATAAATGATGCCTCGACTAGAGTTGACCAAAAGACTGCAATTAGAATTCATTCCATACCTGGCTACCTCAGCCAAACTTCCACCCTGAGCTCCAACTCCCGGTACTAGGAAAAAGTGATCCGGAGCTAATGTTCTCACCTCACCGATTAATTCTCCTCGGGTGGCGCCAACCACATACATCATATTTTCAGGACTCCCCCATTCCTGACTTTTTTCGATTACGGAGTGAAAAAGAGGTTTGCAATGTCCATCCTCAATCGTCTGAAAATCTTGAGACCCTGCATTCGAAGTCAAGGCTAGAAGGATGACCCACTTATTTTCAAATTCTAAGAAAGGAGTTACCGAATCTGCTCCCATATAAGGCGCCACGGTAATAGAATCGAAATCCATTGATTCAAAAAAAGCTTTTGCATAAAGCTTGGAGGTATTTCCAATATCTCCGCGCTTAGCATCTGCAATGGTGAAGATTTCTTTGGGAATAATCTCCAGGACCTTTTGCAAACTCTCCCAGCCTTTGGGTCCTAAGGCTTCAAAAAAAGCGATATTGGGTTTGTAGGCCACTGCATAATCAGCCGTCTCTTCCACAATTGCTTTACAAAATGAAAATATTGGGTCTGGTTCAGACTTAAGGTGGGCAGGGATTTTATCCAGATCTGGATCAAGACCTACGCAAAGAAATGAGGACTTATATTCAATCTGGGCAATGAGTTGGGAGCGATTCATGGGTGGGGTTTGCTGTTGTTTGCAAAAATACAAAATTCAGAACAGTCCGAAAATTAGTTTATAGAACCTAGGATGTTGGAGAGGTCAAAACCTAAATACGACTTAGACTATAATAATAAAGGTGGAAATTGTAAGGCACAATATTGAACTAATCATTGAAACTCAAGAGGGGCCTACTTAATAGCAAGTATGTCCCTCTTTGCATGTCCAAAAAACTTAAAATTATTAATTAATCTTTTCCAATAAACCAGCCAATCCGATAGCATTGGTGTTTTCAGATAGAGGAAATTCTTCCTTTCCTGCATAAACAAAAAATCGATGCGTTGCTTTCACATCTTCTGCTGCAATCGAAAATCCTTTTGAAAGTTTAGGACTGAGCGTTCGCTTTATTTCAATAGCCCAACGTTCACTTCCTAACTGGATGACTAAGTCCAATTCCGCTCCTGCCGATGTACGATAGAATCCATAGTCTGCATTTTTTGGCAAAACGGATAGAATATTCTCAATCACAAATCCTTCCCAACTGAAACCCAGTATCGGATGGCCGAGTAGGCTATCAAAGGTATCGACTTGAAGAAGTGCATGGGTAATACCTGAATCCCGAATATACACTTTTGGAGTTTTCACCAAACGCTTGCGCACATTAACAGTCCAAGGTTGCAAGGACCTGACTAATAGTAGATCTTCCAACAGCTCCACATAAGACTTGACCGTGGGCGAACTAAGGTCTAGACTTGCCCCGAACTTGGAGAAGTTGATCAGCTGTCCTTGCTCATGTGCGAGCATGGTCCAAAGCCTTCTTAGTCGATTGGTAGGTACAAACTGGGCAATCTGAGGAATATCCCTTTCTAAATAAGTAGTGATAAAATTTTGCCTCCAAGTCATACTGGACTCGTCCGAACTTGCCAAAAATGAGTCTGGAAACCCTCCTCGAAGCCAGAGTTTTTCAAGATTATTTTCCACTTCTAGGATGGTGAAGCCACCCAATTCTTCGTAAGCTATTCGTCCTGCCAAGCTCTCTGATGATTGGCGAATCAGCTCGAGAGAAGCCGACCCTAAAATCAGGAATTGGCAAGAGCGAAAGCCTTTTTTCCTTTTACGGTCAATGACTCCTCTCAAAACTTGGAATAGATCCGGCATACGCTGGATTTCATCTAGGATAATGAGTTTACTCTCATTCAAATTAAAGTATTGCTCTGCTTCTGCAAGTTTGGCCTGGTCACTTGGACTTTCTAGGTCAAGATAAATGGACTCCTGATCAAAGTTTTCAGCCAAAGCTTGTGCAAGCGTAGTCTTTCCCACTTGCCTTGCTCCTAAAATGGCTATGGCCGGGAAATCCGGTAATAATTCTTCGAGTTTTTGGGAAAGAAATCGTTTAATCATCCTTGTAAATTTAAATTCATATTTTAAATATGCAAGGTTAAATAATTGAATATTTGTTGATTTTCAGTTATTTATGATTTTTATCCAAATCCACCTTTACTAGAGCTCCCATCAAAGAAACTGCCGCCGAAATGAGAAAAAAGATTAAACTGAAAGCTACTGCAGCCGTTTCCTCTATCCCTGCATATTGATGAGCGTAGACAAAAACCAGTTCACGGGCCCCCACTCCCCCAATAGTCAAGGGCAGTACTGCCACAATTGATGAAAGCAAAAACACCAATTGATAGGCCAAGATATTATTATGAATTCCCAAGCCCATTAAAATAAACCATGCGAAGATCAGCTGAGCAAGCTGTCCTGCAAAGGACCAAGCATTGGCAGACCAAAATGAAGGTAGAAAATCCTTGAAAAACAGTTTCTGAACCAACCAAAACCCCGGAACAGTTAATATCAATCCCGCGACCATTAAGCCATTCCACAGCTCACTTTCCAAAAAATCCAATTCCACCTCAACTATCAAGAAAAGTCCGAATAGCAAAAAAACAATGGCTACCAAACCACCTAATCTGTCCAGCAAAGCAGCCTGAAGCAGTTTTTTGACAGGCAGTTTAAAGTGCTTATTGAGCAAGTATACCTTATAGCCATCCCCTCCGATTCCACCTGGCAAAAATAAATTGTAAAACATTCCAATAAGGTAGAGTTTCCAGTTTTTCCATTCTGAAAGCTGAAGGCTGATGTTTTTGAAGTATTGATTGAGACGAACAGCAGTAGCAACTTTACTCAATACAAAAAGTATCACCGCTGGCACCAACCAAATCCATTGAATGGTTTTCAGGATTTCAAAAAGCTGTGCTGTATCAATTTTTCGAAAAACCAGATACAAAGCCAATCCTGTTAGAATCAGTTTGAGGATAGTTTTGAGCTGGTTTTTATATCGGGTCAAATTGGGGGATTTGTTATTGGTTATTGGTTAATCCTTATTAGTTGTTGGTTATTGAACCAAACGGTCAACGTTATTTAGGGATGTACAATGTACATTTTTCAGCCTTCTCACTTTATACTTCTGACTTCACTGCCTTTCCCTCAAATACTGAACGAACAGTGTAGGTTTTCTTATCTTGAGACTCGAAGTAAGTTCGTACGATGATCTCGGCAATAATCCCTGTGGTAATAAACTGAATGCCTCCAAGAACTAAGATAAAACCCAATATCATGATTGGTCTACCCCAAATATCCTCTCCAATCAATTTGAGAATTAGAAGATAAAAGTTGATCACCACCCCTACCAAAAAAGCAATCAAACCAATCCCCCCAAACAAATGGATGGGGCGCTGAAAGTACTTTTGAAAGAAGAGCATTAAAATCAAATCTGCCATGACCTTGAAAGTACGGCTAAGGCCATACTTGGACTCCCCGTGAATTCTTGGATGATGCTTCACGTCCATTTCGGTCATTCTAGCTCCTTGCTCCTTAGCCAAAACCGGAATGAATCTGTGCAATTCTCCATACAAGCCCATGCCCTGTGCGATTTCCGCCTTGTAAACACGAAGCGTACAGCCATAATCATTGAGATAGACTTTGGTGGTATTTCGGATTACCCAGTTTGCGATTTTAGAAGGAATTTTTCTCAAGACAAATCCATCTTTTCTATTCGCTCTTCTTCCAGCTACCACGTCCCAATCCTCATCCATAGCTTTTTGGAGCATAGTGGGAATGTCGGTAGGATCATTTTGCAAATCTCCATCCATGGTGGCAATATAAGTTCCGATCGCCATATCAATCCCAGCTGCCAATGCGGTGGTTTGTCCGTAGTTTTTATTAAAAATAATCAGCTTAGTCCGTTCATTGGCATACTTCTTCACCTCTGCTACTGTTCCATCAGTAGCTCCATCTTCTACTAAAATCAACTCATATTCGATACCTTCTAACGCTTCATAGGTAGCTTTTAATAGAGGCTGTATATTTTCTTCCTCGTTGTAAACGGTCACTACAACGGACAAAAGTGGCTTGTTCATGCTATAAAATTTCGTCAAAAATACAGGAATTTAATTCGGGGGTCAAAAATCAGCACGAATAACATCGTTTCACAAATTAAATTTGGGCTAGCCAAGGCATTTCAAATATCTTTGGGCATGCTTTTATCTCCTTCAACTGAGCTTCGTATCAACCCCTGGATTTTGATGGGGATTTTTTGCCTTTTGGTTGGTCCATTTGCCTTGGATTTTCACATGCATTACCCAGATGAAATTTATTATCGGGATGCAGCAGTCAAAATGATGGAAAATGGAGACTACCTGACCACTTATTTGGGAAGTGGAGAATTGCGCTTCAAAAAGCCAATCCTGACTTATTGGGCAGTTTTAGCCGGGTTTAAGCTCTTTGGAGTCAATGCATTTGCTTCTAGAATTTTCTTTCTTTTGGCTGGAGCTGCTACGGTAGGATTGACATATAAGCTTTCCATTATTCTATTTGAAAAGAAAAAAATCGCGGGAATATCAGCCCTGATTATGGCTTCCAACCCGGTATTGATTTTGTCAGCATCCAGATCCATCCCGGATGTGCTTTTGGTTTTGACAATGACCATCAGTGCCATTGGCTTTGCCGGCTATTTAAAATATGGAAATCAAGCACCCAAATGGTCCCCATGGGCTTTGTACCTGGGTTTGGCTTTGGCTTTTGAAGTGAAAGGACTTCCGGCAGCTGCTTTAGGCGGGATCGGGATTCTTTATTTGCTAATTAATCCCTGGCAGCGTATTTCCTGGAAAAAACTACTCCATTTACCAGCCATACTGATCAGTGTTTTCATTGGCCTCTTTTGGTTTGCAGCCATGTGGAAAATCCATGGTCCTACTTACCTGGATAATTTCCTAGAAGATCAAGTTGGAATCCGGGTAGCATCAAGGATAGCTTTGATTTTAAAAAATGGATTATTGGCCAGTTTCTTACTGGTGGTAATATTCATACCATGGATATTTTTCATGTTCCCCAACTTGAAAAAATCGGCTCAAACCTGCTGGAAAGAAAATCCACAATTCATCGGCTTCGCCATCCTTTGGGGCTTAGCTATATTGGGAATGGGTGCCTTGACCAGTAAGTTTTACGAGCGTTATCTATTACCCGTAGCTCCGGTATTGGCAGTTGGCATTGCCTGGTTATTGGTAGAAGCAAAATTTGAATCGCAACGGAGAGGACTCAAAGCAGGCAGTCTTGCTTTTTATTCCTTGAATCTAATTCTGTTGGTTGTAGGAGCATATTTGGCTTTTTCTGGAGTAATGCCTTGGATGCAATTATCATTATTGCTCCTTGTATTACTCTATCTAGGACTATTATTATTTCGGGGGAATAAGCTTCCTAAAGTCATTGCCTTTAGTATGATGTCACTTTTTCTAGGGATTAGTCTGATAACGAGTCATATTTCTTTCCCACATCAGGGTCAGCAATTTTCTCAAAAAATAAAAACTGAAAGTAAATCTGAAGTCGGTTTTTTGGGAAACCTTCATGTTGGAAGTAAAATTCGATTAATGCTTTTTCCAGAGACTCATTTGACAGATTTGAGCAGAACTAACTGGGCTGTGCAATTCGAGCAGTATGATCAGGTCATAGTAGAAGACAGCTATCTAGACTCTGTTTTTTATCGATCAGGCAATTACTCAGTCAGAGATTCCTCAGTCAATTGGAATTCCAGAGCGATCCCGGAGCTTTTAAAGAATTATGGTAAACCTGAGTTTGAAGATCTTCTGCAAGAAAAGGGAAAGAAGTACTATTTATTAGAGAAAAGAAATCAATAGCGATCAGTTTGTATAGCTTGATAATACCTTAAATCCCTCCAAACCTGAATAGTCGCAGTTCTAAGCTGCTTTCCTTTGAAATATACCGGATATTTTTCCTCATAAATCAGCTCCCCAAACTGAGCTACATTTTCAGGCGAAGACTCATTCCAAGATACGAACATACCAGTTCTCTCTAAACCAATTTCCTGGTCAAGGCTTTTCCATAAATCAAATTGATTTTTTCTGGAACCCATGCCGGCAACATAAACCTGTGGTACTTCAGGAAGATAAAAAGCCAGTTCTGATGCCATATGGTAACTTTCAGAAAAGTAATAAGCCTCCTCCACTTGCAAACTGTCTTTGAGATACAGGATTCTTCCTGCAAGATCTTTATAGCCGGAAAGCCTTCTAAATGCAACCTTTTCTGCTTGATCTAAATAGACTTTTGACTTCCAGCTTGCAACATCAGGTAAAAAGAGTACCAAAGGAATTGCAAAACTCAAAGCTATCAGAGTGCTTTTTACCCTTTTCCAATTCTTATAATCACGCTCGAGTACATAGGCAAATATTATAGCCAATGAAGGATAAGCGTATGCAGGCCAATTTGCCTCTATACTGGTAAACAAACTCAATCCGGCAAAAAGGAAAAAAGTAAATAAGACAGGAACAAATAAAAATCCAAGTTTGACGCCAGATCTATGGAATATCACTTTTAAGCTCAGCCATAAGAAAGGAAGAAAGAAAACTGAAATCATGGCCAGTTGTCCGCCCAAGTAACTCAACAGACCCCATAGACTCTCTCCTAAGTCTATTCCACTTGATTCACCTGAAACACCTCCCAGAGTTGCCAAATGCCTGAAGGTACTAAAGCCATTTTGCCAGTTCCATATCAAGCTTGGTAAGAAACCCGTTGAAAAAAGGATCAGAAAGAAGGCAAAGCCCTTTCTATTGGTGGAGAAATTCGATGTAAATAATAGGTAAATAGCCAGTATAGGTACTATGACCACCATAATACTTTTTGACATCAGCCCAAAAGCAGCTGCCACCCCTGCCAATATCCACCAACGTGTTCTTTTTTCCACCAGCGCCCTAGCCAGCATATACCAAGAGAGAATCCAGAAAAATGTCAACTCTGAATCGGTCATATGGAAAGTGGAAAAGAGCATCCAGAATGGCATCGCACTCAGTATCAAGCTGGCCCAAAAAGCCATCTTTCTAGAGTGAAATAAGAACTCAGTAAACTTGAATACAACCCATGATGTACCCAAACCAAATAGTATAGCATTGATTCTAACGGCTATTTCTGTATCCCCTAAAATGGAGGTACTTATATAATTAACCGCCGCAATTAAAGGGGGCTTGGAATAATAGTGCCAGGCTAGATTCTTAGACCATAGCCAGTATTGAGCCTCTTCGGTGAAAAGATTGATTTCAGGGCGAAGTGTGAATATAATTTTGATGATCGCCAAGCTAAGTTGAACCAGCCAAAAAGTGGCGATATAGTTGAATTTGTTTTTCATGAAAAGTATTAAAAATGAAAAAACCCTCAGTCTCCTGAGGGTTTATACGTAAAAACCGTTTGGGGTTTACTGTTTTGCCAGCACTACTTTTTCTTTGTACTTCTTGATTTGTCTTCTTAGACCTTCAATAGCCTCATCAGCAGCTCCTTCAAAGGAATCTGTTTGATGCTTCGCAAAAAACTGTTTTCCGGGCACGTTCAATTTAATTTCCACAATTTTATTTTCATTTCGTTCATTCTTGTCCAAACGCATGAAGACCTCACCATCTATGATTCGGTCGTAAAAGGTATCCAGCTTATCGGCTTTTTTCTGAATAAAATCGATCAATTTGCGATCGGCGTCAAAGTGGATGGAGTGCATCTGCAGTTTCATATTGATTTGCATTTAATGGTTGAACAATTGATTTATTTACGCTTTAGGATGTGCCTGTTCAAACACAGCCTTCAGTTTTTCCATAGAATTATGTGTATATACCTGAGTGGCGGCCAGATTAGCATGGCCTAGCAGATCTTTGACTGCATTCAGGTCCGCTCCCTTATTGAGCAGGTGAGTCGCAAAAGTATGTCTCAGTATGTGAGGGCTGCGCTTGGATGTCTGCGCAAACCTATCTAAATACTTCCTGACAATGCGATAAATCATCATAGGATAACTCTTACTTCCTGAATTACTCACAATAAAATAGTGACTTTGTCCTGCTTTTGGAAATCTTTCCTCAAATACTTTTTGATAAGAAAGAATATTTTGTTTGAGGCCTTTTGTGATGGGAATTATTCGTTCTTTTTTCCTTTTTCCAAGCACCTTTACCTGCTCCTGCCCCAGATGAATATCCTCCCATTTCAAGCCTATCAATTCCGAAAGTCGGACACCGGTGAGGTACAAAAACTCCATGACCATACGATCTCTTTGCCCTTCAAATCCGCTATCGTATACACTTTCTTCTAAAACGGAAGCAATGCTGTTTTCCTGTACGAATTCGGGAAGTTTTTTCGGGTTTTTAAGACTCTTTAACTTATAGGTAGGATCTTGGGTGATGACTTCGGTTCGCAACAGAAATTTATAATAAGATCGAAGAGTAGCAATCTTTCGGTTCACAGATGTACTACTGAGACCCTGCTCCACCAGATTTATTACCCAAGCTCTGATCTCACTATGGCTGGCTTCACTGATTTGGTTCAGCTCAAAGGAAAGCTTGACAAAGTCTTCAAACTGCCTCAGGTCCCGCTCGTAGGCCTCAACCGTATGTGGGCTACTTCGCTTCTCATATTCCAGATAGTTGACAAAGGAGTTGATCATAAGCTCTAATTCAAAAGATAAGTTAAGCTAAAAAAGACAACTTTTCACTGACAAATGTCACAGATAGTTTACAAAAAGGCACAAAAAAACAGCTGCTCTTTCGAACAACTGTCTTGCTATGAATGTAATCTTAGCGCTTATTTGCTAGCCTCCTCTTGGAGTCTTTGCTTGTAAGCAGCTTTGATAACTTGATCTCTTCTTTTAACGGAAGGTTTGGTGAATGCCTGACGCGCTCTCAATTCTCTGACAGCACCTGTTTTGTCAAACTTCTTCTTAAAACGCTTCAGCGCTTTTTCGATAGATTCGTTTTCTTTTACGTTTACAATGATCATAAGTATACACCCCCTTTCGCGACTGCAAAGGTAAGGAAATTAATTCTAAATCAGAATTTTATTATAAATTATACTTCTTTTATTCAAGGATATAAACCAAAAAAGTCCAAACTCTCGTTTGGACTTTTTACTTTAAGTTATTTCTATGGTTAGCTGACCACTTTTTCAGCCAACACCACAATCGTATTATCTTTCACCTCCACAACTCCTCCATCCACAACCATGGATTGTTTACCCTCTGCAGTGGTGAAAGAAACTGTTCCTTTGGCCAATGCAGAAACGATAGGAGCGTGATTATTCAACACCTGAAAAGCTCCGGATGCACCCGGAAAACTTGCTTCCGACACCTCACCCTGAAAAACTTTTTTATCCGGCGTTACGATTTCTAATTGCATATTTTGATTAGTTATTGAGTTATTAGGTTAAAGTTATTAGTGGAAACCCTCTAATAACTAATAACCAGTAACTAATTGTATTATTTCACTTCAGCCAACATCTTCTCTCCCTTAGCGATTGCATCTTCTATGCTACCTACCAAGTTGAAAGCTGCTTCAGGAAGGTGGTCTAATTCACCATCCATGATCATGTTAAAGCCTTTGATGGTGTCTTTGATATCTACCAATACACCTTTCAGACCTGTAAACTGTTCTGCAACGTGGAATGGCTGGGACAAGAATCGCTGAACTCGACGAGCTCTGTGAACGACCATCTTATCTTCTTCAGAAAGTTCTTCCATACCCAAAATCGCAATGATATCCTGCAATTCTTTGTATCGCTGCAAGATCTCTTTTACTCGCTGTGCACATCCATAATGCTCTTCACCCAATACAGTTGGGTCCAAGATTCTGGAAGTAGAATCCAAAGGATCCACAGCAGGATAAATACCTAATTCGGCAATCTTTCTAGACAATACCGTAGTAGCATCCAAGTGAGCAAAGGTTGTCGCCGGAGCCGGGTCAGTCAAGTCATCCGCAGGTACGTAAACTGCCTGTACAGAAGTAATGGAACCATTCTTAGTAGAAGTAATTCTTTCCTGCATGGCACCCATTTCTGTAGCCAAAGTAGGCTGGTAACCTACCGCAGATGGCATACGGCCCAAAAGGGCGGATACTTCAGAACCTGCCTGAGTGAATCGGAAGATATTATCAATAAAGAATAGGATATCTTTACCAGCACCTTCTCCATCACCATCTCTATAGTATTCTGCCAAAGTCAATCCTGTCAAGGCTACTCGAGCACGCGCCCCAGGAGGCTCGTTCATCTGACCAAACACGAAGGTTGCTTTGGAGTCTTCTAATTTTTTCAAATCTACTTTAGAAAGATCCCATCCACCTTCTTCTTCCAAGCTGTGGATAAAGTCTTCACCGTAAGTTACGATACCAGACTCGATCATTTCTCTCAATAAGTCATTTCCTTCACGGGTTCTTTCACCCACACCGGCAAATACGGACAAACCAGAGTAAGCCTTTGCGATGTTGTTGATCAATTCCTGGATCAATACCGTCTTACCTACACCGGCACCACCAAACAAACCGATCTTACCACCTTTTGCATAAGGTTCGATCAAGTCAATTACTTTGATACCTGTATAAAGTACTTCGGTAGAAGTAGAAAGATCTTCGAATTTCGGCGCGGATCTGTGAATAGGTAGACGCTTTCCTGCAGGAACCTGAGGAAGACCGTCAATTGCCTCACCTACCACATTGAAAAGACGACCTTTGATCGCATCACCGGTAGGAACAGAGATAGGCTGACCCATGTCTTTAACTTCCATACCACGAACCATCCCTTCGGAAGAGTCCATTGCGATTGTTCTAACTCGGTCTTCTCCAAGGTGCTGCTGAACCTCCATTACGACCACTTGGCCGTTTTCTTTGGTTACTTCCAGCGCGTCAAGGATGTTTGGCAGCTTGCCGCCTTCGAAGGAAACGTCCACTACGGGTCCGATTACCTGCGTTATCTTTCCAATATTTGCCATTTGATTGAATGAAATGTAAAAAGGATATGCTTTTTGAATTCGACCGCAAAATTAATCAATAAAGCCTAATACCAAAGGATATTTGGAAAATTAATCCATTCAATTTCAAGAGACTCCGAAAGCAGCTCTGAAATAGACCTCTGAAAAATTTTTTAATAGCTAGCCCCCCCTCACTGTATTAAATACTCCAACACCTCCTCCCTTTCTATTTTTTTATGAAAACCATAAAAATATTCTATTAATTTTTATTTGGACTGAATCTAATTAAATATACATTTGCATCACTATTGATAATTAATCTAAATAAATGAAAAAGATATTTGCCTTGCTCATCTCCACTGTTTTCCTATTTCAGGCCTGCAAGGAGCAGAAGCAATCTGAAGTACGTCAGAATACTTCCGAGAAATCTCAAAAAATCATTACCGCAGGAGGTACTATTACTGAGGTCCTTTTTAGTCTTGGAATGGCAGACCAAATTATCGCTACCGACCGTACCTCTACTTATCCGGAATCCATGCAAGAACTGCCTAGTATCGGGTACAGAAATCAAATCAAAGCGGAAGGCATACTAAGTCTTGGACCAGACTTGCTTTTGATCGAAGAAGGATATCTTACGGATGATGTAGTGGCCCAACTGAAAGGCACTGGGCTGCAAGTCGAGCTATTCAAGAAACCTACTTCACCGGAAGAAACCAAGGAATTAGTCGTTCAGCTGGGGGATTTTTTTGATAAAAAAGAAGAGGCTACTACCATAACTGCAGCAATCGATCAGGATTTACAGGTACTGAAAGATTACCTATCAAACACCTCAGGTAAGCCAAGAGCTGCCTTTGTTATGGCAAGAGGCCCTGAAAGTTTATTTATTGCAGGAAAAGGATCTTTTGCAGAAAAAATGTTTGAATTGGCTGAAATAGAGTCAGCAGCAACTGGTTTTGAAGATTTTGTTCCGCTAACACCGGAATCTTTGATTCAGATCGATCCGGACTACCTGGTATTTTTTGACTCAGGTATTCAAAGTTTGGGTGGAAAAAAAGGTGTTTCCTCTATCCAGGGTATCCAACAGACACAAGCCTATAACCGAGATCAAATTATCAGTTTAGACGGTCACTATCTCTCTGGTTTTGGACCTAGAGTTGGAAAAGCAGCCTTGGACTTGGCCAAAGCAGTACGCGGTGAATAATGAGCTCATTTAGCAAGTCCATAGCGCTCTCGACATCCAAAGCTATTCTGCTTGGAGGAATGGGAATGCTCTTATTGGTAATTGTAGTTTTTTCTCTTTCCAAAGGAGCCTTTGAAATTTCTCCTCTACAAAGTTTAGCCATTCTTTTATCTGATACAGGTTGGATTGCTGAAGCCTACACCAATCAACAAGCCAATGTATTGCTACAAATAAGACTCCCCAGGATTATCCTTGCCACCTTAGTTGGTGGTGGCTTGGGAATAGCAGGAGCGGCAATGCAGGGCTTATTCAGAAACCCGCTAGTTGAGCCTGGTTTAATCGGGGTGAGTAGTGGATCGGCTTTGTTTGCAGTAATTTATTTGGTCTTATTGCCAGGCTTGTCATCCATCTCTTGGACCCAACAAGTGGGACTACCTCTATTTGCTTTTATTGGAGGGTTTATTCATGTGATTGCAGTTTACCTTTTGTCAAAAGGTTCCGGAAAAGCCAGAACAAGCAACCTGATTTTAGCCGGAGTGGCAATCAATGCCCTGGCTGGCGCATTAATAGGATTGACCCTGTTTTATTCGGACGATGCAGCCTTAAGAAGTTTTACCTTTTGGAGCTTGGGAGACTTGGGGGGTGCTACCTGGCAAAAAATTCCCACAGCAATATTGCTGATTTTAGTTCCTGCGGCCTTATTATTGAATCAAAGCACCCATCTCAATGCAATGTCACTTGGCGAACAGGAAGCTTTTCATTTGGGCATCAATGTCTCCCAATTGAAAATCAAACTTCTTATTCTAACAGCTCTCATTGTAGGGGTTTCAGTTTCTCTCACCGGCATGATAGGCTTTGTCGGATTGGTAGTTCCTCACCTGATTCGCATTTCATTTGGGGCGGACCATAAACTTTTACTTCCCGCCTCTTTTTTGGTCGGGGCAATCCTGTTGAATCTAGCAGACTTAGTAGCGCGGACAATCGCTATTCCTGCAGAACTCCCCATAGGTGTAATCACTGCATTATTGGGAGCACCTTTCTTCATCTATCTTATTTCCACCTTCAATCAAACCAAATCCTGATGCTTTCTGCCTCCGAAATTCACTTTTGTGTCAAACAGAGACCCATCGTCGATCAGGCCAGTTTATCCCTAGAAGCTGGTGAGATTTTGGCTGTTTTAGGACCAAACGGTGCCGGGAAGTCTACTTTATTCAAAATTCTCACCGGAGATGTACCCTGTAAAAGAGGGGAAATCGGGTACAATGGCTGCCCTCTTCACCAACTTAAGTCCAAACAATTGGCCCAAATCCGGGCGGTGATGCCTCAGCACAGTGAAGTCAATTTTCCTTTTACAGCCAAAGAAGTTATTGAGCTGGGACTCATTGCCAGCAGGTCTTCTCAACCTCAGAAACTACTCCAGGATGTGATGGAGCTCACTCAAACCACCAGCCTGCAAAATCAGCAGTTTCAGCATCTTTCTGGGGGAGAACGACAAAGGGTCCAACTGGCCAGAGTCCTGGTACAAATCTGGGAAAAGAAGCTTTTCACGCGCTACCTCCTTCTCGACGAGCCAACTTCAGCCTTGGACATTGCCCAGCAGCACACCGTGTTACAAATATTACAGCAGCTCAAAGATCGGAATATTGGAGTCCTTGTGATCCTGCACGATCTCAATCTGGCTGCTCAATATGCAGACAGAGTATTATTGCTCAAAAACGGAATGATCGAAGCATGCGGTCCGACAACAGATGTCTTGACAGAGAAGACTCTTTCTAAAGTGTTTGACCATCCCGTTACGGTTATGATTCATCCAATTACCGGAAGAAAAATTATCAGTACTGACCATTTCTATCGAAATCCATCACAAAATATTAACAAAGCTTACTATGGAAACTCTATTTGAAACTCAATCTCAACTGAAAACAGCATGGGAAAAATTAAAGTCTGAAAATCCTAAACTCAGGATAAGAAATGCTGCCAGTCAACTGGGCGTAAGTGAGGCAGAATTGCTTGCCACAGGAATTGGAGAAAATGCAGTTCGCCTGACGAATGACTTTACCGAACAGGTAAAGAAATTTCCAAAACTAAAAAAGGTTATGGCACTCACAAGAAATGAAGGATGCGTGCTGGAACATCATGGGGTTTTTCAAAAAATCGAAATCCATCAGGCCGGACCTCAGCAAATTGCCACAGTCATTGGCCCTATTGAGCAACGTATTTTTTTTAAAAACTGGAAATTTGGATTTGCTGTGTCAAACGAGACGCCTAGAGGCACTATGATTTCACTGCAATATTTTGACTCCGCCGGAGAAGCAATTCTTAAGGTTTTTTTACAGGATGAGTCAGATTATGATGCTGCAGAACAGCTAGTCAACGAACATACAGCAACCGATCAACATGAAAAGCTGGAATTTACGAGTATCGAAAAACCAATTACAGTATCGAGAGAGGAACTGGACTACGAGTCCTTCACTTCAGATTGGGAAAATATGAAAGATACTCATGACTTTTTTGGAATGCTTCGAAAATACAAGGTGAACAGGCTCAATGCAGTGGAATGGATAGATGACAAATGGGCCTATGAAGTAGATAGACTCTCAGCTCGCATGGTATTAAATGAAGCAGCAAAAAGCCAGCTTCCAATTATGATTTTCGCCGGAAATAACGGAAATATCCAAATCCATCAAGGCAAAGTTCGCACCATCCGACAATTAGACCAATGGCTGAATGTATTGGACCCGGACTTCAACATGCATTTGAACGAGGATGAAGTCGAAAGGGCATTTGTAGTTCATAAAAATACAACCGAAGGCCTAGTATCTGCATTAGAGCTGTTTGATTCTTCGGGGGAAATGGTAGCACAGTTTTTCGGACTTAGAAAACCCGGAATCCCTCAAAAAGAAGAATGGAAAACGTTAATCGATTCTTTGAAATAATACAACAGGCGGAGGGATAATTCTCCGCCAAAATTTTAAACCTATGTTTAGAATTAATCTAATTAAAGTAGTTATTTCCTTTTGCATGGTCTTATTTACTATTGCTGTCCTAGCTAGTCCACAGCCAAAAAAAGTAGTAGATCAAAATGGACAGCCCGTTCTCCATGCCTCTATTTGGGTCGATGGAAAACTACACCTTCCAATTGAAGAAGACGGTACTGTAAGAAGTTCTGAAACGAAGGGAACAGTCGTCAAAATAGTTGCCCTAGGTTTTGAAACTATGCAATTAAGCTGGGAGGAATGGCAAAAACGCGAAAAAATAGTATTGCAGGAAAAATCAGGGATTCTGGATGAAGTGGTAGTCGCGGCTACTAGGACAGACCGTACCGTGGAAAGCCTCCCCTTACCCGTCACAGTGCTGAATTCCGAAAAAATCCAACAAACAGGTGGACTACGTCTTTCTGATGTTCTTCAAGAGCAAACAGGCTTGCAAATCGTGTCTCAACATGGCACCGGGCTTCAAATGCAGGGACTGGACTCTGACTATATCCTTATCCTACTTGACGGAGAACCATTGATCGGTAGAACAGCCGGAACATTTGACTTGAACCGCCTCTCCATTTCTAATATCGAGCGAATTGAGATTCTACGCGGGCCATCTTCCGCTATCTATGGAAGTGAAGCCATGGCAGGAGTGATCAATATTATCACCAAGTCATTCGGGAGAGAAAATCAGCTGGATGTTGGCTTGCGTCACCGCTCCTTCAACACCTGGAATCCAACTGGGAATTTGAACTTGGGATCCAAAAAATGGAATACAAGCCTATTTTATGACTATTTCGAGACCGGAGGTTTTGATCTCAGACCCGAAACCATCGGTCAGACCCAGAACCCCTATCAGGCACATACTGCTCAAGTCAAAGTCTCAGGTAACCTATCAGAAAAATGGCAATCGAGCCTATTCGTCCGTGCCTATCAGGAGAATTCTACCGGAGAGATGCAGTCGTCTGGGAACGAGATACTGGATATGAATAATTCAAGAAGCGACCTGAATATTAACCCTACTTTGAGATTCAAGCCTTCTCAAAAATTTCTAATATCCTTGAGAGGCATGAGCAGTTGGTTTTCCACCAATTCGGTGACTAGATTCCAATCCGATCAAAGCTTTTTTGATATTCAGAATTTTGATCAATTTTATCATCGCACAGAAGTACAAACTGATTTTCAGGCTACACCCACACACCTGATCACTTTGGGCTTAGGACAACTGATCGAAACAGTAGATGCCACCCGGTATGAAGATAAAAATCGGTTTGATGCAGGGTATTTTTTCCTGCAACATCAATGGGATCCTAAACCAAAAGTCAATCTGGTAACAGGACTTCGTGGAGATTTGCATTCTCAATACGGAGGAAGGCTCAGCCCAAAAATTGCCGGACAATACAAATTTTCTGAAAATTTCAGTTGGCAAGCATCCATAGGAGCCGGTTTTAAGGCACCGGACTTTCGTCAAATCCTTCTCAACTTCAATAACGCTTCCTCAGGATACTATGTATTTGGATCTAACCTGGCTGAGGAAGGAATCCGACGCTTGGAAAACGAAGGGTTAATAGCAAGAGTATTAATCGCTCCTGAAAACTTAGGAGAGCTAAAAGCGGAAAGCTCATGGGCTATCAATTCTGGGCTCAGGTGGAAAATTGGTTCCAAAATACTAGTACAGGGCAACTTATTTAGAAACCAAATCACCAACCTGATTGAAACAGCGCCTATAGCCCAGCTCAAAAGTGGACAAAATGCATTTTCCTATTTCAACATAAGAAGTGTAGTCACGCAAGGGCTTGAAATGGATTTCAATTATGCATGGAACAATCACCTATCCTTCAGTATCGGCTACTCCTTCCTGGATTCTCGGGATTTGGATGTTTTAGAAAGGATAGCATCAGGAGAACTATTTCAAAGAAACTCCCAAAACCAAACCGTCAGAGTAACACGGGCAGATTATGGAGGACTTTTCAATAGAAGTCGACACAGTGGCAATGTGAAAATCAATTATCATCATCCAAAGACCGGGATTGATTTAGCCCTACGAGGAATTTACAGAGGCGAATTTGGTTTTGCCGATCTGAATGGAAATCTCATCCTCGACGACAAGAGAGAATATGCACCAGGCTGGATGAGCCTCAATATCAACCTCACCAAAACATTCTCCAACGGCATTCAACTGGAATTGGGAGGAACCAATCTTCTCAACATAGAAACTCCTGCCCAGCCTAATAATCCAGGCAGAATGCTATTTACAGGAATTCAATTACCCCTCATGAACTTTATCAAAAACTAAATTCAATTTATACATCTATGAAAACTAACCTAAAATCCATCTTTTATCTTCTCATCTTCTTTGGAGCATTTGCCTGCGATACTACCGATGATGCTCAACCTAGAGTTGAGCTGGAGGCCATTCTTGTAGCAGATTTAGCCGCTCCCAATGATGTCATCGATCGAAATACAGGCGAGGTCGAAAAAGTGAATCCCTTTCAATATTTCAGTTTGGAGCAAAATGCCATTGTCAGCGAAACAGATGATTGGGACTTGGCATTCAAAGGAACCACCATCCGAACCAACAGTTCAAAAAACGTAAAGGCGGCGATTGTAAGCGGTATTTTTGAGGAAATCAACCAAGTGCCAACTTCCGCTACGTTCGCCACTGATAGCGAATCTACTTTTGCGATTCCTACAGGTAGTGGAAATGGCTGGTATAATTACAATTCAGCAACTTTCACAGTGACTCCGATCCCAGGCAGAGTGATCCTGGTAAAAACCACCGGGGGTAACTACAGCAAAATCGAAATTCTAAGCTATTACAAAGGAAATCCTCCGGCAGATCAAATTGACCCAAGAGCCACTCCAAGCGGGCACTATACTTTCCGCTACGTACTCCAGACTGACGGAAGTAAAAATTTCTAATCACTAATCCAAAAAAGAGCGCTCAGTCGCTCTTTTTTTTTTCTGAACTGCTACTCCAAAAGTCTCCTCCCAAAAAGGAAGGCCTTGCTCCAGTATCGATTACTTAAAAAATCCTCGGTAACCCCCAAAGAAGTTGAAGCATGAATAAATCGAATATCGCCTTTTTTTGATTCGGTAACTATTCCTGCATGCGTCACTTGATTTCTCCTTCTTCCTGTTGCAAAAAACAAAAGGTCACCTTCTTTCAACTCTCGGGGGCTGACTTTTTTCCCCATTTTGGCCTGATCCGCTGATATCCTGGGCATAGTGATCCCTACAGCATAAAAGGAGTGAAATACTAATGCAGAACAATCCATACCTGCCCGAGTGGTACCCCCGTACTTATAAGGAGTTCCGGTAAAAGATTTTGCTGTGGAAATTACCGTGAATACCGGGTCTTCCCTACTGATTTTTTTAGATTTACAGGAAGCAGTCAGAACCGCCAGAACAATCAAAAAGAATAAACTTCGTAAATAGGTTTTCTCTAAAAACACTGGAACTCGTTTGGTTTAGTTGATCAATTTTACTTCTCTTCTGGATCAGAAGCAAGATTTAACCTATTCAAATTTTTCTCATTTTGTGTTGTTAGAAAGGGATGGTGATCTGAATCACTGAACTAGGCTGCATTAAGCTGTACTTTTGTACCATCAATTTGAACTAATCAATCTATGAATATCAAACAATTTTATGATGAAGGTCTGGCCCACGCTAGTTATGCTATTGAAAGTGAAGGCCTGATCGCTTTGGTGGACCCTGGGAGAAATCCCAATCCTTACTACGACTTTGCAGAAACCTGCGGAGGCAAAATTGTCGCGGTAATTGAAACTCACCCGCATGCTGATTTTGTGAGTTCACATTTAGAATTTCATCAAAATGAGGATGCCACAATTTACGTTTCTAAACTCGTGGAAGCTGACTATCCCCACAGCTCATTTGATGAGGGGGATTCATTCAAATTGGGAAAACTAAGTTTTCATGCTTTGCATACCCCAGGACATTCTCCCGATTCTATCAGTGTTATTTTGAAAGATGAAAATGGGAAGGATTATGCGCTGTTTTCCGGGGATACACTATTTATAGGAGATGTGGGCAGGCCTGATTTGAGAGAAAAAGCAGGAAACATGAAAGCTCAAAGGAAGGAACTTGCTCAAATGATGTATAAGACGGTTCAAACTAAGTTGAAACCACTTTCAGATGATATAATTGTATATCCTGCTCATGGAGCGGGGTCTCTTTGCGGAAAAAATCTCAGTGATGAACGCCAATCTACTATTGGAGAGCAAAGAGAAAACAATTGGGCATTTGGAGATTTGGATGAAAAAAGTTTCGTCGACTCCTTATTGGAAGGTCAACCCTATATCCCCAAATATTTCAGCTATGATGTAGATATGAATAAGACAGGAGCTCCTGCCTATCAAAGATCTATTTCTAGAGTAGGCATTTGGTCAGAGGGCGCATCCATTTCCGAAGGATCATTGATAATAGATGCCAGAAAAAAAGAAACCTTTGCCGAAGGGCATATTCCCGGTTCGATTAATATTATGAATGGGGCAAAATTCGAAACTTGGTTAGGCTCAATTGTAGCACCGGAAGAACATTTCTTTTTAGTCTCTGACTCAATTGCCGAATTGGAAGATTTGATAAATAAAGCATCGAAAATAGGATATGAGCAATTGATCAAAGCTGCGGTAATCAACCCTAAAGGTATGAGTGCCCGAGAATCAAGCTTCAACGTGGATGAATTTAAAACTAACCCAGACAAATTTACCATTGTAGATATCCGAAGCAGAGATGAAAATCACAACTCACCAATTTTCGAGAAAGCGATGAATATCCCTTTGCAGGAACTGCGAGAAAGAACAGTTGAAATACCTGATGAGAAACCCATCTTGGTACACTGTGCAGGCGGATATAGGTCTGCAGCGGGAAGCAGTATTGTGGCAGGTCAAAAACAAAATGTTGAAGTTTTTGACTTTAGTGAAGAGATCAAAAACTTTCAGTAAGAATCTCAATTAAAATTTAAAATACCCTTGGTAAGTTTGCTAAGGGTATTTTTTTGATCATTTACTTACTTCTTTCCCACCCGGTTGAACAAAAGCCCAAACAATTTTGGTTAACTTTATCAGACTGCGAGATGTGATATGAGTAAAGAAGAGTTCAGACAACTTCCCCTTCATCTAAAAATCAAAACCCTCTACATGGAGGCTACTTTTGTCGTGGCCATTAGATACTATCGTCATAAGGTTAATTTGTACCTGCTGGAGAATGAATACGTGGAAGTTTTTTACAATCACAAGGAAGATAAAATCGATAAAATTGACTTTTTACCTCGGGATCATAGCCGGATGAAGTTTTATCTTGATCAGATTAAATTGGCTTAGACTCTCGCAAAGTCGCAAAGGATCAGAACAATCAAGTCCATAACTCCCCCTAGCGTTAAAGTATGCTTTGCTCCTTTTCCTCTTTGCGGGAGACAATAAAAAAACCGCAGAACTCTCATTCTGCGGTTTTCATTTTTTATAGCTTTCTTTTCAAAAAGTCCGTCATCATGGAATACAAATGCCATGTCGTATTCCCCCCATAAATGCCGTGGTTTCTATTGGGATAATAAAAAGTCTCAAACTGCTTATCCGCAGCTATCAAAGCATCTACCAAGTCCACCGAGTTTTGGAAATGCACATTGTCATCCCCCGTTCCGTGAATTAACAGGAAGTTTCCTTTCAGTTTGTTGACATGTGAGATAGGACTATTATCATCGTAACCTGAAGGATTAAGCTGTGGAGTTTGCAAATAGCGCTCAGTGTAGATTGTATCATAATATCTCCAGGTAGTTACTGGGGCAACTGCTATTGCTGTTTTAAAGACATCATTGCCAATCATCAAAGAAAGGGAAGACATATAGCCTCCATAAGACCAACCCCAAATTCCTATTCTTGATGAATCAACATAAGATTGCTTCGCAAAATACTTAGCGCCCTCGATTTGATCTATGGTTTCCAGATTGCCCAAATTTGCGTAAGTCGCATGCTTGAAATCACGTCCTCTGGCTCCAGTACCTCTATTGTCCACACAGGCTACGATATACCCTTCTGCAACAAGAGCCTGATGCCAAAAATCACGAGTTCCACCCCAAGAGTTTAAGACATTTTGAGAGCCTGGACCTCCATAGACATACATGAGCACAGGATATTTTTTATTCGGGTCAAAATCCGCAGGTTTGATGACATAACCATTCAATGCAGTTCCGTCAACAGTTGGGAAAGTGAAGAACTCTTTTTTACCTAAGGCAAAACTTTTCAATCGCTCCTTCAACTCTTCATTTTCTTCCAAAGACTTAAGCAATTTCCCGCTAGATTCATGCAAGGTCACTACCTGAGGCATCTCTGTGGTGGAATAATAATCAATGAAGAAACGATGGTCCGGACTCATATTGATTCTGTGAGTTCCTGCCAATGGAGTCAATGTTTTTTTATTTTTCCCAGAAAAATCAATCACATAAAAGTTTCGCTCCAAAGGAGAAGCTTCTGCAGACACAAAGTAGATTTTTTTATTCTTTTCATCCACTCCTACCAACTCAGTCACTTCCCAATCTCCGCTGGTAATTTGACGGATCAAGCTTCCATCCATCGCATGGTGATAAATATGCTTATACCCGTCCTTTTCAGAAGTTCGAATAAAGCTCTTTCCGTCACTTAGGTATTGTAAATTGTCATTATAATCTAAATCCACATAAGTCTCAGACTCCTCAGATAGAATAAGTTTACTGGAGCCAGTTGTAGCATTCGCATGGAAAAGGTCCAACTTATTCTGAAGTCTATTTAAGCGAATGAAAGCAAGTTGATTAGCATCTTTGGTCCAATAGATTCTCGGTAGGTAAATATCTTTCTCTGACCCAGCATCTACTTTTTGAATATTTTTTGAAGCCAAATCATATACATGAATGCTTACCTCTGCATTTTGCTCACCCGCTTTAGGATATTTAAATCTGTAATCAGCAGGATAAAGCGGCCCCCACAACTGCATATTAAATTCAGGCACATCTGTTTCATCGAATCTGATAAATGCTATTTTCTTTCCGTCAGGTGACCAAGAAAATGCCTGAGACATGGAAAATTCCTCTTCATATACCCAATCTGCTGCACCGTTAATGATTTTATTCCACTCACCATCCTTTGTGATCTGAGTGGTTTGGTTAGTAGCCAGCTCCACTAGGTACAAGTTATTATCTTTTACAAAAGCTACTTTGTCATTGTCAGGAGATAAAGTCGCATAGGAGATCTTCTCCCCATTCATCAACTGTTGCTTTTCTCCTGTAGCCATATCGACTACATAGAAAATCCCTTTGGTAGATCTTCGATAAATAGATTCAACATCGGTAGCTACCAGAGCTTTTGATTCGTCGGAATTGAAGGAATAAGAAGAAAAATTGAGTCCTAAAGCTCTTCCGTCCAAAAGGACTGCTTCTTCAGCACCTGTGGTTACATTGATTTTTACTACTGTGGGAAATCCTCCACGGTTTACTTGGGAACTGTAATATTTCCCGTCTTTCATCCAGTTGATCCCGTAAACGGATTTTTGGGCGAAGGTATTTTTCTTGAAAACATCTTCAAGACTTACCTTTTTGAGAGCCTGAGCCTGCAAGGAGACAGAGGCCAAAAACAAGATCAGAAAAAGCGAAGATGCTTTTTTCAAACTTTCAATCATATCAGTCGTATTTTTGGGTATTTGCAAGTTTTATAGACGGCGAATATAAAAAAACTCTCGATAGCATTTTTGTTCCATTTGGATGAAAAGTTACAGAACCCTCCAAGGGCTTTAAGTCCCTTGGAGCGGTTTAAAAGCTTATTAAATTTATAGTAGGAAAATTTTAAAAATGCCTCGATCTAGCATCCCATTTGAATTTCTAAGTTTTTTTTGAAAATAGAACCTATTAAAAAACCGTTGGAGGGTAGCAATAACTTGGACTATAAAAAGAAATTAAGCTACTTCGCATATTGATTTTTCCCAGCCATGAAGAAGAAAATTGCCTTGGTAACCGGAGGATTCACCGGTGAATCCGTCATCTCCCTAAAAAGCGCTGCTGTTGTCGAAAAAACCATAGACCGCGACAGGTATGACGTGTACAAAATCTTGATTTATCCAGGGGATTGGCATTTTGTCTGCGAGTCTGGAGAAAAAATCCCTGTTGATCTCAATGACTTCAGTATTTCCATCGGAGACGAAAAAATCACCTTTGATGGAGTTTTCAATATTTTACATGGCTCCCCGGGTGAAGACGGCAAATTGGCGGGATACTTTGATATGCTGGGAATCCCTTATACCACTTGCGATCAGCTGACTTCAGCTATCACTATGAATAAAGGCTATACCAAAGCTATTGTTCAAGATATCCCCGAATTACATATTGCACAGTCCATTCAACTTTTTGAAAATACTGAAAAGAATAGAAAGCGAATTGAGGGAGAATTAAGCCTTCCACTGTTTATCAAACCGAATAATGGTGGTAGCTCAATCGGAATGAGTAAAGTCAAAACCTGGGAGGAGTTATCTGAGGCCTTGGAAAAAGCTTTCGCGGAAGACAAACAGGTATTGGTTGAGGAATTTGTATCAGGAAGGGAGTTTTCTGTGGGAGTTTTCCGAGGAAAAGGCGAGATCACAGTACTTCCTGCTACGGAGATTGTGAGCAGCAAGGAGTTCTTTGATTTCGAAGCAAAATATATCCCTGGAGTTTGCGAAGAAATAACTCCAGGCCGAATGAATGAGGAGGAAATAGGAAGAGTTTCAAGGGTGGCATCAAGGGTGTATGAAAAACTCAATTGCAGAGGAGCTGTTCGAATTGATTATTTCTTGGAAAAGGAAACCGGAAAGTTCTTTTTTATTGAAATCAATACGGTGCCTGGGCAAACAGAAACCAGCTTAATTTCTCAGCAGATCCGGGCAATTGGTATGGAAGTAAAGGACTTTTATACCCAGTTGATTGAGGAGATGTTCGTGTAATTTTGAAAGTGCAAAGATTCTCTCGCGGCGGCGCGGCGATTCTTTTGACTCCCGCAAAGTATAGAAGAGGCAAAGTGATTTATTTGGTTTGATTTTTTTCCCGCAGATTTTCGCGGATTAATTCGCTGATAAACGCTGATTTTGCTCTACCAAGAACCAAATATTTCGCCGAAGGCGTATTTCGCTCGACGAAGGAGAGCATATTTCAGCAAAGCTGTATTTCGCGAAGCATATCTATTATCTCTCGCAGCGACGCGGCGGCGCAGCGATATGTATTTCTAGTTTATTTCAGCGAAGCATATTTCACAAAGTATTTTTCTAAAATCCCCCTAACCCCTTTAATTCTACAACTCGTCCCAAATCAGTACAGAATTCCAAAGGGGGATTTGTCTCGTATTTCACTCGACGAAGGAGAGCTTATTTCAGTGTAGCGTATATCACTAAGCATATCTTTTCCTCTCGCAGCGGCGCAGCGACGCAACGATTCTTTTGACTCCCGCAAAGTATAGAAGAGGCAAAGTGATTTATTTGATTTTTTCCCGCAGATTTTCGCGGATTATTTCGCTGATAATCGCAGATTTTGATCTACCCAAAACCCGATATTTCGCCGTAGGCGTATTTCGCTCGACGAAGGAGAGCATATTTCAGCAAAGCTGTATTTCGCGAAGCATATCAATTATCTCTCGCAGCGGCGCGGCGGCGCAGAGTTTTTTAATAATCCCGCAAAGAATGAAAGAGGCAAAGTGATTTATTTGGTTTTTTCCCGCAGATTTTCAGGGATTACTTCGCTGATAAACGTTGATTTTGCTCTACCAAGAACCAAATATTTCGCTGAAGGCGTATTTCGCTCGACGAAGGAGAGCATATTTCAGCAAAGCTGTATTTCGCGAAGCATATCAATTATCTCTCGCAGCGGCGCAGCGACGCAACGATTCTTTTGACTCCCGCAAAGTATAGAAGAGGCAAAGTGATTGATTTGATTTTTCCCGCAGATTTTCGCTGATTAATTCGCAGATAAGCGCTGATTTTGATCCATCAAGAACCTAATATTTCGCCGAAGGCATATTTCGCGAAGCTATATTTCACGAAGTATATCTTTTTATCTCTCGCAACGGCGCAGCGGCGCAGTGATTCTTTTGACTCCCGCAAAGTATAGAAGAAACAAAGTGATTTATTTGATTTTTTCCCGCAAATTTTCGCGGATTAATTCGCTGATTTTGATCTACCTGGAACCCAATATTTCGCCGAAGGCGTATTTCGCTCGACGAAGGAGAGCTTATTTCAGCAAAGCGTATCTCACAAAGTATATTTCCCAAATATTTCCTTCTTCAATGCTTCGGAATACTTAACTTTGTCCATTGGTAACCAATCCCAAAAAACCATGAACGAGCGCTACATGCAGCGCGGTGTTTCCGCCTCCAAAGAAGATGTCCATAATGCAATCTCTAAGTTGGACAAAGGACTTTTTCCCAATGCATTTTGCAAAATCGTAGAAGACACTTTAGGCTCTGATCCGGATTATTGCAATATCATGCATGCGGACGGTGCGGGAACCAAATCCTCTCTAGCTTATCTCTATTGGAAAGAAACAGGGGACTTAAGCGTGTGGAAAGGAATAGCACAGGATGCGATCATTATGAATACGGATGACCTTCTCTGTGTGGGAGCCATCAATAATATTCTCGTATCCTCCACTATTGGTAGAAATAAAAACCTGATCCCGGGAGAAGTAATCTCTGCCATCATAGAAGGTACTGAGGAGGTTCTTCAAATGCTACGGGACAAGGGAGTTCATGCAGTGCTAACAGGCGGGGAAACTGCCGATGTGGGAGATTTGGTTCGCACCGTGATCGTAGACAGCACCGTTACCTGCAGAATGCGAAGGGAAGATGTCATTTCCAATGATAAAATTCAGCCCGGAGACGTAATCGTAGGTTTGGCTTCATACGGACAGGCCAATTATGAGACAGAATATAATGGAGGCATGGGTAGCAATGGATTGACTTCTGCCAGACATGATGTATTCAACAAGGTTTTAAAAACCAAATACCCAGAATCATTTGATCCAGCTGTTCCGGATGACTTAATCTATTCCGGCAAATACAATCTAACTGATGCAGCTCCAGGCGCTCCGGTAAATATTGGAAAATTGGTTCTATCTCCTACCCGAACTTATGCGCCAATAATGGTGGATGTCTTAAATTATTTGAGACCTCATATTCATGGTTTGGTTCATTGCAGCGGAGGCGCTCAAACCAAAGTCCTGCATTTTGTAGAGAATGTACATGTGATTAAGGATAATCTCTTTGAAACTCCTCCACTCTTCAGAATCATACAGGAAGAAAGTAAAACCGACTGGAAAGAGATGTACAAAGTATTTAATATGGGCCACCGCATGGAAGTATATCTCGATGAAAGACACGCGGAAGAAATCATTGATATAGCAGAATCTCATGGAGTTGAAGCTCAGATTATCGGAAGAGTAGAGCCATTTGAGGGAAAAAAAGTAACTATTCAAAGTCCACACGGCACTTTTGAGTATTAAGCTATGGACCTAAAATCAGCTTTTAAATTATTTGGAAAGATCCTGCTCGGGATCTTTCTGTTTTTGTTGCTGATTGCATTATTTACTCTCACAACTGTAGACCGCAGTCCGCTTGATGAACAGGATTTTTACCAAGAAACCTTTACCAGACTGGACCAACTGAGTTTTGAGCAAAGCATAGGGGATGGCTGGATGGCCGGATGGGGAAAAAGTAATATGACTCCAAAAAAGCCTGTGGATTTGGTAGGCTATGCTCCCAGAGGAAACTATGAATTTGTAGCCGACAGCAGTTATGTAAAAAGTATCGTCTTGAGTAATGGAAAACAGGAAATAGCCTGGTTGAATTACGAGCTATTGATTGTTCACCCGTATTTAGCAGAAAAAATTGAAAAGAAGATTAGAGAAAAGTATCCTCAGATCTCTCAACTCCTATTTACAGCTACACACACGCATTCAGGCATGGGAGGCTACATGCCCGGGCCTTTGGGAGAACTGGCATTTGGAGGCTTTCAGGAGGAAATTGTAGCTGGAATTGCAGATAAAAGTTTGGAGGCCATTGAGCGAGCCAAAGCAAGCCTAGATACTGTGAGCATCCATTTTAGGAAAGCAGACGCTAATGAATTGGTGGCCAATCGATTCGTAAAAGATGGTCCGATTGACCCATTTACCAGACAATTGATTTTTACCAAGAAAGATGGGAAGTCTGCCACACTCTTCACCTATTCTGCCCATGCCACTTGCTTGAGTACTAAGTTTATGGGGCTTTCAGGTGATTACCCTTTTTACCTGATGAAAAAAATGGAACAGTCCAACTTTGATTTTGCACTTTTTGCAGCAGGCACGGTTGGTTCTCATAGACCTCTTCGTTCAGGGAATGATATACCGGCAGTTCAAGAATATGCCCTATCCCTCGACTCCATCAGTCAATTAAAAATGACCCGGTATAGCACAGTCAAACTTCCAAGAATCCGAAATGCAAGATTGGACTTATCGCTTAGAGAACCCCATTTAAGGATCTCAGATGATATCCGGATTAGACCATGGTTATTTAAAAAACTACTAGGCGAAACCAATCCACATATGGGTATCACTCAAATCGGAAATACGCTAATCATTTCTTCAAGCGGGGAGATTTCAGGTGTTTTTTATGAAAAATGGGATCAATTGGCTCAGGAAAAAGGACTCAATTTAATTATAACCACTTTTAATGGAGGATATATTGGCTACATCACGCCAGATGAACTCTATGACGAGCATTTTCATGAGGTAAGGGAGATGAATTGGTACGGCCCGGGGAATGGACAATACTTTGATGAGCTGATTACTCGAATAATCCAAAAAGCCGGGAATTAAGCTTTTTGCCAAAGCTGAGCCCGTACCCAATCTTCAGACCATGTTTTTTCTTTCAAGAGGCGGAATCCAGCCTTCTCTAAAAACTCCTTATAATCAGGCAAATCCTTTCTTGGATGCTTAGTGAAAGCTCTGAAGAACCGTATCATCAAAGATTGAAGAAGCTTATTCCGTCTATTTTTCTGCGGGAAAAAATCTGATAGATAGATCAATGCCCCTTGCTTGGAAACAGCTTTTATTTTCATCAAAAGCTCCTCTAATTCTTCATCGATTAGCGTATCCAATACAAATGGCAACAGGATCAAATCATAAGTTTTACCTAGAGGAATTTCTCCTAAATGAAAATTAAGCTCTGAGCTTTCTAAGTTTTTTTCGGCTTTGCGAAGCATACTAACTGACACCTCCACAAAGTCCCCTTTCATATCCCTTTGAACAGACTGATAATCAGAACCAGTCCCTCCGCCTATGATTAAAAGATGCTTGTTGCGTATATTAGAAAGATAACAAGTTTTGGATTGCTTTAAAGTTTGGCCAAAAACCAGACTGGAGAGCAATTCGTAAACAGGAGTCAACCAACGATAATTATCTTTCATATCTCAGAATTAGAAATCTAAGTATTTCTTTTTTCAGATCCTTTCCAATAAACCTAACATAATCGTATGAAAAATCTTTTTAAGAATATCTCAGGCCTTCGCCAACTACTCAAATCTGTAGACTTAGACCAAATCTCTAAACTTTCCCAGAAAGTTGACCTCCCCAAGATGGTAGGATTGGTGTCACAAATGAGCGAATCAGACATATCCAAAATGATGGGAATGCTTAAAGGAGGAGGTAAACCTAAAGAAATTCCACCGATCAACGGAGACTTTTACGAGTTGGGGAAAAGCTTACCCAAACACGAGCGGGATATTCAGCTGAGGGTACGGGAATTTATGGAAAGTGAAATCAAACCCATTGCCAATGATTACTGGAACCGCGGGGAATTCCCTATGCACATCATTCCAAAAATGGCCGAGCTGGATATAGCCGGGCTAACTTATCAAGGCTATGGTTGTCCTGGACATTCCGCCTTACTGGAAGGATTTATCGCTATGGAAATGGCAAGAATTGACACCTCAATTTCTACTTTTTTCGGGGTGCAGAGTGGCTTAGCAATGGGATCTGTGTACCTATGTGGGTCGGAAGCTCAAAAACAAGAATGGCTTCCTGCCATGCAGAAACTGGAAAAAATCGGAGCATTTGGGCTTACTGAACCAGAAGTTGGTTCGGGAGTTGCCGGAGGCTTAACTACTACCTGCAAAAGAGAGGGTGATGTATGGATTTTGAATGGCCAGAAAAAATGGATCGGAAATGCCACTTTCTCAGATATGACTGTGATTTGGGCAAGAGACCTGGATGATAATCAGGTGAAAGGGTTTATTGTAAGGAAGGATAATCCAGGTTTTTTTGCTGAAAAACTGGAAGACAAAATGGCCTTAAGGACTGTACAAAATGCTCTGATCACTTTAACCAAATGCGAAGTACCGGAAAGCGACAGGCTACAAGAGGCAAATTCATTTAGAGATACTGCCAAAGTCTTGAGAATGACCAGAGCCGGAGTGGCCTGGCAGGCAGTAGGCTGTGCGAGAGGCGCTTATGAACTCGCATTGGCTTATAGTAATGAAAGAAGTCAGTTTGGAAGACCGATCGCATCCTTCCAGTTGGTTCAGGATCTTTTAGTCACCATGTTGGGAGATTTGACAGCAATGCAAACCATGGTATTTAGGCTTTCCCAAATGCAAGACGCAGGAGATCTGCTGGATGAGCATGCTTCTTTGGCCAAGGTATTCTGCACCTTAAGAATGCGATCCATCGTGGATCAGGCAAGAGAACTGTTTGGTGGCAACGGAATTTTGTTGCGACATGATATTGCCAGATTTGTGGCAGATGCAGAAGCAGTATACAGCTATGAAGGCACCAAAGAAATCAATTCTTTGATTGTAGGGAGAGCTATTACCGGACACAGTGCTTTTGTGTAGTACATAAATTACGGTTCCAGATGAAATTGGATAGATTGATGTACAACATTTATCCTAACTGACAATCATCTATCCTCAAAAAAGTGCAGTCTAGTCAATCCCGGAGGGATTAAAGTTCGGTAGAATACGACCTCACAATAGCTTAGCCATGCTGTAGGCATGGAACTTTGTGATCATTTAGAGTTATTTTAATTCCCCTCTATATCCTTTTGAGGGGAATTAATTTATTAATTAAACCGTCCCGATATTTATCGGGACAAGCTCTTGCCGACTTTGTAAAAGGGAGGATTGTTTCTAGGTATACATTTAGGAACGGGATTTCTATCTTATTTCAAAAAATCAATAATATCCAAGGCAATAGAAAAACCGCCTCCATCCTAGTCCGAATTTGATTTTCGTTGAGATTTTTGTTGAAAAAAATCAAGAAATGGAGGATAACCATTATCAGCAAAATACAGGAATACATGCGGAAGAAAGAGGGCAAAGCGATAAAGAGTGCAAGCGAAGCTATAATCAATAGCAGAGCAAGTCTTCGAATCCAGTCCAATAATTGTGTAGGCTGAATCAACTGCGCCGCAGAGGGAAAACCAGCTATTTCATCTTTTTTTCTGTCCATCCAGGATAGCATTAGCAAGTTTAAAAAGGCCAACAGCGTAAATACTAATAAAAAGGCTCCCAGTCTCCAGTCTCTATCCAATGCTTCGGCTCGAAGAAGAGGGATCCAGGCAATCCCCAAAACGTAAAAAACTGCCGTACTCAATTCCTTAAGTCCATTCCCGGCATTTCCTCCTAAGCGTATCAAGGTCATACTTCCGCCTATTGCCCCCGCAAGAACCAGAGACCAAAGTAACTCCCTGGTCCAGCCTAAGACCCAAATCGCTCCCAGCAAGCCTAAAAGCGTAGCTAAAGCCAGGCTAAACAAAAGGGTTTTCTGATTTCTTGCATGAAACTGATGCCTGGGACTCAGGTCAATCTGTACTTTTTTACGGGAATCCAACAGATGATCGGCTGTATAAATTACCCAAACACAGAGACCCAACAGGGCATAAATTTCCCACCCTAGCTGCACGTGGAGGAGTTGAGAAAAAAATAACATCCCTGCCATGGCTCCTAAAACCACGTCAATGGAAAGCCAAGAAATGAAAGGCAAAAGAGCTTTGATAGGCTTCATCTTCTAAAAATAGGGGAAGGTAAAAGGAGTGGAAAATAAATGGACTGAATTTTCTATTTTACATTCAATTAATTCATAAAACCCAAAAATCAAACCTTTCAGCTTTATGCGAACCTATTTCAGTTTTCTATGCCTGTTTCTTTTCAGCCTATCGGCATACGCCCAATCACCTATCAAAATTGCCTGTGTGGGAAATTCAATCACACAAGGACCCGGTAGAGATAATCCGGATTCTTATCCCTTACAAATGCAGGCATTATTGGGAGAAGCTTATCTAGTAAAGAATTTTGGAGTAAGTGGCAGAACGCTATTGAGAAAAGGAGATTTCCCTTATTGGAATGAACCACAGTTTCAGGAAGTGAAAGATTTTGCTCCAGACATTTTGGTAATCATGCTTGGCACCAATGATTCCAAACCACAGAATTGGGTCCATAAAGCCGATTTCAGAAAAGACTATTTGGATATGATTGCAGAGTTTCGTCAGAATATGCCTGTGGATGGAAAGGTATATGTCATCATGCCAGTACCGGTTACCAAGGATAATTTCGGAATTACTGCCAATGTTATGAACAACGAGCAGCGTATGATGATCATGGATATTGCTCAATCCAGCGCTTCAGAGCTGATTGATTTGTATACCCCTTTGATGGACAAAGCTGAGTTGCTGCCTGATGGGGTTCATCCCAATAAAGAAGGCTTGGGGATTATGGCAGCAGTGATTGCGAGAGCAATTAGACTTTAATTCATTTTCATGTCCAAAACCTTTCAATTGAACTAGATTTCTGAAATTTCATTGAATCAAAAATAAACTCTAATTGAAACAAAAAATTCAAACTTCTCAAGAAAAGCTGGGCTTTCAACTAAGGGGGCTGGAAAATACTCGGATAGAATCCCTGAGCGACGGAGTATTTGCCATAGCCATCGGTCTTCTTTTACTATCCAGTAGTCCTCCTGAAAACTTTGAGCAGTTAAGAGATTTCATCAAAGATTTTATTCCTTTCGCTGGTTCTATTTCAATTTTGATGTTGATATGGTACCAGCATTATCTATATTTTATCCGTTTTGGTCTCAGGGATTCTGGAACCACCGCCATAAATACTATTCTCCTCTTTTTAGTATTGTTTTATACCTACCCCCTAAAATTTCTAATCAGGCTATTAGTAGATATTTACACTGCTTTATTAACTGATAATAAGGAGCTATTTAATCGGATTTTCACTGAAACAATCAGACCTGAAGACACTTCAGAATTGATGGTCATTTACGGGCTAGGTGCATCTGGAATATTTTTAGTCTTCGTATGGCTTAATGTTCGATCACTGAAGAAAAAGAAACAATTACTACTTTCTCAACAAGAAATACTTCTCACCCAAAACAGTGTTAGGATCAATTTAGCAATGGGGCTGATTCCCCTTATTTCAGTAGCTATTTCATTATTCAATCTGGGTGGCAGTTATACCTTTATCATTTCCGGATTTAGCTACATGCTTTACCTAATCATTATGCCCATTTTGGCTTTTTTCAATTCTAAAAGGCTAGAAAATTTTAAAACCTCTACTTAAAACCCGGCAATTTTAAAGAAACATAATTTCCTGAAAGGCTAAAACTTAGACTTCAAAAAAGGATACTTATACCAATAAAGCATATTCCAAAAATGAGCGCAAGCCAAATTAAATAATAAGGCTTTTGTTGCTTTGGATTTTTGCCCCAAAAAGCATGGGTAATTTTCATCATGGCTGGCCTATTTTTAGCCATGAAATTGTAGGCATGATCGCTCATCCATCTGAAAGATCTGGACTTCTGATACCAGCGGTGCGGAAATTTCAAAGGCCTTTTAAAATGGAAAAAGCTCCTGTAAGCTGAATCAGGACCACTGAATATTTGGCCGTTTGGTTCAATAAACCGGGAAGCCTTCTTGAATTCTTTGAGAGGAATTTCAGGAAATTGATTCGCTACTTCCTGATAGGTTTTAAAAGTTATACCCGAAGATTTCCTTTCCCAAACCTGAATCCAATAGGCACAGAAGCCACAGTTTCCATCCCATATCATCAATGGTTTAGAAGGAGGACTTTGGGTTCGGGAAATTTTTTGGAACATAGGAAAATGAAAAATTTAGTGGTTAATAGATGAAAGCCGGAAGCACTTTTAATTATTTAACCGCTTTAAGGCTTCAGGGTTTTATATAGCTAATAAATAGCTTCACAATTGAAGCATGAATCGATTAAACTTTTGAATAAAAGGGAATTTCTTCTCCTCTTTCCTTAGCCTCTTTTCTAATATTCATATGAAAGTAAAGACTCTCCAAAGTTTCTTCCTGATTAAAGCAATACTCATCTTCCAAAAAATCCTCAGTCTCATATTCTGATAGCGCATAATACTTTTGGACTAATTGAGCACGAATAGGAATAAATCCTTTCCAAAAGATTGGGAACAGATCAAAATATCCCTCTCTGAAGGAATGGCCTCTCCAATTGATAAAAAAGTCTTCATCGAGATTGGTGTTTTGGAAAAGAAATTCGCAGAAATAATCATCCATAATCGTTTCTGCCTGAATCACTTTTTCTATTAGCTCTTCTTCATTTATTTTCTGAGAAAAATCCCAAGTCAATAGTCCCTCTTCATATAAATCCCTAACCACATTCCAATATTTATTCAGCTGTGCTCGAGTTTGGAGATATTCTTCCCAGCTGTAATCCTCATAAAAGGGCAGGTCTTCCGTGGCTTCTGCCAAATAATCAAAAGTAGCCTGAGTCAAGATCAGCCAAGCCTCCACCCAATCATAGGTTAAAGGATTGGGCTCCTTCTTTAATAATTTCAGCTCCACATTGGCTTTATGGGCATAAATCTGCAGGTCTGATTTCCCTAGAAATCTCAAATGCTCATCCGCATGAATTCTCAGATTAACTCGTGCACCTAGGCCAAACTCTTCTTGATGGCATGAAAAACAAGAGCAAGAGTAAATATCCGCAATTTCGTGGTCCTTCCTGTCTTGGGTGAGTTCTAGTACAAACCTTAAATCCAAATAACTTTTAGACTGCTTTCCAAGTAGCCTGTATCCAGTTCTAATCTGATCGGGATTACAGGACATTTCATGACAATATCCCGGAAGAAGCTCCAATTCTTCATCTCCAGCATCCCTAAATTGTTTGAAAGATGTATTCAAGCTTCTTAGAAAAGACTCCAAAGGGACATCCGAATAGGTGCGACTTTCATCCATTAATTCCCACAAAGAATCTATATCCATTTTTGAAAAAGCAGTAAGCACTTGGTTGAGATAAAAATCCATGGGAAAAAGAATTAAGTGAACCTTGAAGTTCTCTAGTTTCTCAGAAATGACCAAGTAATTTTCAATGCGAGCCTATCTAATTAAGACAATAGCTGTCGTAACTCTGAAGATATTTTATCTTTTGACAGGTCTTTTACTCCTGTTTTCTTAGGTTTGGAATTATTCATCAATCACATGAGAGCAAAAAACTTTTTTATCCTTTTTCTGTGGCTAGCATTGGTTCAGCAATATGCTTTTTCCCAACAAAAAACAGCACTCCTCCCTGTCACCAAAGTGGTTGACGGTGATACTTTTTGGGTTCTAAATAGTAAAGGTCAGGAGGAAAAAATCCGATTGATTGGTGTGGACTCACCGGAAGCACGTAATTCGGGAAGGAAAAGAATTGAGTACTTTGGAAAAGAGAGCTCAGCTTATGCAAAGCGCATATTGGAAGGCCAAAAAGTGAGACTGGAATATGACGTTCAGCGCTATGATAGGTATCAAAGAACTTTAGCCTACGTCTACCTGGAAGATGGAAGGTTTTTTAATGCGCTATTGGTTCAGGAAGGCTATGCTACAGTAGCTACGTTCCCTCCCAATGTCAAATACGAATCTTTATTTATCAAACTACAGCGCGAGGCACGAACCAAAGGAAAAGGACTTTGGGGGAAATGAGATAAGGCCAAATCTTTTTCAAAAAAAATGCCCTTGAGCAAAAAACTCAAAGGCATTTTATTCAATGGTTACTGATATCAATTCAGTTTCCTCAGGTATCTGAAAAATTCAGAATCTGTGGATAAAATGATACTGGTTTTCTCATCCATGGACTTCTCGAAACTCTCCATCGTTCGAAGAAATTTGTAGAGTTCCACAGAGGTTCTACTACGATTATAAGCCGCCGCATAAATAGCAGTAGCTTCCGCATCTGCTTTCCCTTTGATTTCCTCTGCCTGGCGGAAAGCTTCCGACTGTATCTCAGCCAAATCCCGCTCTTTATTCCCTTCAATGACACGGGCCTTTCCTTGCCCTTCAGACCTAAATTGATCTGCGATTCGGTTTCTTTCAGAAATCATTCGGTCATATACTCTGTCCCGAACATCATCCACATAATTCATTCGCTTGAATCGAAAATCCAGGATTCTTACCCCCAAATCAGTGGTTCTCTCATTGGCTTTTTTCAAAACAATCTCCTCAATCTTATCCCTTCCGACGGAAATATCCTGCAATACCTCAATCTCCTCCAGAAAGTCTTCTGTGATTTCCGGTTCCCGATTGCTTGACCTCACGATATCCAATAAATCATGACTGGCAATTGCATTTCGGGTTTCCCCATCCAGAATATCATCCAGTCTAGACTGTGCAGAACGCTCATCTCTCAAGCGAATGAAAAACTGCAAAGGATTAGTAATCTCCCATCTTGCATAGGTGTCGATGAATATAAACTTCTTATCCTTAGTAGGAACCTGATTTCTGTCTCCGTCCCATTCCAAATAGCGCTTGTCAAAAAACTGCACTTTATGCAAAAATGGAATTTTGAAATTGATGCCCGGAGAGGTTCTAGGATCTCCGACAGGTTTCCCAAATTGGGTAACGATAGCCTGCTGCGTTTCATCCAAAACAAAATAGCTATTGAAGGTCATTAGGACCAACAAAGTCACTATCACGATGGAACTTATCTTTCTCTTGCTCATTGTTGAGGACTTTTAGCTTTATCAATATTTAATAGAGGAAGGACATTGTTGCCTTTTTCATCTACGATAATTTTGTTGCCGATTTTAGGCAAAATCTTCTCCATGGTTTCCAAGTAAATTCGTTGTTTGGTAACTTCTGGCGCCTTGATGTACGCTTCATATAAAGCATTAAATCGCTCAGCTTCACCTTTGGCACGGTTGACCCGATTAAGGGCAAAAGCCTCTGCCAATTGGATGGTCTCTTCCGCTTCTCCCCTAGCTCTAGGAATCACACGGTTATACTCCGCTTCAGCTTGGTTGATCAAAGTTTCCCGCTCCTGCTGAGCCTGGTTTACGGCATTGAAGGATGGCTTCACCGGCTCTGGGGGATTTACATCCTGTAGCACTACCTGGTCTATTCTGATTCCATTTTCATATTCGTCACAAAGTTCCTGAAGCAGCCCCTCCACCGTCGTGGCTATTTCCTGTCTTCCTACAGTCAAAACTTCATTCACCGTGCGGTCTCCGACCACCTTCCGCATCACTGACTCCGACATATCCCGGAGGGTTTTTTCTGCATTTCTCACTTTGAATAGAAAATTATACGAATTGGTAATCCGGTATTGTACCACCCATTCCACATCGGTGAGATTGAGGTCACCTGTCAGCATCATACTTTCATCACCAAAGCCTGTCTTGGTATAATCAGTTTGAGTCCCTGCCCGGGTAGTTCGGAATCCGAATTCCTGCTTCAATTGACGCTGAACGGGAATTTTATACATACGCTCTATCCAAAATGGAATGATAAAATTCAGACCGGGATTGACCGTACGATTGTATTGGCCCAGTTGAATAACCACTCCTTCCTCTTCCGGACCTACGGTTCGGATGCTAGTGAAAAGGGCTATGAGCAACAAAAACCCTAGGACTATTTTCCTGAGGTGTTTCCTGAACCAATACAGGTTGATTTGATAAATTTTTTCTTCCATATAATATTAAGCCAGTTTATTGCCTACTAGTTCAAAGGTTAACTCGAGCAGACTTGATTATTTAAGAATACCACTAAAAATACTAAAGAAGAAATAATTCATAGTAAAAAGAGAAGGTGGCTTAACGCAGAAATTAACTAAATGCCATAACAATCCCTTTTTTAATCTGTTAGGTATTCATAAACCAATTTTAATTACCATGACAAAAGAAAAAGAAAGTATTCAAACCTGGCCTGATTTGGCCATTGGACTGTATGAAAAGCTAACAGGAAAAGGTGCAGTGATTTCCTATGATTTCGAAGATTTTACGTTGGGCGTACCGAAGGAAGTTGGCGACATTTCCACTTTTACCAATTGGAAAGTCAACGGCAAATTGAAAATCTCAACCAGCGAGAAGTAAGATGGCATCTAGCTTAACAATTGCAGCTGATTTAACTATTTCCTCCGAAACTCATGAGTTAATCGTCTTGAGTGATTCAGAGGAAATAGGAATTGCCATCAATGGAAATGGGATGCCCAACTTAGGAATTTCCACTTGGAGACTTTTTAAGCTTCTAAGAAGTTTCCCAAAAGCCAATATCAATCAGCGAATACGCATTGTTTACAATCAAAAAGAGATTTATCGCAGTGATAAATCTCTTCTTCGCTTTTCTAATGTTTCAGCACTTATCAGATTACTTTTTAGCAGATCATCTTGAAATAAAATCCAACCATTCCATCAATAAAGTCAGCAGTATTTTTTTTAAAAAGTAAAATCCAAGGTTGCCCCCTTGCTTAAAAAATCAGCTTATCTTCCTTTTTGGGGTTCTTAAGCATTTCAAAATCAGTTCTTTTCCCTCATTCCTAGGCTTTTTACAATATAAATACGCCATATAACGTATGGTAATCCATCTGTGGCTATTTTTTCTTTAGGGTGTAGAATTTGAAAACCTCACAACTCCCAAAAAGATGAAAAAATTAAGTTTTTTATTACTGGCTGTAATCTTCCTGGCAGGGAATGCCTGGAGTCAAACAGCTCCCACATTTAAATATGAAATAGGTGGGAAAATCGAAAAAATGACCCTCACAGACGCAGGAGTCCTATTAGTCAATGGTAGCAGCGGGCTATCCGGAATAAGACCCGGAGCAAGTAGCCCGCATTTCAGTTTTGCCGAATATGGTAAAATCAAAGAAGAAGAAATGGAACTCGTGCCTTTAAGCCCCTACATAATTCTAACCCAAGGCGGAGCTTCCCAAATTCCGGGAACCATTTTCGCCAACTCCAAACGTACAGTGATCGATGTGATTACCGGAGAGAAGGTATTTGTCACTGAAGAAAATGGCTGGAAGCAAATAGCTCAATTAAAAATTTTCCTTCCGGAAAATAAGGTTGTCGTGGTGGGAAACCGTGAGAAGCGTGAAGAAGAGGTACTAGCGGTTGGTATTTATGATCTAGCTTCTGGAAAACAAGAGGGATTTGCAAAGCTCGATCCCAATATTGGGAAAGTTAGAAGTGGCGCTGCTATTCCTATGAGTTCTGGAGCGCCATTTTTACTTCAAAATCAAGTATTTGTTCCTACAACCAAAGGGGTAATCTGCGCCAATGTGAAAGATGGAGGCATTATCTGGCAGAATGAAATCAAAAATGTCACCAGTATGATCGCAGATAATACCGGAAATGAAATTTACGGATTCGAAGAGAGAAGTAATGGAGATACCCGCATTCACAAATTTGGAAAAGACGGGCGAGAACTTTGGGATAAAGAGCGAAAAATCAAAGGTTCAATTACAAGGTTTCAGATTTTACCCCAAGGTCTGGCAATCGTAAGTGATGTGTTCAAAGGAGGAAGCAGCTTGGTAAGCCAGATAGGTGGAAGCGGTGAATCCAAGATTGCTTTCCTTGATGCCAACAATGGAGAAGATCTTTGGGAGAAAGCCCCTAAAACCAAGGGATATGTACAGCACTTTTATGTAATGGAGGATGGAATTTTATTTGGTATTGCAGAAGGTGGAATTAATAAAATCAAGTTTGACGGCACTCCACTTTTCAAAAAGCCCATTGATACAGGAGCAAATATCCATACCATGGCTACCACTCCTCAAGGCATGATCTATATCACCGACACCGATGCAAATATCATCAACCTCACTACCGGTGATTCTAAATGGAAAAAAGGAATTCAATACAAGAAAGCAACAGCTGTTACCAGCGCGTATGATGCTGCGAAGGGACGCTATTTGATCAGCACAGGAGAGGAAATTTTAGCTATTGATGAAAATACAGGAGATCTCAGCACACTTGCCAAATTCAAATTTGATGGAAAAGAAAGTCCTTACACGATGGGAGTTCGCTCCTCAGGAATCTATTTAGCATCTGATCAAAATATGATGTTGTTGAATAGTGAGGGAAAAGAGAATTATCATGTATTTCATAAGGCCCCGGGCCAAAGCACCTTTGCAAAAGTTGCATTGGGAGCTTTATCGGTAGCTTCTGCAGCAGTATCAGCGGCAGCAGCTTCCCAATCCACCTATTCCTATTATATCGGAGAATATAATAGTGCAGATGCCATGCGCGCTAAAAACAATGCGGCTGCAGCAGAATCTTTTGCAAATATAGCTTCCGTATCCTATGGAGAAATGACCAAACGATTTAAAGCCACCATGGCAACGGCTAATGATCAGTTTATCCTAACAGATTTGAGCGACGGAGTAGGTTTGGTCAAAGTGAACAAAGATTCTGGAAAAACCGAAAAGGAAATCATCCTGAAAGATAAAAAACCGGTATATGAAGTGGATGATATAGAAGGCTATTTGTATTACCTATCCGGAAATGGAGTCATCAGTGCCTTTGATTTAAAAAAATAAGAGCGTTTCTCGCTATTCAACAAAAAAACCTCTCTCGGAAATTAACTGAGAGAGGTTTTTTGATTAGTAAGAAGGTATGGTATTGAAATTATAGGAAAAGAGTTGTTAAAGCAATAGATATTTCAGGACTTAAATGATTTGATAAAATAGCATTTATAAAAAAACTCTATACCGGTTTCTAAACCTTAAAACAAAAAAAGCCGATCATTTCTGATCGGCTTCGTAGTAGCGGGAACAGGACTATTTTAAATTACTGTTTACTAATAGTTTACGACTTAAAGAGGACAAATCGGGGGACAGGTTCATTTTGTACCAAAAAAATTAAATTCATTTGAATTGATTTTTGTCTAAATCTCGGATTTTTTGCAAAATCTGGGTTTTTGGTCTGTATGAGGGGGTTCAGTTTTGAATGATATTTTTTTCTTTTTGATGTTAAGAACAAAAAACGTCCAAGGCTTCAGCTAGGCTAATCAGAAATCGAATCTTCATTTTTTATTCGAAATTTAAATTCATTTGAATTGATTTTAATTTCAGCCCTCGAATAATTCGTACTGTACGAGGTGTGCGAAGTGTACGAACCGTACGAATTAAGCCTTTTTTCTTTTTGCTGTTTGAGAATCTTTCTTTGTGGCAAAAACACCACTGATTGTTTTTGCGCTTCACCAATCACTTTGTGCACAATCTGTGTTCACAAAGTAAATTCCAAAGTTTCCATTGAGGTATAATTCATGAAAAGGCTATGAAGCAGGATTTTTATGAAAAGTGGCTGCTCTCCCTTTTCAAGAAAGGTTCCTCTAAATTAAATTTTAATATCCAAAATCTTTATTTCTTCTACTATCTTGGAATAGATCAGTTTATAATTCGTTACTGAGCATCAACAGTGGATGGCCTTCCTTGACACGATTGGGTTACTTATCTATGTCTTTTAGTGTCTCAGTTGAAAAGTCAAACTCAATTTTCAAATGATTTGATCCGATAGCCCAATCCAACCGGAAAAATTAATCATTTCCAGTTGGCTAATTTAGATCGATGCCACGGAGAAAGAACAAAAAAAGGATTTCTCTATAAGAGGGAACATGTAAACTGTTCAATTTTTAAAAGACAATTCTACTAAACTCAATTTAATGTCAACCTCATAATTTTCCACCCATCAATTCCAATGGCGTTAAATCATTATTTTTTATCCTTGGGATATTAAGTTCATTTCCATTCTTTTTTAACTTTACTTTAGCCTTTAATCATGAGAAAATCAGCTGCCATTTTTCTCCTTACGTGCTTTGGACTGTATCACCTGGGATTTTTTGCGGTGCAGTTCCTTATGCCTATGGCAATACATCAACATTGGGAAAATCAGATTTGGGAAAATGACGAAGACTTTCTTGAGGGTAAACTGATCCGAATTCCTTTTGCCATGCCGTATGGACAGAATCAGGAAAACTTTCAAACGGTGAATTTCCAAATGGAAATTGAGGGAAAAATGAACCGAGTAATAAAACAACGGTATTTTGAAGATCACCTAGAGGTAGTCGTGGTGAAGGATGAGCTCCAAACGAAACTTAATGAACAGGTGAAACTCTGGATAGTTTCTCTCGCATCTGATCAGGGAGATTTTGAGGGTCCGCCTTTACAGAAAGTACTTTTAAAATCTTTCGTAAAAGACTTTGTCCTACGCATTCACGATTTCTCCTTTGCACCAAAACTTTCCGAAATATTAATCCGGCATTCTTCTCCTTTTTTAATCACCATTCCGATGGGAATCAAGGATATCATACTGCTTCCTCCCCAAGGACTCCAGTTGTCCTGAATCTTTTTTCAGGGAAATAATCCCTGAATTTCCCCATTAATTATGACTTCTTTCTATGAAATACAAGTATTATATCTACTTGCTTATGGGCTTTTACTGGCTATCAAACCATGCATTTGCGCAGCAAGACACTGTTAAAACACTTACTCTCGAAGAGATTAAAATCCAGAATTTTCGACTTCAAAACCCTGTCACCAGTCTTCCGTCGACGCATGGATTGATGGTAGTCGGGGGAAGGAAATCGGAAGTGATTTCCCTGAGTGGATTAGCTACGAATCTTGCAGAAAAGACAGGCCGAAGCCTGTTTGCAAAAATTCCCTCAGCATTCATTTATGACATGGATGGTACCGGAAACCAAATCAACGTCTCTGTGAGGGGATTGGATGGGCATCGCAGTTGGGAATTCAATGTCAGGCAAAATGGGGTCATGATCAATACAGATATCTATGGATATCCTGCCAGCCACTATTCCATGCCCATGGAAGCAGTGGAACGGATCGAGCTGATTCGTGGAACTGCAGCGCTACAGTATGGTCAGCAGTTTGGTGGGATGCTGAATTATGTGCTCAAAAAGCCCGATCCAATTAAAAAGTTCAGTCTTGAAAACATCAGTTCAGTAGGGTCTTTTGGACTGTTGTCCAACTACACTTCGGTGGGAGGCACGATTGGCAAGTTCAGCTACTTTGGATACTATCAAAAGAGGAATTCCAACGGATATCGGGATGGCGGAAAATCCGAATCTGATGCCCAGCATGCGGAAATTTCCTATCAGATTAACGACCGCCTGAAAGCTAAAGCAGAACTGAGTCGGAGTATCTTTCTTTACCGAATTCCGGGTCCACTCACTGACGCCCAGTTTAAGGAGGATCCAACACAAGCCACCCGGTCACGCAATTATTACAGTCCTGAAATCTGGGTACCGGTATTGACACTGGAAGGCAGATTGGCAGCTAATACAAGTTTCAGTTTGGTGGGAAGCGGGATATTTGGTCAGAGAAGTTCAGTCACTTTTGATGCACTTGCAAACGTGCCCGACACCATCAATAGTGCAACTTCTGAGTACGCTCCTAGAAATGTGGATATTGATAATTACCATACCCGGACTTTTGAGGCTAGAATTTTACATGGATATACATTAGGTTCTGTTAAAAATGATCTCTCAATTTCAGTTCGATATTTCAATAATTCCTTTGATCGCAGGCAAAGGGGTAAAGGGACGACTGGCACAGACTACGACCTGTCTGTTGTAGGAGATTTTCCCAGAGATATCAACTTGAAAAGTCAAAGCATTGCAGCATCACTGGAAAACCAATTTCACTTAAATGACCGATTTTCAATTTCACCTGGATTACGGATAGAGAATGGAAGTTCAGCAATGAGCGGAACTATCAGTTATGTGGAAGCAGAGCAAGTGCCTCAGGAAATTGAATATGATTTTGTGACGTTGGGGATCAACGCCAATTATCAGTTTTCGCCTTCCAATCGCCTCTATGCAGGAATTTCCCAAGCCAACAGACCGGTTCTGTTTCAGGATATAATTCCCGGAAATCCTCTAACTATAATCAACCCAAACCTTACCCACAGCTTTGGATACAATTCGGAAATAGGCTGGGAACTCAGCCCCAAGGAATCGATGCATTTAAACGCTACCCTGTTTTACACATTTATAGGCAAACGCATCGGCAGTATTTTAGTGGAGCAAGATGATAATACCCTGATTCAAAAAAGCAATATCGGAGACAGCGGAACGGCCGGGGTTGAGCTCCTTTGGGATTGGGAATTCTTGAAAAAAGATCGCTTTGCACTCTCATTCTATACCTCATCAAGTTGGATGCGGGCAAGATATCTAAACGGGTTTGTGGCTGGTTCGGAAGGAAATGAAGAAATCGAGGGAAATCATGTCGAGGCTGTTCCCGAGTGGATCAGCAGAAACGGGCTAACCGCTTCCTATGGTTCTTTACAATTGGCTCTACAGCATCAGTTTGTAAGCGAATCTTTTTCCGACGCACTCAATACAAAAAGTCCACCTCCATCAGGTGCAGTGGGTTTGGTTCCTTCTTATCACATTTGGGATCTTCAGGGAATTTATACCTATGAAAACCTGACTTTGCGGGCAAGTTTTCAGAATATTTTCGACAACTCCTATTTCACAAAAAGACCTCAAATGTATCCGGGACCAGGCATATGGTCGTCTGATGGAAGAAGTTTGGTTATTTCCCTTGGTTTTAGAATCTGATCAATTCCACCTTCTTATATTATAACTTAGGGATTAAACTCAGAGACAATTCTTCAAAACGACTCGACAAAAGCGGAGAAATAGAGAATCGACATTCTTTCCAAAGAATGACGCGATTTAAATATTGCGTCAATTATCGTGACACGATTCTTTTTATTGCGTCATTTTTATGCTATTATTGTCGCGATACAAATGGGATTGAAAATGGAAAATCGAGATGAGCTACAACTGATTAAAGAAATAATTGCATCATCATCTGATGGCTTAGGAATAGAACAACTTCTTAGGTTGCTCCCATTTCAAATTGAAAAGAGAGCACTTCAAAGACGACTAAAAAGCCTCAGAGAAAAGAATCTGATTCTAATAAAAGGAGAAGCTCGATCAACAAAGTATTATACAAATGTCCCTGAACAAACTCAGGATTCTGGAAAGATAAAATCAGAAGAGGAGCTACAATCGACCATTCCGCTTTCACAAGAAGGCAAAGACGTTTGGGCCTTGGTCTCACGTCTTGTTGCACAAAGGAAACCTGTCGGATACGAACGAAGTTTCTTGGAAAATTACCGTCCCAACATCGACAGCTTTCTCAGCAAAGAAGAAAAACAAAAACTGGCTGAATGGGGAAATACTAGGAATGGAGAACAGCCAGCAGGGACCTATGCCAGAGAAATATTAAATCGCCTTTTGATCGACCTTTCTTGGAATTCAAGCAGACTGGAAGGGAACACCTATTCCTTGTTGGATACAGAGCTGTTAATCCATAACGGGAAAACCCCCTCGAACAAGTCTCCGATGGAAACCCAGATGATTCTCAATCACAAGGAGGCTATCGAGTTTTTGGTAGAATCGTCTGATGAGGTGGGCTTCAATCGCTACACTTTTCTTAATCTCCATGCCCTGCTTTCAAACAACCTGTTGCCAAATCCGGCTGCATCCGGCAGGCTTAGAACATTTGGCGTGGGAATCACCAATTCGGTATTTACTCCGTTGGGAATTCCACAACTCATCGAAGAATCTTTTGACCTAATACTAGCAAAGGCAAGCCAAATCCAAAATCCATTTGAGCAGGCTTTTTTTGTATTGGTTCAGCTTCCCTATCTCCAACCATTTGATGATGTCAATAAGCGAGTATCCAGATTGGCTGCCAATATTCCTTTGAACCGACACAACCTTGCTCCTCTTTCATTTATAGACGTACCGGAAGAAAGCTATATCAAAGGAATGCTAGGCATTTATGAATTAAACCGCATCGAATTATTCAAGGATGTTTTTTTGTGGGCCTATGAGCGGTCAGCCCTAAGGTATGCAGCCATTCGTCAATCTCTTGGCGAGCCGGATCCTTTTCGCTTAAAATACCGAGAAGAAATACGCGGGATCGTCAGCCAAATTGTAAGCAATGCAATGGATAAAGAAGCAGCATCCGAAGCAATAAAATCCGAAGTCAAAAAATTACCAGAACCAGACCAATCCAGGCTCTCCGAAGTAGTAGAAACAGAACTCTTGGGATTACATGAAGGAAATTTTGTCCGCTACCGAATCAGACCTTCCGAATTTACTGCTTGGAAAATGAAATGGGATTCTTAAAAAAAGCAGTCAAGTCGAAATCGTAACCCATAGAAATTCTAATTCCCAACCGCTAAATCATTTTAAATATAAAGTTATGAGATCCAAAAAAGGAAAAAGCGGGACAAATCGTAGGACAGATTTGGGGACAATTTAAATCAAATGGAATCGATTTGAAATTACAAGCTGGATCAAAATCCCTAAAAAAACCAAAAAGTTGACCACAGAACGATCACCTGTTTATTAGTTTGAGCAGTACTGTTGTAAATTGTTGATTTACTGAATCTTATATTTCAGGCGAGACAAATAGGGGAACAGGTTCATTTTGGTCAAAAAATTTCAAATTCTTTTAAACTTATTTCAATCATGCTATCGAATTCTTTCTAAAACTAAGATCCCTAAGCCATTCTAAAGGCTAGAAAGTTGGACGGTTTTTTTCGTTTTGGTGATAAGGACTGGAAACCTAAAGACTTCTGCTAACCTTTTGCCAAAATCGAACATTCATTTTTGATTCTTTCCGCGGTAAGTCAAATTTTGGGTACTATGGTTTTAACAGATTTGTATGATTTCGAATTTCAATCCTCGAACAATTCGTATGGTACGAGAGGTACGAAGCGTACGAGGTGTACGAATCACTAGCTCATTTTTCTCACCATTATTGATATCGTTTGTCAATAGAACCTAAGTAAGGGATTGATTTTCCTATCCTCTTATTTATCTGACTCCTTCAATCCTCGACCCATTTTCTTCGCCTAGGAAAAATCATTAGGAGGTTTCAAAAATCGGCATTGCACAGCATTTTTCGACCTCTCCTCCTTGCATTACCGACATTATGTGTCACTTTCTCAATTAATCAAGTTCTTTGTAATACCTCAAAATAGAGGAATACTTATATTCAACTATGAATAATTGGCTCAAGGAAAATGAAAACGTATTTGCATTCAATGTAAAAGGAGATATTGTTTTTGCTCCAGACGCGGAAAGTGGACGAAATGGGTATTTCTGTATGGGTTGCAATAGAGTTATGCAAGCAGTAAAATCTAAGAAAGGGACATTTTTTCCCTATTTTAGGCATGATGCCAGCGCGAGTAAAGGACTACCAAAATGCACCTACAAAGATGAAACTTTCAGGCATAAGCTAGCCAAAGACATACTTCAAATTGAAAAACAAATCAAAGTTCCAGATATCCTAAAGCATCCTCCTATTGGAATAAACTCTCCTCCAAACCTGATTGAGGCATCTCATGTAATTTCCGCAGAAATCGCAAAAACAGAACTGACATTTTACGAAGATGAAAATTGCGAGATAAGATGGGGCAAAAATGAAAATGTTAAAGAAAAAAATCTTTTAATCAAACCTGACATTTCATTTTTTGACAAAGAGGGAAAGCCTACTTTACTAATAGAAATCGTCGCAACCCATAAAATTGATGAAGAGAAATTTTTAAAACTTCAGAGATTAGGAATCGACACGGTTCAAGTTGTAATCCCAAAAGCATCTATAGAGGACATTAGAAATTTCAATAAACATATCAAATACATTAAATGGGTCTATAATCATGTCGAGCAAAAAAGCGAGTATATACAACTACCCCCATCAAATGGAACGGGAATATTATCTACTGATGAAATCCCGGATTACTTTTTCAAAGAATCTTTTAAGTGTAGAGCAGCGCAAATTAGAGACCTTATACGGAGAATTGGAGTCTGCTTGGAATCAGAACAATATAGAACAGTTAAACAACACCTTGAATCGGAAATACAAAGGGTTGAGAGTTCTACAGAGCGAATTAAATCAGAACAAGAAGAATATCGAAGTTTCAGTAGAGCAGATTGGGAATCAAGAAATAGCGTCGAACTGGAGAGAATTAAAACTGAAGAGGCAAAATTTAAGAGAGAAGAACGAGACTTTAGAAAAAAATCTGAAGACTTGGTCACAAGATATTATACAAAAAGAGGCAAAATTGATGACGAGCAAAGAAAAGTTGATGAAGAATCAAGAAATCTTTTCGGAGCAGAAGAACAAAGTCGACTTAGCATTGAAGGAAGAAGATCTGAAAATAACAGAACTACAGAACGAGTATCAAAAGATATCGACGGAGAAAGAAACCTTATTAAAAACTATACTAAAAGAAGAGAAGAGCTTCCAAATGAGTTTGAGCAAAATAAAGCAAGAGAACTCTGCGACTTTAAATCAATTAGCAAGCAGTTTAAAAATGAAGAGGAGTCAATTGACGAACGAAGAAATGGAATCATTAAAAGCACAAGGGAGTTTGAGGAACAAATTGGAAGAGAATTTGAAACAAGAAGAAGAGACCTTATTAAAAGAATGGATTCTGAAGAATTCGAAAGATCTGAACTCTTATCCTCAAGCAATAACCCAACTATTCAAGGATGGAAATCACTCCATGATCTCGAAACAAGTACAGCTCAACTTAAAAGAGCGCGAGCAGCTTTTGACAGCTTTAAGGAAAAACATTTCAAAAATTGGGAAGACTGAAGAATGGTATTTTGCGAGATTTGACGAAAGTCAACTTGGCGAAGCGAACTAGGATCAGCCCAATGACATAATCCGTTTTTTTTCGGATTCCATAATTGCTATGAATACAGGCTTAATCACACTAGGTCTTCTGCGAACTGAGACCTATCGACATTATTAAAATTTTTCTAATAAATTTCATCTCGTTTCACCTTACCGAAGGTTTCTAGTTCTATGAATTTGGAATCAAAGAGATTTGTCGGTATTTTTTTCTGCAATAGATTATGGAAATTCTCATCGTGTGTTGACAGAATGATTTGTTTTTTATTATTGTGAACCAGGCTTCGGAGCAAATCGATTGTAGATAAAATATTAATGCTGTCCATGCTCTGGATGGGATCATCGATAAAAATACAGTCCACGTACTTGCCACTCTTATCGGTTACGTTTAGCGCTTTGGCTAAAAATATGCTCAGGCTGAGAATATTCAACTGGGCGGTACTGAAATAGAGGTTCGGGATGAGCATTTCTTCTCCGGTATCTCCAACTACGCAAACATTGAGCTTGGGCTTATCGTCCTTAAAATCACACAGGAAGCGGATTTTGCGGTAAGTTGGATGCGGATCGATCTTTTCGTACAGGTCGTTGATCAGGTCCTGGTAGAAGAATGAACTGATCTCTTTGTCCAGGTGTGTTGCTACTTTATTCTTTTCGGTGTTTAGCCTTTTTCTGACGGTATCTTTCAGAAATCCGAGCTGTTCCCTGAGATCCCGCTCTTCCCGTACGGACATCTGATATTTCAAATATGGCAATACTGCTTTGAGCTGCTCTTTTAGCACCTGGAGATCTAGCTGTGTCCTTTGGTCTTTTTCTATATCGCTTTTCAGGCGTCTGTCGAATTCCAGAAGAAAATCTTTTGCAGTATTTGGTTCATCTGGAAAGTAACTGAATTCCCTAATTAGGAAGGATTCGAAGGAACTAATGGCTTCTTCTGCCTGGTTTAAAGATTTTCTTGCCTGTCGCACCTGTGCGTCCACGTCTTCCCGGTTCATGCCAATGATGGGTGCAGAGGTTTCTGCTACCATTAGAGCTTTTTCTGCTCGCTGTTTTTCCAGATCATCTTTTGCATGGTCGAGTTTTGTTGAAAAGGCTTCTAACTCTTCCGGGTCTGGAGTTCCTAGCTCTAGGTTTTTTAAGGAATATTCCAGTACACGGAGATAGTCCTGCCGCTCGGCCAATTCTTCCTGGCGGCTTACAAAGAGCTCGATCTGTTTTTTTGTGGTTTCGAATTTTTCTCTGGCCAGGTCTGCCTTGGCTTTAGCCTCAATCGTATTTTCCTTGGCTGTTGTCAGTTCTTTTTCCTGTTGTCCGATTTGGCGATCTAATTCGGACAGGTAGTCAGTGTATGTGTTATTGTTTAAAAGTCCTTTAAAATCAAGCTTGGTCTGGTTGATCTCCGCAAGAGCTCTATCGATAGTTTCCAAGTCTCTTTTCATCGAAGACTCTTCGGCAAGCTGTTTTTTCAGTTTATCGTCAAAGCCGTCCAATTCATTCCTGAAATCAGCTTCCATTTCTTGACGCAGCTGATTGATCGTTTCGAGCGTCTGGTTTTGCTGCTGCTGAAGAATGGTACGCTGTTCCAGCATTATCTGGAGGTCTTTAGCTAGCAGTGTATTTCCGGCAATGTTGCTGGCTAGATCAGAATAAGTTTTGAAATCATGGTTGCACAACGGGCATTCGCTGGTCTGGGTTCTGTTAACGATCTGTGATCCCAAGGCTACCAGTCTTTCAATTTCACTGTTGAATTCTTCCCTGCTTTGGATCTGCGTGTCCAGGTTGATGAGTTGTGCGCGGATTTGATCGTCTCGTTTCTGCTCTTGTTCGGCTTTTTCAATACGTTCTACAAAACTGGCGTATTGTTGATCCGCGGTATTTGGGTATTTTCCGATGGAAAGGCCGGTTAAATTATCCTCGACACGTTTAATGTGTTGCTGCGTGGTAACGATTTTTTGACCGATCTCCGTTAACTTGTCCTGCTCATTGCTTTTTTGGTTGAACAGCTTAGTTTCCTCTGACTGATCCTGTTTTACTTTTTGCTCGATAGACTGGGCATCTTTTTTTCGGTTCAGAGTCGCGGAAATCTGGTTCAGTTTATTGTTTTCCGCTTCTGCAGCCTTTAGGATTGCATTATTCGCTTCAGCAAGCGAAGCCTCAGCCTTATCACGTTGATCCGCTGCATTTCGGGCATTGGTTTTTTCTGCATCAATTTCTTTTTGGGTCTGGACGTATCCAGGAAAAATGCGCTGGATTTCCTTTACTTCTGCCTGGCTCTTCTGGATTTCTGCCACCTGATCAAGCAGGACGTTCAGCTCGTCATTCAATTTGCTCAAGTCGTCGAGACTATTCAGGCGGGATTTGTAGGTTTCGTATAGTTTTCGTACTTCCGGCATTCTTGCCTGCTGGGCCTCGTATTGGTTCAGGCCTAATACCTCTTCGTTACCTTGAAAAGCAAGTTTTATCACATTCAGGACGCCGTTATTTTTGTTGAGCTGGAAGACTAGGGCGTGCTGTAATTCGATCAACTGGCTATCATAGTGCACAAAATCTTTATCGCTAAAGTCAGAATCGATCAGCGTTAGCTCACTATAAATGCTTCTAAGGCCGGTGATTTTATCGTTGACCTTTTTCAGGATTTCATGGTCGCCGTTGAACTGGATTTCTTTTTGGACACCTTTAAGATCTGTGGTTAACTGCTTGATCTTCGCATCTGTGGTTTTGATCAGGCTGACTATCGAAGTATAGTACTTATCGAGCTGCTGGTTGCCAAAATAGCTAATAAAGGTTTTGTAACGTTCTGCTGCATCATCTTCTTTTAAAAATGCATCAATCCATTCCTGGGAAAGGATAACTTTCTGGAAAAAATCGTTTTCTGTTTCCTTGCTGTCGAACTTATAATCGACCATACCACTCCGGGGTATGGGGATGTTGCGGACGGTTGGTTTATCAGAATTTGTGGTAAAGAGCTTTACATATCCTTGGGTGGCATCGTCGGCATTGTGGTTGCGCAGAATCTGGTACTTGCTTTTGTGCTCAGGGCTACCTTCCTCGCTGTTAATGTTTTTTTGAGACTTGCTGCTTTCCTGGTTGAATTTCTGCTTTCTCAGGAAACGGTGGATATTGCTGGTATATCCCCATTCTACCGCGTCGTAAAAAGAGGTCTTACCGAATCCGTTTGGAGCATAGATTGAAATGAAGTCCGCATTGCGCTGGTTATTCAGCTGAAAATCAAATGTACCGTCTTCGGCTTTATCATAAGCACGGAAGGCCTGTATCTCGACTTTTTTAAATTTCATCCTTAAAGCTCCTTTCTATTTTTTTTAGCAGGTCATCATAATCAATCGCTTTTTTCTTTTTATCATCAACGTCAGCGAGAATCTTGTTAAGCACTGCAGTGATTGCCTGATCCTGTACAAATGGACTCGGCGCCGGCTGCGGGGTATTGATGGTGAGGCTGGAATTAGTGATATGGTTAGAAATAATTTCCTCCATTTTTCCGCGATCAAGCGCTTCATTAAATTCTTCTATCACGATCTTCCTGCTGGAGATCGGATCATTTTCTATCCGGTATTTTAATCCTTTCTCCATCTTTTGCTTGCTCAGGTAAAAAAGATAAAGGTTCCAGCGCTCAAAATCGGTTTCGATTTTGGTCTGGTAATATAATGCGACAGCATTGGAAATTTCTTCCCATAGCAGCTGGATCAGTTCGTCCAATTCAAACCGGACGAATACCGTTGTTACCCATCCACCATATTCAATCCGGTGGAATTCAACTGTTGCCCCTGGGAAAAGGTCTTTTAATATCTCTATCGCTTTATTTCTAAGGATTAAATACTGCTCCATATTCTAGTTTTAATTTATCTAGGTATTCCTGGTCGGTTTCCAGCGCACTGTACTCGTCATGTTTTCTACTGATGGATTTTCCTTTGAAATAATCCATGTGTACGAACTTGTAGTGATCGAAGGGAAAGATCTTTCCATCGTTAATCTTTAGTTTGTGTCTTTCTCTTGTTTTTCTAGCGCTGGCGATCAGGGGAATGTTACCATCAATAATATACTGATCATCTCTTGCTGGCGGTTTACGGGTAGAAATTACTACCGTTCCCTCATCTGCGAGCCCCAGATAGTCGGAATAGGCGATATTGGAGAGTTCGCTGCTCCAGTCTTTATCCGAATCGGAGTGTAACAGGCGGACGGTATTGAACAAGTCTTCCAGATCCTTCTCCGCTATTATCCTGTCTTGAATGATTTGCATGACTGTTATGAATTCCAGCCAGATTTTCCAGATTTCCTTGCCCTGAAGGATTTCTTCTTTTTGCTCTGCTATCAGCAGCCGTTTTGCAAATTGTTTTTTGATTATGTGTGGCGCTGCCCCGCTTTGGGTAACTGATCTCGCCTTATCTAGCAGAAAAGCTTTTATGCCCGCGATATTGTTTTGCGAAAACCCGGCATCCAGATCGAAAGCCTCGTCCATCAGGAAGGAGAAACAGCTTAGGTGTGCTGGTAACAGCTGGCAAAGTGTATCAGGATTTTGATCAATGATTTCATCAAAGGATGTTAGGGGGAAAAATTCTGCTCTGCCCATGTTTTCTCCAAATGCCCTGGCCATATTGGTTTCAATGCCTGCAATCATTACGTTATTTTGGTGAAGAATAAGTACGGGACCACCGGACTGTCCAGTCACTTCCTCCTGATTGGCGTTCCCTGCTAACGTAAATTCTCTGGCGTTGTCATTGTGGCCCATGATCTGCGTAATTGCATCTGAACGGAACCAAAGACTTTTGTTGGCTAAATTCGCTTGTCTTCTGGTGGCGGGGTATCCTAATAAAGCATAACCTGCGTTCATTTGTTCATTAAGTTCGTCGCTACGGTAAATTGAGCTGACTCCTTGAATGCGAGGTACGGTGATGATGGCGATATCCAGCTGGGGATGGGGAAAATAGTTTTGACCGAGCGCCAGAGTCTGGAAAGGTATTTCTCTTGCTGTCCAGCTCGCACCGTTTTGTTCAAACCGGGTGAGCATGTTCAGCTGATCGCCCTCATCTAACAGATTGTGCTTTGCGGTAAGGATATAGCTATAGCCGATATCCATTGGCTGAAAGATGCACCCACTGCCGTTATTGACGATCACCACATATGGTCTAAGCTGATCACTCATATATTGATGTCGTTTGCGTCAAAAAACTGGAATTTATTATAATCTATCCTGTCCTGTGGATTAAAAATTAGACCGGTCAGCTCAGGATAATTGAAATATATCCTGGATTCCGGGTTATTCTCGATGATCCTCGCCAATAGCACTTTGTCCGGATGACCGTGGCTAAGGCCATGGGCACTGATCACGTACCTATCGGTAGCAATTGCTCTGAGGAGTTCTGAACTCGTGTTCGCTTTACTTCCGTGATGTGAGATCTTGACAAATTTTACCGGTAGGGGATTACTTTTGTTGTATCCCAGTTCATTCAGCTGTTTGAGCACAACACCGGGATGACTGTCCCCTAAAAAGAGATATTTGTCCTGATTTTTGTACGTCAGAATAAATGCGATGGAGCTCCCATTGGCGACACGGTCATCTTCTTCAAAAGTGTCTTTTGCAAGGCATTCTTTTAGAGTCTCTGAGTAGCCTGCATATTTGGCTGAGGTATTGTAATTGGGATCTTCTTTCTTCCAGAGTGTTAACAATTTGGTCATTTTATCTATGTCAGGTGAGAGAAACTCAAATTTGAGCTCACCTAATTCTATACTCTTGCCTCCAAAAATTACAATTCCATCGATCAGGTTATTTTCCTCTAGCCATTTGTTGAAGGTTGCTCCCTGGGGAATACTGGTTTTATAATCCGCTTTGATGTGTAACGAGATCTCAAGCTCAGGATTTTCCGCCATCGCCAAGTGCGCCGCGATGATCTTGCCAGAGTTGAACCAGACCTTACCAATAACTTCGTGAGCACGGGAATCGTCTTGGATCCAGGAGAGAATTCCATCGATGTGGTCATCATCCACGTGAGTCAATATCAAAAGGTCGATTTTTAAATCTTGACATCGCAGCTCCTGAACCAATAAATGAAGTTCACCGTATTCTGGCTTGCCTTTTTTGCCTTTGCGTAAATAGGTTTGCGATGGCCCCCCGTCAATTAAAATGTTTCTACGGACACCGTCCTTATCTCTATAAGAGATTAGAATAGCGTCCCCGTTAAATGCTTTGAGAAATTTTACGTTCAATTTTGTGAAATATTTTTGATACTAACTCCAAATTAACAAAGGTTCCAAATGTGGCCAGTCACATTCTAAATCCTAAGTTAACGATATGTTTGAAAAACATTTTAATGTAAAAGTAAATCAGTTTTTTATATCAATAAATGAATGATAAAAGGACGAATGTGAATAATGTCTCAATAAAACACTGGTTCAGTCAGCCTTGCTAATTCAATTAAAACTAAATCCCACCATTTTAAGACTTCGAAAAGAATCCTGATTATTAAATAATTAGACCTCTGTTTCAATAAAAAAATCAAAATATCTTTATACTTTTATATAAATATACATTTACATTTTTAAATGCAACAACTTTGAATTAGGATCGTAAATTCTTATAATGAAATCTTGAATGCTTGACTATGTGGAATACAATTAAATTTTTAGGAACCATTTTCATCAGCTTCATTGCAATGATTGGAGCATTGGGAGCAGAAAATCCTTTTCCGCTTTTTGCGGTGGCCTGGGGGATTTGGATACTCTATATCGTAAGTCTACGGACAAAAAGAAAAAAGGAATTAGACAGAGAGCGACTAATACGGGAAATATTGGACAAGCTTTAAAATTTTCCCTAATTTCAAATAGGCATCCCCCTCTCTCTTTATTCCCTAAAGCACGCTGCTAGCTTGATTGCGTCTCCATCGTCAAGTGATGAAATCGCTAACAAACACAATTCCTTTAGGCGGCGTCCAGCTGCAAGTCGCTCATAGGGTAATTTCAAATTAGTAGCACAAATTCTCCGAATGTTCAAACGGATATGCTCTTCCAAGATTACCAATTCCTCCCGGAGACGCTCTTCTTCAAATGTTAATTTTCTTGACAAATTCATGTCAATATTTTAAACGCTCGAAATCACTATTGCAAGAATTACTCCCTTTTAAAAAATGACAAGGTTTTCAAAGTTTATGGAATGGGGATTTCTAACCAAAACTTATAGCCTGTTAGTTTTCTAGATTCCACATCCATCTTTTGGCAGCTAGTTTCCAATCTCCAATTCGATCTCCGAACTGCGAACTCCAATAAGTTGATCGGTGAAAATAAAAGAAAACTTCCCCTTCTTCTTTTACGAATCTGTGGATTAAGAAATATAGCCTGACTTGATTTAGAGTAGGTATCCAGCAACCTGATTTTTTTTGTTTTTTTGCTCCATTACTCATGGTCTTTCTGTTTTAGTGGAGCAATAAACTTCCTATAAGAATTTTTCTATTTCTCAGAAGTACCACCGGAGGTGGTTGAAATTTTAGGTGGCGCGTCAAAGGAAAAAATGAGTAAAAAAGGGGGATTACTCCTCCCCCTCCTGGTCAATTCCAAGGATGTAATTGGCTGCTTGATGTGCCTTTTGCGCAGCATAGATCAGCATTTTTGGATCTTCCTGTAGTGGCTTAAACCATCCCTTCAGATAGGCCAAGGAGTTTTTGAAATTGGCATCCTTGATTCCGGCAAGTGCATTCAAAAAACTGGCTCCCATTTCGGCTATCAATTCCTCTTTTGAATATTCAACAGAACCAAAGCCAACCAAAGCCGGTCTTTCTGCAAATCTTCCTAATCTGCGGGCATGGCCTGTGCTATGGATCATTTCATGAAAAAGGACTGAATAATATTGCTCGTCTCCTTTGAAGGATTCCTTTTCCGGCATATTGATAAAATCTCTGGATGGGCTGTAAAATGCCTCGTCTCCCTCATGAAAGATATTCGGACAGGTGGTGTAGCCTGCAATGATGGATTCGCAAGCCTCAATCGGAGAAAAGATTTTCAGCTCCTCTTCATTGAAAGAGAAATCAATTCCTTCAATCTGATCAACATTGAAAACGGTCCAAATAAACGGAGTGAATTTTCTACCAAAGATATCTTGGTCCTGTCCATCTTCGTTGGTGGTTTGACCTTTGACAAACTTGGAGATTTTCCAAAATACAACCTTTGAACCTCTTTCGTCTTTCTTGACATTTCCGCCAAGGTGCTTTGCCTGATTATAGGTCAGGAAATAAGGACTTTTGAATTTTTTGGAGATAGTCACCCAGGCCAGCCAAAGTGCATTGAATCCCAAATAAGGACGGTTGGAAGCATAATTCTTCGGAGAGTTTTTAGGACTCCATACTTGTTCCCAAGTAAGGTTTTCATTTTGGATGCCTTCGATGATTTCGTTGGTAACGGTCTCCGCTAATTGGTTGAAATTTTCCCAAGCTTTCATGGTTGTAGAGTTTTAAAATGTGACAGAAAAGGATTGATAAAGCGATTATTGATTTGTCTATCAGCCACATAAAGCCCAGTAATATCCAAGGATATTAGGAAGATCGACCCGACACTTAAACCGAGATTTTTCCCGAGTACAAGGGGTAATTTTTTGGAAGTGAAGGGCGATATGTGGACTCGAAGTGACATTTTTTTTATCCACTGGTATTGAGGTTCTGACCGACATGCAACCCATAGAGGGTGGCTCTGCATAAGGCAAAAGCCTGGGATAAAAAACTGGGAGGAAGTCCGAAGGAGACCCTGTTTTTTAGATCAGGGCGGAGCGCACTTTTGACTGTTGCAGGTTCGCACTCAACCTTTGCATCGTCGTATCAGACCCCGAAGACCGGGGGATTGAGAAGGAAAAAATGGAACGGAACGCTCACCGACCGAAACGGACAAAAATCTCGATGTACTCGGAAGAAAAATCGAAAAGAGGCTTGCCCCCTAAAGGAGGCCCGGGCTACGGCTTCACGATACGGCCTTCCCGAGTCCCAGGCTTGCCGGGACTTAGGAGAAGGGTAAGTGGAGTGAAGCGGTAGCCGTGTAGAGTGAAAGCCCTTTCCTAGCGTGTAGAGAAAGGAGCTGTCATTTGAAAAATGGTGCGACTGAATCGGAACGAAAGGAGTGGGCGAAACGGGGGGAATAATTTACAATTGTTTAATCCCTTTAAAAATTTACTTTTAAAACACCTCTTAAGTCTTTATTTTGAGCTTTAGTTACAATAATCCATGACCAAAAAAATATTTTGTCTAGAAGGGGAATGGGAAAAATCCCTAAAACCCAAGTATTCAGTGGAATCCTATCTCAACTATCTAGATGAGGCCTTTGGTATTGGGTATATCTACAGGAAAGTTAATTCAGCTGATTCCTTAGGAAAATATCTGACTACCCTTAAAAAAAAGGAATACGAAAAATATCAAGTGGTTTATTTGGCCTTCCATGGCGATAGGAGTTTGATTGAACTTGACCATTCTGATAGCCTCAACTTAATTCAACTAGCAGAACTAGTCGGGGAATCACTTCAAGGCAAGATAATTCACTTTGGAAGTTGTAAGACTCTTCTTGGTTCAGAAGCCAAACTATTAGAATTCAAAAAATCAACACGTGCCAAATTGGTATCAGGGTACACCAAAAGGGTTGATTTCTTTGAGTCCTCTTTACTTGATATGGCCTATCTCAAAAAAATCATGGCGTACAAAGACCCGAGAGATATAGATGATTTCCTTAAAAGAAATCATCCAGTTCTAGTGAAAAGGCTAGGCTTCAAAGTGATTTGATAAATTTAGATGAATACTAAAAAACTTACCCTCTCCCAACTTGAACAATACCTGTCCAAAGCAGCATGGATTCTGAAAGGTCCTGTGGATGCTTCTGACTTTAAAGTTTATATTTTCCCTCTTCTCTTTTTTAAGCGGCTATCGGACGTTTACGATGAAGAATATCAGGAGGCATTGGAGGAATCGGGAGGTGATATGGAATATGCTTCCTTACCGGAACTCCACCGATTTGAGATACCGGAAGGATGTCATTGGAAGGATGTTCGGGAAACCACCAGCAATGTGGGACAGGCAATTGAACGAGCATTTCGGGGTATTGAACAAGCCAATCAAGGACTACTCTATGGGATTTTTGGGGATGCCCAATGGAGTAACAAAAACAAACTGTCTGATCGACATCTCATAGATTTGATTGAGCACTTTTCTCAACACGTCCTTTCCAATTCCTTGGTTGATCCGGATATCTTGGGTCAGGCCTACGAATACTTGATCAAGCACTTTGCCGATTTGACCAATAAAAAGGCAGGTGAGTTTTACACTCCAAGATCTGTGGTCCATCTTCTAGGTTTGATTCTCGATCCGCATGAAGGGGAAAGCATTTACGATCCTGCCTGTGGTACCGGCGGAATGCTTTTGGAATGTGTTGATCACCTTCGGGAAGCGAATGAAGATTATCGGACACTCAGACTATATGGACAGGAAAAAAACCTGACTTCGAGTTCGATCGCTCGGATGAACATGTTTCTCCATGGAATAGAGGATTTTGAAATATTTCGTGGAGATACCTTAAGAAATCCGGCATTTTTCTCTGCCGATGGTTTGAAAACTTTTGATTGTGTCATTGCAAACCCTCCATTTTCCTTGGACGATTGGGGAAGTGAAAACTGGGCAAATGATCCCTATGGCCGTAACATAGCCGGAGTACCACCGAAAAGCAATGGAGACATGGCTTGGGTGCAGCACATGATCAAATCTATGAACAGTACCGGAAGGATGACGGTCGTTCTCCCTCATGGTGCATTGTTCCGAAAAGGTGCTGAGGGGAAGATCCGGGAGGCACTACTCAAACAGGATTTGTTGGAAGCAGTCATTGGATTGGGGTCCAATATTTTCTATGGGACTCAGTTGGCGGCCTGTGTGATGGTATTTAAGCAACAGAAATCACCAAGTCGAAGAGGAAAGGTATTATTCATCGACGGATCGGATCAGGTGCGGGTAGGTCGGGCTCAAAACTTCCTTGAACCTGAGCATGTCAAGCAGATTTTCGAATGGTATAGTCAATACGAGAATGTTCCCAATTATGTCCAAGTAGCGAGCTTGGCAGATATCGCAGAGAATGACTACAACCTCAATATCCCCCTCTATGTCGAAAAAGTCATTGAGGATAATCTTCCTACTGTGGAAGAAGCACTTACTGATTTGAAAAAAGCTTGGGAGGAAAGTCAGAAGGCAGAAGAACGATTCAAAACGATTTTATCAAAATTTTTATAAACATGGCATACGCAACACCAATTCCAATCAAAAAAGCAATTGAGCACATCCGAAAAAAACATTATGTCCTCCCTTCAATCCAACGGGAGTTTGTTTGGGATACCGATCAAATCGAAAAGCTTTTTGATTCTTTGATGCGAGATTATCCCATTAGTACATTTCTCTTTTGGAAAGTTGAAAAGCACAAAATCAAAGATTTTCAATTCTATGAATTTTTGAAAAGCTATCACGAATTGGATGGTAAACATAATAAAAAAGCAGATATAGGATGGGATGAGGATGTAACCGCAATACTTGATGGCCAACAGCGAATGACATCTATGTATTTGGGATTGACGGGGTCATATTCAAAAAAACTACCTTACTATTCCAAAAACAGCCGCCATGGTTACCCTGAGAAAAAGCTCTATCTAAACTTATTGAGAAAATCTAAAAACATTGAATTTGAGTTTGATTTCAAGTTTTTGACAAAAGAAGAAGCTGCAATTCTTACACCTGACCAATTTTGGTTTAAGGTTGGAGAAATATTAGAATTCATAGGTCCAGAAACCGTAATGGAATTTTTAATGACTCATGGCCTCACGGATTCATCTAAATATGAGCCAGAAAAAGGAAAGTTTGCCCTTAGAACTCTGACCAATTTATTTAATGTAATCCACCAAAAAGGAACCATTAGCTATTACCTAGAGGAAGGGGAAGAGCTGGATAAAGTCCTTCAGATTTTTATTCGGATAAATAGCGGTGGGACTAAATTAAGTTACTCGGATCTCCTATTATCGATTGCCACAGCTCAATGGAATGAAAAGGACGCCAGAGAAGTGATTCATGAATTTGTGGATGATATCAATAAGATTGGGGATGGATTTGACTTCAATAAGGACTTTATTCTGAAAGCATGCTTGGTGCTATGTGATTTCCCAGATATCAAGTTTAAGGTGGACAATTTCACCAAACAGAACATGGAGGAAATCGAAAAGAATTGGGATAAAATCTCAAATGCGATCCGATCCTCGGTGGAGTTGGTGGCGAAATATGGATATTACAGAGAAAACTTGTTGGCATCCAATGCCATCATCCCAATTGCCTATTTCGTTTACAAAAACGCTCTTTCGGACAAAATTCTCCATTCTGGTTCATTGGAAAGTGATCGTAAGTCAATCATGGAGTGGTTGGCCAGAGTCCTTTTGAAAGGAACCTTCGGCGGTACACCGGATGGTATCTATCCGGTAATGAGAAATCTTATCAACCAAAATCCTGGAGGGTTCCCGCTACCGGAAATAATTGAACACTATCGAGGAAAACGAAAATCCATTTCCTTCTCTTCAGATGACATCGAAAGTATTTTGGAGATTCAATATGGCACAAAGAGAAGTTACAGTGCGCTTTCTCTTCTTTATTCATCTTTGAATTTCTCTTTCAAATACCACCAAGATCATATCCATCCCAAATCCTTTTTCAACAAGCGAAAATTGGGGACTCTTGGTATCACCGATGAAAAAAAGAAGGATGAATTCATTGCCCGGTTCAATAAACTGGCAAACCTTCAACTCCTACAGGCTACCACCAATGTGGAGAAAAAAGATAAACCTTTTGAAGAATGGATTAATCAGAACTTTAAAACCGAAGCTGAAAAATCAAGCTACCTCTCAGCTAATCACATTGGCGTAGAGACATCCTTGAAACTGGAGGACTTCTTGGAATTCTACGATAAGAGAAGAGCTGATTTCAAATCCAAATTGATGGCACTACTTAATGTCAAAGCTGGGGAAGAAATAGAAATACTTGATTCTGAAGACGACGATCAATGACCCAACAAGAACTCGAAAAATACCTTTGGGGAGCGGCTAAAATCCTCCGGGGGACCATCGATGCCGGAGATTACAAGCAGTACATTTTCCCCCTGCTCTTTTTCAAGCGGATCTGTGACGTGTACGATGAGGAGTTTGAAAATGCCCTATCCGAAAGTGATGGAGACATGGAATATGCTGCCTTTGCGGAGCATCACCATTTTCAGGTACCCGAACAGGCTAGATGGTATCGGGTAAGGGAGACCACCACCAGCGTGGGGATGGCACTCCAAAACGCCATGCGGGAAATCGAAAAGGCCAATCCTGATACGCTCTACGGGATATTTGGGGATGCCAGTTGGACCAATAAAGAACGACTGTCCGATGCGACACTGAACAATCTGATCGAGCACTTTTCCAAGCAAAAGCTCAACCTAAGTGCCGTAGCCGATGACAAACTCGGCAATGCCTATGAATACCTGATCAAGGAGTTTGCCGATGACAGTGGACATACGGCAGCGGAGTTTTATACAAACCGGACGGTGGTCAAGCTGATGACCAAGATTATGGACCCTCAACCGGGGGAATCCGTCTATGACCCTACCTGCGGTTCAGGTGGACTCTTGCTCAACTGTGCCCTGCACCTGAAGGAAGAAGGAAAAGAGTACCGAACACTCAGGCTTTACGGACAGGAGATCAACCTGATCACCTCGGCCATCGCCCGGATGAACATGTTTATGCATGGGATCGAGGAGTTTAGCATCGTGAGGGGAGATACCTTGGCCCAACCTGCATTTTTGGAAAATGACGAACTCAAGAAGTTCAATGTGATCCTTGCCAATCCACCTTACTCCATCAAGGCCTGGGACCGAAAAAGCTTCGAAAACGATCCCTATGGCCGAAATATCTGGGGTACCCCGCCTCAAGGCTGTGCGGATTATGCTTTTCAACAGCATATACAAAAGAGCTTGGATGATCGAAACGGCAGATCCATTTCACTTTGGCCGCATGGAATTCTGTTTCGGGAGTCCGAAGCTGATATGCGCAGAAAGATGATCGAAGCCGACTTGGTGGAATGTGTGATTGGCTTGGGACCTAATCTATTTTACAACTCCCCCATGGAGGCCTGCCTTCTGATCACCAAAACCAACAAGTCAAAAGATCGAAAGGGAAAAGTATTGATCATCAATGCCGTAAAAGAGGTCAAGCAAGAGAAGAATATTGCCTACTTGGAAGAGAGGCATATCGAACGGATTTATGCGAGCTATCAAAACTTCCGAGATGAGGAAGGTTTTTCTAAGGTGCTGGATATCGATACGCTATTGGAAAACAAAGGTAGCCTAAACATTGCCCAATATGTCAGCAATGTGAATACCGAAGGAACCACCATTTCTTTTGATGCGGCTTTAAAGAATTGGGAGGAAAAATCATTCGAACTCAAGGCGAGTATGAAACAACTATTTGAAACATTGAGCTAAGGATGGAAGAGACTTTGGAAAAAATCAACCTGAATCACCTGGATAAATCTATTTGGGAAGCATTCCGATTTGAGGAGATCGCCCAAAAGTTATCCGAGACAGTCGATCCTAACTCCACCACCTTAGAAACCTACGTGGGATTGGAACATATCGATCCGGAGGATATTCATATCCGAAGATTTGGTTCACCGGATGATGTCAGCGGTGGCAAGCTAAAATGCTATCCCGGAGATGTGATTTTTGGGAAAAGACGTGCCTATCAGCGAAAGGCCGCCATAGTGAATTTTGAAGGGATTTGTTCTGCCCATGCCTTTGTATTTCGTGCCAATCCAGAGGTTATTAATCCCAAGCTATTCCCATTCTTTCTTCATTCCGATCAATTTATGCACCGGATGGTGGACATCTCGGTGGGCGGACTTTCTCCTACGATAAACTGGGGCGACCTCAAGCATCAAGAATTCCTCCTTCCTCCCAAATCCGAACAAGCCCGCTTGGCGGAATTGCTTTGGGCGATGGATGAGGTGATTGAGAGGGAGAAGGAGGTGTTGGAGAGGTTAAAAATTACCTCTCAAGTATTTTTTGAAAATGAAGTAAAGAAATCAAAGGGGAAGTACATGCCTTTAAAAAAGGTCCTTATTCCTAAGAAAGGGAAAAGCCAAATTCCGCATGCCATTAAAAAATATATTGGCCTGGAGCATATTGAATCTGGGTCTTTTAGATGCACCCAGTTTGGAGATTCAAATGAGGTACTCGCTCAATGTAATGTAATTGAAGAGGGAGATCTCTGCTACAGTAAGTTGAGACCTTATTTGGATAAAGCATTCATTGCTGAATTTAAAGCGGTTTCTACCACTGAACTTCTAGTATATGATACCCGATCAGCTTCGAAAGAATTTGTCCTACACCACTTTCATAGCATTCCATTTATCCAATTTGTATCTGGAAAGGGATTCGGCACGAAAATGCCTAGAGTTAGCGATAAGATTATAGGAGAATTTCAAATCAAAATATTAGAAGATGAAAATCTTTTACTCGGCAAAATGAGAGGCTTTCAGAACAACGAGAATAATTTGAAATTGCAAATCACCGAGTCCAAAGCCCTTCAAAAATCCTTAATCAATCAGATTTTTTAGTCTTTTCGAGTAACTAATGCTAGTGAGACCATGACCAAGAAGCAGCTTATTGACCAGATTAATACTCAGTTTAAAGGAAACTTGAATACAGACAACACCTGCTTCGCTAGTATCAATAAGTCAAAACGGGTATGGTGGGCAAATATTCCTGTTTCCAAATTTGCAGATGAAGTTCATTTGTTGCTAGCTGACACTGACCATTTTCTTTGGATCAGTTTGCCCAAAGGCTTTGTAAGGGACTTGGCGAGCACGTTTAGAATACGAGAAGATAAAAATGCGGTGGATTTGGAGATTTCTGCAGATAAAAACACCAGGTATTTGGCAGATGTAAAATCCGGGGGTACTGGTTTTGATTTTAGGAGGTATGTGAAGGAGGAAATAAGATATTGAAAGCGTTTCATCGGTGAGGAGGTGGATGTTTTTCCACAAAACCGACGTGCGGAATTCAGGATTATTGGCAGCAATATGCATGACAGATTTTTGAAATATGGAAAGAGAAGCATTAACACAGTTAAATGATGCGATCGCATCTTTACATGCCGCAGGGGATGTGTTTTCTTATGAAATAGATCGTGCGAGAAGGATTAAATTTCCAAGGGGGTTTTTGAGGACTTTCGATAGCTATCGTAGGCACTTTGATTTTATAGAAGATGATGTCATGAAGGAAAAGATTGTAATGCACATGCTTCACAGGGACACTTTGCATTGGTTATGGCTAAAAACTGATATCATCGCCCATGCTCGAATGATGGTAATCAAATTCCAGCTTGTCAATCTTGCTTCTATTCTCGAAGGTATTGTTAAGCATTTGGTTCCAAGAATGCCCCAAAAAAAGGATAACGTATACGATAGAATTGATTTACTTGCTAAGGATGGCTTAATTGAAAATCCAAAAGACCTTAAAGAGCTATGGGCAGCCAGAAATTCAATTCACCTTCATCTTGATAAAGTTGATAGTAACCTCGAATTTTCGGATCAGAACTATATCTTTTGGCATTCATCCTTGAGTAAGATGATTCAGGATTTGAATGTTTTCTTTTCCTCTTGATATGACTTATATACTAGGTTGGAAGAATTATACCTCTGTTTTTTTGGTCGGGGATAGTGTGATTACCATTGAGCATCCCAATGTTGATGGAAATAAAAACACCTTTAGAAATCAGACGTCATTTGGAGAGGATCATATTTATGAGGATGGGAAAACGGTTTCAGAAAAGTGGCTTAAACTATATGACTTAAAAGGCAAGATTATCATCGCTATCTCAGGCAATGTCCGAGATGCATATGAGGGAATTGAATCGCTCAATAAAGCTATAGCATCCCAAGCCAAATTTGATTTAAGGCAGGAAATCAAATACTCATTTTTCGGAAAGGAAGCTGGTATAATTATCGGATTTATAGAGAATGAAGAGCCAGTTCTGATTTCTTGTCACTGTAATGGATATCCATCATTTATTGAACATTCACCATATGAGGTTGTGCATTCGGGTACCATTCATCAAAGATTTAAAGATCAAACACAATCTGCATTTTCTCAATTCACAAAAAACGATTGGAATGATGACCAAATTTTGGCTTCAATAATTGCAGTAGCTCAGTCATTTTGTTTCCAAGAGGATATCATTTCCCAAGGAGTGGGAGGTTTTTTTTCAGGGATCAGGATGGATAGAACCGGAGTTGCTTGGCAGCCGGATTTGGTATTTTTTCCATTTTCTTACAACGGTATGGAGCTTCAGAACAATCAAGTTTCGGAAATTTTCGGAGCCATAAGACCTGTAATGACACAAGTGAGAGACTCCATTTTGTATTCATGTTCATCCGCAATAAAAGATGTCAAGAAATTCAAAAGACCATTTGCTAATTTTCAGCCTGAAGAAATTATAAAATCTGAGGGTTGGATAGATGCAAGACTCAAATGGGCTGCTAAATGGGGCAGGGAGTTGAATGAAAATTGGGAAGAATGTAAAGCTGATTACTACATATTTTATAATACAGATAAGCCAATTGTTGCTCTTGTTTACTCAAATGAAAAGAAACCTTTTGTAGTAAATGATAATTCTTTTGGGTCTACGAAGGAGGACTTCTATTTCCTTCTAACTATATTATCCTCCAAAGCAGATGAGGAATTGACCCTTTATACCGAATTTTAAATTGAAAGTTTTTCATGCTTCACGCTATCCACCATAATAAAATTCCAAGAGACCTATTCCGGGGAAATGAGGACTCTTTGACAGCAGCGGTTTTCGAGCGACTGAGGTACCTCCCCAAGGAACTAATTCATCATATTATCAATCAAGCAGTCTATCAAAACATTCCCGGATTGGACCTTTATCAAATGGAGAGTATGGAGTTTTGGCCCAATTGGGACCCTTCTGAAACTTCCAATTCCAACCGGGTGGAACCTGACGTTTTTATTCGCACACCAAAAATTGATGTGATTATAGAAGCCAAACGTTATGATCGATACCAGCAATCTTCTTTTCAATGGAAAAATCAAATTCAAGCCTACCATAATGAATACGGGGAGGACGGAAAAGATTTGATTTATATTGCTTTGGGTGGAATCCATGAATTGACATCATCCACTTTGGAGGTATTAGGCAGATCTTTTTTGATTTATAAAAGTGATTGGAGTCAGCTTCTCCAAGCAATTAAGGAGGTGAAAATAAATCTGGAACATGGCGCTGGTCTCTTGAATACGAACCATGCCATATTTAGAATCTTAGATGATTTGATTCTTTGCTTTTCTATGTATGGTTTTTCCACCTCCGATGGTTTTGACCGTTTTATTTCTCCAACGAAAATCAACTTCAATCCTCAAAGTCTCCAAATCCTTAATTCATGGACAAAATAACTCAAGCAGAATTCGAACGATCCCTTCAGGATGTCCGCCTTGCCTATCGGCTTTTGGCAGTTTATCAAAGAAGACTTTTGGACACTGTAGATTTTATTTTCAAGCAGTTTAGTACCTCTGAGGGAAAATGGTATGGTCATTTTAGTAATCCTGCAACCAACGCTAAATCCTTAAGTCTGAAAAGCTGGAGTTGGGATTGGTTATCCATGTATTTTTCGCAGTTCAAATCTTTAGAGCAACAGATTGGAGCTGACAAATACTATTTGCAGATTGTCCATATGGCAGACTCAGGCTATTTTGATGTAGCTAAATCCTCCAAAATCAATAAAACAGATGTAGATCAATTTGCCCCAGTGTCAATTTCCGAAAGCAAGCTCTTTTTCACTTTTAGTAAGAATACCAACGAGGCTCCGCTTCAATTTATCTTAAAAGACAAGGTAAACAGCTTGGAAAATAGGGTTTTGATTGTTGAAGGGGATTGGGCCGCAATTGCTTACCCGCTAAACGATTTCTTTGACAAGAATACTACCATGAAAGTTGTTTCAGAGCTGAAGACAGAATTTTCCAAAGCCTTTGGAATCGTGATTCCCAGAGAGACTTTATGAGTGATCATTTTTTTCATCTTTCCCTTTCATTAGTTACCCGAGAAGATTCCGGGCAATACTATTTTGGGTTTGAAAAAATTATTCCTGTTGATTCAGAATCACTTATCCGATCCAAACAACCCAAGATCTATGTGGTCAAATCGAATAAGGAGTTTCTCTATGTGGGTTACGCCTCTCAATCTCTGATTACTCGTTTCGGTCAGGGATTTCGTGCTGCGGGAAAAAACGGATACCATGGCTACAAATGGAAGAAACTTGAACAGGTTGAAGTTCATGTTTTTGTATTTCCCATACTAGCAGACACCTCTGCCAAAGAAAGTCGGCTATACTTCGAGGCAATCGAAGCTGAATTGGTATTTCAAATCCGAACCCACACCGGAAAATGGCCACTGTACCAGAATGAAATTCATTTCAATAATGAATTTAAGAAGGAGGCCATAAGAATAGCCGATGAACTATTAGCAGAACTTCAATGAGCGAGCGATCCTATTTTGAGCCAGATCCTGTACTTTTCTTTGAAGGGGTTCGCTCCAAAGAAGAGTTTATTAATGCTTATTTAGTAAAAGGGAACTTTGGCCAAAGCGTACCACGAGATGTGAAGGAAAGTTTCAAGACTGCTGAATACCTTATGGCTCACTCGTATTTTTACACTCCAATGTATGATGAAGCATTTCGCAAAGTGTTGGGAATTCATGAAATGGCGGTTAAGCTTCGATGTAAGGAGTTGGGAATTGAGTTGCTTAAGAAAGGAAAAGCTGGCAAGAAAGACCAGCCAAAGAACTTGGGGACATTGCATATTGAATTAATGAAAAGACTTGATCTTGAAATCTTCAGATATACTTTCGATAAGGTTCTGGAATACAGGAATGAAAAAGCCCATCCGGAGAAACATGCATTTGGTGGAACACTATACAAAATGCATATCGAAATGATCGTCAAGTTTATCAATTTGATTTTTGAGACAACTGCTGCCGGAAGTGATCTCAAGACTTCGGAATTATAGCAGTCAAACTTGAATTTCAACTAGATTTGTGGATATTAAGCATGTTTTTTGAACGGTTAGTAAGTATTGGTTTTAGGTTTAATTTTGTACCATGGGAGCGACGGAACAAATCAAGAGTCTGATCAAACATTTTGGAGAGGGAGACGATGAGCGATTCATTTCGTCTGCCCTGCAAATTGCTGCGTCTGAAGCCCAAAAGGGACATACTGCCCTAGCCCAAGAACTGAAATCACTAATTGACAAGGCAAGAGTTAAGCGGACTCAGCCATTCGCTGACAGAAGTAAAACCATCCCTATTCTTCCCTCCCAGCGGGATTTAAAGGAACTTTTGGATGTCTTTCAGCCCGTAATCAAGCTCAAAGACATGGTCTTGGATTTGAATACTCGATCCTCCCTTGAAAAATTGATCGAGGAGCAAAACAACTGGCAGCTTCTTCGTCAGTACAACCTCCAACCCAAGCGAAAACTACTCCTGACAGGACCTCCGGGTTGTGGTAAGTCTATGACAGCACAGGCCATTGCCGGAGAATTAGGAATTCCGGTATTTATTGTAAGGCTGGATGGGCTTGTCTCTAAGTTTATGGGAGAATCGATTGCAAAATTGCGGGTGATCTTTGACGCCATGGTCAATCACCGTGGTGTATATCTTTTTGATGAATTTGACTCAATCGGTAGTCATCGAAATCAGGGACAGGATGTCGGAGAAATCAAGCGGGTGCTGAATTCCTTTCTGATCAATATCGAAAAAGACCAGAGCAACAGCATTATCATCTGCGCCACCAACCTGCCTGATATGTTGGATAAGGCACTTTTCAGAAGATTTGATGAGGTGATCGAATTTCCTCTTCCCAGTGAGGAGGAGATTTTTACCATGCTTACCAGACAGCTTCAAGCTTTTGAGTTTGCACAAGCTGTCGATTTTCATTCCATTTCAAGACAGTTTTTAGGACTTAATTTTTCGGACATCGTTCGTGCTTGTGAAGAAACTATCAAAGCCATGATTTTGAGTGGTAAAACCAGACTGCAATCACAAGACCTGATCGATGCCCTTTCCAAAAGAAAGTAATCGATGGCACAAGAACCCAAACGACATTTAATAGGAATAGAGCGATTTGCCTCCGGACAGGGTTATAAGTACCCTCGACCCGTAATTCCAAAATTCCCTATAGCGAGTCAAAATAGAGCTATTCATGGGAATCGGATCAAGAACCAAATCCAAGCCATAAGAGATCAATTTGAGCTAAATCAGGACCAAGAAGTTCCGGAAGGTTTGGTTCGAGATGAAGTGATCTATGTGGAATTTTTCTCCGAATGGGGCTTTGAATTCAAATACGAACAACTACACTCTGATTCAAAGGGGTTTTACCAAATCCTTAAAGTGACGAAGGAGGTCCGGACTTTGGAGGATCGGGAACAAAAGCGTTATAGGGTTCTAGTGATGTTGGCCAAGCGAGGTGTGGCCCATTTTTTAAAGAGAGTTGAAGAGTATTTGACAAAAAACACAAAGAAAGACGGGATTGATACCGGCACCCCCCAAGCTCAGCCTCTTATTGCCAATTTGAATGAAGTTAAATTGGCGACTCTTGAGGCTTTTTGGGTAGATATTGAGACAACTTCTTTTCCAATGCCTGATCAGGAAGTCTGGTGGGAAATTTGGTTCAGACGTTCTGCTTACCAAGAGGATAAGATTAATCAGCAATTGGAAGGAGCTGGATTAAATTTTAGTCCACGTGACCTATACTTTCCAGAACATGTGATCCGAATGGTCAAAGGAACTGCTAAACAACTATCTTCTTCGGTTTTTCTTTTGGACAGTTTGGCAGAATTAAGGAGACCGCAAGAAATCAATGATTTTATCACCTCAGGAGATATTTCCTATGAGGATCAACAGACTTGGTTGCAAGATTTGATTTCGAGAACTGAGTTTATTCCTGGCGCGGGAGACCGTAAAGTGTTCGTCTGCCTTTTTGATTCCGGGCTTACTCATAGACATCCATTAATTGAACCTTTAGTAGATGAATCCAATCTTCATTCTTGGAATCCTGCTTGGGGAGTAGAGGATACCGGAGCTGATGGAGGGCATGGAACTGGGATGGCGGCATTGGTCCTTTTTGGGGACTTAACTGAAGCACTGGCCAGTCCTGCACCAATCAGAATTTTGCATGGGATAGAATCTTTTAAAATAGTAAATCCCGGAGTCACCACAAAAAAAGAATTACATGGCATCATCTACCTAGACGGAGTATCAACAGTTTCGATTTCAAATGAAGAGGTAAATAGAGTTTTCTGTATTTCAGTCACCAATGACGGAGTTATTAAATCAGGTAGACCCAGTTCAGCTTCAAGTACTCTTGATCAAATTGCCTTTGGGTCCTCTTTTGAAGGAGCCGGTCCCCAACTTGTTCTTGTCAGCGGAGGAAATGTGGAATTGACAAATCACGGTGATTATCCAAGTCAAAATTTCATCAGAAGCATTCAAGATCCTGGTCAGGCATACAATGTTTTGACAATAGGAGCATTTACACAAAAGGACCGACTTTCAAGGGCAAGTAGGTACAGTCCTATTGCGAGATTGGGTGAAATGTCTCCGAGAAATTCAACTTCAGCGGCATGGGAGCCCCAATGGCCAAATAAACCAGATCTGGTCCTAGAGGGAGGAAACCAAGTGACTGATGGACACTTTCTTTTGGCACATGATGAATTAGACCCCCTATCTGTGAATAAGGATTTTTCAACCAGACTATTTAGACCTTTTGGCGGAACAAGTTCGGCTGTCGCATTTGCTTCAAAGATGGCTGCTGAAATACTGACTGCTTATCCCAACTTTTGGCCAGAGACAATCAGAGGATTGATGATTCACTCTGCTGGATGGACCCCACAAATGCTTGCTGGGAAAGATATAACTAATGAAAGAGAGCGAAGGGCTCTAATACGATCTGTTGGATATGGGGTACCTAATCTTTCTAAGGCACTTTACAGTGCGGGAAACTCATTAACCTTGATTGCTCAGTCTCAGTTAAAACCCTATCGGTTAAACGGAAGTAATGTTCGATACAATGAGTATCACCTTTATGAGATTCCTTGGCCAACTGAGGTTTTGCAAGATCAACTTTTTGACCAAAATGTGACTATCAAAGTTACTTTGTCTTATTTCATCGAGCCAAATCCCGGTGCTCGTGAATATGCCAAAAGCTTCTCTTATCATTCTCATGCCTTGGATTTTAAACTGATAAAGGAAGGAGAAACCCCGGCTGATTTTCAAAGACGAGTTTCCGCAGCAACAGAGGTAGAAGACGAAGAGGAAAGACCTGATTTGAGTGATGAGGATTGGACTATCAAAGAAAGAGTACGCTCGAAAGGTTCTATCAAAAAAGACTTTTTAGAAACCAATGGAGCCAATTTGGCGTCCCGCAATCTACTAGCGGTTTATCCTAAATCAGGTTGGTATAGATCCAGAAAGAGTTTGAGAAAATACGATGAAGAGGTACGGTATTCATTGATAGTAAGTATTGAGACACCTGTGGAGAGCGTTGATATATATACACCTGTAGAAAACCTGATAGCAATTCCAATCAGACCTTAAATTAGTTTTTAGCAGATTTATCAGTCATCAATAGTTCAAAATTGCTAATTTGAACCAAAACCTTTTTTATGTCCTTTACCGAACTCAATAGCGTAGAGTATTATATCATCCGTGAACTAACCGGGGTAAATCTCAATTCAGGAAACTTTGGCGAAGCTAAGCCACGGTATGGGACGGATTGGCAATTTAGATCAGCCTCAGATCTAAATCGTTCGGTGAATGAAGTCCTGATAGAATCGGACCTAAAAGAGGCTTTGATCCGGTTGAATCCAGAGATTCAGATCAATCCGAATTTGGCAGATGAGGTAATTTATAAGCTGAGGGCAATTTTGATCTCGGTTCAGCAGGTCGGTTTGGTTAAGGCCAATGAGGAGTTTTTCAAGTGGATGACCGGGGATAAGACCATGCCATTTGGAGATAACAACCGACATGTACCCATCCGATTGATCGATTTTGAGGACTTGACGAATAACCAATATACCCTTACCAATCAGTTTCGGGTTCACCACCGGGAAACCAAAATCCCGGATATCGTCCTTTTCATTAATGGTATTCCGGTGGTAGTCGGGGAAGCAAAAACACCCACACGGCCCGGCGTAAGTTGGTTAGATGGGGCGAGCGAAATCCATCAAGTGTATGAGAATTCCATACCCCAGCTTTTTGTGTCCAATATCCTCTCTTTCGCAACAGAAGGTAAGGAACTTTATTATGGAGGTATCCGATGCCCCTTGGATTTTTGGGCACCATGGAGGTTGGAAGATGAGGAGGAAGCTTTAGCAAAAAGACTTGGACTAGGTGAAATCGGAAAAGAGATGGGGGATTTACTACACCCCAAACGCCTGCTGGATATTCTTCAAAATTTCTCTCTGTTCAGCACCAATAAGAAGAAACAGCGGATGAAAGTAATCCCTCGATTCCAACAATATGAGGGAGCCAATAAAATAGTAGAAAGGGTAAAAGAAGGCCGGATAAAGAAGGGATTGATTTGGCACTTTCAAGGTTCTGGCAAATCCTTGTTGATGGTTTTTGCTGCTCAGAAACTTCGAAGAATGCCGGAATTGAAGAGTCCGACAGTTATTGTATTGGTTGACCGAACCGATTTGGATACCCAAATCTCCGGCACTTTCAATGCAGCAGATATTCCCAATGTGGAACCAACGGATAGTATCCGGGATCTGCAAAAATTGCTGGAGCAAGACACCCGGAAAATCATCATTTCGATGATTCATAAGTTTCGGGACGCCAAGCCCAATATGAATACAAGGGAGAATATCATTGTATTAGTGGATGAGGCCCACCGCACCCAAGAAGGTGATTTGGGTCGTCAAATGCGATCGGCACTACCTAATGCCTTTCTCTTTGGACTTACTGGTACTCCAGTGAATAAGGCCGACAAAAACACCTTTTGGGCATTTGGTTCGGAGGAAGATGAAGGTGGCTATTTGTCTCGATACACATTTCAAGATTCAATTCGGGACGGAGCAACCCTTCCACTTCACTTCGAACCTCGCTTGGTTGATGTCCACGTAGATAAGGAAACGATCGATAAACTTTTTGAAAATTTTAAGGAAGAGGCCGCACTGACTGATGAGGAAGCTGACGCTTTGAATAAGAAATCTGCGAAGATGGCGGCGTTCTTGAAATCACCCGAGAGAGTCAAAAAGATTGTAGCTGATATTTCGGTTCATTTCAAAGAAAAAGTCGATCCGCATGGATTCAAGGCCATGATCGTGACTCCTGATCGATATGCCTGTATCCAATACAAAGAAGAATTGGATAAATACTTTCCGGAGGAAGCAAGTAGAGTAGTGATTTCCACCTCTGCCAATGATGAGTATGACTTTAAGCAGAAATGGGCAGTGGACAAATCCCAACAAGAAAGGATTGTCGATGAGTATAATGATCCAATTTCCGACTTGAAATTTTTGATTGTTACGGCCAAGCTTCTTACTGGATTTGATGCACCAATCCTCCAAACCATGTATTTGGACAAGTCCCTAAAGGACCATACTCTTTTACAGGCGATATGTCGAACAAACCGACTTTTTCCGCAAAAGTATTTTGGTAGGATCGTGGATTACTTTGGGGTTTTTGATGACACGGCCAAAGCATTGGAGTTTGACGAAAAATCCGTGCTTCAAATCATCACCAACCTTTCAGAACTTCGAGAAAAATTACCTCAAGCAGTGGCAGATACCTTGGCTCATTTCACAGGAGTTGATCGGACCATTGTGGGTTTTGAGGGATTGGAAATAGCCCAAAATGCCATCAAGACTGATGAGAAAAAGGATGCTTTTGCCAAGGATTTTAAATTCCTAACCAAGCTTTGGGAGTCCCTTTCACCAGACAATATCCTCAACCTTTACCAACAGGATTACAAATGGCTTTCTCAGGTATTTGAATCTGTGAGGCCAGCTTCTGACACCATCGGAAAGTTACTTTGGATTACGCTTGGTGCGCAAACCACCAAATTGATTCATGAAAACATACATGTGGGTGATATACACCACTTGGAAGAGTTTATCCTAGATGCGGATGTTATCGAGGACATTTTTAACAATCCCGATCCTAAAAATGCCAAGAAACTTGAAAAAATCTTGGTCAAACGATTCAAGAAACATGAAGGAAATCCCAAGTTCAAAAAGCTCAGTGAGCTACTCGAAGAACTGCGGGACCGGGCTGAAAAGGGGTTGATCACATCCATAGAATTCGTCAAGGAACTTTGTAAAATCGCAAAAGAGACAGTTCAAGCGGAAAAGGAATTAGCTGAGGAAATTCAAGAAAAATCTCCCAAGGCAGCATTAACCGAATTATTCCTTGAATTGAAAACAGAAGAGACTCCTGCGGTGGTCGAGCGGATCGTCAATGACATCGATCAAATCGTAAGGGTGGTAAGTTTCCCCGGTTGGCAGAAAACTACAGGAGGAGAGCGAGAGGTCCAAAAATCTCTTCGTAAAGCATTACTGAAATACCAACTTCATAAGGACCAAGTCCTTTTTGACCGGGCTTATGGGTATATCAAGGAGTACTATTAAACACCCTTAACTAAACCACATATAAACATATTCAAAATAATTTAGATGGGTTTTTTTCAAGATTTTTTATAAAATAAGGCTGTAAAAAACTTCACAAATAAAATTCAATAACAACAAAATCAAATGACAAATAGATCAATCAAGCATAAAATTAGCCCGAAAAATATATTAATGTTTTCATTAATCTTACTTTTCTCATGCAAGAAATCTGATCAGATAAATGGGATTTGGGAAAGGCAAAACGATTTCTTCAAAGGAATGAGAGTTGAAATTAAAAGTTTGAATGATTATCCAAATGGCTTGATTATTTTTTCACCTGATTCAGCAATTTTGGGCGGCTTTGTAACTGACGATGTAAAGTGGAAAGACATAAGAAAGTTAAACGATAAAAATTATGAATTTGAAGATCTGACAAAATCAGTAGATGATTTGGGCAAAATACACGAAACAGAATACTCTCCATCTAGACTGGTTTTTTTAAATGATTCTATTATTACAATAAGAGGCTATACCAAAGGAAAAGAATGGATAGGAACCGAACAAACCTGGAAAAAAGTTTCATCGAAAAATTAGAATATATTGATCAGTATAGACTATGGAAACCCGTGTAAATATCGCATCTAGGCAAATAAAACGACTTTATAAAAAATATTTTAGCAATACAACATTACACAATGTTAAAAAAATATTAGACCATAAACATTAAAATAATTAAGAGTTGAAGTTTCAAAGAAAATATATTTCAACAGAATAAATCACACCAAAAAGGGATTAAAAACAAGAACACCATAATGAAATTATGATTGAAAAGCTGATTGAAATATTAAAAATAAATGAAGTATCATATTTGCCTTCAATATTTTCAAGAGAGTTGAAAAACAACAATCTCGTTTTAAAGCCCTATTCATATCCAGGTTTTGATGGCTTCAAGGACCTTCTGCACGTGATCTATTATTCAAAATCAGGCTTAAACAAAGGTTGGAATGAATACTTTATTTCGTTTGTTGATTTTACTGCGAAAGAACCAGATTTATTTTTTATTGCATACTATAATAAAAGCATAGACTTAAACCACCAAAATCCTCAATCCTCTTTGAGACATGGGGTAAAGGCCTTTAATCTCATTTTTCATAGAGATTACAAAAATTTAAATTTAACAATAGCACAGTCTTTGCGAGACTTCTTTCACAATTCCACAAACATTTATCTAGGTGAATTTTTACAATGGTTTTCATTTGATCATAAAAACATTTATAGCGCATTTGACAATAAGATATTTGGATCACCAAAGGAATCAAGCTTAGTTTTTATAGGAAACATTGAGTCATTTAGTAGTGCATACTACTTTTTAATAAAACATGGGTTCATTAAGGACATAATAGATGAAGAAGGAAGATTAAGCCACTCAACGAGCAGAAGTTATTTTGGCGGGCTGATACGAAATGGATTCGAAGTTGAGTCTTTAAATATTGGAGTTGCATACGCATATTACCAAGGTGACAACCCGAGAGATGGTCATGCAACATTTAAAATCGATTTTAACGATCTACAAAATATTAGAGAATGCTACAACAAATCATATGGAATAGATACCGATGATAATAATGACTTGCATTTCTAAAAGGTAATTTGAGCCAAGGATAATATAAATAATCTATCTAACCAAGATTTTAAAAAAAGCCCTTTCGGGCTTTTCTCAGGATTCTTCCGAATCCGGTTCTTTGACGGAAACGTAAACGGTGTGGGTTTTTCCGTATTGATCAGGTTCTTTTAGCTTGGCGACATTGAATTTGACGAAGGTTTCTCCTTCATATTTGAAGGTGTGGTTTTGAAGCTCGGCCATATTCAGGCTCACTTCCACAATGTCCATGTTTTCGACTTGCTTTCCTTTACCGATGTACTTTTTTGAGAATGCCATAGTATTTTGGTTTTAGTTAAAATCTATGCAGGTCATTTAGGATGGCAGGGAAAGTGATAAAAAATTAGAATTTAAAAACCGGGAGGCAGTCCGTAGGAAACCCTGTTTTTAGGAAATTCTGCTGGAATCCCCAATTTTTTGAAACTGACAGGCCATCCGACCTTTGTGCATACAATTGGACAAAACCGTAATAGGGCATCGTTTACTCGGTTGGGATTGCTAGGAAAACTACGATTAGAAAATCTTTTGCGATAAAAAATTAAGTCACAGCCTTCGACAGAAACCTCCTTTTCTGTTCGAGGTCGGAGCTTAAATCAGTTTACCAAAATCATGGAAGGCGTTTTCGATCAATAATTCCCTTTCTAACCTTGTTGGATTCAAACTTCTTAGATAGGGCACCTTAAGTTTAACAACCACCTAGACTATCCAAGATTTCCCGCATCAGTCAAATAATTCCATTCTCAAAATGAGACAAATTGAACTGAACCAAATGAGTATGACTTAATGAACAGAATTTTCCTATTGTTAAAAGAATTTTTTGATAATCGTGTCAAGCTTTTTACAATCCGGATCTACTGAAAATAGGTCCTTTTCACCAATCATCACAATTTTCCCCTTGGCCCTGCTAATCGCAACATTCAAAAGTCGTAATCCTGTTTCTCCTTTGTAAAGTGTTCCAGGCCCAACCCTTTTTGTATCCACCATATCAAACAAGATAACATCAGATTCATCTCCTTGAAATGCATGCACGGTGCCTACCTTTATTTTGGAGGTTTGCTTTTCATGTAAGCGAAGATCTGTAATACTTCTTTTGATAATTTGGGACTGGGCCCTATACGGAGTGATAATACCCAAGGTACAATACTTGGCACTTCTCGCTATTCTTTTGGCAATCTCAACACATAATTCAGCAGAGTACTTGTTATATCTTGAACCCTTATCTGTTTTTTGACAATGGTTGCATTTGTCATCATTCAGATTCCAAAAAACTATAGGTTCTCCAGAATTTGGCTCAAAGTCAGCACCAATTCTATTTTTCTCACTTATCAATGTTTTGAGTTTGTTAGAGTAAAAAGAAGCACTGATAATTTTTGCGATATCTTCGTGCATTCTTCGCTGTTCATCCAACATGACAAGCAGTGAATGATTGATGGTTTGAGAAATTCCAGATAATGTAAATGGATCAGTTTTAAGCCACTTGGTAACCAAATAATGGGAAGAAATCGCAATTGGACTCAATTGCTGAAAATCACCTGCAATGATGATCTTTTCCCGGGCAAGTGAGGCTAAATAGCTCACGTGGCCCACTGACATCATACTCGCCTCATCAACTATAACCACATCGTAATTAACCTCTTTGAAGGTATCCTCCAATGCTGCCTGAATTGCTGTGGTGAATGTTGTATCTGCATGTAAAATTGGCTCGGTAGTCAACTTCTTTAGTTCCTGTTGCAATGAAGCCAACTTCTGTTTTAACACTGCCTTCATTTCAAAACTACCCTCGGTTTTGATCGCCTCTTCAACCAAATCGATCTCGGTTCTTTTCTGTATTATCCTACTTTTATTGGGATACAATTTGGGAGATTTTCTTGCCTCAGGCAGCCGAGCATATCCATACCTCAACAAAAATGGATTAAAATTAACCTCTGAATCCAATAGTTTTTCCGTTCTCAGGCCAAGCTGATCAACTGCAACATTTGAAATTGCTGTTACAAGGATTTTTTTGCCCAACTTCATCATCTCAATGATGATTTTTGCAAGTGTCTGGGTTTTCCCTGTTCCTGGAGGTCCCCAGACATAGGTAATGTCCTGTTTAAATGCTCGAATTAAAGCTTCTGCCTGCCTAGGGGACATCCCAGAAATATCTGCTCCATAAATAGGGTAAAACGATTCTAAACTTGAAAAGTGATTTTGCAGAATTTGCCAAACGAGCAAATTCCCTTTGACATCAATCCTTTTGATATTATCGCGAATTATATAAAGTAGCTTATGGGATTGTGGCTCTATCTTGATAGAAGAATTGTTAGGAGGAAAAAATCGTCTTTGTGCTGAGCAAATTATTTTTGATGAAGATGGATCATACACCAATAATGTTCCTTCTACCATTTCTTCATCTTTCATTCTAATAAGAGAGTTGTAAAAAGACCAAAATATTCGAATTTCTACCCCTTCTGAAATAGACAATCCACTTTCGTCAACATCAACTACAGCCTGAAAATAATATGGGGCCGGGCCAAGTGTTCCAAGCGGTTTAAAATCGGAAATATAAAGTGGTGATTTTTTGTACTTGCTTTTGGTAGATGCTACTTCCTCTTGTATGGCAATATCGATCTCATTTAGGATTGCTTTTCTGTTCATTTCTAAAAAGTAAATGTTTCAATCATTAATCAAGATAGAGCTATTTAGAGAAAGGCCAGTCAATTCCCGTCTAAATAAACCTGATTCAGAATGAAAGTAGGTACAACTAAAAGTTGTGTAGGAGACCCTGTTTTTAGGAAATTCTGCTGGAAGCCTCAATTTTTTGAAACTGACAGGCCGTCCGACCTTTGTGCATACAATTGGATAAAACCGGAATTGGGCATCGTTTACTCAGTTGGGATTGCTTTGAAAACAACGACTAGGAAGTCTATTGCCAGCAAATAATCAAGACCAGCCTACGACATAAAACTTCTGCTCTGTTGGAAAGCGGAACTTACATCAGTTTACCAAAATCATGGAAGGCGTTTTCCCTCAATAATTCATTCACCTTCCCTTTTCTAACCTTGTTGGCTTCCATCTGCTCGAAAGACAGCAAAAGCTTCATCAACATAAATCTCAGGTCTTTATCGGTTAGATCAATTCCGTTCTGCCGAAATGACTCCTCAATAAAGGATTTGGCATTATAGGGATAGACCACCTGACCTTTGAACGCAGCATCAGCCGGATGTACTACTTCATTATACATGTCCATCAGAACAATTCCGTCATCAGCCTTGTCAAGCATTTTCAAGGCATTTTCTACTACTTTTTTAATACTCATAGGGGTGTATTAAGTTTCTGTTTTAAAATTAGTAAATTATCTGAAAAGGTTTAATCCTTCTGGTATTAAATGGGAATATTCACAAATAGAAGAAAAGAAAAAAACCAGATATTAAAGTAAAACAATTCAAATTCAATCAGGCCTTTCACAATCAACAAAAACTCCCTTATAAAAAAATGAAACAATCTTATTATGGCTATTAAATATTGAGCTTTCAAATTTTTAACTAGTAAAACTCTAGGATATCAAAAAACATTAAAACTCATTAACATCACATTAAAATCACATCAACCACTTAGTAAATCACCTAATACCATATACTTTAATCCAATTTTAAAAATAATGAAGACCAATCTTAATAAAAAAAATACATATAAATATTTATTCAAAATGAAGAAAAATAAATATTATTTTTAAAATTAGTTTATCGATTAAAGAACCCCACATTCCAGCTTAGGTTTTTTATTTATTGCGGCTCATTATTGGATTGAGACTTTTTTTGTTTATACTTGAGAAAGTTAAAGATCGAAGAATCGCCTTTTAACGATTATCATTATTTCATAAATTATTGATAGCCAAGCTCTTATAATTATGTGGTTTTTTAAAAAAAGTATCGACGAGGAAAAATTTGTTTCCTTATTTATTTATCAATGTTATTCGATTTCCGAAGAAATAAACGAAGTTGTTAGCTCGTTGGGTTTTTCCGGAAAACGAAAAAAACTTCAATTAGATGCCGACATATTTTCTGTTTGGGTAGTTTCTTTAGCATTAGAAACTAAGAAACAAAAAGATCTTCTTCACAACCTATTTGTATCTGTCAAATACCCTTATCTGGATGAACAAGATAAATTTTATTCAAGAATTCAAGATACTTATGCAGATTACCATTTCGGCTACAATAGCTGGGTAAAGAATCATCAAAATGGGGCGCAGTTGGGTTTAATAATATCGAAAATAATATTTGAACAAAAATCAAACCTAAATGCAGAAAATGAAATTATTCTAGGTGATTTTTCTGTTGGTATGCAATTCTTTTCTGTTTTTGCGAACGGATTAAAGAGCACTTTGAGTCTTAAGAAGGATATTTTAAAAAAATACAAAATCAATTAGGCTACAATGATTTGTTTTTTTTATATCAATTTAACATCATTTTTTAAATAAAGCACTCAAAACATCCTATCTTTAACTCTCAAAGAGTTGGTAAAATACAAGTAATCTGATTATCTCCAGCAATTTTACAGACTGAAATATTTTTTACCAAGCTATTCAAAAGTAACCTCCTCAGCAAGTGGCAAGGTAACCTCTCCAGGAGGTAAAGCCTTATATTCAAACTGTCGATAGACTTTCCCATCAGCCAAAACATTGACGGCCGCTGAAAGTGGCTGGAAAGAATCGTCAGTACTTCCTCCCAAATGAACGGCATTAAAAACGAAGCCTAAGCTATGGATCGGAGCTGAAGAAGTGGCTGAAATAGTTGGGACTTCTGGTTCAAAAGAAAGTGTGTAGGTATTGCCTTGTTCGATCACTTGGGTCCAGTTGAGTTCAGTTGGCTGATCCAATACCGGAGCGACAAAAGTAGAGGTACCGCTCAGCATACTATGAACCGAAAAGGTCACCAGATAGTCAGCGTAATTACCATCCATTTCAACTTCGATGGTAACGTTTTTCTCCACCAATTTAGGCTCTTCATCCTCTGAGGAACAGCTAAAAGCAAAAACAGCTAAAGTGATTACTAACAGGCATTTCAGATTTCTCATGGCGTAAAATGGTTTAGTTTAAAGATTAGGAATTTGATTATCCGCTTCTTTGCCAGTAGTTCAAAATGGCCTCGACTTCGCTCGGCCACCGGATTTCAGGTTATTATTGGGAGGGGAGGAAAATGCGGCGCAGCCGCATTTTCCTCCCCTCCCCAACAACCGAAAAGAACGGACACCGAGCGAAGTCGAGGTGGGACCTAATAAAATTTGGTTACTGGCAGAATTGCGTATATACATTATTAGGAATTTTATAAAGTCAAAAGATTACTATTTGAAAATCAATGGGGTTATTGGACCTCTCACCTCCCCATCTCTTGGGTCTGAATAGGTAAAACGTCCAATTTCCTGAAATCCATGTCATAAAACTGGATTTTCTTCGATTCCGGATCTGCTTCGACAAATACGGATCGACCATTTTCCAAAGTGGCTTTTTGGGTATTACCCCGTCCTAAGCTGGAAAGTAGCATTTCCTTTTCCTGAAAATTTTCAAGCTCCTTGATCGGGAATCTGCTCAGTTCAGATTCCAGTTGGAACCCATGATCAGGATAGAACTTTTTGTAGGAGAAATTCCCCTGCTCATTCAGTTTTTCAAAATCCAGTTTGATCCAGATGGAATCAATCTTTTCTCCTGAGCCTTCCTTCATCTGACCGACTTCGCTCGAAGCTAATACCCTATTATCCATTTGCCTATTTAGAATGGCTTTTTTATGGATAGATGCCCCTCTGAGCAAATTATAGGCTTCCTTTGCTGTCACGTCATTTCCCTTTCCATACGAAAAAGTGTTCTGGATCTGATCGTTAAGAGCGACTTTTACGCTATCCAGAAAATAATGGTAGGGCTTCGAAGATCTCGAGAAATTCAGCTCATAATTAACCTTGTCCTTTCCCTGGCTTCCATCCTTTTGCCTCGCATTAAAATCGGCTGAAACTCCGATTTTAAAGGACTCCTGTCGCTCAGAAACTTTAGCTTCCAGGGCAGCATTTAATGAAGTACCAAAGCCAAGGAATTTCAGGTTCTTTTTGAGGAATTCAAGATTATTATTCTCCATAATTTTGAGTGACAAGCGTTTAAATATAGCAAAACCATATTAATTAAGGTCTTTCCAATGCAGTTGGTTTAGCTGATAAAAGGACTCAACTCCCTTTTGCTTAGGTTTAAATGTCCGAACGGTTTGAATGATCGCCTGCGAAATGCAATAGCTTCGAAGTGAAAAGGTGAATATCGATTCCTTCGAGACTTTATCCCTCTTTTGGTTTTTGAGCTGAACATAATCGTCGGACAAATAATACCCGCAGTCCCGACCATAAATCAGATCCTGAACCTTACAATCCATCATTCTTCCCAAAATCGAGGTGCTAAAAACGGTATTGATCTTGACCTTTTTTGAAATCTTCTTGAATGCTTGATTCAATAAGATCAAGTCAAACTCAGCCCCGATGATCAGGAACCCAGCTTCATCAAAGGAGATCCTGGCTTTGAATTGATTGACAAAGCAGATCAGGGAAGCATAGGAGTCTGAGACAAAAATTGCCCGAGAATCTTCTGAAAGGTTGAGTGTAGAAATCCCTCTTGAAGCCTGCTTATTCCGGTAAAGGCTCAGGATTTCACAATCCAACTTCTCGCCTTGCTCACCAAAGAAGTCAAAAACGATCTGGCCCGTTTTATCCTGATGGGCAAACTTGGAAAACAGAACTTGGATAGCCTTATCCACCCCTTTATAGCTCAAAATATCAAAGGTCTCTGTCAAAGACATTGTCTTGTTCGGAGCGTTTTCTTGGGTTCTTTCCCTCTTCCGTATCTATGCTGTTTAGCCGCTTGATTGCATTGATATCAAAATCTTCCCTAACGGCTTTTGGAAGTGAGGAATCTGCTGAAATTTTGGAGTATTCCTCCTTGATATTGTTCAAATCACGAATTGCATCTCTGTCTTTTGGGTTTCTAGCGATTCGGCGCTCTACTTGTTTTTGAACCTCCTTGATGGCTTGAAGGTATCCTTCGCTATACGTTTTTTCCTCCTGGCTTTCCTTTCCGAGCACTTTCTGAACACCGGTAATCAGTAAGTATGACAAGCCTCCATCCAACAAAACCGAAAGGACTAACCCTGACTTATTTGATCTGAGGCCTTTTGGAGCAGCCGGTGAAAGTTGAAATGCTGTTCCATCTGCCAACAGCACCGTTTCCCCTTCCTTGTATTTCTTCTTTTGCTGTGGATCGAGTTCCTGCCCATTGACCGATTGAGGAGCTTTGATATCTCGGGGATTGTAGGAGAGAAATTGTTTGGTTTGCTGATCGTACTCGATGATTTCGGTTTGAATGTTCCCTTCTTTGTCCACATAGCTTTTCTTGATGTTGGCCAATTCTTTCCGAACCAGCTGATTCCGCTCAACGTCATTCAAATTGGAATGTGAGTTCGGTTCCCTATAAACCGGATCAATCCTCAAGGCGGGATTCCCATCTTCACCTCTTACAATAGAAAGTCTAGCTGGTAATTTATCGATGAAAATATCCTTCCCTTTCAGGTCGGTTAATTCCACGATATCGGTCATTCCGCCATTCTTCAATGCGTTAACTTCCTTTTCTGGGATGGTGAATTTCCCATCTTTTACGACTCCGAATATCTCCAGATCCTTCATCGGTAATCCATTTTGGCTTTTCATATTGCTTGCTTTATGGTTTTGATAAATAAGTGATTGCCTCTTCTTTGGTCGATAGTCTTGAGATCATTTGAATGAATAAGACTGGATTAACATATTCCTTTCCCTTTTTGATGCTCAGATGCAAATGATCGCCGGTAGCTCTTCCTGTACTTCCGGAAATTCCCAGGATTGTACCCGGTAAGACGCGCTCGCCCTTTGCTACCAGAGACTGAGAAAGGTGACCGTAAATCGACTCATACTTGCCGTGTTGAACCTTGACAAAAATTCCCAAAACCGGATCATTATCTACCGACACAACCGTTCCATGAAGCATAGAAAGCACCTTCGATCGCTTGGTTTTAAGATCGATTCCCCGATGAAATTTCGTTTCTCCGGAGAATGGATCGGATCGGTAGCCAAACTCTGAAGTCAGAAAAAAATCCTCTAAGGGAAGGGATGCCAACAATAGCTCCTCCCCATGTTCCACGGCTAGTTCCTGTTGGGACAAAGTAGGAATTTCAGACCCTTTCGCTTCTTGCTTGAATTCAGCGGACCTGATCACGTTCACTGAAGTCATTTCCTTTCGAAATTCAATGGAATTGAATTGAGGAAATGCCTGATTAGCGACAAAAAGAAGAAGTATGATCGGTAGGTTCCTTTTCATGATTTCAATGACTTAATCTAGAATTGCCATTTCCCGGTGCTTTTCAATAATCTCGGTAACCTGACGGTGGATTTTCTCAAAGTGCTTGGTCAGGATCTCTTCTTTCTTGCCTTGGAAATCATAGAATTTCGGAGTGGCTCGATAGGAATTTTCCTCCTGCCTGATCTCCCTCATATCCAAATTGACTCGACAATGAACATTGGAGGTCTTGTATTTCCCGTCAAACTGAGTCCCTTCCGTTGCGATAATTCCAGCTATTTCCCCGGTGTGCATGGACGCTATTTTTCCTGCAGGAATCAGCGGATCATATCGCTCACTGTACGAAATCGAGGTTTTATCCCGATCAATCGAAACGCTTTGCCCCAGCTGCTTTCGCTTTCCAAACATCATCTCCAACCAGGACAACGTGTCCTTATGGCGGACTGAGCCACAAAGGACATTTCCGATCACCGAGGTCATGGTCGATGCCGTATCCTTTCCCTGAAGCTGATTTAACTGAGGCAATTCCTGCAGACCGAGCAAAACCGCTACTTTATTGCTCCGGGCAGTAGAAATCAGGTTTTCGATTTTATGGATGTAAAAAGTAGGCGCTTCATCCGCTATCAACGCGGTTGGCAGATTTCCCTTGGTATTGATCAATCGGGTTAGCCTATTGATGATCACCGAATAGCAGGTGCCTGTGATACTTTGGGTTTCGGTACTGTTGGCAAGGACTAGAATGGAGGGGCTATTTGGATCCGAGATTTTGAGGTCGAAATCATCCCCACTGAAGACCCAAGCGGTTTCTTTGGTGTTAAGTCTGGAAAGGAAAATTTTCAATGTACCAACCTGCCCTTCCAGCTGTTTGTAAACCTTCTTTTCAAACGCACTGCGGAAGGGCGACACCATAGATCTGAGTTCGGGGTATTTGGTCAGACAGTTAAAAATATCCTCATAGTCTCTGTTGAGAAAATCCAGCACATGGGCAAAGGTGGAATATTTGCCTTCCTCATATCGAGACACAAAAAAGATACAGGCAGAGAGAAAGTTGATAGCTGATTGCTCGAAAAACTTATCTGCTCCTCCTGTGGAATCGGATTTTTGCAGGGATTGAAAAATAGCCTCTGCGGTTTCTGAAGCATTGGCCACTGTCTTCAAATACCTTCTGTTGATCGGATTGATCCTCCTGGAATATTCTACCTCATCCAGATTGATCACATGAAATTTGAAATTGGAGTTTTTCTTTTTGTCCTGAGCTTTCAGATAGTGGAAATAGGCAATCTGAGCCAAGTCAGGAAACTTAAAATCGTAAAGACACATGGTGAATCCCTTGCCGATCATCTGTCGGATAAAGGGATTGATCACCCCAAATGACTTCCCCGAACCGGGGGTTCCAATCACAAAAGTCCCTCTGAATGGATTGACCAAGTTGATCCATCCTTTTCGGACTTTTCCCCTGAAATAGAACTTCATGGGAATGTTGACCGAATAGGGGTTTTCGATTTTTTTGGTGTCTTGCATGAAGGATTCCCCTTCGATATTCCATTCATCTTTTCCCAGTCCCGATTTGATCAGTTTCGATACATTGTCCAAGGAGGTATGGATCAAAACAGCCCCAATAAATAAAGACAGGCTGTACCCCAGGTCTTGGATGGAAGTGAAGTCCATTACCAAAAATGAATCTTCCAGCGCATAGAGATAGGTCGAACCAAAGAACAGCATCAACCCGATGGCCAAAGGAAAAATGATCTGATTTCTCGGATTTAAATCCAGGTTCTTTCTGGCAACTGTACCGATGGCTGAAAGGCAAATCGCTATCAAAATGGCCACTTTACCAAGCAGCACATCACTGTAAATCTTCAGGTTTTGCAGCTTTTCGAAAAGGGGAAGAAGAAACCTTCCCACCCCATCCATGGCCAAAAACTGTGGGGAATAGACAAACATCAGAATGTCCAGAAACACCATCAGATAAACAATGAATTGGAAACTTGCGTGAAGGCTTTTTAATTCTCTTTTCTCATTCATGGCAAAGGCTCAGTTGAAGGGAAAAATCATTTTTAAAGTGTGTCTGCAGCTAAAAGGTCTGCGTACTTGATCTCCAAAGAGAGCGTTCTTCCACTGATTTGGGATTCGGAAAGCTCGATTGTGAACACCTTGGAATTGGGGAAGGTGAACTTTTTGAACACGTAGATATTGCGGTATTTCTTATCAAAGCTTTCCGGGGTGAAAAGCTGGTATTCCGGCTCTATCTCAATGGATTGGACATTGGTTGCTTTGACAATTCGTTTGTCCTCGATCTTAAACCTCAACTGGTCCAGATCAAATTTGAGATTGGTCTTGTTGGTAAAGGAAATGTCCAAAAAGATATAATCGTCCACCGTGTAGACACTATTCACCTGACCGGAAACCCCATACTGACTGCTCTTGGTGATCTTGTCCTTCGTCTTCGTTTTAAATGCTTCTATGGAAAAGTACCGAAGCTCTTGGTCGCTCATGGGGATTTTACCAACCTCCAAGGGACTGGTGTGGACAGGAAGAATTTCGATTTGAGTCTTTAGCTGTCGCTCATCATGGGCATACCATAAATCGTACTGCGCGATGAATTTCTGCCCGATAATGGTAACCACTCCCAAAGACTTATTGTATCCATTAAGGTTGGAAACACTGTCCCGGATGGCTTTTACCCGAAAAACACTTTCTAATGGAATATCACCGATCATATTGTCAGTCGAGATATCCACGTATTGGATGGGTTCGGGAGAAAGAAAGTGAAGGGAGATTTCCTCGTCGATATAGATCTTGGGAAGTTGGCTTTTTAAAAGCGTCCCATTCTGCTGGGTATATGCTGAAATGGATATCGCCCAAAGGATAAGGGTTATAATCTTTTGTCTCATGGTAGGTCAGTTTTGGTTTTGGATCATTTTTCCGTTTTCCTGCAAGTCGTTGGTATCGATCAAATAGACAGAAGTCCCATACTTGATATTGGCCTTGTTCTTTTTGATGGATTTGGAAACAGCCTGGGAGGTTGAGGTGAACATTCGTTGGAGCGCAGACATATACAGTTGACTCAATTCGTCTGAGTTTGGCTGCATGGTCAGATTCATTCCCCCGGTGGTATTTCCTCCGAGTTCTTTGGAGAATTCCCGGAAGGCACTGGCCGGAACATACAGTCCTTCCATCCCATCCACATCATAGATGGAGAGCTTAATCGGGAAGATTCGATCATTGATCATGACCGAAGAAATAGTCAGCTTCACTCGCTGAGCTTCATATCCGGAAATCAAGGCATAGAGATAAGTCCCTCTGCCCACAATGGCATTTCCGATCAGGATATCGTCCAAAAGTCGGATTCTCAATCGGGCTCCAAGGGTACCGCTCTTGATATCCTGGTCAATGATTGCGTCGATGAACTTTCCCTCTTTTTCTTTGGTGACGGTATTGAATAAAGTAGCGGTCCCCTCTGACTTCTGAACCCGATAAACTGCGTTTTCAATCTCATTTGCTAAAGGTTGGCTCTCCTTTTCTTTTTGCTGTAACTCCTGATAGGCCGGATCATTCGCTTTGGAAATGGAGTCTATTACTGCCATTTGAGCTTTAAATAGATCCATGGGATCTTCGTATTTGTTGGCGGGAACTTGGGTCTTTTTTCCTTCCAACTGATTGATGGCATTTAGCAATTCTTCATCTTCCTTGGAAAAGCTTTGCTGTCTGGAAGGTTGAATCAAAACAGAGGGAATCGAATTGCCCCTATCGGGTTTTCCCGAGTACAACCCTGCACTTTTTAAAGCGTTGTCTATGGAATCCAGCAGCCTTTTTTCTTCCTCGTTATACAGCGTTTTGATTTGGCTGGATTCTTCAACCTCGAGTTCCAAGCCTTTGATTGCCGTGTATCCATCATTTGCCCTTTTATAGGTTTCTCTGGAAGCATCCAATTTAGAATCAAGCGGTTTTTTCTGGATCTGTTCCGACACTTTGCCAATCTCGGATTGGATTCCACTGAGCCCCTGAATAGGCTCAGCCGGACCGTCTTTGCTGAAGGATTTATACCCGTAAAACAGCAAACACAAAAACGGGAGCATGATAATCGGCAGGATGTATTTGGGTTGTTTGAAGTCAATTTTCATGGGAGTGGTTGTCAAAGTATTGCAGTTGCTCAATTGCTTTTTCCAGATAGGCTGAATCGGTCTTTGAAATAGAATCCTGAGCGATAATCCGTTCGATCACAGATTTTAACTCAGCCATTTTCGCAGCCCTTAGAGTCAAATCCTGTAAGGCTGAAAATTCATTTGAAAGCTCTCCAGGTATGGCTTTTAGCTCTTTCTTGAAATTGTTTGCCTGATTCTCCGAGTCAGGCTTTAGCACAAAAAAGGTCAGGATGAAAGAGGCTACGATAAAAAGGAGCATGACACAAAAAATGATTTTGGCATGTCGATCCATCAACCGCTTCAACTGGCCATTTACCCCTGCCAGGTGAGGATAAAGCTCATTTTTAAGCTCTTGGAATAGGGTAATATCCCGATCCTTAGAAGGTGTTTTTCGAAACATTGCTCAGGTCTTTATTTTCAATAGTTTTCCAATTCGTGATCAATACCCCGTGGCTGTTATTTTCACTTCTCGGGATATCGATCAATTCACCTTCTGTGATGATCGACCGGGTGATCGTGGCACTTCTTCGATCAATCTTTTGCTTGCCGTAATACCGGAATCTATTCTGATCCAAGACAATCGAATCCGTCTGGATAGACAGCACTGAACTTGAGGAAAGAATGGAATTGAAGTAGCCCTTTTCTTTCAGGTTATTGTATTGGCCGACTCCTGTCTCATCCACGAAATACATTGCCCGGCTCATTTGGTATTCGATGTGCTTATCGTCGGGAGTCAGGTTGAAAAAAAGGCTATGAAATAAGTCCACGGCTGCTTTGTACTCAGCGGGCCTATTCATTTGCATATTGGCCTGCTTGGCCAAAATGGGTATATCATTGTCCAGGATATAAATGGACTGCCTTGCGTTGGCTACCTGTTTATAGGCGTAAACCGAAACAAAGCCGCAGATAATGATTGAGGTAATCAGGCTCCCAAGGGAAAGAACCGTTGCCAATCTGATTTTCGATTCAATGTTTTGGATGATCATGGTTAGATTAGTTTAGCTCTTGAAATTGATTTTGAAGCGGAAGATCCCATCCTTCCGGCGGTGGTTGCTGCTGAGGAAATTCCTGAAGTGGAAATGATCCAAGTGGAAATCGAGGGCACGGTAGTGATGGCAATTGCGCTGACAAAAAATGCTACAATCACCAGCCCGAAACTCAAAAAGCCATTGGATGCCAGCCAAGCCATTTTTTCAAGCCGATCTGCTCCACCACCGGTTGAAAGCAAATACTCGTACTTGTCAATCTCTACCTCCAAAGCATATTGTTGGAGCCTTCCTGTTATGTAGAGAATCAAATATGCCACTCCTACATAAAGGTTGACGGAGACAAACCTTGCTATCCAGGTAGTGAACGCATCCCGAAAGGCTGGAAGAATACTCACCACCACTGAAAATGGCCCAAGTATCACCAACACCGTCGAATAGATGATCTGCAACATGAAAATGATATAGACGCAAACCCTTAGAATCCATATGGCCACCAATTCGATGATTTGGGTAGCGAGCAGTTGAAGGCTGGTTTGCATCCTAATCCTCATTTGGACAATAGGAGCTAGAATCTGATCGGAGAAAAATCCTTTTACCCCATCCACAATCACCATCCCCAAATCTTTATCGGATTCTTGCGCCTGTTCCGATGCCATCTCGGTCACTGCCTGATATTCCACCAGCTGATCGGCCATCTCGATCATGTAGGCCGCCCGGTCAAGTCGCAAAGCATTATTGGTGTCATTTTGGATCCCGAAAAGCGCTTCTGTTTTGGCAGCGATCAAATCGGTAGGAAAAGCTATGATCTGGCAGAAAATTGGCCACCACATCAAAAGAATCACCAACGCAAAAGGTCTTAAAAGGGGCATAATTTCAAGCTTCTTATCCCCTGCCATCATTTCGTAGCATTTGAGACTAAAAAAAATCAGCATGAAAATACAGGCCAAGGTCTGAGCATCTCTCATGAAAGGGTCGGAATGAGCAAAGCCATAATCCCTCATTTCTTCAAAGAAGGTCATCACTCCCCTGTCGTAAATGCTGTTTCCCTGCAAATAGCTTATGGTCTCCTTGTACTGGTCATGGTTGGCCGATTGAGCAAATCCGGGGATTGACAAGCCAAGGAGAATAGATAGTCCTGTGATCAGCTTCTTCATTTCATGTGATTATTAATTGATTTTCAATGGCCACATGGAATGCCCTAGATAGCCATAACCATGCGTGATGAGCCTTTCTCATGGGCATTTTAGGACTTGGGTTTGGTTAGCAATTTTCTTGGCTCTATCCTCCTCGCTTTTTGGATTTGAAAGGGTAATCTCTCCGCTGATTTTCCGCTGGTTCAGCTTTCGGAAGGCAAGCATATTGGAAGACATGTCCAGCTTGTATTGCCACTTTTTAAGGATATCTCTCATTTCAAGCATGATTCTGTGATACATCAGAATCCGTTGTCCTCTTTCCATATCCAGGCTCTTTGCAAATTCATATCGCTCCGAAAGCGAAGCCATGTTGTTTAAGTACCATTGGTAAGCCCCATGATCAGTCATGTAATGGATTACTTCCGCAGGAACACCCTGAAAAGCAGTGGCTTCAGGATTTTCCAGAGGCCTGAGCTCTCGCTTATAGTAGAATTGATAAAGAGGATCTGTCGCTGAAAAAGCTCCTGAAATGCGAGCCATTTCAGCCGTTGCCAAGTTTTTGACCGTATCTGAGTGCTGCTTGTAGTAGTTAGAAGAAATCTGCATGGCCGCTGCCAATCCCAGCCTTTGAGTCTGTTCTCCCCTTGGAGATAATGGCCTTCGGTCCAGATCCGGGTAATTGGGGTGCAAGCCCCAGGTGATATACCAAATCGGATTCGTTGGGATTCCGAGCAGTCTATTGGGTTCAGGATAGAATTTATCCTCATCCCACTGCTTATAGACCATCCGTTCCTGCTGAGCGACAATCGCTTTATCATGGATTGGAGTCTGTCCGTAGCTGTGAATACAAACAGAAAAAAGGATCAAAAATGAGAGAGTCGGCTTCATCGGGTAAGGATTTTCTGTTTGATGATGATTTCATTGATCAATCCTAAATCACGATTGATATAGGCTTGGTAAGGATTGAGGGATCGGATTATCCCATTGGTCTTGGCCCAGTAGATGCTGTTTTTTGCAGCTAGTACCAAAGCAAGAATTACCTGTAATTCCTCCTGTACCGAATCAAGAAGCTCGTCCCGGACATTGTAATTCATCAGTAGATTATCGCCCTCTTTGAGAATAAGTGATGAAACTTCCGTAGCCAGGTTGAGACTTCTGGTTTTTGCCTGGCCCGTGTACTCTTCGACAAAAAGAAAAAGGATGGGATTATCGCCAGCCAACTGGAATGCCTCTGCGGAAATGGAACTGATATCCAAGACAGTCTCAGCTATCATCCTTACCTGTATTGCATCCTTGAACCCTTCATTGATTTGGGTGAGGGAGTTGACAATCATGGTTTGAACCAGTGCCAGGCTGGATGAATTGAGAATGATATCATCAGTGTTTTGCCTGATGATATCCAAAGTTTGGTGATACCCTATTTCACTGACATTTCGTACAGCAGCGTTGGCATTGACTATCGAAAAATGCTCTTTGTCAAATACCACGGTCTGGGGATAAGATTCAACAGCCACGAAACACATGAAAAGAAAAAGGAGATTTTTCATCGGATTAGGGTTTTGGCGTTTTGAATGATTTCTTCTACCAAGGCCATTTCCGTTGCTACATACTGTAGGTAAGGATTGATTCCTCTCTTCCTTTCGAGATAGTGCTGAAGTGATTTGGAAACGGTGTAGGAAAGTCCGTTGATCTCCCTCAGCTCGTCCAGAATATGTTGGAAAAGGATTCTTCTTTCCGAAACTTTCATCTGGTTGACCACTCCGATACTTGCCGAAAGGCCAAAGAGATAATTCAAAAGTGAATAGGATCTTTCGACGAAAACCCGTTCCGACTCTACCGCAAAAAGTACTAATTCCGGATTTTGGCTACAGTAGAAAACGATTTGCTGCTGGTTATCAATAATGGAATTGACCAAGGGCTCAGCCGCAGCACCAATTCCAAAAGCATCGATGACAATGGAGAGTTTGGCAAATCGGTCCTGGACGGCTCGGTATTTCTCCTTTACAGACTTGACCAAATTGGTATTGACCTCCTCGTTGACCGAGTTCCTTCCCTGATTTCCTTTTGCCTCTTTTTGAAGGTTATATTCAGACTTGGATTCCTCGACTAGCTGGTGGAGAAGGGCCACATTGGTTTGAGCAAAACTCATCCCAAGGGTTGCCAAAAAAACGAAGGGTAAAAGCCAAAAAGATTTCATGGTTGGAGGGTTTTGGCTTTTCTGGCTATATCCTGCGCAAGCTGGATATCTACGTTGATGTACCCTTGAAAAGGATTTAGAGCCCTCACAAATCCTTTCATCTGAGCAAAATACATGGCTCGATACATGCCATAAGAGTAGGATCGCAGGATGACCATCTCAGTCAAAATCTGATTGATCAGTTTTGACCGCTCACCTGCATCCATGAGATTGTTTTCTCCTCCCTTCAACACAAATGAACTGACCTCCAAGGCCAAAGAAGTTGCCCTTTGCTGAAATAGGGTAGCATTCCGTTCGGCAAACAGGAGTAAAGCGGGATTCTCTCCGGCTAAGTCCATCACCTGGCTAAGGTCACTTGAAATCCCGGTGGCTATTCGAGCGATTTCCTGCACATTGGAAAGGTTGGTCAAAATCGAACTGACCTCAGAAAGTCCCTTGTAGATTTTGTCCTGCATCGTATTGACAATGGTCAGGTTTCCGGTAATCGCCAGCTGTCCCCGTTCAATCAAAGTCAATCGTTCATTAGTGGCATTCAGCTGAGAATTGATGACCGCAGAATGTGCCGCCGTTGCTCCTGCTACCGCTGGATCCACATAGATAGTTTGCCCTAAGGCAGATCCCGAGAGGATCAGAAATACCAGTATGTTCAAGCTTTTCATCTTTGTAATGGTTAAAAAGTGGCAGTTAGTGTTTCTCTTACCGGGGCCCCTTGCTTGTTGACCTCTCCAAAAAACTCATGGAGTGAAAGCTCAGAAGCCTTAAAATCCTCGACAAAAGCGTCCAGTCCCATTTGGTACCCTCTAAAGGCTTGGATATAGATTTCGATGGCTGATTTTTCTGGCTTTTCCGTGGTATAGGTCAGGTATTGGTACAAGGAAACTTCCACCCCATACACCTCACCGGCAGATCCTCTTCGGATATATACTTCCTTGAATCTTCCCCTGCCCTCATGATTATCCAGCTGATTGATCGTGAAGATCTTTTTCCTTTCATTTTCATTGATGGAAAGCAGGGAGGCGATTTGAGAATAATTGTCTTTGAATTTTGTCTGATCCAAAAGACAGATCGTATCCGAATTATTGATAATACTGTCTTTGACTACCGCATTTCCGATGATATCTCCCAGCTCTTGGGTTACCACTATGGCTTCCCCCCAGAATTTTCGGACTGTTTTATAGAGGTATAGAATGTAGCCTGCCATGAGCGGGGAGGCTATGGCCTTCCAAGCTTCTTCGATGATGAGTGCCTTCCGGTATTTGGTTCGGAACCTCATTTTCTGGATGAAAACATCCATGATAATGAGTGTCACAATCGGGAAAAGCACCTTGTGCTCTTTGATGCTGTCAATTTCAAAAACCACAAAAGATTCGGTAAACAAGGACTGGTCAACTTCCTCATTGAGTAGGTTTTCAAACTCACCTCCCTTGTAAAACTTCTTGAGTACAAAGCGGAATTCTTCAAGTTCAAATCCAATGCTTTCACGCTCTTTGATTTCTGGGATTTTCTCCAGGGCGAATTCATAAAAGCTGTTGAAGCAAAGCCGATCGATAGTGCTTTCCTTGGAGAAAAAAGAGGAATAGTAGGCCGAGATCGTATTGGAAATAACATCGGCTTCAACCTGAGAGACTGTTCCTTCCGCTGTCTTCCACAAGAGGGAAATCAGGGTCAGGAGATAGTCTTTCTTCTCGATGTTGTACTCTTCTTCAGTAATGGAAAAAGGGTTGGTGGTTATTGGCTTTTCCTCGGTGTAAGTGATGTATTTCCCTTGGTAGTATTGGCAAAGTCCGGAATACGAGTGGCCGGTATCGACAATGACTACATCCATCAGCCACTTAGGATTGGGCCGCTTATTCCACATGCAATACTGCTCGATCAGGGCATTCATAAAGAATGATTTCCCCGAACCGGAAGGCCCCAGTACAAACTTGTTTCGATTGTTGATCCGATTGGTTTGCATCGGCAAATCAGCGGGATCAATCTTCAAAGGGATTCCCTGTCGATCCGTAAATCGGATTTGGAATCCACTTATCTCATCCTTGTTCAGTGACTCCTTCAAGAAAAAACATAATGCAGCATCCGATGTGGTCAGGAAGTAATCGTAAACTTTCAACTCAGCGGTATTGCAGGGAAGCAGTGTCCTGAAAAGCTCCAGTTGGTTATAGGAATTTTTATTGGCCACAATGCCCTGTTGGAAAAGGGAGGATTCCACATAATTACAAGCTCCTTGGATGTGCTCCTTCTTGGCAGAAACAACCACATTGAAGTGGCAATTGACCAAAAGCTGGTTATGTCTGGCCACGTCTTCCAATAGCCTGTCGATATCTTCCACACAGATATTATTGGCTGGATCGGGTATCCCGGAATGCCGCTTTCGCTTCAATTCAAGCTTGGTAAGCGTTGATCTCTGCTCAATAATTTCAATGACCTGGTTATAAACTATGGTTTGGAAATTAGGGACATCGAAAAGGAAGGCCATATTATCAACAGGAAACCCTTTGAGGCTATCCTTATCGTTACGCTCCAAATGGGTGGTCACCTTTTCCGGTAGTTCTACTTTGTCGGTATCTACCAAAGTGATCGACCGAAAAGCTCTTTCTCCGCTTTCCACTTGGCTTTCTTCAGCAAGCAGGTTGTCCAGCACAATCTTTTCCTCGTGGAAGTTCATGCTGAGAATCCGTTTCACATATCGGTCAGTCTCAATTCTTGAGAGTGCCTCTGTCTTGATTCCTGCACGTTCAAAAAGGTCGGTCACCTTTCCCAGTGTCTGAATAAAGTCCATTACTGACTTTTGACTGTATCTGCCTTTTACCCGTTTGGTAATCACCAAAAATGTCTTCATTGAAGTATAGGGCCGCCCCTGGAAATGGTCATCATACTTTTGCTGTAGGTATTCTTTTGAGGATTTTTCGCTGTAGGTCTTTCTGGAAAAAATGTCCTGCTTTTGGATCAGATGCCCTTCACCAAGTATTTTGATCAGGTTGGTGTATAGCTGATGAAAGGAATCGTACTTGGAAGAATCCGCTGAATATTGCAGGACAGGATTGTCCAATCCAAGGATGACACCATAGTCACCCTTCAGATTGAATAGACAATGAAAACCATGGATCTGATCTTCAATCCCCAGATAGGGAAGCTTAAATTCATTCCTTTTTTTCCCAAACATGATTACTTTGATTTTAAGGATGTAGCGATCTGAAATACCCCTTTATACCTTGTTTTGCTATGCAGGCCTTTTTTCTGTTGCTGAGAGGTGATGAAAAGTCCGGTAGTCATGACTGATAGGGTAATCACCCCACCTAAAACCATACTGGTTAAGCTTCCGATTAATCCTCCTGAGACGACCGCGATAACTAAAGAAGCGACTCCCCATCCGATGTATTTTCCCTGAAAGCCCCGATATATAAGAGGCTTCTGAAGCCCCTTATATATCGGAAATTGCTTAGCCATCAGACACCGAAAAACGCTTTGATGATCACACTGACCAAGACCAAAAACAGGCAGGAGCCGCCCCATCCCATCAATTCTTTATTGATGTCTTGATCACCGGAATTCCATTTGATGTAAACTCTTACGCCTCCTATCAGCCCTACTACCGCCCCAATAACAAGACAGAGACTGGCTACGGGATCCACATAGGCGAGTAGAGACGATTCTGCTGCGACAATTCCCTGAACACCTTGGGCTCTGGCGGCTGTAGTTGCAAGCATCACAAACAATGCGCTTGAGATCATTTTTTTGGTTCTGTTGAACATGGTGTTTATAGTTTAAGTGAGAAAATATTGACTGTTGATTTTGCTTTTTTTGGGGTGTCAAATCAGTGGGACAGCATACAGTCCGCTGAGAAAAAAGCCAATAGTGGCCAAGAATAGGCAGGCTCCGAACCAACTGATGACCTGAACATCGATCTGATGTCTTCCCATTTGCCAGTTGTTGTAAACCCGAAGACCGCCAAGCAATCCTGAGACTGCGCCCACGACAAATGAGAGTCTGGAAATAGCGACATAGAAACTTTTCATATCGGTCTCGACCTCCTGAAATTTTGAAACTCCCGGAGGGGATTGGCCATAAGTCTCCGATCCCGACAAAAAGAATAAGAGGGAAAGGAGAGCACATAGGAATAGCCGATGAAGGAGCTTCATGAGAACACGACTTTCTTTTTCATTTCAATACTGCCTTCCTTGGCGAGTACAAAGAGGGAATTGAGCGTAGTCACCCCTCCTGTAGATTTGACTGGGCTGGGATCATTGATTTCAAATTCGATATCTTCTGAATCCTCCTCGCTGTTGACCCATACTTCCGTCTGGGAAGCAGATTCTGTCTTGGGCTTCACAGGATCAGGCACCGGGTCATTATCCTCAATCACCGTTGGACTTTCATCAAACTCATTGAGGTCCGTCTGGAATGTGTAGGCATTCCCTGCCGACACTTCTGAAAGTTGTGGTTTGCGCAAAACATCGAAGACGACATTTACCGCATAGTACACCACATAGAAAAGGGATAGGTATAGAAAGAAGTCTGTCCAGCTCATGGCTATAGTTTTTGTATGGATTGTTTGATTTCATTGACCAGTTCTGGATTATTTTCCAGAAAGTCCCAGCACAGGAAATTCACGAAGGAGGTCACGTCCACTCCAAAAGTGGGACTGATTAGCTTCAGTACTTCCTCCGTTCGAGCGTCCATCCGAATCAGCCTTTTGGAATCTCCGTTTACTTCAAAATTCTTGATGGCCTCTATCAGCTCATGGATTCCTTGGCTTCCGATCTTGTCAGTCTCATTACTTTTAGACTTTACCAAAGGCTTTACCTCAGGTTCAGGCAATACCAATTCTGACCTTACTCCTTGGACAAGTTTGCTTATGTAGTCCCCGTTTGCCATGGCTAATCTGCTTCTATATGGTCATCAAATAATTTGTTGAAAATGGGATCCAGGATAGGCACAAGCGATTCCGGAGTGTAGGAGGTAGTGAGTCTTTGGAAGTCTATCCGATCCGATACCGGGGAGGTCAATTCACCAAACTGGCCAAGTGCCTGATTGACGCTCTCCAAGGTTTCGTATTTGACTGATGTTTTGACTCTGTTGGGGATTAGGATAATCCGGCTTTCAGGATTCACCTTTTTGACCACGTAGCAAAATTCAAACGTGCTGGTGACGCTGTATTCATCGTAGCAAAAAGGGCAGATGATCAATTCAGACTCCTTGAGTACCGGCACCAGGTTGTCGTCATCCATTCTCCCAGCAAGATCAATCACGGTGAGAATTTTAGGATCTTGAGCAGCTCTTTTCTGGATAGACTTGAATCCTGGAATATTCGATAGCTCAACTTCATACAACTTCTCATTTTCTAAGAGGTCCGAATTGAGATACTTGTTGTAAAGTGACTGTTGAAAGTCCATATCAAAGACTTTCACCTTTCTTTTCCTTTTCTGGACGGCAAAATTTGAAAACAGCACCGCGAGCGTACTTTTTCCCACTCCACCTTTTTGGTTTGCGAATAGAATGATCATGGCTATCTTTTTATCTAGTGATTTCATTGTCTCCCTTGCGCTTTTTGCTTCTTTTCCTACCGTGCACAGCTTCATCATCGATGTCATTGGCGATTTGGAGTACAAGAACCAGGTCAAAAATCTCTTGACTCTGTATGGCTCTATGGGCTTCGCTATCTTGGAAGTATTGACTTAATGCCAGCTGCTGCTCGGCAGAAAGAATGTCACTGGCAGCGATATCTCCTTGGGCTGTTTTCAGGTAAGAATTCCCATCTCTATTCTCCAACTTCAAAGCGTGGTGTTCCAAGCCTTGCCGAACTGTCGAGAAATCATTGAGAGCAGATTGGAGCCTTACTTTTGCCTCGATCAAATCGATCGGCTTATCCTTGTTCGGTTTCTGGGATTGATAGGATTTACGTTCACCTTCCTGTTCAAAAAATCGCTGGATTGGGAATACTTCAATGCCTTTAAAAATGATCTTATTGGCATGGTCAATCAGGGAATAACCATAAGGCCTTTTTCCATCTTTGCCATGGAATACGAGCTGAACCCCAAATTTATCCCGTATAAAATCACCTAGATCCGATCGATACCCGGTTTGGTTTCCTTTTTTACCGCCGGGTTTAGGTTCAAATAGACAAGTGAGCTTAGTTTGGTAGACCTTGGAATATCTATCCAAAATCGCTTTCAGCTGTTTGGCTCGATCCTTATCCAACTGATAGGACTGAAGCTTTTGGTTAAATGCTGAAACAGGAATCTGACCTTTCACTGAACCGTACTTGATCAATTCGATCTGCTCGCCCTTTTCCCGCACTTTGAATCCCAAATTTTCCAGAAACAGGAATCCTTGGGCTTTGGTACTGAAGCGAAACTCCATCAAACTATCCGCAGCCTTCACTGCTTCATGCTTGGGATTGAGTCTCATTATCTCATTGAGTGCTTCCTGTGCCCTGAGCTTTTCAAAAGAATCACTGATCTTTTTGCCTTGTCGGTCGATCCTCGACGACACAATGTGGACGTGGTTATTTGCAGTGTCTTTGTGAAAAACGATCAAGAAGGGATTATCTCCATAGCCCATTTTATCAATCCACTCATGGGCAATATCCGTCAGCTCTTCTTTGGAATACTCCCTTCCTTTGCAGCTGATCATGGCATGAAACTGCTTGTCCTTGACTAGGGTATTTCTATTCGAATGAGCTATCAGGAAATTTTTTACCTCATTTGGGCCCACATCCTTGGTGTCCTGCAAATACCCAAAATTCCGGAGCCTAGTCAGCTCTCCCTTTTCATTTTGGGTTTTGTTCGTGTTGTAGGTCACCCCATTAAATGAACTTGCGCTGGAAAGGATTTTAACTCTCATTTGATTGCCTGATAAATCTGTTTCAAAAACTTGTTCATGAAGTCCCTATGCTCAAGATGCTTGGCCATCTGTTTGGTGTGATTCAGAAAAATCTCCGGGGAAATTTTGTCTCGATACGTATTGGCATGCTTGGCCAACTGGTTGATATTATTGTTAACCCTAGCCTGTTCGGCAACCACCTTATCAATTGCATTTAGGATTCCCTTGGTGTCAATGATCTTGATCGTTTCAGAGCTAAGCTTCATTCTGATCAAGTGACTCAAAGACACACCAAGGGACCTACTTTCCTCCTTCAATCGGGTAAAAACATCCGGCTTTAACCTGACAGATACCCAAGAGAGATTTTCTCTTTTCTCCTTCATGGCTACATGTTGATGGGGGTAAAGAATTGGATTCTCTAGGCGAAAAAAAATACCTAGAACTGCGTAAATGCGATAAATAGGCATATCTGCGTATAGAAAATCGCCTATACGCAGATATGCTTAATCAATGGGTTCGTCCCTTAAAATCTGTTTTATGAATAGGAGTTTAGGGCGTTGATCAGCTCAACTCGGTTTTTGCTGTCCGCCTTTTTAAAAATCGTCTGAAGGTGTTTGTTGACTGTTCTTTCTGAAATAAAAAGTACTTCTGCGATTTCTTTGCTAGTAAGTCCTTGGGCTACTTTCTCAACCACTTCGCACTCTCGCTTGGTAAAGCCCAATTCAGCACATCGTTGGCCGAAAAAAGTACTGGGATCAATCGGTGGCCTCTGGTCGGTATCATTGATTTTTGCAAATACCTTTCTGTTTTCGAAGATCATCTTTCGGATAAACAAAAAAGTAATGATGATAAAGCCACCATTTGTGCAAATTACTTCCACAAATTGGGAAGCATCGACATAGCTAAAAACTGGCAGCAATACCCAAGGCACCGCCGCAGAATAAGTCAAAATTGCTTCCAGTGAATTTTGAGACCCCTCAAATTTCTTTCTAATACTCAGAAAAATGATCACGATCAGATAAATCGCATAAACCAAAGGGATCGCCAATCCATACCAAATGGTTGCGGGAAGATCACCCAGTAATGGAAGCCCAATACAAAAGAAAAGCAGGAATGGAGCTATTAAGAATATCCAGACCCCAATTCGCGCATTCCACCTCAAATCATCCAGTTCGAAAACCCGATAAAAATAGTATGGAAAATATGCTCCCATTACAAACCCGGTTCCATAAGCCAAGTTGATCTGAAGATTCAATGAAATAGGGAGCTCTGGATCTGGGAACAAGCCACCTGCAATATTGTAGATGATCAACAATCCCAAAAGGATCAAATAGTATTGTCGATTCTTTTCAGCAGGATTTTGGAGATATAAAACCAACTGAGAAACAAAAAATAGCACCTCGCACACGACAAAAATAAATGTCGCCAGATGCATGTCAGTTCCAAACACTGTCATAGCAAATCCTTTTTGTAGAAGTAAAATGGAAAACCAAATTCATCGGAAGATGCATAAACTGAGAATCCGAAATTCTCATACCATCTGAAATTTCGCTCGGTGGAAGTTTCCAGGCAGACAGGTAGGTTCTTTTTCTTCGCCAACTCGAGTACAGATTTGAGAAGCATAGATCCTTCTCCTTTACCTTGGTTCTCTGGCTCTACACCGATAAACCAAACGTAAAGAAATGGCTCATTTGGTTGGACCCTTTCGATGCTTGATTCCCTTTTGAGCACCTTCGAAATTTTTGAAATTCCAATTCCCTGGAGAGCCAGTTTTAAGTCCCAAATCCATAGATTAAAAGACTTTCGCTTTCGGTTAGAATACTTGATCAAGACGCATGATTTTCCACTTTCGGAGATATACACCTCTCCGTTTTCCAGACAGTTTGCCAAACTGTACTCCATCAAAATTCTCCTGGAAGTGGCCGAATTACCAACCACAAAATCAACCGATTTATTGCCTTCAAAAGAATTCACTAAAATAGTAATGACTTTTTCTCGATCCTGTTCAATGAATTTTCTCATGGTTCAGTCAATTTAAATTTTACCGAGTTGCGAGGTTAAATCCCTCCATTTTGAATGATTCAGCAAAGAAACATCGGAATGGCAAGTGCGTGTTTGGGAGAAAAATTCGGCAGAATTTGTGTCACAAATACACAACTTGCAAGGAACACGCAAAAGGTTCCTCAACACGCTCTTTCAATTTTACATGCTGAAAAAAGCAAAGATATTTCTTCAACATTCCTCAAACCCACCACTTTCCCGCGAGGAAAAAAAGGTGCTAAAATTCATGGCCTGAGATTAAATCAAGCCCATTTTTCAAAACCAGAATGATGCTTTTATCACTTGAAAAAAGACATCGAAATATTCCTATATCTGTACATATCTATATATAGATATACAGATATGTATATATTCAGAAAACCAATAATTGCCTCACAAAATACATTTGTATGTATATATTTGCCTTAGAGGATCAAGTTATGATCTGCAAAACAGAAAAAGGACTATATTCAATTTCACAGATAACACTTTCTTGATTTAGGCTCTGAACTTAAGATATCAACTAATGAAAAGGTCTGGAAGATCATCCCAATCGAACAATCCGAAAAGACCAACGGATAATTCCTTTTGAATATATCTATTTTTAAAAATATATGGTTTTGCTATATTATTAAAAAAATTTATCGTTTAAAAATAAGAATCACTCATAAATGACTGAAAATCAACGCCTAAAAATCATCCGGAAATTCTTAAAAGAAACCCAAGCAGATTTCGGGGCTTCTTTGGGCTTGACTCAGGCAGGATATTCAGACATAGAACGAGGCAAGAACAACGTTTCTGGAAAGATTAAGATCCTCCTAAAGCGAGAACATAACATCAACCTAAGTTGGTTAGCTACGGGTGAGGGAGAAATGTTTATTACCACCATCGAGGATAGTGAAATGGACTCGGACAAACTAGGGAGCGAGCAAAACTTTTTTGACCGGCTCCAAGCAGAAATCGAAAGACTTCAAAATGAAGTGAAACGCCTAGCTGCTGAGAATAACTCATACAGTGAATTGGTGCGATCAAAGAACCTGATCATCGAGAACTTGGAAACCAGAATTAATCAAAAGTAAATACATATTTATATAAATACTTTTTTATGGAAAAATGTTTTCATATCTTTAGTTAAAACCAAAGAGCCATGAAAACAATCTCCATCATGAATCACAAGGGAGGAACTGGTAAAACCACCTCCTCCATAAACATCGGTGCTGGGCTTGCCAAAAAAGGTTTCAAAGTTTTGTTGTTGGATATCGATTCCCAAGCAAACCTGACTGAGGGACTGGGAAAAGGTGATCCTGAATTATCTGTTTATGATTCCATTCGGGAGAATAAAAAGTTACCGATCCTTAATGTCTCCGAAAACCTGGACTTGGTTCCCTCCTCCATCGATCTGTTGGGAGCTGAAATGGAGATTGTATCCAAAATTGGAAGAGAGCAAATCCTCCATAAACTCCTAAAGCCTATCCGCTCAGAATACGACTACATCATCATTGACTGCCCTCCTTCGGTTGGGTTATTGACCGTCAATGCCATGGTAGCGAGTGACACCATTTTGCTACCATTACAAGGAGAGTACTTTGCTTACAAAGGAGTGGACCGGCTTTTGGGCATAGTGAAAGAAGTCCGGGACAACCTAAACGATAAATTGGAAATCGGTGGAGTGTTTATTACCCAAATCAACCCAAACCGAATCCTGACCAAAACCATTGTGGAGAAACTCACCGAGGATCTCCAGGATAAAGTGTTCGACACCAAAATCCGAATCAACGTAGCATTGGCCGAAGCACAGCTGCAGGGACAAAGCATATTTGACTATGCACCAGACTCGAACGGAGCTAAGGATTATGAACTGCTGGTCGATGAAATTTTAAGCAAGTTAAACTGATAAAAATATGGCGAAGAAACTGAACGATCCTAGCAAGGGAAACAAAAACCTTGGCGCAAAACAAAGAGGTCTCGGAATGCTGATCAACCCTGAATCTGAGATACAACAAAAAGAAAAATCATCAAGCAAAGAGTTTGACACAGAAGATGTGAAAATCTACTCACTCCGGATTCCAACTGATATGTTCGATAAGTTAAAATATGAGATAGGTAGGGAAACCAAGGCTTCAATGAGAGATATGATTCTGACGGCGGTTGCTAAGCATTATGGGATTTAGGAAAAGGTTACTCCTTTTTGCACAATTAAAGCCACCTGAAAGGATGGCTTTGTTTCTTATGAAAGACTTTACGTTTTGCTTGATTTTAATACGGTTTTTTGAACAAAGACACGCACATGTAAAAAATTAATTTGTAGAAAAAGGCTAATCAAGCACTTCAGCCCTAATTACGTTTATACAATGTGGGAGGGGAGTGTTAGCCGAACTCTGTCCTTCCCTTCTCTTGGGGTAACCCAAGAGAAGGGAACTAAATAATTATTTTATTCCGCGTCCAAAACTAACCTCCCCTCAAATCTAATGGCAAACTGTTGGACTGTCAACCCCCAGTTATGGATAGGGGCCGTCCATTTCCGTTCGATCCTCTTTGCAGCAAGATACACCAGTTTCAGCAGTGCCATATCACTTGTGAAAGCCCCTTTTATTTTGGTGACTTTCCTAACCTGCCGGTGATAGCCTTCAACCGCGTTGGTGGTATAAATGATCTTTCTGTTGGGTTTGGTATAGGCAAAATAGGCACTAAGACGTTCCCAGTTGCTGTTCCATGAACGGACCACCACAGGGTATTTCTTCCCCCACTTTTCTTCCAGGTCCAACAGGGCAGACTCTGCCCCGTCTTTGGTATCTGCCCCATAGATAAGTTTCAGGTCAGCGGCAAGCTCCTTCTGCTCCTTACTAGCTACATACTTCAGGCTGTTGCGGATCTGGTGGACGATACAGAGCTGTACCTCAGCCTTAGGGAAAATAGAATGGATTGCTTCAGGGAATCCCGTCAGGTTATCTGTACAGGCGATCAGGATATCCTTTACCCCACGGTGCTGCAGGTCACTTAGGACCTGGAGCCAGAAGTTGGCCCCCTCACTTTCAGAAAGAAACATGCCCAACAGCTCTTTCTTCCCTTATTTGTTGATACCCAAAACATTGTACAGGGCCTTATGCCTCACCTTACCATCTTCCCGCACCTTGAAGTGCATCGCATCAAGCCATACGATACAATATACATCCTCTAAAGGACGGCTCTGCCATTCTTTCACCTTTGGGACCACCCGGTCTGTAATCCCGCTGATCACTTCGGTGGAGACCTCTGTATATACATCTCCCGGATATGGGCTGATATATCCCACATACTGCCTCCCATGCCATACAGGGCGGATCTGGTCTTCCAGACTGTCGGCTAATATGCGCTGCCTTTTTTTCACTATTTTAGGCTCAAAGCCACTTTTTCGGTCCTGTGGGGTCTCGATCGTTACTTCTCCCAGGTTACTCTTGACAATCTTGTTGCCCGTGCCGTTTCGCTTGTTGCCCGATGACCAACCATTTTCTTCATCCCGAAGATGCTCTTCCATCTCTGCGTGGAGCGCCTCTTCCAAAAACTCTTTGAGTATCGGCGCTAAGGCTCCGTCCTTTCGGAACAGGTTGTCACCTGATAAAAACTGTTTTAATACTTTTTTCTTGAATGCTGATTCTTGTTCTTTCATACTGCTCTATCTTAAAATTCAAAGCTTTAGACAGAGTTAAGATTACACACTCGATCGATAGAAATTCCATTATCGGATTTTCATACATTTTGTATTTCTTTTGTGCACTCATGTCAATGTGTTTTAATTATTTAATCAATTTTTCTATAATATAAGCTGGAACCTGGGCTGAATACGCATCTTCATCATTAAGTTGATTTTTGGTAACAAGTTCCAACTCGAAGATTAGCCCTAATACAAAAACCTTATCCATTTTTAGGTCTTGATAGAAGTTGTCATATTTTCTTTTTCCCAATAAATTGATCCCATAGAGATGAAAAACATGAATAATTTTACGGAGTTTAGAATAGCTTCCCATCTCTTAATAATTATAATATTCTATACTTTGTTATTTGTTCACTGGCAACCATTTCCCCTATTTTTATCAGTTCATCTGCTTTATGAAAGTCGAAGGTATTGGCCGAATCATTAGGGATATTGATTAAGATATCCGGTTTGTACCTTTCAATATGCTGCCTGGCAATTTTATGTATCATAGCAGCAGTGGTTGTGGTTAACATAGAATAATAACCTAAACTTCCTTTATCTCCTGATGAAACCAGTTTGGCCATATTTTTCATGAGGCCATTAAGCTGGTTATCGTTCGAATTGTTATTTGGCAAAACATTTTTGTTTAATTCATTTTTTTTATCTCCGTATAGATTTACCACAACAAGAATGTAATCCTGTTTACGTTCTACATACTCAATGGGAACCGGATTTAACACCCCCCCGTCTACCAGCAATAAGTTCTTATACATAACCGGTATAAAAACGGTTGGAATTGCTACCGATGCCCGAATGGCCTCATAAAAACTACCCGATTTAAAAATCATTTCGCGTTCGTTCAGCAGATCAGTAGCTACAGCCGCAAAAGGAATACGCATCTCCTCAATGTTCATGTCGGGGATAATTGTTTTCATTTTGTCAAATACTTTATCCCCTTTCAGTAACCCGGAGGTTGACAAAGCAAAATCCAAAAGTCCCCAGATTACCTGTCGGTTTATTGTTTTTACCCAATCGGTGTATTCGGGTAATTTACCCATCGCGTGGAGTCCGCCAATAACAGCGCCTATAGAAGATCCCGAAATAGAGGATATTTCAAACCCTTGTTTCTCCAATTCATTAATAGCACCAATATGAGCCAGCCCTCTTGAGCCGCCACTTGATAATACTAATGATACTTTCCTTTTCATCTTTTAAAATTCATTCATTAATTTCTATTCTATCATTTAATCCAGATGGTTAGCCATTTCTACTTTTGAGTACAAATAGCATTGCTTTAACGCATGTTCTTAACCTCTCTACTGGTACCGGTAACTTGTAAATAGGTTGATATTGCCAGTTGATATTGAGTTTTGGCTTCAATCAATTTATCAGCAGTTTCTGTTTGCAGTGCTTGTGCTTCCAGTAAGTCCGAAAGGGTGACAACACCACTGTTATAACTGGTCTGCATTACTTTCAGATTCTCATCGGTTTGCTTTACAGTTTCTTCCATCATTATAATTTGACGATAAGATTCGTTTACATCAGTCCAGGCTTTTTCCATCTGAAGCTTTAATAAACCTTTGGTATCATTGAAAGTGTTCTCGGCAATTTGTTCCTTGATTTTATGTTCCTTGATGGCGTGCGAGCCTCCCCACCAATCGGAAATGGGTATAGACACTGTGCCATAAACCAAACCATTGGTAGTAGTATTAGTTCCTTCGTAATAGCTGTTGAAGGAATAACCAGCAGCACCTACAGCTAACTGAGGCATATAATCGCCCCTTTTCATTTTAGTTTGTAACTGCTCTGCTTTTACCGATTGCTGCAACAACTGATATTCTGCCCGGTTTGGTAATGCAGCTTCGATATCGGTGTAATAAGTGTTTGGCAATTGTATGTTTTGCAAATCTTCCTGCAATACCAGCGCTGAGTCATACACTATACCGATGGTTTGACAGAACTGCCTAATCGCTAACTGCTTGCCGCTTTGCAGTTTGCTTTTATTGGTTCTAAGTTCACTTTGCTTTATCTGTACTTTCAACGCATCGTTTTTAATAATTAACCCTGATTTGAAGGCATCCTTTACTTGCTTGCTTACATCGTTTAACAACGCTTCATATTGTGCGATGGTCTTTTCTTTTTCCTGAAGCACTACAATCTGCCAGTATTGTTGTTCTGTTTTTAATAGCGTTTCATTTAAACTTAATTGTTGTTGCTTCTCTTTTACGTCAACTCCCAATTGGGCGAGTTTATTTCCGTTGCTGATTTTTCCACCAACAAAAATGGGTTGGGTTATATTGAGTAATCCAACCGTTGCTCTATCTAAAAGCTGGAGGTTTAAACCTGGAAAATAAGCAAACTCTGTTGCCGTTGCGAGGTTAGCCGGATTGCCGTCATATACCGGCAAATTTCCTCCCGGCATATTGAATTTAATGATGGGGTCCATCGCACGCATAGCAAATGCTGTTGCACTTACTTTAGGAAAGTAGTTGGTAAAAGCATTTTTCTTTACCTCCTGAGCCATCTCCATTTCCAATGCACTGTTTTTAATGTGTACATTATTTTTAATCGCCAAGTCTTTACTTTCTTGTAGGCTCAGCGTTGTCTGGCTGTATCCTTCTGTTATGAGAAATAAAGTGGCAGCTATGATAATTATCTTTTTCATTCTAAAGAATTTTAAGCAATTGATTTCTTAAGTGATTGATGATACATCACAGGCAGCACATACAAGGTAAGTATCATGGATATCAGCAGTCCAAAGCAAACTACAGCACCTAAAGGCCCCCAAAGAGATGAGCCACTTACAATCATCGGCACCACGCCAACGGCAGCCGCAAAAGAAGTGAGAAATATGGGGCGCATTCTACGCTTACCGGCAGCCACCGCTGCTTCCGCCAATAACATTCCGTTCTTGTTGCGGAGCTCTTCAGCATAATCAATCAGGATAATGCCATTGCGCACGACGATACCCATAAGGCTCATTATTCCGAGGAAGGAGGTAAGCCCAAAAGGATAACCGGTAAGTACTAAACCCATAGCCGCACCCAGAAAACTTAAAGGCATGGTCAGCATCACTAAAAAGACTAATCTCGATCGCTTAAACTGGAAAAGCAAAATAAAATAAATCAACATTACGCCTGCCAGCATGGCTTTGCTCAGCGGTGTATAATTTTCCAATTCACTTTCCTCCTCACCGCCATACGTGAGTTGAACATCGGAACCTGTTTTTATTTTTTTGAGTTCCGGCTTTAGTTCAGCTAATATTTTATAAGGTAGCACCCCTCTTTTTACATCCGCTCGCACCGTAATAGTTCGTACACCGTTCCTGCGGATAATTTGCCCTTCGCTCCAGTCGGTGGTTATGGTAGTTACCTGTCGCACAGGAACTGTGGCACTCAAAAACAGGGATGTTACATTTTGATTTTCGATATCATCAAAACCATCTCTTTTATCGATTGGATTAATGACCTTCACATCTACCGGATAATCTCCTTCCCAAACTGTACCTATAGGTATCCCAGAGAAACCAGATGCTATTGAAGAGGCGATTAGTCCTCGGGTCAACCCTAACCGGTTGGCGAGTTCATCATTCACATCTACACGCACACCCTGCCTTTTATTAAGATAATCCGTACGCGCCCATATAACAGCATCGTTTTGTTGCATTATACTTTTTACATTTTCAGCGATGGCTTTTATGGAATCAATGTTGTTACCGGAAATCCGTACTTCAATCGGAGCGGTTGTGCTCAGCATATCCAATTGTTTCATGCGCACATAGGCATTTGGAAAAATATTGCGTTTTGCTTCATATTCATCCAATATTGCCACGGCATCGTCGGCTGTTATGGTATTGACTACCAACTGCGCATAATTTTTTGATGGGAAATTAGGTGCGTAGGTAGTGTGGAAACGTGGTGAGCTGGTACCCATGAAGGAGGCTACATTAACCACCCGACTATCACTCATGAGCAATACCTCCATACTATCGGCAACAGCAACTGTTTGGGCAAGTGTGTATCCTTCCGGTAGATAAATTTCTACGGCAAACTGATTCCTCTCCACTTTTGGAAATAACTGTCGTGGCAACAGTGCCATGATTGCTCCGCCTAATAAAATGGAGAGTAAGCCTACCAGCATGGTCAGCTTTGGTCCTCTGAAGGCACTTTCGAGTGTGCTATTATAAAACTGTTGCACCCAATCGAGTAGTGACTTCTTATCGGCTTTTGCTTCTTCCGCTTCTCCTTTCCTGACTCCTTTTTTGATAAATACATAGCTCATGTAAGGAACCAGAAAGTAGGCCACCAGCATAGACGTAAACAAGGCCACACCAATGGTAACAGGCAGAGAACCAACAAAATCACCGGTCATTCCAGATAAGAAAAATACCAAAGGAACATAGGTAGCGATAATGGCAAGGGTAGCAGAAAATACCGGAACAAAAAGTTCTGTCGCACTTTTCCAGGCAGCATCCCAGGGCGTTTCGCCATGATCTAATTTTTCTACATGACTATCAATAACAACAATGGCATTATCCACCACCATGCCTAATACAACGATTAATCCTGCAAGCGAAACGGTGTGTAGTTCAACACCTAATAAATATAAAATGCCTACGGTTATAAAAATGGTAATGGGGATCGTTACGCCGGCAACCGCAGCTACCCGTAAAGGCAATAACAACATCGTAACGATGATCACAGCGATAATAGCAATGAAAAATTCTTTCAGGAAATGAATAATGGAACGATCTACGGCTGTTGGCATATCAGCAATCTTATCCAGATTTACATCAGAAGAAATTTTAGTCCGGATGGAAGCGAGGGATTGATCCACCTGTTTCCCAAAATCAACAATGTTGTTGCCAGGTTGCATTTCCAATGACACCAGCAAGCTTTTTGCCCCATTGTTTTTTATGAAAGAGTCAGGTTCCTTATATTTTCTAACTACAGTAGCAATATCTTTCATCCGGATGATGTTACCAGCAGGATCGGCATACACGATTTGGTTTTTAATGTCTTCTTCCGATTTGAAATTTGCTGGAATATGTATCGGTGTAATCAATTCTGAATTATTGAGTTCGCCACCGTAATACACAGCACCCTCCAATTGCATGGCGGCAAGCACCGTAATAGGACGCACACCGTAATAAGCCAGTTTAGCATTATCCAGATAAATGGCTATCTGTTCCTGTTGAATTCCGTAGTGTTTTACTTTAGAAACGGCCTTTATTTTTCGCAATTCCGTTTCGATAATTTTCAATTCTTTCTCCAGCTCTTTATAGGTTTTGCTTTCTGATTGTATGGTAAGTAGCAAAGCGGCTGTATCGCCAAAATCATTGTTGGCAATCAGCGCAAGTACCTGCGGTGGCAACTGTAATTTTAATTCGCTGAGGCCGAATTTTATTTTATCCCAAAAGCCATCAGGGTCTTTTACGTTGTTGTTTACTTCCACAAACACAACCAACATTCCTTCTCTGGATATGGAATACGTTTTCTCCCGGTTTACTTCTTTAAAACCGTAAAGAAAACTTTCCACTTTGGTGGCTAATTGGTCTTCCACCTGTTCGGAAGTAGCCCCCGGAAATACACCGATGATCAATCCCTGTCGAATGATGAACTCAGGAAATTCATTTCGGGGCATTACCCAAAGAGAAAATATACCAAACAACACCAACAGACTTGTTATGGTAATGGCTATTTGCTTATACCTCATAGCCAATTCTATGACATTAAACTTATGTGTCGTCATGATGCTATTTTATAATGTTTACCTGTGAGCCCTGGCGAAGTTTGTCTTGCCCTGCCACAATGATTTTATCACCTTCTTTCAAATTTCCGCTGACCAGAATTTTTTGGTCGATTAAAGCAATGGTTTTCACCGCTCGCTTTTGAGCCGTGTTATTTTCTATCACATATACAAACTGCGTCCCTTGTAAATCCTGCTGCATTGCTTTGTTAGAGATAAGAACACCGGTCGCCTTGTTTTGGGTTGCAAAGTTGACTGTACAAACCATACCCGGCTTAATGGCTAAATCAGAATTGTCAACTTCAAGTCTTACCGGATAGGAGTGTGAAAATATATCAGCCGAAACACCAATTTCTCTTACAATACCGGTGATTGTTTTAGAGATAGCTCCAACAGTAATGATGGCCTGATCTCCCTTTTTGAACGAACTGATCTCATCTTCTGGTACGGGAATTTTTACATATACTTTACTGATGTCGAATAATTCAAAAACTGTAATATTTGGAAATACATTCTCTCCCTCCTGAATCGATTTTTTACCTATCACACCCGCTGTAAAAGCATATAGTTTTGTATCGTCAAGTCCTTTTTTTGCAATGGCTGTAGCCGATTTTGCCTGACTTAATCCTGTTTCTACCTCCACCCATTTTATTTCAGACAGGGTACCATTTTCATGCATCGGCATTAACCGGTTATACGCATCCTGTGCCTGTTGTAATTTTTGAAATGCCATCTGGTAGGTGTTCTCCATAGTCGATGGATTTAGTTGTGCCAGCAACTGGCCTTTGTTTACCTGCTGTCCTTCTTCTACTGCTATTTTCGAAACGGTTCCCGGCACCGAGAAACTGAGTGGTGTATTTTTCTTTGGCACCACAACCCCGGAATACCCAACTGTATGGCTTCCTTTAAATTGAATTACTTCTTCTGTTTTAACATTAAGGGAAATGTGCTTCGCACTTTCCGATGATGTATTCTCTCCTGACGAGCATCCGGCCAGGATAACGGAAAACCAAAGAGCGATGTGCAGTTTATTGACTTTCATATTCATTGTTAGTTCTATTAATTACAATTAGACTATTTTAGTTTTTTGGTCGATAATGGGTTAAAAAAAAATTACCTCGCTATGATTCCATAAAAAAGCACGTTCAGCAATCCTTCAAACCGATTTTCTGTTTTTGCATAATTGTTTTTAATGAATAAAGGATATTCTAAACCCTTCAGTGCTGTGACCAGGGCAAAGGCGGTGAGGTTGATGTCTTCTATTTTAAAATCACCTTCTTCAACACCCGTCTTCAATATTCCTTTGATGGTGTTAACCTCTTCGGTGTCATACTTCACTCTGACATTTTCAATGAAACTGTAATGCTCCAGATATTCATCTTTTAAAGCACTGTATAGATTGGTTAATTTGTTAATAACTTTCATTCTTGTTAAAACATAAGCCCGTATTTTTTTTTCAGAGGTAGTTTCTGCATTGATTGCTTTTGCTATGGCAGCACTTAACACATCCGATTCCTTTTCAACGATTGCCTTGAAAATATCTTCTTTGCTTTTGAAGTAATGATAGATGGAACTTTTGCCTTTTCTTGAAGCATGAGCTATTTCATCCATTGTGGTTTTCTTAAAACCATATCTGGCAAAGATGGTTTTAGCGGAATTTAGGATGACCTCACTTACATCGTCTTTAATGTCCATTGTTGTTTCCATTGTTTCTTCCCAAACTATTTATCGACCAAATTAGTTTTTTGGTCGAGTGCAAAGATATACATTTTTTTTAAACCCACTCTTTTAAGAATTCTTTCGGTTGGGGAGTTTAGCTCAAACAAGCTGATTTTTGCATAAATTTGAGCGGCTCATGTTAAGATTCACTCCTTAATGCGCTATACACACATCTTGCGAGGGCGACCGGTTCTTTATTATCGGGCTGAAACAATTCTACATCAACCTTAATGATTGTCTTCCCTTGTTTAATTATTCGTGCTTTTGCTTGTACATCCGCCTTAACGGCTGCATGTAAATAATCAATGCGCATATCAATGGTGTTCAGCCTGTCATTGGGTGAATGTAAAGCCGTTGCCCCGGCCACTCCTCCGGCAGTATCGGCAATGGCGGCCAGAATACCTCCATGCCAGCGGCCTTGTATAAAATCACCAATAAACTCTTCTTTGAATGGAACATGAATATGAACCGAGCCTGCTGTAATCTCAACTATTTTTAAACCGAGTATTTTGTTAGCAGGCATCATGTTTTCGATGGCGTGCTTCAATATTTGAAAATCATTTTCGTGCATGGTTAATTTTTTTTTAGTAGAATTTATTTTTACTGACCCAAACTTCGCCTCATTAATCGCTTATTTCACCTATTGCAAATTGGTAGGAGCGAAAAATAATTTTTTTAATCTCATCGGCCTCCTCTTCGTTTCTGGGCGCGTAAACCATTATGAAGTTTGGCGGCAACCATCCTTTATGCACTACAGGATGCAATTCGCCCCAACCCAGTTCAATTACTTTTTTTACATCACGCTGCGGGAGGCCTAAGTGCATACTGCCATCCGGAGCAGGATGAAAATGCGCAAATTCCGTTTCAACCATAAAAGCATTACAATGTGTGCACATTTTTTCTTCTGACATACACATGGCCTGTGCTCCGGGTACAGAGATTTTGCTATACTCCTTTGAAATATCAGGAAGCGAGAATGCCCAACCAATGAGTTCATCCACCAGCTTTCTGTCTTTTGGTTGTTGATCCAATTGCATGTGAGGATTGCTCGGTGTGGTAGTTGGTTTGGCTCCTGTTCTTTTTGGAAGCTCAAAATCATAATGTAAGGTCATGTTATACTATTGTTTAATGGGTTGATTCAATGATGAAACTACGGTCGCTAAATGCAGGCAAAAGACTTTCATAGGTGTGCTCTATAGTATCGTTGGTATTCAGCATAGCCATAGAATAAATTAGCGGCACATAATGATCGGGAGTCGGGGCAGCCATTTTTCCAAATTTTGTTTTTTCATAATTCATCAAACTTTTTATGTCGCGGTCCACCACTCTCTGTTTTATCCATTCATCAAATTCCTTATCCCATCCATACAAGGTTTTATCGCCTTTGAAAAGTCTGGAACTTGCCAATTGAAGATTATGAACAACGGAACCGCTGCCGATAATCAAAACACCCTTCGTTCTTAATTTCTTCAGTTGAACTGCTAACTCATAGTGGTATTGAGGAGATTGATAATAATCAATGCTCATCTGAAAAACCGGTACATTGGCATCTGGGAAAAGATGACGAAGCATGGGCCAATTGCCATGATCGAAACCCCATTCGGTTGTAGTTCTAATTGCAGGGATGGCTTCTGCTACATTTTTGGCAAATTCCGGAGCACCTGGAGCCATGTATTTTATAGTGTAATATTCGGGAGGGAAACCGTAAAAATCGTAAATCGTTTCCGGCCACGGAGAAACATTTACGTATGTGCCTTTGGTACACCAGTGTGCTGATACTACCAATATGGCTTTAATTTCTTTTGGATATTTTTTTCGTAAGTCAACACCTAAATCAAAAAGATAAGTTAAAAAAGGATTCGCTTTATGAGGAAGGTGTATGTCCATTGGGTTTCCGTGCGAAGTAAAAAGAACCGGAAGGGTTACTTCCTGTTCGGGTAAGCCGGTTATCGAATTGGCCCAGCTCTTTACATTTGAAGTCCCAAAACCTATTGTTGCTGCTCCCATTATTTTTATAAAGTCTGATCGGTTCATTTTACAATTCAAAAGGGAATTTAAATCGGACGCACGTTACTCCGCTACCGGATAAAGTCATTCTGATGAAATAGAAAGTTCTTGCTGGTAATACTTTTCATCATCAACAATGTCCAGCATAAAGCGGGCAACATCTTTTCGGCTGATGGTCATGTTTAGTTTTTTATCGCCTTTAATGCTTACCCGAACTTGCTTCTGCTTTTCACTGCTGCTAAGGCCAACCGGTCGAACAGATGTCCATTTCAGTCCGCTTGTACGAAGTACTCTTTCCTGATCTTCATGACCTGCGTAGGCTACACCAACGTTGGTCTTTTTGATAAGAAATTTAAATATCCAATTTGTTTCTTTGTAGCTATCGCCTGTTCCCCAGGCTGAAACAGTTATCACCCGCTTTACACCGTTTTCATTCATTGCGAAAATTATATTTTTCATACTTGTATACAATAAATCAAGTGGCGAAGTCACTTTTGCCCAAGGCAGGTCAGATTTCCTTCCAATGTTGAGCGCAACAAAGATGGCATGTGTTTCCTTGATAACTTTCCTCACATCATCTATACGCATAGGATTTCCTTCAATGACTTGTAGATTGGGATTTGCAAGTTTGATTTTTTGTTTGTCGCGAACCAATGCTTTTACAACCCAACCTTTTTCCAGGGCTTGTTTTACAATTTCAATTCCAGTTCGGCCATTGGCGCCTAATACGGCTATTGCTTTTATGTCCATTATTTTTTCGTAAAACTTGCCAGCATTTCGGGATTGCGCAGGTAATTACCAATCCAGATCACAGTCAAAATAATGGCAGGCATTATAAACGATTCCTCATGTTGTAGATGAGTGGCAATGGCTCCACCAAAGTGGGCGGTTAACAAAAGAAACCCAAGGGAGGATGTTCTGGGAATAATAAATAAAATGATGAAAATCAATTCGCCAATTCCTATAAACGTGAGGTTATCAATCAATCCCCATTTAGTGAAATTAGTTACCAATTCTTCAGCGTGTGTCAGTTTCATGGTGGCGCTCATAATAACCAACACACCCACTAGTCCAATTATCACCCATGCGGCAATTTTTCTTGTTTTACTCTTTGTTTGCTTTTCCATGATGGTTTTGTTTACTAAATGAATTTCATTTCCATAAATTCTATACTTAAGCATGATGCTCAAGCAAGAACTGCCAAGTAGTTCACTTACCTGGTTTATATCCGATCAAAATCAGGGCAGGAGATAAACGATTACAGTAATAATCAATCCTGTACCAAAAGCATAGGCAAGCAATTGCCAGGCTCTTGCTCTGTCTTTCACCCTGAATTCTTTTTGATCGATGGTATCTGTTTTCCCCACCTCTCCTAAATTGAACATGTGCCCAAATCCGAAATACACGCAGAACTTATTGTACGCCTGTATGAATCCTGTTGCTCCCATTACTGCCGGAATGAAAACTACAAGTCGCATCCAGTGAGGTGCACTGAACCATAATAAGAGAGAAATGGTAATTACCGTTAGTACCAACCCTGTCCATCCACTTGCTTTTCGCCTTTTGATTTCCTCTCTCCCCATATTGCAGGTTCCGGGAATATATTTTTCATTGGAAGGGTTGCTTCCATTATTTTCATTAAACGATGACATAAAGGCAATGGCTTGATCGAGTGAAATTGCTCTTGTTTTGATTTTAGTTAGTTGAATAATAAAAACGTTCATGAATAATTTGGCCGTCCTTCCATTTTTGCACGGCCACCTGGCACATTTTCATGCGGGGCGCGCCTTTGTAGGTGACATCAAATTCCCATTCTACCATAGTCACATTGTCGCCCACGGCAACTGCTTTTACTTCTGCTCCGTGAAACGTTTCAATCATCTGCATCCCTTGAATTTCCCTTTCCCTGTTGGCTGATTTGCCAACCATTGGGGGTTTGGAGTTTTCCTGCATTACTACATCTTCATGATAATACTTTTCAAAAGCATCCATTTGTTTGCCCGACAGCATTAGCTTGATTAGGTCTTCGATTTTTTCTTTGATGTTCATGGTTTGATATTTTTTCGTGTATAAATAAATTCGGTTTTAGAGCAGATAACTATGTAAGTGCCGATGTTGAATAAACAGAGAATCTAATATGCCGCCATTCCTCCATCTACCACATTAATGGTTGCAGTTATAAATTGGCTATCGTCAGAAGCTAAATACAAAACTACATTGGCTACTTCTTCGGGCTGAACATACCTTCCCAAGGGAATACCTTTTATAAATTCCGCTTTTATTGCCTCTGCATGTCCTGGAGCCATTCCTTCTTCCAGAGAACGCATCATCCGGTTATCAACGGTCCCCGGATTAACTGTATTTACCCTGATTTTTCGTGGGGCAGCCTCCTGTGCTGTGGCTCGCATAATACCAATGGTGGCGTGTTTACTTGCATTATAGGCGGTCATTCCTGAGATGCCAATAAGCCCTGCTACGGAAGATGTAATGATAACACTTCCTCCGTCATTCATTCTTGGTAACACATGCTTCATGCCCAACCAAACCCCTTTCACATTGACAGCAATAACTTTATCAAAATTTTCCTCCGGGTATTCTGTAATTGGCTTTACCACCCCTTCGATCCCTGCATTATTGAAGAACACATCTATTTTGCCAAATTTATCTACTGTTTTCTGTGCATATTTTTCAACATCAGAACTTTGGGTAACATCTGCTACGCAATAATCAACATTTGGTGATTGTAATTCTGTTGCAGCATTTTTCAACGAATCCTCATTTACGTCAACAAGCATTATTTTCGCACCGTTTTGTAAAAAAAGTTTGGCGGTAATCAGGCCGATACTGCCGGCACCACCTGTAATGATTGCAACTTTGTTTTCTAATTTTCCCATATTGGTTTCATTTATGAATTTCTACTATTTAAGGTTTTATTTATCCTACAAGGATTTTGTGCCATATACACTTTTTAGAAAATCCTTTAAATCAAGAGGAGGATGACCAATTAATTTCTTTAATGTATCATCGGCATAATCAAACTCCCCGGCTTTCATGGTCTCGGCAATACTTGCCATCATACCCGTAACATTTTCCGGCAAACCATGTTGCAGCATGCCCTTTTTCAAATCTTCCAGTGGAATATCTACATAGTTTACAGGGGCATTTACAATATCCGAAAGCATAACAGCTATCTCTGTAAAGGTATATGCTTTTAATGCGGTGATATTATACACTTTATTCTGATGGGCAGAAGGGTTGGAAAGTACAACTGCATTGGCCTCTGCCATATCATTTCGTGACGCAAAATTTACCCTTGCATCACCAGCACTGTAATAAATAGCTCCTGTATTGGTAAAATCTCCTAACAACATCGGTAGAAAATCAGCATAATAGGTATTTCCCATAATGGTATAAGGAATTCCTGATGCTTTAATCTCTGCTTCTGTTTTTACGTGATCCATACCTCCACTGAATTTGGAATCAGGGGAAGATTTCAGCACACTGGTGTAAACGATATGCTTTATGCCACTCTCTTTTGCCGCTTTTATGGCATTAGAATGCTGCTCATAACGTCCGGTTATGGAACTTGATGAAACCAGTAAAAGGACATCTACCCCCCGCATAGCCGCAAGCAATGAATCATAATTAAAGTAATCTCCTATGGCAATATCCACTCCTTTTTTTTTGAATGGAGCTCCTTTTTCTTCGGTTCTTACCAATGCCCTAATTGGGGTTTTAGGATTTTTTTTCAATAAAGATTCGATAGTGGCCGCCCCTAAATGCCCGTTGGCTCCTGTAATTAATATCATAATTTTTTGTTTTTAAATTAGTTGGTAGATGTTTTCACAAACTTAATCAAAATTAAAAGATATATTGAAATATATCTATATATTGAATAAAAAAAATTACTTGACCAATTCTTCTTTAAGGGATGTGAGGTATTTTTCTAACAACTTCTTATTTACCGATAAAAGCGAATGTTGTCCATCCTTTTTTGCATGGATAAGTCCGCAATCAAACAGTATTTTAGAGTGGTGTGAAATGGTAGGTTGAGAAAGCGTAAAGTGGCCTTCCAATTCACTGCAACTGATTTCTCCTTTTGCCATGAGTATCTTTAGAATTTTGAACCGCGTGGCATCAGCCAGTGCTTTTGATATTTTGAGCAAATCCATTGTCATTTTGTTTTTTGTAAAGATAATGTTTTGTAAAGAATTTTACTGTTGACCAAAACTAATAGCGAATAAAATAAGGTGCTTTATTGCTGGCCAGGCTGAACTTTATAAGTATAATATACTTAGGGTATGGATGATATTACTGACCTATCTCGAATTCACACTGCCTACTATTTATAGTCTGGCGCGGCTATGGCATGTGCCAAATGCTTGGGGCAATTCGGATGACAACTCTTCTTAAAAATGCGAAGGGTCGGGCCGTTTCTTTTTCTCTCCATGCGTTGGCATATTATTCATAATATTCCCATTCAATAAATTCTAGGTCTTTCCCGTTTGTCGGTTTACATTCAAAGTATTGTAGTTCTTTTGCTTACTTATCAAAAATGTGAAAGATTCTCTTCTTTACGTTTTCTGGAGTTCGCATACCAAAATAGATAGCTTTCAGACTTTCAAGTGGATAATGTCGGATTCTTTCTTCTGGTTCTTGGGGATTTCCAAAGTTTATATGAATCGCTCTCCATTCCTTTTCATATTTCCACGGTGCAGTTTTGGTAGAGAAAACCCATTCTAATTGATGAGCAAAATGATGTGTCCAAGGTTTTGAAAGACCTATCAAATCACAATCGTGTTCATTTTCAAAAACTTGTGAAAACTCGAAAAAATTTATAAACGGCTGTTCGCTCTCATAATTAACTTTTTTAATTCTGTCCCAATACACGTGGGTTTCTAAATCCCATTTGGATAGTCTTTCTTTGTATTTTTTGCAATCTAATTTCCTTCGAGCTTTCCCGATGTAAGGGAAAAGACCTGAATTTTCTAACGCAAACTCTAAACAGATTCCTGAATGCTTGCTGGAATAGTGCGACCACATTAAAAAATCATCATTGCTTTCTGAAAAGCAAGTAGCATAACTATTTTCAAGAAATTTTGACGATATACGTTTAAGTACGCTTTTGAAATTCTCTGAATCAAATTGGAATTCTAGATTGTGTTTCTTTGATGCGGAATCAATAATGCTTTTAATATCAATATCCCAAACTCTTTCTTTTTCATCTTTTAGCTGGTTTATATATTCAAAAACCGTTTGCTGAAATTCTGCAACCTTTGTTCTGTTGTCATTGAATGCAAGTAGGTTTTTGTCGTTCTTCCTTTTTTTGTCAGTTAAGGCATCATTGAGCGATAGGGTTGACTTAAAAAGAAAATAAATCAGATATTCTACTTGCTCGGATTTCTCACAACTAAATTCAATCCGAGCCGACAAATCAAGCGGGTCATTCAATTCGAAGTAGGAAGCGAAGTACAACTCTTGATAGTAAAGTTCCTTAAAAAGAAATTCTGAAAGTGGGCGATATTTATAGAGAATCTTCAATTTCCTGCAGTGGTAATAATTTTTCAGTCAGCTATCCTTGTATGCAGCACAACTTTTGGCTATGAGTATTATCCCTAAGTGGAGCGGCATAGGTGGTGTTACAAGTTTTTTATTATTTATTTTTTATTAAATGAACAGTTTTTATTCAAATTTAAAGGTTTCATCAAAGTATTCCTTTTTGACGATGATGTAAGATGAGGGTATGCCATAATCAAATGTGAATCTTTCAAAGATCAAATCCGGGTTGGGATTATGGATAATAATCTTTGGAAATGTTTTCCGTTTGAGAAATGCCGATTTAAACAATTGATCAGTTCTAATATCAGTTACAGGAAATGAATATCCTATTATATAGATTTCCTCTGCGTTTTCAATTTCTCTTTGTGCTTCAGCCCAAACTCGAGTAAATAATGTTCCAAATAAATCGTATTCTTTATTTTTTACCGGGGGAATTATTAATGGCATAGAATACAAACCTTTATCATTCGATTTTCCTTCAGGCATCAAAGGGTTTTTAATTCTGCTTTTTACTATTGTATAACCTTCAGGAGCAGGTTTACCTATCAAGGGAAGATTTGGTGGATAATAGCCATATGAGAACTCTTCATATCCAGACATGTATCTACCAGCATAGGTTGCATATGGTTTAGTTGCTCGTTCGAAGACATAGAAGTCTTCTACATTAGTTTCCTGGCTTAATTCAAATTTGCCTTCTTTGCTAGGTATAATATGACTTGTAATCCAATTACTAGAACCGTGAAGTTTTAACAACTTCGGGAAATTTCGTTCAATAGATTGATCATCATTATAAATCCAATCATCCCTGAAAACGGCAGAAGGCTGTACAAAATATCCATTTCCACTATTCCAATCAGTTTCTTTCATTAAAGCTCTGTCCATCAAAGTATCCCAATTAAAAGTTATGATTGAGTCTCTCGTAGAAAGTTGTTTAGCTAAATTTTTATGAGTTAAAGATTCATCACCATTCTGAATTTCATTTATTACACTTACAAAAAGAAATATCAATTCATTATAAGCCTTTAATTGTTGAATACCATCTGGGTGTCTAAAAATATTTCCACGATGTAAAGCCTTGTACAATTTTTTTTGAATTTCAGAATGCAGTAATTCGATTTCTTCAGAAAAATTCAAAAATTGGAGTGCATCAACTTTATCTCTATCAGATATATAGTTAATTAAATGTCCAATTAATACCCAAGGATTTTCTGAAATTTCAAGTTTTCTAAAGGTTTCAAAAAAGTCTAATGCAACAGGCATTTTCACACCTGTTTTAGATTTGTTATAGCTTTTAGAAGCCCCTGCTCCAAGTATTATTGCTCTTTTCATTTAAAAAATAACGTCAATGTAAGAATCGTAGTTTTGGTTGTGCTGTAGCAATGAAAGGCTCTAATTTCTACAAATTGTTATGGCCTATTAATTTTCTAATAAGTTCATTTGACCGTTAAGCTCTTCTTCCAGTCTTACATTTTCGAGAAATGGTGAATTTTTTACTTTGTCATAAAGATTTAGTAATCGGCTGTTAGCCCGTTTTACTACAGTATCGTAAAGTAAAGGAATTATTTTAGTTCCCCCTTGATGCGTTTCCTGAGCTTCAAGTGGATCAATTTCCGAACCGAGAACGAAACATGTTATTTTATTTTCAGGAGTGACATATCCTTTTTTTGTTAACTCCTTCACATATCCCCATGCTTGACTTTTTTGCTCTGAACTAAGGGGAACACCTGGCTTTTTTAATTCCACTATCGTAAGTCTATCTACGCCAATTTCACCGCCTTCATCATCATATTTAGGATATGAGTAGAGACCTACTGTACTGTCACTTAAAATTGCGAAATCTGGTCTTTTTCTTGAGCCTTTCTCTATTCCTCCGTATAAATTTTGTATTACTGATGTCATTCCTTGATTTGAGGTGTATTCGATAGTTTCGTATTCGGGTCCAAAAATCCATAGGCCCTTTTTGAATAAAGGTTGCAACTCCTGAACCTCATCAGTATCCTTTGAAAGTACTTTGATTTTTAACTGCTCCAATAATTTTAGCCTAAATTGAAGTTCATCCAAAACTATTTTTGCAAGATCCACATTCCATTCTTCTAGAATCTCATTGAGATTATCCAGTTGATTTGGATCAAGTTCATATAGAGCGTGTATAAGGCTGAATTGAGATTGTGATTCCTCCAAATTGGCTAGGATTGTCCCAAGCTTTGCAAGTTCTGTTTCATTAATTGATGGGCATTCCTCCTGCACTTGAGTTATAAACGAATTCCATTTTGTTTGACCAATTAGCCCAATCCTTTTAAGAGTTTGATTATTTTGTGATTTGATGTCATAAAAAGTTTCTTTACGTTTTTCTTTAGAAATATCCAAAACAAAATCTTTAACCTTGTTGAGTACAACCTCATTTACTGATTGAAATTCGTCACTATTTGATTTAAATCCAGACCAATCCGGATGTATGTTTTTTTCGGAATTTAAAATATCTGCCAAAACGATAAAGATAAATCTTTTGGCTTCTATACGTCTTCCGTCAATAAGATGATCCATACCAGTTCCTTTCCACGAACACTCACCAACTAACCTCCCATTCACATGCCATGCAATGCCATGTTGATGGGTAGTTTTGTCAGTTGATAAAGTATCGATTGCAATTAGTTTAACTTCTCCAAAACCTTCCACGGTTAGAATAAACTCCTTAATATTTTTCTCTGGTATATCTAGAAAGGTTATTTTTTCTCCATCAATTGCAACTTCGAAATTTGGGTCAGTAAGGAATCTCATACCAATCTCTCTTTTGATTAAATTAGCCGAGATTATGGGAATTTTGGCATTATCTGCATAAACCATTGTTCCATGTCCAGTTACTCCTTCTTTACTATCTATTTTCTGGAAGAATATTTCGCCTTCATTCCCTTTAAATACTTTTACAGTAACTTCATTATTCTTTTTCCATGTTTTAACAAAGAAAGACGGACCAAAACAAAACCCTGCAAATCGTCCTTTGCCGTTTTTTCCAAAAGCAAGTCGTTTTGAAATAAATGAGTTTTCTCTAGGTATTTCAGCATAAATACCCTGATCTCTTTGCCTATTATATGCCAATTTTCTAAAACGTTTATCAAATTCGGATTCAGACATCCCATGTCCATTATCTCTGATGAAGAAAGAATTGTCTGATTCGTTAGGCCATTTGATTTCCACTTTAGAGGCACCTGCATCCCAAGAATTTGCAATTAGCTCTATTATAGCAATCTTTGGTTCACTCACTATTCCAGTACCAGTAAATGATTCGAGGAATCTCTCGTCAAATAATGCTGTTTGTTTTCCTTCCATGAGTTTTCATTATTAGCTATAATACTTTTTGGTTACAGCATCACCACTTCCCTATTGCCTATATATCACCATTGTCCACAGGTCTTTAGGGATCTGCTGTGACCAAATTAAGGATTTCGTCGATCCCATCAAGTGGACTTTGAATATTTTTATTTGATATCGATAGCACATGCGTATATATTTCAGTGGTCTTACTACTTTCATGACCAAGGAGAGCTTGCACATAACGCAAATTTGTCCCCTTTTGAAGTAGATGAGTTGCAAAACTGTGACGCAAAGTGTGTACAGTCGCCCAAGGGTTTGAATTGCTATTCTTTATTGCTCTTCGAAAAACGGCTTGAATGCTTGTCGCTGAATACTGACCTCCTTCCTGCCCTTCAAATAGCCAATAACTGGGCTTATAAGCTTTGTAATACTCTCTAAGCATTACTAGCAGAATTGGTGAAAGCACAGTTTTCCTATCTTTTTTTCCTTTTCCTCCCTTGATGAAAATGTAACCATCATCAGAATGAATATCTCGTTTTCTTAGGTTTAGATATTCCGACGAAAGGTTGATAGCTTCACTTATTCTTAATCCAGCACTGTAAATAAGCATCAATACAGCTCGGTGCTTTATATTCTCCACACTGCAAAGGATTGCTTTGATCTCTTCCTGACTGAGTACATTGGGCAGCGTTAGGCTTTTCTTAGGTCGTTGGATATCATAAATAGTCCGTTCTCTACCCAGCACGTGTTCATAATACGCCTTAATCGCGTTTATCAACGTATTTTGCGCACTTTCTGAAATTTTATATTTGGTGATCTGATGATAGACAAAGGCTTCTATTTCTTCCTTTGTCACATCCTTAATATTTCGACTTTCAAAAAAAGATAAAAATTGAGTTAATGATGATCAATAGTTCTTTACTGTAGATGGGCTATAGGCTTTAAGAATTAATTTCTGCTCCAAATCTGCCAGTGCCTGGACGGATTGCGTATTCATGATTCTAACTGGTACTGCAACTTTTCTTTCAGATGGCCTGACTTCAGATTTACCTTTATATAACATTTGAAGTTGATCCCAATTAGCTTTTGTATTGACGAGACTCCAAAGTATTCCACTTTAACCCCCAGACCGAATATTGTCACTTGTGAACCCCACCCACCAAAAATGCATTAACATCCTCAAAACCAGAAAAGTGACATCTTTGATCAGAAACATTCGTTTGGATCTTCCAGATTTCCATCGCTTCTGAAGGAATGATTTTCATATTGGAAAGGAGAATTCCAATTTTGTCCCTACTCCCCCTCAATGCCTCCAAATCCCAATCGGTAGGTGATCCTTTTTGAAGGCAATAACGGAATAGCTGGGCTACTCTAATAAAATTAATTGTACACTTCTCTCCCGTAACATCATTATCCAAATAGAGATCAACTACTTCACACTCTTCCAAAACATCCAGAATTAAGCGAAAACTGAGATTGGCAGTACTATTCAGAATAATGGCTTTGAAATCTGTAGCTCTAGAAAGCTTCAGATAACTCAGAAAGTCAAACCAGCCTTCAAAAACTTTGATGCCTTTAACAGTCCCAAGGATTCGAATTGAAGTACCTCCTCCAAGAATGTTCCCCTTAAAAATAGAGGATCGAAGTACCCATCCACCCGATTCATTTGGAAAACCCACTGCGAAATATCGCTTTCCCTTATTCCGCCAATGCACCTCTTTACCGAAAGGAGCAATATCCTGAAGATCAATACCCCTGCCTCGAATGTATTGGATAAGTGCATCATGGCTGATCTCAGCCACCTTTTCCACCACTATTTTCTGGGCAATCTCAGGTTTTTGTCTAGGAACAAATTTTCTTACCGGAACTGATCCAGAGAGGCTTTCCACTGATTCGAAGAAGGTTTTGTTTTCAAATTCCTGGACTGCTGCGATAACGTCTCCGCCCTTTCCTGCGGCATGATCATACCACACATTCGCTTTGTCATCTACGGCAATCGAGCCAGTCCGCTGTTCCAGGAAACCAAAAAAATATTCTTTCCCGTGGATGCCTTCGAATTTCAGAAATCCTGATCTGACCAGGCTATGGAAATAATCCAGCACAGGGAATTCCTGTTTGATTCTGGCAGCCGCTTGTTTTACTTCAGAGTAGTTCATAATATTTACATTTTTATATAAATACATCTATACATAAATAATACATCTTATTGATTTAAAGGAGTCTTATCTTTCCTTTTGTCGTGAATTGTCGGATTACCTGCAAAAAGAAAAAGAGGGGTAGTGGTAAGTGGAAATCGTACGATTCGCACACCTCGTACCCCTCGTACAGTTCGATTTTTACGATTGAGCTTACTCGTCTAACTCAAGTTGCTTGAGCCATTTCCTCACAGCTCCTTCTGACACTCCGAGTTCCTGAGCTATCTTCACATTGGTATGGCCCTCATTTTTGAGATCCAAGGCCTTGGTCTTCATTTGAGATTTATCGACTGGATTCAACTGCTTTAAATGATCGGACTCTTTTCCAAACTGGATAAACCTAAACGAACTGAAATTTGAGTCTTTGCCGATTTTACAGACTAGGACATTTTCGGAGGGATATTTAAAAGCACCATACCTGACTTTTATTTGTTTCAAGTATTTAATGGAAGGGTCTTTTTGACTTTCTCCTACAGCGAAACAAGAATCAATCAGATTAATAAAGCTCTTGCTGCCTTGGATATCGTTTCTATTGATCGGTGCAAACAGGTTCCTCTTTGGAGTATGGGCAATGAGCAAAATCGACCACCCATGAATCTTTTTCAGATTGTTGAGCCTTATTAAAAATGGAGTGGTATTCCTTGCCTTCTCATTATCTGAAATCACACAAGACAGATTATCTATTACGAGGATTTTAGCGCCGGACTTGGAGGCTTGAACCTCTATCTCTTTAAAAAGAAAGCTTTCATACTCTTCAAAAGCCTCATCAAATCCATATGGATTGATTTCTGCTCTCAGGAAAAGGTCACTGAATTCGAAATGATCAAAAAGGATATCTCTTTCCTTATCGTATTGAGCATATCTCATTTCAAATTGCTTGGCTGTCAATTCCAGGTCAAAGTAGATGACTTTAGATGCTTTCAGTTCCATCTCCAATCCCAGGGTTGGAACTCCTTTGGACACACTGTCGATAATTTGTACGGCAAGCAACGACTTACCTTGATTGGTATCAGCGAAGAGAATGCATAGCTCTTCCTCATACCAAAACGGGCCAAAGATCTTTTTGGGAATAGGCTTGGACTTGGCTTCATCCATCCATTCATTGGCGGATTTGATGATTAGGAATTCACCGGAACGGGAATCGTTCGATTTTGTATAATGATTTATTGAAGTCATATTTTTTAGGCAATAAGGTTTCGATTAGCATTTTGGGGTAAATACTACTTTGAATGATTTGTAAACTTTTGGAAATGATCCGGATGGTTATCAGGATCTAACTGGGAGGAGAGTCAGAGTGGTAAAAGTTCAATAAACCGCCTTACCTAGGTTGATTTTGATCAAAAGAATGTTCAACTTGGAATCATGTTTTTAATTGTGAAGAGGTTAAAAGCAAACCAAGGAACTGCTATTGCGCATTTTCAACAAAAGGAAAGGATGGTCATCCTTTCCTTTTTTAGTTCTCAAACTCCCCCTGAAAAAACCTATCCACCTCTCTCTGGTGAATAAATCGCCTTTTACCTCGGTACATGGAGCGAAACTCCTGCCCTTTGGACTCGGAAACGGATTCCATTTTTGAAATCGAGTAATGAGATTTAACGCCAGTTGCCTCCATGAATTCCTGAAGCGACAACCATTCATCTTTTACGGATTTACTAGCCGGATTAATGCTTGAGATTTTCTCTTCCAGATTCTTGAATTTCTCTTCCAGCCATTTTTGGCTAACAGCCGAAAACGGAATAAAAGTGTCTTGATTCATAATGATTTGAGTTTGATTTACTCAAATATAGAGAAAAATAATAAAATCGGTCACTGGTGTCCTTTTTTTTCAATGATTCAAATCAATTGGATTGAGTCGATAATAATGAAGCATTTCGGAATCAAAGCGATCATCCATCCATTTTTTTAAACCTGCAATATTCTGATTCTCATCAATTACCGCCATCCTAAATTGAAGCCTATTTACCTCCGGCCAATTAAATGATTTATAAATCCTGAAAAAATCGAATACCCGTCTGACTTCTTCAATTTCCATGAATCGCTGAAAAAGTGCTAGATCAAGATGCTTTAAACCTGACAAAAACCGGGTAGGACCGGCAGCATTTAACAAATCAATCAAGTCTTGATCAATTTCTGCAAGAATCTCTATCAATTCCTTTTCCTCAAAAACTTGATCAAAATAATCAATGACTTTCTCTAAGGCAGTATTCTCGAAGACCTCATTTACCACCATAGATGGCGTAAACTCAACCGCCAAGACATCCTCAAAATAGTCTCTAAGCAGTTCAATGTGCTTTACTTCGTCTTCAATTAGACTGATCACATCTCTATTGAATTTGCCAAGGATAGAGGACTCACCACCATTTTCATTCACAAATCGTATTCCCAACCTTGATGCAAATTTGGTTTTCGCATTCTTGTACCTTACCATGACATATAAAGGAAAGCTAGCAGATGATTTTCCAATCTTCTCAAGTTCCTTCCCGTGGTAATGTTTGATTGCCAGTTTAGTTTTCTTTTGCATACTTATCGCTGAATGAAGGAAAGGATTCTCTTATAGGTTTCCACGGTTCTTCTTTCGGTATAATATTTCTTAAGAACCGAGCCGGGCGAATGCCCAAATATCATTCTAATATCATTATCATCCATCCCCAGTCGATCTGTCCATGTTCCGAAAGTCTTTCTTCCTACCTTATTGGATAGCACATCAGGGAATTTAATCTTCTCTGCAAGGACTTTCAGGTTCTGATTAAACTTTTGCTCTGAAATAGCCACGCCTGCAGGAAACAAATATTCCCCCCCTTCTCGAAAGTACTTTTTGACGATCCTTTTTGCTGCGTCATTAAGCGGAATCCAAAACTCCTCTCCATTCTTCTTTCTTTCCCCCTGAAGCACCATGTGTTCAGGATTTTCTTTCAGCAAGTTCCAATCAAATCCATTTTCTGAACGAATTGCGATCAAATCATTATAATACAGGGCCGTATTGCAAAGCAAAAGAAAAAGATCCCTGGTGATTTCAAGTCTTCTCTCTTCAAGAGAAAATTTCATTTCAGACAGCAGTTCATACTGCTTATCATTAACGTATATGATTTTATCAGGCCTTTTGGTTGACTCGACATCCAGTCTTTCAAATATTCGCTTCTTAAAAAGAATCCCATACTGGTCACAATACTCTCGATAGATCACCTTCAAACGATCCACATATTTGGCAACCGTGGTATCGGAATTAATCTCCGTTGCATTGCTCCGCAAGAAATCTATGAATCCCAAAACATAGGCTTCATCTAAATCAGCCATCACAGCCTGGCTTTTGTAGCTATCAACCAAATTCTTTAAGGTCACATATACCTTTCTCGTTCCTTCAGCTTTCTTTTTGGTTGCTCCAAATTTGAGAGAGTAATCGATATAGGATGAAATTTTATCACTAGCCCCAGGAGCAATTGTTCCATTAACACCTTTTATTCTTTTGCCTTGGTGTTTTACCAGATATATGTTCTTCAGTTTATCAGCGGTCAGAACCTCACTCCGCTTATAAAAATCCTGGATGATTTCTTTGAGATGATGAATTTCCCTTGCAATTACCCGATTGTGAAAATCAGCATACAGATATTGACTATTGACCCATTTTAATGGTTTTCCTGACCAAGCATTTTTTGGAATCTTTTCAAGGTTGAGATTAAGGTAGTGCCTTCCTTTTCGATTAATGCACAAATAGATCGCTTCGCCGTCGGGCGACTTTTTACTTTTCGGATTCAAAACCGCGGAAATTTTGAAATCTATCATGGTTCAAAATACCGAAAAAATTCTAGGCGGACAAGAAGGGGGACAAATTGGGGGACAAAAAGGGGGACAAAATCATTAGAATTTATCAGAATCAAATAGATTCGAGATAGTTCTAAATGCCTGAAAAACAAAAAACTCCGAACAATTTTTACATTGTTCGGAGTCTAAAAGTAGCGGGAACAGGACTCGAACCTGTGACCTTCGGGTTATGAGCCCGACGAGCTACCAACTGCTCCATCCCGCGATATATTTTCATAAACTATTTTAACTTAAGGACTTGAACCTGTGTCCGCCGTGGCGGATATGAGCCCGACGAGCGAACCCTGTCCCGATCCATATCGGAAAACTGCTCCATCCCGCGATATATTTTCATAAACTATTTCAACTTAAGGACTTGAACCTGTGTCCGCCGTGGCGGATATGAGCCCGACGAGCGAACCCTGTCCCGATCCATATCGGGAAACTGCTCCATCCCGCGATATGTTTTTAAGCTTTTATAGCTATTATTTCTGTGTTTGAATTGCCCTTGTGGCAAATGGTGATACAAAAGTATGCGTTTAATTTTCAAATGCAAAACCTTGAAGCGAAAAAATATTGGATCAAACAGCATCTTTTTGGATGAAGTACCCTAAATCTAATTCTTAAAACATCATTAAGGTGCTCTTAAACAAAGCCTTTACACCCTTTCCTTCCAATTTGAAAATCAAAAAGCAATTACCAAATTTTATTTTGTAGAAAGGCCGAAATCCTCAGTATTGTCTAAAAATCAAGTACCTTTGTAAAAAATTTAGTGAAATGTCGCAAAAATCTCATCAGGCTGGATTCGTCAATATCATCGGGAAACCCAATGTGGGCAAATCTACCCTCATGAATATTCTGGTGGGGGAAAGAGTCTCCATCATTACTTCCAAAGCTCAAACTACCAGACATAGAATAGTCGGACTGACCAACGCTCCTGACTATCAGATCGTATTCTCTGATACTCCAGGTATGCTCAAACCTCAGTACGAGCTCCAGAAAAACATGATGAATTTTGTCAACATTTCTCTGGAAGATGCGGATATAATTCTTTTTGTGACAGATTTGTTCGAAACAGCCGCCGATATTGAGCATGTCATCGAAAAAATCAATAATTCCGGAGTTCCAGTCCTTTTGGTCATCAATAAAATTGACCTCGCAAAACCCGGACAGTTGGATGAAGTAACCAACTACTGGACTTCACTCATCAAGGCTGAATTGGTAATCCCAATATCTGCTCAGGAAAAATTCAATACTGAAAAAATTATGCAGGAAATCCTGGACAGACTTCCAGAACATCCGGCATATTATGATAAAGAGGAACTTTCAGACCGTCCTGAACGGTTCTTTGCCTCCGAGATTATTCGTGAAAAGATCTTTACCAATTATAAAAAGGAAGTTCCCTATAGTACAGAAGTCAGCATAGAGGATTTCAAAGAAGATGAAACCATCATCCGCATGCGCGCAAATATCTATGTGGAGCGGGACAGCCAAAAAGGGATCATCATTGGAGATAAGGGAAAAATGCTCAAAAAGGTTGGAATCGAAGCCCGCCAAGAATTGGAAGCATTTTTCGGAAAGAAAGTCTATTTGGAAACCTTTGTGAAGGTGGAGCAGGACTGGAGAAAAAATAAATTAAAACTGAAAAAATTTGGGTACGACCCATCTTGATATGGCAAACATAGTAGCAATAGTAGGAAGACCAAACGTTGGTAAATCCACACTTTTTAACCGCCTGGTAGAGGAAAGAAAAGCGATAGAAGACAACATGAGCGGGGTGACCCGAGATCGCCATTATGGCCATGCACAATGGTCCGGAAAATTCTTTTCTGTCATAGACACTGGCGGATATGTAACTGGTTCGGATGATATCTACGAGGCAGAAATCCGCAAGCAGGTAAAACTGGCAGTTGAAGAATCTGACGTCATTCTTTTTGTTGTTGACTGCCATGATGGTCTTACTGATTTGGATAAGGAATTTGCCGATGAACTGAGGTCCAGCAAAAAGCCAATTTTCATTGTAGCCAACAAAGCAGATAATCTTGAAAAATCCTTAATGGCGAATGAGTTTTACGCTTTGGGGCTAAGTGATTTCGAGATTTTCCCAATAGCCGCTGTAAGCGGAAGTGGAACAGGAGAATTATTAGACCTTGTGGTGGAGCAATTCGAGGATGAAGGAGAAGAGGATCCAGATGCAGGCATTCCAAAGATTTCTATTTTGGGAAGACCCAATGTGGGAAAATCCAGCTTCCTTAATGCCCTTTTAGGCAAGGAAAGATCCATCGTAACCAACGAAGCCGGAACAACCCGAGACGCTATCCACACGCGCTATAAATTATTTGGTCAGGATTTTATCATTACTGACACCGCAGGTATCCGTAAAAAAGCGAAAGTAAAAGAGGATGTGGAGTTTTACTCCGTGATGCGCTCTTTGCGAACTTTGGAAGAATCTGATGTAGTCATCGTAATGATAGATGCTACCAGAGGCCTAGAATCACAGGATATTAACTTGATCTCCTTAGCAATCAAAAACAACAAAGGCATCATGATCATGGTCAATAAGTGGGATCTTTTAGAAAAAGACCACAAGACCATGAATAAGATCAAGGATGATATGATGGAAAGATTGGGTGAACACAAGTGGATCCCGATAATTTTCACTTCAGTTACTGAGAAACAAAGGATTTTTCAGGCGATAGAATTGGCTGTTAAAGTCTACGAAAACAAAAACCGTAGAATTCCAACTTCCAAATTGAACGATGTTTTGCTTCCAGAAATTGAACATTATCCGCCACCGGCATGGAAAGGCAAGTACATAAAAATAAAATATGTGACTCAATTGCCTACAAAAAATCCGGTTTTTGCATTCTTCTGTAACCTCCCCCAATACATCAAAAACCCTTATACGAGGTATTTGGAGAACAGGTTGCGAGAGAACTTTGATTTTGAGGGAGTTCCGGTAAAAATTATTTATAAAAACAAATAAAAAATATTTGAGCGGTTCTTGCATTATTGAAAAAACTTAATCTACATTTGTATCGAATTAAGAAAACCACAAAAAATGAAAAAAGTATTTGCAATTTTCGCAATCGCTGGCTTGATGGCAACTGCATCTTGCGGCAACAAAGAAGTTTCTGAAGAAGCTACTGAAGTAGTTGAAACTGTTGAAGAAACTACTGAAGAAACTGTTGAAGCAGTTGAAGAAACTACTGACTCTGTGGAGGTAGTAGTTGAAGAGACAGTAGAAGAAGTTAAGTAATTTCTTTCTTCCGAAAAATTCGAGAGTCCCCTCACCGGGACTCTTTTTTTTGCTACTTTTCGAAATGAATTCATCGGAAAAACTCCGACAAATCCTGAGCAAGCATATTCCTGCCAACAGCCTCCCTTACTGCCTGCGTTTATGGGAAGAGAAGCCATTTAATTTTACTGTTTCGAAATCACGAAAATCCAAATTAGGAGATTTCCGATACAGAAGGGATAGAGGTATTCAAACCATTACCATAAACGGGGACTTAAACCCATACCAGTTCTTACTCACCTTTATTCACGAAGTAGCCCATCTTCACACCTTCTTAAACTTTGGAATAGAAATCGCACCGCATGGGCATGAGTGGAAGCAAACCTTTCAAAAACTCATTAGCCCCTTACTTTCAGTGCATGTATTTCCAAGGGACCTGCTAATCCCTCTTCAAAGGCACATGCGAGCTCCCAAGGCTAGTTCTGCTCAAGACTTGTTCTTGATGAAAGAAATGAGCAAATACGACTTACAAAAGGATCTGGAAACAAACTCTTTTCTTTCAGATCTTCAATTGGGGATTACATTTGAATTGGAAGGAAGAGTTTTCAAAAAAGGAGAAACCCGAAGAACCCGGGTATTATGTGAAGAGATTAAAACCGGAAAAAAATATTTAATCACGCACTTGGCGAAAGTAAAGGTGATTGAGTAAGGTTCGATATAAGAATCTTAAAATTTCTCGCGGAGGCTTAGCAGTTTTTTTCTCCCGCAAAGTTGCAAAGAGGGGAAGGCTTGTTTCAAAGCCTATATAGTTACTTAGTTAATGGTTATTAGACTCTCCATCCTAGCAAAATTCAAATCGCACCGCTGGTGCTCTGGAGAGTTAATGACTTTATTTTCTACAATCAGATCGCACCTATGGTGCTCTAAAAGGGCTCCCTCACTGAAAGCCTCGGAGAGGCGTTTTGTTAGTAGAAACTTGAGATATGAGTAATCTAGAGCTTCAGAGAAGCGATTTGATAGTTAATTCTAATAGTTTCCAACAAAAGACAGAAGGGGCAAAGAATTTTTAGAAGTTATGTTTTCTATGCTTCCTTCCTGGTTTTACTATAATTCTCGCGGAGGCGCATCGACTCAACGTATTGAGCCGTCACTGCGAGCGCAGCTTGCGGAGCGAAGCAGTCTCAAAAACCTATATAGTTACTTAGTTAATGGTTATTGGTTATTTGACTCTCCATCCTAGCAAAATTCAAATCGCACCGCTGGTCCTCTGGAGAGTTTATGACTTTACTCTCTACAATAAGATCGCACCTATGGTGCTCTAAATGGTCTTTGCCACTGAAAGCCTCGGAGAGGCGTTTTGTTTGTAGAAACTTAAGATATGAGTAAACTAGAGTTTCAGAGAAGCCATTTGATAGTTAATTCTTATAGTTTCCAACAAAAGACAGAAGGGGCAAAGAATTTTTAGAAGTTATGTTTTCTATGCTTCCTTCCTGGTTTTACTATAATTCTCGCGGAGGCGCAGCGGCGATACGAATAGAGCCGTCTCTGCGAGTGCAGCTTGCGGAGCGAAGCAGCTTCTAAAACCTATGTAGTTACTTATTTATTTGTTATTGGGCTTTCTTACCGATCTTATATCAAATTGAATCCTTACTCTCTAAACTATTGTGGCTATGTGGTTTTGTAAAAAAATTCTAAAAGACACTTAAAAGGTTTTGTCCAGTAGAAGCTTAATGGACCAAAGCTAAAATTGACTGCCTACTACTCCATATCTATTTTAAGATTTCTGAATTCAGCTTTCCAAAAGGGTTCGCAGTGATGCTATACTTACTGAAAACTGCCTACTTTCCAGATTTCTCACTTTATAATTCAGACTTTCAATACTGCTTCTGCTTACTGCCAACTGAAAACTGCCCACTTTTCAGATTTCTCACTTTACAATTCAGCCTTTTAAGACTGCTTCTGCTCACTGCCAACTGAAGACTGCCTACTGAAAACCGCCTACTGCCCCTTTTCAGCCTTCTCACTTCAAATTTCAGCCTTCCCTACTCCCTCTCTTCTCCTATTTGATTATCAGGCTGGGAAAAATCCTTGGGTTGTGGTAGTTCCTGAATGGAATTGATGCCAAAATATTCCATAAACTTTGGCGAAGTGCCATAGATCAAGGGGCGTCCGATTTGATCAGATTTGCCCTTTATTTCTACTAGCTCCTTTTCTAAAAGTTTTTGAACAGAATAATCGCAATTCACACCACGAATCTGCTCAATTTCTCCCTTTGTCACTGGTTGCTTGTAAGCAATAATGGAAAGGGTTTCCATTTGAGCCGTGGACAGTCTTTTTTGACTTTGCTGCTTCAGTAAAATAGCAATGGAGGTCTGGTAAGCTGGTTTGGTTAAAAACTGATAACCACCCCCAAGCTTTTCCAAAGCAAAAGAAAAGTCCTCTTGCTTATACTTTTCCTGGAGTTCGGCCAATGCCTGATCAATATGCTCCAAAGGCACATCTGCCTCAAACATTTCACTCAGGCACTTATGAATTTCGTCCTTCCCCAAAGGAGAAGGACTGCAAAATATCAATGCCTCAATATGCCGATGAAGGAAATCCAAAGACTTATTTTTTAGCCAGTTTAGCTTCTATAGAATGCATAGTGTGTGGCACAGCCTTTAACCTTTCTTTAGCAATTAGCTTGCCTGTATCAACGCATACACCATAAGTACCATTCTTGATTCTAATCAGGGCATTCTCCAAGTTTATAATAAATTTCTGCTGACGGGCTGCCAATTGGCTCAAGCTCTCTCTTTCCAAGGTATCCGCACCATCTTCTAACAGTTTGGATGTCGAAGCTGTGTTATCGGTTCCACTGTCATTTTTCTTACTGAGGCTTTCTTTTAAAGAAGAAAGCTCTTCCTTAGCCACTGCCAACTTTTGAAGAATGATTTCTTCAAACTCCTTCAGCTCTTCCTGAGAATAAGCTGTTTTTTCTTCCTGACTCATAGTATTCAAATTAAGTAATAGTACTGGGACGATAATTAACTTTAAAAGTTCCCTAAAATACATGGAGCACTTGGATTTACAAAAAATAAAAGGAAACCGGTCATCAAAAAATACAATTTGGAATCAGTCAACTTTATCGAAACAGTTTTAGGATAATGGGATAGAAAAAATAATGAAACGACCCGAAAAATCAGGAGACCATAAAAAAAGCCGTTATGCAACGGCTTTTCCTTTATTCATTAATTTATCGATTCGTTTTTGAAGCACTAATGGATCAATATCTATCCGATACTTCAATTTGAGGTATTGAATTACCTCATTTACTTCTTTTCCTTCGGCAATACAAAGCTTTTGTATGGCCTGATTGATGATTCCAGGTTCCATGGGCTTGAGGGGATGATTAGAACTAAATTACTGATTTTTAAACATTTTTAGAAACCATTTACAAAAAATTAGAGTCTTTCAGCAATTATGATAGTCTTTTTGATTTGCCGGACATTCCCATTTAAATCAAATAAATCAGCTACAAGGATATAATATCCAGTCCGAACTCGCCCTCCATTTGAATTGGTACCAGTCCATGAATACAGGCCAGAAGTACCCAAAATTTCATTCTGAGCCAAAATCGCAACAATCCGACCAGCCATATCATATATTCTAAAAGTTCCCACCCAGCCTGGCTCATTTAATTCATATCTGATGGAAGTAAAGGTGTTTCCATTGCTTCCTTCCGGGTCAAATACTTCCGGATCAATTTGAATTATATTTCCCAAAAATTCCTCTTCTATTAATTGAGAGTTCTTTATCCCTGGAGTCGCATAGCCCATCGTTCCGGAGGCAGAATGCCAATTAGCCATGACTGAAGCAGGAGTTTGCAAGGATATTCTTTCCAATGAAACTCCCTTCGTATCCCTAAGCAAGGGGTGATGTAAACGCTCACTGTACCGGAAGCTCTCTGCAAGCTCATCTGATGGAGCAAGCAACACTACTGTTCCACCGGCGATCGGGTAACTAGGCAAAGTATTTATTTGATGAAATAAGCCCATGGAGGACAAAGGATAGTCAAACTTAAGCTGAACCGTATCTGTACTTATGGCTAGCTGTGCCTTTGGCGGAATCACCAGACTCCTATCGCTGATTGCCCTTACTTGATTTACTTTTCCCTGAGCATCCAAATTGGCCAACTTCCAATCTCTCAGTTCCAAATAGCGATTTGTAGCATTTATCAACTCAACAAATTTGGGACTTCCTGTCCGGGAGTTGAATAGCACTTCATTGATCATCACATCTCCGATTTGAGCTTCTGAAGGACGAATAATTATGATTTCAATTTCTTCCAATTCATTCCCACTACAATCTTGAAATCCATGAATTTTTAAAGTGACGGGATTATTTTCCGGAAATGGATTTTGAAAAAACAATGTCACTTCATCGCTATTAATTCCAACCGAGTCTATTTCAATGATTTCTTGAAAACTCAAAAAGTTAGGAAAATAGAGGGTTTGCAGGGGTTCCGAGAAAGTCAAAACCAAGGTCTGTTCATTCAAAAACTCAAATGCAAGTAACTCTGGTTTAACTAGATCTGGGCTTAAATCAAAAACCGAATTTTCTTGTCCAGGAGTCCCCCGAAAGGATGATCTAGAGGAAAGAAGAAAAGAACTTTGATCGCATCGCAAAAATGGATTTACAACCTCTAGACTATACCCTCCCCCACTGAATTCAGTGCCTTTCCAAGAAGCTGTTGTATAGCTAACTTGGTCAATTTCTTTTCCGTTTCTGTCACTTAATTGAACTCGATCACCAGAGTTGAGCAATGTTGGCCAAGAAGAAACTGGAATTACCGAACCAAAAGGCAAAAATTGATTGGCTTGGTTGGTTGGAGCAAGAATAGTGTAGGAATCTGGCTCTAACCAAAAATTACCCAGTGTAGTGGTATTCCTTGAATTAGAAATCTGAACCCCTTCTACTCTGACAGGATAATCACCGATGTGGAGCAATTCTATATATTCTACATTCGGAAGGTCATTACCATCTCTTGGCGCAGGCATCAGCTCGTTGATGACCAAAGTCTTGTAAGGAATATTGGTAGGATCGAAGAAGGTAAAATTGACCAGCGTATCTTCTAAAAAATTACCTTCTAAATCAGCTATTTGCCGAACTCTCAGATCAAATAAGCCCTTATGATCCAAAGCATCCTCGAAGCTTAAATACACCAAAGAATCTTGCCTAAGAATAGCTGACTCTGGTTCCTTCTCACCCATTAGATAATTCAATTGAATTTGCGAAAAAACAGGATCCAGTTTTTCAGAAAAGCTGAGTTCTATAGTTTTATTATCATACCCTCTTACCCGTAATATTTTAGGTGCCTCCAAATCCTCTTCTATATCTCCGAATTCAAAATCATCCATCAAAAAACGGGCACAGGATCCAGTCCCGGATCCAAATCGAATTTCCAGTTTTAAAAAGATTTCGGGCTCGGCACTCAACTCTTCTGGAAGTAGAATTTCAAATTTTCTGAATTCTTGATCTTCATTGGCAAATTCATTTTCTGACCCTAATCGAAACCAATTTGAAGGATCATTTTCCAGACTTTTTTCGAATGAATAGAAAACCACCGCCGGACGAGTGCCAGAACCATTTCTGACTGCTCTTGCCCAAAATTGAATCTTCGGGTTTTCATACATATTTGGATTCAGTCGGATAAAAACTTTTCCATCAAAGGTGGAGATTGGCTGAACTGCCAAAGCCTTGGAAGCATTTCTGCCTTGGCTAGATTGAAAAATACGGGATGAACTTGCCCTCAACTCGTTTCCACTCCATCCTGGAATAAATTCTTCAGGATGATTTACAATTTGAAAATCCTTCTCGAAGCCCTCTCTTTGATTAGCAGCTTTCAGAGTCTCTGCCTGAAATATCGACAGGATAAAAATAAAAAGTCCAACTAAAAATCTGACCATAAACCTATTAGACTAAAACCGATAAACTAATTTAATAAATCATAATTGATTATTTAAATTTTAGTCTATAGAAATTATCCATTTGGTTCCTTTCTAGAAATGCAGACTATAATCCAAAAGGCATATAAAAAGCTCGGCGTCTTCCAAAATTAAAAGCCTGCCCAATGCTCGGATTCTGCCTATTTCATAACAAAACAAGATAGGAGCAGTTTTTTAAGAAAAGAGGTTATGAGAGAATATCAGATTCATTATAAAAACGGGAAGACTAAGCAAATTCAATGTGCAGGCAGGGAAGACTTGCTGGAAAAGCTTTTTGACGGGGACGAAGAAAAACTGAAAGCAGAGGTAAACCTTTTGAGATGGGAATCTTCTGCCATGTTTTTTACAGAAGACCCACAAACAGGAAAAGTAGAATCCCAAATTACCACTGCGGATACTAACCCTTATGGTTGGAGGAGAGAAGGCAAATTTGAAGACAAGTAAATTTTAAAACCAATCTTAAGATTTTCTGCTGTTCTGCTTTTGATTTGCTCTTTCCGCTTGAAGGTTGGACTAGTTATGCAGCGATTTTAAAGTTATAAAATTCATTTGGTGTTTTCATTTCTAATGCAGAATGTGGTGCATATGTATTGTATTCATTCATCCACTTCTGTATTTGCCTGTGTACGGTTTTTGGATTATCCAGGCAGCTCTCATAGACATAATCTCGTTTAAATGTAGCATTGAAGGCTTCACACATCCCGTTTGATTGTGGTGAATAGGTTGGGGTATTACAATCGATTATATTCCAGGATTTCAAGCTGGCTCTGAGCTTTTTTTCAATGAATTCCGGTCCATTGCCATGTAAAAACTGCAGTGTATCCGGTTCAGGCAAACTCTCTCCAAAGCGGATATGTAAGGCTTCTTGAACCATTAATTCAATATCAACTGCCTGCATATGTTTTCCTGCTTTCCAGGCGATGATGGACCTGTCACAACAGTCGAGAAGAAAGGCCACCCGGAGCTTTTCCCCATTCCAGCATTTAATCGAAGTGATATCACTAGCCCATCGCGTATTAGGTGTTTCTACTGCTATCTGCCCTGTATGGGATCTGCTGCTGCCTCTGGTTCGGTGTCGGGTAATCAACAACCCTTCTTCCTTCATGTAGCGGTGCACCATGTATTTGGTCACGTTGAGCCCATAATCCCGTTTGAGCAGCGCCTTGACCCGGGGTACCCCATAGGTGGATTTCTTTGCCGTGATTTCTACAACAGCCAGTTTCATCTGCTCACACAGTTCTTTTCGCACTGTCCTTTTTCGTTCAGGATAGGGCTTTGCTTTATAATATACAGAGGATTTGGCGACTCCCAGTGTCTTGATAATCCTATTCATGCTTACTCCGAATTGTCTGGATAACGATTCAATTTCTTGTTTCGAAGTTGATCCATCTCTAACTTTTTTTTTAGGATCTTAATATCCAAAGTAGATTCCCCGAGAGCCTTCTTGAGCTCTTCATTCTCTTTTCTAAGCATTTCCAATTCAGCTTTGGAATGGAGGTCACCTTGATTTTTGATACTCATAATGGCTCCTGATTTAGCAAGTGAACGCCAGCTATACACCTGACTGGTGATCAGCCCGTGTCGGCGACAATATTCAGGACAAGATAAGCCAGAACTTTCCCAATCTTCTACAATAAAGGCTTTTTGTTGTGAAGTGAGTAGCTTTCGACCACCGGAAGAAAGTCGCGCGTTTTTAAGTAAGTCTTCGATCATTTTGTTCCTAAGTTTAGGCAACAAAACTGGTCCAGTTATTTAAGCGGTTAGGAACAGATTTTTATCACTTGAAGACTTTTAACACGCCTTGAATTGAATTCGATAAAAAGTAATTCAGCAAATCAAGTCAATAAATTTCAGTATAAATCTGAAAATGAATGCATAGCTGTTAATTTTACAGCTTGAAAATAATTAACCTATTCAAACCATCATGAAATCGAGCACAACGCAAGCGACACACACTGGGATGCTTGTAAATTGTGCTGATTCCATTTGACCTCTAAAAAACAAATTATATACAGATGAAATTAGCTGTGGTAGGAGCAACCGGCCTGGTTGGCTCTGAAATTCTAGAAGTGCTGGACGAGCACAATTTTCATTACGACGAATTGCTATTGGTCGCTTCCGAGCGCTCAGTAGGTAAACAGATTGAATATAAAGGAAAAAAACATACTGTCATCGGCTTGGCTGATGCTGTAGCTGCCAAACCACATATTGCTATTTTCTCAGCTGGTGGAAGCACATCTTTGGAGTGGGCTCCCAAATTTGCTGAAGCTGGGACTACCGTTGTAGACAACTCTTCAGCCTGGAGAATGGACCCAAGCAAAAAATTGGTGGTACCAGAAATCAATGCTAAAGAACTGAACAAAGAAGACAAGATCATCGCTAACCCAAACTGCTCAACCATCCAGATGGTATTGGCATTGGAGCCTTTGAGACACCAATATGGGATCAAAAGAATTGTGGTCTCTACCTATCAGTCTGTAACAGGCACAGGTAAAGCAGCCGTAGACCAAATGATGGCGGAGCGCGCAGGTGAAGCTAATCCTCCTATGGTTTATCCTCACAAAATTGACATGAATGTGCTTCCTCATATTGATGTATTCCAGCCGAATGGATACACGAAAGAGGAGATGAAAATGATCAATGAGACCAAGAAAATCTTCAGTGACAACAGCATACAAGTAACTGCAACTACTGTCAGAATCCCTACTATGGGGGGTCACTCTGAATCAGTCAATGTGGAGTTCAACAAAGATTTTGATTTGGATGAGGTAAGAAAATTACTTTCTGAGACTCCAGGAGTAATCGTACAGGATGATCCTGCAAATTTTGTCTATCCTATGCCGATCAATGCGCATAAAAAAGATGAAGTGTTTGTAGGAAGATTGAGAAGAGACGAATCTCAGCCAAACACCCTCAATATGTGGATTGTGGCTGATAATTTGAGAAAAGGAGCGGCTACCAATGCGGTTCAGATCGCAGCTTATTTGGTGAAGAATCAATTGGTATAAATGGACTTCAGAGAGTTTCATACTACTGAATTCCAACAATTTGTGCAGGATCATCTCAGTGAAGATCCTGCACTTTTACTTTTAAAATATCAGCGAAAAACAAGCTTTGACCTAAAGGCAGCTGTTCAACAAATTTCCGCGCGACAAAAAGCTTCAAAAAAGCTCCCGGAATGGGCTGCCAATCCACAAATCATTTTTCCTCCAAGTATTTCCTTGGAACAAAGCTCATCAGAAGAAACCGCCAAAAAGAAGGCTGAAGAACTGAATGGAAAGCTGATGATAGACTTGACTGGAGGTTTTGGGGTGGATTTTTATTATTTAAGCCAAGGCTTTGAAAAAGGAATCTACTGCGAAAATCAGCCTGAGCTTTTCCAGATTTCAAAGTATAATCTAGAGCGATTGAAACCCTCCAAGGGTTCTAATCCCTTGGAGGGTTTAGATAGCAAATTTGCCTTTTTTGAAGGGGATGGTTTGGAATTTTTGGAGAAAACTAAGCTTCATTTTGACCTCATTTATTCTGATCCAGCTAGAAGAGGAAAGGGAAATCAAAAGCTCTACAAGCTAAAAGATTGTCAGCCGGATTTGGTGACAGTTTGGGAAGACTTGAAAAAAAAGTCGAATGAGATTCTCTTGAAATATTCCCCTATGCTCGATATCAGTCAAGCTTGGTCGGAGCTGTCTGAAATTCAAAAAATCACCATTCTTTCTGTGAAAAACGAGGTAAAGGAGCTTTTGCTTCACTGGAAAAAGGATAATACCTCGCCTAAGAAAAAGGTGGTTGCGATTGATTTGGGCGGGAATTTACCGGAGTTTGAGTTTGAAAGGGAAGAAGAAGAACTAGCCCAATCCTCATTTGGAGAAGCAGAAAAATACTTGATTGAGCCTTCCAGTGGAGTATTAAAAGCCGGGGCTTTCAAATTATTCGGATCACGTTTTGGCCTAAAAAAACTGGACTCAAACAGTCACTTATATACATCAGAGAACTTACCTCAAAATATCCCAGGAAAAGTCTTTGAAATACTTGAAGAACTCCCTGCCAAGAAAAATGAGCTAAAAAGCCGATTCCCTTCCGGCAAAGTGAATGTGATTACCAGGAATTACCTAATGGGAACAGATGCCCTGAAAAAGAAAATGGGCTTGAAAGATGGAGGAGAAGATTTTTTAATTGGCACCAAGTCTTTGTCTGGGTATAAGCTATTTTGGTGTAAAAGAGTCTAGTAACAGTTTTTAGTAGGCAGTATGCATATGGTGGAAATTTCGATCTGAATTTTTATTCCTTATAATGCACTAAAGAACACCTTTATCTTCTCTCCATATCTGAAGTCAGGAAAGGTAGCCTGATAAGCATTTAAAAGTAAAAGGACTTTGTTTCCACTGAATTCGGCAAAAAAAAAGGGAAGGATTACTCCTTCACTTCTTCATAATCGACGTATTCACCGCCTTCTATATCTTTTTTCCGTTTGGCTTCATGAGATTTGGGAATGTAATCAACCGAGATATCTTCTTTAGGCCTTGATTGAGACTGTTGGGCTCTTCTTTGCTCTCGCTCCATCTCCTGAACATGAGCAGCAAACTTGGCCAACTTACTCCGCAAAAAATAGCGAATTAATTGACCCAACAACCAACCAACACCTAAAACTATAATCAGAAATTTTACCAAAACTCTCTTCTTTTTATCCCTTTTAAATTTCAATCAAGGAGTAATATCTCACATGAAATCATCAGCTTTCTCACTTAAGCCTTCAAACTTCTTACCTACTGAGGTACAAGTTTCTCTCCGAATAGATTTTTAAGAAATAATCATCCATCAAATCATCTATGAAGTAAATCGCTTCACCCGTAGACTTCATTTCTGGACCCAATTCCTTATTTACATTCGGGAATTTGTGGAAAGAGAAAACTGGTTCCTTGATTGCATAACCCTTTTTGGTAGGTTTGAATTCAAAATCAGTCACTTTTTTCTCTCCAAGCATCACCTTAGTCGCATAATTCACGTAAGGCTCCTGATAGGCTTTACAGATAAATGGTACGGTTCTGGAAGCTCTTGGGTTGGCCTCAATCACATAAACCTTATCATTTTTGATCGCAAACTGAATATTGATCAAGCCCACCGTTTTGAGAGCTAGGGCAATCTTTTCGGTGTATGTTTCAATCTGACGGATTACCAAATCTCCCAAGTTGTATGGAGGCAATACCGCATAGGAATCTCCTGAGTGGATACCTGCAGGTTCGATATGCTGCATGATCCCGATGATATACACATTCTCTCCATCACAAATCGCATCTGCCTCAGCTTCAATCGCACCTTCCAAGAAGTGATCCAACAAAATCTCATTGTTTGGAATATCTTTTAGCACATTTACCACATGCTCTTCCAGCTCTTTTTCATTGATCACGATTTTCATCCCCTGACCACCTAATACATAACTAGGTCTCACTAGCAATGGGAATCCAATGGTTTTGCAAAGCTCAAGTGCTTCATCCGTGTTATGGATCGTTCCAAATTCAGGATAAGGCACATTGTTTTCTTTCAAAAGCGTAGAGAAAAGACCTCTATCTTCCGCCAAATCCAAAGCTTCAAAGCTGGTACCGATAATCTTGATTCCGTATTTATCCAGCTTTTCAGCCAATTTCAAGGCAGTCTGTCCACCTAACTGAACTATTACTCCTTCAGGCTTTTCATGAAGGATAATCTCATAGATATGCTCCCAGAAAACTGGTTCGAAGTAAAGCTTATCTGCTACATCCGGATCTGTCGAAACTGTTTCCGGATTACAGTTGATCATGATGGTCTCATAGCCCAACTCTTTGGCTGCCAAAACTCCGTGAACGCAAGAATAGTCGAACTCAATCCCCTGGCCTACTCGGTTTGGTCCTGAACCAAGTACCACCACTTTTTTCTTATCAGATCTAACTGATTCATTTTCCTCTCCAAAAGAAGAGTAATAATATGGGGTCTGTGCTTCAAACTCTGCCGCACAAGTATCTACTAATTTGTAGACACGCTTGATACCCATTTCTTCATAGCGCTTGGTAAAAACTTCACTTTCCAAGCAACCCAATAAATGAGCTATTTGTCGGTCAGCATAGCCTTTCTTCTTCGCCAAATCCATTACTTCGAATGGAATGGTATCAATCTCATATTTTTCAATCTCACCTTCCAGGTGAATCAATTCTTCTATTTGCTTCAAAAACCACTTGTCGATTTTGGTCAAATCCTGAATGGTTCTGAATGAAATACCCAATTTGAAGGCATCATATACATGGAACAGTCTATTCCAGCTTGGATTAGCCAAGGAGTATAGAATCTGTGCTTGGTCTCTCAACTCTTTTCCATCAGCTCCCAAACCGTTTCTCTTGATCTCTAGGGACTGACAGGCTTTTTGTAAGGCTTCTTGGAAGTTTCTTCCAATTCCCATTACCTCTCCCACTGCCTTCATGGAAAGTCCCAATCGACGGTCAGATCCTTTGAATTTGTCAAAATTCCAACGAGGAATTTTCACAATGACATAGTCAATGGATGGCTCAAAATAAGCTGAAGTAGTTCCCGTGATAGAGTTTGGTAACTCATCCAAATTGTAACCTATAGCCAATTTGGCTGCTACTTTAGCAATTGGATACCCAGTAGCTTTAGAAGCTAGAGCAGAAGATCTAGATACTCGTGGGTTGATCTCAATCCCGATGATCTCCTGATTGTCAGGGCTGACTGCAAACTGCACATTACATCCTCCAGCAAAATTTCCGATACTGTTCATCATAGTGATCGCATAATTCCTCATGCGTTGATACACGGTATCCGGAAGGGTTTGAATTGGTGCAACCGTGATCGAATCCCCGGTATGTACACCCATAGGATCAAAGTTTTCGATGGAACAGATAACGATCATATTTCCGATGTTATCCCGCATGACCTCTAGCTCATACTCTTTCCACCCCAAGATACTTTGCTCTATCAAAACCTCATGTACAGGTGAGGCTTGCAGACCTGCACTGAGTAATCTTTCAAAATCTTCTTCTTTTTCAACGAAAGCGCCTCCAGCACCACCTAGTGTATAGGATGCACGGATGATGAGAGGAAATCCAATTTCTTGTGCTATTTCCTTTCCTTGAAGGAATGAGGTGGCAGTAGCTCCTTTACAAACTCCTACCCCAATTTTCTCCATCAATGCTTTAAATTTTTCCCGGTTTTCGGCTGTATCGATAGCATCGATATCCACACCGATCATTCTTACTCCGAAATTTTTCCATATTCCTGCTTTTTCGCAGTCAATGGCCAAGTTTAAAGCTGTTTGACCACCCATAGTCGGTAATACCGTGTCAATGTCCGGGTGATCTGTTAGAATTTTTTTGATGGATTTCTTTTCCAGTGGGAGCAAATACACGTTGTCTGCTGTCACCGGATCTGTCATAATCGTCGCTGGGTTGGAATTGATCAAGGTGACAATGATGCCTTCTTCACGAAGGGATCTGGATGCCTGCGAGCCTGAATAGTCGAATTCGCATGCTTGACCGATGACGATGGGACCTGAACCGATGATGAGTACGTGCTTGATACTACTGTCTTTAGGCATTAGAGAAGGAGGTTGAAGAGAAATTTTTACTTAAGTCCAAATTGGGGCAAAATTAGAAAAATATTCTAAAGGGGCATGGATAAGTTACAATTAAGTCCCCAAAACTGCCAAATAATCTGAAAAAAGGACTTACTAGAATTTTAGCTCAGTCGAAAAAGCAAAAATGTGACTAATCCTAAAACAGTAAGTGTCAGTAAAATCAGAGTCACTCGAAAAAGTTTTTTTCTTAAAATCAGATCACTTTCATTTAATTCTCTGACTTTACCTTCCTTCTTAGCTTTCTCTTCCAGTGCTATTCCAATAGGCAAGCCGATCGCTATGCCTGTACCCACAAAAGCAAAATTCCCCAAAGCCAAACTTAAGGCAATCCCCATAGGAAAGCCCATCAAAATACCGATCATGACATAATAACCTTGAGCCTTTTGCTTTTTGATTTCCATTTTTTAACGCTTAAGCATATACCAATAATTTGGGTCTACCTCAGGTGCAGTTTGACTTTTAATTAGCATAGGCTTCATGCCTAGATTCACCTTTTGGACTCCTTCTGATGTTCCAATTTCCACAGGCATTTCAAAGTCAATTCTTTTCAAACTCACTTGCCAGCCCTTTTTGCCCTTATTTTTCACCTCCACTTCAGGAAGGGAGGTGGTCAATAAATATAAATCGAAAAACCCACGCAGATCTTTTCCAGAGTAATCTAAAACGAAGTTTACAAAATCATCCGAATTAACTCGATTTTGATAAGTAAATCGATCATCACTGGCAAAAGCCTTTAGCATAGGGAAAAATAATTCATCCCCCAGAAAACCTCTCAGAGAGTGCATGATATAAGCTCCCTTCGTATAAATTTCAGGATGATAAGCCTCTTCTTCTGTACTGTTTGGAGGACTTTGTACCGGCTTGGCATGCGGAATATTTCGAAGCTCTGATTTCACTTTTTTCAAATACGCTTCTTCCCCTCCATGCTCCAGATAAAATAGCCAATCTCCATATGCGGTAATGCCTTCATGAATCCACATGTCTGCCCAATCACCTACTGAGACTTTATTTCCAAACCACTCATGCCCTAATTCATGATGTAAAAGCCAGTCATATTGAACCTTTCCCATAGGTACAAACTGGAAATTATTCCCATAGGCATTGATAGTCTGATGCTCCATCCCCAAATAAGGGGTTTCCACTACCGCAATTTTATCATCCGGAAATGGAAATGGTCCAAAATACTTTTCATGAGTTTTGACACTTTCCTCCAACACCTGAAGTAATGCCGATGCTTTTCTTCTATTTTCCTGCAAAACATACACTACCAGAGGAACCTGTCTCCCTGATACACTGGTGAAAATGGAACTTTCTTCTTCAAAAACTCCCAGAGTAAAATTGATATTGTAATTATTGATAGGATATTCAGTAGCCCAGTGAAAGGTGGTTTTCTCCTGTCCTTTTTGGGTATCCAATAAACGACCATTAGAGGCTACGAAATAGGGATTTGGCGCAGTGAAATAAAGATCAACTCCCTGACTGGGCTCAGAACTGGGGTGGTCTAATGCCGGCATGAATATTTTTGCTCCTTCTCCTTGAGAAGATAATCCCATCCAATGGTTTCCTAGTCTGTCCTTTTCCCAGGTAAAACCTCCAGTCCAAGGCGGGTTGATAGCTATGGGAGTTTTTCCTGAATAATGTACTGTGACTTGATCACAGGTGCAGTCTATGGGTATAATATCCAATACATCATTTTGATGAGAAAACTTTACCTCCTCCCCATTCATTGTCACTTTGGATACTTCGTATTCATCAATCAACTGAAAACGGAGGGTATCTAATTTCTCAGAACTATCAAAAGTGATGGTACTAGAACCCGCAATAGATTGATTTTCAGGAAAAAGCTCTAGTCTCAACTCATAATGGACTATGCTAAACTTACTTTGGAGCGGGTCCATTGGACCTCCCCAATCCCAATTTTGTGCAAAGGAAAACTGACAACAAAACCAGGTTAAAGAGAGGAGTAGCAGGGATATTCTTTTCATGAAGGAAATATAAGAAATAAGCCTAAGAAGGATAAAGCCTGTAGAGCATCTCCAATAGATGAACCCCAAAATTCCGTGATTTCATTTGAGATACCTTTTTGAACCCATAACGCTCATAAAGACTAATGGCAGGATCTAGGCCAGAGGTTGTATAAAGGTAAGCTCCTCTGTACCCTTTTTCTTTGTAGAATTCCATCCACTCTTCCATTAGCTTTTTTCCCAAACCCATGCCTCTGTAAGGCTTTTCCAAAATGAAATATCGAAGTTGGGCCTGTTCATCTTGTCTATGCATCAAAAGTAAAAATCCGACCATTTTTCCCTCTGACTCCACCACCCAGACTTTATCTCGGTTGGCGTCATATTGTCGGTAAAACTCCAAAAGGCTGTCCATTACATAGGCTTCGAAACCCAACCCAAAATTATGTTCCTCTGCATAAATTCTTCCGTGCAGAGCGGCTATTTGCCCTAAATCTCCAGGGTTCAGTTGATTCCGAATGAAAATCTTAGCTTCAGTTTCCATAGAAAAATAATTGAGAGCCTATGAAACTACTCAAAATCAGGCAAAAAGAAAACCGCCAAGATATCTTGGCGGCTACTTTTAATTCTCTGCGTAGTTGAAACTATCTACTTGTTCCTTGACCCAATCCTGATACTTGGACTTTCTATACTCAGCCCAATCTTCTTGGTATTTGGACTCGTCAATCAAAAATTTAAATGCTGTCATTGATTTTGGCTTGGTCAAAGCGTTGACTAAATCCTCGGCAAGATTTCTCTCTTTTACCCTTCTATCAATGAAATCCTGCATGATTTGATGCTCTTGAGGAACTTCCATTTTGGTAAACTCCGCGAAATTATCCGGCTCGGCATCAATCTCGTCTAAAATATCCTCTTCGTCGGGAGTCAGATCATAATTGAAATAATCTTCATCATCAGGCATAAAGTGGATTTTCTTTTTGTCGATCTGGTAAAAACAGACCATACCTTTAAGTAATTGGGTAGCAATGAAATCTACCTCTTTTTCTGTAAGCGAAAGCATGGATGGTTTTGAAATATTTTCAGAAAAATAACGAATGTCAGATTCTGGATCAATTATTTTTTAATGTTACAAATCATGCGCCAAACTAGGAACAATTTACTTGACTTCCATCATCATTTTCAAAATTTCTGTATCAAGTTCATGCCCTCCCTCAAATGTGATCTTTTCAATCGATTTACCCAAACTTCTGATCAGTTCCTCCTGCTTTTCAATACTTTCCGGAGTAATCAGTTCATCTTGAGTTCCTAAGACCAATTTCAAGTTTGTTTGGGAAAATTTACCTCTCGCATCCTCTAACTGCATATCATGTGCAAAGCCTCCTGCCCATAATATCAAGGAGTCCACTTTCCCAGACCATCTGCTAGCCCATCTGGTTGCAGTTGCAGCACCTTGAGAGAAACCCAGGATTTTTATCTTTGGCTTCTTTTCAAATTTCCTGAGATATGACGCCATTAACTCATCTAGGTATCGATGGTTATTTTCAATCGCTTTTTCCCGCTCATGCCTAGTCATCCAGTTGGCTCCAACTCTCCCTTGAAAATCTTTCAAATAAGCATAATTAGTCCCTTCTGGAGCTATAAATAAGCGGTTTCCGTCAAAAAAGGGCTGGAATTTTCTGATAAAAAACTCAGCCAATTGCCCGTAGCCATGGAAAAGCAACCAAATTTCCTTTTCCCGAAAATCAGGCTCTTTGGAAACTACATAATGAGCCTCATATTCAAATCGTATACTTTTTTTCAAAATCTAGCCTTTCAGATCATTGAATTTAAGAGGAAGCAGATTTTCCACTCCATCTATGCGATAGATTTTCCCATCAGCTCTCAAAAAAAGCATTTTTATGGCCTGATTAAACCGGTTTTCTACTTCGTTGATGGTTTGCCTGCAGATCCCGCAAGGGGAAACTACCGCCCACTGATCCTCTCCCGCTCTTTGTGCCACTACTGCCATCATAATTGGAGCAGATTGAGGATAATTAGCTCCTGCATAGCCTAAAACCAGTTGCTCGGCACAAACTCCTGCAGGGAAGCTGACATTTTCCTGATTACTGCATTGAAGCATGTTTCCATTTTCTAAAAGAACTGCCGCTCCCACTCGAAAAGAAGAATAAGGAGCATAGGCAGCTTGACTGATAGCTTTTGCTTTTTCCACCAATGCCTGCTCTTGTGGATCTAAATCTGAAAAATCCAGAATTTCTAAATAACTCTTTACTTCTATTTTTTGCATGTAATGAATTGCTTGGGGGAAATCGAACGAGTAAATTAATGAATTGTTCACCAAAATCTGGAATTCTCCCTTTTTCCTGCGAGTTTTATCAGGAGAACTCAAATTTTACCCATGCATAGTATTTTGATTTTAGGAGGCGGAAAATCCTCCACTTACCTCATTGATTATCTTGCTGACACTTGTCAAAACAAAGACAGGAAATTGATTTTAGCAGACCTGGATGAAAAAGCAGCTTTGGAAAAGCTCAAAAACCGCCCCAATACTTTTGCAAAATCTTTGGATGTTTCCGATCCTGAAAAAAGAAAATCGCTTATTCAGGAATCCGACCTGGTGATCTCCATGCTTCCTGCCTTTATGCACCCAACAATTGCCAAAGACTGTTTGGATTTAGGCAAGCATTTTTTCTCTGCCTCCTATGAATCTGAGGATTTGAAAAAGATGGCTTCAGAGATCAGTGAAAAAGGATTGTTTTTTTTGAATGAATGTGGCTTGGATCCAGGAATAGATCACATGTCTGCCATGAAAATTATTGATGAAGCAAAGAAAAAAGGGCATCAAATCACCTCTTTCAAATCCTACTGCGGAGGACTTCTTGCACCCGAATCGGAAGATAATCCCTGGAAGTATAAATTCACCTGGAACCCAAGAAATGTGGTATTGGCAGGTCAGGGAACTTCGCGTTATATAGAAAAAGGAGACCTTAAATTCATTCCTTATCATCAACTTTATAAGAGGCTGGAATCCATACATTTTGAAGGATTGGGAGATTTTGATGGCTATGCCAACCGGGATTCCTTAAGCTATAGAAAAGTATATGGTCTGGAAAATATCCCAACCTTGCTGCGAGGAACTTTAAGAAGGGCCGGTTACTGCAAAGCTTGGAATGTATTCGTTCAGTTGGGGATGACAGATGATAGTTTTGAGGTGAATTTTCCTGAAAACAGTACACTGCGGGATTTCATCAATGCATTTTTACCCTATGACTCTCAACTTTCCGTGGAAGAAAAACTAGGAGAGTTGATCCAAGATTTGGACTTCCCAACCTTTGAAAAATTACAATGGCTGGGATTTTTTAGTGATCGAAAGCTGCCAAAAACATCCGGAAGTCCCGCCTCCTTACTTCAAGCAATTTTGGAAATCGATTGGGCTTTGGGGAAAGAAGATCGGGATATGATCGTGATGCAGCATTTGTTCGAACTAGAAACTGATCAAGGAAAAGAGATGCTCACATCAAGTTTAGTCTGCTTCGGAGAGGATTCGACCTACACCGCCATGGCTAAAACTGTAGGATTACCCCTCGCTATTGCGGTGGATTTATTTTTGGATGGAAAAATAAAACTAAGCGGATTGCATCTACCCATCCTCCCAGAAATCTACCTACCCATACTGGAAGAGTTGGAAAAAAGAGGGATAGTATTCCAAGAAAAATCTGAATTCCAGCCATAGACCGGAGTTCAGATTAAGGATTCCAATCAGCAGGCGGAGCTACTTGGGCGCCCGGAACTTCCCTGCAATCGTCGGGAATAATAGCTTTATTTTGTCGGAAGGTTAAATCATTCTGATCGATATAGATTCTCCTTACCGTCTCTGCGCCTACTATAAAGTAACCTAAAACCACTTCTTCAGGATTTTCCAAATTAATCATATTACCACGAATACTAGCAGGAGGAGGATCAAATACCGAGCCGCTGATCTCTGTTTGTTGCTTTACCAACCTAAGAAAACGATAGGCCTCTTGTGAAATGCTCATCTGCCTCACATCTATCCGGTAGGTCTTGACAAATCGCAAGCCGTCATCCTCAATAAATGCAACTGGGATCCTAGTAGTTAAGCCATTGAAATTATCATCATTTGCGATGAATATGCTTTGGTTACTGACTTGTTCTGATCTAAAACATGCAATACAACAAGGTTTGGGCTGAGGATCACGACTTGGGTTAGCATCAGATGGTCGAGGGGTAAATAGGTCAGGCCTGGTTTCCAAAACGTAAACTGACGGACCATTTCGCCAGAAGTAGAAGTTATTTTCATCCACAGGATCATTGATCTCTGCTATCAACTGAACTCCCGATCTATCATTCAATTCTCCTTCTACAGGAATCCGAACAGTCTGAACACTGAGGTTATTGATTTCAGGCACTGCATTAACTTTCTCAGGAAAAGAAGTATAGACGGTTCCATCTGGCGTTTGTATCTGCAAGGTGTAGCTTCGTCCAAGCTGGGCAGCAAAATTTTCAGGTGTAAAATAAGCTCCCCTATCATTTGCTGACTCAGCTAGAAAAACTACATTTCCCAAATCATCTCTTACAATAACCGTAGCACCTGTGACTGGCCGTATCAGCCCTTCAAATACAGAACCATAAGTAGCACTTCTTGTCAGTCGAATTACCTGTCTACCCGGCTGTGTGGTAATCATTCCCTCTATGGTAAGCAATTGCTCCCCTTCCCCAACTTCCACTTCATAGGGATCAATGCAGGCCATAGGCAGCATCAAAAGGACGTAAAAAAGCTTTTTAAATACTCTCATCTCAAAACTTAATTGAATAGCTTAAACTTGGTAAAGGAACTCCCAACACTGCCAAACGGAGGGCTTGAGGAGGTGCTCCTGCTTCATCCACAAAAAAGAGAGAGAATGGATTTCTTCTTCCGTATACATTGAGAATGGAGAAAGTCCAATCACCATCGTAGAATTTGCCTTTTCCTTTCAACTTAAAATTCACTGAAAAGTCCAGCCGGTGGAAATCCGGAAGTCTCTGTTCATTTCTTCTGTCGAAGAAAGCTAGATTATTCCCAGAGTAATCAAACTTGGCCTCAGGAAAAGTAACTGGTCTCCCTGTACTGTATCCGAAAGTTGCAGAAATAGAGGTATTGGTGGAAACCTTGTAATTTCCGATCAATGTCAAATCATGAGGCTTATCGAAATTAGAAGCAAACCATTCGCCATCGTTGATCATTTCTTCCTCAAATGGTGTAATTACTCTTCTCAAGCTTCTGGAATAGGTATAGGACACCCAACCTGTCAATCTTCCCAAATTCTTTTTCACATACAACTCAATCCCATACGCTCTGCCCTGTGCAGGAACAAGCTCGGTTTCAATATGATTTTGAAGGATTAGGTTAGCACCATCTTTATACTCCACCACATTTTGAATGTCCTTGTAGTAGACCTCAATAGAAGTCTCGAATATATTCCCCTTGAAATTGTTATAAAATCCCAAGGAGTATTGATCTACGATCTGAGGCTTTAAAAACTCATCACTCAACTTCCAAACATCTGTCGGCGCAATGGTTGCTGTGTTGGAAATTAAATGGATGAATTGATACATTTTGTTGTATCCAGCTTTGATAGAGCTGTATTTGGAAAGCGAGTAGCGAATCGAGCCCCTAGGACCAAGTCCATCATAGGAAATAATGTTTTCACCATCCGCATAGCTTCTTTCCGAAATAGCTGAACCTTCAGATTTGGGTTGGTTTTCGGCATATTGTCTCACCGTCCTTGGTCCCAAATACTGATACATGTCATACCTTAAGCCGTAGGATATCCCAATTTTCTCTCCGAATTCCAGTTCATGCTGAAAATGTACCCCGGATTCCCTACCAAATTCATCCTGCACCTTTTTAGGCAATATTCCAGATTCCTGTTCGCTGGAGGGGATCAATTCACCGGGCTGTATAGTTAAATCTTTGAAGTCACCGCCAAAAGTCAATCTGTTATTTTCTCCGATCTGGTAAGTCATGAATGCCTTAATTCCGAAATCTTGAATTCCTGAATTCAAATCAAAATCATTGATCCCTGATCGATTAAAGATGCTGTAATCATATTGAGTATAATAACCCAACGCCTCTAGGCTCAACTTCTCGCCAAACTTGCTTTTCCACTGAAGAGAGTGAGAATTATTTTTCCAGGAAATTGTAGTATCTGAGGCAAAAGCAAAATCATCGTAAGAGGTGTAATAGCTATAGGTGAATTCATTGTTTTCAGAAATAGGAGCTGAAATCACCAAATTGCCATCATAAAAATTCGCCTGAGAATTATTCAAGTCAGGATTGCTCAAAGCACCTAAAAACCAATTGATATAGGAGCCTCTAAAGCCTCCCCTGACAGATAATTTATTCTTGATAAGCGGTCCATTAACCCCGATTTTTCCAGAAAAATTACTCAACATCAAGTCTCCTCCCCATTTGTCAATACTTCCGGTTTTTGGTAGAATATCCAAAATGGATGAACCCCTGCCCCCGTAGCGTGTTGGGATTACTGACTTGTATAAAGTCACATCATTGACCACATCCGCATTGAAAGAAGTAAAAAGCCCAAAAAGGTGAGTTGGGTTATAAATTGGAGCCCCGGCAAACTGAATTAGGTTTTGATCTGCCCCTCCTCCACGTACATTCAATCCTGCTGCGGCCTCACCAACTTGCGAAACACCTGGAAGCGTAGCCATAGAGCGAATGATATCCACTTCCCCGAGGAATGGAGGGAGTTCCTTGATCGAGTTCATACTCAATGTAATCGCCCCCATATCGGTTGATCGAATATTTTTCTCCGGATCTCTTCCAAAAATAACCACATCGTCCAACTGAAAATCTTCTTGAAGCATCCGAATGGAAATTCTTCCATCTCCTACTGCAACGATGGGATATTTGATGGTCTCATATCCCACATATCTAAACTCCAAAATGTATTCAGCCCGGTCAAGAACTAGTTCAAATCCTCCATTGGAATCAGTGATCCGGGTGACGTTCAATTCAGGTACTGTTACAGTAGCACCTACCAGTGCTTCACCTGTAATCTCATCCATTATTCTCCCTGAGATTTTGATGTTTTTCAATTGCCCAATATCTCTACCGACTACCTCCCTTTTGGGTTGGGTTTGGGTAAAAGCCACATGCGTGAGCAAGAAAAGTATAAGAGGTAAAAGTCGCTTCATAGTCAAATTTTAAAATCCCTCAGGTGTAAATTTGTACATATTCATAGGATATGATCCTGCCAAGGTAATGTCTGGGACTCGCATAATGTATAATACTCCATCTTTGACGAAGTGCCCTACCAAAATACTTTGAGGTAAGCCCGGCATCGGATTTTTGGGTTTCCATGTAAGGGTATTCAGATTAAGCTCCCACAATTCATCTGATCTGCGATAAAGCCCAACATAAGCCTTATCTCCGATTACTCTGCCCATTCCATATCCATCACCCAGTCCGCCTGGATAACTGGAAACTATTTGCCAAGAATCGCTGGATGGAGTATAGGACCAAACTGATTTATCTTTCCCGATTACATAGGCTCTCCCTTGATAGATAAAGTGAGCATTTTCTGCATTGAAATTCTCAGGAGGTGTTCCTAGCGAACTCCAAACTTTGGTTACAGGATTATACTTTCTAAAAGATGCCTCATTACTTTGCTTAGTTCCCAAAACATAGAGCGTGGAGTTAATTTCAAAAGCTAAAGACTCCCTACTTTCAAAAGGTAAATCACCCAATTGTTCAAAACCAGAGTCTGTAATCCTCCAAAAGCTGGAATTTATGACAATGGGATTTCCAAGTCTGGCAGTTCCTCCACCAATATAGTTGTCCGTGAAAAAAGCATAAGACCTTGGAGAGCCGGGGAATTCCACTCTATCCCAAGTTTTAGTTGCTATATCATATCGCTGGAAATATTCTAATTGAAAAAGTCTTCTTTCAGACCCTAAACCTATATGAAGACCTGAGTTTCTCTGGAAAAACACATTGTCGTAAACCTTTATTTCCTGAGGAAAAGCGGTGATTAATTCATAAGTACCTACTCTATATTCAAATTTTTCAGGAAACTCTACTACATTATTTTGAACCTGAATTTTGATAGGAACCGTCACACCATCCTTAGGGGCAGGTATTCTTACCCGAATTCTGCTTTCTAGGGTAATGCTGATGATTTGAGCTTCCACAGAGCCAAAAAACACTTTGGTGTCTTTGGTGAAGTTTCTTCCGATAATGGTCATCTCCTGTCCAGTAGCCCCAAAAGCGGGACTAAATGACTCCAGACCAACCGGTAAAGTCCGAACTTCAAGTACATTTCCGAATTCATCTCCTGCGCCGGTATTGAAAAATGATTTGGCATAATAGAGTTGATTAACTTCCAAATCAGATACTTGCCCGATAAACCTTCCAGGGCCATCCTTTGCCCCTAAAGACAAGATGATGGGCGATGCAAAATTAGGGTCTTTAGAAAGGTAAAAACCATGATCCTGAACCTGCACGGATTGATTACTGATTACCCTTCCCAAAAGTCGAACTTGCTCACCACTGGCATATAGTATTTCTTCAGTGACTACAAATGTGGTTTCATTTTCTTCGGTACAGGCCCATCCCAAAAAAAGCATTGCTAAACAGCAAAGAGACAGAATTTTTTTCATAAAACTGGGGTAGCTAATAAGTCTCCAAAAATAGAGAAATACCTATTTATTACAACCCTTGAACCTGAATCTTTCAGGGATTTAACATTCAACCTCAGTTTTTGAACGCGATCCTTTCAAAAACCTAATAAAAATCCAGAAATAAGGCTTTTATAAAGCTCCGAATAGTCTCCAGAATCTTCTTTTATGAAAATTCGAGTTTGCCTCTTTTCTTGAATAGTTCTGTGAAAGGATCTCACTATTCTGTGAATAGGTTTGCCAGGTCTATCCTGTACATGTATGTCCTTTCCAGAGTTAAAACCAAGTTTCGAAAATATCAACTCTAACTCTGCCATTTGGCGCGGTGGCAATATCACCCAAAACGCGCCATCCTTACTCAAAAGCTGGTCTACTGAACTTGCTAAATCCTCAAATGATAGACTGTCGGTATGTAATGCTTGGTTTCTCTTAGAATCTGGAGATTTCAAATGATCTGGGAAATATGGAGGATTTGAAACGATCAAATCGAAAGAGGACTTCTTCTTCAAATCCTGAATTGCCCCTTGTAAAATCTCTATCCTATCAGAAAAAATGCTTTGCTCAAAATTCATCTTAGCCTGCTCAAAGGCATCTTGATCAATTTCTATTGCAAAAATATTTGCTTGCTCAAAGCGCTGGGCCAACATCAAAGAAATGACACCTGTCCCAGTTCCTATATCCAGAATAGTTTTGGCATCTTCCCCCTCCGCTAATGATCCTAAAAGGACTGCATCGGTAGAAATCTTCATGGCACAGCGATCCTGTTCCACCCGAAACTGCTGAAACTGAAACCAGCTATTGCCCATCAGGTCCTGGCTTTACTAAATAATCTGGATTTGAATCGTGGCCTGTCCTCCATCACATTCAATTCATCCTCTGAAACCCGCTTTACGCTTTCTATCGTATAAAAAGCCTTTTCATCGATTTCCTTAACCTTTGCGATGAATTCCTGAAGATTCTCCCGCTTCATCACAGTAAAAAGTAGATTCACTTTTCCATACCTTCCTTCCGCTCCCACACTGGTAAACCTGTAATCTCTTTCCTTCATAAACTCTAATAATTTGGGTTCAGAAATTGGCGTAATGATTCTTACCAACACTCTCCCCAAGGCCAATTTTTCTTCGAAAAACATACCTACGTAAGTTCCTGTACCAAAGCCGGCAGCATAGGCAATGTAGGACATAGGATTATTGATATTTTGGAAGATTTGCCCGATAGCGAGCAACCAAATGAGCGCTTCAAAAAACCCTAAAAAAGGAGCGACATTCCGCTTTCCGCTCATCATAAACATGATGCGAAGGGTATTAATCGATACATCTCCGACCCTAGCTATGAATATCAAAGCAGGCATGATGACATAGTTGAAAAGCTGTTCGGAAACCCCTAATTCGTATAAGAAATCTTGCATTTGCCTTCGGTCTTGATGAAAGCACAAAGGTACCACTTTCCCGGCAAGGCGAGAAGAATATCTTCCAAACTCAGATTTTTCTATTTCGACCGGCTGGAATACCAAACGCCAAGAATTGAGCCGTCATGATGATCAAAAACCAAATCAACAAATCCCAATCTCCGATCAAATCCAAAGAAATCCCGAATAAAAGTGGGCCTAAAGCAGCTAAAACATAACCTGCAGATTGAACCATTCCGGAAAGCTTGGCCGTAGTCCTATCCTCAATGGTTCTAAGAGAAATTAAAGTATATGCAATACTCAAGCTGGCACCGCTCCCTATTCCTATGATGGTCAATGATACAAAGGCAACCCAATCCAGCTCAATGAAAAGCAATCCATAGCCTAAGAAATAAGCCAAGCCAACACCGATTATTACTCCAGTCTGTTCTTTTTGCTTGATCAAAAAATTAGGAGCGAAAAAGGTCCCCAAAAGCGAAATAAGCTGGGCATAAGATAAAGCAATCCCGGCTAATACAGGACTCATTCCTCTTGAGATCAACATGTCAGGAAGCCAGGTGACCATGGTAAAATACATGACTGATTGAGCACCCATAAACAAAGTGACCTGCCAAGCGAGGGTGGATTTCCAGACATTTTTGATAGCCTCATTGCTCAAATTTGCAGCTTTGGGCTTCAATTTTACTTGAGGAAACCAAACAGCCAAGGCCAATAGCATAACCAGAGACCAAGAAGCTAAAGAGCCTCTCCAACCCAAATTTAAATCTACAGCCAAAGGTACGCTCAGTCCAGAAGCGATGGCGGCAAAAAGCGACATGCCCGTGGATAGAATTGCGGTCATCAAACCCATTTTTTCCGGAATTCTGGCTTTGAAAAGGGGAATCATTAGCACATTGGCAATGACAATCCCGATTCCAGTCAAGGCAGTTCCAACAAAAAGCAGGGTTGTTCCCCCCAATACTCGAATAATTACACCAACTGTCAGCAGGGAAATACCCAGAAATATCGCTCTTGCATTCCCAATACGTTTTCCTATTGATGGCGCAAAGAGGGAGAAGATCGCGAAAGTGATCAATGAAAGCGTGGTAAGAAACCCAGCCAGTCCATTGGAAATATCCAAATCCTCCCGAATGAATGGAATTAGTGGTCCCACAGACGCGATAGAGGTTCGCAAATTGATAGAAATCAAAGCAATCCCAAAAATCAATAAGAGCTGGCTTTTTTTAGATGGAGTCAAAGAAGAGACATTAATTCAGTTTCCCTAATCTATTTTATGTTGGATACTTTTATTCGGATTAAAATTTTACAAAGTCTCCCCTCAAGCACTCCCTTTCTTCATTTCAGCTTTTAGACTTCAGCTTTCTCACTTTGAATTTCAGACTTCTAACTTCAGCTTTCAGACTTCTTGAGACCGTTTCGTTCCTCGCGGTGACGGCACTGCTTTCTACCTACTGCCTACTTTTCAGCCTTCTCATTTCAGCTTTCAGCCTTCCAATTTCAGCCTTCCAACTTCAGCTTTCAGACTTTTCAAGAATGTGTTTCCACCAAATCTTTCACACAGTCTATCCAAGTATCAGTAGAGTTTAGACTTGGAACCAAATCCCATTTTTCGCCTCCTAACTCCTCAAACTCTTCCTTGTATTCTTCGCCTACCTCCACGGTAGTTTCCAAACAATCCGCCACAAATGCCGGCGAGAAGACCAATACTTTTTTGACTCCTTGCTCTGCGAGCTCTTTGATTACATCTTCAGTATAAGGCTTGATCCAAGGATCCTTACCTAATCTGGACTGAAAACAAGTCATGACTTTGTCCTCCGGCAATCCCAGTTTTGCGGCCACTAAGCGTGTGGTATGAAAGCATTGAGCTCGGTAACAAAATTGGTTTTTAGGACCGTATTTATTACAGCAGGCTCCCAACTTACAATAATTATCCACCGACCCCTTCCGGATTTGTCTCTCTGGTAATCCATGATAAGAAAAGAGGTAACGATCATATTGATCTTGCTGCATCATCTCCTTACCCAATTCTTCCCACGCCTGAATGAACAATGGATGCTCTACAAAATTGCTGATAAAGGTAATCTCAGGAATAATCTGCCAGCCTCGAGCAATTTCCATTACCTTGTCAATCACGGAACCATTGGTTGCAGAGGCATATTGAGGAAAAAGTGGCAGAACGATGATCTTCCTCACCTTAGCATCCATCAACTCTTTCAATCCTGACTCAATACTTGGGCTTTGGTAGCGCATAGCCATGGAAACCAAATACTCCTCAGCGTCCAGCTTGGCAACCAGTTTTTCTTTTAAGTCTTCTGTATGAAAAAGCAGAGGTGATCCCCTGTCCGTCCAGAGTTTTCTGTATTCTTTAGCGGATTTTGGAGCCCGAAAAGGCGCAATAATCAAATTCACTAACATCCAACGGGGAATAAATGGAAAGTCAATCACTCTTCCATCCATCAAAAATTCCCGAAGATATTTTCTTACGTCTCCAGTTTTGGTGCTATCTGGAGTCCCTAAATTGACGAGTAAAACGCCAATTTTTCCGCTTTTGGCCATGATTTATTGTTTGATAATGGGTGTTGAACCTTTACAACTCAAAATTACGAGAGAAAGTTAAATCAAGCCAATTGAACCGACTTATATGACATTGATAAAAGCTTTTAGATTTTGAGCCTACCTGCCCAGCCCATCAAAGGACCTGAAGCAATGGAAGAAACTAATGCCAAAATCACCAAACCGATAAACAGAGAGTCTGAAACCAAGCCAGATTCCAATGCAATCAACCCCAATATGATATCCATGCTACCTCTGGTGCTCAAGCCGAAACCCACAATGATCGACTCTCTTCTAGGAACTTGGGCCAATCTACTTCCAAAGTAGGCTCCATAATACTTGGTCAATAAGCCGACGATGACAATCACTCCCGTCACTCCCAAATCAAAACTTTCAATAAAATTCACCTTCAATCCAATTGAAACAAAGAATATGGGAGCGAAAATATTATTGATAAACTGATGAAGAATCTCTTTGGCTTTTTCAGTCAAATACTCCGAATCTCCCAAGGCTACGCCTATGATAAAGGCTCCGAAAATGGCGTGAATTCCTATAAACTCTGTAAAGGAGGCTGCCAAAAAACAAATGGCTAAAGAAAGTGACAATAAGCCTCCCGGCCAGGCCATTTTTTTGTTTACCCATGGAAGTGTCTTATTGATCAAGCCTTTGCCAATAGTCAACATGATTAAGGTAAAAGCCAGCGTCAGACCGATAGTTGGCCAGACTCCCAAGCCTCCACTTCCTGATTCTGATAGGGAAAGAATCACTGAAAACACAATCCAACCCAATACATCCACAATCATCGCAGCGGCTATAATCAGTAGTCCGGTTTGGGTTTTGAATAAATTCAAATCCATCAAAATCCGGGCAACCACTGCCAAAGCCGTAATTCCTATGGCCAAACCAAAGAAGGTAGAAGCTACAATCCTGTCATTAATATTGACTCCCAAAAACTCCGGGAAGGCATAGGCTACCACAAACCCAGCAATAATGGGAAGCACCATGGAGGCTACCGCAATTTTGAGTGCATTTTTCCCTTGACTCCAGACAATCTGCAGTTCCACTTCAAGTCCTGCAATGAAGAGGAGCAAGACCACAGAAATCTGCACAAATCCATCCAATGCGATATTGGACATTTCATGCGAACCAAACAGATATTCCTGAAAGCCCGGCATTAAAGAACCCAAAATAGTGGGTCCCAAAACAATTCCTGCTAATATTTCGCCTACCACAGCAGGCTGCTTCAATTTTCTGGCAATCTCAGCAAAAACTCTGGCCATGATTAACATAGCCGCAAGTTGGAGGAGGAGATTGATGACCTCCTTATGGTTTAACGTTTCCATGGAGGCTTATTTTTTTACGATTAAAAGATTGCAAGGAAGGGTGCTGAGCAGCTCTTCCAAGTCATGCGGGAAAATCCTATCAAAGAAATTGAGCTTTCTTTCGTCTCCTACAACCAGCAGATTGGCATCAGTTTTTTCACAGAACCTTGCCAACTCCACAGCCCATTTCCCTCCGGTAACTTTTATATTAATTTTCAATTTTCCTTTATCTAGGTCTTTAAGAATTTGCTCCACATAGTCAATCTCATTCTGAACCAGCTGTCTTCTGGTATGAGCAATTTCTTCTTCCGAATCCTCACTAGCCGTTCCCATCTGCAAACCATACATTTTGATTTCATTCAAAATGGACACTTGGTCTGCCTTGACCACTTTTGAAAACTCCAAGCCATGCTTGATCACTTGAGGAGTGATTTCCAGCTGGGTTCCGTTAATGACCACTCTGGAAAACTCAGAGGTTTTAATTCTTGGCTCGATCAGGGTCAGTACCGAGCAGGGAGATTTTCTGATGATTTTTCTCCCGACAGAACCCATATAATACTTAAACAGACCTTCTTGTTTCAAAGCTCCAGCAACCAATAGATCCACCTTTTCCTCTCTGCAAGCCTGAAGAATCATTTTTACAGGCTTTCCTTCCTTCCACAAGACTTTGGTTTTCGCGGGATCACATTGGTTTTTTTCAATTAATTCAGTCAGCTTTTTCTCTAATTCGGGCGTTTTGACACCTACATGAATCAGAATCAATTCCGAATCAAAAAGCAATACCAGCCTTTTGACTTCAGCAATAAGCGCCTCAATTCGAGGTGAAAATGCTATTGCAAGGGCAATTTTTTGATACATAAAGGTTGATGGGTTTAATTCAAATAAACGAAAAATAGTGAACCTAACAACAAAAAAATGCTTCCCGCCATTTATCCAAAGCTGTTCCCACTCACGCATATTTATGGCTTCCAGAAAAACAGACCTGCATTTTGTCCTTAATTTTTAATAAAATTCAGGAGAAATAATCTTTGAAAAATCATACAAAACAGAATTTTAAACTCAATTGATTTATGAAAAAAATCGTACTCGGTTGCCTGATGGCTGTCGGTATGGCCTGGTCGGGAGCAGCTTCGGCTCAATCCGATTATCCCACACTGAGCCAGCTCAATCAGCGCCTGCAGCGAATAGGCTCCAATGCCTCTGCTGAATTAAAGTCCCTCACCAAAACCCCGGGGGGAAAAGATATTTGGGTTTTGAAAGTTGGTACTGGCGATAAAGACCAAAAGCCAGCTATTGCAGTAGTCGGAGGGGTAGAAGGATTTCACGTTCTCAGCGTAGAATTGGCTACAAGATTTGCTGAAGATCTGATTAGCAAACATGCATCTGCATTGGAGAATACCACATTTTATATTTTCCCAAATATGTCTCCTGATGCTTACGAGCAATATCATGCCTCTCTGAAATATGAAAGAAGGGGAAATGCAGCATCTGTAGACCATGATCGTGATGGCAAGGCAGGAGAAAATGGCTATACTGACCTCAATGGAGATGGATACATTACCTGGATGAGAGTTGAAGATCCAATGGGAGACTACATGCTATCCAAGGAAGATGAACGGGTACTGGTCAAAGCAGACAGAAGCAAGGGAGAAGCTGGAAAGTATTTCGTTTACAAGGAAAGTAAAGACGATGATCAGGATGGAAAGTTTGCCGAAGACTTGAAGGAGGGTATTGCATTCAACAAGTCCTTAACTTATAAATTCCCGGTTTTCCAGCCATTGGCAGGTGATATTCCTGTCTCTCAGCCAGAATCTAGAGCCATGTTGGACTATCTTTTTGACCAATGGAACATTTTTGCCTTTGTGACCTTTTCGCCTGCAAACAATCTTTCATCTCCATTGAAATACAATGCAGGTGAAGCAAGAAAGCGGGTAGTCACTTCTATTCTGGAGAAAGATCAGGCAATAAATGCTATGGTTTCCGGGATCTACAATGAAACTGTTTCTCAGAAAGCCTATCAGCAAACAAATCAGGGCACAGACGGGGACTTTTTCCAGTGGGCTTATTTCCATTTTGCCCGCTTGAGTTATAGCACTCCTGCTTACTGGACTCCTGAATATAAAGGAAAAAGCAATCCTGAAGCTACCTATTTAGCCTGGGCTGATTCACTGGGCTGGAAGGATGTCTTTGTTCCTTGGAAGGAAATTTCACATCCAGATTTCCCTGGCAAAAAAGTAGAAGTGGGAGGTATTAAGCCATTTGTCATGCACAACCCTCCTTTTGAAAAAGTAGAAAAAATCGCTGAAGAACATACCGATTTCATTCTTAAGCTGGCTGAAATGCAGCCTAAATTACAAGTGCAGAATTTGAAGATTGAATCTTTGGGGAACGGTTTAACCCGTGTGAGTTTGGATTTATTCAACAACTCTCCACTTCCTACACACTCAGAAATGGGAGAAAGATCCAGATGGCTTCGCAAAATCCGTGTGGACATGAACGCACCGGCGGACAGAATGATTTCCGGGGAAAAAATCCAACTGATTGATTCTATCGATGCTTTCGGAAAAAGCAGTTTAAGCTGGATCATCAGAGGAAAAGGAGATGTCAGCATCAAAGCAGGAGCACCTCATGTGGGCTTTATCAACGCAACTTTCAAACTCTAAGCCATGAAACAGATAAAAACAAAGAACTTAATTCTTGCCTTGGCCATGAGTGCATTAGGCTTTGGCCAAATAGAAAGCCAGGCTCAGGAAAAGTTTTTCAGGGCAGTGGGCACACCCCATCAACCTAAAGTAGAAACCGCCTGGAACAGGTATTATACTTACGAAGGACTGGTGGATGTCATGCAAAAAATCGCAAAAGCACATCCCAAATTGGCAAAAATAGAAGCCATCGGAAAATCTTATGAAGGAAGAGATATTATGACTCTGACCATTACAGATTTTGAATCCGGAAAAGATACAGACAAGCCAGCCATGTGGATTGACGGGAATATTCACTCCAATGAAATTCAGGGTGCTGAGTTTGCCTTGTACACAGCCTGGTATTTGACGGAAATGCATGAAAGCAATGAGTTTATCCAGCAACTCCTAAAGGATAAAACTTTCTATATCACGCCTACGATTAACCCGGATGCTAGAAATGATTTCTTTTTGAAGCCAAATACTCAAAACACTCCTCGCTCTGGTGTAATGAAGCTGGATAATGACGGAGATGGCTTGGCAGGTGAAGATGAAATGGACGACTTAGATGGAGATGGACATATCACCATGATGATTAGAAAATCACCAACCGGTAGATATATCAAAGACCCATTGGATCCTAGAAGATTGGTTGCTGTAGGTCCTGATCAGGTAGGAGAATATGAGATGCTGGGACAGGAAGGAACCGACCTCGATGGAGACGGAAGAATCAATGATGATGATGTAGGTTATTACGATCCCAACAGAGATTGGGGCTGGAATTGGCAACCTGACTATATTCAAAGAGGAGCTCTTCGCTATCCTTTCACTTTACCAGAAAACCGCTCTGTGATGGAGTTTGTGATGAAGCATCCAAACATTGCCGGTGCCCAGAGTTATCATAACTACGGAGGAATGATCCTAAGAGGCCCAGGTGCTGAGGAGGATGTCAATACCTACAATCGTGAGGATATCAGAATTTATGATGCCATTGCAAAAAAAGGTGAAGAAATGATGCCAGGATATAGGTATTTGACAGTTTACAAGGACCTTTATTCCGTATTTGGAGGCGAATTGGATTGGTTTTATGGAAACCGTGGGATATTCACTTATTCCAATGAGTTGATGATTTCCTATTTATACTTCCATCAGAATGCAGGTCGAGGCAATCAGGAAGAACAATTGAAAGTAGATCAGCTTTTGACTTTTGGTGATGCCTTTGTGGATTGGAAAAGTTATGAGCACCCACAGTTTGGAGAGATCGAGATTGGTGGTTTCAAGAAAACCTTTGGAAGAGCCCATCCAGGCTTCTTGATGGAGCAAGACGCACACAGAAATTCTGCCTTTACTATTTACCACGCTTATCATACTCCGAAACTTTCTGTCATGGATGTAAAGGAGGAAGATTTGGGAGGCGGACTGAAAGCAATCACAGCGACCATTTTCAATGAAAGAATGATGCCTACGCATTCCTCTCAGGATTTGAAATACAATATCGAAAGACCAGACTATGTGAGCATCTCCGGTGCAAAAGTGGTGGCTGGATTTGTAGTAGAGGACGAGGATTTCAAACGCTATAAAGAACAAAAACACTCACCGGAAAAAATTGCGGTGGAAAATATCCCTGGAATGAGTGCGGTGAAAGTTCGCTGGATTGTATCCTCAGGATCTAATTACAGCATCAGCGTCGATTCCGCCAAAGGTGGAAAAGCTAGTTGGAAGAAGTAAGGAAATCTGAATGACAAAACATAAATCCCGCTAATAATTATTGGCGGGATTTTTTTGTAAAGTTTTAGACAATGAATCAATTAACCACGAAGTGGTTAAACCTCTCAATAACCGCCAGTGAAACTGGTGGTATGATGACGCTCAAATTTGGCGCATCTCAACTCTAAAGGAGTTGAACTCTTTTTCTCCCCTCAAATCCTTATATTCAAGGTAAATATGTCACTATGCTACGCTGCATTTTCACTTTTACTCTTCTTTTTTACTCGGTGGGGATATATGCTCAGGAAAGGCCGAAGATTTTAATCACTTATTTTTCACAATCAGGAAACACACAACAAATGGCAGAGGCTGTAGCAAGAGGAGCCAACTCTGTCGATTCAGTAGAAGTACTTTTATTGGCTATCGAAGATGTAAAGGTCGAAGATTTACTTCAAGCAAAAGGTATCATCTTAGGTTCACCAGTGTACAATGGCAATCCGGCACCCCCAGTTTTGGAATTCATCAATTCATGGCCTTTTGAAGGGAGACCCTTGAAAGATAAAATAGGGGCAGCTTTTTCTACCGGAGGAGGAATCTCTATCGGCGAAGAAGGAGTCCTGCTTTCTATCTTGAAGTCTATGCTAATTCACGGGTTGTTAGTCATGAGTGGGGAAGAAGTCGAAGCAGCTTTTGGAGCTTCCGCAATCACCGATGAAGGCCCCTTTCAAATGGATTCACTTGATCCGATATTTTTGAAGAAAGCTGAAAATTTGGGAAAACGTGTTGCGAACAGAGTCCTTAGCTTTCAATAGATCTACCTAAAATTAAAAGGCATTTTTTTAACAACTCATTATGCCTACATCATTAAACTTCCATATAACAATGAAATACATATTTTGCTTTTTATAAAAAGCATTATTACAAAATAGTTTTTTAAAAAACCATTTTATATTTTTGCTTTCTCAAGAAATCGCCTATGAAGCATCTCATAGAAAAGTCAGACAGAAAAATTCAGCTTGTAAAAGGGAAACCTAAGCGGTACTTATTTGACAAAATTGACTGGAGCCAACGGCTGATATTGATCTTGGGGTACCGAGGTGTTGGAAAAACAACTCTCCTACTGCAATACCTTTCAGATTCAAATACTAAGGGAATTTATTTAAGCTTAGATGATTTTTTCTTTGAGTCCAATAGATTAATTGAAACTATCTATACACTCTATCAAGAGGGCATTCGATTGTTCTTGTTAGATGAAGTACACCGTTACTTTTATTGGTCAAAAGACCTTAAGCAACTTTACGACGATTATCCTGATATACAGGTAGTTGCCACAGGGTCCTCTATTCTTGACTTGTCAAAAGGAAATGCGGATTTATCAAGAAGAGCATCTGTTTATAAATTGAATGGCCTTTCTTTCAGAGAGTTTTTACTTTTTGAGAAAAAATTAACTATCCAGCAGCTCTCCTTGGAGGATATTATTCAAAAACATTCGACAATCGGACCGGAGATATTGGATATAATAAATTATCCAGAAGATTTTGGAAACTATTTAAAATATGGATTCTTCCCGTTTTTCAGAGAAGCAAAAAGCACTTATTACCAAAAGTTGGAAGAAACCATCAATCTAGTAATTGAAACGGATATAGCACCTTTTGAAGATTTGCAGCATTCCACTGTAAGAACCATGAAAAAACTACTTTTTGTCATCAGTGAATCAGTCCCTTTCACCCCTAATATTAACAAGCTTTCAGAAAAATTAGAAGCCCCCAGAAACACCATTTTGAGGCTTTTAGATTATTTAGATCAAGCACAAATTCTAAATTTGTTGAGATCTGATGCGAAGGGTACAAGCTTTTTACAAAAGCCGGAAAAAATCTTTTTAAACAATCCGAATTTCATTCATCTCTTCTCTCCCACACAACCTGACTTAGGAAATATCAGAGAAACCTTTTTCTACAATCAAACCAGCACCGTGCATGCCGTAACTTCATCCAAATACTCCGATTTTTTGATCGACGAAAGCTATGTCTTTGAAATCGGAGGACCTTCGAAAAGTACTGAACAAATTAAAGGCTTACCCAACGCGTATCTGGCTTTGGATATTAAGGGAGGAAATCAGAAGCGGATTCCACTCTGGTTGTTTGGCTTTTTATACTGAGCCAAAAAACCTAGACAAAAAAATAACCCCGCCTCAGACCAAAGCGGGGTTGTATACAATTGGTTAGTTTTCAATTAAAGGGCAGACATATATTTGTCAAAACCGTTGTCTGTGGAAACTTTGAATCGAATGTCAGTTCCTACATTCTGAATAGTATAAAGTTTGTGCAATCCCTGAGGATCCTCTACTCTTTCAGAGTGAATCAATTTGTCTCCATCGAAAATCGAAACTGTAATTTCTTTAGCGTCTAAGTTGCTTACAAGCAAACGGTATTTGTTAGCCTCAACTTTAGTCACTCTTGAATACACAGAAGGAGTTTCAGCGATGAAGTTTTCGAAAGTAGCAGTTCTTAGAACTCCAGACTGATCTAAAACTTCCACTGAATAAGTACCTTTAGGCAAAGCCGTCAAATCGTATCTTTTTGCAAAAGCTTCATCTTTCACGATTCTGTCTCTCAGTACTAATCTGTTGTCACTATCCATGATTTTTACAATCACAGTTCCCAGTGGCGCTTCTGATACTGCCACAGTTACTTTCGAAGGTTCTGACTGTCTGATTTCAACAGTCTTTTCTGATCCTCCTGCAAAGGCTCCTGTTACCATCCCGGCAACAAAAAGCATAGTCATTAATGATTTCATAATAATTGGTTTAATAGGTTCTTAGATTTCTGTTTTAGTGTAACCCGGAATGGCTGATCCATTCGGAAGGTATTTTGGGTCACAGGGTCCATCGGGTCTGATGGTTTTGTTTAATTAACATTACAAAGGTAGCTAACGGGATCTTAATTACAAATGTTTCAAAAAAAATTATGTTTTATTTGATATTCCTCAATTTTAAAGCACATTTATTGAAAATACAATAATTATTTCCCGCTATCGATTGCGAAAGACATGAAATATCGCAAAAGATATATTTTAAAGAATTTAATTTTTATTTTACCTTATTTACAGAATCATGTCATGACATGAAATTAGATTTAGCCTATTTCGCAATCGATTGTACCAAAAAAATATTTTTTCAATCTTTTTCATCAATTGTGGTGTTTTATAAGAAAAGCGGGAATTAATCAATGTTTCAGCGGAGAATAGAACCTGAAATCAGCTCTTTTAGAAGTAGGGTTATTCTCGTCTCAGGAGGAATTCACATTTAATAAAAATACGTATGAAAGCTATTTGGAATAATCAGGTGATCGCAGAATCGGATCAAACAGTTGTCATAGAAGGAAATCATTATTTCCCCCGGGAAACTGTAAAAAAAGAATACCTAAAAGAGTCCGACACACATAGCACCTGCCCTTGGAAAGGTCAAGCTTCTTATTACAGTGTATTGGTAGATGGAGAGCTGAACAAAGATGCTGCTTGGTACTATCCTGACCCAAAGCCCGCCGCTTCAGTAATCAAAGATCGAATAGCTTTTTGGAAAGGGGTGAAGGTGACCGAGTGATTAGCTAAAACTATTTCAATCTAAAAATCCCATATCTAGTGAAATCCTCTTCTTCTTCTGGGTTTAGTAATTTGATTAAAAGCGTATCGTCAGGTAAAAGCATAGCTATCTCCCTATAAGGTAATTGGATATCTTCTCCAACCTGTTTACCATTTCTGATCAAAATCAATCGACGGTAGGATGGATCGCCAAAGTGATGATAGTTTCGGTTTTCAGCTATTTTCTGTTCATAAACTTCAGGTGAAATAGCTCTGATGTATTCCAACAGGACAGTTCCATCTGATAAAACGTAAATATTATCATTTTTAGCTCCAAGATTAATTGGGCCCTTAGAAGCTATATTATTCAAAGAAATTCTGGAGGATTTCAGTACGGGGAAGTTTTCGTGGCGGATTTTGAGAGCTTCGGTTTTCTTTTTAGATCTCAGGTCTATTATTGAAATTTCATCGTCTAAAGTAGTGGTCAGATATAGTTTCCCCCGGCTTTTGTCTAGAGAATAAACAGGTGCATAAATTGAATGAATTGAAGGATCCAGTTTAGAAAAATTTGACCGACCTGAAACTGGCGCAAAGTTGTATGTCTTTTCATTTTTTGGATTGAAAACTTCTATTAGGTTTTCTTTTAGAAAATCTGTGAACCCAAAAAAAGTGGAATATCCGGAAGGTTGACTGATAAAGGAGTTATCTCCCTTCACCCCATTTTCATAGAAGTACGTCAGTTTTTTAGGACTATAGAGAGAGACAGTGTACTTGGATCTAAAAGGAATCTTTTTCGTTTTCTTCAAATTTTGATCATACCTGTAAAGATTGTGGCTGGAATGAACCCATATAGTTCCATCTTCTGCAAAGGCAATTTGATTGATAGATTCTACGATCTGATTTGGCCCCTCTCCTTGCAATTTTTCCGAGACTAAGACTTTACCATTTTCTGAGAACAAGGCAATTTTGTTTCCTTTACTCCCTTCATTGATAAATCCCAAATATTGTTTTTTGGCAGGATAGTAGTCTAAAATCTTAACTGGGTTTAAAAGATCAATTTTGAATTCAGCTATTTTTGAAAAGGTGGTTTGGGCGAAGGACGACGAAAAGCACAAAAATAAAGCGAGTGCTATAGGAATAAAATTTTTCATTTTCTTAGACTAACTTCTTTCACGAACTTGAAGATAGCTAAAAAATCTAAAAGTTTAGCCATGCGATTATCGGACAACCTTCCTCTCTTTTTCTATGAAAACTATCATTATATTCACCATTAAGCATACTTTTTGGTGAATTCATTCACTAAAAAGTATTACTTTTGGTGAATGAATGAAATAAGGATTCCGAGAATATTCGAAAACAAGATTTCTGCAAAGCTATTTAAGGGGAAGACTATTGTTCTGATCGGGGCAAGGCAGGTTGGAAAAACAACTTTGATTCGTGAAATACTAGAAGATCGGGAGTTTTTGTTTCTGGATGGTGATGATCCTTTAGTTAGACGGCAATTGACCAATCCCAATACGAAGCAAATCGAAACCCTGCTTGGCAATTCCAAAATTGTCTTTATTGATGAAGCCCAACGAATCGAAAATATTGGTATTACGGCCAAGATTATTCACGATCAATTCAAAGATGTACAATTGATTCTGAGTGGTTCTTCTGCCTTTGAGCTTCGAAACAATACCCATGAGCCCCTCACAGGCAGAAAGTTCGAATACTTTCTTTTCCCTATTTCTTATGAAGAATATGAGCAATCGGTAGGGTATTTGGATGCGTTGCGAGATTTGGAAAATCGCTTGATTTATGGCTACTATCCGGATGTCATTAATCACCGTGGGGAAGAGCGGGATATTCTAAATGAAATCACGCAAAGCTATCTGTTTAAGGATATTCTTTCTTTTGCTTCCATCAAAAAGCCTGAGGTTTTGGAAAAAATCCTTCAAGCACTTGCCTTCCAAATAGGTTCGGAAGTCAGCTACAATGAATTGGCACAGTTGACCGGAGTGGATAAAAACACGGTTTCGAGCTATATCCGACTATTGGAGCTCAGCTGCATCATTTTCCCACTTCATTCCTTCAGCAGAAATCTTCGAAATGAAATAAAGACGACCCGGAAAATTTATTTTTACGATAATGGAATCCGAAATGCGTTGATTCAAAACTTCAATCCTTTCGAATTTCGAAATGATGTTGGTGCCTTGTGGGAAAATTTTTTGATCACCGAGCGAATGAAGCGAAATCATTACCATTCGGCCTATGCAAATTCATTCTTTTGGAGAACAAAGCAACAGCAAGAAATTGATTACTTGGAGGAAGCAGGTGGGCGGATTTCGGCCTTTGAATTTAAATGGAACCCCAATGCCAAAATCAAGAAACCATCTGTATTTTTAGAAGCCTACCCAGCTGACTTTCAAGTAATTTCCCAAGATAACTTTAGAGACTTCGTGGGAATGGTGTTAGAGTCAAGATAAATGATTGAATATTCATCCCTCAAGTCAATTGCATCCCTAATCTTAAATAAGTTGCTTCCTTCCCGGGTAGTCTCCAATATTTCACGGATTTATTTTAAGGAAATAAGCTTGCCATGGTGCTTTGCGATTATTCTCAAGCAAATAGGCCCACAGTCTTTGGAGTTTGGTTGGTTGTTATGGGGGAAGGAATTTTTCAAAACAATAATTTAGTCTCTTTACTACATTATGCGGTAAAATACAATTTGTGGATTTTTCTCTAAGCCATTCTCCTTATCCCTAATAATGGAAAAATACCTATCTTCTTTAATAGGCCTTGGAATCATTTCATCTGTCATCTCCTGATTGAATAATTTCTTTAAATGACCTAAGGGACTATTACTTTCTAAATCAATCACAAAAAGATAAGGATAGTTGTCATAAATCACGCGTAAAAAAGCATATTTATCAGATATCACTATTTGGCTTATACTCAATTGCATTGAACTATCAAAACCAATTAAATGAATTAAATACTCTGGGGTCAATTTACCGTCTTGATGTCTAAAAATCGTATCTCTATCGGTATGAGAAGAAATCTCTCCCCGAATAATTGGCATGTAAAATAAGCTTGAATTACCTACTCGGCTTAATATCCTGGGAATGGGATGGATAATGTTGAAATTAGAATGAAAACTGTAGGCGGGGCTTTCATTATTCACAATTTCAAGACTATTGGGTTTAGGTGAGTTTATCATCACCTCTCTAGGATGCTCTTTTGTTCCATTTATTGTTTCCTGAACTACCAGAAGCGTATCATTTTCTTTATAAAAAGATATAGGATGCCCCAGAAGTTTACTGCTTGTTGATTCAAATTTTCCTTCGAGGCTGTAAGTGAGAATAACCATTTTCTGCCAATCTGCCACATAGACAATGTTTTTCTTTTCATCTAAGTGAAGTGCATAGGGCATAGCATATTCATCTGGCCCTTCACCAAACTCTCCAATTTTCAAGAGAAACATACCATTATTATCAAATTTTAATAACCCTTGTTTTCTATCTAAAAGAAGGAAGAAGTTTTGCGAAAAAACCAAGTCTTGGATTGATGTAAGGGGAGGGTTTCCAAGAACCTCAAGGTTAATAGAGTCTAGTATTTCAATAATGAACTCTGGTGAATCGCCTTTCAAAAATTCAACATGAATTTCTACAGTATTAGCGGATTCCATTGTTCCGGTGTAGTCCTTTTTCTTACAGTATTGAAATAGGCTAGCTAAAATTAAAAAGAAGAATAATGTGGTATTTTCATTTTACATTTTCGAACCTTAGCTAACATGAGAGAGAGTAGTTTAATTTTAATCTGTCAGTTATTTTACCGCATTTAGTGCAACTCGAAACAGCCTAAAATAATCTCGCTCAACCTCCTCATCAGCCTTTTCCATCATCCAGAGTTGTCCATCTCGCAAAAGCATGCTGCTAGGCTCCAATCCCTGAGGAACAAAATCATTAAGAATATTTCCTGAAGAGTCAACTATTGCGATACGAGAAGGGTACTTTTTTTGCATCCTCTCTCGAAAGTCTTTGGCCTCGTCTTGAGATTTGTTTTCAAAATTGGTTTGTGTATCAAGTTGGTCGTACCCAGGAAAATATGCTACTAGAAAGAAGTTTTGAAATTTTTTAATATTTAAAATCATTCCTGAGGTAAATCGAAGTCCAAAAAATGAAACATCTTCAGAATATTCATCAGCACCTTTGAAATAGTTGTAACCCTTTAAATCTATGGGCAGAGTAGATTCTATTTCATAGGGAGGAGAAGCTTCAAACGTATAAATCACAGGTTCTAAACCGAATGCTACATGAATTTTTTTATTTTCTATGTGAAAAACCGGATCCCATGCATTTCGGAAAAAATACTTTCCACTTTTAAAAATACTGCTTTCTGGAAATTTAATGATCCCTTCTCTTTCCCCTGTTGCAGGATCTAACAAGTCCAATAAGTACATTTCATCATATCTACTCTTATTTGAATAATCGTTATCCTTGGGGGAATCCTGATTGATGTATACATATTTATCTCCCATTTTTTCCATCCCATGGCCCATCAACAAAGGGGAATAATTTGGAACTTGAAAATTAATATGTTTCACTTTTGAAATCAGTCTTCCATCAAAATTGTAGGTCATAAAACCATTATAACCATTGGCCAAAAATGAATTGTCATCGACAATTCTCAAAGTAGATGATAAAGAAGAATAAGTGTCGGGGTAATCCCCTGTTTTAGAAAATGAGGAGAAAACCAAACCTTCAAAATCGGCCAAATGGATATCTTCTGAAAACATGGAATAATTATGTACAAAAAGTATGGTCTTAAATTCAGGATGAATATCGTGAACATTGGGATTTCCTAAAAAATCTACTTTAATACTATCCAGCTTAACTAATTCGGGAATTTCAATTGATTTTAATCCCTCAACTTCTTCAGAGGATTTACCATCAGAGTTGCAGGAGAAAAAAAGAATTGAAGAAAAAAACAGCAAATAAAAAGATCTCATAGAAATTAGATTCAAGGAGTTAAAAAAAGGAGAGAATGAGGATCTCATTCTCTGAAACCATATTAAAACTTGATTTCCTAATTTAAAACCCAGATTCAAGTAATAATTGCAACACTAATAGTTTAAGGAAGGAAGCCTAGGCTTCCTTCCTTAGGCTGAATAATTAAATTAGTGTTGACATGCAAAAATTCAATCAGCTCAGCCTAGAGCAAAGATATCAAATCGAGGTTTTAAACAAAGAGGGATTCAGTCAAACTGCAATAGCCTGTCGGGTCGGCGTACACAAAAGTACCATCAGTAGGGAACTGAAAAGAAACACTGGGAAACGGGGACGTAGTGCAGGAAATTACTCAGCACGCATAGCAATGAACCGGGCTCAAGAACGCCATAAATACAAACCCAAACACAGACGGTTTACCGAGGTAATGAAGGAGCAGAGCAGAATCTGGCTGGAAGATGAAAAACTGAGTCCGGAACTGATTGCCGCCAGGTGGAGAGTCAATGGCCAACGGGAGTGTCCCATGAGACCCTCTACCAATGGATCTGGCTGGCAAAAAAAAGTAACCATTGGCAGTTCAGGAAGGATAGAGGATTATACAAACATCTCAGACACGGTAAAAGAAAACGTAAAAGAGGTAATTACAGGGATTCCAGAGGACTGATCAAAGAAAGAGTTTCCATTGAAAAAAGGCCTCCCGTAGTGGAGCAGAGGCAGCGGATCGGTGATATTGAAGTGGATCTGATGATGGGTAAAACCATCAATCGGCACTTCTGGTACTGGTAGACCGGGCTACTTTAATCACCACGTTGGAAAAGTTAGAGGGTAAGAACGCCGATGTCATTGAACAGAAAATAACCAGAAGAATCGAACGGATTGGCGCCTCATTTTTTAAATCAATCACGTTCGATAATGACAAAGCCTTCGCAAACCACCATCGAATCAGGGATAAATTCAACCTGCCAACCTTTTTTACAAGGCCCTATACGTCTCAGGATAAAGGAACGGTGGAAAACAGAATTGGATTGATCAGGGCTTTTTTACCCAAAGGAACAGACCTGAATCAGTACTCGGTGGAACAAATTCAATCCATAGAATTAAAAATCAATAACAGACCCGTTAGAAAGTTTGATTACCTTAGTCCATTACAAAAACTCAAACAAAAATTAGGTGTTGCATTTATGAATTGAACACGGCAAAAATTAAGCAATTACTTTGAACTTAAATCTTAAGTTATCATTAGAATTAACATTTTATAACTATCCGATTCATTTCAGAAACCGAATCCTAGTTCAATTGGATACCTGCCGGCTGATTCTTCAACTTAAGCTGTGGTTTTTAGGATTTGAAAAATTTATTTTGGCCAGACTGACTCATTGAGATAAAAAAAGCAAGGATTTACCCTTGCTTTTTAGATTGAACTCTACTGTCCCATATTTTTCGGCTTTTCGAAAGCAGAGTATGGATATCTCGTGAACTGTGTCAATTATTCGAAAATTTAGGAAAAGGAGAAAAATTAATCTAAAACATCTACTTCCAGTCAATAGCCCCTTTCCTTTAAAAATATTTTAATTACTTCCTCCCCTGCTTCATCGCCTCGGCCACCAGTTCTTGGGCAAATGAACCTTTGAGTTCGACGACCATCAAGTCGCCTTCATCTCCCCCTACCATCACTACCAAATCGGAAATGGTTTTTCCTCCTTTGGAATACACCACTATTTCACCTTTATCGGCCATCTCCATCAATAATTCATAGCGTTCTTTCTCTAATCCTTTTTTGAGCGCTTTGAATTCGACTCCACTCCGATCCGATTGCTCAGGTAGCTTGAAAAAATTCAGCTTCTCAATGGATTTGGCTACAGTAGCCATATCATCTTCATCAATATCAATTTTGAAACCCTCCGCAAAATTCAGGAAGTTTCCACCCAACTCCATGTTGAAGAAATCCTCATGTCCCTTGTATTTTTCTTTCAAGGCAGCGACACTTTTACTTTGAGCATTTGCAGCCAAGGCGAATCCCGCCAAGACAATTACTAAAATCAGCTTTTTCATTTTATGTAGGTTTAGTTTAATTATTTATTAAAGTCATTAAGAAAATTGCGACTTGGCAGAAAGATTAAGGAATAATTGTATTTCAAAATCCCCCTACCCTCCTTTTAAAAGGGGAATTGCTTAAGCATCCCAACCAAATCCCTCTTCTATTTAAGCCTGCTGAAAATTGCGGTTAATCCTCATTACTTTTTTCCTTTCGGTCCTTTTCCGTACTGATCCATGCCGGGGAGATTAGTTTTATCAGCCAACATATTCAGATCTTCATAAGTGAAGCTTCCCAGCAAGGAAATCATAGAAAATTCCTTCCCCTCTCCTGAAATCATCAAGAGCTCCCGGATCAAACCTCCTTCTTCCCGTATCATAAATTTCAGACTGGAACCCTTTTCCTGTACATCCATCAGCTCTTCATACTTATTCCTGGTCAATGTGCCCATCGCTTCCTTGTAGTAAGATTTTCCGTCTACTTCATCCGAAGAAAGAATTCTGATACCCTTGATTTTTTGAAGCAGTATACCTAGCTCCTTGGAGTCTTTTTCAGCTGCATTGCTTTTCAAAAACCCTCCGGCCATCTGCATCATTTTAGGAGATATATAAACTCGGCTGAACCGATCATCATCCATATATTTTGCGAAAAACCGCTGAATCGCATCTTCCTGAGCCTGCACCTTAAATACAAAGCACATGAGAAGAAAAGGAATGAGTAGTAGCTTTTTCATAATTTATTATTCTTCTGTTTTAAATAAATCTTCCGGCGCGGACAAATACTTTAAATCATTCATTTTTGACATTTTCTCCTGACCCTTGGATAAATTCTGCTGAATCAAAGAGAGTGCCGCCACCACTTCCCGATAAGCCTGCTCCTCCTGCTGTCTTTCGTAAACTCTCCAGCCTACATAAGATCCCAGCAGAATTGCGACAGATGCCGCCCAATTCAACCAGGCCAGGCTTCTCACCCTAACCCTTTTTGGAATTTTCACCCGGACAGGTTCCTCTTGCTTCATTTCATCCAGAAGCCCAAATAGCTGCTTTTCAGACTCAAAACCTTGGACTCTACTCAATAGGAGTTTGAGTTCTGCTTCTTCTTCCACACTGCTCGAAGCTTCCCAATATTTATCCAGAAGCTCTTTGATTCGCTCGTTCATTTGATTGATGCCTGTTTGGTTAATTGTTCCCGAATACTCTTCCTGGCTCGATGTAAGTTCACTTTGACTTGCTCTATGGAAATTTCCAGATATTCGGCGATTTCATCATAGCTCAAACCTTCCACTTCTCTCAGCTGGAAAACTTCCTGCTGCTTGGTCGTCAGATTTTTCATCAGGGAGAAAATCTTCGGGACTCGTTGGTCAATTTCCTCCTCTTCACTTTCTTGGAAAATCAATTCCGCCTCATCCTCTAAAGCATTGAGCTTAGCTGATTTTCTGAAATGCATCAAAGCCTCATTTTTCAAGCTCTTCACCAGCCAGCCTTTGAGATTGGGATGATTTGCCAATTCGTTTTGCCTTAGAAAAGAACGCTCGAAAACATTTTGTAGAAGGTCCTCTGCCAAGGATTTGTCCTTTACCCAAAGGAAAACCAAGCGGTATAACGCGCTTTTCATAGGCCAGATATGTCCTTCAAAAAATGAATTCATTCAGGTAGATGATGCAGATGGATTCCGAATGTTACACTTTTTTGAAAAAAATTTGGAAACAATCCGAAAAATCAGGAAACCCGAATCATTATTAACAGTTTCCTTTTCAGTTCGTTATGCTATGGTAAAGCGCCGAAAAGATTTTAGATTTATTTTAAATTATTTCAAAAAATAGTATGCATGCAGACTATTTCTTACTTTGCATTAATGAAATTGTCAAAAAAAGAGAGCGGAATAAGATCCAAAAGGGCAAAAAAAATCCCGACCACATGGGCCGGGATGGTGGTGATGAGTGGACTCGAACCACCGACTCACGGATTTTCAGTCCGATGCTCTACCAACTGAGCTACATCACCGTTCTGTAAAGTGATGCAAAGGTAGGTATTTGACTTTTCGATACAAATCATTTGAAAAAAAAATTATTCAAGTAAACCCAAACAAAACGCTAATCTCATCAATATGAGCTTTTTACCTCAAATCGCTTTTTTGGTCATTTTAGGAGTAGCAGGCTTCATTTTAGCCAAAAGGATCAAATTTCTGAAAAGAAACATCCTTTTGGGGAAGGCCGAAACCCGAAATGATCAAACCGACACTCGCTGGAAGACCATGCTTTTGGTAGCTTTTGGACAACAGAAAATGTTCAAACGTCTGATTCCCGCTTTCCTCCACCTATTAATTTATGTGGGATTCATTGTCATCAATTTGGAAGTGCTGGAATTTGTTCTGGACGGAATCCTTGGAACTCACCGACTCTTTGCACCGGCATTAGGCTCTGTCTATACAGTTGCCATGAATATCTTTGAATTCCTCGCCGTTGCAGTCTTGATCTCTTGCGTGGCTTTTCTTTGGAGAAGAAATGTCAGCAAAGTGCCCCGCTTCAACAAGCCCGAAATGAAGGGTTGGCCGAGCTTGGACGCCAATTTGATTTTGGTTATTGAGATTGTACTGATGTGTGCCATTCTCACCATGAATGCTACCGATCAAATTCTAGCCAATCGTGGAGATGAGCATTATACCATTTTAGGCACCCTGTTTTTCAGCAGTTTGATCCAGCCAATTTTTGAAGGCATGTCCACTGGTAGCTTGGTTGTGATTGAGCGCTTCGCATGGTGGTTCCACATTGCCGGAATTCTTGCATTCGCCATTTATGTCACCTATTCCAAGCACCTCCACATTTTCCTTGCCTTCCCAAATACTTGGTATTCCAATTTGAAGCCAAAAGGAGAGATGCCCAATATGCCAGAGGTGACCAATGAAGTCAATATGATGTTGGGAATCCCTTCGGAAACACCAGCAGATCCTCCTGCCGAAATTGGGAGATTTGGAGCCAAGGATGTCAATGATTTGACTTGGGTGAATGTATTAAATGCCTATTCCTGTACGGAGTGTGGTAGGTGTACAGCAGAGTGTCCTGCCAACCTAACTGGCAAAAAACTATCCCCGAGAAAAATCATGATGGATGTGCGTGATCGTGCAGAAGAAGTAGGTAAAAGCATAGACGCCGGCGGACCAGGTCTCGAGGATGGAAAATCCTTGCTGGGGGATTATATCACCAAAGAAGAGCTCAATGCCTGTACCTCCTGCAATGCCTGTGTGGAAGCCTGTCCTGTCAATATAGACCCGCTTTCCATTATTCTCCAGATGAGAAGGTATGTAGCCATGGAAGAATCAGGCACACCTGCCCAATGGAACGCGATGTTTCAAAATATGGAAACCAGCTTTTCACCTTGGAAATTCAGCCCTCAGGATAGATTCAACTGGGCTGATTCAGTCAAAGAAGAACAAGTCAAGTAATTCAGGTCTTGCTTCTCAACTCTAAAATCTAAAAGTCTAAAAAATGTCTACATATCAAGTACCAACCATGGCCGAAATGGTCGGCAAAGGAGAAAGTCCAGAAATACTTTTTTGGGTAGGCTGCGCTGGATCATTTGATGATCGCTACAAAGCAGTGACTCAGGCTTTCGTCAAAATATTAAATAAAGTAGGTGTTTCTTTCGCGGTATTAGGTCCGGAAGAAGCCTGTACTGGAGACCCTGCACGTAGAGCAGGAAATGAGTTTTTATTTCAAATGCAGGCCGTGGCCAATATTCAGGTAATGAATGGCTATGAGGTGAAAAAGGTGGTCACCGCATGCCCGCATTGTTTTAATACCATCAAAAACGAATATCCGGCTTTGGGCGGAAAGTATGAGGTAATCCACCATTCTCAATTCCTCCAGCAACTGATCAATGAGGGAAAAGTAGTCCTTCAGGGAGGGGGAGAATTCAAAGGCAAAAAAATCACCTTTCATGACTCTTGCTATTTGGGAAGAGCCAATAATGTATACGAAGCTCCAAGAGAAGTCATCAAGGCGCTGGACGTGGAATTGGTGGAGATGAAGCGTTGCCGTACCAAAGGTCTATGTTGCGGTGCAGGTGGAGCTCAGATGTTCAAGGAACCAGAACCAGGCAAAAAAGATATCAATATTGAACGCACTGAAGAAGCGTTGGCCACCGGTGCCAATGCCATTGCAGTAGGATGTCCGTTTTGCCTAACCATGATGACCGATGGTGTCAAAAACAAAGAGAAGGAAAATGAAGTCAAAGTTTATGATTTGGCTGAGATGATCGCCAAGGATATGGGAATTTGATTGATTGATTGAATCAATTTGACCCTTTTTGCCGTTAGGTAGAAAGGGTTTTTCTTTACCTAAAATTTCGAAACATGTACGTGCCATTTGATACCCTACCGGAGAATAGCAGAGTATGGCTTTATCAGTCAGAAAGAAAATTTTCTTCGGAAGAAATAAAGTTGATTCAATCCCGTCTAAGCCATTTTTGCGAAAGTTGGAATGCGCACGGGAATCCGCTCCCCACTTCTTTTGAAATTCTGGATGATCAAATTCTGGTCTTGGCAGTGGATGAATCTGCTGCTGGCGCTTCAGGATGTTCCATTGACAGTTCGGTGAGAACTTTAAGAGAGCTGGAACAGCAATTACGGGTGGATTTGACAAATAGCGGAAAAGTCAGCTTCAAGTCAGAAGATGGAGCCATAGAGGTTGCTCATGCGCTAAGTATAAAAAATAAAGTATTGGAGGGGGCAATTACCAAGGATACACCGGTGATCAACCCAGTTCTCCAATCAAAGAAAGACCTGGAAAATATCTGGATTTCTGCAGGGAAAAGTTGGTTAAACAAATATTTTCCAAATTAATTAGTAATATTCAGCATAGAGCAGCAAAGCAAGACCCATGAAACAACGATTTTTTGGCACCTTCCTTCTAGTTTTGACCCTTTTGGGGGCCTGTAAAAGCCTTCAGGAGAAAGGAACAGAGCAATATCTTTCTGGCCAATATCAATATGCAATCGGAACTTTTTCTCAGATTTTGGAAGAAGATCCGGATAATTTAGAGGCCAATGAGATAGTTGCCGAAAGCTATCGTCTTTCTAACCGAATTGAAAATTCTGCTCCTTATTACCAAAAACTAGTAGAAGAAGATCCTTCATTTAATCGCTATTTTTTCTTGGGGCAAAGTCTCAAAGCACAACAGAAAACAGAGGAAGCCAAAGAGGCTTTTGAAAATGCTAAAGCCTACACACAAGATGAAGCTCTTTTGGCAAGGGTTCAGCGAGAATTGGAAGCCATCAAATTAGCAGAAGGGATTGCAAATTATTGGCCTTATCATGAATTGGTCAATTACAGAGAACTGAATACTCCGGGACCGGATTATGCACCTATTGTCAGTGAAAACTTTTTATACTTTACCAGCGCGCGCCAAGCTTCAGGTATTTATCCGGCCACAGGGATGCCTTACACCAAGTTATTCCGAACCAGAGCCGAAGATTTGAGAGTGGATGTCAGCGGTATACGAACACTCCCCGAATTTCAAAATGAAGAGGGTTTGAATCAAGCTGCCATCGCGATCAGCCCGGATGGTAATACCATTATTTATGCAAGGGGGAACTCTACTTCTCCGAAAGACTTGCCTGAAACTGCATTATTTGCCTCTTATTTTAGAGGAGGAGGTTTTACACAGCCTATTTGGATGCCTGTCAATGAAGATGAGTTTTGGTGGAACTCAACTCCAGCTTTCAGTCCCGATGGCAATACCCTTTATTTTGCATCCAATCGCCCCGGAGGTTTTGGCGGCATTGATTTATACAAGGCAACCAAATTAGCCAATGGAGACTTTGGCAATGCAGTCAATCTAGGTCCGAATATCAATACCCCTGGAAATGAGCTTTTCCCAAGAATGGCTCCTGATGGGAAGTTTTTCTTTGCTTCAGATGGCCATCCCGGCTATGGAAAATTAGATCTTTTCGTGGCTGAAAACGACGAAAATGGAAAGCAAGTCATCAAGAATTTGGGAGAAAACATCAACAGTCCAGCGGATGATTTCGGAATCTTTTTTACGAATTACCCAAAAGAGGGCTTTCTTTCCTCTAATCGCGAAGGTGGAATCGGAGATGATGATATTTATTATTTTGTCGACAAAACGCCTAAGCCAAAAATTGTCAACGTTCTATTGAATGTAACTACTCAGGAAAGAGTAGCCGGACAGGCAAATCAGGTCTTGCCTCAAGCAAGGGTGGTTTTGTATGATGGCAACAACAAGCAAATAGGTGGTGATTTCTCCAATACCAATGGAAGAGTTAGATTCACCTTGACCCCAGAAGCAGATTATACCATCATCGCTTCGAAAAATGGGTACTTCTCAAAATCCATCCCATACACGACCAAAGGAAAAACGCCGGATCCATCCACCTTGGTGCAGGATGTCACCAACGTGACCTTGGATACCACTTTGGTTTTGGATCAACTGATTTTGGATAAATCCATCATCTTGGAAAATATCTACTATGATCTGGATAAAGCAGATATCCGAGCAGATGCCGCAAAAGAACTCGATAAGTTAGTGCAGATCCTGAAGGATAATCCTAGCATCAGGATAGAGTTAAGTTCCCATACCGATGATAGAGCTTCGGACTCTTACAACTTGAATCTTTCACAAAGAAGAGCCCAGTCAGCGGTGGATTACATCGTTTCTCAGGGTATTTCAAGAGATAGGTTGGTTGCAAAAGGATACGGAGAAACTCAGCTCATCATCCCGAATGCTCAAACCGAAGAAGAACATCAGGTCAATAGACGTACCGAGTTCAAGGTAATCGAGATTAAGGAGTAGAGGTTTTTTCGTGAAAGGAATAGGTGTTTGTTATATTAAAAAACACTTTTACTTCGAACGAAAAGTGAATACCCATTTCAAATAGGGTAAATGAGATTCTATTATTTCCCTGACCAATTAATAATCTTTAGATCTGAGACTGTCAATTTCACCTAATGCCAATTCCCCCTTTACAAAGGGGGTAAGGGGGATTTGTAAACACTGACTCGTCCTAAAAAAGGTTTACAGGTTATCGTTTAAATCCTGATACTGATTGACTGTTTTTGTTAGTCCGTTTATTGGTTTACAAGTGTACGGTTTTTGGGATAATAGTTTTTCCACAATCGATCTGTTTTTTGATTGGTTTGATGGATTTCCTCAGGAGTTTTGTTTCCTATACTCATGTGAGGTCGTTCTTGGTTGTAGAGGTTGACAACTTGGGAAAGCAACTCATTTGCTTCTTGAATGGAATTTACTTCGTAACAATCCAGGTATTCTCCTTTAACAATTCCATTGATTCGTTCAGCCAATGCATTTTCTAACGGATCACCGTTTTCGGTCATACTGATCGCTATACTATTGTCCTGTAATAACTTGACATACTCTTTACAGCAATATTGAATTCCTCTGTCTGAATGATGGATCAGGCCTTCTACTGGTTGTTTTAACCGATCCAAAGCCATTTGAAGGGCATGGATTGACGATTCAGCTTCCAGCGATTCACAGATGGTAGCCTACGATTTTATGTGAGAACACATCTGTTACAAAACTGATGTAAAGAAACTTATCCTTAAACCTCCAATATGTAATGTCGCTAACCCATAACTGATTGATTCCATCAGCAACAAACTCACGGATCAGATTTGGATATTTTCGAAGCCAATGACTTGAATAGGTTGTAGTTACCCGTCTGTTTCGGCGGCGAATTAACAACTGATTTGCTGCCAAAAGATCAAACAGCGCATCTCTACCCATCTTGATCTGATGATCGAACATGAAGGCTTCCAGCTTCACCATGAGCTTGCGGCAACCCATTTTTTTATGGAATTTTCTGATTCGTAACACCTCCTTGATCACAAGCTCCTGTTCAAAGCTAGTTTCTTCCTTCTGCCAATAATGCTGATAATAGGCCTGTCTGGTCATACCAAATAATAAACATAAACGACTCAGAGCCTGTCGCTGATGCCTTTCCTTTAAGGTGGAGATTACTTGGTGTCGGACTTTTTTTTCTGATCGGAATTTTCAGTTCCTTTTCTGCAATTTCGATCATGAGCTCATAGCCTTCGGCTTTCAGCTGGGCATTCTCAAGCTGACGCTCCAGCTCTTTGATGCGTTTTTGAAGGTCTCTTGGTTCTTGCGGGTTGTCTTTGGTTGCCAAAACAGGTTGTTCTTGTCTGATAAAACCTAAAGATAAATGTCTTTTTATTGGATTTTCAATTCTATCACAATAACCTAACATTCGCATCCATTTAAGCATTTTTCCATGTTCTGTAGATTGACCGGTATACTTCTTCCAAATCTCAACTTTAGAGTAATTCCCTGAAAGATACTCTTTGATCATTTCTTCCCGCTCAGCCCAACTCAGAGATCCTATGCGTCTTGTTTTTTTTTCTTTTGGTCGTTTCATAGTAGTTTACTTTGTGTAAACTCAATTCAGGACAAGTCACACATTCAGTCTATCTGAGGATTTACATTTAAATCTGTAAGCTTTTTGAGGGCTAGTCAATTAAAAAATGAATTAAACTCACAGAAAAATCCCCCTAGCCCCCTTTTTTATAAATCTACTTCCCAAAGCTGTACACAGTTCCAAAGGGGGAATTGTAAGGTGCATCACCAAAGACCAATTTTCAAAATTTTACCTCAGCCTTCTTTCCTAACTATAAGCAAATCCCCCTTTACAAAGGGGGCAAGGGGGATTTTAATAGTTTAAAAACGTCTCAAAAACTTGTTCGTTCCCATCCATTTTTATCCTCCCAATCGTCTATATAGGCATTAATTTCCTCCAAAACAGAAGGCATGGATCTCTTGATTTCCACATCAGAAAATCTCAAAAAATTGAGCTCTAAACTCTCTAAAATTTTTTGTCTTTTTTGGTCAGAAATAACTGACTCTTCGTCAAAATGAGAATCTCCATCAATTTCAATTACGAGATTTAACTTTTTACAGTAAAAATCGACAATGAATTTTGATAAAGGTTTTTGCCTATTGAAACTATAACCTCGAAACCGAGAAGCTCGAAGTTGCTTCCACAAAAGAACCTCAGATAAAGTTGAGTGTGACCTCAATTCTCGTGAGAATTCCTTAAGTGATTTAGAATAGGGAATAAATCGCATTAAGGTTGAAAATCATTTTTCAACTAATTTAATAAATTAAAATAAGCATTAAATCCCCCTAACCCCCTTTTTTATCCCTTTTCTTCCCAAAATGGTGCACGTTTCCAAAGGGGGAATTGCAACGTATATCACCAAAGGCAGGAATATTCAAGAATACCTCCTCCGGATCTCTACTTTCTGCTTTTGTCGGGTCCAAAGGGCATGGGCTAAATCTGAAGCCAGGTAATCAGGATCGGATTCGTTAAGGATTTTTTTAAGCTTTTCCTCTCCTAAATCTATTCTGTAACAAACCTGTAAAAGTCGCTCAAAGTCCCTGTTTAGCATTTCCTGAACTGCCTTGCTGATGATTTTTAAATATTCCTCTTCGCTCATGGAGGCTGCCTGATCAGAAAGATTCAACTCCTTCTGAATCAATTCAAAGCTTTCAGAATTGATAGTTTGATCCATATACACATCAAAAAAGCCCCGCAATTGCGAGGCTGACTATTAGGATTCTTTTTCTTCTTTTTTATCCTCTGTATCTTCCAATACCTCAGGAGCATTGGTTCGGATAATTTTATACCAAGAAATCAATTTCTTGATATCGGAAGTATAAACTCTAGACTCATCTACATCAGGTAGAATATGCTTCATAAATGCTCTCAATTCAGCATCATCAGGATTGGCATCCAAACCCAAATCACCCTGAAATTCAGCTTCGATTTTTTTCATCACGGACTCCAAAGGCTCCGCTCCCTCTTCCGTAAGGGTATAAATTGAAATATCGCTAAGAATTGAGACTCTTTGAGCCATTCCCGCTACCATTTTCCCTTTTTTCTCATCCATGCTTTCCAAGATCACTCCTGATCTTGAAGGCTTCAACACTTTGTAAAGTCCCGGTTTACCGGATACGGTGGCTATATCTTTAAAATTCATAGGTTGTATTTTTCAGCTTGCAAATATAGAACTTGGGTCTAAATGACCTCACGGCTTTCGTATTCTTTCACGAGATCTAAGATAAATTCCTCCAAATCATCCTTTCCCTGTCCAGTTTCGGAACTGGTAATCAGGTAATCCGGAATTTCTTCGAAAATCTCATTCATTTTTTTGAGGAACTTCTGAATATTTTGATGGGTCTTACTTTTGGACTGCTTGTCAGCTTTCGTAAAAACGATTGCTGCAGGAACCCCATTGGTTCCACACCATAGCAAAAAGTCCAAATCGATTTTTTGAGGTTCTAACCTACTATCGATCAAAACAAAAACTCCACAGAGGTTTTCTCTTTTAGTGAGGTAGGTTGTGATCATATTTTCCCAACCTTCTTTCACCTTTACATTCACTTTGGCAAATCCATAACCCGGCAAATCCACTAAATACCAGCGATCATCGATTTTAAAATGATTAATCAACTGGGTTTTTCCAGGCTTCTGAGAAGTCTTGGCCAGCTCCTTCTTTCCGGTTAGCATATTGATCAGGGAGCTTTTCCCCACATTGGATCTCCCGATAAAAGCTACTTCAGCCCGATCAGGCTTTGGACAGTTGGAAGGATTATTATTGGAAACTACAAATTCTGCTTTTTGGATCATGACTCTTGTGTTCGCTGCAAAAATAAGGCTTTATTATTTAGCAAATGAATTCCATTCAAACTCAACAATTTTCAATTCCTCGGGTTTCTTGAGTAATATTGTGTCCCATTAGAATGATTTTGTGATGTCTGTCGTCCCTTACAAAGATAAAGAAGACCCGAAAAAAGCCCAGGTGGCTGAAATGTTCAATAATATCAGTCCAAAATATGACCTGCTCAATCATGTGCTTAGTCTTGGAATTGATATTATCTGGAGAAAGAAAGCAATCAAGATGCTCAAAAAAGATCAGCCAAAACTGATCTTGGACATTGCTACCGGTACCGGAGATTTTGCGATTGAAGCTTTGGCCTTGAATCCGGATAAAATCATCGGGGTAGATATTTCTGAGGGCATGCTTTCCGAAGGCCGAAAGAAAATGAAGAAACGTGGCTTCGAAGATAAGATCGAAATGCAGCTCGGCGATTCTGAAGGATTGCTCTTTGAGGATAATAAGTTTGATGCTGTCATCGTTTCATTTGGAGTTAGAAACTTCGAAAACCTGGAAAAGGGTTTGGCAGATATGTATAGGGTATTGAAGCCTGGAGGGAAAACAGTGATTTTGGAATTTAGCAAGCCGAGAGCATTTCCAATGAAGCAGGCATATTCCTTTTATTCCAATACTGTGCTTCCTCAAATAGGAAAGATTGTATCCAAGGACAATTCTGCTTATACTTATCTTCCTGAATCAGTACAGGCATTTCCAGATGGACAGGATTTTCTGGCGGTATTGAAAAAAGTTGGATTTCACAGCACTGTATGCAAACCACTTACTTTTGGAATAAGCTCGATTTACGTAGGGGAAAAGTAATTTTCCTGCTTTTTCTTGCTGTTCTATTTTCTTCTGAAAAACTGTCTGCCCAAGGACTGTTTGGAATGACCAGTACTTCCGGTTCGGATGATAAGCTGGTTTCCTATGGTTTCTTTCTGGCAGGTCACAACAGCACCTACCGTTTAGAGTATAGTAATGCGTTTTTAAATGCTGCAAACCCAGCTGCCGGAGATGTAAGGGCCATCTTCCCAAGATATAATCCCGGTTTTTCGTTGGGTTTCATCGGAATGCTACGATTTCATGATCAGGTTCAATTGCTGTTTACCCCCAAAGTAGGTTTTTACGAGTTTAAGACTGAAGTTCATTTCTTTCCAGACAACTTCCCAGGGAATACCACACCTTCTCCTGATGAACCTGTCAATTCCACTTTTGACATTCAGACTTATACTTCAGAAGCTACGATGGTGGAATTGCCTCTTTTGATGAAATACAAATCGGTTAGATTCAATAATACCAGAATGTATTTTCTGGGAGGTGGTAGCTATCAATTCAGAACCAAGTCTCAGGAAGAAGCAAATTTAGAGGATCTGGTTACTACTGGACAGGACTTCACTATTGAGATGGGAATGGGATTCGAGATTTATTTCAAATTTTTCAAATTTGCTCCTGAAATCCGCTTTTCTCATGGCTTGAATAATTTGTATCAAGCCGAAAACACCAATCCGGACATAAGAGATGCACTCACCTCCGTCCGAAGAAAAACAATCACTTTGTATCTGAATTTCCAGTAAATTCTTCCCATTATCAGGTTTGAATTTTTGTTTTTTTCCAATTCCCCTAACTTGGGAATATGGAAAGAAAAATCGCATTGATCACAGGAGCTACTTCTGGAATTGGGAAAGCCTGTGCTCTTATTTTGGCAAAAAACGGCTATCATATCATCGCCACAGGCAGAAGAGCTGAAAGATTGGATGAACTCAAAAAAGAAGTCCCTTCAGGAATAGAGGTTTTGCCCTTGGTTTTTGATGTAAGAGATAAAGAAGCTGTATTTGGATTGATTGAGAATCTACCGGAAAACTGGAAAAATATAGAAATCCTGGTTAACAACGCTGGAAATGCGCATGGCTTAGATCCTATCCAGTCAGGAAGTCTGGAAGACTGGGATGCGATGATGGACATCAATGTGAAAGGTCTCCTATATGTTTCCAAAGCGGTGATTCCAGGCATGTGTGAAAGAAAATCAGGAACTATCATCAATATCGGTTCCATCGCCGGAAAAGAAGTCTATCCCAATGGAAATGTGTACTGCGGCTCAAAACATGCTGTAGATGCTATCACCAAAGGCATGAGAATGGATTTAAATCCCTTTGGCATCAAAGTAATAGGTATTCACCCAGGCTTGGTGGAAACGGAGTTTTCTGTGGTGAGATTCAAAGGCGATGAAAATCGGGCAGAGAAAGTTTATCAGGGATTTGAACCCTTAGTTGCTCAGGATATTGCCGAAATCGTAGAGTTCTGTGTAAACAGACCTTCTCATGTAGTTTTAGCGGATATTGTAGTATTGCCCACAGCTCAGGCATCCTCCACCCTAGTCAACAAAAAACTTTGAAAAAATTCATCTACATAGGACTGATAAGCATGGCGGCCTGCTCAGCGCCCAAAAGTGATCAGGAAGTCTTTTCTGAAAGTCAAAGGCAAGAAGCTGAGGCAATCACGGCCCCTACCCTATATGCCGTTTCGGAACTGGAACAAAGGCTCATTGATCAAGGATTAGTGGACTTGAAGGAATATATCCCCGGGATCAGAGTAGAATTGAAGTATTCCACTACTGATAATTTTTTTGGGCAGGATGTCTACGGAGAGTTGGATAGAGCCTACCTACAGCCTGAGGTGGCGGATCAATTGAAAAAGGCCCAAGAGCTTCTCCAAGCAGAAAATCCAGATTATACGCTATTGGTTTATGATGGAGTCAGACCCCTCTCGGTTCAACAGATTTTATGGGATAATTTGGATAAGCCGGATAGTATTAAACCGCTTTATGTGGCAGATCCTAAAGTTGGCAGTCTGCACAATTTTGGAGTAGCAGTAGATTTGACCATTTATGATACCAAAGCTGATTCGGCTTTGGATATGGGCACAGGCTATGATTTCTTTGGCTATCCTGCCTATCCTGATCGGGAAAAACAAATGCTGGCAGAAAGAAAAATCACTCCGCAGCAAGTTGCCAATCGGGAGTTATTGCGAAAGGTGATGTTTGCTGCAGGATTTAAGGGAATTGGTTCTGAATGGTGGCACTTCAATGCCTATACCCGAAAAGAAGCAGGGGAAAAATTTGAAATCATTCAGTAAATCCAGCACTTCACTCCTGCTGAATTCCTGATTAGCTTCCCCATTTTCTGAATGGGAATATTACCTTTGCAAAAGTTCAAAATCCTGCTCCGTGTACAAATCTCTACTAAAGCCGCTACTCTTCCTGAAGAAACCGGAAGCTGCACACCATCTCACATTTGACCTCACCAAGCTGACTTTTAATCTTCCGGTAGTTCAATCCGCTTTGAAAGCTAATTTCAGATTGGATGATCCTTTGTTGGAAAGGGAGGTATTTGGATTGAAGTTCAAAAATCCCGTAGGATTGGCAGCCGGATTTGATAAAGATGCCAAGCTGATTGATGAGATGGCCATGTTGGGTTTTGGTTTTATTGAGATTGGAACATTGACCCCAAAGCCTCAGGAAGGAAATCCTCAACCCCGATTGTTTCGGCTTCCTCAGGATGAAGCACTTATCAATAGAATGGGCTTTAATAACGGCGGGGTACTGGAAGCTGTGGAGCGATTGAAAAAAAGAAAATCCGATGTCATCGTCGGTGGGAATATTGGCAAAAACAAGGTAACTCCTAATGAAAACGCAGTGGATGATTACTTGTATTGCCTCGAAGCATTGCATCCCTATGTGGATTATTTTGTGGTTAATGTCAGTTCACCCAACACTCCAAACCTTCGGGATTTACAGGAAAAAGAGCCCTTAAAAGCTTTGCTTTCGGCAGTCAAATCTGCGAATGATAAAAAAGAAAAGCCAAAGCCCATCCTTCTCAAAATAGCCCCGGATCTGACAGATGGACAATTGGACGACATCATAGAAATTGTGCTGGAAACAGAAATAGACGGAGTTATCGCCACCAATACCACCATCGATCGTAGTGCTTTGAAGACGGACAAGAATCAGGTAGAAGCAATAGGCGCAGGAGGAGTAAGTGGAAAAGTTCTGAAAAACAGAAGTACCGAAGTAATCCGATACCTTAATCAGAAATCCATCGGCGCATTTCCTATCATTGGAGTTGGAGGAATTTATTCCGCAGAAGATGCAATTGAAAAATTACAGGCCGGAGCCAGCTTAGTTCAAGTCTACTCAGGCATGATTTATGAGGGACCTAGCCTGATTAAACGTATCAAAAAAGGATTATTGGCTTATTTTTCGAGGTAATTTGCCAAACTTCCTTAGGAAGCCTTATCTTAAAATCGGATTTGAATCTAATACATGGCCACCAATTCACCCAGGACCAATACTTTTCGAAAAAAAGGAGAAAACGCAAAAAAAGCAGCCTCTACTAAAAGTAAAGGACCCAAAATCTCTTTGGGAGGCTTCAAAAACTCCAAGTTTGTCTTAACCTTAGGCATCATCCTGATGTCTGCAGGTATATTTTTGTTTATAGCTTTCATCAGTTACCTGCTCAATGGACCTGCAGACCAAAGTGTGGTCATGAACAATGATTCTGAGGCCATCAGGGAATCTGCCAGAGAATCTCAAAACTGGTTAGGATTTTTAGGAGCTCAGGCAGGCCATTGGATGATTTACAGATGGTTTGGCGTCGCTGCATTTCTTTTCCCTCCCTTTCTATTCATTTTGGGTTTTAGATGGACTTTTAAGCTTTCCATTATCTCATTGACCCGCTATACCAGCTTTGCTTTATTCTTTACTTTCTGGTTGGGCTTATTGACCGGATATATCGTGATTTTAGTGCAGGGATACTCTTATTGGAGTTTCTTGTCTGGAGGTTTTGGTTACGAATTGGCCAAGCTTTCCTCCGATTTCTTGGGATGGGGTACTTTTATTCTAATTGGCGGAGCACTGCTGATTTTCGTGATATTCTTTTTTGATATTGATAAACTGGATTGGTTTAGCCTCAAAAATACCGGAGATGATATTCCATATGAGGAGGATGAATCCGAAGACTCTGATGATTTGGCTATCAAGCCGAGTTCGAAAAATGAAGATCCATTTGCTCTGGATGATGAGGAAGAAATCGAAGATGATGGGTCAAGCTGGACTGTCAAAGGAAATGAAGGACCTATTGAGCTTTCCACCGAAAAAACTGAAGAAGAGGATGACCTTTTCAATGTACCTCAGGTAAACCTGCTGGACGAAATCAAGGAAAAGAAATCAGAAGTGGTGGCGGAGGAGAAGCAGTTTTCTGTTACCAAGCCTGTACATGAGGAAAAGACTGCGGAAGAAGTAGAAAACCTAGACCCCTACGATCCGACCCTGGATCTGCCGAGATACAAATACCCAACCTTGGATTTGTTGAATGAATATGATCTTCAAAAAGTAACCGTTACCCGGCAGGAACTGGAAGAGAATAAAAACAAAATCGTAGAGACCTTAGAGAACTTCAAAATAGGGATTCAGGAAATCAAGGCTACGATAGGTCCTACTGTAACGCTGTATGAAATTGTACCGGAACCAGGGGTTAAAATTTCAAAGATCAAAAACTTGGAAGATGATATTGCCCTTAGTTTAGCTGCCCTAGGTATTCGTATTATCGCCCCAATACCAGGAAAAGGAACGATTGGTATAGAAGTTCCAAACAAAAACCGCGAATTAGTACCGGCAAGAGCTGTTTTGGGCACCGAGAAATTCATGCGCTCAGACAAAGATCTGCCTATTGCCTTGGGAAAAACCATCTCCAATGAGGTATTCGTCGTGGATTTGGCCAAAATGCCTCACCTATTGATGGCAGGTGCTACGGGACAAGGTAAGTCTGTGGGTCTGAATATGATTTTGGCTTCCTTGATTTACAAAAAGCACCCATCTCAGCTGAAGTTTGTATTGGTAGATCCCAAAAAAGTGGAATTAACCCTTTTTAATAAAATAGAAAGGCACTTTTTAGCCAAGCTTCCAGGATCGGAAGAGGCGATCATCACAGACACCAAAAAAGTAATTTATACACTGAATTCACTCTGTATTGAAATGGATAATCGCTACAATCTTTTGAAAGATGCCGGAGCGAGAAATCTCAAAGAATACAATGCGAAATTCATAGCAAGGAAGCTGAATCCTGAGAAAGGACATCGATTCATGCCTTATATCGTATTGGTTATCGATGAATTGGCCGACCTGATGATGACTGCCGGTAAAGAAATCGAAGGACCAATTGCTCGATTGGCACAATTAGCCAGAGCGATCGGAATACATTTGGTGGTAGCCACTCAGAGACCATCTGTTAATGTGATCACAGGTATAATCAAAGCCAACTTCCCGGCCAGACTTTCTTTCCGGGTGACTTCTAAAATTGACTCGCGTACCATTTTGGATGCAGGTGGAGCTGACCAGCTTATTGGTATGGGAGATATGCTGCTTTCGCAAGGATCTGAAATGATTCGGTTGCAATGCGCTTTCCTGGATACTCCTGAAGTAGATGCGATTTGCGACTGGATCGGAGAGCAAAAAGGCTATTCAGATGCCTATCTCTTGCCTGAATTTGAGGGAGAGGAAAGTGAAAGTGGAGTAGGCGAAGTAGATTTATCAGACAGAGACCCACTTTTTGACGATGCTGCTCGATTGATTGTCATGCATCAACAGGGAAGTACCTCCCTGATTCAGAGAAAACTCAAATTGGGATACAACCGTGCAGGTAGAATTGTAGATCAATTGGAGGCAGCTGGAGTGGTTGGGCCTTTTGAAGGATCCAAAGCCCGAGAAGTACTGATCCAAGATGAAGCTAGTTTGGAACAGTTATTGAATAGCTTGTAAGTACCGATTTAGTTTCCATCGGTATTATACACATGAACAAATTAGCCCTAGTTTTAACCCTGGTTCTGAGCCTGGCCTTAGAACTCCCTACCTTTGCCCAAAAAGACCCCAAAGCCAAAACCGTATTGGATGCCATGAGCCAAAAGTTCAAAAGCATGAACGGTTTTACGGCTCAATTCGATTTTACTTATCAGGATAATACGGGCTCAAGCGATAGGCAAAGCGGTGAAGTAGCCGTGAAAGGCGAACAATATCGCCTGAAGCTTCCAGAGCAGGAAATCTACAATGATGGCAAGACTGTCTGGACTTTTATTCAAGCTGACGGATACAGAGAAGTGACTATCAATGATGTCTCCCAGACTGAAGGAGAATTGACCCCTTCCAATATCTATAGAATGTATCAGTCAGGCTTTGACTATAAGCTTTTGGCTGACAAGCAATATCAAGGCAAAACAGTATCTGTTGTTGAGCTCAAAGCCACCACCAACAATACACCTTTTGAGCGGGTCAAACTGATGATTGACAAAAACACCAAAGATTTGCTTGGATGGGAAATGTTTGATGGGCAAGGAGGAATGTTTTCCTATACTTTCAAAAACCTCAAGCAAAACACCAATCTACCTTCCAGCTATTTTGCTTTTGATCCAAAAAAATATCCGGGAATAGAAATTATTGATTTAAGGTAATCTTCTCCGGAATCAACTTTAACCAAGAGTGGATCAATTCCAGCCCGTATTCTGTGAGCAAGGCTTCCGGATGATATTGAACTCCTACTATTGGCAAAAAGGAATGCTGAATCCCCATGATTTCTCCTGGGTTCGTCTCAAGGATAGGGATTATTTCTTGTGGCAATTGTTGAAGCTGTAGCGAATGATATCTGGTGACCTGAAAAGTTTCCGGTAGGTTTTCCAACAATTCAGGCTGCCCAACTTTATTCACGGTGTAAACTTTTCCATGAGTGGGTTTCTTGTTTTTTACCAAAGAAGCTCCAAAAAACTCTCCTACAGCCTGGTGTCCAAGGCATACACCCAAAATAGGTGTTCGCTGATGATACTCTTCCAGAATAGCCATTAAGTTTCCCGCCTGTTTAGGAATTCCAGGCCCTGGAGATAATATGAGTCCTTCAAATTGAATGCTTTTTAATTCAGCAAGGGATACATCATTTCTGACTACTAGAAGCTCCTCCCCTGTTTGCCGAATCAAGTCAGCCAGCATATGACTGAATGAATCGAAATTATCTATCAGCAGTAACATCCTTCACCTTCTCAACCAACTTTTCAAAACTGCTTTTAGTGGACTCTACCTCAGGAAAAAAGGGAGAAACAGAATCTATTACTCCAGGAGCCCAAGGTTCGATGTACCCAATCATCTCGGAGTTTCTCTCCCATTTTTTGGGAAAATCAAAGTCAAATTCTTTGGTGAACCACAGAAAGAGACTTAGAAAAAATCCCGCTTTTACTACTCCAAAGAGCACTCCGGCAAAGGAATCAAAAGTCCCTAATATGGTCAAATCCATGACTTTTTTCAAAACCCATCCGACAATCCGGATAAGTAGCAAACTAATCACAAAGATGATCAGGAAGCCTATGACAGGATAGGAGATATTCACTGATTCCACATTCTCTCCCAGCCAAGCGGCTAATGGATCCATAAAATAGAATCCTAAAATCACTGCAATCACAAAACCAAAAAGGCCAAGGATTCCAAGCAGGAATCCTTGTTTGTATCCTTCGTAGGCGCCTAGCAACAGCACTCCTACAATGACTATATCTATGATTGAGTTGCTCTCCAATTTAGCTATTCAACAATGCTTTTACTTTATTAGCAATAGCCTTGCCATCTGCTTTTCCTGCTAGCTGTTTGCTAGCCACTCCCATCACCTTACCCATATCTTTCGGGCTGGATGCACCAGTCTGTGAGATAATCTCTTTCACTGCCTGAGTCAGTTCCTCATCAGTCAATTCCTTAGGCAAAAACTCTTGAATCACCTTTAGCTCGGCCATTTCCACCTCATGCAAATCAAATCTACCTTGCTGTTCGTAGATATCTGCAGAGTCTTTTCTCTGTTTGGCAGCTTTGGTCAAAAGCTTCAATTCATCATCTGAAGAAATTTCTCCTTTAGCTCCGCCTTTGGTTTCTTCCAATAAAATCATCGACTTGATTGCTCGCAAGGCTGTTAATCTTCCCTTATCTTTAGCAATCATCGCTGATTTTATTTCACTTTCTATCTTCTGCTTTAAACTCATTCGTCCTAAGTTTGTGTTATACTACTATTATCCGGACAAAAATACCTTTTTGACTCGTTTATGACTAAACTAAGTGTAAATATTAATAAAATAGCCACTTTGAGAAACGCGCGGGGAGCTAATAACCCCAATGTAGTGCAAGTGGCCTTGGACTGCGAACGATTCGGCGCTGAAGGGATCACGGTGCACCCAAGACCTGATGAAAGGCATATCCGATTTCAGGATGTTTTAGACCTTTCCGAGGTCGTTACTACTGAATTTAATATAGAAGGGTATCCCGATAAGCGCTATATGGAGCTGGTGAAAAGGGTAAAGCCTGCACAAGCTACCCTGGTGCCTGATCCACCAGAGGCTATCACCTCCAATACTGGTTGGGACACGATTACCCATCAGAGTTTTTTGAAAGATATCGTAGATGAATTGAAAGAATCAGGCTGCAGAGTATCCATCTTTATCAATCCTGAGAGCAAGTATTTTGAACCTGCCAAAGAAACTGGAACCGACCGGGTTGAATTGTATACAGAACCCTATGCAGCCAACTACCATGAAGACCGGGAAAAAGCGGTTGCTGCCTATGTTGAGGTGTCCAAAATTGCCAGGGAATTAGGTTTGGGGCTGAATGCCGGACATGATTTAGACCTACACAACTTGGCATTTTTGAAACACAAAATCCCTTTTTTGGATGAGGTTTCCATAGGCCATGCCTTGGTTTGCGATGCTTTGTATTATGGTTTGGAAAATACAATTCAGATGTATAGAAGAAGACTAGAAGTCTGAAAGCTCAAGGTAGAAAGCTGAAATTTCATACTCCAAAATTTTGAAAAGACCCATGCTTTAGTTGTATACTTTCAGAGTAAAAAGCGCCTCCATTACTTGATGAGTTTTAGATGAAGGTGAATATTCTCATTGAAAATTAAAATAGATGAAATCGAGCATGCCCAAAGTGATACGCAGAGAGACGCCCAGATGTATCGGAGAACCAATGCGAAGATTCCATCTGACCTTTGAAAAACAAATTATAAACAGATGAAATTAAACTTTAAGAAAACAGGCACAGGTAAACCTTTGGTGATTCTTCATGGGCTATTTGGTTCTGCGGACAACTGGTTTTCAATTGCCAAAGAACTGGAGAAAGACTTTACACTGTATCTCGTGGATCAAAGAAATCATGGAGATTCCCCGCACTCGGAGGAATGGAATTACGAGGTCATGGTGGAAGATTTGAAGGAGCTAATAGATGAGGAAGGCTTGGATAAAATCTACCTTATGGGTCATTCCATGGGAGGAAAAACTGCCATGAACTTTGCAGTGGAGTATCCTGAACGGGTGGATCGATTAATCGTAGCCGATATTGCACCCAGATATTATGAAGTCCATCATCAAACTATTTTAGAAGGGCTTAATTCCATCAAATTAGATCAAATCAAATCCAGAAAAGAGGCTGATGATCAGTTGGCAAAGTATATTGATGAAGTAGGCATCCGTCAATTTTTATTGAAAAGTCTGGGTAGAAACAGTGAAGGTTTTGTCTGGAAAATCAATCTTCCTGTGATCACTGAAAATATAGAAGAAGTAGGTGAAGAGTTGGACTCCGATGGAAAATACGAAGGCCCTACCCTATTTCTGGGAGGATCCAATTCAAACTACATTCGGCAGGAAGACCTACCGGATATCTTGGAGCATTTTCCCAACTATCAAATCGAATTTGTACAGGATGCAGGGCATTGGTTACACGCAGAGAAGCCAGAAGCAGTAATTCAGGAAGTCAGAAGATTCTTGAATTAACTTTAAAGGTCTTGATTGAGTTTTGTTTCAGCTTTCTCATTTGAGCTTTCTGACTTTCACTTCACCTTTCGTCCATGCTTCATCACCATATCCACATCCTGTAGCAGGTTGATATATCGAAGCACATCCCCTCGCACAGCGATGATGTCGGCATATTTTCCTTCGGAGATTGTGCCATAGTCCTTGTCCACTTTCATCGCCACAGCAGGCCAATAAGTAGCAGCTTTGATTGTTAGGAGGGGATCCATGCCGAAGTGATTCACCCAAACATCCAGCTCATTCCAGGTACTTTGGCTATGAAATTTCATGGGGATGCCACTGTCTGTTCCGATCAAAAGAACCGCTCCGCTTTGTCGGAGTTGATTGAATTTCCGTTCCAAGGTTGGTTTTCTTACAGGCGTCAGCTGGAAATAGGACATTCTACCCGGATAGCGTAAGGATGCCCGGATATCTCTGATAATCGAATCAGGCAAACCCAGGTGCCAAGAGGGATCATCCAGTTTTTCGGGATTATCCCGTACATATTCGTAATTGTACAAGCCTTCTACGGTAGGGGTCCAGAAAATGGGTCCCAAATTCATCTTGGCAGCACGTTCCTTCAATAGCTGCATAATATCTTCCGGATATTCAGGAGCCGAACTGAGCCCCGTATGCTCGAAGCAGTCCACTCCTATCTTTAACCCGACTCGAATTTCATCCGGTCTATGGGAGTGCCCCACCACCGGAAGCCCATATTTGTGGGCTTCATCAACCACGGCTTGTGCTTCCTCCAAGGTCATCTGATCCTGATCAATAAGCTTAATTACATCCACACCGGCGTCGGCCAATTTTTTCACTTTTGCCCGTGCATCCGCAGGACCGTTTACTCCCCATCTAAATGCTTCAGTTCCTGGATAAGGCTTCTTTTGGATAAATGGCCCGGAAACGTAAATAGTGGGACCTGGAATTTCACCCCGATTGATTCGGTCTCGTACATTAATACTTGCTTCCAAAGGGGCACCTAAATCCCTGGCGCTGGTCACTCCAGCCATCAGCAACTGATGGGCGGAGGATGGCATAATAACGGGCTCAAAAAGATCAATGTAGGTGCTGTCCCAATGTGCGTAATCGCTGTGCCCATTAATCATCAAGTGAACGTGCATATCCCAAAGCCCGGGAAGGACACTCATTCCTTCAGTTGAGATAATTTCGGCCCCTGCCGGAATCTCCAAACTTCCCACTTGCCCCACAGCCTTGATCCGCTCTCCTTCGACAATGATGACCGAATTACGAATCGGCGTACCTCCGAATCCGTCGATCAGGGTGCCACCGACCAGGGCTTTGAGGTTTTGGGCAGATGAATGAAAAGAAATGATGAGAAATAAGAGAGAAAGAAATTTGGTGGACTTCATAAGATCGGTGGAAATAAGAACCAAAAAGGTACAAAACTTATATGAATTGAGGTAATCATCATTAGCCAAGAAATTGTAAAAACACCTGTCAAGTTTTAAAACCCGTCAGGTCTAATACAATCATCTTGCCTCTCCCGAGACTTTCAAAAAACAGTCCGATTTTCTAATAGCTTTTGGGTAATTGTATACATTCGGTTTTTACTTCAAAAGGATCTGATATCCTAGCTGGATGGACCAAAAATCTCCCTTAAGTTCATGTCTGGAATTGGAGAGATTTCCCTCCAGTTGAAAATTTTTGAATTCCTGAACGATTAAGGGTTGGCCAATTCCGACTCCATATTGGAACCTAGCCGTAAACTTGGAATATTCGGAAGCCCGAAAGGTCAAGCCTGCTTCTGGCCGTATTACTACCGACCATGAATTGGCCTTTTCCTGAGCAGGGGTCTGCTTCAGAGGAATGATTCTCCAAACACAGCTTTGATAGGGTTCTTTTTTTTCAATTCTTTTGCTTTTTCCTCTCTTGCTTGTAACGAAATCATTTAAAAGAACGTCTTAAAACTAAATTTGGAAGATATGAAAACCCTGAATAAGAGTATTCTAATGTTTTTAACAGGCTTTGTTTTTTTTGCTTGTGAAGACGACTCCTTGACAGACTGTGTGGAGGGACGAGTTATTGGTTATATAAGCTGTTTAAATTTAAATGTTACCCAAGTCCTTTCCCATAATGGGATAGGTAAAACAACAGATTGGATGGGAGAAACATATGATAATATTGTTCAAATACCTGGGGGGAGGATCCCTGATGGCGAAATTTTTTTCAGGTTTAGGATATATTCTGAAGAAAGAGATGGTGGTTTTTCCAATCTTATCTGCCCCGCTAATATTGCACCTCTTCCAGTACCCAAAATTGTTCTAATTGAATATTCAGTTGAAAATTGTCCCTAATATGAAAAGCTTTCTATTCTTTTTAGGAATTATTTTATTCCTTTCAGTGATGTCTTCAGTAACGCGGGAAGAATACTATTATTGGTCAGGTGGTGAAAAAATTGCCTTAGCCATTGATAAGACCTCATTGCTGGTTAAGGTAAAGCAGGGTACTAACCTGCCAATATTGACCTCAAAGGTTCAAAATGCAGGCTTCTCTTGTTTTCCAAGCCGAGTTAATAAGGAGGAAATGATCATTAAATCAGATAAAGATCAGTTAGACATCAATAAGGTTGCTTCTCTGTTTCCAGAAATTGAGAATGCTGCTTTCGGGCATTTGTTTCAGTCCGATAGATTACCAATGTTTATAAACGGGGAGATTTTAATTGAGTTAAAATCTGAAATATCAATTGATAGTGTACTCAACCTTATTGGAAGAGAGGTAATATCCTATGAGGAAGAAAAATACGATTCTTATAAGATAGTGTTAAAGGATTGGGACAAGGTCATTGGTACTGCCAACCTGATTTATGAGAGTGGTTTGGTTAACTACAGTCACCCAAATTTTAAGGCCACTATCAAGAAATTCCAAGCAGTTCCAAACGATCCTCTTTATCAAGAACAGTATTATTTAAATCAAGGAAACAATATTGATATAAATGTACCACAAGCATGGGGAATTTCCAGAGGTCTGAGACCAGTAAGAGTTGCGGTTATTGACGACGGTGTGGAGAATCATGAGGATATTCAGGGAAGAGTTCTTGAAGGCTTTACCCCAACTAATAATAATGGGTTTGGAGCTCCAACAAATCCAATCCCTCCCGCTGATTTATATACCATAGGACATGGGCAAGCTTGCGCTGGAATAATCTCAGCCACTCATAATAATAATTTAGGAGTCGTTGGAGTGGCTCCTTGTACTAACATCATTCCCATTAATATCTTTAATGATTGGTTTGTTTTTAACCAAGAAGTATTTTTTAACGAAGATATTGACGATTTAAGAAATGCAATTGATTGGGCTTGGAATGAAGGAAATGCAGAGGTCCTTAGTAATTCATGGGGGTTTACAAACCAAGGGGTTAATTTTGATGCAATTACATTTGCTATCAACAGGGCAAGAACATTGGGAAGAGGTGGTTTAGGGAGTATAGTTGTGTTTGCTTCAGGCAATTTTCACCAAAACTTTAGTGGAGTGACATTTCCCGCTAATGTCAACGGGGTGATCGCGGTCGGGGCTATAGACAGAAATGGAAACATATGGAACTATAGTAGCCGGGGACCTCAAATGGACTTGGTTGCGCCTTCGGGAAATGTAGGCGATGCAGGTGATCTCGTCACCACAGACAGAATGGGTAATCTTGGCTACAACAATGGAAATTATACAGACACTTTTGGTGGGACTTCAGCCGCAGCTCCCCAAGTATCAGGGGTAGCAGCCTTAATGCTTTCTGTTAATGCAGGTTTGACGGAAAACCAAGTTCGAACAATCCTACAAAACACAGCGACAGATATGGGTGCAGCAGGATTTGACAATACATTTGGATTTGGAAGAGTCAATGCATTGGCAGCATTACAGCAAGCACTTCCTCCAATTACGGGAAATGATTTAATGTGTTTGTCTGCAAATTTCACCTTACAAAATGTGCCGGCAGGGGCAATGGTTACCTGGTCGGTTAACCCAACAAGCTTGTTTACAGGAAGTACTTCGGGGAGCGGGGCAACAGCTAATCTTAACTCATCAGGCAGTTCAGGACAGGCCACATTGACATACACTTTAACTTCTCCATGTGGTAATTTACAGATTCAGCGATCCATTTGGGTAGGAACTCCTCAGATCACCAATATGCGGGTGAATAATATGTCCTATTTCACGGGGATGAACGTCCAACTCTGTCCCGGAAATCACTGGCTAAATGTCACCCCGGTGGGAGGAAATCCGGGAAATGCCACCTGGACAGTACCATCCGGCATCCCTCATTTTGTCGGGACGAACACGCTGGATTTTACCTATCCTCAAAACTATTCCAACTCCCTGACCATATCCGTTCGTGCATCCAACGCATGCGGGCAGGGGGCCAATGCTAATTTCTTCTTAAGTAAGAAAACCTTTGGCTGTACCAGCTCATTTTCCATGGTAATCTATCCCAATCCAGCCAAAGATCAGTTTAGTGTAGAAATGATGGCAATCGACAAAAATGCCATGACAGAAGAAGTCCCGGTCATCGAGTCAGCAGTATTATTGGATAAGGAAGGCAGAGAAATTGCACTAGGAACAAGGGTAGCCGGGAAAATAACGTTTGAAGTTTCGAATCTTCAAAAAGGAATCTACTTTATCCATGTGGTGGTCGATGGAGAGCTCACGAGGGAGCAAATCATCATCGAATAAAAATCATCAAACCAATAGCTATCGTGGGTTGCACCCGGGGCAACTCACGATAACTTTTCCACTTCGAGCACTACTTTTATCCCCTCACTTTCGATGAGGATCACCGAATTACGGATGGGCGCACCTCCAAAACCGTCGATTAGCGTGCCTCCTACGAGGGCTTTTAGATTTTGGGGAAACAAATTGCCTGAAATCAGGAAAAAAACAAGGAAGAGCTGGGTTTTAAAATTCATAAGCATCTGATTTGGTCTGATCCAATCAAAAGGTAATGATTTTGCTTTTTAAATTTTAACTTCGTTGTCTAAAATCAAATTCAAGATGCCCCAAGGAAAACTTTTTTTGATCCCCAATGTACTCGCAGAAAATACGGCAGATGCGGTCATTACTCCCCAAGTGAAAGAGGTGATCGCTCATACCAAAGTTTTTCTGGTTGAAAATCTCAGAACCGCCCGTCGCTATATCTCCAGTTTGAAATTGGGCGTAAACTTGGAGGAAGTCCATATGGAAATCTTGGATAAAAGTACCGCGCCGGAGAGCATCAACCGATTGCTGCAACCCCTTTTCAAAGGTGCCGATATTGGAATTATTTCTGAAGCTGGATGTCCGGGAATCGCAGACCCAGGAGCTTTGGCAGTGGCTCATGCCCATACCAGGGGAATTCAGGTGGTTCCCCTATCAGGGCCAAGTTCCATGTTTTTGGCCTTGATGGGCTCAGGTTTTTCCGGTCAGTCATTCGCTTTTCACGGATACTTACCCATAGACAAAAAAGAAAGAAATCATGCTCTGAGAAAACTGGAAGCAGAGTCAGCAAAAGAGCATAGAGCCCAGATTTTTATGGAAACACCCTTCCGCAACAATCAATTGCTGGAAGATGCATTGGCCTCCCTTTCTCCTCAAACCAAATTGTGCATTGCCAAAAATCTGACCGCTGCTGATGAACTGATCCAAACCAAGACCATTGCGGACTGGAAAAAGAACCCTATTGAACTGCATAAGATCCCGACTGTATTCATCCTTCAAAGCTTTTAAACATGTTTATTCTTGACGCACATTTAGACCTGAGCATGAATGCTTTGGAGTGGAACAGAGATTTGACTCGACCAATCTCAGAAATTAATACCATAGAAAAAGGACTGAATGACAAACCCGACAGAGGCCGTGCGACTGTCTCCCTTCCGGAGTTGAGGAAAGGAAATATAGGTTTGGTCGTAGCAACCCAAATTGCCCGCTATGTCGCTCCAGAAAATCCCTTGCCTGGTTGGCATTCCCCAGAGCAGGCTTGGGCTCATACACAGGGACAATTTGCATGGTACCAAGCGATGGTTGACCAAGGTGAAATGTCCCAAATCAAAAATTGGAAAGAATTAGAGGCTCACCTGGCGAGTTGGAATGCTGCAACAGATAAAAGCAAGCACCCAATAGGCTTTATACTTTCTCTGGAAGGTGCAGACTCCCTGGTCAATTTGGATTATTTGGAAAAAGCCTACGATTATGGATTGCGTGCAATCGGGCCAGCTCATTACGGCCCCGGACGCTATGCACATGGAACTGATGCTTCTGCCCCACTCAATTCTCAAGGGAAAGATTTACTTAAAAAAATGGATGAGTTGGGGATGATCTTAGATGCCACGCATTTATGTGACGAAGCATTTTGGGAGGCCTTGAAAATATTTAAGGGACCTGTCTGGGCCAGCCACAACAATTGCCGGGCCTTGGTGGATCATAACCGCCAGTTTTCAGATGATATGATTCAGGCTTTGATAGAGCGGGGAGCAGTGATAGGAGGAGCATTTGATGCCTGGATGCTTAGCCCCAACTGGGAAAGGGGAAAATCTACTCCAGTTGAGCGGGATGTGAGAATTACTACAGTTTTGGATCATTTGGACCATATCTGTCAACTTGCCGGAAATGCTGACCACATAGGAATAGGTTCTGATCTGGATGGAGGATTTGGCAAAGAGCAATGTCCTTGGGATTTGGAAAGCATTGCTGATCTCAGCAAGATTCCAGACCTGCTGAAGAACAAGGGTTTCGAGAAAAATGACATAGAAAAAGTCATGCACGGCAATTGGTTGAACTTTTTGAAGAAAAATTGGGGATAATTGATCTGAAATTGTATAAATCTACCCTTTGATTGGTTGCATAAATAATTCAAATTGAATTATTTGCAGTAGTTAAACGCCAACCTTTCAATTTCTATGAATTTTAAATTTCTACTAAGTTTTCTGATTTGTGGTTTTATTGTTTTTTCTTCTCAAGGCCAAAAGCTTCAAATAAGAGCAAATCATTCTGATGCTAAATTTATCTTATTAAATGATTACGATGACTCCGAAAAGCAGGAGTTAGGAACGGGATCAATAGAGTATAAGCTTGAAAAAAACTCCAAGAATCGGATAAAAATTACCAAACCAGGCTATCAGCCAGTCATCAAAGAGTACAATAAAGACCTGAAATGGGATAAATCGCAAGATGTCGTTTTAGATACCCGAAGAATAGATATCTCAGTGGAGCCTTTTGATGCGGAGATATTTGTAGATGGTAGAAAAATCGGGTCAAAAGCTATTTACATGACCATCCCCAAAGACCGCTCTGCTACTTTGGAAATTAAAAAGCCGGGTTTTGCGTCGGTTACCAAAACCTATTACAATTCACCAGAGCGAGAGACTCCTCCGGTTCGAGAATTTTTCGAATTAAAAAATAGACAGGTTCGCCTGGAAGTACAGCCAGCAGACGGGCAAGTAAGCCTCAACGGAATGCCTATGGGCAAAGGAAATCAAGACATCATCGTTCCGGCTGGTGATTGTGTTACTGTAAAAGTCAATAAAGAAGGCTTTGTAGAGTACACCAAAGTTTATTGCAACAAACCTGGAATCGACCCTGATCCTCCTGTAAGAGAATCTGCTGTTTTGGATGAAAGATTGGTGAAAATCACCACTATTCCTACAGATGCAGCGATTGAGGTTTTGGGACAGCGTGTAGGTGTAGGTTCCTACGAATTGAAAGTACCTAAAGGTCGTTGTATTTCTGTTATTGTATCCAAAGATGGTTTTGTAAAATATTACAAAGACTACTGCAATCAAACAGATAGAAATACACCACCTGTAGCTGATGCTATTGAAATGGCTCGAGATCAAGCCTACGACAATTCGGTTTCTTCAGATTTGGCAAATGTCAGAATCACTGTACCTGTGAATAAAGCATACAGCGCCGAAGAAGCTTGGAGAATATTATCCTCCATTGTCACCCGATATTTTGACATTTTAGAAACTGTGGATTTTAACACAGGATATCTGACCACTTCTTGGCAGGTAGAGAATTTCAATTCATCTGTTATCAGAACCAGAGTTATTGTGAGTTCTGGAGGCAACTCCGACCAATTAGCCTATGCTGTCAAATTAGTCAGTCAAGCGGCAGATCTTAATGATCCAAGTAGGGTGAAAGAGGTGGTTACCGTTAAGGATGATGAGCTATTTAGAGATTGGTCAAGAATCATGATTAAATACCAAGGATTGATTGAAGAGATTCAAGCGCGATTGCAATAAATCAATATTCAAAAACAATAAAAAAACCTCAGAAAATATCTTCTGAGGTTTTTTTGTAGCCCTGCCAGGAATCCCCGTCCGAATGGCTTCAGCCGGGCGGAGAACCTAGATCTAGCGTTTAGGAAACGCTTGTTATTAGGTGGTTTTCCAAATAACTGTATTTCAATTGTTTGTAAATTTTTATTGCAGTAAAATTCGTCCCCATTCTATCTCTAATTGCAAGGTTTACTGCAAGGTGATTTTACCTTCATCCCTTCAGGCAACACCTACTTCGTAACAATCTTGAGGAAGTTCGAAAAATCAAATCTGACATATTGTAAAATGAAGGTAGGTGAGGGTTTTTATCTATTGCCCTGGTCATGGGTAAAGAAACAAAACAATGGAGATTTACATACACATTCTTTCGATTTCCAATAAAAAGGTGCAGAGTTCGCTAGACAGTTTGGACGAAATTCTTAATTTAGTTTTGGAATAAGACAAGAATCCATTTGACAAATAATATAGACGACTATTGGGAACTTGGAGAGTTTGTGAGTCCCCCTAATTTTGAATGGCAAGTAAGGACTGCAATATTTCCAACTCCCTTTTCATTTAAAAATCAAACAGCTCCTGATTTATAATGTGTTCATGAGCTGATGGGAAAAACGTGCACTAGTTCAAGAGTCGCTGGCGCACGAGCGAATTGGGTAATGGGAGAATTCGTTAGGCAGTAAAATGGAATAACATTACTAAAGGTGCATCTATGCAGCTAGAAATGGTAAATAGAATTACAAAAAGTGCATAAATAAACAAGTTGCCAGTAATGTGAGTAAACCGCAAAAGTTTCCATATAATTCAACTTTTATTATCTTTGTGCAGTATAATGAATTGAAAATCTGAATGGACAAAAATTTTGATGTAATCTTTCTTGAACATGCTCTCGAGTTTTTAGAAAAGTTGGACTTAAAAACAAGACAAAAAATTTACTACAACGTTGACAAGGCCAAACTCGGACTCGACCCGAAGCTGTTCAAAAAACTGACTGATGAAATTTGGGAGTTCAGGACAAAATATAGCGGACTGCAATATCGACTTTTCGCTTTTTGGGACAAAACTGACAAAACTGCAACACTTGTCATTTCAACACACGGAATCGTGAAAAAAGTTGATAAAGTTCCGAAAGCAGAAATCGAAAAAGCTGAAAGGATTAGAAAAGAATATTTTGAACAATAGAACAATGGAAGCAAAAAATAAAAAAATGAAAATGATGACCCTTGAGCAGCTTAAGGACAGGGACATTGGAAAAATAGGAACTCCAGAAAGGGACAAATACGAATTTGACCTACGAATGGAACTGCTCGGAGAAATGATAAAATCCGTTCGGAAAGAACGAAACTTGACACAAGAACAACTTGGAGAACTTATCGGTGTTCAAAAATCCCAAATCTCAAAATTGGAACGGAGCACAAAAAATGTTACCATCGAAACAATTTTGAAAGTTTTTCAAGCATTAAAAGCTAAGGTTAAGTTCAGTGTGGAAATGAATGAATCGGAATTTAAAGTAGCGTGAAAACAAAAGCACTACTGGCAGTCGAGTAGGTAAAGGGGAATTCCACCCCTAAACCTCTCACAGAACCGTACGTGAACCTCTCGATTCATACGGCTCTTATTATGCAGTCGGTTTATAGTCTATCAAGTTAGACTAACTTGTATCCCAGTTCCCAATGGTAGAACAGGTTTGGATAAGAGACCGTAACTTGTCTAAGCCATTTCACTGCTTTGACCTTGCTTCCTTTAAAGCTCTTGTACTTGTTCAGAATCCACCTGATCAATCGATGGTGCAGATAATAGAACACCGGTTTTAGACTTCTTCGGCTTATCTTCCCATAGTATTGAACCCACCCTCGTATCTTTGGATTTAGCAATATGGCCAGATCCTGAATACCCCTTTGGGTTTTGTTATGGAAATTGAGCTTTCGGAGTTCTCCGTTGATGCGCACTTTGGACTTTCGGCTCATCTTACAATCAAATTGCAGAAAGCTTCCCCATTTCTTAATCTGTTTCTCATGGGCTGAAAACTAAAGCCCAGAAAGTCAAACTGTACAGGGTAATCATTCAGATTTCTGCCTTCCTTCTTACAGTAAACAATTTTCGTCTTTTCGGGATGGGCTCTCAAGCCGCATTTTTCTAAACGATCCTTCAAATCTGTAAGTGTTCTGACAGCTTCCTGATAGCTACTGCAATGGATAATAAGGTCATCAGCATACCGAACCATGATTACGGATGGATGGAATTTCTCCAGCCATTTATCAACACAATAATGCATGTAAAGATTGGCAAGAAGCGGGCTGATTACCCTCCCTGAGGAGTACCTTTTCCCGTGGATACTTTGACCGCACCATCCTCAAGTATGACTGGTGCTTCCAGCCACCTTTTGATGTACAGCAATACCCATTTCTCTGAAACGTGTCTTTCCAAAGCTTTCAACAAAAGCTCATGGTTCACATTTTCGAAGAACTCCTGTATATCCAAATCTATAACCCAGCTGTATCGACGTACATTCTGTTGTACGCTTTGGATTGCTGTGTGCGCATTTTTGTTCGGGCGGTATCCGTAGGAATTGTCCACAAATACTGATTCCAGCCTTGGTTCTAGGTACGTCTTTACTACCTGTTGGGCAATCCTGTCGCTTACAGTGGGAATTCCCAAAGGACGGGTCTTACCCCCTGCCTTGGGTATTGTTACCCGCTTTATCGCTGGTGCAAAGTAACTTCCAGAAGCCAGTCTGTTCCAGAGTTTGTACAGTTCTTTGGAACGTACCCTGTCAAATTCCGACAGGCTCTGCTGGTCAATCCCTGCACTACCTCCATTACTTTTTACCTTCTTGTAGGATTCCCAAACCATCTCTTTGGTAATTGGTACCGACTTTGTCTGTTCTTTAAAAATCATCCTTAACTAGTTAAGTTGTTCTTAAATTAAAACTGCATAATTGAAGCCCTTCGCTCCGCTCCCATTACAGGAGTTTCATCACTACTACGACTTCATCCGTCACCTATATACTCATCAGTAATCAACTCACAGGTATTGCCTGCTTGTGTTTTCCTTTTGGCATAGCATATAGGCTTCCTGCGATTCCACAATAAAGCCTGAATAGAAGTCATGCCCCTTTATGACGGTTGCCGTATAGACAGTAAATTAGGCACCTTCTATACTTATCTCCGGCCTCTCGATATAAACCGGATTTTGACAACGACTGGTCTTTTCGTCACTTCATCGGAAGGTTCGCTTTCGCTCATCTCTTCTATCCTTACCTGACCATTTAAACAGCCTTTTCTTCTATCGCTTCACACATCATTGTTACCGCAGATGCATCATAGAAGTGGTTTGGTGAGTGTTCCTAAACAACCCTCACCGAGGGCCTGCCCTCATCTTTATCATAGCTTACACAGCACACATCGAGTAGACGGCCGTGAGCCATAGGCCCACGGTGCGCCTCTCACACCACCGTACGTACGGGTCTCGTATACGGCGGTTCATTGAATCTCAGGCTTTGATTTAGAGTAATAGTCCAGCATACTTAGATAACCTTTTCTTCTCAGTCTAGAGAGCGTAATTGTTGTTCCGAGTATGGGACTTTGGGCCACAGCCCATCCTCCTTTTCTGGTCCTGCTCCATGCGTAAGCATGGTCATGATCCACTCCAAGTCTGATTAGGTTTTTACGTTTTCGCTCGGGTTTCTTCCAGTCGTGCCAAATACAATATCTGAGTCGGTTCCTCAGCCACTCGTCGAGTTGTTTGAGCTTGGCCCTGAATACTGGCCAGTCGGTAATTGTTTACCCATCCCATCCATACCTCATTGAGTTTTTGAAGCCTTTCCTCAAAACTGTATGGCAGGGTTTTCTTGGTGATCCATTTGAGCTTACGTTTCAGGTTTACCCAGCTTTGCTTCTTCACTATCAGTTGGTATTTGCCCTTTTCCCCTTTTTTTGTAGGTTGGCACGAAGCCATGACCTAGCAGCTCAAAGTCAGAGGGTCTTCGGATTCCGCTTTTCTCCTTGTTGATAGGCAAATCCAGTTTGTTCTTCAGAAACAGATAGACTTCATTGCCTACTTTTTGGGCGGATGCTTTGGACTTAGTATAGATACTGAAGTCATCGGCATAGCGCACGAATTTCAACCCTTTACTTTTGAGGTACTTGTCCAGTTCGTCCAATAATATATTGGACAGCAATGGACTCAGGGGACTTCCCTGTGGCATACCCTTTCGGCGTTTGTGCAGTTTTCCATTGATCTGGATTGGTGCTCTCAGCCATTTTCGGATCAGCCACAAAGTTGTGGGACATTTTACCCTATTGTAGATTAACTGAAGCAGTTTGTAGTGTTGTACCTCATCAAAGAAACCTTTCAGGTCAATGTCCACAATGTCCTGATAGCCATCATTGATGTTTTTCAGGGCTTGTGTTACTGCTCCGTGAAGGTTCTTTCCGGGTCGAAAACCGTGGCTCTCCTCTTCGAAAGTTAATTCGAATCGGGTGGCTAATTGCTGGCTAACTGCCTGTTGAAGCCATCTATCCACTACGCATGGGACTCCGAGTAATCTGGTTTTTCCGTTACTCTTTGGGATTTCAACCCCTCTGATAGCTTTAGGTACGTACCTCCTTTTCAGGATGTCGGTTAATACAGCTGTCCTGCCTTGGTCGATAAACGACTTCAATTCGGTCACCTGCATACCGTCCACTCCCGATGAGCCTTTATTACCCACTACTTGACGGTAGGCTTTATAAAGGTTTTTGGATTGAAGTACTCTTTCTATCATTACTTTGTTCTCCTTGTCCGCTTAAGAATAGGCTATCTCGCATGTGCGGGATTCCTATCCGAATTAGGACGCGATTCAATGTTCAGTCCTTCGTTATTCAGTGAGACCTCTGCAGTATTTACAGCTCGTTTCCGATAACTACTATGACCTCGGCTGACTTCTCTTGGACATTCCAGACGTCCAGAGACCTCCCTCGGTAAGATGAATATCCTTGTGTCTATCGCTGCTCTATCTACTATTTTGGCTTATCTCTGTTTCCAGAGCTTAGGACTTCGGCATGATGTGCTACCTCATCCAGCCTCATAGCCTCAGTATAGAGTTCCTTTTCGTCAGTACAGACACCGCAGTCTGGCTTACTTCAGTGCATACCTCACGGTAAACCACCTTGCCACTTGCTTGGCTTCGGGTAACGACTCCCGCGCTTAAGGGACTTTCACCCGTTGGAACGACCATCTTTTTGGTCTATATTCACCATTCAAGGCACACACACTGTGTACACTCCACTGCGGGTACTGTTGTATATCAGGCAGAAGTTCATTAGTTTAGCTGCTTTACGGGAAGAAAAGTCGCTGCCTTCTAAGTCCCGCAGCGGCGTGTACACTGGTCCGTTATATAGTAGCCCTGCTAGGAATCGAACCTAGATCTAGCGTTTAGGAAACGCTTGTTCTATCCGTTGAACTACAGGGCCAAGCCTTGAATCTAAATTCAAGTCACGCAAGTTAAAATAAAACCCTACTTTTTGGCAAATTATTTCGACCCAACTTATGGCATTACAGGGAATTACCCTATCTTTGCACTCCAAATTTAGGATGGACGGGTTCCATCCACTAAACAAACACAATTTAAATTATGGCAGTTAAAATCAGATTAGCACGTAGAGGTAGAAAGAAAATGGCTATCTATGACGTGGTTATCGCAGATGCAAGAGCTCCACGTGATGGACGCTTCATCGAGAAAATCGGTACTTACAATCCGAACACTAACCCTGCTTCCATCAACATCAACAATGAGCGTGCTCTACAGTGGTTGTTGAACGGAGCTCAGCCAACTGACACTGTAAAAGCTATGCTTTCTTACAGAGGTGTCATGCTGAAAAAACACCTTCAAATCGGTGTAATCAAAGGAGCAATCACTCAAGAACAAGCTGATGCGAAGTTCGAAGCTTGGTTGAACGAAAAAGACGCTAAAATCGCAGGCAAGGTTGATTCTATCGGCAAGGCTAAAGAAGAAGCTCGTAAGAAAGCTTTGGAAGCTGAAGCTGCTAAGAACCAGGCTCGTTTGGATGCTATCAAAGCTAGAGAAGACGAAGCAAAAGCTGCTGCAGCTGCTGCTGAGGCTCCTGCTGAAGAAGCTAGCGAAGAAGCAGCTCCTGAAGCTTCCGCAGAAGGCGACGAAGCAACAGAAGCTTAATAAAGAATCTCCCCATGAACAAGGAGCAATGCTTTCAATTAGGCTATGTAGCCAAGGTTCATGGACTTCGTGGTGAAATAGTTGTGGTGCTGGATGTGGATTATCCAGAGGATTATGAAGATCTGGAGCACCTTTTCCTCGAACAAAAAGGCAGATTGGTTCCATTCTTTTTGGAACACTTTGTCTTACAGCCAGGAAATAAAGCTTTGGCAAAATTTGAGGAGCTGGATCGCATAGAGCAGGTGGAGCATTTGGTAGGATCGGAAGTTTACCTTCCGCTTAGCGAACTTCCCGAACTAACAGACGATCAATATTACTACCATGAATTAATAGGGTTTGAGGTAGAGGATGAAACCAAGGGACTTCTCGGTCCGGTGGAAATCATCTACGATCTGGAAACCCAAGATCTCCTCGGAGTAAAACACCAAAACAAAGAAGTGCTCATCCCAATTCAGGATGGCATCATTCAAAAGGTGGACAAGGCAGCAAAGAAAGTTTACTGCCGATTACCCGAAGGTTTACTTGACATTTATTTGGAAGACTGAGGCATGCACATTGACATCATCAGCGTTGTTCCCGGATTATTGGAAGGGCCTTTCTCTCACTCTATTCTAAAAAGAGCTGAGGAAAAAGGACTAGCCACAATTCGAGTGCACAATTTGCGGGATTATGCCACTGGCAAGCAAAAGCAGGTAGACGATTATGCCTTTGGAGGCGGCGCGGGAATGGTCATGATGATTGAACCCATCGCCAACTGCATAGAAGCTTTGCAAAAAGAGAGAACATATGATGAAATCATCTATATGACTCCTGACGGCAAGACTTTTGATCAGCCCATGGCAAATACGCTATCGATGAAGCAAAATCTACTGATCCTTTGTGGTCACTACAAAGGTGTGGATGAGCGAATTCGAGAGCGGTTTATCACTCAGGAAATCAGTATCGGAGATTTCGTCCTTTCAGGAGGTGAACTGGCAGCAGCTGTAGTAGCGGATGCAGTGATCAGACTCCTACCGGGCGTTTTAAACGATGAGACTTCTGCTTTGACAGATTCCTTTCAGGACAATCTGTTAGCCCCACCAGTCTATACCAGGCCTGCTGAATGGCAAGGAATGGAAGTGCCGGAAGTGTTACTTTCTGGGCATGAAGCCAAAATAAATGAATGGAGATTTGAAGCGTCGGTTCGCCGAACCCGTGAGCGAAGACCTGACCTTTGGGCCAAGTCCGGATTAGGGGAAAGCGATTTGAAATCGAACAAAAAGTAATTGAATAAGCCACGCGTTGGCCAAACAGCGAAAGCATAAAATATAGAAGCTATGAGCGAACTAATGAAAATTGTAGAAGCGGAATACAGCGAGGCGAGAGCCAAATTCCCTTCTTTCAAAGCTGGTGATACCATCAACGTACACGTACGTATCAAAGAAGGTAACAAGGAAAGAATCCAGCAGTTCCAGGGAACTGTAATCCAGCGTAAAAACCCGAATACCAATGGTGAGACTTTCACAGTAAGAAAAATCTCGAACGGTATCGGTGTAGAGCGTATCTTCCCTATCCTTTCTCCTTCTATCGAGCAAATCGATCTATTGAGACAAGGTAGAGTAAGAAGAGCTAGATTGTTCTACTTGAGAGGACGTCAGGGTAAAGCTGCTCGTATCAAGGAAAAAATCCAGGTGAAGCACTAAGCTTCTCCGGAAATCATAAAAAAGGAACTCAGCAATGGGTTCCTTTTTTGGTTTAAAGCCATTTGTAGACAGGAAAAAGCCAGCCCTCCATTTCATTCAGCTCAACCCCTCTTACAATCCTCCACAAATCCTTATCTTTGCACCCTGATTTGAAAAACTTTATATCAAATAGCCTGTTTTCAGACTAGAAACACAATTCCATGAGTAGAGAAGTTCGCGTACGATTTGCCCCTTCACCCACAGGGCCCTTGCATATTGGAGGTGTAAGAACCGCCCTATACAATTACCTATTTGCCAAAAAAACGGGAGGTAAATTCCTCTTGAGAATAGAAGATACAGATCAGAATAGATTTGTTCCTGGTGCAGAGGAATACATCAAAGACTCTTTGGAATGGTTGGGGATAGCTCCAGATGAAAGTCCATGGAATCCAGGTTCGGTAGCCCCTTATCGCCAATCTGAGCGAAAGGCTGACTATATGCAGTACGCTTTGGACTTAGTGGAAAAGGGACATGCCTACTATGCTTTTGATACAGCAGAGGAATTGGAAGCTATGAGGGAAAGACTAACAGCTGCAAGAGTGGTAACCCCTCAGTATAACAGCATTACCCGAACCCAAATGAAAAACTCTCTGACGCTCTCTGAAGAAGAGGTGAAAGAGCGCTTAGCATCAGGTGAGCCTTATGTCATTCGGGTGAAAATCCCACGAAAAGAAGAGGTCAGAATGAATGACCTGATTCGAGGATGGGTAATGGTTCATTCCAGTACTTTGGATGATAAGGTTTTGATGAAGTCTGACGGGATGCCAACCTATCACCTTGCAAACATCGTGGATGATCATTTGATGGACATTACGCATGTCATCAGAGGAGAAGAATGGCTACCTTCTGCGCCACTGCACGTGCTACTTTATAAATTCTTCGGTTGGGAAGACTCCATGCCGGAATTTGCTCATCTGCCACTCCTTCTGAAACCAGATGGTAATGGAAAATTATCCAAAAGAGATGGCGATAAGTTAGGGTTCCCTGTTTTCCCACTCAATTGGGAAAATAAGGAAAGCGGAGAAACGGCTGCAGGTTTTAGAGAGCAAGGCTACCTTCCTGAAGCCCTATTAAACTTCCTGGCATTCTTGGGATGGAACCCCGGAGATGAGCGAGAGATTTTTTCCAAAGAAGAATTGATAGAAGCATTTAGCATAGAAAGAATCGGTAAGGCCGGAACAAAATTCGACATCGCTAAGGCAAAATGGTTTAATGAGCAATACATCCGTACAAAATCTAACCAAGAATTGGCTACACAGGTAATTGCCGATGCAGCCAAGGATGGCATGGAGCTTTCTCAGGAAAAGGCAGAGGCTATCGTTGCTTTGACAAAAGAGCGGGTAACGTTCGCGTCTGAAATGTGGAGTGAAAATAAATTCTTGCTAATCGCTCCTACCTCATTTGACGAGCAGGTAGCCAGTAAAAAATGGAATGAAGATGCAGTCAAAGTACTGGAGCACTATGCAGGAAGTATAGAGGCTCATTCTGGCGATTTTGACGGGGCAACCGCCAAGTCCCTATTGGAAAATTCCGCCGCTGCTGTGGAAGTTAAGTTGGGAAAAGTTATGCAAGCAGTAAGATTGGCGGTCACAGGTGCAGGTGCAGGACCGGATTTGATGGAGATATTTGCTATCTTAGGTGCTAAGGAAGTAGCAACTAGAATCAAGTTTGCGATTGAAAGCCTTCCTGTTGCAGGATAAAATTCAAGTCATGGCTAAAAAGAAAAAAACCAAAAAAGAAGACCCAAAGGTTCACGATGAACTGAAAGGTTTCAAAATGGAAATCAACTCATTCGGGGAGATTAATTCTTCCTTTCCTATCGATAAAATCAACGAGTTTTTGAATAAAAATGTGGAAGACAAAAAGTTGAAAGATCGAGACGATTTAGAAGATGTTAAAAAACCTAAGAAATAGAAAAAAGCTCCTAATTGGAGCTTTTTTTCATTTCTTTTAAAGATAATTATCAGCAAACTAATTACTTTTAAACTTTACCTAATAATTTCGACAAATCAGATGAAGGCAGGAAAACCACTCATTCTATTTTTGTTATTCATTCTAAATGCTTCCTTAACCTATTCCCAAACAGGCAGTATCAAAGGCATTGTCAAAGACGCTGACACAGGGGAGACACTACCGTTTTGCAATGTGTTTATCAATAATACCACCATCTCTACAGTCACAGATATGAATGGCGCTTATTTATTGGAAAATCTTGAAGCGGGACCCTTGGAGTTGAGCTTTTCCTTTATGGGCTATCAGGCAGAGACCAAAAAAGTCAATTTAAATCCTGGAGGTCTCCTGACTGTCAACCTAAGTATGAAAGCCCTTGAAACCGAGCTGTCAGATGTAGAAATCAAAGCGAAAAGAGATAAAAGTTGGGAAAGGGATCTAAGGAAATTTCAAAATCTCTTCTTGGGAAATGATGCCATTGCTGCGCAGGCAATCATAGAAAATCCCTGGGTGGTAGACTTCCCCGAAGTGAGCGATAAAAACACCTTCAAGGCCTCCACCCAATTACCCTTGGAAATCAATAACAACTACTTGGGCTATAAAATAACTTTTGACTTAAAAGAGTTTTTCAATACCCCAACCAATTATCGGATAGCAGGCGCAGCGAGATTTGAGGAGATGAAACCTGAATCGGAAACCCAGCGCAAAACTTGGGAACAAAACCGTGCCGACGTCTACAGAAAGTCCCCTCAGAACATGTTCCGGGCTATCATCAATGGAGAGCAGGAAAGGGAAGGCTTTTTCCTTTATGGAGATAAACCAGGAGGCTCTCCTTCTCTCAACATGCGCTCAGATATTTTTGCGAATGAATTGGGTCGCTCGGTAATCCCTTACAAAACTGATCAAATGGTGGTGCCAGCTGACAAGCCAGGGGAATATTGGATCAATCTGAAAGGCAGAATTGAGATTCATTATCAAAAAGGATATACACAAATCAACACCTACAAAGATGCCCCATATCCGGTATCCTGGCTGGAGGTCAATGGAGGAAAAGTTCGGGTTCGGGAAAATGGATCAATTCTCAATCCACAGGACCTGGTTTTCTCCGGAGATATGGATAGGAAAAGGATCGCTACTATCCTACCCTTAGATTACGACGCTGAGAAAGCTATTCAACTTCAAAATTTAGAGAGAACTGCAGCTAATTTTCAGGAGAAGGTCTACCTGCATACGGATAAACCTTATTACTATGCTGGAGATGAGGTGTTTTTCAAGGCTTACTTTAAGTATGGAAATCCTTACCTGAAAGAGGAATTGAGCAAAGTTCTGCATGTGGAATTATTGAATTCTACTAGGGACTTTGTCATTGAGAAAAAATTCAAAATTTTTGATGGAGTAGTAGTGGGAAATTTTTACCTACCAGATAGTTTATCAGAGAAAAAATATTACCTGAGAGCCTATACCAACTGGAATAAAAATTACGGCCCGGATCATTACTTCATTAAAACCCTTCCTGTTTTAGGCCCTTTTGAAAGACTTAACGCTAAAGGGGAACTGACCCTGGGCTCGGAATATATTCAGGTCAATACCCCTAAAAATAGCTATGGCCCTCGGGAAAAAGTAAACTTGACATTGACTCTTACTGATAAAAATCAAAAGCCAATTCAAGCCAATTTATCAGTATCAGTTTTAGATCAAAGTTTGGTGTCGCCTATGGAGGATCCTGCTAAAATCAAACAGACTTTAGTCTTGGATGAGATTCCAGAGAGCATCAAAATTGATCGCTTTTCCTATCCAGTAGAAAAATCCCTCACCCAAAAAGGAAAAGTCCTGGATGAAAAAGGAAAAGGAGTACAAAGTCAGGTTACTGTTTTCATCAATGATTTTGAAGGAATTGTAGATCTAGAGTCAGATCGAAATGGGGATTTTTCTTTGGAGGAAATGGAATTCTACGGTCCTATGAAAATTGCAATTCAGGCTCAGGACAAAAAAGGAAAGAACATCTCTAATATTCAGTTGGAGCCGGAACTAAATGCACCTGTCTCTTTGCCAAAAAACAGCATATTTCCTACGATTGAAAAAAGTGATACACCTATCCGGGAAATAAATCTCCGTGAAAGAGAACAGGAATTGGAACCTGTACTGGTAGAAGATAAAAAAGCCACCAAGATTGAGGCTATTTATGGAAATGCTGACTATGTGGTTAGCGGTGATAAAATCATGGCAACCGGAAATTCAGTTGATTTAGTCAATAGCTTGGCAGGGAATGTTCCGGGCATGCGGGTAACCCTAGAGGGTGCCTCTGGAAGACAACAAATACGTTTGAGAGGTGGAGCTACTTCAGTAAGCAGCTCGATGGAACCCTTGGTCATGATCAATGGTGCAATCATGGCCAGTACAGGAAGTTCAACTGCGGCAGACAACCTTAGAAGTATCAATCCCAATGATATTGATAGAATTGAGGTCGTTTCCAGAACTGTATCTATGCTTGGTGATCAAGGAAGAAATGGAGTAATAGCTGTTTATCTCAAAGAAGGAAATCAAAACATCTCATCCCCTTTGATGCCTACAGTAGGCTTGTCCCAATTTGTGATCGAAGGGTATGAACCTGTCAAGTCCTTCTTTTACATGGATTATGAGCAAGAAAAAGATTTCAGCGGGAAGGATCAAAGACAAACACTTTACTGGAATCCTTACCTAGTAACTGATGAATCCGGAAAAGTGAATATCAGTTTTTACACCAATGATCTAGCTGGCCCGATGATTGTGGAAGTGAGGGGTCTTGGACTCAATGGAGAGCCAGTTTCCGGAACTTTCATCATCAATTCCAAATAGTTATTTGGTTGGTTAATCCTTAATTTTGCACATGCGTCAATTCATCCTGCTTTCTTTTTTAATTTTTCTCAGTCATTTTGGATTCTCCCAAACAAGTGTTGGGGTTAGAGCTGGCTATGCGACTTCCTCTTATTCATACAGGCCTGCAGCAAATTTTCGGGCTATCAGCACCGAGAGTGTAGGTAAGCCCACTTTTGCCTTGGTCGTAGAGCATTTTAATTCAAAAAACGCTGGGATTGAACTTAATATCCAATGGATCACTTTGGGCTTTCAGCAGGTCAATGGAGAAGATGAACCCATTTTAGTCAATAGGACAGAGTTAGAATACTTGAAATTCCCATTACTAGCTAGTTTTTTTGCCGGGAGAAGCGGAAGATTTCAAATCAAAATGGGCCCTCATTTTGGTTATCTGATGAAAGCTAATGAAGTTCAAAGGCAAATCAGCAACCCCAATACACCTGTGATTCCTACTTACGGAGGAGCCAACGACAAGCCGAATCGATTTATGTATGGACTTACCGGTGGAGCAGGGATTTCCAAACTATTTGGCAAGAGCACCATTTCGGGAGAGGTTCGTTTTTCTTATGACTTCACCAATCCTGAGAGTCAGGACAGGATTTTCGACATGAATTCTACAAATTTGGAGTTTACACTAGCGTATTTGTTTAGAGTGCGAGATCCTAAGACTAAGAAATAGATTATTTAGGTAATTGGTTTTCAACCTTTTTAAAAATCTTAATTTTTTTCCTTTCGTTCTGTCATATATTCCTCTCTTTACCCGACTAAAGGATGTAAATGAATCGGTCACAGCTCGAACATATCTTAAAGCTTCATCATCGAGAAGCCTACATCTGGGCAAGGCAATGCTGTCAATTTGATGATGAACTCGCTAAAGACATGCTTCAGCAATCTTATCTCAAAATCCTTGAAGGAAAAGCTAAGCTAAAAGATGCTACTAAGGTTAAAACCTGGCTTTTTTCAATCATCCGATATACTTGCATAGATTCATTGAGAAAAGGAAATAGACTGCAGGCCTTAGGAGAAAAGGATGATTTTATAGAACCTGAGAAGGATACTGAAGAATTGAATTTTGAGGCAATTCTCAGCCAACTTCCGACAATGCAAAGAGAAGTCATTACTTCGGTTTTTTACCACCAAATGACTATTGCTGAAAGTGCTGAGATCCTTCAAATCAGCCTTGGAACGGCCCGAACTCATTACGAGCGCGGAAAAAAGAAACTCAAAGAATTAATCTTAAAATCCCAAATACTGGAATATCATGGAAAATGATCAACTGATAAAAGACTTTTTCTCTGAAATGAAGAAGCAAGATCAAAACCTTCCTATTCCCGAATTCCCGGAAACAAAGGTGAGCACCTTTAATTGGTGGTTCCCAATGGGAATAGCTGCATCCTTACTCGTTGGAGGATTATTATGGTATCAACAAGAACCAGCCAAAGAAGCGCCCAATGAGGTAATTATTATTTCTCTTCAAGAAAATGAAAATCAGCAGCAAACATTGATTATAGAGGAAAAGGCATACATCGATGTTTGGGAGTCAAGCACCTCCTCATTACTAACAGAATTCTAAGCTAAACCAACTTAACCTATGAAAAACCTATTAATAATCCCCCTTTTCCTGCTTTCTTCTATTGTGATGGCCCAGGATATTTTCAAAAAGAATTTATACTCTGCCGACCAAATCATGGAGGCACGGGAGAAAATCAACCTGACTGATGCCCAAGCCACTAAGATTAAAAAAATCCATGCAGAAAATGCTGGAGAATTCTCTACCCTAAAATGGGACTTGGATGAAGCCAATGCCAAATTGGAAAAGATGCTTCAATTGCCTAAAGTAGATGCCTTAGCTGTTAATAAACAATTAGACAAGGTTTTACAGCTCGAAAACCAATTGAAGAAAAAGCAGCTCAGTTCTTTGGTTGCCATCAAAAACGAATTGACAGAGGAGCAAATCAAACAGATGGGACAAACTCGAGTATTAGGATATTCCAGTATTAGCCCTTCAACTTCTGTACGCGGATCAATAGCTAGTGGACTTCGTGGTACTGGACAAACGAGATCGGGCCAACCTGCCTATAGTACCTATTCTGGATTTTCTCCAAATTCGAAAGTGAATGTGGTAGTAGCTGGGGAAGCCAGCAGTGACCAGCCCCTTTTTGTCATCAATTCGGATGCAGGAACTATGGAAAAATCCTCAATGGAGCAGCTTGATATCAATCCTAATGATATTGAAAGTATCACTGTGCTGAAAGATAAAAGTGCCACAGAAGTGTACGGAGATAAGGGCAAAAATGGAGTAATCATTATCACCCTCAAAAAGGGAGCAAAAGTTAAGATTAAATAATCAGGCAAGACATAAAGTAAAAAAGGAGGCCATTCAGCCTCCTTTGTCCTAACCCTCCAAGGGTTTAAAACCCTTGGAGGGTTCAAAACGGAAAATCAATTCAGAAACTTCCAGCTGGCTTTGTGATTTTTGTCTAGAGGTTTTCCAGTCACTTTCGCTCTTAAAATTTCCACGGGCATGGTATTTTGCTGCATGATCATGTCGTGAAAGGCTTTCTCATCCATTTTTCCGGAATCCACCATTTCTTTTCTCAAGGAATAAAACTCCAAAGCACCAATCATATAAGCAATCTGATAAAGCGGTCCGTAGCTTCCTTCAAAAGACCTTCTTACCTCTGCCTCTGCATTGGCGTATTCATGTCCTACTCGATTTACCAGTAAATCAATACATTCCTGAGGTGTCATTTTTCCTAAATGATAGTTGAGAGAAAAGATAATCCGTGCGCAACGGTGCATTCTCCAAAATAGCATACCTACCTTGTCTTTTGCATCTCTTGGAAAATCGCGATCCCAAAGCACAAACTCCCAATACAAGGCCCAACCCTCCGTCCAAAATGGTGTTCGAAATAAGCGCCTGTGAGTCATGTAGCGCTGATTCATAAATTGCTGCAGGTGGTGACCGGGAATCAATTCATGCTGAACTGTAGCTCTGGAAAAGTGAGGGTTATTCCCTCGCATTGACATCATTTTTTCCTCATGACTCATTTCGGAGGTAGGATAGGAAATCTGAATCACCTCTCCCCCCAAAAAGAAGGGACTTACTCGCTGCCTTTCTGCAGAAATCATGGATGTTCTCCAGGTTTCTTTAGCCAATTCAGGCACGGTAATCCAATCATTTTTTTCCATGATGTCAATTGCCTCATTTCCCAATCTTACTACTTCTTCCGGCCAAGCTCCTTCAGGTAAATAGGTTTCTTTGACCATCTCCAATGCTGCTTTCCAGTCATTCCCAAAACCCAATTCATTGGAGGCTTTGAGCATTTCTTTTTCACACCAGGCAAATTGCTTTTCCGCTTCAGCAATCAACTCCTCAGGAGTATAAGCTATCATTTCAAATGCCAATTGATTTAGCAGAGCTTCTCGCCCTATAGGCTTTCCGATGATCCCACTTCCATCATCCTTCACTGAATTGGTATAATGCTCTCTCAAGGCTTTGGCATAGGCTTTCATAGAAGCATCCAATCGCTTCCAAGGCTCAGGCATCCACCAAGTAAACTGCGGATCATAATCATAGTAAAAATTATAAGCCTCTCCTACCACACGGTTTAAGCTTTCCACAGCGGAAGCAGCCAAATCGGCTTTTTGCCAAGAATTGTACTTGGAGGTAGTCGGTAAAGTCTTTAATTGCGTATCAATTTGATTGGCTACCTGGTTCCAACTTGCTGCCAAAGCTTGAGAATCGGGTTGCTTGGCTCTTCTTCTATCCACTACGAATGCATGCAAAGGACTACCGAATGCAACCACGTTTTTGATCGCATCAAAATCCCTTTTTTCAAGTTGCAATTCTGCCAACTGAGTCTCGAGATAATTCCTGAAAAGCACATAGTCTATTTTACCATCCTCAGAGAATGCCTCGTAATTGTAGCTTTGCAAAGCATCCAAGTATTCTTGATTGAATGCTTGCATGCGTTCAAAATATTCATCAGAAAGTCTATTCGTATATAATCGCCCCAGTGCTCCCCTATCCGCTTGATAGGTGGTGATCATATTGGCCAATTCTGTGGCCTGCACCCAAAAACTAAAGCAAACAAATAGAAAAACTAAGAGTGTTTTTTTCATAATTGAATTGAGCTTGGTGGTTCAAAGTCTAAAATACCAAATAAACCCTAAGGTTACTATTTAAGTTAAACCACATAGCCACTTTTAAAACCGCATAGGAACGATAGAAAACATAGAATTAGAAACGATCCAATTTTTCAAAGTATTTATTGATAAAAGTCTTTTGGCCTTGCTGGAAAAGGTTAATTACATTAAAATTGATCAAAATACCCTTAGGGGCTTTCAGAAGATTCATATAATTCATTAGCTGGGCTTGGTGAATAGGCAAAATCTCATTAACTGACTTGAGTTCTAGAACCAAAACTCCTTCCACTAAAAAATCACATCTTAACAAAGTCTCTAGTTGCTGACCCCGATAAATTATTGGAACTGATAGTTCCGATTTATAATTAATAGATCGATAGTCAAACTCAGCGATAAGGCATTGATGATAAACACTTTCTAGAAGACCAGGGCCTAAAAACTTATGTACATGAATTGCCGCGCCTAAAACTTGGTAAGTCAGTTCGTCTAAAGATTTCTGGGTGTAGTTCATATCCCCATTAAATTAAAATAAAAAAAATTAGAAATGTAGTTTAAACTATAGTTTTTAGTCTATGATTTCTATGATCTCTATGCGGTAAAAATTTTTTCTTCATTGAGATCAAAACCGAAATAAATACCCGCCAAGATCTTTGAAAGTATTCTTTATGCGAGTAGAATCCACTGAAGTTTTCTCCAAGTATTCCTCCCAACCATTCGCATCCTTCAAGTCAAATTTCACCTCCACCAATTTCTCCTCAGCAAAACTATTCATCCCCCGCTTTTCGTCTACTAATCCCAAATAACTGTTCTCCGAAACCCGGTAAATTTTAGCCCAACCTTGATCTGCAGACAATCTCAAACCCAGATTTTCGGTCATAAAAATCTCCATAGGAAGCATATCCTTGTAATAAAGCCAGGTGACTGAGCCATAAAAATTCAAATTCGACCCCAATTTGGTTGACTGAGGCTCCAGGCTTTGCAATTCGGGCATTAAAATTTCATTTTCAGGATGCTGCCGAAACATTTCAAATTCCAATAAATAGCCTTCTGGATCAATCGCTACAAATCCATCATGAGCTCCTTCCGGGTTTTGTTTGAGTGAATATTTCACCGGAATATTTTCCTTCTGAACATGCTCATACCAAGCTTCTAAATTATCGGTCAATAATGCCAAAGCCACAGATTTAGCTTCTTGACCTGAATATTCAGAATCAGCCACACTTTTCAGAACCAAGCGGGAATCTCCTGCTATCTGAAAAGTAGCAGAGCTTGCATTCTCCTCCAGAAGCTTCAAGCCCAATTTTTCGGCATAAAAATCTTTTGCTTTATTCAAATCTTGAAAGAACCAGATCAACTCCTGTCCCTGAATCTGAAAATCTTCCAAGCCCCTGAATTCAGAATTTTCGGCCAACAAATTATTTATTGCTGATGAGGGATAGCCCAAAAGTCTACCGAAACGCCGACTCAAGTCCCTGATCTCTTTTTCATCTGAAGTAGATGCTAGCCGCTTTTTCAAATCCTCATAGTTTAATAAGGCCGTTCCCTTGTACAGAATTAGAACTTCTTTTCCTTCTGCTATATCCTGAGGAAACAATTTCGTTTTAACTAACTCTGATTCTCTGAAAAAACTGATTTGATATTTCTCTGCTAATCTCTCTGCTTCTGGCATAAAAAGATCCATTTCTGCCTCAGACATCAAAGGGCCTAAAGCCAAAGGCTTGACATCCGTTGCCACCATTTCGGCAAACGCCTCCACTTGACCGGATTCTTTAAGAAACTCGCGTTTCGTACAGGAAGCTGATAGAATAAGTAAAACGAAAAAGGCTAAATCACAGAGTTTAAAATTCATTTGGGTGCTTTGTTTTATTGTGCAAGATAAAGCTAGTAAGAAAAACTTTCATCCGTCTCTGCATCCATCCTTCACTTTTATGCATCTAAGGATTATAATCTGCAATACTAAATTCTTACAACATAGTAAAAATCAAATTATTAAATTGTTTTCCCGTACTAAACCAAAATTTACATTCCTTTATACTTAACCCTAACTCTTTTTATGGAACTCATCATTCAAAACCTCTCCAAAACTTACTCCAATGGAGTGAAAGCCCTCAATGATATCTCACTCACCATCCCACAGGGAATGTTTGGATTATTAGGTCCAAATGGCGCTGGAAAGTCAACCTTAATGCGTACGATAGCTACTCTTCAGGATGCTGATGAAGGAAGCATTTCTCTGGATGGGATTGATGTACTTCAGGATAAACAGTCGGTAAGGGAACGCTTGGGATATCTCCCTCAGGATTTCGGCTTATACCCTAGAATCAATGCTGAGACTATGCTGGATCATATTGCGCAAATGAAGGGAATTGGAAATAAATCTGAGCGAAAGGAGCTGGTAGCTTCACTATTGAATAGGGTAAACTTGTATAAGGATAGAAAGAAAGGTTTGGGAACTTACTCTGGAGGTATGAGACAGCGATTTGGAATTGCTCAAGCACTTGTTGGAAACCCGAGTCTGATCATAGTTGATGAACCTACAGCAGGATTAGATCCATCTGAAAGAAACCGCTTTTACAATTTACTTTCCGAAATCGGAGAAAATACTATCGTGATTCTTTCTACACACATCGTCGAAGATGTAAATACCCTTTGTTCAAATATGGCCATCATTTGCATGGGAGAATTACTGATGCAGGGAAAACCTAAAGACGGCTTAGCTATGGTACAAGGGAAAATTTATAAAAAATCCATTGATAAAAGTGAATTAGATCAATATCGCCAGGATTACCATGTGATCTCTACCAAGCTTATTGAAGGCAAATTAAGCTTGCGTGTGGAAAGTGAAGCAGCTCCCGGGAATGGTTTTGAACCAAGTCAGGCAGATTTAGAAGATGTATACTTCAGCTTTATTTCGAAAAAAGTAGATCCTATCACTATTTAATCTTGCGCTATGTTTAAGGATATCTTTCTTTTCGAATTAAAGTACAGATTTACGAGACCGGCAACCTGGATTTATTTTCTTTTATTATTTGTAGTTGCCTTGATTCTAATTGGTACGGGGAACACTCCGGCTTCAGAAAAGGTATTTCATAATGCCCCAATTGTAATCGCCAACCTCCTATTATTGATCTCAATTTTTGGGATTTTAATTGCGTCAGCGGTAATGGGAGTACCCCTTTACAGGGATTTGGAGCATAAAACAGCTACCTTTATGTTCAGTTACCCCATATCCAAATTTGGCTATTTCATGGGAAGATTTTGGGGTTCATTTGTGACCTTATTATTCATTTCCTCTGGAGCCTTGTTGGGGGTTTATTTGGGCAGCCTTTTGGGTCCAGCATTCGGAACTGATGTAGAGCGATATGGCCCTAATTCCTTGGTTAATTATTTACAGCCTTGGTTTACCTTATTGGTTCCAAACCTTTGGTTGGCCGGATCCTTATTCTTCTCATTGATTATTTTCACTAGGAATATCCGCTCCATTTATACCGGAGGAATAGTGATTTTTATTGCTTACCTATTAGCAAATTTTCTGGCTCAGGATATTGAGAACAAAAATATTGTCCAACTGATCGACCCTTTTGGCCTCAACTCCTTTGCATATGAAACTCGCTACTTAACTCCTTTTGAGCAAAACAGCTATTTTCTTCCTCTTGAAGGAAACCTACTGTTGAACAGGTTGCTTTGGATGGCGGTAGGCTTGGTGTTTTTCGTAGCCTCCTATTTTAGGTTTAGCTTCAATTATTTTTTCCAAACCTCGCAGAAGAAAAGCAAGGAGAAAGAAGTAAAGGAAAAAGGATTTATTCAGGGAAAAATCGAGTCAGTCTCAGACTTTTCCAAGGCCTATCAATGGAGCAGTTTAAAAACCCTGACCAAAATCGAAATCCAAAATATTTCCAAAGATGTTTATTTCAAATCCATCTTATTGGGTGGATTGATATTTCTGATACTGGATTTTTGGATTGGGATTACTCTTTACTCTGTGCCAAACCTTCCATCCACCAGCTTTTTGATGGAGTATAAAACTTTCGATTACAACCTCTTTGTGTTCATCATAATCGTGTTTTTCACCGGAGAAAGTTTACACAGAGATAAAGCCACAGGCTACTCTGTAATCAATGATACTTTCCCTGTTAAGGACACGGTAGTCATTGCCTCCAAGTTTTTGGGAATGGCATTCATCTGTCTGATTTTAACTACCATCCCAATTTTTGTGGGCATCATTGTCCAGACTCTTAAAGGGTATTTCAAATACGATTTAGGAGTCTATCTCACCGACTCTTACTTGATTGGGTTGCCGGATTATTTGCAAATGGTCATGTTGGTGTTTGCCGTTCATTTGGTTGTCAACAATAAGTTTGCAGGGCATGCAGCCGCTATTGGAATTTGGCTGGTTATGTTAATCCTTAGAGGATTTGCAGATTACAATTTCAATCTGTTTTTCTATAGCTATAAACCAGGTTATACCTGGAGCGACATGAATGGCTTGGGGCATTTTGGAGAACCTCTTTTCTGGTTCAATATTTACTGGACTGCCTGGGGAATATTCTTGGTTTTATTCTTCAGTATTTTCTTCTCAAGAGGTACTGAAAATTCTTTCAAAAGCAGATGGAAAACAGCCAAATCCAGACTTTCTAGCCTGGCACCAAGAGTCTCTTTCGCATTTCTCCTGTTGGCAATTTTATCAGGAGCCTATATCTATCAAACTGTCGTTTATGAAAATGGCTATCTGACTCCTGAAGAGGGAACAAGAAGACAAGTAGCTTATGAAAAGCAGCTTAAGAAATATGAAGGCATCCCTCAACCCAAATACACGAAAGTAACTATTCAAGCAGATCTTTATCCTTTAGAACGCGATGCATATTTTTCAGCAGAGGTGGAACTTGTCAATAAAACTGAAGCTCCAATAGACTCCATTCATTTTAACTCTACCTCTTTGGATGACTTTAAGGTTGTTTTGAATGGAGACACCTTGACACATCGCTTCCCACTTGACTACAAATCTAGATTGTTTCAAGTTTTTGGCAGGAAACCCGAAAGAGAATGGTATAAAATCACTGCTTTGCCGGAGACTATGATGCCAGGTGATACTTTGAGTTTTACAATTATCAGTAAGGCAACCAATCAGGGATTCCCTAATTCTGGCTATGGACGTGAACTGGTTTATAACGGAACTTTCTTCTCAGGGGGTATTCCAGAAATTGGCTATAATTCACAAGCGGAAATTTCCTCTGATGAAGACAGAAGAAAATACGAGCTTCCGGAAAAACCGGAGGATCTGCCACCTCACGATGATCCTCAGGGTAAAAGAACCCTTTTGTTTGCGGACGATGCAGATTTCATTCAATTCGAAGCTGTAGTAAGTACCATCCCATCACAGATTGCTGTAGCTCCGGGTTATTTGCAAAAGGAGTGGGAAGAAAACGGACGAAGATATTTCCATTATATTCAGGATACTCCCATTCAGGCCTTCTTCACCTTTGTTTCGGCAGAATATGAGGTATTGAAAGACGTAGCTGAATTACCGGATGGTCAGAAAGTGGATATTGAAATCTTTTACGATAAAAAGCATGCCTACAATCTCGACCGCTTCCTTCAGGCTTACAAAGATGGGTTAACCTATTTTTCGGAGACTTATGGAAATTTCCAGTTTAGGCAAATGAGATTATTGGAATTTCCTCGCTACGCAAGATTTGCTCAGTCCTTCCCGAATACCGTTCCCTTTTCCGAAAGTTTTGGATGGGTTGCCGACTTCAAAAATCCCGATGACTTCGATTACGTGTATTACGTGACTGCGCATGAGTTGGCTCATCAGTGGTGGGGCCATCAAATTACCCCCAACTATACCCGAGGTTCCAATTTGACTTCGGAGGCCTTGGCAGAGTTTTCTGCACTCATTCTCACAGAAAGAAGATATGGGAAAGACAATATGAAGCGATTCCTCAAAGACGAACTAGATGACTATTTGAGAGGTCGATCAAATGAAAGTAAAAAAGAGAACGTTTTCATCAACTGTAACAGACCTTACCAATGGTACAACAAAGGTAGCTTGATTCTTTATGGCTTACGGGATCTAATAGGTGCGGAAGCAATGGATTCAGCTTTGTACAACTTCAATAAGGAATTTGGTTTGAGGCAAAGCCCTCCTTTCCCGGGAAGTTCGGATTTATACAGACATCTTAAAGCAGTTACTCCTGATAGCATTCAATACTATCTAGACGATACCTGGAATAAGATCACCTTGTATGATAATAGAGCAGAATCTGTGAGCACCAAAAAGTTGGGAGATAACGAATACGAAATCACCCTAAACATTCGCTCTCAAAAGCTCTATGCAGACGAAACAGGAAGAGAGTCCAATGCTGAATATAAAGCTGATTACATTGATATAGGTGTATTTGCAGCGGAGGATAAGGATGAAAATGGAAGAACTCGAGTTAATCCACTCTATATTCAAAAGCATAAAATCAAACCTGGAGCATCCACAATCACTATAAAGGTAAAAGGAGGAGTACCTGTGAAAGCAGGAATTGACCCTTACAATAAGCTGATTGATCGAGTTCCTGATGATAATACAACTTCTATTTCAATCTGATTTAAAAGCCCTGAAAATTTCAGGGCTTTTTAGTTTCTTTTTCGTCTAAAATAAGAAGGTGTCTCCCCTTGGATTTTTCTAAAAGCCCTATTGAAATAGGATAGATTTTCAAACCCTACCTGAAAGGCAATTTCAGCAATTCCCAGCTCCGTTTCTTCCAAAAGCTTCAATGCTTCATTTACCCTCAATTGATTGAGGTATTGGGTAAATGTTTTTCTCGTTCTCAATTTGAAAAATCTACAAAAAGCTTCCTTACTCATCGATGCCACACTTGCTGCTTCCTCTAGCCTTATAGTCCGGTTTTTGTTTTCCAGCAAAAAACGCAAAATAATATCCATCCTACTGCCATCTTTCTCCGACAAACCCCAGTTCAATTCAGCATGATTCAAGGCGTTTAAATCATCTTTAGCTTTCTCTAAAACAGCTAACATTTCCATTCCTTTCTGAAATCGGAACAGTCCATTACAGCTTTCAAATTCCGCTATCAATTCCGTTAACCTATCTCTACAAGCCCCTGAAACCTGAAAACAGGCTCCCTTAGTTTGGCTTAAGCTTCGCAGTCCCTGCAAGTCTTCTACCTCCAAAATAGAATCCCCTAAAGCCTGAAAATCAAAAAACAGAGTATTCCCGGCAGCTTTTAAATTAGAATCCGCTTCAAAATATTCTGGATCACTCCTAAATACATGTGGCACATTTTCTCCCAAAAAAAAGATATCTCCCGGCTCAAACCTTCCCACGTAATCCCCACTTAAAAACTGCCCTTTCCCCTCTAGAATTAAGGTGAGTTGTAGTTGGGGGTGCTGATGCAACTTGTCATAAAAGTGATTTCCACGGTCTTTTTGAAACCGGATAAACTCCTTTTGGGATTTAGGTATCTGAAAGGAAATTACTTTTGACATTGAAATATTAATATCTGATTATCCGCAATCATGCCAGTTGCCTTATTTTCCTTGCTTGACAGGTTGGAAGACCGAAGACCGAAGCTTCCGGATTCTGATCTTTTCAGCAGACAAGAAGCCGAATTTTTGTCAATAATGGTAAGAAAGCGGATATCCATAAATTAATATCAAATTATTCAATTGTGAATTAATAATCATAAATATAATCAATATAGTATCAGTATAGATTAATCCTGTAAAAGTCTTTCCACTTGCTCTTAGCTACCTTTGATCCAATAAAGATCAAATAATTAAAGCTTATGAATTGGAAAGGCGTTTTCCCCGCAGTCACTACCAAGTTTCACAAAGATGGATCCTTGGATATGGATTTATTCTTTAAAAATCTGGATTTCCAATTGGAGTCCGGGGTGCATGGAATTATTCTGGGAGGAACTTTGGGAGAAAGTTCTGTTTTGTCTCAGGAAGAAAAAATACAACTGACAAAAGAAACTGTTCAATACATTGGAGGAAAAGTTCCTGTAATCCTGAATATTGCAGAAGGGGCTACAAGAGATGCCATAGATTGGGCAAAAGAAGCAGAAAAGCTAGGAGCGTCTGGTCTGATGATCCTGCCTCCTATGCGTTATGCCGCAGATGCCAGAGAGGTTGTTGCCTATTTCAAGGCAGTTGCTAATTCTACCCAGTTACCTATGATGATTTATAACAACCCGGTAGATTACAAGACTTTGGTAACGCTGGACATGTTTGAAGAATTGGCGGAATGCCAAAATATCCAGGCAATTAAAGAATCTACAAGAGATATCTCAAATGTCACCCGTATGCATAATCGCTTTGGGGACCGATTCAAAATTCTATGTGGGGTAGATACCTTGGCAATGGAAGAATTGCTAATGGGTGCAGTTGGCTGGGTTGCAGGTTTGGTTTGCGCTTTTCCAAAGGAAACGGTGGCTGTTTATAACTTGATTCAAGAGGGTAAAATCGATGAAGCCAGAAAAATTTATCAATGGTTTTTACCTTTATTGGAACTGGACATTCATCCGAAACTAGTTCAGTATATTAAGCTAGCTGAACAGCATTGTGGTATCGGCTCTGAGCATGTCCGTGCTCCTAGACTAACTATAATTGGAGAAGAAAGAGAAAGGATAGAAAAAATCATTTTGGACGGAATACAAAACCGTCCGAAAATATAGAAAGGAAATAAATTAGGGATCCCTCAAAATACTCCTTGCAAGCAGGGTAAATTATTTTGCGAATTGAAGCATATTTCAGGGTATTCCCATGGTATTTCTAGCATAATTCATACTTTAAGCCCATGAACTTAGACCAGATTTTCAACTCCGCACAAGAGGCCTTTTTGTTTTATAAGAATATATCAGGAAAAGAAAAGGCAGCTTTTTTAGATTCTATAGCAGAAACACTCGAGGCTAACAGGGAAGAAATTGTACCCTTAGCCGTAGAGGAATCCAACTTACCTGAGGGTAGAATTAATGGTGAATTAGGAAGAACAGTTGGCCAAATTCGTCTATTCGCGGGTTTGGTAAGGGAAGGTTCCTGGCTAGAAGCGACCGTGGATCCTGCAGATCCAAACAGGCAACCACTTCCTAAAGCTGATATCAGGAGAATGCTCAGCCCTTTAGGGCCGGTGGTAGTGTTCGGGGCAAGTAACTTTCCCTTAGCCTTCTCCACAGCGGGAGGGGATACTATATCTGCTCTGGCAGCCGGATGCCCTGTTATTTACAAGGCGCATCCTGCACATCCAGAAACTTCCAAAAAAGTAGCAGATTGTATTCACCAAGCAATTCTGAAATCAAGCCTTCCTTCCGGGATTTTCAGCCATGTGGAAGGAGGAATAGACATTGGTCAGGAATTGGTCAAACATCCTTTGGCAAAGGCTGTAGGTTTTACAGGTTCACATAAGGGAGGAAAGGCCTTGTTTGATCTAGCTAATCAAAGAGAGGAACCTATCCCTGTTTATGCGGAAATGGGCTCAGTGAATCCTATTTTTTGTTTCAAAGAGAAGTTGGCAAATCAGCTGGAACCTTTGGCAAAAGCTTTTGTAGGCTCCCTAACTTTGGGAGTTGGGCAGTTTTGCACTAATCCCGGATTAATATTCGTCCCAAAAGCTCAAGCAAAAGCTTTTGAAAAGGCAATATCTGATGAATTAAATGATATCGCTTCAGCTCCTATGCTTCATCCTGGAATCGCTCAAGCCTACTACGACTCTATACAATACTTACAATCCAGAGAGGAATTGAGATGGGTTAAAGTAGCCGATCCTCAACATTTGATCAACGGGAGTACTGCCTTAGCCGAGATCAAAGCTTCGGATTGGCTCAAAGATACTGTTTTCCAAAAAGAGGTTTTTGGTGCATTCGCCATGATGGTGGTATATGAAAATCAGGATGAATTACTCGAAATTGCAAAACACCTCCATGGTCAATTAACCATTACTATTTGGGCTGAAAATCATGAATTACAAGATCAGCTATTCTTGTTGAATTTGCTGGAAGAAAAGTGCGGAAGATTGTTGTTTAAAGGAGTTCCAACGGGAGTTGAAGTGGGTTTTGCCATGCAGCATGGTGGCCCATACCCATCCACTACAGACGCTAGAGGCACCTCAGTTGGAGCTTATGCCATCAAACGATTTGCAAGACCAATTGCTTTCCAGGACATGCCACAGGAATTGCTTCCAGATGCATTGAAAGATGGAAATCCACTGGGAATCTGGAGAATGGTGAATGGTGAGTATAAAAAATAAGATACAATAGAAATACAGTGGAAATATGCCCAGCAAGCAGGGTGAAATACTTTTCAATTAGTATTTCTGAAATCTTGGTATGATATATTTCACCCGACGAAGGAGGGAATATTTCAATATAATTTAAACCTTTCATTTCATTTAATGTCTCGTCACACATTCAGCTGTATCGATGCCCATACTTGTGGCAATCCTGTCCGGGTAGTTTCAGGTGGAGTCCCTTTCCTTCACGGAAACTCCATGTTGGAAAAAAGACAATATTTTCTGGAAAATTACGACTGGATTCGCACGGGATTGATGTTCGAACCAAGGGGTCATGATATGATGTCAGGCTCTATGCTTTTCCCTCCGCATAATCCCGAAAATGATTTGGCAGTGCTCTTTATCGAAACTTCCGGATGCCTCCCCATGTGCGGGCACGGTACGATAGGAACGATCACCATTGCTATAGAAGAGGGTTTGGTATATCCCAAAACTCCAGGATTCTTGAGAATGGAAGCTCCTGCCGGTTTGGTCTTGGTCGAATATCAGCAGGAAGGCAAGAAAGTGAAGTCAGTTAAACTTACCAATGTCAAAAGTTATCTGGCAGCGGAAGATTTGGAAGTTGAAATTGAAGAACTGGGCAAATTGAAAGTGGATGTGGCCTATGGCGGGAATTTTTACTGTATTGTTGACCCACAGGAAAATTTTCAGGGCTTGGAGCATTACAAGGCTGAACAGTTGATCTCAATGGCCAGAAATCTCCGAAAAAAAATGAATGAGCGCTATGAGTTTATACATCCCGAACACGAACAAATCCGGGGGCTTTCTCATGTTCTTTGGACCGGAAAAACCCTAGCAGAAAGCAGCACCGCAAGAAATGCGGTATTCTATGGAGATAAAGCTATTGACCGCTCTCCATGTGGGACTGGCACTTCAGCCAGAATGGCCCAGTGGTATGCGAAAGGTTGGTTGAAACCCGGAGAGAAATTTATTCATGAAAGCTTTATTGGATCCAAGTTTATTGGCAGAATTGAAGAGGTTACCAGTATTGCTGGAAAACCAGCCATAGTACCCAGTATTGAAGGCTGGGCAAAAGTTTATGGATACAACACCATCATATTGGATGATGATGATCCTTATGTACATGGATTCCAAGTCATTTAAGAGTCAAGATGCGAGAGCCAAGAAATTAGACTTTATGGAATCTTGTTTCTTGTATCTAGCTTCTAGCTTCTAATTATGAAACCAACCATCATCATCGGCGGAGGAATTGTAGGACTCTTTTCCGCTTATTTTCTACAAAAAGAGGGAATTGAGGTAACGATTATTGATCGCACCGACCTTCAAGATAATTGCTCTACGGGCAATGCGGGAATGATCGTACCGAGCCATATCATCCCATTGGCAGCGCCGGGTATGATTACAAAGGGGATTTCCTGGATGTTTTCCTCCAAGAGTCCATTTTATATCCATCCCAGATTAGACTACAAACTCCTACAATGGTGTTTGTTATTTTTCAAATCTGCCAATCAAAAACAGGTAGAAAAAGCTATCCCTTTTCTGAAAAATCTAAGCTTACTCAGTAAGGCACTTTATCTGAATTTTAAAGATGAACACCCTGAGGCGCATTTGGCATTACAGGAAAAAGGCTTGATGATGGTTTATCAAACCGAAGCCGTTGAAAAGGAAGAGGTTGAATTTGCACATCTGGCAAGAAAATATGGCTTAGAAGCTGAGGTATTGATACCATCAGACATTAGGAATGTAGAGCCAAACTTAGAAGTAAAGGCCAAGGGAGCTGTTCTTTTTCCCGGAGATGCACATTTAGATCCGGGAGCTTTGTATAGCTTTTTGAAAACCTACTTAGAAGAAAAAGGAGTAAAGATATTGGCCTCCACCCAGGTTTTAGGTTTTGATAAATCAGGAGGAAAAGTGTCAAGTATTCTTACTGATAAGGGGTCCATCCCCGCCGAGAAAGTCCTCTTATGCGGAGGATCTTGGTCTGGTGAGTTGGCAAAAATGCTGAACTTTTCGCTCCCTATGATGGGTGGAAAAGGATATTCTTTTCTTCAAGATAACAAACCCGAAATCAAACAGGCAAGTATCCTCACTGAGATGAAGGTAGCGGTCAGCCCATATGGAGAGCAGATTAGATTTGGGGGCACCATGGAGATCGCAGGTACAAACCAGTCTATCAATATGAATAGAGTCAAAGGTATTTTTGAATCTATTAATCGCTATTATCCAGATTTTCAAGCTAAGTTTCCAAAAGCAGAAAATATTTGGAAAGGATTGAGACCTTGCTCGCCAGATGGATTGCCTTACATTGGTTTTGCCCCTGGTTATTCGAATGTATTGGTGGGAAGTGGACATTCAATGATGGGAATATCATTGGCACCTGCTACAGGAAAACTCTTAGCCGAACTGCATCAACAAAAAGATAATTCAATAGAGATTGGCGGTTTTGAAGTGGGAAGGTTTAATTAAATGAACAGGTGACCAAAATTCTTGTTCAAACAAACAATTACTCTATTTCTATTAAAAATTTACAAACGGTTTATTCTTTTTAATCTGATTTAATTTATTTCATGTTGAACTTAATCAACCCAAAGAATGAAAGGAATTGAAAATCATTTGGTCTTATTAATCATCCGTCTTGGTGCCGGAGGTATGATGCTAACACATGGCATTCCCAAAATTGGAAGAATCATGGCTGATGAGGTGAAGTTTGCAGATCCTTTCGGATTGGGTCCAACCTTCTCTTTGGCGCTGGCGATCTTCGCAGAAGTGATTTGTTCTGCCTTGATTATTCTGGGTGTCAAGGTTCGCCTGGCTAGTATCCCATTAATGATTACCATGCTTACAGCAGCTTTCTACGCCCATTGGGATGATCCATTTGGAAGGAAAGAGCTTCCACTTTTATACTGCCTGGTATTTCTAGGTTTATTGGCATTCGGGGGAGGAAAGTACTCCTTGGATACCATTTTCAAGAAAAAATAAAAAAACCACAACCCTTACGAGTTGTGGTCTGGAAATTAGGTCTATTGTAATTACTTCCCTCCTAAGGCATTGGCACCTGCAACGATCTCCAAGATCTCGTTGGTAATAGCCGCCTGACGGGTTCTGTTATACATCAATCTCAATTCTTTGAGCAATTCACCGGCATTTTCAGTTGCCTTATCCATAGCAGTCATTCTAGCTCCATGCTCGGAAGCATTGCTTTCCAAGACTGCTTTGTAAAATTGAATCTTCAAAGATGTAGGAACCAATTCCTCAATGATATAAGATCTGGATGGTTCTAAGATATAATCTGTTTCTGCTACTTTTTCCTCTCCGTTATTCTCTTTTGCCATTGGCAAAAACTGTTCAGTACGGATAATCTGAGTAGCTACGTTTTTGAATTCATTGTAAACCAAAACCACCTGATCAAAGTCTCCAGCTACATAGGCGTTCATAGCGAACTCAGCAGCAGCTCTAACATTGTCAAAAGATACATCAGAAAAAACCTGATAGAATTGGCTGATTACAGAAAACTCACGCTTTTTGAAAGTCTCGTAAGCCTTTTTTCCCAAAGGTAAGATGGTGATTTCTTTCCCGGCAAATTGTCCTTTAATCGCAGCATTGGTTGCTTTGATTACGTTGGAATTGAAAGCACCGCACAAGCCTTTGTCCGAAGTCACAGGTACAATCAACACCTTATTTACTTCCCGCTTTTGAGCAAAAACAATATCTGCTGCTCCATCTTGTGAAGCGGAAACATTGTTGAGAATATTGGTCAACTTCTGAGAATAAGGACGCATCTGAACGATTTTGTCCTGAGCTCTTCTGAGTTTCGCAGCAGAAACCATTTTCATAGCTTTGGTAATCTGCTGAGTAGAAACTACCGAGGTGATTCGCTGCTTTACTTCCTTAAGGTTAGCCATCAGTGCTTAATTGTAATCGGATATAAAGTGCCGGAGGAATACACCCCCGGCTAATTGATTTATTTTGCGTATTTCGGTGATAATTCTGCAGCTGCTTTCTTTAGAATTTCACCAGCTCCGTCAATATCTCCTTTTAGGATCAACTGCAAAGCTTCCGGATAAGAAGTATCCAACAAAGTATAGAATTCCTTTTCGAATGCTCTTGCTTTCTCAACAGGTACAGAATCCATCAATCCTCTTGTAGAAGCATAGATAATAGCTACCTGATGAGCTACGGATACTGGAGAGTATTGAGGCTGCTTCAAGATCTCTTGGTTTCTTCTACCTCTTTCGATTGTTCTCTTGGTAGTTGCATCCAAATCAGAACCGAACTTGGCAAATGCTTCCAATTCACGGAACTGAGCTTGATCCAATTTCAAAGTACCGGCTACTTTTTTCATGGACTTGATCTGTGCATTACCACCTACTCGGGATACAGAGATACCTACGTTAATTGCAGGTCTGATACCGGAGTTGAACAAGTTAGTCTCCAAGAAAATCTGACCGTCAGTAATGGAAATTACGTTAGTCGGAATGTAAGCAGAAACGTCACCAGCTTGAGTCTCGATAATTGGCAAGGCTGTTAAAGAACCTCCACCTTTTACCAAAGGCTTGATAGACTCAGGAAGATCGTTCATTTGCTGAGCAATGGCATCAGACTTATTGATCTTAGCTGCTCTTTCCAATAATCTGGAGTGCAAATAGAATACATCACCTGGATAAGCTTCACGTCCCGGAGGTCTTCTTAGCAATAGGGAAACTTCACGGTATGCAACTGCCTGCTTAGACAAGTCATCATAAACAACCAATGCAGGTCTTCCGGTATCACGGAAGAATTCACCGATCGCTGCACCAGTAAATGGAGCAAAGAATTGCATCGGAGCTGGGTCAGCAGCAGATGCAGAAACAATAACTGTATATGGAAGAGCTCCACCTTTATCCAAGGCTGCAACAACGTTTGCAACTGTAGAAGCTTTCTGACCGATAGCAACATAGATACAGAAAACAGGTTCGCCTCTATCGTAAAATTCTTTTTGGTTGATGATAGCATCAATAACTACGGCAGTCTTTCCAGTCTGACGGTCACCGATAACTAATTCACGCTGCCCTCTTCCAATTGGAATCATGGCATCGATAGACTTAATTCCAGTTTGAAGAGGCTCAGTTACAGGCTGTCTGTAGATTACACCTGGTGCCTTACGCTCCAAAGGCATTTCATACAAATCACCTGCGATTGGTCCTTTACCATCAATTGGGTTACCCAAAGTATCCACTACTCGGCCCAACATGCCTTCACCGACTTGGATAGAGGCAATTTTCTTGGTACGCTTTACAGTATCGCCTTCTTTGATCTCTTTAGAGTCACCGAACAATACCGCACCTACGTTGTCCTCTTCTAGGTTCAGTACCATTGCTTTCAGACCATTGTCGAATTCCAGCAATTCACCGGCCTGAGCCTTAGAAAGTCCATAGATACGAGCTACACCGTCCCCTACTTGAAGGACTGTACCCACTTCTTCGAGTTCGGCCTCTGTTCTGGCTCCGGAGAGTTGTTCTCTCAAGATTGCCGAAACTTCATCTGGTCTTACTTCTGCCATGATATAGATTGATTAATGCTTTTGGATTAGATTTTACTTTCGTAATGATTTTCGCTAAACTGATTTTTCAATACTCTCAGTTTACTGCTTAATGACTCATCCAATTGACGGTCATTCACTTTTAATACATATCCTCCGATCATCGCAGGATTGATTTTTTCAACTAACTGCACTGAGTCCTTTCCGGAAATTTCTTTAACAATGGCAATAAACTCTTTGCGCATTTTCTCATCTATCGGGAAAGTAGTAGTCAATTCAGCTACTTGAATAGATTTATGAATGTTGTATTGAATCTCAAATTCTTTAGCAACGTCTATCAGAATTTCTTCTCTGTTTTTTCTGGAAACAATTTCAAAGAAAGTCAGGGTCATTTCCTGAGCTCCTTTAGCAAAAAGTGCTTTCAAAACCTTCAATTTCTTTTCAGAATTGATGATTGGGTTTTTCAGCAATAAGCTCAGATCTCTATTGCCATTGGCAATAGTGGTAAGCTTTTGGAAATCCTCATGAACTTCTTCCAACTGACCTTTTTCAAGGGCTAGTTCCAAAATGGACTTGGCATAGCGGGATGCTACTCTTTGGTTTGACATGGGAGGATCTTAGTTTAGCTTCAAATCTTTGATGAATTCGTCAACCAACTCTTTCTGAGCTTTCTCATCTGACAAATTCTTTCTCAATAATTTCTCTGTTACTTCAAGGGTCAAGACAGCTACTTGAGTTTTCACCTCAGCTAAAGCGGCTTTCTTCTCAGTCTCGATCACTGCTTTCGCATTTTCGATCATTTGAGCTCCCTGCTTGCTGGCCTCGGCCTTAGCGTCTTCAATCATTTTATTGGAAGCATCCTGAGCTTTTTTCAAGATGACATCTCTTTCCAATCTGGCTTCTGCCAATAGCTTCTCATTTTCAGCTTTGAGATTAGCCATTTCATTTCTAGCAGTTTCAGCTGCTTTCAATGCATTTTCAATGCTGCTCTCTCTTTCTTCCAAAGCTGCAAGCATAGGCTTCCAAGCAAATTTGATCAAGATAAAAAGCAAACCTAGGAAGCCTAATAGCTGCCAGAAAATAAGACCGGAACCTGGGGTTATCAAATCCATGATGTATGATTTATTTCAGATTGTTCAATGAAACAGAAAGAAAAGGGAATGGCACGAAGCCAGACCCTTTTCAATTTTTGATTAGCTGATGCCCGCGATATTCAACGCGATCAACAAACAGATTACCGCTGCGAACAGGGAAACCACCTCGATCAAGGCTGCGATGATCAACATAGCACCTTGGATCTTACCAGCAGCTTCTGGCTGACGAGCAATAGATTCCATTGCCTGACCACCGATACGACCGATACCAAGTCCTGCGCCAATCGCAACAATACCAGCACCGATTCCAGCTCCCATAAGAGCATAACCAGCAGTCAATAAGATAGACATTAACATAATTGTAGATTTATAAATTGAACAAAGAAATTCCTAATTAATGATGATCGTCATGCGCGTGCTCTGCTACCGCACCACCTATGTACATCGCTGTAAATAGTGTAAATACATAAGCCTGAATTGTAGCAACCAGCAATTCGATAATATTGATAAATGTGACCATCAAGGTACTTACTACCCCAATAGTGTAAGATTCAAAGATGAATGCCAAGGCAATAAAACCTAGGATTACAATGTGTCCAGCAGTGATTGCCACAAACAATCGGACCATCAAAGCAAATGGCTTGGTAAACAAACCGATGATTTCTACCGGAACAATGATCAACAACATTGGAATCGGAACTCCAGGTGTTGCGAAAACGTGTTTCCAATAATCCTTATTTCCGTTCACGTTGGTGATGATAAAGGTCAAAACCGCCAAGGTGCAAGTCACAGCAATATTACCGGTTAGGTTAGCAGCACCAGGAAGAAGACCCAATAGGTTACCAAACCAAATGAATAAGAAAAGTGTGATTAGGTAAGGAACAAACTTTTTGTATTTGGGACCAATCGAATTTTTTGCAATCTCATCTCTCACAAAAATCACGATAGGCTCAATCAACGCAGCCGCACCTTTAGGGGCTACAGCACCGTTTTTCTTGTAGTGTCCAGCTGCAGAAAGCGCAATCCATGCCAAAATGAACATGACGATAAACATCATGACCACATTTTTCGTAATGGATAACTCAACGAAGCTACCTTCATCAACTCTACCCAAATGATCATGCTCGTCAATGTAATATCCTTCGTGGGCGTATTCTTTTCCAAACTCATGAGTTTCGTGATTTTGGAAATTGGAGGACATAAAAACCTCCAAACCTCTGTCGCCGGAATAGACAATTACAGGCAAAGGCAGGGTCACATGCGTGTGACCAAAGGTCGCAAAATGCCACTCATGCGAGTCTTTCACGTGATGCATGATGAAGCTCGTCTTGTCTTCCTCTGATCCGGCTGCGAAAGTGGGGTTAGAAAATCCCAGCAAAAATGCTGATAATAAAATACTTAGGGCCAGTAGTTTGCGCGTCATCAACTCTTTAATTTGAGGGCTACTTTGAAATCGGGCGCAAGTTAGATAGAAAGGCGTAGATATCAAAAACTAAGTAGAACAAAAAAATCACAAAGAAATCTCCTATAAACAAAATTATATTCTCCATTCCGGGCCAAACTTCGATCCCAACGAACACCAAAGAGCCAATTAATCTCAGAATCATTGCTAAAACAGATATTTGAAAGAAATTTTCAGAAAATGATTTGAGTAAAAAAGCGTTTAAAACATTGATAAAAAAGGAGATAATTAGGAGGAAAAAATAAATATGCCAGATATGAGTGTGGATAATCTGTGGTACCAAAACCTGTAAAATCAAGATCAATCCTGCCAAAATCCCCGAAAGGATAAAGAAGCGGAGATGCATATTTTTTGGTAAAGACATGGTGAATTAATTTTTTACAAAAGTACCAAATTTTATTTGGATGATGGTTTTACGAATTGAATTCCTGCTTTTAGACTATAAGATTGCTTATGGCATTTTACTTCCAGGAAAATCAAACCTTATAGCACAGCCCTCGCTATTACTTGTTTTTAAGACTTCTAATTTTAGATTTCAGACTTCTGATTTTAGCTTTCTAACTTCACCTATCTTGTTTCATCGACACCCAAAGCTGATAAAAAGCCAGAAAAACCGATAAAAAAGAAAACAACAGTATCCACACAGGAAATTTCATGTCACTTTTTTGCTGCAGCCACCAACCAAACCAGGTTCCCGCACCTATCACACCAAATAATTGAAAGGATAAACCAATATATTTGACAAAGGAATTGCTGTCATTCCATGCTTTTCTCTCCTTTTTTGGATCTTCAGGTTGCTCCATATTCTTAAATAAAGTAAAATAATCCGATACCTTTCCTCTGGTATTCAGTGAATTGAAATATTTGAATGCCTATTTCGTTCGCTATGTAGCACAAAAGAGCTATTTTGGTATCACAAATCTTTGTATTTATTCATGCGGCTTACATCCCGGCTCATATTTATTTGTTCAATTTTTTTAGGTTCCTGCTCTTCAGAGAGGAATACCTTCACCAACCGGGCTTTTCACAATCTCACATCTCATTACAATGCTTACTATCTAGCAGATGTCAAGATCAATGAAGTGCTGAAAGAAGTAAAAAGCAACTATAAAGAAGACTACACTCAGGTTTTACCGGTATTTATTCCTATCGATTCTGCGACTATCCAATCTTCCAATGAAAAATTGGAGTCAGCGAGGGAATTGGCATCTAAGGCAATTGAATGGCATAGAATATCCAAGTGGGTAGATGATAGCTACTATTTAATCGGAAAAGTAGATTATCTGGAGGCTCAATCTGATGATGCAAAAAATGCCTTCAAATACGTCAATGTCAAAAGCAAGGACAGGGACCTCAGACATAAGGCATTGATTAACCTGCTTAGACTATATGTGGATTTGAGTCAATTTGAGGATGCCAATTTTACTATAGATTATTTGTCCAAAGAGTCTAAAATCAATGAGGAAAATCGGTATGAGCTTTACAGGACTCTGGCCTATTATTACGAAAAAAGAAGGGATAGAAGTGGAGTGATCGGAGCCTTAGATAAAGCCACCGAATATGCGCAAGACAAAAAAGAAACCTCCCGAATTAATTTTATTCTAGCTCAATTATATCAAAGAGAAGGCTTGGATGCTTTGGCTTTTGATTATTACAAGAAAGCTCAGGAGGGAAATCCCCCCTATGAAAGAAGTTTCTTTGCCCAACTTTATGCTCAGCAAGTGGCCGAGTTGAATGCTTCCAAGGATTTGAGAAAAGTTCGGAATTACTACGAGTCCTTATATGCAGATCAAAAAAACAAGGACCTCAAAGATGTAGTGGTTTACGAAAGGGCTCTTTTTGAAGAAAAACAAGGTGATATTCCTTTAACTGTAAGTCTACTACACCAAGCAGCAAAAGAGCCCGGTAGCAACCCAAGGTTGAAGGGGTACATTTACCAAAAGCTGGCAGACATAAATTTCAATGAATTTAAAGATTACAGAGCCACAAAGTATTACTTGGATAGTGCCTTAACTTTTATCAAAGCCTCAGATCCAAGCGCTGCTCAAATTGCACAGCAAAAAGAAACCTTGGATCAATATGTCTTTCATGTGGAGAGAATTCAACAAAATGATAGCCTTTTGTTTTTGAGTTCTCTCAGCAAAGAGGAACAGACTGCACTTGCAAACCAGTTTATCAAATCTGAAGAGGAAAGGCTTCTAGCCGAAGCAAAGGCAAAAGAAAAACCCAAAAATTCAGGGATTTTTGATAATCTCTTAGCTTTTGCAGACAGGGGCTCTGGTTCTTCTTTCTATTTCGATAATGCAGTTGCAATGCAGCAAGGAGCAATTACATTTTACAGAACCTGGGGTAATCGTCCTCTTCAGGATAATTGGAGAAGAAGTGCAGTTAATTTTCAGGGAAATACCGGCAATAATCCACAGGCAACAGTAGATTCCACCGCCACTACTGATGAAAACAATCCCCTAAATCAATTACCTGATATAGAAACTCTGTTAGCACAGATACCTCAGACTGCTGAAGACAAAAAATCATTAAATCAGGAATTGGAGGAGTCTTATTTTGAATTGGGCAAGGTTCTTTATTTTGATTTAAAAGAAATAGAGAGATCTATTGACAATTTGGAGGTACTGGTCCGAGAGTATCCTAACAGCTCCAAAAAGCCAGAAGCATATTACCTTTTGTATTTGGCACAAAAAGAAAGAGGAGGAAACTTTCAGCAGTATGTAGGCCGATTAAATCGGGAGTATCCTGATTCACAGTACACCTATTCAGTAAATAATCCAGAAGCAGCTTCAGGAAATATAGCCTATCTCCAATCTTCCAAAAATTACGAGCAGGCCTATGATTTATACTACAACGGCAACTTCGGAGAAAGTAGAAGAATTATCCGATCAACTTTGGAAGAATATCCATTAACAAGAAATACAGAACGATTATTGCTCTTGGATATCATGATTTCCGGAAAAGTTGAAAGCCGTGAAAGATTCAAAGAAAGGCTGGAGGCTTATATAGAAAACACAAAAGATGCGGGCTTGGTAGAATTGGCAAGAAATATGCTCAAGCCACTCTTGCCGAAAGAAGATTTGGCTTCATTAAATCAGGCAGACAGTACCGCTCTGGACTCTGCTAATTTGAATTTATCCTTGAAGGATTCTGTTTCGACAGAGAAAAAGCTATTGGATTCTCCATTTAAGTTGGATGAAAATCAGACTCATATCATGGTTTTGGTCATGAGCCCGGAGGAAGCAGAAAAGGCCGCAGGTTTGGTTGGAGAATTGGAAAATTTCCATGCTAAAAACTTCTCCAATTCAAGGTTGAGGACTGGTAATATGAATATGAATAGAGAAAATGCCATTTATATCATCAGTCCATTCACTAATGCGGAGAAGGCAAAAGAGTATTATTTGAAATTTATGGAGAACTTTGAGTCTGCCAAACTTAGCAAAGAGCTTAAAGACCAGGCATTCTTTATCTCCATTGAAAACTTTCAAATTCTGAATAGAAGTAAAAACTTAGAAGAATATAGAGCCTTTTTTGAGGCATATTATCAATAAATATGAGTAAAAACACCAAGCCCGAGACAACTTCTTGGGCAAGTAAAACAATCAAATACCTCTGGATTGCCTTTGGAGCAATGGTTTTCGGATTCATCCTATTCGTGTGGATGGTCTCTGTAAATTTCTTAGGGCTTTTTGGTCCACTTCCGGATTTCAAAGCACTGGAAAACCCAGAAAGCGAAGTAGCTTCAGAATTATATTCTTCTGACGGTCTGCTATTGGGAACCTATGCCCGGGAAAATAGAAGTCCGGTAAGTTTCAATGAGCTTTCTCCCAATCTAGTCAATGCCCTCATCTCCACAGAAGACGTTCGATTCGAAGATCACTCTGGAATTGATATGACAGCAATGGTTCGGGTTTTTGTCAAATCAATTCTCTTGGGGCAAGATGCTGGGGGTGGTTCTACCTTAAGCCAGCAGACTGCTAAAAACCTATTTAAAACCAGAACTGATGCCAATCAGGGCTTTTTGAGTTCTATTCCGGGTTTGAGAATGTTGATTATCAAAACCAAAGAGTGGATTGTAGCTACTCAGCTGGAAAAGGCATACACCAAGAATGAGATTTTGACCATGTATCTGAATACCTCAGAGTTTGGTTCGAACGCATACGGAATCAAAACTGCCGCAAGAACATTCTTCAATAAAACTCCGGCAGAATTGGATGTGCAGGAGTCTGCCGTCTTGGTAGGTCTTTTCAAAGCTCCAACCTATTATAGCCCTGTTTTCAATCCTGAAAACTCTTTGAGAAGAAGAAATACTGTTTTGTATCAAATGGTGAAAAATGATCATTTGACACAAAATGAATTTGATTCGATTTCAAATATGCCAATTGAACTGGATTATAGAGTTCAAAACCAAAACCAAGGATTAGCTACTTATTTCAGAGAAGTAGTGAAAGCAGATTTGCTTCGATGGACCAAAGAGAATATCAAGTCTGACGGAACCTCCTATGATTTGTTTGGCGATGGCTTGAAAATATATGTAACCATCGACAGCAGGATGCAGAAATATGCTGAAGAGGCTGTTGCTGAACAAATGGCAGCATTACAGCAGAAGTTTTATAAGGAAATGGGAAGTCGTGACCCTTGGATAGACAGCGAAAACAGAGTGATTCCTAACTTCATCGAAAATGCTGTTAAACGAACCGAAGCTTACAGACTATTGAAACTCCGCTACAAGGACAATGAGGACTCCATCAATATCAAGCTCAATGAGAAGAAGAAGATGAGAGTGTTTTCTTGGGATGGAGAGATAGATACTTTGATGAGTACCATGGACTCATTGAAATACTATAAGAAATTCCTTCAGACAGGTTTTGTAAGTATGGATCCACATACGGGCCATATTAAAGCTTGGGTTGGTGGAATTGATCATAAATATTTCAAATTTGACCACGTAAAGCAAGGAAAGAGACAGCCAGGTTCTACTTTCAAACCATTTGTCTACGCTGCTGCAATAGAGAATGGATACAGCCCATGTTATTCAGTGATTGATCAACCTGTGGAAGTTTACATTCCAGGCCAGCCAGCTTGGTCCCCGTCCAACGCTGATGGCAAATTCACCTACGAAAGAATGACCATCCGTAAGGCAATGGCCAAATCAGTCAATTCGGTGACTGCATATATGATGAAAAAACTCAGTCCGAAAATAGTCATTGAAACGGCTAGAAGGTTGGGCGTTACCAGTGATTTGGAAGAAGTTCCAGCCTTAGCTTTAGGTGTAAATGACGTATCTGTTTTTGAGATGGTGGGTGCATTTGGAACCTTTGTTAATCAGGGTGAGCATACCACTCCATTCTACATCGATAGAATTGAGGATAAAAATGGAAATGTTATTCACCAATTCACTCCGAAGAAGAGACCTGCTATGAGTGAGGAACATGCATATTTGATGACATATATGCTAAGAGGAGGCTTCGAAGAAGAGTCCGGAACTAGCCAAGGAGTTCCTTGGTCTTTGAGAGAGGGCAATGAATTAGGCGGTAAAACAGGAACTACTCAAAATGCTTCCGACGGCTGGTACATTGGAATCAGCAAGGACCTAGTAACAGGGGTGTGGACAGGCGGAGATGATCGTGCTATCCACTTCAGAAGCTGGTACGATGGTCAAGGTGGACGAACAGCCAGACCTATCTGGGTGAAATATATGGAGAAAGTATATGCAGACAAAGATCTTGGATATACCAAAGGCCCATTTCCGAGGCCTGAAAGACCACTCAGCATAGAAATCAATTGTGATGTCTACGAAAAGGAAAGTCAGCGATTCGTAGAATTTGATTATGATTCGAAAAAGAACGATTTCTAAGTAAAAAATCTTCTATTATTGAAAACAGCTTCATTTCGGAGCTGTTTTTTTAATTTAGCCGTATGCAGTCATCTTCATATTCACCGGAAGCTTATAATCAATTACCCGATCATCCGGGCGTATACAAATACTTCAATGAAAGTGGAGATCTGATTTATGTTGGAAAAGCAAAAAGCCTTAAAAAAAGAGTAAGTAGCTATTTCAATAAAAATACAGGAGTGAACCTCAAGACCAGAAGAATGGTCAAAGAGATTCGGAAAATCGAAATCACCTTGGTGAATTCTGAATTTGACGCGCTCCTATTGGAGAACAACCTAATCAAGAAATCTCAGCCTAAGTATAACATCTTACTAAGAGATGATAAAACTTACCCCTATTTACTGATTACCAAAGAGCATTTCCCAAGAATTTTCCCCACTAGAAAATTAATCCCAAAAAGAGGAACATACTTTGGACCTTTTGCCAGTGTCAAGGCGATGAATAATGTACTGGATTTGATCAGGGAGCTTTTTACTATCAGAACCTGCAAGCTGGACTTATCGCCATACAAAATTGATGAAGGAAAGTATAAGGTTTGTCTGGAATACCATATTGGCAACTGCCAAGGTCCTTGTGTAGGAAAGCAGGCAGAAGTGAATTATTTGAAGGACTTGGAGCAGGCAAAGCATATATTGAAAGGCAACTTGGGGATAGCCAAAAGCTATTTCAAACAGGAAATGCAAGCCTACGCAGAAAGCTTAGAATTCGAAAAGGCCCATAGAATGAAGGAAAAGCTGGATCTTTTAGAAAAATATCAGGCCAAATCTCTTGTGGCTAATCCAAGCATTTCCAATCATGATGTCTGTACTTTGGTTTCAGATGAAAAATATGCCTATGTCAATTACATGCGCGTCAAAAATGGTTCTTTGATTGTTTCCAAAAATGTGGAATTAAAAAAGAAGCTGGATGAAAGCAATGAGGAATTACTGATAGCAGCTTTAATCAGGTTACAAGACCAATTTAATAGCGACGCTGAGGAGGTATTGGTAAACATAGATATCACAGAGCCAATAGAAGGTCTTAATCTAACCATGCCTAAAATTGGTGATAAGAAGAAACTGATAGAACTCTCAACCAAGAATGCACTATTCTATAAAAAAGAGAAGGCATTACTTCAAGGATTGAATCAAGATAAGAAGGACAGAGTTATCCGTCAGTTGCAGCAAGATTTGAGTTTACCGGAGATTCCTGATCATATAGAATGCTTTGACAACTCCAATATTCAAGGCACCAGTCCTGTGGCAAGTATGGTTTGTTTTTTAAATGGAAAGCCTGCTGTAAAGGAATACAGACATTATCACATCAAGACAGTGGAAGGGCCTAACGATTTTGCCAGCATGAAGGAGATCGTGACAAGAAGGTATAAAAGACTGATGGAAGAAGAAAAGCCTCTTCCTAAGTTAATTGTGATCGATGGAGGAAAAGGACAGCTTTCTTCAGCGGTTGAAGCAATTCAGGATTTAGGAATATATGGTAAAATGCCCATCATCGGGATCGCCAAACGCCTCGAAGAAATCTATTTCCCAGGAGATTCCTACCCCATTCATATTGACAAAAAATCAGAAAGTTTAAGGTTGCTTCAAAGAATAAGAGATGAAGCTCACCGATTTGCAATCACCTTCCATAGAAAGGTTCGCAGTAAAAATGCTTTTGGAACTCAATTAACAGCAATACCTGGAATTGGGGAGTCCACTGCCAATAGACTCTTGAGTCATTTCAAATCGGTAAAAAAGATCAGTCAGGCCAGCGAGGAAGAGCTAACCGAAATTATTGGATCAAGCAGGGCAAAAGCTTTGATTGAATGGAAAGAAAAAAATAAAGGGGCTTAAAGCCCCTTTTTATTTTACCACTCCCAAAGGGAGTTTTCAAATTCTAGTAGTTTGTATTCGAATGCTAATGCATCCATGTATGCTTTCATGTCTGGGTTCGGATGATCTGCCCTAACCATATCAGCAATTAGAGCTTCATCTGGATTTGTGAACCTTCTCACTACCGACCTAAAGAGTCTACTTTCAAAAGCTTCATCATAAGTCAAACTTTTAGATATGTTCTGGTAATTAAGCCATCGGGCTTCCGGATGATCTTTAAAGTAGTTGTAGAAATCTTTGTAGCGAATATAACCTATAGTTTCTTGACCTGCATTGGAATTGGTAGCAGATGGCATTACCAAATGAATGAATTTAATGTCAAAAACCATATCCGAATGATGCTTATCGAATACAAAATCTTCCTTGAAATCCAGATAATACAATTGCTTAACGAAAATACTATCTCCAGTTGCATTCAACCAGAAATTCTCTTGGAATTCAGCAATTGATAATGGACGGGTAAAGTCTTCGTCAGCAAAAACTTCCAAAGCATTTTCATCCACAACAGCTTTATAGATATAGCTCATGATGCCATTAGTCTTAGCATCACCAGAGCCATAAAGAGAAAGATTGTACTTTTCCCTCAAATCAATTCTTCTCCAGACACCAATTTGATACATTTTATCGTCCTCTCTAATCCTTTTGGCAGAGAAAACGGTATCAATAGCAAATTGTCTATCACCGTATCCAGATGGACTCACACTAGTAGCCGCAACTTGGGCTTCACTCGTCAAAGGGGCTAAGCCACCAGCTACGAGTACGGATAAGAATAAATTTTGAAGAAACTTTTTCATAATCGTATTTTCTGAATTCTTACCGGAAAATTATTTTACTCCGATACGAATGATTTGATTCAATGAGGTAGGAATTTTATTTCCTCTAAAGTTGGTACGGGTTACTTGATTCACCACCACCACTATATCATCACCAGGTCTTGCACTTTCCAAAAGTGATCTCATAGCTAGGCTGTTTCCATTTGAAATCTGGATAGTCTGTCTTGGAACATCACTTCTCAATAATCTTACTTCTCCACCTGTTACCTCGAAATTGGCATCTTTCGCCATTGTTCTTCCGAATGTAGGCTCAGGAGTAGCTAAAATTTTCAAACCTGTAAGCGATCCAATTGCTTGAGCTTGTGCCAAGTCAACCGGAGATCCATTGGACATAGCAGCAACAATGGTTGGAGCAGGAACTGGTTTAATATCAAACGTTACGTCATCAATTTTATTTCCTCCAGAACTAACACCGATAGTTACTTTACCAGATGCTCCAGGAATAATCGTAACCTGCCCAGGCTTATTTCCTTTGATAGATTGACCATTACTTACAGAGAATTCAGGCGCATAAGTATTTCCAAGCGCTGGAACCTCAATTAGCAACTCATTGGCACAATCTGCATACAATTGCTGAACAACCTCAGAAGAAACTTTTACTACTGGTTGAGCAACAAAGTATTCGTACTCTACAGGAAGAACTTGATCTTCGCCACCGATATTGGTAACAATTTCACCTTTTAATACTCTTCTAGCCAATCCTCTATCATCATATTGAGAAGCTGGAGTAGCCGTAAATTCAATCTGACCAAATCCTCTTTCATCCACAGTTACTGATCTTCCATCCAAAGTCATGGTTGGAGTAGCAGATGAAGATGAAGAAGCAATAAACATAGTACCTTCAAATTTGGTACCAGCTGCTACAATATTGGAAACTGCAGAGATTTTAGCTTCTGTGATATCTGCTTTGAAGTAGAATGATCCGATCGTGTTGGCGATAGTAGTTAAGGCTTCACTTTCGATATTCAATACCTCATTTTGATATTGAGAAATCAAAGCCATCACTGCACCCACTGGGGACTTCACAAAATTCAAAGCAACAAAGCTTTTATTCTTTGCTTCAGAATCATTTTTGAAGAGGTCAATTTCAGCTGCATCCAAAGCAATTGGAGCAAACTTTCTATCGGTAATTCCGACACTAGCCAAAATCTCCTCAATCTTATTAGGATAAGCATTTAGAGTTTGTTTCATCTCCTCGCCTTTCCCGTTGTTCACGAAAAGGTTTCCCGCAACCTCTGTATTTTTCAAAGAAGAACTCACAAAGTTACCTTCTTCATTCTTAGCATTAGACTGAGTGATCAGCTGCTGCTTCAAATCTTCAAGGTAGCTGTAGATCTCTTTAGTAGTTTCTCGCACTTGCTGTGCTGCTGCTACCTTAGGAACATCTTTTTCATTATTTCCTTGTTGTTCAACTGTGTATTCAATTGAACCTACCGTTGATTCATTTTTAAGGATAAAGTTTTTTGAAGTTCTCTCCATCCCGTCATTGATCAAGACGAATTTCTGGAGGATCTGATTACTTACCTGTAGAGCCAGCAATGCTGTCAATACCAAGTACATCATCCCGATCATCCGCTGTCTAGGTGTCTCTTTAACTCCTGCCATTTGTTTTTATCTAATGGTTTTTTTGTTTGGGAAAGAATTAACCTTTCATAGCGGATAGCATTCCACCATAGATTTTATTCAATGAGCTTACGTTTTGATTCAATTTCGCAAGTTCGTTTTTGAAAGCTTCAGTTTCTTTGCCTGCTTCGCTAAGTCCTTCCATAGCAGCAGTCATATTAGAATAGAACTTGTTCAATGTTTTCACGTGGCTGTTAGCATCCTGTAGCTCCATTTCATACACTGCATTTAGAGCAGAAAGGTTTTTGGTTACAGTTACCACCTGATTATGATATTCTTTAGCATCCTGTGAAGCAGCTGACATTTCCGTCAATGCCGCAGCAGTTTTACCATAAGATGCGTTCATGTCTACTAGGGTTTTTGCAGCTGTTTTCACGTTGGTAGCATACTCATTAGTAGCTACTGCTGCATCTGCCAAGTTGCCCATTTTTTCAGCTGAGCTGGCAAGATTTTGCATGCCTTTACCTAAGCTTTCAATCAATTCAGGACCAACTTTAGCATTGGCTAGCATATCGTCAAGCTTTTGAGAAACTTGATCACCAGCTCCAGCTGTTGCTCTTGCTTTCTTAGGAGCAGGACCATCTCCAGCTAATTCCGGATAAACTTTGGTCCAGTCTACTTCCTCTGGTCTTGGTTCGAAGGCTGAAAGGAAGAAAATCGCCGCCTCTGTAGTAAGACCTACACCGATCATGATGTTAGCGCCTTGCCAGTCAAGGATTTTAAACATTGCACCGAGGATAACGACTGCAGCACCAATACCATAGATTTTAGGCATTACGCTGGAATAAAAGAAGTTGCTTTTGCTAGCCATTTTGTAATTAAGAATTAAGGTTTTTGGTTTTTAAAGTGTTGGGTTGATTTATCGTCTTCGTCTTTTGCTGGATTTCACATCCATGGAGCCAGACCTTCCGATAAAGGTCATTGCGGTTCTAAATCCAATGTGAGCCTGAGCCACATCCTGATATTCATAAGTTCTGGTAGATGTTTCTAGGTAGTGTGCGATATCTTTCCAGCTACCGCCTCTTACTACTTTTCTTGGTTCAGTTTCCACATCATATACTGGGTTCAAATCCCAAGTAGCAGTTCTGGAAGTAGCAGCATAAGCATCCAATACCCATTCTGCAACGTTTCCAGACATGTTATGAAGTCCAAATCCATTTGGAGCAAAAACATCCACTGGTGCTGTATAAGCAAACCCATCGTCAATGTAATTACCTCTTCCCGGTTTGAAGTTAGCCATAAGGCATCCACGCTTATTTTTCAAGTAAGGACCACCCCAAGGATATTTTGCTACGTCTTTTCCACCTTTTGCAGCATATTCCCATTCTGCCTCAGATGGCAATCGGAAACTTGGCATATCAAAATTATACTCATCATTTGCGTTCATATGGTATGTTCTCCACTCGCAATATTTTTTCGCCTGATCCCAAGTCACACCCACAACTGGGTAGTTGTCAAATGCAGGGTGATCAAAATAGAATTCCATCAATGGATCACCGTAGTGAAATGAGAAGCTAGTAGACCAAACTGTAGTGTCTGGCTTTAACTCATCTAAATTGAATTGTGGTTCTTCTTTTAAAGTGGTAGGAGTACCGGTAGTAAGTGTACCTTCTCTTACAGCTTCTAAAAATTGTCTGTATTTGTTATTGGATACTTCATACTTATCCATGAAAAATTCAGATATGGTTATCTGCTTGTTCATTGATGATTGGGTGAAGGCTATGTCCTCATCAGATTGTCCCATCCAAAAAGTTCCTGCCTTAATAGGTACCATATCGTATGGGAGGTTTTGTTGCCATTGTGCTCTCTTCGGAACACCGGTCACTTCACCTCTCCGATTGAGCTTTTCACTTGCCGATCCTTTTTTACTAAAAAGTCCGCATCCAGGTAAGATTGTCGCAATTGCCAAGCCCAAAACGATCGGCATTAAGCGGATATTATTTTTTTTATACATAAATGACATTTTTTATATCATCAAATGAAAGTCTTATTTAAAACCTTGACTAAGATCGAAATTTAGCTGAATTTTCAACAGATATGCAAATAACTTGCCAATTTTAAACAGAATAAATTTTCATAAATTCTCCTGAAGTTCAGCTTTATACAAGGGCTATCCTGTATCTCTTAAAATCTAAATCTTGGAGTCCGCTGAATGACTCGCTCTACATTTCTACTTATATCGGTTAGTCTATAACGCAACATAAGCTCATGACTTGTCGGAGATTTTGCCTCCAAACCGCTAACTACCAAATCAAAGGAATATCCTAAAACAAGAGAATTATCTCTTAACAAAGAATATCCCAAGATAAGGGAAACACTTTCTTCCCCTCTAAATGCCAATCCCCCGCTAATCTTATTCTGGTGAGTAGCAATAACGCTCACATCATAAGAAAAATTATTGAAGGACACAGATTTTAATAGAAAACTTGGTTCTATTCTCAACTGCCCTACTGGTCTGAATCTATACCCAAACAATAAATAGGAATGATTTCTTAATGGGTTTGCAAAACCTCCATCTCCAAAATCAAACTCGGGTTGGTTTAAATGTCTAGAACTCAAACCTACATAATAATCTCCTCGGTCCAAAAGAAGTCCTGCACCAAAATTGAAATTGATGGCATTTTCTTTCCCAGAAGAAGGTAAATTTGGCTCTGGATTCACCACAACCAACTCCCCATAATCAATTGAACTTGAGAACATACCTGCATAGGCACCAAAACTGATCGTGGTTCTATTGATTTTTTTATGATAGGCTCCCTGAAGATTGATCTCCAAATTTCCTGTGGCGCCTAATTGATCATTGACTATAGTAATACCGTAACCAATATTTTTCCCTTCTAAATTACCCTGAGCTGTCAAAAGCTGCGTTACAGGTGCTCCCCCTGTCCCTGACGAAGTGGAATAATTTGCCCATTGTGTTCGGTGAAGTGCTGAAAATCGAAACCCTCCTTCTCTTCCAGCAAATGCCGGATTGTAATACATGCCATTATACATGTACTGAGTGAATTGCGCATCTTGCTGCGCAAAGCTGAATTCAATGCTGAAAAAACTGAGTATAACAGCAAAGCCAAAAATGTATTTCCACCGACTGCTTTGAATCATTTGAATGTGGTTTTGTCAGATGATAGAACTATTGTAAGCAATTAAACTGAAAAACCACAGAATTTGATTTCAAGATTTACAAATTGTTTGCCTTTTTGATATAAAGCTCCAACGCTCCTGTCATACTTGGGGCATTTGGAAGCGGTGCTTCAATGTCCAAAATCAATCCCATATCTCTTACGGCTTGTGCTGTGGTCGGACCAAAAGCCGCGATCCTGGTTCTTCCTTGTTCGAAATCCGGGAAGTTTTGTTTCAAAGATTTTATTCCCGAAGGACTATAGAAGGCTAAAATATCGTACTTAACATCCGCTAGGTCTGACAAATCAGCGGCTACCGTATGATAAATGATTGCTTCTGTAAATGCAATACCCGCTTTTTCCATGTAATCTGGAATATCATCTTTACGAATGTCAGAGCAAGGAAAGAGATATTTTTCGTTTTTATGTTTCTTGAAATAATCAAAAAGATCTGATGCGGTTTTCTGACCTACAAAAAGCTTTCTTTTTCTGATTACAATATATTTTTGAAGATAATGGGCTGTTTGATCCGAAATACAGAAGTATTTCATGTCAGCGGGCATTTCTATTTTGAATTCTTTACAAATATTGAAAAAATGATCGATCGCATTTCTGCTCGTAAAGATGATTGCAGTGTGCTTAAGAATGTCAATTTTTTGCTTTCGGAATTCCTTGGGAGGAACCGGCTCTACCTTAATAAACTGTCTAAAATCAATCTTTAGATTGTATTTTTCAGCCAGTTGAAAATAAGGTGAATTTACATCGTTCGGTTTAGGTTGAGAGACAAGAATACTTTTGACTGGTTTAAACCGATCCTTAATAGCTGCACTCATGCTTATTAATTTCTTTAAATTTTATCTACTATTGACCTAATACCATGATCCATTTCGCCAGGATCAGAAAAGGCACTAATTCTGCGATGCAAAGGTAAGTAAATAAATGGTATTTCTTAAAAGATAGGCGATTCATCATAATTAAGAAAAGTCCTGTAATCCCAAAGAGATAAAGCCAAAAGAAAACTTGGAGTGATAATTCAAGAACATTTTCCAGCATAAAAAAGGAATTCATCAGATAAACGAAGATAACTCCGATCATAATAAAACATGCCCAAACAATTAAGCGAAGCAAATAGAAAAAGTGTGGAAACTCCAGCTTCCTTAAATCAAATAAATAGGCAACAATTCTTATCCCAATAAACTTGAATACTGTAAGAATTAGCAAACCAACTGTTGTAACTAACCAGAAAATCATCAGAGACATCACATCTTGATCAATCAATTGAAAAACCAAATCTCCCTTGTAGATCACAAAACCCAATGTACCCACCAAAGCCAGCAGTAAATTGACCATAAATACAAATAGCAAAACGTCCAATGAAAAAAACTTTTGCAAACTCCCAACATCGGAAAAATCCTCATCACTAAGTAGCCCACTGGGTCTCAGCATGCCGGAAAAAAGAAAAGGATATGCTTGCTTGTAAAAGGCAATGAAAAACAAAACAATAAGTAATCCTAGTCCGAAAAAATCCCTGAGTACACTTCTCTTTTTTTCCCGGATACTTATGAAATTCTTGCTTTCCTCCGGAGTGGTCTGATCCAACTCAGTTCCAATCATTTTTTTCAAAATGATATCTTGGCTTCCTATACCTTCTTTGTATAGGGTCAAAGTCACTTTTTCCTGAGCTAATTCTTGTGCGACATCTGTTACCCTTCGAATCAAAACAGTGTCAGAATTGGAGTAAAACCAGAGTTTTTCTCCAGCGAATACCACCGTCTGCTCTGGGACTTCCAGATAAAAATTAGCCTTTGGAAAAGTAGCCAGATTCAACTCCTGACTTATTCTATCACTACTTGCAAACCAACTCTCTCTTTCAGCTACCTCCCAAGTTTTGGAATAATCTTCCAAAACCTGTGCAGACAGGGAAAAACCAGGAATAAAGAAAACTGTGAAGAGAAAGAAAATCCGGATTCTGGCCATTTTTTTTTAAAATCTCGCTAAATATCCAAAATGAATTTTTGATTGGGAAAAGGAAGCTTGTTGTTCATTGGACTTTCCAATCGCATAGATAAATCTGAAAATCCCCGAACCTGTCTCAAAATTCAGGCCCGCACCAAAAGAAACCGGCCTGTCAAAGGAATTTGCAAAGTAAGGGTTTTCTAGAATCCCAAGATCTATAAATGCCAGTAGAAATGAATTTTCTCCAAAAAATAATCGCTGCTCTGCATTCAGATAGGCAAAAGAGGAAGCAAAGAAAAAATTTTCATTAAAGCCTCGAATACTTTTCAGACCTCCCAATCTGAATAAATCATTGACCAAAAGTGTTTCATTTCGCACAAAACCTCCTGCACCCCCAAAGTACATTCCCCAGGAAGGTTTAAGAAACAGATGCTTTTCCCAAATAAGACTGACAGAATATTGTGGATTGCTCAATTCCAAATCCTGATAAACAGCTTCAGGAATCCCTGTATTTTGAAGTATTCTCTTGTTTCCAGCTGAAATCTTCCCAGAAACCTTCCAGCCTTTTCTCGGCGCAATCACATCATCCAACAAATTAAAATCCACTCCCAAACCATATTCATTCCATCTAAAATCGGCTACATCTGGTAATTGCTCCACCTGCCTGAATGCAAAAGTTGAGAGTAAATCACTTGCCTTTCTGTTGGTAAAAAAGGTCAGGTACAAAGAGCTACTCGCATTATAACCCACCCGAAGTCCTAGATTTCTATTGATAAAGGTACTATCCTGCTTGAGAAGACTAAACTCTCCCCCCACATCCAAAGGACTATTGAAAAGAAACGATTCCTTGGCTTTGATATTGAGGTTTTGGGTTAATTCATTAAACCTTTGCCAGCTGACCTCCACATCTCTTCCTTTCCCTCCTAAATGAAATAACTGCAAGTCCAACTGACCGGTAATCAACACCTTACCTGGTTCATTTTGATTAGGCAAAAATCCAATGATTCCATCCAACACATTAGAGTTTCTCTCGACCAAGCTAAAAACTGGCTGAGCTTTTTGAATCCTAAATTCCACCTCGGGTTGACTTCTAAGTCTGAAATAAGGAGATCGATTCGCAAGTCTGCTTGCCCTTTCCAGTTCTTTCTGAGAGAAAGGATCATTAGGAATGAGCCCGGAAAATCTCTGAAAATATTTGGCCTTAGTTTTAGGAGTTCCATCCAAACTAATACTATCCCAAACTATCAAGGGCCCGGATTCATATATAATGGAAGCTTTTATCCCGTTTTCTGTTCTTTCCAGACTGTCCATCTGAACCGACGCAAAAGGATAGCCCTGATTCTCGGAGATTCCTACAATTCTGTCAAATATGGAATTGACTTGAGCGAAAGACAATTTCCCAAGGTTCAATTCTTTTGCCATGGTGGAAGGTAGATTCCCTTGGGACAAAATTACTTCCTCTATTTTTTTACCTGTTTCAAATTTAATCCAGAGCGAATCCCCTTGAACTCGCTGATTTTGAATAAACGCACCCAAATAACCCTGTGCCTGATAGGATAGTAAAAGGGAATCGATTCCATGTCCTCGACCTTTATCGGATTCAAACTGCCGCCACTCATACTCCACTCCATCTAAGCTCCATCCCAACCAAAGCTTTTCCTGTGCTTGAAGCGAAAAAGTCAGAGGGAGATAAACCAAAAAAAGGAACAAGATGAGTTTCATGTGTTTATAATTTGTTTTTCAAAGACCACATGGAATCTCGCATATTTTCCCCGAACATCGGGGCATCCCAGTGTATGCAGACTCCGATATGCTCGATTTCATCTGAGGAAATTAGGATTCATTATATTCGCAAATTAAAAGAAATCGATGGCAGGTATCTATATCCATATTCCTTTTTGCAAACAGGCTTGCCATTATTGTGACTTCCACTTCAGCACAAATACTAGCTACTTGGAGCAGATGATTCAGATGATCGGGAAGGAAGCTGCACTCAGAAAGGAGTATCTCAAAGGACATACGATAGAAACCATTTACTTTGGCGGAGGCACTCCCTCCATCTTAGAACCCAAGTGGATTGATTTTTTATTGGAAAATCTCAAAAGGATTTTTCAACTCAATTTGAAAGAAATTACACTTGAGGCTAACCCGGACGATCTGACAACTGAAAAATTGCAAGCCTGGAAATCAGTGGGTATTGATCGATTGAGTTTGGGAATTCAAAGTTTTGACGATGAAATTTTAAGATTTTATAATCGAGCCCACAATTCAAAAGAATCCATAGAAGCTATTGCAAAGGCCCGCAAAATAGGCTTTGAGAAATTTAGTATGGATTTGATTTATGGCTTTCCTAGTCAAGACCATCAGCTTTGGGAAAAAGATCTAAGTACCGCATTGGAGCAGGATCCAGGGCATTTATCCTGCTACGCATTGAGTGTGGAACCAAGAACTGCTCTGGGAAAATGGGAAAAAACCGGAAAATTTGAACCTGCTTCTGAAGATTTTGTGGCAGAACAATTTGAAATTCTCCAAGCATTCACCGAAACAAAAGGCTATAGGCAATACGAAATCTCCAATTTTGCCTCTTCTGGTAATGAAGCGATTCATAACAGCAACTATTGGAAAGGACTGTCATACTTGGGTTTAGGCCCAGGAGCACACTCATTTGACGGTGAGAAAAGGGGAGCAAACGTCAGGAACAACATCCAATTCATCCGGGCAATTGAAGCCAACCAAATCCCTTTTGAAATTGAGGAAATGGATGAACTTGACCGCTTAAACGAATACATTTTAACCAGTCTCCGAACAAGTTGGGGATTGGATATTTCATTTGTAAGTCAAACATTTGAAAAAGATCTGATTCAGGAGAAAAGGAGTGAAATCTCCAAATTTCAAGAGCAGGGCTGGCTTGTTTGGAAAGATAATACCCTATCTTTGAGCAAAAGCGGAATGCTTTTGGCTGATAGTATAGCAGCAGCCTTGTTTTTCTAAATTAACCTATGAATTATAATCCCAATAGCCGAAAAAAAGAAGCCGCTCCTCTAGAGGATGCTTTCAAAGATTTGCTGAAGGTCTATCGATTGGAGGGGAAATTTCAGGAAAAATCTTTGATCCACGATTGGGGAGAGTTGGTAGGTAAAACTATCGCCTCTCGAACCGAATCAGTCTTTATCCGGGATAAAAAGCTGTTTGTAAAACTTTCATCCGGCCCAATCAAGCGGGAAGTGCAGATGAATAAAAGTAAAATTCTAAACCTGATTGATGAGAGGTTTGGTGCAGGGATGATTGAAGAGCTTATTTGCCTTTGATATAATCCTTAGATGGTTATTAGAATTTTTTAACATCTTACATAAGAAAGCAATCGAGAGATTACTGTCTTTTTTCCATTCCCATTAACTAATATTGGGGATGCATACATGATCAAACTACCTAGCATACATATCGGAAAGCTTAGCTTTTTGCTCGCCATACTAGTATGGCTGGCTTTGCTTTTTGTAGACCTTACCAGATTATTTGGGGCGATCAACGATTTAAATTCCGGAATAGCCCCTGAATTCACATGGATACTGGAAATCTTATTTTTTATCACAGTGTATGGATTCTACAATTACGCAATCAATAAGGATGCAAGAAACGATTTCCTAAATTTGATATGGAGAGCGGCTTCCACAGGCATGTTTGCCTCGGCGATTTTCCTCTTAGTCCAGCTTTTTTATATCCTGTTGGGAGAAAGCAGATTGGCCGATGAGCCATTTCTTCGAAATTTCTTTTACCATGTGCACTTTGCCTTAGTCACTATATTTTTGATATCCAGTGCGATTCTTTGGAAGAATCTGATCCTCTATCAAAAATCCAAACAAGTAGTCAAGCAATGGCAGACTTATGAGTTCGCATTATTGCTAGCCATGTTTTTCATTTTCTTCAATAAAAACACCTTTGATTATAGCTTTATATTTGGCTTAGTCATTTTGACTGGCTTGGGGATAGTTCTTTCAGGAAATTTGAAATGGATCCCATATCTTACCTTTAAGGAGAAATGGAAGTCCCTACTTTTCCTGTTTTTCATACTTTTGAGTGGGGGTTATTTATTTTATCAAACCAGCCAGTTTAGCAATGCCCAGCAAACCTACCCTATCAATCTGCTGGATAACTTATTCCTGATTTCACTTTTTTTATTCATCCTCATTTATGCCTTATTCAGCTTCCTAGTTACCCTTTTCAATTTACCCACATCTTCAGTTTTTGAGCAGAAGTTGACAGAGGCGATCAATTTTCAGCGACTAAGTCAATCCATTCAGCCAGAAGAAAATGAAGAGCAGGTATTGGATATCCTGATTGACTCCTGCATGAGTGCTGCTTATGCAGATGCTGCCTGGATGGAAATGCATAGACTGGAAACAGGCACAGAGCTTATTCAGGAAAGGTGGATCAATGAAGAAACCAGAAATGAGCTTTCTGAGAAAATTTCGGGTATGAAGGCGGCCTCTCAATGGGAGACAGAAACAAAGCCTGATAATCTAAGTCCTCTTGCCTTGAGATTGGATCACCCTAAGTTCGAATCCATACTAATCATCCCTTTGGTGGTCAATAAGTCAGTAATCGGCAGATTGGTACTGTGCAAAGAAGTAAAGGATGGTTTCAACAAAGAGATGATCAATATCATCAGCACCTTTACCCGTCAGGCCAGCATCGCAGTAGAAAATCACCGATTGCTGAATCAGGCTATTCAGAATGAACGGTATCAGGAAGAGTTGAAAATTGCCCAGCGGGTACAAAAGTCCCTACTTCCTGTCAAATTGGATCATAATGAATCCTTTGAAATTTGCGCCTATTCCAATGCTGCCGATGAGGTTGGGGGTGACTATTACGATACATTTCAGCTGGACGAAAATCGATTTGTACTGATCATCGGGGACGTTTCCGGAAAGGGAACTTCGGCAGCCTTTCACATGTCCCAAATGAAAGGGATATTCCAAAGTCTGATTCAACTGGATCTAGGAGCTTCTGAATTTATGAATCGTGCCAATAGTGCCTTGAGTAGATGCCTGGAAAGAAATCATTTTATTACTGCTTCGATATTTATAATTGATACTTCCAATCATACTTTTTTACATGCCCGAGCAGGACATGTGCCTACTTTAATGTGGGAAAAATCCAAAAATAAAGCTGATTTCTTGGGGGTTGACGGATTGGGTTTAGGAATCTTAAGAAACATGCAGTATGAAAAACACGTTGAGGAAAAGGTATTCAGCTTTGAGTCAGGAGACATACTGCTGCTGTTTACAGATGGTATAGTAGAGGCAAAAAATCAAAAATCTCAACAATTTGGATTTGAAAGAGTCCGATCCTTAGTAGAAGTTTATCATCATTTATCACCGAGAGAGATTCAGACAAAATTAATCGACTCACTGCACGATTTCGTGGAAGGAGACGGAATGATTGACGACGATTATTCTCTCATGGTAGTTAAGTTCAATTAATCAAAAAACATGCTTTCGATTCACACTCATGAGGAACATACCCACCATATCCTTCGGATACAAGGGGAAATTGATGCCAGCAACTCAGTGCAACTGGATGAGTCTATCCGAAGTCTTGCTGATAATGGTGCCAAGTCGATTTTAGTTGACGGTTCTGATCTTGAATATATTTCATCAGCAGGATTGGGAGTATTTATGTCTTATTTAGAAGACTTTCAGGAGCAGGGAGTTAGTTTAAAAATTTTCGCACTGGACCCTAAAGTATTTGAGGTATTTAAAATATTGGGACTGGATCAATTGATTTCAATTTTCCCCACTAAAGAAGAAGCGATCCAGGAAGTATAACATGGTACAAAAGATTCAGATAGCATGCCGCACCACGGCACTTTCGGAATTAAGGGACTTTCTTAATCAGACCCTCATGGATTCCAGGATGTCAGACAGTGATATTTTACAAGTCACGCTGGCGGTGGAAGAAGTGTGCGCTAATCTCATCATACATTCTCACAGCTGTAATGAGGAAGACCATATTGTCCTTTCAGTAGAAAAAGATGCTGAGAAGCTTATTTTTGAAATTAAAGATGAGGGCGAAGCTTTTAATTTATTGGATTACGAAATGCCGGATTTGAAAAAAGTAATTTCCGAAAAGCGAAAAGGAGGTCTAGGCATCATTTTGGTACGTAAAATCATGGACGAAATAGAGTTTGAAAGTGACAGAGGAATTAATACCTGTAGGCTAATCAAACTTTTTCGATCCTAATTCTTGTTAAATCCTTAATTCAAAAGGCATTTCCCTTGAAATCCTGATAATTTTGTAACATTGCATCTTGAAAATTCAGCTTTCTGATTCATGACTAACCGAACCATTTCGGCAATTCTCTCGGCCTTTCTTTTCCTGTATATCAATCCGGGCTCAATTGCCCAGACAGCTTCACAGGAAGATCCTCTTTTGACAGTGGGTGGTAAGCCTGTGTCCAGAGATGAATTCGTCTATTTAATAGGGAAAGGCTCCAATTCCGATGCAAATACCCCTGGTTTAAGCAGGGAAGAATTTGAGGAAAATTTGGATCTCTTCATCAACTATAAATTGAAAGTAAGAGAAGCCGAAGCCCTAGGCTTGGATGAGACCACTGAGTTTAAAAGAGAATTCGCTTCCTTCAAAGAAAGCCTCAAATCCCCTTTTCTTATAAAAAACTCTCTGGAGGATGGTGAACTGAGAAAGGCCTATTCCAGGATGCAAGAAGTCATCAGAGCCAGCCACATTCTATTCCAGTTTCCACCCAATGCCAGTTCAGAAGATAGTTTGATCGTGTTGAAAATGGCTCTGAAGATCAAGCAGGAAATTCAAAATGGCGGAGATATAAATGCTTTGGCAGTAGAATACTCGGACGATCCTTCAGCAAAAATCAATAAGGGAGACCTTGGGTATTTTACCGCGTTACAGATGGTGCAGCAATTTGAAGATGCGGCTTTCACACTTCAGCCTGGGCAAGTTTCTGATCCTGTTCTTACAAGTTTCGGATACCATATTATTAAAGTTCAGGAAAGACAACCTAACCCTGGACAAGTTCAGGTATCTCACATTTTGGTTAGAGTAGATGAAACCAATCCTAACTCAGAAAATCAAGCCCGGAGAAAGATTTCCGATATCTATACTGAGATTCAAAAGCCTACCACGCTTTGGGAGGATATTGTGAAAAACTACTCAGAAGATCCAGCCACCAGTAAAAAAGGAGGGCTTTTGCCTTGGTTCTCTGTCGGAAATATGATTCCGGAATTTGAAATGGCTGCATTTTCACTTACTGAAATTGGAGAAGTATCTCCTCCAGTGAAAACCAGATACGGATATCACATTCTAAGATTAGAAAATAAAAAGCCAATAGACTCCTTTGAAGAAATGGAGGATATGATTCGATCAAGAATTTTGAGAGATTCCAGATCAACCATGATTCAATCTCAAGTTCTTGCAATCCAGAAAGCTAGATATGGATTCAAGGAAAATGAAGCCAATGTCGAAAAATTAAGAGCTACTTTGAATACCAAGAAAAAGAATGAATTCCGTCCTGAAATCACAGCTTTAGGAATGGGAGCCTCTAACCTATTTACTCTGAGAGGAAAGGCATATTCTACGGAAGATATGCTCACCTATATGGAAACCGATGAAGTCAATCCAAAAACTAAAGGAGGAACATTCGATATATGGTATGATAGGTTTGCAGGTGAACTATTAGCTCAAATAGAAGAAGAAGACTTAGAGGCTAATAATAAAGAATACGCCATGCTTCTCAAGGAGTATAGGGATGGAATCCTGCTTTTTACTTTGATGAATGAAGAGGTGTGGCAAAAAGGAATACAAGATTCTATTGGACAAAGAGCCTTTTACGAACAAAATATCAGGGATTATCAATGGGGAGAAAGAGTAAATGCTTTCATCGTCAAGGTATTAGATATAAATAAATTAGAACAGGCCAAATCCAGACTTCAGGGAAATGCTTATTCTGAAAGCTTGGTGAATGAATTTGAAGAGTTTTATAAAAGCAATGATCCACTGGCTTACCAAACTCAGTCAGGATTGATTGAAATTGCTGATAACCCTATTCTTTCCAAAGCAGACTTATCCAAGTCTTTCCAAGAAATAGAAGCTGATGGACACCTTCACCTAGTGGTGGTGGGAGCTAAAGTTCCTCCCGGACCTATGGCATTTGAAGAAACAAGAGGCCCGGTTATCAGAGATTATCAAGAATACTTAGACAAGCAACTTATTCAGTCGCTTCGCAAAAAATATCCCATCAAAGTGAACAAGAGCGTAAAAGAAGAGGCATTCATTGCGCTGAATCAATAAATTCAATTACACCGATTCAGGTCGGAATTATCATCCATGAATAAACTAAACCTACTTACATTAATCCTTTTCAGCTTATTCTTCACCCAGCAGGCAATTGCTCAGGAGAGTTCGGTTTCCGGGCAGGTACTGGACAAAATTGTCGCCAAAGTAGATAACAACATTTTGCTGGAATCAGATGTGCAAAAGACCTTTTTGGAAGCTGTGGCACAATCGCAGCAAGGCATGACACCTCCATCAAGATGTGATGTTTTCGAGACGCTTTTGATCAATAAGCTGATGGTTGCAAAAGCTGAAATAGATTCCGTAATCGTGACAGAAGCTGAGGTAATGCTTCAGGCAGACAACCGATTCAATATGGTATTGCAGCAAATCGGCGGAGATGAAAACACCCTACTTCAAGTCTATGGAAAAACTGCTGAGCAGCTAAAGAATGAAATCTATGATGTCATGAAGGAGCAGTTGACCGTTCAAAGAATGCGTGATAAAATCACGCAAGGACTGACTGTATCTCCCGCGGAAGTTCGGTCATTCTTCCAAAGCATACCGCAGGACTCCCTCCCATTCTTTTCTGCAGAAGTAACCGTAGGACAAATTGTAAAAAAGCCTGAGGTAAATCCTCAAGTAAAAGAAAATATTTACAACCAGCTTAAGCAATTCAAAGAGGATATATTGGCAGGAAGAGCAGACTTTGCTGACTTGGCCAGAAGGTATTCTGAAGATCCAGGCTCAGGTGCTCAAGGAGGGGACTTAGGTTTTTTCCGCAGAGGTGAATTGGCTCCAGAATATGAGGCTACTGCATTGAGCTTGAGACAAGGTGAAATCTCTGATCCCGTAGAAACCCAATTTGGATTTCATATGATCCAACTTCTTGAAAATAAAGGAGGGAGTTATAATACCAGACATATTCTACGAATTCCACAAGCTACGGAAGATGATATTAAAAAGACCGAGCGTTACTTGGATAGCTTGAAGACGGAAATTGAAGCAGGAAGATTGGAATTTGCGAAAGCAGCCAAGGACTATTCTGATGATAGAAATACCAGCGATAATGGCGGATTCTTTACTGATCCGGGAACAAGCTCTAACCGATTAACGCTTCGAACATTAGAGGATCCTGTATTGTATTTCACAATCGACAGTATGAAGGTGGGATCCATTTCCAAACCAATACGATTTGAAGATCCTAGAGAAGGAACCAAGGTTAGAATTCTTTATTATAAAGCCAAATATCCAGCTCATCGAGCTAACCTCAATGATGATTACGAGAAGATGAAAGCAGCGGCCTTGAGAAAGAAAGAAGATGAAATTCTAAGTACTTGGTTTGTAACTGCCAAAGAAGACGTCTTTATAGATATTGACCCCGCATATGATCGATGCAACGCATTGGTAGAAAAGAAATAAAAAAGGGAGCTGATGTTGAATCAGCTCCCTTTTTTGTAAATAACAGCACTTAATTCTTACCAAAAAGCGTTTTAAACGCCATTCCGATTTGCTTGAATCCTTCTTTAAAAAAGCCTTTAGATTCTTTGAGTTTGGGTTCTAGGTTCTTTTTTCTTTCCTCATACTCCTTCTCCAGCATTTCTTTTCCCTTTTTCAACTCAGCCTCCAAAGAAGTTTTGTTCGCTTTCAACTCGCTGATTTTCTTATCGATTTCTTCTTTGACTTCTGAACCTGCGTCTTTCCCTTTTTGGACCAGTTCCTCTATCTTGTGACCGATCTCCTGAAGGGTAGCTTCAATTTCCGAAATACCTTTATTGTTTGTTTTCATCTGTTATTTGGTTTAAATGTTCAGATGGAATACTCATGAAATTTTCTGGCCTTGTGCCTGAAATTTCAAGAGCATTTCATAGCTAAAAATCTGAATTTTATTGAGTTAATAATTTAACCAATTTATTTCAAAGAATGGAATAAAGGGATATTAAAGATCAGAATCCACCGATTCTCCGGCTTGGGTTTGCTTTTCATAAAGCTCAGCATAAACGCCTTTTTGCTCCATCAAAGACTGATGATTTCCACGTTCTATGATTTTACCATCATCCAAAACTATGATTTGGTCAGCCAGTTTGGCCGAAGAAACCCGATGAGAAATAATCACAGAAGTTCTGTTCTTCATGATTTTCTTCAGCGCATTGAGGATAACATTTTCTGTTTTGGTGTCCACTGCTGAAAGGCAGTCATCCAAAATCAAAATCTTAGGCTCTTTAGCAATAGCTCTGGCGATGGAAACTCTTTGTTTTTGACCACCTGAAAGTGTGATTCCTCTTTCTCCCAGCATGGTTTCAAAACCTTTTGGAAAGTCCACGATATTCTTGTAGACATCGGCATCTTTTGCTGCCTGTTCTATTATATCCTTTTCTGTATGGTCCAATCCAAAAGCGATATTATTCCCTATAGTATCAGAGAACAAGAATACATCCTGAGGTACGTACCCAATGTTTTTTCTCAGGTGGGAAATATCAAAGGATTCAATGGGTTTGCCATCAATTAAAATCTGACCTTTAGCAGGATCATACATTCGCATCAATAAATTGGCAATAGTAGATTTGCCAGAACCGGTCGTACCAATAATTCCCAAGGTTTGTCCCGATTGAATTGAAAAAGAAACCTGATCCAAAGCTTTCACACCCGAGTCAGGATAGACAAATGAAAGGTCCTTCATTTCAATTGTTCCATGAATTTCATCTTTGGCATCTTCAGTACTGATGATATTATTTTCCTCATCTAAAAATTCATTGATTCGAGTCTGAGAAGCAGCAGCCCGCTGCACGATACTGGTTACCCAACCCAAGGATGTCACTGGCCAAGTCAGCATGTTCACATAAAGAATAAACTCTGCAATCACGCCATATCCTATATCCCCATTGATCACCTGCAGACCTCCAATATAGACGGTGATGATGGTGGAGATTCCCACCAAGGCCATGATCAAAGGAAAGAACAAAGCATTCACACGTGTCAGCCTGATGGATTTAACCTTGTACTCTTCACTGGCATCCGAAAAGTCTCTGACACTATCATTTTCACGCACAAATGCCTTAAGAACTCTAATTCCCGAAAAAGCTTCTTGGGTAAATGTGCTCAGATTAGAAAGGCTTCTTTGGATCTTTTCCGAGCGCTCATTGATCAGGTTATTGACAAAATAAATACTAATGGAGAGTACCGGAAGTGGCAATAATGAATACAGTGTCAATTCAGGATTGACCATAATCATGTATGAAATTACCAATGGAAAAAGAATCAGAAGGTTTAATCCATACATGATGGCAGGTCCCAAATACATACGGACTCTACTGACATCCTCTGTGATTCTAGCCATCAGGTCTCCTGTGCTATTTTTTCTGTAGAAGGATAGTGACAGGTTTTGATACTTTTCAAAAATCTCATTTTTCATATCATATTCAATCCTTCTGGACATGATAATGATAGTTTGTCGGATGAGAAAAAGGAAAAAACCCCGCAAAAGGGCCATAACTAAAATTAATACACCAAAGACGAGGACAAATTTTAAAAAATTTTCAGAGGCAATATCTCCTAATCCTCCTAGGTCTAAAGGCTTAAATATCACCGAGCTTTCCACCACATAATCTATGGCAAGTCTTACAAGTTGGGCGGGAATAATTACGAATATATTTGAGATTACAGTAAATAGTATTCCCAAAAGCAATAAGCCCTTGTATTTGTATAAATACTTATTGAGTCTCCAGAGCGGCTTCACCAAATAAAAACTTTAAAATCGAGGAATTGGATTAATTATTCTAGTTAGATTAATTCTTTGAAGGCTAATAAAAGTATTTAATTTTGTATCAGCCTTGGTATAGAAGGAAGAACCCAAATATAACACATTCTAAAAAGCTAAGTTCACATGTTAGAGATTAAAGCTTCGCAAACCGTGAAAGAAGGATCCATCTTTGGACAAATCAGCAGCATGGATCACGAGCAGCTCGTGGTTTGTCATGACGAGGCCACTGGCCTTAAAGCCTTGATAGGCATTCATAATACTACTTTGGGTCCTGCACTCGGAGGTACCCGCATGTGGCCTTATGCTACAGAAGAAGAGGCGATTACTGATGTGTTGCGTCTTTCCCGAGGGATGACTTTCAAAAATGCACTTGCCGGATTAAATCTTGGAGGAGGAAAAGCAGTAATTATTGGCGATCCAAAACTGAAAAATGAAGCCTTCCTCAGAAGGTTCGGTCGATTTGTTCAGAGTTTGGGCGGCAGATATGTAACCGCGGAAGATGTCAACATGAAGACATCTGACATGGAGTACATCGCCATGGAAACCAAACATGTAACCGGACTTCCTGAGATCAAAGGCGGTGGTGGTGATCCATCTCCTGTAACTGCTTACGGAACCTACATGGGTATGAAAGCTGCCGCGAAAAAAGCATTCGGTTCAGATTCATTGTCAGGTAAAAAAATCTGTGTTCAGGGAGTAGGTCAAGTAGGTAAATATTTGATCGAATACTTGATCAAAGAAGGCGCTGAAGTATTGATTACCGATATTTTCGAAGATAAACTGAAGAAAGTAGCCCTTGATACAGGAGCTGTAGCAATTGATCCTAATCTGATTTATGACATGGATATGGACATCTACGCACCTTGCGCTTTGGGAGCTACTATCAATGATGATACAATTGATAGACTGAAATGTGCTGTCATTGCCGGAGGGGCCAACAATCAATTGAAAGACGAAGCCAAGCATGGTCAGATCCTTTTAGAAAAAGGAATAATCTACGCTCCAGATTTCCTAATCAATGCTGGTGGTGTGATCAATGTTGGCGCAGAGTATTTTGGCGGTTACAATAGAGAAATTGTCTACAAGCAGGCAGAAAAGATCTACGACACTTGTTTATACATCTTGAATAAGTCTGAAAAAGAAAATATTCCTGCTCAGCAGGCTGCTATCGAAGCTGCTAAAGAGCGTATCAATGCAATTGGAAGAGTTAAGCTCTCTTTCTAAATAAAAATTACTTGATAAAAACCACCGGAAGGACCTTTCGGTGGTTTTTTGTCTTCATATGGCAGGGTGAAGCCCGGTCAAAATGTCTATATTTACAGCTCGTTTCTCAAACTATGCTAAACAGAAGAATCCTCAGGGTCAAAGCTTTTCAAAATCTTTACGCCTATGAGCAGTGCAAAGGTTCCAATTTTAACCTTGCAAAAGATTACATCAAGGAGTCCTTTCTACCAGATTTGAATAGTATGGAAGTCCAGGACAAGGCTGCCCTCTCCAGAGATGCACAGTCAGCTATCCAATTATTCGAACAAAGTGTAGATAGCAAAAGTCAGCTTCAAGCTTCTGACGGAAGTCCAAAAATCAAAAAGGTCGTATTGGAGGCAATCAATACTTTCCATTCTTCCAATAAAAAAGATCAGGATTTTCTGTTGAAAAACATGATCGCTTCCGCAGAAAGAATACCCCAACTTTATCTTTTAGCAATCGAATTATTGCAGGCATTTTCCAAGCAAGCCGGTACAGAGATTGAAAAGAAAAAAAAGCTTCAGGCGGGGAACCCTGTAGCATTTGCCAATGAGCTGAATCTGACAAACAATAGGGTTCTGGCAAACCTTCGAGAATCTGATATCTATCGTGCAGCAGTAGCTAAAAACAATGCAAACCTGGATGATTTGGAATTGGAAATCAGAGAATGGTTTAGAGATTATATCAAACCTTCTGAGGAATACCAGGCATATATAAAGTTGAGTAATCCTTCCGTGGAAGAAGATTTGCATGCTGCAGATGAACTTTTGAAGAAGATTCTATTCAAAAACGACGTAATATTGAACTACTTTTCTGAAAAAGACCTTAATTGGACAGAGAACAAGTCAGTCGTTCGCAGCTTGGCATCAAAGGTTCTGAAAAATGCAGCAGGTCTTGGAGAAGATTCTGATGGGCAAATGCCTGAAATTGCAATGAACTGGGATGAGGATAAGGAGTTTTTTCAAAATATCTTTAACTTCACCATTGAAAATGACAGGGAAAATAAGGCGTTAATCAGTCAAAAAACCAAAAACTGGGATATTGATCGATTGGCATTTACAGATAAAGTCATCATATCTATGGCGATTACTGAAATGCAAAACTTCCCAAGCATCCCTGTCAAAGTCAGCATCAATGAGTACATTGATATCTCCAAGACATACAGTACTCCAAAGAGTAAGCAATTCGTCAACGGATTGTTGGATGTCATGGCGAAAGAATTAACCGAAAGCGGTAAAATTCGTAAAAGTGGACGAGGACTTTTGGACAATAAATAATACAACTATGAGCAAAAACAGTAATTCACTCATCGCATTTGTCATTGGAGCCGGTGTAGGTGCGGCATTGGGTGTACTTTTCGCACCGGATAGCGGTTCTAATACAAGAGACAAACTTTCTTTCAGACTTTCAAAATATAAAAAGGAACTGGAAGAATTGATCGACGAATTAGTAGAGGGAAAAGAACTTCACCTCAACGAAGCTAAAACAGAAGGAAAAAGAGTAATCACAGAAGCCAAAAACAAGGCGGAAAACCTTCTGAGTGACGTGAATAAATTAATTGACCAAATAAACAAAGACAAAAACTAATATGAAAGCTAAACTCTTGAGTGTAGCTGCATTAGCCCTGATGATTGCATTGGGTACTTCTTGCAGCCAGAAAAACGATCAGGACGCTAAAATTCAAGCATTGGAAGATAAAATCGCACAGCTTGAAGCTGGTAGTTCTTCCATCACCCCTGTAAACGCTCAAACTACCCAAACTGCTGACCCAAGCACTCTAGGCGCATTTGAGTTTGCAGAAATGGAGTACAACTTTGGTACTATCAAAGAGGGAGAAGTGATTGAGCATATCTTTAACTTCACCAACAATGGACAGGCTCCATTGGTGATTTCCAACATCACTGCTTCTTGCGGATGTACCAGCCCTGATTGGACTAAGACTCCAGTAAATCCAGGAGAAAAAGGTTTCGTGAAAGTAGTATTCAACTCTACTGCGAAGTCAGGTGCTCAGGCTCCAACTGTTACTATTCAAGCTAATACCAATCCAACTGTAACCCGTCTTCAAATGAAGGGTACTGTTACACCTGGTGCAGGTGCTGCAGGAGCTCCAGTAGGACCGGTAAAAAGATAATTGATGATAGCAACAGTTTTAGCGCAAGCTTCGGGCGGTGGCGCAGGCATTATGGGACAGGTTTTTCTGTTCGGATCGATCATTTTGATCATGTATTTCTTTATGATTCGACCTCAACAGAAGAAACAAAAAGAGACCAAGAAATTTATAGAAGAAATCAAAAAAGGAGAAGACGTAGTCACAATCGGAGGACTTCACGGTAAAGTGAGTTCGGTTGAAGGTGATGTGGTAATTCTTGAATTAGATAGAGGATTCAAAGTCAAAGTTGAAAAATCAGCTATCTCCATGGATTTCTCTAAGAAACCAACAAAATAAAACATTGAATTTTGCCGGATACTAAAAAATCCTCTAGCGGGATTTCACCGAAAAAACTCTCTAATCTAAAAGTGGTAGTTCTCTGCGTTGCAGCGGCTACCACTTTTTGGATTTTAAACGCCCTGAATAAGGACGACTATACGACTATTGTCGATTATCCCATAGAATTCTCTTTTAATCAAGAGAAGTTTATGGCAGTCAGGCCTTTGCCAAAAAGCGTGGAAATCGAAATTTCCGGCAACGGGTGGGATTTGTTAAGAAAGTACTTCAACTTCAACAACAATCCCTATGTCATAGAATTAAGTAATCCTACTTCCAGAAACTTCATCCTGACTGCCGATATCAAGCGGGGAATCTCCGAATTTATTTCCCCAACCCAGCTTGTCTCTTTAGTCAGAGATTCGCTTGAATATGAAATTGATAGAATTCAAACAGTCAAACTACAGCCTGAATTGGATTCTTTAAGCTACTCCCTAGCAAAAAATTATAGGCTGCTGGAAAAACCGATTTTCGAACCTTCTCAAGTGACAGTAGTTGGCCCTAGCTCTATTATCGACCTTTTCGAGGGCAAGTTCCCTGTTCAGCTTAAGGAAAATAGGCTCAACAAAGACCTCAAAAAAACTGTCAAATTAGAAGTAGGTGAAAATATTCAGCAATTCATCACCATCAAAGATGAAGTCATTCAGGTGAAATTGGATCTGGTTGCTTTTTTGGAAGGAAATAAAAGACTGAAGGTTAAAAAAATTAACTTTCCCAGAACTGTCAGCCTGGAAGAAGAAGATCCATTGATTATGATGTACTACTTGGTGGATGAGCGAAAAACCCAAGAGCTAAAGAAAATGGAGTTTGAAGCAATTTTGGACTACTCCAAAAGAAACCGACAGGACTCCACTATATCCGTACAAATCAACCCGCTTCCTTCCTTTTTAGATCAGGTTAGAGTGGAGCCTCCACAATTAAGATTGAAGTATGAGCCCTAAGCCAAAGCTTGTCGGAATAACGGGAGGAATAGGTTCTGGAAAATCCACCGTGGCTAAAATTTTTGAGATATTGGGAATCCCTGTTTACTATGCAGATGATAAAGCCAAATCCCTGATGAACCATGATTCGGAATTAAAAGAGCAAATCATCCAAGAATTCGGAGAAGAAAGCTATAATTCAGAAGGGGACTTAAATAGAAAGTATTTAGCATCCACCGTTTTCTCTGATCCTGAAAAAGTAAAAAAGATCAATAGCTTGGTTCATCCAGCTGTAGGAAGGGATTTTGAAACCTGGGCTAGTATTCAAAGTACTTCTTATGTGCTTAAAGAGGCAGCATTAATTTTTGAAACTGGCGGTGAAAAGAAACTCGATGCCGTCATCAATGTAAGTTCACCCCTCAAAATACGAGTAAACCGGGTGCTTATGAGAGACCCTCATCGATCCTTAGAGCAAATCAATCAGATTATTGATCAGCAAATCCCAGATGAAGACAAAAATGAAAGAGCTGATTTTGTCATCAAAAATACAGAGAATAAGATGCTGATTCCCCAAGTCTTAGAAATTCATCAAAAGCTCCAATCATAAAGGTTTTTCCCACCAGCTTTTGTGAACGATTTTCCAATTGCCCTCCACCAAGATAAGGGTTAGAAAATCATAATAATAAATTCCCGGCCAGAACAACTCTGTTTCAACTGAGGCAGTATTTCCCTGAACTCTGATGGAAATAATCTCATTTTTATAGTCAGAAGGATTTCTTTTGTCTCCTTTGGAAGTACCTTCTGCCCATGTAGCGAAGTCCGTTATGGTCAGATTTTCCCCTCTGTACCCAATCAACCTAGCTTCGGGAAGAAATGCTTTTTCAAGCTTTTCTTTATCCCGCTCAATCATCCCGTCAAAATACAAATGTACAGTTTTAGTGATTAAATCTCTGTCTGATTGTTCTTGGGCAAATGAAAGCTCACATAAGCTCAAAAGAAAAAAGAGTAGTATAAGTTTCTTCATGTCTTTAGAGTAAGATTCAACTTTTCAATAAACGATTAATCGGGAGGAAAATGTTTTATGGCTCAAACTTTCGAACAAGATTTAATAATTCATATCATTAAAAAAAGGAACCCTATTAGAGTTCCTTTTTTAATTAACAATAGACCCTTAATTATCGATCAATTGAGCTCAATACCTTTTTCATAAAGGCGTTTCCAGCGTCTTTTTCAGACATACCAGAAGCTACCATTTCATGAACCTCCAGCGCACCACAGAGATTGGAAATAAGCTCTCCAATCACATCTACCTCATTTTCTTTTAGAGAAGGAGCCTCAGAAACATTTTCTAAAACTTCCAGAGCCGTTTCAATCTGCTCAGGAGTACAAGTTCTCTGAATGGTTTTAATTACTGGCAATTTCATTGATTAAGGCTTTTAATTGATCTTCCTTATTTGTTTGAATCTGCTTGACCAACTGACCTCCTTTGAATGAGGCGAAAGTCGGCAAGTTATTGACTTGTGCCAGCTTTCTAGATTGAGGAAACTTCTCAGCGTCAACTACCACAAATACTTTATCTGCATTTTCTCCTGCAAGTCTTCTGAATTTAGGCTTCATAATTCGGCAATTTCCACACCAGCCAGCAGAATACTGCACGATTACCTCCTCGTTTGATGCTACAAGCTCTTGTAGAGTATCTTCAGTTAGTTCTATCATGGTTTTGATTAATTATTGGATAAATAATTAGCTACACCTTCATTAGTAGCCTGCATCGCTTCTTTTCCTTCCTCCCAGTTGGCAGGACATACTTCACCAAATTTTTCCACATGAAGCAAAGCATCCAAAAGTCTCAAGTACTCATCGATGTTTCTTCCAAGAGGAAGGTCATTGATTGATTCATGACGTACCGTTCCTTCTTTATCAATCAAGAAAGTTCCTCTGTATGCTACAGGGGTTCCTTCAAAAGACCAGAAGTTGGTTTCAGCATCGAAAGAATATTTTCCCGCCAAAACCCCATAATTTAAAGCAATGGTTTTAGCAGCGTCTGCCAAGATAGGGTAAGTCACTCCTTCAATTCCTCCTTCAGCCTTTGGTGTCATCATCCAAGCCAAGTGAGTCTCCTCTGTATCGGTAGAACATCCAATTACTACAGTATCTCTCTTTTCGAACTCGGCTAATTTTTCTTGAAAAGCATGTAGCTCAGTTGGACATACAAAAGTGAAGTCTTTTGGATAGAAGAAAAGAACAACATTCTTTTTACCCAGATACTGCTCTAAGCTGAAGTTTTCAATGATTTCTTCTCCGTTAATTACCGCTCCTACAGAAAATAATGGAGCTTTTTTTCCTACTAATGCCATGTATTTTTATTTTAATGATGGACACGAAATTAAAAAGCATCAAACAGAATAAAAAGAATAAACTATCGAATTAAGTTTTTTGAAATGATATTAACAAAATTATATTTTATTATTAATTTTTATTTAAAATATTATATCATAAAACGAAATACAATAGAATTCTCTAGAGATCGCAATCCTTTGCGGACAAAACTTATTCAGATCAATAGAATTATTCTATTACCAATCGTCAAAAACAATAAAAAAGGCTGCTCAATTATGGAGCAGCCTTAATTTCAAATATTTATAAATTTTTACACTAAATCATTTCAAAACCCAAGTACGAATGAAGAACTTTTGGCATTTTAATTCCTTCTTCAGTCTGGTTGTTTTCCAAGATAGCGGCAACAATTCTCGGTAAGGCAAGCGCCGAGCCGTTGAGAGAATGAGCCAATTGAGTTTTCTTATCCTCACCTTTGAAGCGAAGTTTTAATCGATTGGTTTGGTAAGTTTCAAAATTTGAAACAGAACTCACCTCCAGCCATCTTTCTTGAGCAGCAGAATAAACTTCCATATCATAAGTCAAAGCAGAAGTAAAGCCCATATCTCCCCCACACAATCTTAAGACCCTGTAAGGAAGTTCAAGTTTTTGAAGCAAACCTTGAACATAGCTGCTCATATCCTCCAAAGCTTCATAGGACTTATCCGGATGAGTTATTTGAACGATCTCTACCTTATCAAATTGATGCAGACGGTTCAATCCTCTCACATGCGCTCCCCAGCTACCTGCTTCCCTTCGGAAACAAGGGGTATAGCCAACATTCTTAATCGGTAATTGATCCTCAGCTACGATGACATCTCTATATAAATTCGTAATTGGAACTTCGGCAGTAGGAATCAAATACAAATTATCTGCAGTTGCATGATACATCTGCCCTTCCTTATCCGGAAGCTGGCCCGTACCATATCCTGAATCTTCATTCACTAATATTGGCGGCTGAACTTCCATAAAGCCAGCTTTCAAGGCCTCATCCAAAAAGAAGTTGATCAAAGCTCTCTGTAGTCGAGCACCTTTCCCCTTGTAAACAGGAAAACCCGCGCCGGTAATTTTTACTCCTAGATCGAAGTCAATGATATCGTACTTCTTGATCAGCTCCCAATGTGGTTGCTTTCCATCATATAGATTGGGGATATCACCATGCTCTAAGACCACTTCATTATCTTCAGCTGATTTCCCTGAAGGAACGGAAGTATGAGGGATATTCGGAATAGTATATAAAAGTGCTTTTAAATCCTCCTCAGCTCTTGAATTTTCATCATCCAACTCTTTAATCTGAGCTTTTATCTCAGCTGTACGGGCTTTTGCCTTTTCCGCCTCATCCCTTTTTCCTTCCTTCATCAGCATGCCAATTTGTTTGGAAATAGCATTCGATTCAGCCTGAATCTGGTCTCTCAGAGTTTGGGAGGACTTTCGCTGATCATCCAGCTGAATCACCTGATTCAACAATGATTCAGCATTTGGGAAATTTCTTTTATTAAGACCTGCTAAAACGGCCTCGAAATTATCTCGAATATGATTTACTAATAGCATGGAAAAGGTATTCTTTAGAAAGCTGCAAAGATAAGGACTTATCTTACAATGATGCTCTTTGTAACAGAGGAGAAAGGGCCTTCCAGCTCTTTTCCATCATTTCTCAAAAGGGAAATTTGAACTTGATAGGTTCCTGGAAGCAAATTGGCTACCCGAACTGGGGCCATGTGATCTATTTCGTAGGAAAACTCCCCTACCTCAATTCTTACCTTCAGCCCATCCAGTTTCATATCTCCTCCTACTACCAAAAAATCAATAATCAACTCATGATCAGCATCTACAATCTGATTATTTCTAGGAAGATTGACTGCCAAATAGGGTTCTGCTGAGTACGGAAATGGTCTGGAGTCTCCTACTTGAAAATCTCTATCAACATAATTTCCGAAATTTTTTAAGGCCAATCCCTCTTCATCTACCAGATAAGCTACTACCCTATAGCTTCCTTCTTCCAATTGCCTTTGAAATATTGGTGTCCTGAAACCTGCAGGATCTCCACCATTCAAAATATTGAATAGCAAAAAGCGCTCTGCAGACTGCTCTTCAAAAGGAAAGTTTTTGATATTAAATTCAAAAGGTACTTTTCCGGGCCGAAATACCTGATTTCCCAGCGGGGTATATAACTCAAGAATAGCATCAGGATAATCTGAGGAGTCCTCGTATTGATAAAAGGTAACCTTCTGCTGGCTTAGGTCTAGAGAAAGAGAATCCTGGGAAATCTCCATGACTTCCTCGTTGATTTTTTTCTTTTCCTCACTACAAGCCCAAATAAAAAGGATCAAAACGGGCATCCATAACAGGTTTTTTTTCATACCGCGGGGTTTTGATACTAAAGGTATTATTTTTAGGGCAAAATTTCAGGAAATCATACCTAACAGAATATTACGATGGACATCCTATTCGACGAGATTCCAAGTCTGGATTTAGCAGACTTTACCTCAGGAACACCAGAACAAAAAGCAGCTTTTGTCAAAAAATTAGGCGAAGCATATCAAAACATAGGTTTTGTGGCGATCAAAAATCATGGATTGTCACAGGATTTACAAGACAGATTATACGGCAGTATCAAATCATTTTTTGCATTACCGGATGAAGTAAAGTCCAAATATGAAAAACCTGAAATCGGTTTTCAAAGAGGTTATACCGGAAAAGGGAAAGAGCATGCAAAAGGTAGAAACACCGGAGACTTAAAAGAATTTTATCATGTAGGGCAAGAGCTGGCACATATTCCAGACTCAGATCCTATCAAAGCAGAGTATCCTGAAAACATTTGGCCGGATGAACTTCCAGAGTTTAAGAATGATGCCTTAGAAGCTTATAGAACACTGGAAAATGCAGGGAAAGCCATGTTGAGAGCGATTGCGCTTAACTTGGATCTACCGGAAGATTACTTTGAAGAAAAGGTGGCTCACGGAAATTCGATTTTGAGACAAATTCATTATTTCCCGATCACTAATCCCGATGAGGTTCCAGCTGATGCTGTACGTGCAGCGGAACATGGAGATATCAATTTGATCACGCTATTGATGGGTGCAAGTGCGGATGGTTTGCAGGTCTTGAGAAAGGATGGCAAATGGATTCCAATCACTGCGCTTCCTGATCAGTTGGTGGTCAATGTCGGCGATATGCTGGAAAGATTGACCAATAAAAAATTGAAGTCAACTATTCACCGGGTAGTAAATCCACCGCGCGAATTGATGAACACAAGTAGGTATTCTATCCCCTTCTTCATGCATCCAAGATCCGATATGGATTTGACCTGCCTGGAAAGTTGCATAGATGAGCAAAATCCGAAGCAATTCAAAGATGCCACAGCTGGTGAGTTTTTGGAGGAGAGACTTCGGGAATTAGGCCTTCGTAAATAATCATGTCAGTCAAAAGGGTCAGATACTACCTATTTCTAAGGGACATTCTGACCCTTTCTTTGACAGCCTTTGGTGGCCCTCAGGCATTTTTAGCCATGCTGATTGATCGCATGGTACATACAAGAAACTATATAACCGAAGAAGAACTCTGGGAGCTCAATGCCTTATGCAACATGCTTCCCGGCCCCTCCTCTACGCAATTGGTTTCAGCAATTGGCTTCAGAGTGGGAGGTCCTAATCTCGCTTATTTAGCGCTATTAGTTTGGATAATCCCTGCAACTCTGCTGATGACCTCTGCAGCTGCATTGATTTACTTTTTAGAAGAAAATACCCCAGGGGCTTTAAACTTCGCCAAATTCATTCAGCCCATGGCGATAGGTTTTATCATTTTTGCCGCGCAAAAAACGATTTCAAAAATGGTACAGACCACTGAAGCCATGGTTTTGGTTTTGATTTCTACCTTCATTTCATTTTTCTACAGTTCTCCCTATGTATTCCCCATTCTTCTTTTGGCTGGGGGACTAAGCACCTCAATCAAATATAAAAATCAACCCAAGTATGAAAAAGATGAGCCTTTGGTCATCCAATGGGCCAATTTCTACTTATGGGGCGGGGTTTTGGTCTTGGCGGCAACTCTAGGTGCTTTGACCAAATACCAACCTGTCATCTTATTTGAGAATTTCTATCGAAACGGGAGCTTGATTTTTGGAGGAGGTCAAGTATTGGTGCCTTACTTGTACACTGAATTTGTGGATTTCAAAAACTTTCTCAGTTCTGAAGAATTCCTGACTGGATACGCTATTTCACAAGGAGTACCGGGACCTACTTTTTCTTTTTCGTCTTTTGTAGGGGCATTTTCCATGAAAGAGTTTGGATTGGTTGGTTTTCTAACTGGCGGATTAATCGCTGCTGCAGGAATATTCCTGCCTGGAATATTTATGATCTTCTTTGTGATTCGATTTTGGGATCAACTGAAAAAATACAGACCTGTAAGAGCTGCGCTGGAAGGAATCAATGCCGTATCCTGCGGGATGTTGATTGCTGCAGCTTATTTACTTTTTGAGCCATTAGAAGCTAACCTAGTTAATATTTTAATGATATTGGGAACCTATTGCCTGCTTCAATTCACTAAAATATCCTCCCCTATGATCATTTTGGGGGGTATTTTATTAGGAATTGGAGTGAATTTCCTCTCCTAATTTTAGAACGAAAAAGGTCTATCCAATCAAAAAGGAACAAGAATAAGGCTTTAGACGTTTTAAAACCGTAAATCATTTCCTATATTTCCTTTATGCAGGCCTACGAATTTATCAATAACCTTATTCCTCCATTGAAGCTAAGCGACAAGACTAGAAAGGCTTTGGCTTGGATGGAAGAGATCCGAACGGATGTTTTACCCGTTGTGGATCAAGGTCATTTTTTAGGGCTTCTCCGAGATGAAATGATTTTTGAGTTGAATGATTTGGATAAAGACATCTTGGGTATTGTTCCTGAAAATCCAAATTGTTGGGTATACAGTGACAAGCACATTTACGATGTACTCAAGGCCAGCTCAGAGCATCAATCCAATATTGTTGCGGTGGTAGATAGAGATATGACCTACTTGGGAGTCGTAACCATGGAAGATGCAATCTCTGCTTTTGCGGATAGCCTTTCTATCCAATCCCAAGGCTCTGTATTGATTCTTTCTTTGAACATGACGGATTATTCTTTGGCAGAAATCAGTAGGATTATTGAAACAGAAAATACCAAAGTATTAAGTTCATTTATAAGTAGTGACCCATTGGATGATTCTAAAATTAAGCTTACTCTGAAACTAGACAAGCCTGAACTCCGACATATCAAAGCTACCTTGGAGCGTTTTGGTTATAAGATCCTAGACCATTACCAGGAGGAAACCGGTGTGAGTAGTGAAGAAGACAGAATCGGTAACTTGCTAAGATTTTTAGATATTTAGGCTATGATTTCAAGAAATGAGTATTCCCCACCTGAAAGGAATACTTATCTTTTTTGATTCAATACCTATTAAAAACCCTGCTTTTTTGCAGATTAAAGAGGGATTTTATGCCAAATAAACTCAAATTTTAAACAGGTGAAACCGAGCATGACAAAGCCGTCATTCTGGGGGATGCCCCGATGTATCGGGGAATTATGCGACCTGCCTGCGACAGGCAGGGATTCCATCCCGATTTTCGGGGAAGGTAGTGACCTATGAAAAATAAAAAATAAACAGATGAAAGTCGCTTTGCACGGCTTGGCGCTCAAAATAGAATTTCTAAATGACGTCAAAGCTTTATTCACAGCTTTACAAAATCATCAGTTCGAAATATTTGTCACGGAACAGTTTGACAGGCAACTTCGAATGCACGGCAATACCGGGCTGAATTATTGGCTGCTGGACGGTACAGATGATATGAGCCAGATGGATTTTTTAATTTCCATCGGAGGCGATGGGACTTTGCTGGACTCCGTATGTCAGGTGGGAGAAGTAGAAACTCCGATTTTGGGTTTAAATACGGGTAGGTTAGGATTTTTGGCGACTGTATCCACCGATAAAATTGACGAGGCAGTTAGAAACCTAAGCGAGAATAATTACCAAATTGAAAATAGAAGCCTCGTATCTCTGGATGCAAAAAGAAAACTTTTCAATGGGTTGAATTTCGGATTGAACGAATTCACCATTCACAAAAGAGATACTTCTTCCATGATCACTGTTCATACTTACATTGACGGAAAGTATCTGAACAGCTATTGGGCAGACGGACTCATTGTAGCAACTCCAACCGGCTCTACGGGGTACTCTTTGAGTTGCGGGGGACCTTTAATTTCTCCAGAGGCAAAAAATCTAGTCATCACTCCGGTAAGTCCTCATAATTTAAATGTGAGACCTATCATCGTTTCAGATGAAAGTGAGATTACCTTCGAAATAGAAGGAAGGGCAGAGAAGTTTTTGATTTCATTGGACTCCAGATCTACCTCCATTTCTTCAGACTTGAAGTTGAAGGTAAAAAAAGAACAATTCTGTGCCCGGCTTGTCAAATTACCCAGCTACAATTTTTTTGATACCTTGCGGTATAAATTAAATTGGGGTTTTGATATGAGAAATTGAGGCTAAAAGGTAAAAAAATGCCAATTTTAGCTTAACAAATATTAACCGCAATCATACTAGGCAGCGTTTTTTAAACGTTGGGTACTTCATAACTTGCATCGTCTTGAAAAAGGTCAATTTTCAGATTTTCAAAACACTAGTCTGTATTTCTATACTAGGTCTTTGTTTTCTTTCGGAAGCAAAGGCTCAGAAATATGAAATAGGTGGCGGACTGGGTACCACGGCATATACCGGGGATATCCTGAGGAAAATTGATCTGGACCACTTAGGTCTTCACGGCACGTTGTTTGGCAAGAGAAATTTTGACAATGTATGGACGCTTCGGCTTGGTTTGACAGCCGGTACTCTAAGAGCTACCGATAGTGTAAGACCTTATGACTTGGTAGCAGAGAGAAGAGATGCAAGATTCAGAGGAGGGATTATTGAAGGAACAGCCATTATGGAATTTAATTTCCTGGATTTCCTTCGGAATGATTCTGAATTTTTCTGGTCTCCTTATGCATTCTTTGGAATAGGTTATTCTCACTTCTTTTCAAAAGGAAACACCTATGCTTTCCAATTTTCGGAAAGGTATAATGTAGGTACCGTGGTAATTCCATTTGGAGGAGGGGTAAAATACAGGCTTGATGATAGGTGGACACTTGCAGTCGAAGCTGGCATTAGAGCCACATTTACGGATTACCTGGATAAGGTAGATAGTAGAACACCGCCTATACCCAGATTTCAGGATCCGGCCAACCCTAATCAACCCTATGGGATCAACTACGGAAACCCGTATGACAAGGATTGGTATTACTTTTTGGGTGTGACACTTAGCTACACCATCGCTTCTACCAAATGCTACGCCTATTAATTAATTGAGTCTTAGGCTTAATTATTGGAAAAGAAATAGCATTTTTGTACCTCCAAAAATGTAAGGTATTCTGAACCCAAGTAATGAAGGAAGTACTAGACAGAGAGCGGATCCCCAGACATATTGCAATTATCATGGACGGCAATGGCCGTTGGGCCAAGAAAAAAGGCGCCATGAGGATATTCGGCCACAGACATGCAATTCAGGCTGTAAAAGATGCAATAGAGGGAGCAGAAAACCTGGGAGTGAAATATCTAACCCTATTTTCTTTCTCTACCGAGAACTGGTCCCGACCTCAAGATGAAGTGAATGGTCTCATGGAATTATTGGTAAAAACTATTACCGATGAAGTGCCCATGATGATGAATAACAATATCCGATTAGAAAGCATAGGCGATATTGACAGCCTCCCTCCTTCGGCATACGAAAAACTAATGGAGGCTAAAAAAATAACCTCTACCAATTCCGGTCTCACCGTCATCTTGGCATTAAGCTACAGTGGACAGTGGGAACTAACCCAAGCGACCAAACGCATTGCTCAAAAAATCTCTGAGGGGAAATTGAAGGTTGAGGATATCAATCAAAATTTGGTAGCGGAGCATTTAGAAACCGCAGGAATACCAGATCCTGAATTGATGATCCGAACCAGTGGGGAGTACAGGATTAGTAATTTTCTCCTGTGGCAACTGGCCTATACAGAGTTACATTTTACTCCTGTATTATGGCCGGATTTTAGAAGAGAGCATCTGGAAGCAGCCATCTTGGATTTCCAAAAAAGGGAAAGAAGATTTGGTAAAACCGGAGAGCAAGTTAAACCTTAGGTAATAAATGTAGTCAAGCTTGATTCGATTCTCATTTCAGCAAATGAAGATTGTAAAGCGAGATTCCATATGACCATCTCGGTCAAATTATAGTCTTATGAAAAGAAGTTTACTGATTCTGTTTTGTCTGATCTGGGCAAGTTCTGCAATGGCTCAAATTCGTTTGGGTCAAAGCCGTTATACATCGTCTAGACCGGTGAATATTTTGGAATTAAATTATTCCAAACCAGAAACCTATAGAATCGCAGAAATAAAAGCAGTTGGTCTTACCACTTTGGACGAAACCGCCATTCTATCCCTTTCCGGTTTGAAAGTCGATGATAGAATTGAAGTTCCTGGAGAGGCTATTTCGAATGCTTTGAAAAAGCTTTGGAATCAAGGGATCATCGGAGATGTAAAAATCTTAGTGACGAAAGTGGAAGGTGAGGATATCTCCCTGCTATTGGATTTAACTGAAAGACCTAGATTTTCCAGAGTAGAATTTAAGGGAATCAATAAAACTCAGGAAAGCGAACTGAGAGACAAAGTCAATATTCGAGGAAGAGTAGTTCGGGAGGACGTTCTCAACACCGCGCAGCGAAATATCCAAAAGTACTTTGTGGACAAAGGCTTTTTGAATACGGATGTAAAAGTGACTCAAGAACGAGATACCACACTTCCCAATTCTGTCAAGCTCCGATTCGATGTTAATCAAAACTCGAAAGTTAAGATCAATGAAATCAGAATCTTTGGAAATGAGGAGATCGCTGATTCCAAAGTGAAGGGGAAGTTGAAGAAAACCAAAGAGCATGCGAGAGTAAGTGTGTTCCGCGATATTTATTCCAGAGTTACGGCAGCTACTCCTGAAGACATTGGAAATGCAGTTTTACACACTGATTCTGTTTCCAAAGAGGACGCTAAAACTTACATCAACAAAAACTTCAAACTTAATTTCTTTGCCGGGTCCAAATACATTCCCAAGGAATATAGGAATGATAAAGAAAACGTAATCAACTTCTACCAAAGCAAGGGATTCAGAGATGCCAAAATTGTCGAAGACTCTGTTTACAAGTTCGGGAAAGATGAGATCAACATTGACATAGAGCTAGAAGAGGGAAGAAAGTATTATTACAGAAATATTGAATTCACCGGTAATTTCATTCACCCTGATGAGGTGTTGGCTGCCAAGCTTGGTATTCAAAAAGGGGACGTTTACGATAAAGAAAAGCTCGATAAGCGCCTGAATTATGATCCTCAAAAGGGAGATGATGTCAGTTCCCTTTATCAGGATAATGGTTATTTGTTCTTCAATATACAGCCGATAGAAGTTAATGTAGTCGGCGATTCCATTGATTTGGAAATGCGGATTTTTGAAGGCCCGCAGGTAACTGTAAATTCTGTTAGCATCAAAGGAAATGAAAGAACTTCTGATCACGTGGTGATGCGTGAAATCCGGATTCTCCCTGGTCAGAAATTCAACAGAGCCTTATTGGTACGTACGATCCGGGAATTATCCCAATTAGGATACTTTGACCCTGAGAAAATCAATCCGGACCTTCGTCCTAATTTCGAAGCAGCGACGGTGGATATCACTTTCGAACTGGAAGAAAGGCCTAATGATCAGATCGAACTATCCGGTGGATGGGGAGGATTCTTTGGGTTCGTTGGAACTGTTGGACTTACTTTCAACAACTTCTCCATCAAAAACATCGGCAACTTTGATAAATGGGATCCACTTCCTGTAGGAGATGGCCAAAAATTATCATTGAGAGTTCAGGCTAATGGGCGTTCTTTCCAAAACTATTCTCTTTCCTTGACCGAGCCTTGGTTTGGAGGAAAGAAACCAAATGCCTTGAGCTTTAGTTTTAACCACTCTGTACAAAGACAGGTTGACTTCTTCAATAGAGCAAACTTTGGAAATGAATTGGGCTTTTTCAAAATCACTGGAGCGACTCTTGGATTAGCAAAAAGAGTAACCTGGCCGGATGATTACTTTAGCGTTTCCAACTCACTTCAGTTCCAGATTTATGAGTTCGATCAATTTGGAACATCCTTCGGATTGAGTTATCCGACCGGAAGATCTAATAGCTTATCAATCAACAATACGATTGCCAGAAATAACGTGGATAATCCAATCTATCCAAGATTTGGGTCGAATATCATGTTATCCACTTCATTTACTCCACCTTATACTTCTTTGAATCAGAACTTGAATTCTGAATCAAGTGATGAGGAAAAATATAAGTGGTTGGAATATCATAAATGGATGTTTGATGCTTCTGTCTATACTCCACTATTTGGATCCACCAAATTTGTGGCAAGTGCCAGAGCACATATGGGCTTCTTGGGCTCTTATGGTAATAGAATTGGATTGATTCCTTTGGAAAGATTTGTTATGGGTGGTGACGGTATGACCTTTAATAACTTTGCTTTGGGTCAGGAAATCATCGGCCTAAGAGGTTACGAAAATCAATCGATTACTCCAGGAAGAGAAACGAGAGGTACGGCCAACCCTGATCCTTTTGGTGGTGTGGTTTACAACAAATATGTCATGGAGCTTAGATTCTTGGTTTCTCCTAACCCATCAGCAACGATATTCTTATTAACCTTTGCTGAAGCCGGAAACAACTGGGGATCTTATAAGGACTTTAATCCATACGATCTGAAAAAATCAGCAGGTGTGGGTGCAAGAATCTTCATGCCGGCATTCGGATTATTAGGTGTAGACTGGGGTTATGGCTTTGATCAAATACCTGGAGAAACCAGAAGAAGTGGTCCACAATTCCACTTTACCATTGGTCAGCAGTTTAGATAAGCTTGAAATGAGTGCGAGATTAGTTAATTTATGTCAAAATTTAAGGGAACAAAGCTCGTTTAAGAGCTGAATCTTCAAATTGATGTCACATGAATAACTCATCGAAAATTGTACTTTTGCTTTTCTTAATCCTGCTTTCTGGCTCTCTAAAGGCACAAAAGTTCGGTTATATAGATTCAGAGTTTATCTTAAATAAGCATCCAGATTACAAAATTGTGCAGCAGGAGCTACAAAAGCTCAGCGACAACTGGAAGAAAGAGGCACAAAGTTTGGATAAAGAGATCAAAGAAATGTACGTTCAGCTAAAAGCTGAAGAAGTTCTATTGACAGAGGAAATGTATCAGAATAGGATGCAGGAGATCAAGAAAAAAGAGAAGGCATCTCAGGAATTCAATAGCCGTATATTCGGTATTGATGGACAATATTTCCAAAAGCAGGCGGAGCTTTTACAACCTTTGCAGTCAAAGATCTATGATGCCATAGAGCGGGTGTCCAGAAAAAACAATTTGGCCATGTTATTTGACAAAGCCTCCGTACCTTCGGGAATTATTTATACAGACCCAAGACATGACTATTCAGAGTTTGTTTTGGAAGAGTTAGGAATAGAAGACAACAATTAAAATTAAAATCTAAACGTATGAAAGTTAAAGTTATCCTTTCCGCAATCGCATTGCTTTGCGTAGGATTTGTCGCCCAAGCGCAGGAAGTAAAAATTGGTTATACCAATGTAGAATTTATCATGGACTTGATGCCTGAAATGGAGCAAATCGGTGCTGACATTCAGGATTATCAAACCCAACTTCAAACAAATATTCAAACAAAAGCTCAGGATTTCCAAAGACAAGTACAGTCTTATCAGCAAGCAGCTGGTACTATGACTGAGCAGGCTAGAGCTGCAAAAGAGCAGGAGCTTACTAAACTTCAGCAAGATTTGCAGAAATATGAGCAAGACGCTCAAGTTAGCTATCAAAGAAAATTACAGGAACTATTAGACCCTGTACAGACTAAAGTAATCAATGCAATTAACGCTGTAGCTGCTGAAAATAACTACACTCATGTATTTGCTGAGACAGCAGGACAAGCTCCTATCCTTCTTTATACCAAAGAAGAAGATAAGTTTACTGAGTTGGTATTGGCAAAATTAGGCGTAGAAATGCCTAAGGCACCAGCTACTTTGGATTCCACTAGACCAAGAATGCAGGAGTAATTACTCCAAGAATATAAAGAAACCGATCCACATAGTGGGTCGGTTTTTTTGTTTAGGCCAAATTGATCAGAGCTAACTTTTGTTTGAGTTTTCGAAGCTCTAGAGAATCATTTACTTTTACTGCATGCCTAAAGAATCGATTAAGGATAAACTTAGCAAAAGCCAAGACGCCATTTTAGTGGATTTTTACGCGGATTGGTGCGGACCATGTCAAACCATGGATCCAATTATTTCCGAGGTTCTCGAAGAACTCGACGGCAAAATAAAGCTTTTAAAACTAAACGTTGATAAATATCCTCAGCTTGCGCAGCAATTTGCAGTAAGATCAATCCCCCATTATGCACTCTTCAAGAGAGGCAAAATTCTTTGGAGAAAGGGAGGGATTATCACTAAAAGAGATTTGGAAAAGGCTTTAAAAGGCTTTACCTAAAAAAAGATTCTTTTTATAGGTTAGCGTCCAGTAAAAGAATGCTTAGAAAAAATGACCTATTAATCGTTACTTTTCATCCAGAGTATTACACCGGCAATCATAATCACTCCTCCCACTGCCAAGGCCAAATTGATATCCCTTTGCGTTTTTTTTGCTTTTTGTAGGTAGTTTGATCCCAATCCTTTTTTGCCGATAAACTCTTCAATTCTATCGATTCTATTTTCCAATTCTTCTTTAGCTTTTCTAGTAATTTCCATAATGGTTGTATGTTTAAAAGTTTACTCTTACTACTATTCAACACTTGTGATAAAAAATAGTTCTGATTTTCTATCTGGTTCAAGAAGGAATGGAGTGGAATATTGAGCCATTTTTGATTGAATTTCCTCCCAGAAAAGGGAGTTTTAATCCCAATATTTCTGGAATAGAGAAGCATCAGAACTGCATTGAACAAATCCCGAAACCCGATTTTTTTAGAATGGTGCGGTACTCGTCAAACTATGCCCCCTTTCGCCTATGTTTGGAATGGACGCCATGGACTAAGGCAACTGTTAGATGTAATTCCATTTTCAAAGTTTAACTTGTTTAGGGTTGCCAGATCCAAACCAACAAAAATTTATTTTTCCACCAGTTCCGCCGACCGACCGATAGAGGAAGGCTTAGGACTTTTCAGAAGTTAGACGGCTTCACCGTCTTTTATCCATTCCTCTGGTACAATGATAATGACCCCGAGAGGGGTCAAACCTTTGAATAGCCATGGGTGCAACCCATGGTGACAGGTAATACAATTTATATGGTACTTACAGACCCTGAAGGGGTCGAACAATATGGAGAAGTTATTTTCAAGCCATCCCTTCTGAACATATAATAAACATTCGTGTAAACATAGATTTCCTTTCCTACAATCTGGCAAAGCTAAAATGAGGTTTGATGAGTCAATTTATTGCGCCTAGTATTGATTTCATTTTATTAGAATTTGCAAATAGAATACCTATAATTCAACCCTTTCAGGGTTGCCAAAACTAAATTATTTGTCGTATTCATTCCCTTGGTTTCACCTAGGGCTATTGAGGGGTTCGACGGCTACACCGTCATTTTACAATCACAAAAAACGTTGAAAAATCTTGACTATAAAGTGGTGAAACTTTTATTAAATGTGCGTCGAGCGTAGCCATGGGCAAAACCCATAGATTAGATGATAAAAAACCCCTACCAACCGACCTAAGGGGATTCAACAGTAATAAGTCATTATGCTCAATCTCTTCTTGATGGACCCAACTATTATATCTAGCTCTAGGTTTCACCTAGGACTATTGAAGGGTTGGACGGCTACACCGTCTTTTTACAATCACAAAAAATGTCGAAAAATCTTGACTATAAAGTGGTGAAACTTTTATTAAATGTGCGTCGAACCTAGCCATGGGCATAACCCATAGATTAGATGATAAAAAAACCCTACCAACCGACCTAAAGCGATTTAACAGTAGTAAGTCATCATGTTCAATCTCTTCTCGATAGACCCCACTATTATATTTAGTGTTCCATGTTTTTAACCACACCTGAATTGAAAAGGCTTTGAAAAGCTTTATATGAAAAAAGCTCCCGGTTAAGGAGCTTTTCTATTTTAAACAAAGAATTTCAGTTTGATAACTTCCTTTTCGGATAAGAAACGATAATGTCCCCGTTTTAAGTCTTTTTTATCTAATCCGGCAAACATTACTCTGTCCAAGGCAGTCACTTCGTAGCCAAGGTGAGCGAATATTCTTCTTACAATCCTGTTTCGTCCTATGTGAATTTCAAGACCTAGAATTTTACGATCCTTAGAAAGCACTTGCATGTCATCTACATTAGCCGGTCCGTCTTCCAATGTCAAGCCTTCTAATACAGCTTCCTCATCCTTTTTGGTCAAAGGTTTATCTAAGGTTACCTGATAGATTTTTTTGATCTCATTGGAAGGGTGAGAAAGCTTGGCAGCCAATTCCCCATCATTGGTAAATAATAGCAGTCCAGTAGTATTTCTATCCAATCTACCTACCGGAAATATTCTTTCTTCACAGGCGTTCTCTACCAACTTCATCACTGTTTTACGCTCCATCGGATCCTCGGTCGTAGTGATAAAGTCCTTTGGCTTATTCAATAGAACATACACCGGCTTTTCAGGATTAATTCTTCTTCCTTGATATACTACTCGGTCTGCTTTCTTTACTTTATACCCTAGCTCAGTAATGACCTCATTATTCACTGTGACTAATCCCTGAGCGATCAATTCGTCGGCCTCTCTCCTACTGCAAATTCCGGAATTGGCAATGTATTTATTCAGTCGAATTAAATCAGATCCTTCTGACCCCTTAGATTTTTTCGCAGGCAATGCATCGAAATTATAATCTGGACGGTTTTGATCCATTTCAAAACGACTGGGACGATTTTTCCCAAAACCCTTTTTCCCTGCAGGCTTAGGGCTTCTGCCTACTTCCTTTTCTCCATAAATAGGCTTTTGATCCTTCCCTCTTCCTAAATAAGCTCTTGGTTTATCTCCTTCAGGCTTTGTTTGGAAATCTTTCTTGAATGATTTTTTGAAAGGCTCTCTTTTGAAGTCGCCTGATTCGGAACCTGATTCAGGCTTAGCTCCAAAAAAGCGTTTTTTCTCCATTCCTTGACTGGAATTGGAGAATTTACCCTCATCTTTTCTAAAATTTGGTCTCTTCCCGGGCTTGTCTTCTTTATCCCATTTAGCTGAAGTGTCAGATTTTTTCCAATCTTTTTTTGGCCCAAAACTCTTTTTATCGAAGTCTTTTGAACCAAACTTAGACTTAGGAGCCGGCTTGCCTTTTTGGAATTTTTTGGAATCTGAGGATTCAGATTTTTTAGAGTCAAAAAATGGTTTTCTTGAATTATCTTTTTTCATAAGTATGCAACATCACTGCTGTATTAATTTTTAACTGATCATCCGCAAATCCTTCCAATTGACATATTTTCTTTGTTCATCGAGCTAGAAGACAGAAGACTGAAGACCGAAGTTTTCGGATTCTGATCCATAAGGCTAAAACTGAACAATTTTTCCCATTCAGCGGAAAAAAAAGCGGATATACATAAACTTTAAATAAACAATTGGATTTCAATTGTTTAATTGGGCTGCAAAGATACAGCCATTCCAAGGATATTTACTAGTTAAGTAAGAGATTTACTTGTTTTTATAATGGTATTCTGTTGCTTTTCTTACTGAACCTTGAGAAAGGAGCAATTCTCTTGCTTTTTCCTCGTCCAAGCCCGTAGCCTCCATGATCATCAAGGTTCCTCGGTTAATTAGCTTGGCATTGGAAAGCTGCATATCCACCATTTTATTCCCTTTTACTCTTCCCAATTTGATCATCACCGTAGTAGAAATCATATTCAACACTAATTTTTGGGCAGTACCGGCCTTCATTCTAGTGCTTCCTGTGACAAACTCGGGACCTACGACTACTTCTATTGCAAAGTCCACTTCCTGACTTAAGGGAGAATTTGGATTACAGGTAATACAGGCTGTTAGAAGTTCATTTTCTTTGGCTGTTTTCACACCTCCAATTACATAAGGAGTCGTGCCAGAAGCGGCTATACCAATGATCGTATCATCTGGGTTGAATCCATATTCCTGAATATCCTTCCAGGCTTGATTTGCATCATCCTCGGCATTTTCTACGGCTTTGCGTATAGCGGCATCCCCTCCAGCTATCAATCCAATGACCCAATCATGAGGCACTCCATAGGTCGGAGGGCACTCTGAGGCATCCAAAATGCCTAAACGGCCAGAAGTACCGGCACCAATATAGATTAGTCTCCCTCCCCTTTCCATCCTCGGAACAATCTCTTCTACCAGGGATGTAATGACTGGAATAACCTCTTTGACAGCCTCAGGCACTCTATGATCTTCCCGGTTAATATTTTCCAATAATTCCGGAATAGACATTTGCTCCAGATTATCATAGTAAGAGGTACTTTCTGTCACTTTCATTTTTGATAGATTTTTTTGGGTCGCTATATCTTTTTTGAATGCTCCAAACCAAATGTATGAGGACTCTTTTCCACAGAATAGATTTATAATTTATTCTGATGATACAGAGTCAATCCTGCTATAGGGCTTTCTATAATCAAATTTACTTGTAAGCCTTGATCCCTCGCTGCTTTTCTCAAAATATCTGAGTTATAGAAGGCAATGGATCCGACAAAATTAACTTGCTTAGACTTGCAGTCTTTATACTTAAAGATATGCTTTTCGAAGAATTCAATAAAAGAATCATAGAATAAGCGATAGCAGTAAGGGTTGGATGCATGTTCTGTAATAAATCTACAAAAACTAGCCATGTACCTATTTGGAAAGGGTTGCCTATAAACATGATCCTGGATGATTGCCTGGGTTAAATGAAATCTATCCTTCAATTCCTGAAAGATTTCAGAGGGCATTTCTTGGTTGATAAAATCCCGGAGTAGCTTTCTCCCAATATATCCTCCACCTCCTTCGTCCCCCAGAATATATCCCGGAGCGGGTCTTGAATCCACAATTTTAGCTCCGTCATAATCGCAGCTATTTGAACCTGTGCCTAAAATACAAGCTATCCCGGCCTGATGTCCACAGGTAGCATGAGCAGCAGCAGCTAAATCATGATCAATTTCTACAGCAGAATCAGGGAAAATGGATTTTAAAGCTTGTTCAACTTCAGCTTTTCTTTCAGGAGCGGAACAGCCTGCACCGTAGTAATAAATCTGCTCAATTTCATCAGATAGATTTTGAAGAAACTCATCCCGCATTTGAATAGCCATTTCTTCGGCCGTCTGATAATAGGGGTTGAAGCCAACACCTCTATGCTGGGAAATCTTTCCATCCTGATGAATTACTCTCCAGTCTGTCTTACTGGAACCGCTATCTGCTATTAATATCATTTCAAATCAATCGCCCTATGGGCTGAAATTTTTCAAAAACTTTTTCTGTATGGGGAGCATCTTTCAATTCCTCCGTCAGATCCTGTCCAGCCCAATGCTCATAGTGAGTGCCCGTCTTCCAAAGTCTGGATGCACTTACATCGTATATCAAACCCTTGTAAGAGACCCATACTTCCGGCTTGTCTTGCCCATTCCTCAAGGCCAATTGTTGCCTCGTGTAATCCTTCATTACAATAACTTGATCTGAGCATTGATCCAACGCTCCGGAATTTCTCCTTTTTGTGCAACTTGATAATCAGAATAACTACAAGGAACTGTACTTACCCTATCAAACTTTTCCGTTTCATTATGAGGAATCTCCATCCACCACTTTCCGCTTCTTTTACTTTTATAGAAGACCAGAGTATTAGGCTTTGTATCTAGAGAAACCGTGTATTTGGTATAATCGCTACTCTTGAAGGAAAGGCTGTCTTTTCTGGAATAAAAACCTTCGATGAAATACCAGATCATGACAGCGCTAACTTTAGCTGTCTTGTTGGAGGCATCATCAAAATAAGGTTCGTAACCATAAATTCCAATGGAACTCAATTTCTCATTCATTCCGGCAAACCAGCAGATTTGACAGGCTTCTTCGGCTGTCAATCCAAATGGCTGCGGATCCACAGCTCCTGGAGCATCAGAGGATTGAATCGCACATAGATCAAAACTCAAAAAGTCAGCATTTCTAATCAATGGCTCTATTTCTTTAAATTCTTTCCTAACCATTCCCAGTCTCATGTGATCAAAATAGAGTTTCTCTACCACATTGATCAAAGAAGGATCTACCAAAAAGCTTTGATAGGCCAAATGAGAATAAGAAAAGAGGAAATTCGGCTGATGTAAAATAATTTCCTGTGTGTGTTGGTCTGAAAGCGGCCCCTCTTCTTCCATGTCCAATTTGGCATCGACAGTCAAAAGGCTGACCAGCTTTTTCATTTTTTGATAGGATAGATATTGGCCATAATCCAAATCATGAGTGCCCCCAAAATAAATCGGAAGGATTTGTTGCTTCATCAAGAACTCCCCTACCTTTTGCATTTTTTGGTAAGTTTCCTCCAAGGTTTCTCCTGGGATTAAATCTCCCAAATCGGCTACTCTGTAAGGGCCAACTCCGCGTTTTAATTCATACAGTTTTTCACGGATTTCAAGGGATCCTCGCTCTACACTTTCGGACTTTTGAATTCCTCTGGCTTCTTTTAGTCCTACCAAAGCAATTTGAATACCCTTCAGATCAGGGAATTCTTCTCCATACCAGTGGATTTGTCGGAAAAATGAATTTTCCGGGTATTTTTTTTGCCAAAGAAAGTCCGCAACGGGATCGAAAAAAGATTGAATATTCATAAGGGTGTGATGTTGGGTAAAAATAATCAAAAATGTGACCACAAATAAAAAATCCCGCCGAAGCGGGATTTTAAGTTTTGATTATCCTCCGAAATCATCGAATCGGATATTTTCTTGAGGAATTCCTAAATCGTCTAGCATTTTAAGAACCGCTGCGTTCATCAAAGGAGGTCCGCAAAGATAGAATTCTACCTCATCTGGCTCAGGATGATCCTTCAAGTAGTTGTCATACAACACTTGGTGGATGAAACCTACATAGCCATCACCTTCTTTATCGTCCAAAGACTTCTTGATTTTCCAATTGTCTTCGGGAAGTGGCTCGGAAAGTCCAATGTGGAAATTGAAATTAGGGAATTCTTTCTCGATATCTCTAAAATGAGGAACATAGAACAATTCCTTCTTAGATCTACCACCGTACCAGTAAGATACTTTTCTATCAGTTTTCTCTGTATGGAAAAGGTGGAAGATATGAGATCTCAATGGAGCCATACCAGCACCACCACCAATGTAGATCATTTCTCTTTGGGTCGGGTTGATATGGAATTCACCATAAGGTCCGGAGATCATCACTTTATCCCCTGGCTTTCTTGAGAATACGTATGAGGAACAAACTCCTGGATTGACATCCATCCACTTGTTATTTGCTCTATCCCATGGTGGAGTAGCAATACGGATTGTCAACATGATAATATTACCTTCAGCAGGGTGGTTGGCCATGGAATAAGCTCTGAAAAGCTCCTCGTCATTTTTCATGACTAAGTCCCAAAGACCAAACTTATCCCAATCACTTTGATAAACATCATCTGGGTGACCCAATTCAGGATGCGGAGTGATATCCATATCCTTGAAGTTTACCGTGATAGCTGGAACGTCAATCTGGATATAACCTCCGGATTCAAAGTCCAAGTTTTCACCTTCTGGCAACTTAACTTTAAATTCTTTGATGAAAGTAGATACGTTGTAGTTAGACACAACTTCACACTCCCACTTCTTAATTCCGAAGATTTCTTCAGGTACGCGGATTTTCATATCCTGCTTTACCTTGACTTGGCAAGCCAATCTCACATTAGATTGCTGCTCTGCTCTGCTTAGGTGACCAACTTCAGTAGGAAGAACTTCTCCTCCACCTTCTTCCACGACACACTTACACATAGCGCAAGTACCCCCTCCACCACAGGCAGAAGGAAGGAAGATTTTTTGGTTACCAAGCGTAGACAGCAAACTCACCCCAGCTGAGGTAGTGATAGCATTGCTTTCATCTCCGTTGATGACAATTTTCACATCTCCTGAATTAACCAGTTTGGACTGGGCGAACAAGAGAATAAATACCAGTAGCAATATGATTAAGGTAAATGCTACAATGGATGTAATAATTACAGAACCCATGAAATTTTGGTTTTACTTTTCGTATGGATTGATACCCGTTTTCGGTGCACAAATATATCTATTAATCAATAAAACAGGCCAATTTGCTTTTCAAATTTGAGCCTAATCGAGCATAGATTTTTTTTAGATAACTGATTAATTGTTCAAGAGGTTTAACAAAGTGGTCAACCTGCTTTTCAACTGTCGTCTATCGATGATGAAATCAAGAAATCCGTGTTCCAAAACAAATTCAGAACTTTGAAAACCTTTTGGTAAATCTTTACCGATTGTCTCCCGAATTACTCTTGGACCGGCAAATCCGATCAATGCTTCAGGCTCAGCGATGTTAAAATCACCTAGCATAGCATACGAGGCAGTTACGCCTCCGGTTGTCGGATCTGTTAAAAGTGAAATGTATGGAATAGCTGCCTGATCCAACAGGGCCAATTTGGCAGAAGTTTTTGCCATCTGCATCAAAGAGAAACCAGCTTCCATCATTCTAGCACCACCTGACTTGGAAATCATTAAAAATGGCACTTTGTTTTTCAGGGAATGATCGATTGCTCTGGCGATTTTTTCTCCAACCACAGAGCCCATAGACCCCCCGATAAAATTGAAATCCATACAGGCCACTACCAAATCAAGCCCATTCATTTTGCCATAAGCAGTCCTTACGGCATCATTGAGTTCGGTTTTATCTATAGTAGCAGCAATTCTGGAAGTATAAGGTTTGGTATCTGAAAACTTCAAAGGGTCTCCAGACTTCATGTCCTTGTCTAATTCCGTGAATTTGTTGTTATCAAAAAGGATTTCAAAATATTCCTTGGATCCGATTTTTACGTGGAAATCATCATCAGGGCATACATAAGCGTTGTTTTTGAGCTCTCTAGTATGAATGATATTTCCATTGGGAGTTTTGAACCACAATCCATCCGGCGCATCTTTCTTCTCTGCTGTGGAGGTTTTGATCCCTTTATCAGTTCTTTTAAACCAAGCCATATTGAGTTTTTAAAATGATTTTTGACGAGTCAAAGGATACAAATTTAGTCCTTATATCTGTGAAATAAAACTCATCCTCATTTCTCTCCTTCACATGGGTATGAAAAACCTCTAATTTCATTCCTGTAGTATTCCTTTTAGAGGCCACAAATTTTGCTTTATTTTGAATAGGTCTTCAAGAAATATTTTCTTTTAGATTTAGGTAAACCCAAAATATTCCCCATGAATCTTGCTCTCCTGCTTGTCCTTTCAGCCATCATTCTGATTCTTGCATATAAATTTTACGGAAGCTATGTGTACAAGAAATTTGGACTTTCCGATGAGAATAAAGCGCCTTCTCATACGCTCAGAGATGGTGTAGATTATGAGCCAAGCAAGCCAATAGTGGTTTTGGGGCATCATTTTGCTTCGATTGCAGGGGCTGGGCCTATCGTAGGCCCCATCATCGCAGTTACTTTTGGATGGGTTCCGGCAGTTCTATGGATTTTGATTGGGGGAATATTTTTTGGTGCAGTTCATGATTTGGGGAGTATGGCAGCTTCCTTGCGAACTGAAGGTAAGTCCATAGGTGTGATCATCAGAAAACAAATAGGCCTCCAAGGAAAGCAACTTTTTGTCATTTTCAGCTTCTCTACCTTAATTCTAGTTATTGGTGTTTTTGCAGATATTATTGCCAAAACTTTCGTCAGTAATCCCGGTGTAGCATCCGCCTCTATCTTTTTCATTTTTTTAGCCATTGCATTCGGAATGGTCAACAGAGCGGTAGGAGATAAAAAAATCACCTTTGTAATTATAAGTGTGGTAGGAGTTATATTAATGTACTTTTTTGTGTACCTCGGCATGCAAGTTCCATTTGTATTGGATTATAAAATCTGGATTTTAGCCTTGCTGGCTTATGCATTTATTGCTTCTGTCACACCCGTTAGTCTACTGCTTCAGCCAAGAGATTACCTCAACAGCTTTTTACTCTATGGGATGATGATCGCAGCCATCTTGGGTGTTTTCATTGCCAATCCTGAAATTAAAATGAGTTCGGAGGTGACAGTTTCCACGGAAAATCTTGGCTATATATTTCCTGTTTTATTCGTGACTATCGCCTGTGGAGCAATTTCGGGCTTTCACTCTTTAGTAGCCTCAGGTACTACTTCCAAACAATTGGACAAAGAATCTGATGCCAAGGTCGTAGGATTTGGAGGGATGCTAATAGAGTCCTTTTTGGCCATTATATCAGTTGGTGCAGTAGTGGTATTGACCAAAACAGAGTACTTGGAAAGACTGGCAGGAGAAGGGCCTGTTTCACTCTTCTCAACTGGTTTAGGTGGAATGATTGCCAGTTTAGGAATTTCTGAATCTTTTGCTGTAGGTTTTGTGGCCCTGACCGTATCCGCATTTGCCCTGACTACGCTCGACACTTGTACCCGTTTGGCTAGGTTTACCTTGCAAGAGTATTTTGAAGACCTTCCTCAGCCCAGTGCCAAATACATCTCCAATAATCGATTTATTAGCACAGGTTTAGTCGTAGTTTTTTCTGTTCTTCTGTTACTTTCGGGAGAGTTTACCACCCTTTGGCCAATATTTGGGTCAGCTAACCAACTGTTAGCAGCCTTAGCACTCTTAACGATTGCAGTGTGGATGATTCGAAAAAAGAAAAATGCACTCTTCGTTACGCTTCCCATGTTTTTCATGTTTACAGTAACATTGGCTTCTTTGGGTTTATTTGCATGGAAAAACTTTCAGGAAGAAGTCTATGTCTTATCCATCATCGCTGCTTTACTTTTTGTTTTGGCCATTTCGCTGTTGGTATTGGCAACCAAGAGTATCAAAAAAGAAATCAAAGAGCCTTCTAAAGCCCTTTGATTTCTACTTAATTTATAAAGTATTAAAAATCTGAGGCACCTTTTTAGGTATTCTCCAGGCTAGGGAAAAATTGATCACATAATCTGCAAAGGCAGCATCTCCATGTCTTTTGTTTTCAGGAGTAGAATCAGCTATATCAGTAAGACTTCTAGTTCTATTTCTTACCAAAGCTAAAGGCACAGTCAATGTCCCAGTTAGATTTTTGAGCATATAGCTTGCTCCCGGTTCTACCGAAATGACATAGCCAGGTCTACGAAAGCCATCACTTTCTCCCAATAAATCGCTAACCGGAATGCCCTCTATTCTACCACCAAGCAAGAAGCCTAAACCATGAATTTGTTTCATAGAATAAAAAGCCCCTCCCCGAAGCGCATATTGATCAGGAACGCTCATAATGAATTCACTTTCTCTGCTTCTAAAGGTCTTTGTACCATTGGTGTTTTTTGGGTTAAAGAGATAGAAACCACTGTAGTACGCGAAAAGGGAGGAGTTTATACTCCAGATACCCTGAAAATCCACATTGAATCCGAACCCACCATCTCCTAACTGTATAGATTGATCAACAGGCCGAATTTCAGGTTGACCTCCTACACCTACATTGTAGAATGTATCCTCTGCCCGGAAATTTCCACTGGGAATTTTGATCCCTAAACCGACAGCCATATTTCCTTTTCTTTTTTCTGACTCGGGAAACAACCAGTAGCCAGCACCAATTCTAATATCACCCAAACCCGAACTGTATGTAGTGTGACGTTCAGTTCTTCCATGTTCATATAGAGAGGAGCGTTCATTATATGCAAAAGGGATAGAAGCCAGCGCATAAATTCTTGAAGTAAAGGAATAACTGACAGTAAGGTCCATCCCATGAGACCAATTGATCACCTGCGTTCCATTCTCTATCCTTTCAGGCTCCTCATGAGTTCCCCGGAAATGACGAAACGATTTAAAATATCGGTAATTAGCACTGATGTTCCAATCTCCTTGATTTTGAAAATTACCTTGTCCCACAGCATTGCCAACTCCAGAAAATTGGCGAATGGCTACGCATCCTTGAGCATAGCCAAATTCCGGGAATAGAAACAAATAAGCTCCAATTATCCCGGATAGAAATAATTTTTTCATGATAAATAACGTAATAGGTTGAAAAGGCAACAGGATACTGAAGCCTTAAAAAGAAGTAGATAGAGCTAAATGCCCCGAAGATGAAGTTCAACCTAAAAACTGGGGAGGTGGGGAATCAAGTGTATAAAATGGATTTTGATAAGGTGAAAAAATAAACCCTAGTGTTGTAACAGAAGCCTTTGAATTGACCCCTTGAAATTCATGCGAAACTGTTTGAATATAGTCTTTTACAAAACTTTTGAATGATTTTGAATTAGACTGTTCTGAATCAAAATCGCCGTCTGTAACTGCAGAAATCCATTTTTGAACAGTGGATTCTAGTGATTTTCTAGCAGTATCTGGCACATAAATAATTTCCAAGGAATCATTTTGGTACCGCTGCTTAATAGCTCTATAAAATTTCCCGTCTTTTTCGAAGCGCGTATTTGTATTTTGAAAGTGCTCTTGATTGGACATGTAAGGTGCCGAAAGTGGAATGACCATCATTCGCTCTTCCAATCCTTCTATCTGATCTGTATAAATTTTTTCTATCCACTTGGATTCTAAATGGTATTGATGAGAATAATAAAATAGATAGTAGCCAAAATGATAACTGGCAAAGCAAACCAAAAGCAATATGGATACTACTGATCTCAAATGGATAAATTTTCAGAAATTACTTATAAAATTCTGACATTATCAAAGGATGTATATATAATATTCTGAAAATCCTTAATTACACCATTTACTATATTTTTTTGAATGACTGGACACTTCTACTTCGCTCAGAGCAGTCTATTGAAGACAGAAGACCCAGCCACGGTTGGCAGGCGAAGCTCCAGGATTCTAATCCTCTGAGCTGACAATAAGCGGTATTTCCCTTTAACGTTAGAAAAGCCTTTTATGCACGAAAAAGAAATAGCAAAAGAGATAAGATCAAAAAAGGTATTCCGTAGATCTTTAAAACCTTCAGCCTATTGAACCTATCTAAAAACCACAAAACGATAACTGGCCTAATCAAACCCAAAATCAATCCCAGTAGGGCTAATGCCCAAAGCATAAAAATCAAAAAGAGTATAGCTTCTAACATCCTTCGAAAATAAAAGGGGCTGTCCCAAAAATCGCTCAAATGTCAGCCTGAGTCTTAAATATTCTTCGAACATACAAAAAAAGTAATGACGGTGTTAAATTAGCTTTATCCTAAACAGTTTGGCCGTCTTCGTGATAGTGCATTTGCCTGCGCCTGAGTATGGCTCCGTTGAACTGAGTATAAAAGAATGGTACAGTGATTATCACTTGTCCGATTGGTAGCCTGTCAATACAGGTGTTCAGTGGGTTTAGGGTAATAAAGTTACCTTTTATGGAAAAGATTAATCTTCATTCAGCAGGGATCGATATAGGCTCAAGGAGCATTTATATGGGTATCGAAGGAAAAGAAGTGGTCAGTTTTGGTACATTCACTTCTGAGTTTAGGCAAGCTGCATCTTACCTACTTGAACATGGTATTCGTACCGTGGCTATGGAAGCAACCGGTAACTATTGGGTCATTCTGTATGATATTCTGGAAGAGGCAGGAATTGATGTCTGGCTGGTAGACGGACGTCAAACAAAACAGGTTCCTGGTCGAAAAACAGACGTAAAAGACTGCCAATGGATCAACCAACTGCATTCTTATGGTCTTTTGAACCGCTGTTTCGTCGCTGATGGTTTGATCAAGGAACTTAGGGGATATCAGCGTCTCAGGGAAGATCACATCAGGAGCATGTCTATGCATATCAATCATATGCAAAAGGCCTTGGTTGAAATGAATATCAGGCTTCCTGAGGTATTGAGTCAGGTACAGGGAGTAAGCGGCTTGGCTATAATTGAAGCTATTCTTTCCGGTGAGCGGGATCCAGACAAACTGGTTTCTCTCTGTCAGAAGGATTTGATCCGCAGGAAAGGAGAAGAACTATTAAAAGCACTGGAAGGGTATTATTCCCCGGTAGGGCTGTTTAGTTTGGAACAGGCTTACCAAGGCTTTAAGTTTTACAGACAACAGGTCGCCTCCTGTGACCAAAAGATTCAGGAATGCCTCCAACGTAACCAAACAGATCTTTCAGATATTCAACTGGATGATCCTAGGAAACCAATCCGGCACAACAAGCCCCAGGTAGAAGATTTGGGAAAGCATCTTTTAAAACTATTTGAGGGAAAAGATGCAACCAAACTGTCGGGTATCACCGATTACAGCTGGTTCCAACTGTATACTGAAACGGGAGCAGACTTATCCCGATGGCCGACAGAAAAGCATTTTACCAGCTGGCTTGGACTTTCCCCAGGACAGAATCATTCAGGAAAACAGAAACGTTCAAAATCCAAAGGTGTCCCTAAAACAGGCCAAATATTCAGAATGACTGCCCGAAGTTTACTTCAAAGCAAAAAGATTGCATTAGGAGAATTCGGGAGAAGGCTCCGAGCAAGAAAAGGTACCGCCGTTGCAATAAAGGCGGTAGCAAGAAAGCTGGCCGAACAATATTGGCGCTTAATGGTAAAGGGTCAAGAATTCGTAGAATACGGAATCCAACATTATCATGAAAAGCTGCAAGCCCAAAAGAAGAAATATATTCTAAGGCTTGCAGCTGAAATGAAAATGGATTTCAATGAAGGCTAAGAAAATTCTGAATTTTAAGAAAAAACAAAATAAAACATATCTCGTCATTGGTAGTGGAGTCGAAGGCCATTTTTTTCGATATGGCTCATATTTCGACTTCCCTCAATGTGACAAAATCACTTTTGAGACAGCCCCTTACCTTATAAGTAATTACTTATTTTTTTCTTTTGATTTCTCTCATCTCATAACCTTCGATGGTATCATCCACTTCGATATTATTGAAGTTTTTAATGGAAATACCGCATTCATAACCGGCTTTCACCTCAGCTACATCGTCCTTGAATCGCTTCAACTGATCGATTTCACCTTCATGAATTACAATACCGTCGCGGATCACGCGGATCTTATTTTTTCTAGTGATGTATCCGTCCGTTACATAAGAACCTGCAACTGTTCCAACTTTAGAGATTTTGAAGACTTCTCTCACTTGGATATTACCGGTGATCACTTCTTCAAACTCAGGCTCAAGCATACCTTCGATCGCATCCTTGATCTGGTTGATCGCATCGTAGATGATGGAGTAATGACGGATTTCGATTTCCTCCTGCTCTGCTAATTTTTTAGCATTGGAAGAAGGTCTTACTTGGAAACCGATAATAATCGCATCTGAAGCAGAAGCCAATAAGACATCGGATTCAGAAATTTGTCCTACACCTTTATGTATGATGGAAACTTTAACCTCCTCTTTGGATAGTTTCAGCAAGGAATCCGAAAGTGCTTCTACCGAACCATCCACGTCACCTTTGATGATGATATTCAATTCTTTGAAAGAACCGATTGCCAAACGACGACCAATTTCATCCAAAGTAATGTGCTTTTTGGTTCGTAAGCTTTGCTCTCTTTGTATCTGTTCTCTTGAGTTGGCAATTTCACGGGCTTCTCTCTCAGAATCGTATACTTTCACTGTATCACCAGCTTGAGGAGCCCCGCTTAGACCCAACACCTGTACAGGAGTTGATGGTCCAGCTTCTTTCATCTTCTTACCCTTGTGGTCAAACATGGCCTTCACACGACCATAATGTTGACCAGCAAGCATAACGTCTCCAACCTTAAGAGTACCAGCCTGAATCATCATGGTAGCTACATAACCTCGACCTTTATCTAAGGATGCTTCGATTACTGTACCAACAGCATTTTTATCAGGGTTGGCTTTCAGTTCAAGAATTTCAGCCTCTAATAGAACTTTCTCAAGGAGTTCGTCAACACCTTGACCTGTTTTGGCAGAGATGTCTTGGGATTGGTATTTACCACCCCATTCTTCTACCAATAGATTCATATTGGCAAGTTCTTCCTTGATTTTATTTGGATTTGCATTAGGCTTATCCACTTTGTTGATTGCAAAAATCATCGGAACACCAGCCACCTGTGCGTGGTTGATAGCTTCTTTGGTCTGAGGCATGATGCTATCATCAGCTGCGATTACAATAATGGCAACGTCAGTAATTTTAGCACCTCTAGCTCTCATCGCAGTAAATGCTTCGTGACCCGGGGTATCCAAGAAGGCAATTTTATGCCCTGTTTTGGTCATTACATCGTATGCACCAATGTGCTGTGTAATTCCTCCCGCCTCATCGGCAGTTACTTTTGACATTCGGATATAATCCAACAAGGATGTTTTACCGTGGTCAACGTGACCCATGATAGTGACGATCGGAGCTCTTTCCTCCAAATCCTCCTCAGAATCTTCCTCCTCTACTTCGATTTCATCTTCAATAGACTTGGTAAATTCTACATCGTACCCGAACTCATCGGCAATAATAGTAATCGCCTCAGCATCCAATCGCTGGTTAATTGAAACGAACATCCCCAAAGACATACAAGCAGAAATAATCTGGTTCACAGATAAATCCATCAATGCAGCCAGGTCATTAGCTGAAATAAATTCAGTAACCTTTAGGATTTTGGTTTCTTCGTTATCTACATCAACCTCACGTTCACGCTCGGCTTTTTTATCTCTTCGGCTCTTCTTACCTCCGGATTTATTTCCCTGAAGTCTAGCAAGAGTCTGTTTGATTTGATCTTGGATTTCCTTTTGGGTAGGTTCAGCTTTTTGGGTTCTACCCTGCTGTCCTCCTTTTTGTCCTCCCTTTTGACCTTGGTTTCTATTTCCTTGGTTATTCCCCTGATTTCTATTTCCGCCACTCTTATCGATGCGTTTTCTTGGACGCTTCTTATCTCTGGCTCTTTCATCAGAAGAGGCTACAGGACCTCCTTTTTTCTTAGATTTCTCAACCGGCAATTCAATTTTGCCTAAAACAGTCAATCCTTTCAAGGAGTCTGCCTTTGCGGAAATCACTTCGCTAGGAGCTGGCTTTTGTACCTCTTTTTGCTCTTTTCTCTCAACTTTAGGCTGGGGAGGAGTTTCTTTCGGCTTTTGTTGATGTTGCGGTTTTTGAGCTGGTTTTGCTTCTGTCTTCGGCGCTTGAGGCTCTTTTCTGACCTCAGGTTTTGGTGATGCTTTTACTTCAGGAGCCTTCGCAGGTGCCTCAGGTTTAGGAGCCGGATTCGGCTTCTTATTCAAATCAATTTTTCCTAGAACTTTGATACCCTCGAGCTTTGGAGCTTCAGGAGCAACTTTTTCAGGTTCTGGACTTGGAGCCGGAGCAGGTTTTGGCTCTTCTTTCTTCGCCTCAGGTGCAGGCGCAGGTTTTGGCGCAGGTTCCGGAGTTGGTTCCGGAGCTGGCTCTGGCTTGGTTTCAGTCTCAAGGGAGACTGTTTCATGCCTCTTCCCTATCGAGAGGTGGGAAGCCTCTTCCTTTTCAAGTGCTGAGGACTTGAATTCCTTGGTCAACATATCTACCTGCTCCATGTTGATTTTAGAATTCGGATTGTCCTGCACATCAAAGCCTTTTTTGGCCAGTGTCTCGACGATGGTTGCCGTACCCACGTTGAGTTTTCTGGCTATTTGGCCTAATCGCATCATTTTTTCTTCTGACATAAGCAAAAACCTCTTTCGAAATCTTATTTAAAATTGGGTAATTATTCGGGTATTTAACCCATTACTGTTCAAATTCTTGTCGGAGAATTCTGAATATTTCGTCGATTGTTTCTTCCTCCAGTTCAGTTCTTCTCAACAAATCTTCTTTGTTCAGAGCCAAAACACTCTTGGCTGTATCCAAACCGGTTTTCTTCAACTCATCGATGATCCAAGCTTCGATTTCATCATCGAATTCTGCTAGGTCTACATCTTCCTCCTCATTTTCGTTCAATTCACGGAACACATCAATTTCGTAACCTACCAAACGGCTGGCCAACTTGATGTTATATCCTCCTTTACCAATTGCCAAGGACACTTGGTCTGGCTTCAAGAAAACTGAAATTCTCTTAGTCTCTTCATTGACAGTCAATGATGAAACTTTGGCTGGGCTCAATGCTCTAGATACATACAAGTCCAAGTTGTCTGTGAAATTGATCACATCGATATTTTCGTTCTGAAGTTCACGCACTACTGCGTGGATTCTGGAACCTTTCATACCAACACATGCTCCAACTGGGTCAATTCTATCATCATAGGATTCAACCGCAACTTTCGCTCTTTCTCCTGGTTCTCTCACGATTTTTACAATGGTGATCAAGCCATCATAGACTTCAGGAACTTCGTTCTCGAAAAGTCTTTCCAAGAAAACCGGAGATGTTCTGGAAAGGATAATTTTTGGATTTCCGTTCATCATATCCACTTTGTGGACAATTGCCTTCACGGTATCTCCTTTTCTAAATCTATCCTTCGGGATTTGTTCTCCTTTAGGTAATATCAATTCATTTCCTTCACCGTCCATCAAGAGGACTTCTCGACCTAAGATTTGGTATACTTCAGCAGAAACGATTTCTCCAACCTGCTCTTCGTATTTATTAAAAAGGATATCTTTCTCCAAATCTTTGATTCTTTGGATTAAAGTCTGACGAGCCATTTGTACCGCTCTTCTTCCAAACTCTTCCAATTCAATTTTTTCATATACCTCTTCACCGATCTCAAAATCAGGTTCGATTTTGCGGGCATCTGTTAAGCTGATTTTATCAAAATCCCAGATATCCTCAGAGTTATCGTCAACTATTTCCCTAATACGGAAAATCTCCAAGTCTCCCTTGTCCGCATTGATTGTCACATCGAAGTTCTCATCAGTTTCGAACTTCTTGCGAATCATGGCTCTGAAAACATCTTCCAGAATACGGATCATGGTTGGTCGATCCACATTTTTAGATCTCGCAAATTCAGCGAAGGATTCTATTAAGACTTTGGCATCCATTTTATTTATTTAAAAGATACTTGTACAACTGATTTTTTTATGTCTTCATAGGAGAGGCTCACTTCCTCTTCCTGGGCTTTTTTTCCTTTTTCTTTTTTGCTCACCAACATGGTGATGTTGGCATCGTCAGCTTCTTTGAGTTTCCCTTTTACTTCCTGTCCTGACACCAATAAAACTTTCAGTGTTCTACCGACATTTTTTATATATTGCCTCTTGCCGGTCAAGGGGAAATCCACTCCAGGTGAAGAAACTTCTATTCTATATGCATCCTCTATCAAATTCTGCGATTCAATTTCATCAGAAACCGCCCGGCTCACCTTGGCACAAGTCTCAATAGTTACCCCCTGATCTGCATCAATGAGTATATTGAGGGTACTTTGATTCCCCTTCTGCCCCAAACTTAAGTCCACAAGAAAGTGGCTTTCATCTGGAAGATGCTTCTCAACGATTTGTGCTAATGTTCCTTTTAAATCCGACATAGTATGCATAATGAAAGAGGGGACATGGTGTCCCCTCCAGAAACTTTCGAATACGGCACAAAGGTAAAATAATTTTATTCGAAAAACAATTAGCACTAAAAATCAAGCGAATGAATTAAATGTAATGGAGTCTTTTCCAAAAAGGATTGATTGCTAAAAGATTAATTAACTTGCCTTAAAGAGATTTCTTTAAATTTAAATTCAAAAAATATCGGGAATCACTGCATTTTATGGGATGAACATAATAATTTTGCCGACCCTCGTTTAATATGCATCGATTCATGTTATATTAAACCATAAACCTCAATTTCAAAAAGCCAAGCATACAAAATGGGATTATTTGATTTTTTCTCAAGCGATATAGCCATTGACCTAGGTACTGCAAATACCCTGATCATACACAAGGACAAAATCGTGGTCGACGAACCGTCTATCATCGCAATCGACAAAACCAACAACCGGGTACTCGCTGTTGGTCGCGAAGCCATGAACATGCATGAGAAAACCCATGAAAATATTAAGACAATCCGTCCATTAAAAGACGGAGTAATTGCTGATTTCTACGCTGCAGAGCAGATGATCCGAGGATTGATCAAAATGATTCCCGGCCAGAAAAAGGGAATGTTTCCGCAGTCTCACCGCATGGTGATCTGTATTCCTTCCGGAATTACTGAAGTTGAAAAAAGGGCCGTTCGTGACTCAGCCGAGCATGCTGGTGCAAAGGAAGTCTATATGATTTTTGAGCCGATTGCAGCTGCAATTGGTATTGGTATTGATATCGAAAAGCCTATGGGCTCCATGATTGTAGATATCGGAGGTGGAACTACAGAAATCGCTTTGATTGCTTTATCGGGAATTGTAGCTGATCAATCTATTCGAGTGGCGGGTGATACTTTCACCAAAGACATCCTGGATTATATGAGACGGCAGCACAATTTATTGATCGGTGAGAGATCTGCTGAGAAGGTTAAAATTGCCATCGGATCTGCATTGACCGAGTTGGACGATGCCCCAGAAGATTACGAAATCAGAGGTAGAGACTTGATGACCGGAATTCCGAAAGTGATAAAGGTATCCTACTCAGAGATTGCTTTTGCTTTGGACAAATCTGTTTCAAAAATCGAAGAGGCCGTTCTCAAAGCTTTGGAAATTGCACCACCGGAACTATCCGCTGATATTTATGATAACGGTATTCACCTGACAGGTGGTGGAGCACTTTTAAAAGGTTTGGATAAGCGATTACATCAGAAAACCAAACTTCCAATTCACATTGCAGAAGACCCACTCAGAGCTGTTGTAAGAGGTACGGGCACTGCATTGAAAAATGTACAGAATTTCAGAACCGTATTGATGACCTAAACCCTGAATGCTACGCATCCTCCAATTCCTTTATAGTCTCAGGTCTTTTCTTCTTTTTGTTTTGCTGGAAGTAGTGGCAGTCTGGATGATTGTCTCTAACAATTCCCCTCAGGGTGCAGCTTTCTTTAATTCATCAACAGCTCTGACAGGTTCAGTCTTAAAAACCCAGTCCGATGTTGTGGATTTTTTTACTTTGGCTGAAGCAAATAAGGAACTGACAGAACAGAATGCAGCTTTGCTGGAAAAGCTGACTCGGATTAATCCTCCTGCGGACAGCGTTACTTTTGAACTTGACTCTGCCTTTGAAGCAAGCTTTAAGTTTAAAAGTGCCAGAGTAATTAGTCAAACCCTCCGTTTTGCCCAAAATCACATCACCATTAATAAAGGTGAAAAGGATGGCATCAAGCCCGGAATGGGAATCTTCAATCAGGATGGTGTCGTGGGAAGAGTCAAAACTGTTTCTAAAAACTATTCCGTTGGGATTTCCTTATTGAATACCGGCTTATTGATATCCTCCAAAATCAAGTCTAATGACGTTTTTGGTTCGGTGAATTGGGACGGCAAAAATCCGGACGAGGCAAAATTGCTCTATGTACCTAGACACGTAAAGGCAAGTGTAGGAGATACAATTATTACTTCTGGTTTCAATTCCATCTTTCCTAGCGGAATACAAATTGGAACCATCAAAGAGATTAACCCTGGAAAAGAGCAAAACTATCTGGATATCTTGATTGCACTGAGTGCTGACTTTAGCAGAATCAATTATGTGTATCTGGTAGAAAATACTCAGATTGGGGAATTAGACTCCTTATATCAACAAGCAGAGATCCGCAATGAATATTAGAACCTTCATTTCCTTTTTCCTGATGGGACTGATATTAGTCGCCGTGCAGATTTTCCTGCTTAAAAACCTGGCACTGTTTGGAGTAGCTCTATGCTTTCTGTACCTGTTGATTATCCTTTCCCTTCCGGTTTCCATCGGCCATATTCCTTTAATTCTGTTAAGTTTTGGAATTGGTTTGTTTATTGACATGTTCTATGATACAATGGGTATACATGCAGCTTCAGCTACATTCATAGGATTTATCAGGCCGTATTGGCTGAAAGTAATCAGCCCCACGGGAGGCTATGATGACAGTAATGAACCAACTCTCAAAGAAATGGGTATGGGTTGGTATTTTACCTATGCTGTACCTATGATTTTTTTCTTCTCATTGATCTTTTTCTCAATCGATCAATGGGGAACAGGAGGGTTTTTTGGAGTATTGAACAAAAGCTTCTTTTCCTCGACTTTAACTTTCCTTTTGGCTATACTTGTACAGTTGCTTTTCTTTAAAAAAAGGAGGGGTATTTAATGAATGATCAGAGGCCTGTAGTTATTCTTATCTTCATTTTCCTGATTGGTGCAGTTTTATTGACAAAACTGTTCATGATACAGGTGGTGGATGACAGCTTTATGAAAAAGGCTGAACGGAATGCTATTCAGCGTGTCGTAGATCATCCCTATAGAGGTTTGATTTACGATAGAAATGGGAAATTATTGGTTTACAATAACCCCATTTTCGACTTGATGGTCGTTCCCAAAGAATTTCAAGTTAAAGATACAACCCGATTTTTAGAGCTCTTTGGAATTACAAAGGAGCATTTAATCGAATCGTACAATGCAGCTAGGAAATATTCATGGGTGAAACCCTCTCCTATGATCAAGCAAATTTCCACTACAGATTTTGCCAAGATTCAGGACTTTTTGATCGATTATCCAGGATTGTTCATCATGACTCGATCGGTCAGGTCTTATCCAGAACCTATCGCTGCACATGCTTTGGGATATATTGGAGAAATCAGTGCCGGGCAACTCGAGCGTGATACCTTAAAATATTACTCTCAAGGAGATTATGTAGGCTTAAGTGGAATTGAACGCTATTATGAAAAAGAGCTCCGTGGCGTCAAAGGGGTGAAATACAAAATGGTCAATGTACGGGGGATCGATAAAGGACCATTCAAAGACGGTGAATACGATACCGCTTCAGTAGCAGGAATCAATCTGACTTCAACCATTGATCGGGAGCTTCAAATGTATGGAGAAATGCTCATGCAGGGCAAAACAGGCTCTGTGGTTGCGATTGAACCAAAGACTGGAGAAATTCTGGCAATGATCTCTGCTCCATTTTATGATCCTAATCAATTGACCGGATCAGATTTTGGAAAAACTTACACAAGACTCAATCGATTAGAGACAAAGCCATTATTCAATCGCCCTATTATGGCGATGTATCCTCCGGGCTCAATTTTCAAAATCGTACAAAGTTTAATCGGATTGCAGGATGGAATCCTAGTTCCTGAAACAACCTTTGCTTGCAATAGATCTCTCGTTGCTTGTCACAATCACCCATCGCCTGTGAATTTATTCGGAGCGATTCGAAACTCCTGTAATCCTTATTATCATCAGGCATTTCGGAAAATCATCAATAGAGAGATTTCCAGCAACACCTTCAAAGACACCGAAATCGGCTTGAATGATTGGAGAGAAAAGGTAATGAAATTTGGACTTGGCTCGCCTCTAGGAGTAGATATGGTTGGTGAGAAAGGTGGAGATGTACCTTCCAGCAAACTTTACAATAGAGTCTATGGAGAAGGAAGGTGGAAATACTCTACCATTTATTCTTTATCTATTGGACAGGGAGAATTACAGGTAACTCCTTTACAGATGGCCAATTTAGCTGCGATTTTTGCAAACAAGGGATACTATTATACTCCTCACTTGATCAAAGCAGTAGACGGGGATCCATCTAAGATACCTGCCCAATATAGATACAAAAATGAAGTGGGAGTTGATGCCAGACATTTTGATCTGATTCAAAATGCAATGGCAGAGGCGCTTTATGGAACAGCCAATAGAGCTGTGATCAAAGATTTGGTCATTGCCGGAAAAACAGGAACTGCTCAAAATCCACATGGTGAGGACCACTCAGTTTTCGTGGCTTTTGCACCCAAGGATGATCCTAAAATTGCCATCGCGGTATATGTGGAAAATGCTGGCTGGGGAGGTAGAGCGGCCGCGAGTACTGCTTCCTTGATGATAGAAAAATATATCAAAGGAGAAATTACCAGACCTGCGCTGCAGGAATATGTCTTGGCAGGAAATTTTATTTATTAAATGAGAGAGTCTGATATCCATATCAACCGAGTCGATTGGGTGACCGTATTACTATACTTTGCTTTAGTAATGATCGGTTGGTTCAATATTTATGCGGCGGTGTATGATGGACAGGCTGAAAAAAGCATTTTCGATTTTTCGATTAATTCCGGAATGCAGTTGGTATGGATTTTCACTGCAATCGTCCTGATTACAGTAATTATGGTCGCAGACCATAGGTTATTTGAAAATCTATCCATCATCATTTACCTCATATTCATAGGGATTCTGATAGTCACTCCATTTTTTGGGAAAGAAGTGAATGGCCAAACTCTGTCCATAGGGTTTGGATCATTTAGAATTCAACCCGGGGAATTTGCAAAATTTGCTACTGCACTTGCTCTGGCAAAAATCATGGAGCGACCCACTTTTGATCTCTCTAAGACTAAAAATCAGCTAGTAGCATTCGGAGTGCTTATGCTACCTGTACTTTTAATCCTTTTACAACCGGATACAGGTACTGCGATGGTTTACTTTTCCTTTCTAATCATGTTTTACAGAGAGGGACTTCCACAGCGATACTATATTTTAGGTCTAGGTTTTATTGCTTTAAGTCTTCTTTCTCTGGGAATAAAAGAGAACATTTATATAGTCTTCGGAATTACCGCCCTCGTAATCTTTTTGATTTTATTGGGCAAAAAATCCTGGCAGAGAATAGTCGCTTTTTCCTTGATTGGCCTTGGAGCAATTGCATATAGCTACAGTATAGACTTCGTTGTGTCCAAGCTTCCGGAGCACCAGCAAAACCGAATAATGGTTTTATTCAATCCTGATTTGGATCCATTGGGTGTAGGTTGGAATGTAACTCAGTCCAAAATTGCTATTGGATCCGGTGGACTATGGGGTAAAGGGTATTTGCAGGGTACGCAGACCAAATTTGACTTCGTTCCTGAACAACATACTGACTTTATCTTCTGTACTCTGGGAGAAGAGTTTGGATGGATTGGAAGCTTAGTGGTGATTTTACTCTTTCTTGCCCTACTCTACCGCTTGGTAGTCATGGCAGAGCGCCAAAAAACAAGATTCTCAAGAATCTACGGGTACTCAGTAATCTCTATCTTGCTATTCCACTTTATGATCAATATAGCTATGACAATCGGGCTTTTCCCAGTAGTTGGAATCCCATTACCTTTCTTTAGCTATGGTGGTTCTTCTCTTTGGTCTTTTACTGTATTGCTGTTTATTTTTATCAAGCTTGATTCTTCCAGAGCTCAGCAGCTAGGAAGAATCAATTGATCAATTTTTAATCCAGAAACCTTCTGTACACTAGCTGGAGAAACTCCTGAACTTCTTCGCTGGAGCCTTCCCAACCCAATTCACTGACATAACGCTGATTAATCAATTCAATCGCCTGATCGAAGGAATTGCAGTTGTCGATAGATTTCAAGGCATGGCTCAAGAGGTCAGCATTTCCATCAAACAATTCCTTGGTAAACATAAAGCGCTGATTGATTGCCAATCCTTCAGACAATTCACCGATCACTCCTTTCATCCCTCTGTAAGTTTCCGCTGAGAATCTATGCTTCAATTCTGATGCACTGATAGAAGAGGAAGCCCTAGATGGCGCTGGTCTTTCCATGGTGACAACCGCTTTAGGTTCTTCTTTGATCTCAATTTTGACTGGAGTCTCAGGAGACGGAGTGGTATCTTTCTCTACTTCATCAAAAAATGAACTCTCTTCTTTGTTTGACACCTCTTGCTCGGGTTCTTTTTCCAAACTAGCTGGTGTGTCATTTTGTATCAGATAGGCGTCGAGGTCAAAAGCCTTAACATCACCCAGAGTCGCAATCAATAAATTAACTGATTCCAAATTTTCAGAAATCACCTGATAATTTGCTGCAATTGCTCTTTTGTAAGCAGACTCGTCATGTCCGAATCCAGCTTTATCAATCAAAAAAGAAATTACCTGAGCATTCCACTTGTAATACTTCTTATTCTCTTTTAAGTATTCATTGATTTTGCCAGAAGGGGCTTTGTCTATTTCTTTTTGATAAAAAGATACAGGATCTGTAGCAACCTGAACTGACTGCATTAAAGCATGCTTCACCAGTGGCTGAAGATGACCCTTTTCCACTTTGATTCTTCTGGAAAGCACATTCATAAACTGAGTCAAAGCTTCATGAACACTGATATCTCTGTAATCAAAATAGGGATTGCTCTTGAGCTTATTTAATTCTTCCTGCCAAAGCTCAAATAGCCTTTTGATCACGAAAAAGTTAACCTGAATGGAGCTGGTTAACTGGATGATATCCTGACCTGTGATAAACTGTTTTCCCGAATAATACCGCTCACAAACTATTGTGGCGTACTCTTCGGCATATTTTTCTAAATAATTGCTGTTAATTTGAACTGTCATTGAGGATAGCGTTTACAAAAGTCAACGAAGAAATGCCCAGAATAGTCATAGAAAACCTATTTAATCGTAAAATTAATTCCGAGGCAAGTGATCGTAAAGTTATTGAATTAATTCATGAAAATAATATTGACTGGATGCATGCCTGTGGGAAAAAAGGGAGATGCACCAGTTGTAAAATGATAGTCTTGTCCGGAATGGAAAATCTCAACGATCCGAATGAACGAGAACTTTTTTATCGAAAACAAAACCGATTAAGAGCCAACGAACGATTATCTTGCCAGTCCATTTTAGAAAAAGGTGAGCTGCGAATAAAAGTAGCTGAAATCAATAAGTTTCCTCAAGTAGAATATAGCGAGTAGGCATGTTCATAGAACCTTCCATAGGCAGAAAAAACAACCCTGAGAAAAAAGGTCAGATTGAAGTAATTTGTGGGTCCATGTTTTCAGGAAAAACTGAAGAGTTGATCCGACGATTAAACAGAGCAAAAATAGCAAGACAAAAAGTTGAGATTTTTAAGCCTAGTATTGATAAACGATATCATGAGGAGGATGTGGTTTCTCATAATGAAAATAGCATACGTTCCACTCCGGTAAATTTCGCAGAAGACATATTATTACTCAGTGGCAATTGTGATGTGGTAGGGATAGATGAGGTTCAATTTTTTGATGATCAGATTGTCAGTGTTGCACAAAAATTAGCCAATCAGGGAAAAAGAGTGATTCTAGCAGGATTGGATATGGATTTTGAAGGCTTGCCCTTTGAGCCTATGCCCAAATTGATGGCAGTTGCAGAATTTGTCACAAAGGTTCATGCTATCTGCATGAAATGTGGCGACTTGGCAGCTTTTTCATTGCGTCTTTCAGATGCCAGGCAAAAGGTAATGTTAGGCGAAAAAGACAGTTACGAGGCCAGATGCAGAAAGTGCTTTTTTGAGGATAAAAAATAAAAAGCAAAATGCTGAAGAAGACAGAGGGAGTTGTATTGAGTGCCATTCGCTACAAGGAAAGCAGCATCATTGTCAAAATCTTCAGCCGTGAATTAGGTCTTAAATCCTATATTATTAATGGAGTAAGAACCCAGGGAACCAAATCAAAAGCAGCCTTATATCAACCCATGACCCTTTTGGATTTGGTTGTATATGAAAAAGAAGGAGCTGGTTTGCAAAGAATATCAGAGGCGAAAATAGATTATGCCTATCAGCTAATCCCTTTTGACTTCGTGCGTTCCGGCATTTTGATGTTTATGGCGGAGGTTTGTTCCAAGACTCTCTATGAAAACTATCAAAACGAGTGGCTCTTCGACTTTTTAAAAAGTAGCCTGAAACAGCTGGACCAAAAAAATATTGATATCAAGCACTTCCCCTTAGTTTTTTTAATTCAAGAAGCCAACTATCTGGGTTTCGGTCCGGAAATAGCCTCAGATTATTTGGAAGAAAGCAGAACCCTTCCATTCAGTCCAGAAGAATTACCCTTAGTCCATGAATATTTGGAAAAGTTGATTGAGGAAGGTTTTCTATGCGATTTTAAGGCAGGAATTCAGATCAGGAGAAAATTATTGGACTATTTGCTCAATTTTTTTAGCGAGCAACTCGATAACTCAAGTCCCTGGAAATCAATGGCTATTCTTAGGCAACTTATGGCTTGATCAAAAAGACCTTATTTATTTCTTCTTGTATTGCCAAAAATTTGCGTATTAAAATTGGAAGGCTTAATATTGTGCTATCACCGTGAATGAGCAAGTCAGCCCACTTTGACTTGAGTTTTTCCTGCAGACCTTTTTTGCTCAGAAAATCATCCACGATTCCATATTCGCATTTTACCACAAATTATTTATTTCATACTCTCTTTATGTACAACATAGAAGAACTCAGAATCAGGCTTTTATCTGAACTGAAGGAGATCGCTGAAGAGTTAGGTGTTAAAAACCACAAATCACTCAAAAAAGACGAATTAGTCTACGCCATTTTGGATCAACAAGCAATCACCCCAGAGCAAGCCCTCCCTAAGAAAAAGCCCTCCCTCGCAGAAGCTCAAGAGCCTGCAGCTTCCCAACCAGAAGAAAAAAAGTCTGGAAAGCCTGAAAGCAAAGAGGAACCTGAATTCAAGCCTAAGTTTAGAAGACAGAACGTAACAGAAATTCAGGCAGAAGAAGACTCAAAAAAGGAAGAAAAAGCTGAAAAGCCAAAACACAATCCAGAGCCAAGGCCGAAAAAGGAAGCAGAGCCTGCAAAAGCTGAAAAGAAAGAAACTCAGGATAAGGCTGTTGAGGAAAAAGAAAACAAGACTTTTCGTCCGAGAAGAAAGGTTTTTGAAGAAGTAAATGTCTCCGAAGACACGGAAACTGAGGAAAAACCGAAGGCGCAGGAGCAAAAACAGCGAGAACCAAGGCCTGAACAGGAAGTGGAACTTCCAAAAAGAAAAAACTTCAAGTCTCAGGATGAAGTAATGGCACCTGCGGCAGAAACCAGTCCTCAAGGCTCTAGAAAAAAGACCTTTGTCAATCCGCGTGAATTTGATGGAGTTATTGAAAATGAGGGGGTTTTGGAAATGATGCAGGAAGGATATGGTTTCCTTCGCTCTTTAGATTATAATTACTTGGCGTCTCCAGATGATATCTATGTATCTCCAAGTCAAATCAAACTTTTTGGCCTGAAGACCGGAGATCATATCAAAGGATCCATCAGACCTCCCAAAGAAGGAGAGAAATATTTTGCTTTACTTAAAATAGGAACTGTTAACGGTAAAACCACGGATGAAATCCGAGACAGAGTTCCATTCGAATATCTTACCCCATTATTCCCAGAGGAAAGATTAAATCTATCCACCAAATCTGACGGCTATTCCACCAGAATTTTGGATTTGTTTGCTCCTATTGGAAAAGGACAAAGAGGGATGATTGTAGCTCAACCTAAAACTGGTAAGACGGTTTTATTACAGCAAATAGCCAACGCTATCACACAAAACCATCCTGAAGTTCACCTGATGATCTTATTGATTGACGAGCGTCCTGAAGAGGTAACTGATATGGCTAGGTCTGTGCGTGCTGAAGTGATTTCCTCCACATTTGATGAGACCGCAGACAGGCACGTGAAAGTATCCAATATCGTTTTGGAAAAAGCCAAGAGAATGGTGGAAGTTGGACACGATGTAGTAATTCTATTGGATTCAATCACCAGATTAGCCAGAGCACACAATACAGTTGTTCCAAGTTCAGGAAAGATCCTTTCCGGTGGTGTGGATGCGAATGCATTGCACAAACCAAAGAGATTCTTTGGTGCTGCAAGAAATGTTGAGAACGGAGGTTCTTTAACTATCATTGCGACCGCTCTTGTGGAGACAGGTTCTAAGATGGATGAGGTAATATTTGAGGAATTCAAAGGTACCGGTAATATGGAGTTGGCCTTGGATCGTAAGCTTGCCAATCGAAGAATTTATCCGGCTATTGATGTACTTAGCTCAGGTACGAGACGAGAGGACTTATTGATGGATAGAGAAGAAATGCAAAGAGTTTGGATTTTGAGAAAACTGATGAGCGATATGACCTCTCAGGAGTCAATGGAATTCTTGCTTCAGCGTATGAAAGGTACCCGTGACAATGCTGAGTTTTTGATCAGTATGAATGGCTAATCTTTCCATAAAAAAGATTAAAATTCCAAAATCTGGAAAAATTTGAAACCATCCCTTATTGATTGAGGGATGGTTTTTTATTTTTTGACATACAATATTATTATGTCTATCCTTATTTTTTTGATGTTGAATATCAATTTTTTGCTTTTTATCAAATTGAGAAAACAATTTTGGCAGTTTTTTTGTCCTAATCACACCACACCCTAACTCTTGACACTTTGAAAGGTAATTATTGCGTTATTATTTGGTTAATAATGGCTTTAGCGGGAATTATGCCCTCTAATTCTTTTGGACAATGCACAGATTGTTCAAATTCAAGAACCTATAATGGAACAAACACTACCGTAACTACCAATCGAACAACTGGGAGCAATGTTAATTGGACGGGTACGGGCAATTTTTCACAAGGCCAAGTTGCAAGATTCGCAAGATCTAATACATCATTTCTTTGGAGAGAAAATGATTTTAATCTAAGTGGAATTGTGCTTAGAAACGGAGCTGATCTTAGTTTGGATAGACCAAACCAAGGTAGTGGTCCTGGATTTACTGTAACTAATGGATGTATAGTAGTTGGGTCTGGGTCAATCCTCAATTTTATATACATAACAGAACTTCAAAATGTGACAATATGTGTTGAAGAGGGTGGTGAAGTAAGGTTTGATTCTAGAAGCACTCAAAGAAATACATTTTCACTCGACCAAGTAATTATAAATTTACAGGGGCCTAATGCAACTCTTGAATTTGGGGATGCAACGATTGACATAGGCTCAGGCGGATTGGTCATAAATGGTTGGACCGGAAATGAAATAGATTTATGTGAAAATTCTAACCCTCCTATCCCAGGAAGTTCAGGAAACATCTCTTGGACTAATGAAATTCAACTAATAGAGCTTTGTCAAGTATTAAACGGGCGAATCTTACCCATTGATTTAGCCTATTTTACAGCTGAAAAAAATATTGACTCAAGAATTTCTATGCTCCGCTGGGCAACTTTGAAAGAATGGGAAAACTCTCACTTTGAAATAGAAAGATCATTTAATTCCATACAAGAATGGGCATCTATAGGAAGTGTTTCAGGCCAAGGATACTCGGATGGAGAAGTAGAGTATGAGTTTGCCGACTGGAGTCTCCCAGTTTCTGCAGGAAATATTTACTATAGAATTAAGCAGGTTGATTTTGATGGAACCTTCAGTTATAGCCCCGTAAAGGCTGTACAAATAGATGCAATTCCTGGAAAAAACCCTTGGGTTTTGTATCCTAATCCTTCTCTCCTACAGGAAGAGGTTAAAATCGAATGGAGAGAGCCTCAAGATTGGAAGGAGGAACAAGTCATCTTAAGGATCAGTAACTCCAAAGGATTTGGGACCTCATTATTTTTAAAAAATATCTCAGAAGTTCAGGAGGTAGTTAAAAGCTATTTTAACGATCAGCCGGCAGGGCTTTATTTTATTGATTTAAGCTGGGCTGATAGAAATCAGCAGTTTAAGGTATTAAGGAAATAATTTTTTTTTTTAAGAAAACTGTTCTCTGAACCTTACCCAGAGCTAATTAATATTGCCTGTTTTCATGGTTTTTAGTTTATTTAAAACCTATTTTTTTAATAATTCAGTGACCAGCCCGAATAAGATTCATCAAACTTAAATCATAGATCATTTTTTATTTCTAAGTTGATAAAAATTTTTTCACTATAAATTTTGTTAAATATTATACTTTACATAATTTTAATCGGTAAATTTTAATTATTTAAAATATTATTTTATAGAAAATAAAAAAATGTATTTTGGAAAGCAAAAAAATGCATTAGGCATTTTTCTGGTTATTGTACTTGATCAACAATTTCATACAATCTTCGTATAAGCACTGATTTTCAACAAATTATTTTAACCAACTTCCTTTTTCATTCTTGCAATTAATAAAAAGGTAGTATATTTGAAATGCATTTTTATTGATTTAAAAACCATCCTAATAAAAAGATGAGTATGAGAAGAAATATACTTACATCTTTATTTTTAGCTTTTCTGATTATAGTCGGGTTGGAGGCGTATGGGCAGACAAGAACTTTGACTTTAAATACTCCGGGATCTGGTAATTTTACAATTCCATATAATATTTCAACAATTGAGGTTCAAGTATGGGGCGGTGGTGGCGGTGGTGGATATAACTCTGCAAGTAATCGACCTGCTGCTGGTGGAGGTGGTGGAGGATTTTCAAGTCACCCGCTGTTGCCTGTAACTCCTAGCACAAATATTAATTATACTGTTGGTAATGGCGGACTTGGGGGAACTCCATCAATAGTTTCTACGGATGGATCATTATCAATATTTGGATCAATAACAGCAAATGGAGGTAGAAGAGGAAATGAACTTATTGGTGGAACGGGGGGGGCTGGCTCTGGCGGATCATTAAACTTTTCTGGTGGTAATTCAAATAATGCTCCAAATTCAAATAATAGAGGAGGTTCTGGTGGAGGTGGAGCTGGCGGACCGGGTGGAGCAGGAAATCCGGGATTAGCAGCATTATCAACATTAGGAGGGATAGGTGGAACTTCTATTGGAGGTGGAGCTGGTGGAAACGGAGGAGATAGTGGAAACTCAGGTTCGGAAGGAAATCAACCAGGTGGGGGTGGTGGAGGAGAAGGAACAGGAAATGGTAATGGTGGCAATGGTGGTAATGGTAGAATAATCTTGAATTGGGCCTGTAATTCATCATTAGTTTCTGGTAATCCAAACCCGGCTCCAATATGTCTTGGTACTGGTATAGGAACTATAACATATAATTTAACTGGAGCAACAGGTTACAATATTAATTGGTCACCATCTGTTCCATCAGGAATTAATGTTACAACTGATCCAATCGCAGGAACTGTAAGCATTCAAGGTAACCCATCTTCTACTGGCACGTTTTCTTATACACTTACTCCTACTTATCCTTCGGGCTCTACTGGAGGATGTACAGGACCATCTTCATTTTCTGGCTCTTTTATTGTTAACGCAAATAACACTGCTGGAACAATTTCCTCAAATATCTTTTGCCAAGGCTCACCACTACCTGCTGGAGTAACTCAACCTACTACTGGAGCAACAGGAATAGGCGCCATTTCTTGGACTCCTTCTAATCCAGGAGGAATTACAGCCTCTTGGGCATCCAACCAAATTACTTTCTCCGGGACTCCTGCTACATCGGGCACCTTTAATTACAGCATTCCATTAACAGGGGGTTGTGGAAATATTAATGCAACTGGAACAATAACGATAAACGCTACCCCTGCGATTACAGCCCAGAATACTCCAGGAGGTGTTACATGTATTAATGGTACTCCATTTGGCCAGTTGTCAGTTGGGACAGGGTTTGGATACACTTACCAATGGTACAGCAACGACACGCAGGATTATACCACTCCCAACTTGATTTCTGGGGCTACCTCAAACACTTACACCCCCCCAAATAATATCTCTGGAACATCTTATTATTATGTAGTGGTAAATTCACCTACCTGTAGCAGTGTAACAAGCTCAGTTTCTGGAGCATATATTGTAAATCCAAATAACACAGTGTCTCCTGCTTCTTCATCGCCGACAGTTTGTGTGAGCACAGCTATTCCTACAATAACACACAGTGTCACAGGAGGAACCGGTTTGGGAACAATCACATGGAGCCCATCCAATCCAGGAGGAATCACCGCAAGCTTAAATTCAGGTATAATTTCAATCAATGGGACTCCAACGAATTTTGGGGTATTTTCCTATTCCATTCCAGTTACTGGCGGATGTGGAATTGTCAATGCAACAGGAACCATTATAGTTAATGCACAAGCTGCAATTATTTCTCCAAGCCTAACAGGACAGACCAGATGTGAAAATGCGGCTTTCTCTCCTATCTCAGTAGCAAATCGACAAGGATTTACCTACCAATGGTTTGAAAACACTGCAAACAACAACTCCAGCGGAACAGCTATCGCGGGTGCCACATCCAATTCCTATACCCCTCCCTCTACTCCTGGGCCAACAAAATATTATTATGTGAGGGTTACATCGTCCGCTTGTAGTACCACAGCTACTAGTGCGGCATCAGGACCTTTCGTAGTAAACTCCTTACCAATTGTTTCCTTCGTCGGTCAACCAACACCAGGAAATTACTGTGTAGATACCAATATCTCCTATTCGACACAGCCAGGAGAAACAAATTATGTTTGGACAATTCCCGGCACTGTAAATGTCGATTATACAATTGTATCCGGTGGAAATGGAAATCCCAATTTGGTTTTAAGATGGCTAACTCCTGGAAACAAGTCAGTAACAGTTAATTACCAAGACGCACAAGGATGTGGGGCAACCACTCCAGCTATCTCAAATACAATAACAATTCAGAAAAATTTTGCTTCTCCACCATCAAACCCAAATCCTAGTTCCTGTAATCCAGTGGTAGGAGGCGGAATTTTTCCAACGATTACACATAACACTACTGGAGCAACTGGAATTTCAAATGCTGGCATTTCAGGAGCCAATGGTCTTCCATTAGGATTATCAGCTACTTGGTCGGGAACAGCAACAAATGGTACAATTACAATTAGTGGTACTGTTGACCCTTCGGTAACTCCTGGTCCTAAATCCTATTCTATTCCTTTGACTGGTGGATGTGGAACTGTAGCTGCGACAGGAGTTATTGATATACAACCTCAATATACAATAACAGAAATTTCTTCTGTCTCTCCTTCGAATCTTGGAGGTGCGGCCACCGTCACCTTAAAGGTAAATCCTGCTTCATTTGCAAATGGGCCCTTTGTAATAAATTACCAAAGGGGATTAGCAAACCCACTTGCCGCAAATAATATCACAGTAAATTTCACCAATGGTGTAGCTACATTTTTCAGTCCTGGGATAAACAATGCTGATTTAACTTCATTGACCATCAACTCAATCAGGAAGGATACTGATCCTACTTCTTGCCCAATTACCCTCACATCCAACAACAATACTTTTTTTGGAATCCAGCCAAAAATCTTTGACTCTAATGGAACATTTTATGTTCCAGCAGGAATCTTCCAAGTAACTGTCAAAGTATATGGCGCTGGTGGTGGTGGTGGTGGTGGCAACCTATCTTCGAATAGTGCTGGTGGTGGTGGCGGAGGATATTCTGAAAGAACAATAAATGTGATACCAGGTGAACCCTTAGGCATTTTCGTGGGTGCTGGTGGTGCTGGTCAAATTAATCCAGGTACTCCAGCTGGAAATGGAGGTAATAGTTGGGTTACAAGAGACTCAAGCCACCCTAATCCACAAGCATCTAGTGTAGCCTACGCTTTTGGAGGAGGTGGAGCGAATGGAACTACAAGAGGTGCAGCAGCACTTCCCGGATTGAATGGCACAATTAATCAACCTGGAAATATTGGAGCTCTTCCTAACACAACTGCGCCTGACACTGGTGGTAGAGGAGGCAAGGGAGGAGGTCCTGATGGTGGTAATGGAGGGCTTGGAGGTGCAGGAGCGGGAAATAGACCTGGTGACCCTGGTATTCCATTCGGTGGAGGAGGCGGTGGAGCCAAAGGAAATGCAAATGGTGGAAATGGCGCCGGCGGATATGTAATTATTACTTACCCGCTTCCACAGGTCTCATCATGCTTTAAAGTTATCGATGACGGAGCTATTTCGGGAACTACCGTTATAGAATTCACTTGTAATACCTCTTGGACAGCCCCGGAAGGACTAGCTGGATTTAGTGCAGTTGTAGGTGGAGCTGGAGGTGGCGGTGGCTACGGCTCAGGGAGTGGTGGAGGCGGTGCCGGTCAACTCGTACAAAATTTATCCTATACCACCACTAACCCATATGGACTCCCTGCTGGAACTACATTTTCTATTACAGTTGGGCAAGGAGGTCAAGGAGCCGCTAATATAAATGAAAAAGGTGGCATAGGTTTACCCTCTTCAATAACTGGAACCATTGATGGAAGTCCTATTTCAGGTGCTTTCGCTTTAGGAGGTGGAGGGGGTGGCTCACGAGGAAACGGCCTAGGTACGAGTGGCGCTTCAGGTGGTGGCGGGGCAGCTAGCTCTCCCCCTGTAACAATTTTTCAGGGAGGAGCTCCTTCAAACACTTCAATTGGAAAAGCAGGTGGAACAGGAGATGCTTCCACAAATGGTGCTCATGCCGGCGGTGGAGGTGGAGGAATCTTTTCTTTAGGCCAAACAGGACAAGGGGCTGGAACAGGTCAGGGAAAAGGTGGTGACGGAGGAAATGGCATCCAGTTTGTAATTGCAGGAGTAACAAGAAATTTTGGAGCAGGAGGCGGCGGAATAGGAAATAATTTTAATGGTGTCAATAAGTTTAATGGCCTCGGAGGTAAAGTTGTAAATTCAGCAGGCCAAGTTGTAGACGTGAAAATTGGCGGTGATGGGAATCAAGATAATGCCAGTTCAATTGGACTTCAAGGCTTGGATCGAACTGGTTCTGGTGGAGGGGCTGGATTCGCTGGAGGCGGCAGAGGAGGAAATGGCGTGGTTTATATTTATTATTTCAATTTCCGTATTCTAGAAGTAGAGTATCTTTACTTTGAAACCACCTATCTTAAATCAGATAAAAAAGGACTGCTTAAATGGGCTACTTCTAAAGAATGGGAAAACTCTCATTTTGAAATTGAGCGTTCAATTAATGGTGTAGACAATTGGAAGAAAATTGGCAGTGTTAAAGGACAAGGCTATTCAAATGATCCTTTTGAATATCAGTTTAGTGATGAAAATCTTCCCCCTTCTGGAGGAATTATTTACTATAGATTAAAGCAGTTTGATTTTGATGGAAAATTCACTTACAGTAAAGTGAAATCAATCCAAGTGGAGCCTGTTTCAGGAAGTTCCTATTGGGTAACATATCCAAATCCAAGTAGCAGAAATGAGCAAATAAAACTCACCCTTCTAAATACATCAGTTTATAATGACGAACCGATCATAATCAGAATATCCGATGCAAAAGGAGTCACAGAGACTTATGCAGTAAGGTCTCCTGAAGATGTTTCTGAAAAGGTAAATTTTCACCTCCGAGCTATTGATCAAGGAGTATTTGTAGTTCAATTAATTTGGGGAAATCATCAGCAACAAATCAAACTGATCAGAATTTAAATTTCTCTGGGTAGGATTTATTTATCGGAGATTCGAATCCCTTAATTTCGCGTGAAGAATTAATATTTCATTAACCTTATATTTTTTTGTATTGAAAAAGGACCATTTTGATTCGTCAACCTTTTTATTCAAATACATAAATAATGCATTTACAATTTTATCCAGAAAAGCCAATTCATGAAGTATCTATAAGCTAAGAATCCCTTTTTGGTTAAAAAAAAGAGGGGTTCAGTTTAGATTTACGTTTGAAAATATCTCGCTCATCGAGGACCACTCCAATCTCAGAAAAAACTTATTTTGCTTAAATAACACTAGATAACATCATTTTTTTTGTCCAAACATATCAAATAATTACAAAATGCAATATTTGTCAGTTAAACAACATTCTTCCAAATAATTTTTGGCTTTTTTAAATAAATCGTTTTGTTTTTTCGGTAAATCACCTTCTTTTACAATTCGAAAATTCCAACTAACCTAGAAAATTGTGTTAATTAATTGATTTTCAATTTACTTAATTAAAAAAACATCTAAATTTTATTGTAGTAAATCGTATTAATTGTATATTTGAAATACATTTTTATTGATTTGAAATTCATTTTTCAAGCAATTATAGTTGTATGAAGAAACAACTACTCCATATTGCATTAATTCTATTTCTGGTTTTGGTCAGCTGGAACTTTTATGCCAAAAACATAAACAAAGATAATTTTTACCCATTAAGTCCTAATTCAAAAAGTTTAAATATTCTTGATCTGGATAAAGGCCGATTTACTAATGAGCTCAATCCAAAGGAATATAGAAATAAAATCAACGAAACATTTGCATGTACTATAGTTAGGACATCCCCTCCAGGTTCTGATAATCAAGAAGTTTGTGAAGGTGATGCAATTGATCCAATTATTTATACAATTGTAGGCACATCAACTGTTTCAGTAACTGGGGCACCTATTGGAATTAACATTAATATTACTGGCCCAACCTTAACAATCAACGGGACGCCAGACGCAGGTCAAGTCGGAGATTTTAACCTAACTATTTCACTATCTGGAGGAAGTTGTGTTGGTGGAGAAGAGGCAAACGCAACAATCAGAATAAACCAAACTACAGTAATTGATACCCAGCCGTCCGGCTCGGGAACTTATTGTCCCGGTGATGCGCCTTTTTCTGATATCTCTGTAAGTGCTTCCGGTACCAATCTCAGCTATCAGTGGTATGTTACTGACGATGTCGCAAATCCCGGTAATACTGCTCCCGGAACTTCTGATCAGGAAACCTACACTCCTCCTGTCAATGTTCCTGGAACGTTCTATTATTATGTCATAGTATCTGGAGACTGTGGGAATGAAACTTCCGATCCTACAGGACCTTTTGTAGTGAAGGAAGCTACAGTAATTGATAACCAACCGTCCGGGTCGGGAACTTATTGTCCCGGTGATGCGCCTTTTTCTGATATCTCTGTAAGTGCTTCCGGTACCAATCTCAGCTATCAGTGGTATGTCACTGACGATGTCGCAAATCCCGGTAATACTGCTCCCGGAACTTCTGATCAAGAAACCTACACTCCTCCTGTCAATGTTCCTGGAACGTTCTATTATTATGTCATAGTATCTGGAGACTGTGGGAATGAAACTTCCGATCCTACAGGACCTTTTGTAGTGAAGGAAACTACAGTAATTGATACCCAACCGTCCGGGTCGGGAACTTATTGTCCCGGTGATGCGCCTTTTTCTGATATCTCTGTAAGTGCTTCCGGTACCAATCTCAGCTATCAGTGGTATGTTACTGACGATGTCGCAAATCCCGGTAATACTGCTCCCGGAACTTCTGATCAGGAAACCTACACTCCTCCTGTCAATGTTCCTGGAACATTCTATTATTATGTCATAGTATCTGGAGACTGTGGGAATGAAACTTCCGATCCTACAGGACCTTTTGTGGTAAAAGAAACTACAGTAATTGATACCCAGCCATCCGGGTCGGGAACTTATTGTCCCGGTGACGCGCCTTTTTCCGATATCTCTGTAAGTGCTTCCGGTACCAATCTCAGCTATCAGTGGTATGTCACTGACGATGTCGCAAATCCCGGTAATACTGCTCCCGGAACTTCTGATCAGGAAACCTACACTCCTCCTGTCAATGTTCCTGGAACGTTCTATTATTATGTCATAGTATCTGGAGACTGTGGGAATGAAACTTCCGATCCTACAGGACCTTTTGTAGTGAAGGAAACTACAGTAATTGATACCCAGCCATCCGGGTCGGGAACTTATTGTCCCGGTGATGCGCCTTTTTCTGATATCTCTGTAAGTGCTTCCGGTACCAATCTCAGCTATCAGTGGTATGTTACTGACGATGTCGCAAATCCCGGTAATACTGCTCCCGGAACTTCTGATCAGGAAACCTACACTCCTCCTGTCAATGTTCCTGGAACATTCTATTATTATGTCATAGTATCTGGAGACTGTGGGAATGAAACTTCCGATCCTACAGGACCTTTTGTGGTAAAAGAAACTACAGTAATTGATACCCAGCCATCCGGGTCGGGAACTTATTGTCCCGGTGATGCGCCTTTTTCCGATATCTCTGTAAGTGCTTCCGGTACCAATCTCAGCTATCAGTGGTATGTCACTGACGATGTCGCAAATCCCGGTAGTACTGCTCCCGGAACTTCTGATCAGGAAACCTACACTCCTCCTGTCAATGTTCCTGGAACATTCTATTATTATGTCATAGTATCTGGAGACTGTGGGAATGAAACTTCCGATCCTACAGGACCTTTTGTGGTGCACCCTGAGCCATTGCCAACCTTTACCTCAAGTCCTGCTAGTACCTCATGTGCAGAGACAGATATAACATACACAACAGAAGCAAACCAGACTGATTACGATTGGGATTTAAATGCCATTGAAGGGACTGATTATATTATCATTTCTGGAGGAATAAGTAATACAGATAACAGCGTAACAGTTCAATGGTTAACAGAGGGAGATAAAACTGTAACTGTAGGTTACACAGATCCTAATACCGGTTGTAATTCTTTGACTCCTGCTTCTAACACTACCTATGTGAATTTATTAGCTACTGTTAGTGCAACTTCAATTGAGTACCCAACTGTATGCTACAACCCTAGTTCTCAGCAGTCCTTAACTTTTACCCAAACAACCACAGGTGTTTCATCAATCGGTGCTCCTAATGGTTTACCAGATGGTTTTAGCGTTAACTTCAGCGCGGGAGTAATAACTATAACAGGCACACCTACTAGTCCAACTATTGGGGCTCAATCATACTCAATCCCTCTTTTCGGGACATGTATTAACGGTCTAGAGGCAACTGGCACAATTGATATTACACCACAATATGAGATTACTTCAATTAGCTCGATATCTGCTTCATACGAAAATGGTCCTGCTTCAGTGACAATCTTAGGGGATCCCAATATTTTAACAAATGGTACCTACATTGTAACATACGATCTAAGTATAGGAAATAACGGCTCTGGAACTGATACGTTAACAATCTCAAATGGGACTGGAACATTTTCAACAATTGGCATCCAAAATCCAGACTTGACTCAACTAAGTCTCACCAGTATTAAAAAAATTACAGATACTTGTACAGTAAGTTTAGATCCAAATTCCTTACAAAACATTACATATTTTGGGATTTGTAGTACAGTTTTTACAGGCGATGGCACTTTTTTCGTCCCGGCAAATGTTTATGAAATCACCATTAAAGTTTGGGCAGGTGGTGGAAAAGGAGGTAATTCTGTAAATGGCAACGGTGGCGGCGGCGGTGGCGGCGGCGGCTATTCAGAAATTACCGTTCCCGTTACCCCTGGCGAGCCTCTAGGAGTATTCGTTGGTCGAGGTGGAACATCTTCTAGTCCTAACGGAGGAAACTCTTGGGTTACAAGAGACTCAAACCTACCCTATAATTCAGGTAGTATCCTTTATGCAGAAGGAGGGACATCGGGGGGCATTGGTACACCAGGTATTGGAGGCTATGGAAATGTAGAGTATGGAGAGGACGGTGAAGATAACTGGGGAAATAGTGGCCAAAATGGAGGTGACGGCGGAAATGGTGGAAATTCTAATGGAACTGGAGGAGAAGGAGCAGAAACAAGTAGCAATAACTCTACCATTGGAACTTCTCCTGGCGGAGGAGGAGGAGGTTCCAGAGGAAATAATAACTCTGGAGCAGCAGGAGGTAACGGAATCGTATTAATTTCATTTTCGTGTCCAGACGCTAACCAGGAAGATTGTATGGAAATAATCGATGAGGGTTCCGCTTCTGGAGTTACGATAATCAGATTTAATTGTAATTATACTTGGAATGCACCTGAAGGGTTAGCTGAATTTTTTGTTTGGGCCGGAGGTGCAGGAGGCGGCGGTGGCGCCGGATCTGCTGGTGGAGGTGGAGGTTCAGGTGGTGTAAATACTGGAACATTCACATCTTCAAGCGCATATGGTTATCCAGCCGGAACCCCATTTACAGTATTAGTTGGCCAAGGCGGAGCTGGCTCAGGAACTTCCACTCAATCAGGCTTAAATGGGTCTCCTTCGTCTGTAACCGGACCAAGTAATGGTTCAGGATATTCAATATTAGCCCCAGGAGGTGGTGGTGGTGCTTCTTCAGGCGCATCTGATTTAAATGGGAAGAATGGCGGTTCTGGAGGGGGAGGCGCCGCACTAAGGAATGGAAATAATTACTCAGAAGGAGTGGGAGGAGCTGGATCACACGGAGGTATTGGTGGAGCAGGAGAAGCCTTATCGCAAGGTCAACAGCAAGCGATCTCCGGCGGAGGTGGTGGTGGATTGGATAACGCGGGAGTAGATATAGATGGAAATCCAAATGGCAATGGGACAGCATTTGGAGGAGATGGAGGAAATGCAGTTAGGTTTACGATAGAGAATCTACACACTTTTGATTTCGGAGCTGGAGGTGGTGGTTTAGGCACGAACTTTAACGGAAATGAATTTCCAGGATTAGGGGGAATGGACATCGATGAAAATACTTTAGGTGGTAACTCCAACCCTTATCAATACGATGAAAAGAAAAATAAAAATGAAGACCCTGACCCTCCGGGTCAAAACTTCGGAGGAAATGGTCGAGATGGTACAGGATCTGGTGGTGGAGCAGGATTTGATGGCGGAGGAAATGGAGGCAGAGGCGTTGTATACATCTATTACTTCAATCTACGAATCCTCGAAGTAGAATACCTTTACTTTGAAGCTTCTTATTTGGAATCTGATCAAAAAGGGTTGCTCAAATGGGCAACTTCTAAAGAGTGGGAAAACTCTCATTTTGAGATTGAACGTTCTATTAATGGTGTAGCTAATTGGCAAAAAATAGGCACTGTTAAAGGACAAGGTTATTCCAATGAATCCGTAGAATATCAATTTAAGGATGAAAATCTTCCTGCTTCAGGAGGCATTATTTACTATAGATTGAAGCAGTTCGATTTTGATGGAAAATTCGCCTACAGTAAAGTGAAATCTATTCAGGTAGAACCTATCTCAGGAAATTCATACTGGATTGCTTACCCTAATCCAAGCAACAGAAATGAGCCGGTTAGTCTATCACTTCTAAATACATCTGTTTATAATGATGAACCAATTGTTATAAGAATATCTGATGCTAAAGGTGTGACCGAAACATATACTGTTAGATCAACTGAGGAGGTTTCTGAAAAAGTCAATTACCATCTCCGAGATATTGATCATGGCTTATTTATCATTCAATTGATCTGGGGAAATCATCAGCAACAAATCAGACTGATTAGGAAATAGGTTTAAAAAATCTGATTATCCGCAATCTTGCCTCTAATCATTTTTTATTTGCTTGAATAAGCTAGATACTTCTACTTCCCTCAACATAGGCGACCGAAGTCAGAAGCTTCCGGATTCTAATTCTTTCAACTGATACTCCCTTTTACTTTTTTACTTATTGAAAAAGCAGGTAAGCATATTAAAAAATTAAAAGAGGAGGATCTTATTCCTCCTCTTCTTTTCGCCTCACTGGCATCTGTGGTTGCCCTAATCCCATACTTCCTTTCAATCCTGTAAGGGTTGCTTTCCACCAAGTGTTGAAAATAAACTTGGATTTATCTCTTTTAAAGTAAATATCAGAGGAAACAATATTTCCCAAAAGCCTTCTTGGGTTGTTATTTTTAATCAATGTATTGGCTAAAAATGATTCAAATGCCACTTTTCCAGTCCCTTTTTCCAAAGTCAGGGAATCCAATAAATCCACCTTCAATCCTTCATATAAAAAGGTCATTTTTCCAATTGCCTCTTCATCTGTCAATCTGAAGTACCAATCAGCCGAATTCACTTTTCCAGATCGGGCTTTAACAAACGCTCCTTTACTTAAAATATCATTGACATATTCTAGGGGCATTTCTCCCATTTTGAAAGATAAATTAATAGGAGATCCAGCTGAAAAGTAATAGGTAGAGTTCATTTCAACTTTCCCTTCTCCCATCAAGTCGGTCGTAGCAATTACTTTGAATGAATCAATTGGATGCCTCTCACCTTCCAAACTCATTGCAAATGGAACAATTGAAGCATTCATATTATGAAAACTCACTTGTCCAGGTAACTGAGCTCCAGGAGTAAACTCCTGGTATCGTATTAAACCGTTTCTTAAATGAATAGAGTCTACCAAAGCCCGGATGGAAGCATTTCTTAATAAATCCTGAGGCATAGGTTTGTAGGCATTGGGTCGCGCAGGCAATCGTTTGTCCCTGAATACATCCAAGCGCATCCCATCCAAATTAAGCTTTTTTGCTTGATAGCCCTGGTTGGTAAAAATGCGTTCAAAATTTAAGCCCTCAACTTCTATTCTATCCAAATAGAGATCAATTGCATCTGTCTGAAAGCCCTTTTTCCTCAAGTAATTATACCTGCCCATCGCTGGTCTAAACCTCACTTTTTCAAAAACTAAATTCTCATCAGAGTAGGAAAAACTCCCAATGGAAAACAGCTCCATACTATCCGGCAAATAATAATTGTAATCTTTGAGACTAAACTCCAACTGCTTCTTGAAAAGGACTTCCGGACTGATGTTTTCTTCCAAATTCAATAAATCAAGATTTAGCTTCTTTAATGAAAAATCAACATCCTTGAAAGCCAGTCCATTTAATGGATTTTTTGATTTTGAAAAAAACTCAAAATTGCCCTGATTCAAGTTGATGTTTTGCAGCATTATTGAATTAACCAAGCCATCTTTGACCTTAAACTCTTTCAAGTTTTCATTTTTTATTTGGGTAGATATACTGTCCAAAAAGATTTTAAAATCAGGTTTCAAAATCCTCAATTGAGTTAAATCAAAAATTCCTGACTCCTGAATTTGCTCTAATTCATTATTTCTTAAGCCAATCTCCTGAATTTTTCCCTGAAAAACCGGACCATTAGTCAGATTCAAAGGCTTCAGAGGTAGGATTTCTATCCCGGAAAGAATGGTCTCGTCTTGCTCTGTATCAAATGTCAAATTGGATAATCTTACAGAGTGCACACTATCCGGCAGGGCAAAAGAAAAGTCATTGATCCCTATTGAGATTTGCTTAAAAAGGCCGGATAAATCCATCTCTCGATTGGCTTGCTCATCCAAAAAGAAGTCTGCAACTGTAATATCAAAGGAGGTTTGTATAGACTGGAGATCGGTTTGGCCTTGTATGTAATTCAACCTGAAATCGGAATTCAATGCACTAATCTCTCCAACCTTGATAAAATCTAAACTCCTTCTAACCCGCGGATTTATCGGACTGTTTTTTGACTCTATAGCCGGATTGATTTCCAAACTGATTGTACTGCCGACTACATTAAGTTTGTCCAAATCCAATCGGTTATCGAATAAAAAGTCCTCTAAATCAATTCCTTCAAAGCTCACCTTCGGTAAAATCAGTGATAAAGACAGCTTACTCCTCAGATTATCACCCGGCATCAAGCGCAAAGTATCAATAACCAGCGTTCGGTTTTTTGTATTAAAAACCAAATTACTGGTCGTAACATCATAATCCCCTCTCGCTAGAGAAAAGGAATAATCAGCCAAATTCAAAACGATCTCGTCCGAAAAGAAGGTCTTGGATTCATCATAATTACCAAGATTATCCATATAAAAACCCTTCAGTGTAAGGGATAAATCTTCTTCCACGAAACTAATCTCCCTTCTTCCCGAAAGATCTGAAAAGTTGAATTTCCCTTCCTGGAAACTGACAGAATCTATGGAAACTTTGGCAAAATAGGACTCCAATAATTCTCTTATCCCTTCAGCAGAATCCAACTGATTTGCCTCTCTTTTTTGAGAACGATCTCTGTACTTGGTGTAGGTAAGTTCAGGTCTAGGAACCAAAATTTGCTTGATATATAATTCCTGATCAAGCAAAGCCTTTTTGATATCAACTCCCTCTACACGAAATGAAGGCACCTTCAAGTCAACTGCCACAGTTTTTTTATAGGTGTCCAGCACAGATTGGATATTCGTCCGAGATTCGGGTTTCAGAGAAAAATTCTGAACATCGATCAGTGATTTTTTAGAGTCAATAATGATTTTATCAGCACTGAAAATGTGTAAGTTATCTCTCAGTTTGAGTTGGTATTTATCCAAACTTAAAATCATTTCATCTGCCAAAAGTATATCCCGAAGTTGCATGGCAGTGTCAGGAGAAAAACGGACATTTTCCAAAAACAAACTGAATTGGTCAAAACCTATATCATCAGATCGGATACCTGATTGATTTTGAAACTGCACCTCTCCTTGCCTCAAATCAAACTCGCCAATATTCAACTCATTCAAATAACCCATTAAAAGAGAAGCCCCCCTCCCCTTTCTTTCCTCTATTCCTGAGTCCGCTTCCAAATCAGTTACCTGTACTTTGGGGGAGATAATTTCCAACTTCTCCACATCCAAGACACCCTGATTATAAAGCTTTTTCAAATTTGCCTCAGAAAAAAGCAATTCATTCAGCCTGATATCAATTAACTGATGTGGTCTTTTGGTTAAAATAGTACTGTCTCTCGGTTTTATTTCAAATCCCTGTACTTGAATTCTATCTAAAAAAGAGGAGGCCATAACTTTTTCTCCTTTGATCAAATGAACCTGATCCGACAAGTACAAGGTCAAATCTCCCAACTCCATAGAAGCATCTTCTCCATAGAAAAACTGATTTTTCTTTCTGGTCTGGTCATCTCCCAAGTAAAACTTGACCATTTTGAAATTCAGATCCGAAACCTCAATTCTATTTTCCAGAGAATCCTCCAAGTGATAGGTCAAGAATTTTCCTTTATTAATGGATAATTCCTTCACATAGAACGACTTTAACAAGCCAGAAATCAGATCATTTAAGTCACCATTTTGATTTTGATTCTTTTTGGGATTATCAGATCGGATCACCTTAAAATCCGGGCTGTTCAAAATAATCTCATCGATTTCCAAGTCCGATTCCATAAAGGCCTTATTCAACTCTACATTACCTACCCGAAGTTGATCAAGGTCCATATCATAATATGCAAAACTCTCTATCGACTTATCTGATCTAAGCTGGAATTTCTCAATCTGAATTTGATTCTCCAGTGAAGTCACGAAGACCTCATCGGCATAAATGGTGTGGATGCCATCAGGCAAAAGAAACTCAACCTGATCCAAATCAAATTCAAATCCCTTTGCATTGAAAGGAGTCTTCCATTCTTCGGAACTCGTCCAATCAATATCCTCAATGATCAATCGAGTATTTTTTGCATTGATAGACTTTTGACTCAAAAAGTTTAAAAAGAATAAGTCTGCATGATCTATTTCTAATCTATTGATAAAAATCCCTCCAAAAGGAATTCTTTGAATACTTTTCTTGATTTCATTTTCAAGTCTCTTTACTTGGGAAACTTTTAAACTATCTTTCTCTTTTGCATTGGAAATGGTGGACTCTGAAAGCTCTAGGCTGAGGTTTGGATTATCCAGTTTTATATTACCTATAATAAAAATCTTTTCAGACCAATCGTACCAAATATTTTTAAGGGCTAATTCGTCAAGAGTAAAATCAAATAGCACTTGGTCTTCACCGGCATTTTCAAGACTCACTGGCCTCATAATAATCCCATTCAGGAAAACACCTCTACGAAGTAGGGAAAAGTTCAACCGATTGAAATCAACCTCATATACTCCGCCAGTTGCTTCATTCAATTTTGTTCTAGTCCAATTGACTAAGAGGAGGTTAGAACCGAAATAGATTAAAAATTCCAGGAAAATTAAAGCCAGAAAAACTATCATCAACACCCTCAATACCTTCTTTCGAAGAGGATGCTTGGATATTTTTTCTTTGAAGCTCTTAATCATAGCAGGATTTTAGACCAAAATAACTAAATACTCCAACAAAAAATAAAAAAAGCAGCCCTCATCAGACTGCTTTTAGCTGTAGGAGAAGGATTCGAACCTCCACGGGGTAGTTAGGCAATAGTCCGGTTTGTTCCATGCTTTATTCCGATTTCCCCACCCCCGAGACAGGAGGGCTTGTCTGCCAATTTCAACATCCTACATTATATCGTTTCGCTTTTCACAGCGATTAAAATCAAATGAAGGCGAAGATTAACTCACATTGTCTGATTGCTCATCAATGTCTCCACTGCTTAATCTTCGCTTCTTTTTCCCTGCCTTTTACAGAGAAGTGATAAATGGTTTGAGAGCTTCATATTTATTAGATGAATAACAAAACTCATTAATCGATACGTCAAAATTAGAAAAACCTCCTATTTATTAAAATTTTGATAACAAATTAATCAATTTTTTACAGTATTTTTATTTAAACACATTTTTTGTTCATCTTTTTATAACTAACCCTAAGAATTTCACTTGATGATTATGGATTTGTTAATTCCTACTTTGAAAATCGTGAATGAAGGGAGTTTCTTTTAAAAAAGGGCATAAAAAAAACCATGAAACATAATCTCATGGTTTTAGTCAATTAACAATAAACCCAAAATAACCTGCTGTAGGAGAAGGATTCGAACCTCCACGGAGTAGTTAGGCAAATTTACGAGCTCGCTAAAATGCTTTATCCCACGGCCTCCACCCTCGAGACAGGAGGGCTTGTCTGCCAATTTCAACATCCTACAGTATGTGTGTGAACTTTTAGCTTGTTTGCTGTTTCAAATATACGGCGATCAAATTGTTTTTTGCAAATTATTTAAAGTTTCTGTTGTTTTTTTACAGATTATTTAATGAAATCGATTAAAAATTAATGATTATATAAATATAGCCTTGAATACATCGCTCTTATTGCAATATTTTTAATCTGAATCTCGATTTTTACATTATTTGCATTAAACAGGGGTTTATTTTTGATTTATATCAAAAGAATGTAATCTTAACTGTGGTTTTTTGCTTATTCGTGAGTCACATAGGATTCCCACTTTTCCAAAACTGCCAAAAAATCCTCCGGCAGTTCAGATTCAAAGAATAACTTCTCCCCTGTCTTAGGATGGATAAAACCCAGAGACTTTGCATGCAAAGCCTGGCGTGGGATGATATCAAAGCAGTTTTGAACAAAACTTTTATACTTGGAAAATTGAGTTCCTTTTAAAATCCTATCTCCACCATACATGGAGTCATTAAAAAGCGGATGCCCCAAATACTTCATGTGCGCTCTAATCTGGTGCGTTCTTCCGGTTTCCAACCTGCACTGAATTAATGTCACATATCGTAGACGCTTGATCACTTTCCAGTGAGTAACAGCATGCTTACCCTGTGAGCCATCCGGAAAGACATCCATTACCTTTCTGTCTTTTGCACTTCTTCCAACATGGCCTGTGATAGTCCCTGAGTCCTCAGCTGGTTCTCCCCAAACAAGGGCTATATACGTTCTTTCTATGGTATGATGAAAAAATTGAGCAGCCAAAAAGGTCATAGATTCCTCGGATTTGGCTATCACCAAAAGACCAGAAGTATCCTTATCAATTCGGTGAACTAATCCAGGCCTTCCCTCATTGCCTTTCATTTCAGGCAAATTTTGAAAATAGTATACTAACCCATTTACTAGAGTTCCTGACCAATTTCCATGCGCAGGATGAACCACCATTCCTGCAGGCTTATTGACTACCAGCAAATCATTGTCTTCATAGATAATATCAAGAGAAATAGGCTCTGGAATGACCTCATTATCCCTAGGGGGTTTTGCAAACATTACCTTGATTTCATCCCCTGGTTTAATCTTGTAATTAGGTTTGGTTGGCTTGCCATTGACCAAAACCCCACCAGATTCAATGTTTTGTTGTACCCGGTTTCTAGTGGCATTTGCTACCTTTTCGGTTAAAAATTTATCTATTCTGGTGAGCGTTTGTCCTTTGTCAACATTAAATCGATAATGCTCATACAGTTCGATTTCTTCGTCTTCAAATTCCTCTTCGGGTAGCTTATTCATGCAACAAAAATACAAGGATGAAAATTAAGTTTACCAAAAGCCTTAAATTCCCTCATGATTTTAGCAAATCCAGTGGTCAATCAAGTGTTGGATCATCCACTCTTAGAGTCAAAAGGAGTGGAGCTGGCCATCAAACGACTTGATCTGATTCATCCGACAGTTTCTGGAAATAAATTTTTTAAGCTGAAATACAATCTGGAAGCCGCAAAAAAATCTGGTTCAAAAAAAATACTCACCTTCGGAGGAGCCTATTCAAACCATATATATTCTACTGCTGCGGCAGCATTTCATGAAGGCCTTGAATCTATCGGAATCATCCGGGGAGAAAGGATCGAGCCTTTAAACCATACCTTGAGTTTTGCGGAAAATCACCATATGCAGCTTGAATTTATCAGTAGAGGAGAGTTTAGAAAAAAAGACCAGGCTTCCTTTGTTGAAGGATTGAGAGAGCAATTTGGAGACATTTACCTGATCCCTGAAGGGGGCACCAATGCAACTGCTATTCAGGGAACCTCCGAAATATTAGATAAGGAGGACACTTACTTCAGCCACATAGTTTGCGCCATTGGAACAGGAGGAACCTTTGCCGGTTTGGCAAACAGCCTATTAGGGCATCAGCAGTTATGGGGCATATCCTCCCTTAAAGGTGAGTTTATTCATAAGGAAATTAAGAATCTTCTTAGCAACTTTAGTATTTCGCCAGAAGGTACTTGGAAGATTTTCTCCAAGTATCATTTTGGAGGATATGCAGCTTACCGGCAAGATTTGATTGATTTCATTTGGAGCTTTTATGAAAACTTTGGAGTGGTTTTAGACCCTATTTACACCGGAAAATTATTTTTTGCTATTTGGGATTTAATCTCAAAAGATCAATTTGAAAAAGGCTCTAAAATTCTGCTGATACACAGCGGAGGGCTTCAGGGAAATGAAGGCTTTACAGAAAGAACTGGAATCAGACTCCCTAATTCTTCAAAGTAAAAAAGTCCTCATTTTCCTGAGGATGAACTTTCAAAACATTGGCGAGGACCAACCGAACAAGCGTTTTGCTGGCTAAGAACTTGGGCAACTTAGCAGCTTTCATAAAGTCTTGGAGGGTAATTTTTTCAGACTCCTCCAATAACTTCATCAGGATTTCTTCTTTTTGACCATAAGTAAAAACTATGTCTCTGGGATTTCTACCTTTCCTCAAAATCTCCCAAACTTCCTTACTAGCCTGAACAGTGCGGTCTGCAACCCTTACAAATGCTCTTTTTCTATTTTGACTTAAAATATAATGTGGCCTTTCTTGGCTTTTAAAGACCTTGAAAAGAGCAACCCCTTTTTTCTCATTGATTTTGACTGTTTCCAGTTCATAGGGTAAGGCTGGAAAAATCAATTCTTTTATGGCCTTCTGCATCACAAAGACTTCTTCCTCTATATATCTCTGCCCACTAACCGTCCCATCATCATCCACTCCAAGCAGTAAAACCCCGCCTTCTGTATTTGCCAAAGCAATCAGTTCTCTCACAATTTTATCAGGAAATGCAGCTTTTTTCTTGAACTCAAGAGTCAGCCCTTCCCCTTGTGAAGCCAATATTTTTACCTCTTGAAGTGTCATGCTTATCAGCTTTTCCCAGGGCCTCTGTTCAATTCCTCCAAGCGGCTCTTTTGAGATTGCCACTCGTCTCTCAGCCTTGCAGCTTCCATAAAGTTGAGCTCTTTCGCCGCTTTCTCCATCTGTTTTTGAGTTTGAGCGATCAATTTCTCCAACTTCTCTTTACTCAAATACTGTACGACAGGATCGGCGGCCAGCTGGCTTTCTCCAGGCATTGGCTCCGCGTATACTTTTGCATTCTTCTTGGAATCAGCCACCTTGGTTTGTCCCATGATTTTATCTCGAGACTTGATAACAGTGGTAGGAGTTATGCCGTGTTCCTCATTGTAAGCAATCTGAAGCGCCCTTCTTCTTTTGGTTTCATCAATAGCCATTTGCATGGATTCAGTGATTTTATCCGCATACATGATCACTCTACCTTCAGAGTTTCTTGCTGCTCTTCCAATCGTCTGAACCAAGCTTCGCTCATTTCTCAAAAAGCCCTCTTTATCAGCATCCAAAATCGCGACCAACGACACTTCGGGAAGATCTAGCCCTTCTCTCAATAAGTTGACTCCAACCAAAACATCAAAAACTCCGAGTCTTAGCTCTCTGAGAATCTCGACTCGATCCAAGGTCTTCACTTCCGAGTGAATATATCTGGACTTGACTCCAGCCCTTTCCAAATACTTTTGAAGCTCTTCAGCCATTCTCTTGGTTAAAGTTGTAACCAGAACTCTGGCATCTGACTTAATGGTTTGATCAATTTCCTCCAACAAATCATCGATCTGATTTAAACTTGGTCTCACTTCAATGGTAGGGTCCAGTAATCCTGTCGGACGAATAATCTGCTCTACCACCACCCCTTCCGTCAAGGCCAATTCATAATCCGCCGGAGTAGCAGATACATAGACAACTTGATTGGTCAAATTTTCGAATTCATCAAATTTGAGAGGACGATTATCCAAAGCTGAGGGAAGACGAAATCCGAAATCCACCAAATTGACCTTTCTAGACCTATCTCCACCCCACATAGCTCGCACTTGAGGCACCGTGACATGGCTCTCGTCAATTATCATTAAAAAGTCATCCGGAAAATAATCCAAAAGACAGAATGGTCTCATTCCTGGACTTCTTCTGTCGAAATAGCGGGAATAATTCTCAACCCCAGAGCAATAACCCAACTCCCGAATCATCTCCAAATCAAACTCAGTTCTTTCCTGGAGTCTTTTTGCTTCCATAAATTTCCCCTCCTTTTCGAAGAAATTTACTTGGGCCACCATATCATCCTGAATTTCTTTGATGGCTGTTTGTATGGTGTCTCTACCAGTTACAAAAAGATTTGCAGGAAAAATGGAGATAATTTTTTCATCGTTAAGTTTCTTCCCACTTTGGGGATCTATTCTTTGAATCGCTTCAATTTCATCACCCCAGAAAAAAATTCTATAGCCCCAGTCAGCATAAGCCACAAAAATATCCACTGTATCTCCCTTTACTCTGAAGGTACCGTGTGTTAAATCCTGGTGAGTTCGGGAGTATAATATATCGACCAGTTTAAACAGCAACTGATTCCTAGGAATTCTGTCTCCCTCTTGAATTCGAATCACATTCTTTGCGAATTCTTCAGGATTACCAATACCATAAATACAGGATACTGAAGCCACCACGATCACATCTCTTCTTCCGGTAAGCAAAGCAGAGGTCGCGCTCAATCTCAATTTTTCGATCTCTTCATTAATAGAAAGATCCTTTTCTATATAAGTTCCCGAGCTGGGAATAAAGGCCTCAGGCTGATAGTAATCGTAATAGGAGATGAAATATTCAACCGCATTTTCAGGGAAAAACTGCTTAAACTCTCCATAAAGCTGAGCTGCTAGCGTCTTGTTGTGACTTAACACCAAGGTAGGCTTTTGAACCTGCTGGATTAAATTGGCAACGGTAAAAGTTTTACCTGAACCGGTTACACCCAAAAGCACTTGAGCTTTTTCCCCTTCGTTTACTCCACGGGCTAGTTGCTCAATCGCCTGTGGCTGATCTCCGGTTGGCTGATAATCTGAAGTAAGTCTAAATTCCATATACTTATGTCGAACTTACCCAACACCCAAACTCTAGTCAAAAGTTTTCTACTTCTGAATATTCTAGGCTTTTAGAGGTTTATATTTTGAAATATTATAATACAGATAATTGGTTCTGAGAATGATCACCAATAAAATCGGGATTAGGCTAGGGTGAAAAGATTGCCAACCTAAAATCCAGAAAACCACTGCTGCATCTGCTAAAATCAAGGCTGCCAAAAGGTATTTCCTGACCCAGGGCTTCAAATTTTTGGAGAATAGCGCTATTGCCAGAAACAAATGACCCGGAAAAGCCCAAAGTATATTCCAGTTCCACTTAGTAGCCGAATGATCTGTGGCAAACCAGAGTAAGAAAATAACTATTCCTAGAATTCCTAGAATAGAAAATAGGGCTATATCAAAACCGATAAATAGCTTTTTTCTTTTAAAACCGATATAGGTAATTGCTGAAAATAAAATGGCTACCAACCAAAACAACCAGTAGGGATTGAAAGCTCCTATAACTCCCTGTTCGGGTTTAGGAAAATCCAAAATAACATTTGTCTCTTTGACTAAAGGTCTGGTCGGACCATCTCCCTGAATCTCTGCTCTCGAAAATGCTTCTTCCATATAATCAGGTAAAAACTGCTCTTCCTGAGGAGAAGCAACCCGATCTATCACAGCTCCCAGAGCGAGATCAATTCCCAAATCAGCCCAAGGCATTCTCAAAACGTACTCGTCTATCAAGTCCCTGAAAGTTTTTTCTCTTTCTTGTACCTGCTCATCATTCCAGATCAATTGATCTCCCAAAACCAAATCCATCGCATCACGGATTCTTGTAGCACAATTATCAAAGAAGAAATCATATCTATAATAGCGTCTTTCAGGTAAGTAATTGACCTGTAAAAACTCTACCATGTATTGCTCCTGCTCCGAATTGAGATCTAATACTTGTTCACGGATCGCTCTTTTTTCACCCGCATAGGTAGTAATAAAATCAGCGTAGGTACTGACGCTTAACATATAGTCTAATTTCCCACCCGCAAATTTTCCATAGAAATTTGGGGTATTGAAATTGAAGGTTCCGTAATTGAAAACATAATCCGTCCCATTGACATTATCAAAAACTCGGATTGCGCTATGACCATAAGCCATATATAACTCATCTCCTGGATCGCAAGTAAGAAGACTAATCCTATATAACTGAGCCTGAACACTTCCTAAGCTCATGAATAACAGGAAAATAATTAGACCTAGAACTTTATTTTTAGCTATCATTTAACTAACTTAAAAGGCTTTTTAAATACTTTTTAATTGTGCTATGGGAAACTGGGACAAAAAGTTGGCCCTTTTGGCGTTTTTGAACGGTCGAATATACAGGATATTGTCGGCAATAGCAGGACTTTGCCTGCTCCAATTAGTTGCCAGCGCACAGGAAATTAATGCATACAAAACCATTTCCAGCGGAAATTTTTCAAATATATTAATCTGGAATGTCTTTGACGGATCTACTTGGATTCCTGCTACCACTCTCCCAGATAGCTCCAATGATATTTATATTGATCAAAACCATACACTCACGCTCAATCTTAATGCAGCTGTAAAAAATGTATTCATCAATTCTGAAACCGGCGCAGGACAAAAACTACGGCTCAACAGCTTCAATCTGGATATTTACGGAAGCTTACAGGCATTTAGTGGAGCTGCTCCAGGCACTCCATCAGGGACTTGGAACAGTCAAAACTGGATTGGAAATTCTTTCAATAGCACCATTACCTTTAAGGGAGAGTCAAGGATTATCATTCCCTTAAATGCATGGAGCGGATTCAGTACGAATAGTAGGTATTCTGTAATTTTTGATCCCGGTCCAGGTGTGGAACTGATTATAGAGGAACCATTCAAGGCCCTCAGTTTTACAGTCAAATCTGGAACTCTCCGGCAAAAGTTGGATCGGAATGTTTTTCCCAATTTTTGTCCAACTCTTTCATTTAATACTGAAACTACTGTGTATGGAACTGGGCCATTTGGTGTTTTTACAATTGAGCCTGGGGCAACTTTCATCACTGACTGCAATGCGAATATCATTTTCAGATCTAACTCCAGTAGCGCGGGTCTTATTGATCTTCAAGATGATGGAATAATGGTTTTGGAAGGAACTAACCCTAGAATTGAAGCTGCAAATTTTCAACTGAATGGGAAAATCATTTTTCGGGGCGGAGATTCTCCTAAAAATTTTCTGAATTCAAGCTTTGCCGACGCAGGAATACCAAACAGAATTCATGATTTGGAGCTGCAAGGAGTTCATAATCTCAATTTGCCTACTGAGCTCTTCATTTCTGGAAATATGGTCAAAACCGGGACTGGAAATTTTTTATCTAATAATTCCCACATTTTTGCCGTAGGACCTAGCGAGCAATATATTGGTCCATTTCCCATAACGGTTTCTAGCCTAACTATCCAAAAAACAGGAGGACGAATTCGAGTAAGTGATGATCTGACAATTACCAGGACATTATTTATGAACTCTGGATCATTGGACTTAAGTGGGAATATCCTTTCAATTAACAGTTCTTCTCAAGGTGGGATAAATTATTCTGGAGGAAGCTGGAGAAATGCAGCCTTGTTTAGATATCTCAACATTCCAACTAGCCTTAATGAGGTCAATGGAACATTCCCTTTTGAAGACACAAAAAATGGAGGAGTTAGAAAAGTCCAACTCTTAGGAAATACAGCAGGAGGAAATCTGGAGATTCGATTCACAGAATACAAAGGAGCTGAATACAATTCCAATTTTGATGACTCTGATGGAACTCCAATTCTCTACAGGCTATTTTCTTTCTTCCAGTTTTCAGGCCTTAATCCAAGTTCGAATCCAATGGAATTGAGAATTTCCGCAGATCAGTTGATAGTGGATGATGTAGATGACCTGAGAATAGTAGGCACTGGATATGCCGCCCAAGGAAGCCATCTGGACGGTTTAGACCCTAGTCTGCTCTGGGCTAGAAGACTGATTCAGTTGGAAGATTTAGCCATTGGCAATTATACGGTTGGCAGTTTCCGAACATTAAGTATTCTACCTGTAGAATGGATCAATTTTGAAGCGATCAGAAGAGGGTCGGAAGTTTCCTTGAATTGGGAAGTTTTGGGTGAACAGGAATACACATTTGAGATTTATAGATCAGATGGGAATATTTCAAATTGGAGATTAATTGGATCTGCTTCAAAAAGCCTGGCAGGAGCCAGCCTATTCCAATTTTCAGACATCAATTTTTATAATCACGAATCCTACTATAGAATCAAATCTTCCAATCAGGAAGGGCAGGAATCCTGGAGCAATACCGTAAGAGTCATTCCACTACCTAAGACTCATTCTTCTGTTAAAATTTATCCTAACCCATATTTTTCGGGTCCTATTCATATTGAAATTCCTGAAAAAGAAAGAAATACTGCCCTTGAGGTTGAGTTACTTACATTTACCGGTGATAAAATTTATGAAGGAAGAATCGGCTTAACAGATCTGGAAAAGCTACTAACCCAAGTTAATCCAGGGAATTATATATTGAGAGTTTCACAAAACAATAATTCTTGGGTGATTCGTTGGATTCGAAAATGAGATACTGTTTGATCAAACGCACAACGGAATAGCACATTTTTTTTATCTTGAAATCTCAACCCAACCTAACCTATGACCATTTTCCTTGTGCTGCTCAGTATCGCTATTTTGGTACTGTTAATCGTCTGGGCCAAATTAAATCCCTTTTTGGCTTTCTTGATAGCTTCCATCACCGCCGGCTTTCTTTTAGGCCTTCCTGCAGATCAAATTGCCGGTTCCGTGCAGAAAGGCATGGGAAATCTTCTGGGAGATTTAGTCATAGTGATCGTCATGGGAGCTATGCTTGGCAAACTCGTCGCTGAAAGCGGTGCCGCTCAAAGAATTGCCAATACCTTGATGAATATATTTGGTGAAAAGTACATCACCTGGGCCATGGCATTGACAGGTTTAATCGTCGGGATTCCACTCTTTTACAATGTGGGTTTCGTACTCCTTGTTCCTTTGGCTTTTACCGTCGCTTATCAATACAAAATCTCAGCAGTGTACGTGGGGATTCCTTTACTCGCTGCGCTATCGGTCACCCATGGATTTCTTCCTCCACATCCCTCTCCCGCTGCATTGGTTGCTCAGTTTGAGGCCAATATGGGGCTAACCTTATTCTATGGGTTTTTAATCACCATCCCTACCGTTGCTATTGCTGGGCCTATTTTCGCAACGCAACTCAAAAAGGTTGAGGCTAAACCCTTGAAGACATTTCAGGCAGAAATCAAAGAGGAAAAAGATTTACCTGGAAATGCCAATAGTTTCATAACAGCTTTATTGCCCGTCTTTTTATTGGTAGGAACTACAGCCATCAGCCTGAACTGGGAGACTTCAGGTGAGCTAAATGAACTGATCGGCTTTATTTCTAATCCTGGGATAGTCATGATTATTTCCGTGTTGATTGGCACCTATACCTTAGGATTGAGAAGAAGATTTTCCATGAAGCAGCTGATGTCCTTATATACCGATGCTACCAAAGACATCGCAATGATACTCTTGATTGTCGCTGGAGCAGGAGCTTTGAAGCAGGTTTTCACAGATACCGGGGTGAGTCAGGTCATTGCAGATGGTCTTAAAACCTGGCAAATGCACCCATTGATATTGGCTTGGCTTATTACTGCTATTATTCGAGTCTGTGTGGGATCGGCTACTGTGGCAGGTCTAACTACAGCAGGCATCATAGCTCCTCTAGTTACAACTATGAACGTGGACCCCAATTTACTGGTGCTATCCATCGGAGCAGGAAGCTTGATGTTTTCTCATTTCAATGATGCGGGATTCTGGATGTATAAAGAGTTTTTCAATGTAAGTATCAAAGACACCATACGAACTTGGTCTTTAATGGAGACCTTGGTTGCTGTCATAGGATTAATAGGTGTCCTTATTTTGGATATATTTATATAGAAAAACAAGGAAGTATTTTATTTAATCTGATTATCCGCAATCATGCCAGTTGCCTTATTTTCCTTGCTTGACAGGTTGGAAGACCGATGACCGAAGACCGAAGCTTCCGGATTCTGATCCTTTCAGCAGACAATAAGCCGTATTTTTGTCAATACTGGTAAGAATGCGCATACCCATATTATTCAAAAAGTGAATTGGTTGTAGATTAAAAAAGAAAATAAACTCAGTGACTATCATCATTTAAAATTAAAAGCCATGGAAACTCCTGAAAGTAATTTCGCAAAACTAGGATTAACCTTACCTCCTGCCCCAAAGCCATTAGGGGTATACAAGCCTTGCCTGATTGACGGGAAACATCTCTATTTATCGGGACATGGGACGGTAAAGGCCGATGGTTCTCTGATAATCGGAAGAATAGGTCAAGACTTGGATATGGAAGCAGGGAAAAAAGCTGCTCAGCAAGTAGGGCTTGCCATGCTTGCCACCATCAAGGCAAATCTTGGTTCTTTAAATAGAGTCAAGAGAGTGATTAAGGTATTGGGAATGGTGAACTGTGTTTCCACATTTGAAAAGCACCCTTATATCATCAACGGATGCAGCGAATTATTTGCAAATGTTTGGGGTACCGATTACGGGGTAGGCGTCAGGTCAGCAGTAGGGATGGGAACCTTGCCGGATAATATCCCGGTAGAAATTGAAGCAATATTTGAACTGCATGAAGGCGCTTAAGGCTGAACCAAGGCTTTGTAGGATTCAAAGATATTCATAATGTCTTTGACGTAGTTGACAGCTAAATGCCCTTTGGCGAATCCACTTCTGACTATAGGGTCACGATAGTATTCCGGATCACTTTTCAATTCGAGAAAACCTGCAACTTCTTTCCAGCTTTGGGTATTTCCGCCATATTTCAAAGTAAGTCTCCAAGCATCTTCTACGTGACCGTGACCAATGTTGTATGATGCTAAAATAAATTTGATTCGTTCATTAGTCTCGGGCACTCTTTCCATCCAGAATTTATCCAAATACCGAAGATATTTCACTCCACCCATCAAGGACTGAAATGGATCATTAGGGTTTTCCACTCCAAATCTTTCCAGAGTTACCGGCATTAATTGCAAAAGCCCCTGTGCACCTGCATAGGAGGTTGCTGAGGTATCAAATCTGGATTCTTTGTAAACCAAGGAAGCTAATAATCGCCAATCCCAGCCTAACTCTTCGGCTCCTTTTTGGATCAAATCATCATAAACAGAAATTCTATTTCCTACTAAGGAAGAGAAAGGACTGGTAGATCTGAAATAACTGTTTTTACTGTTCAGAAAATATTTAGCATAAAGCATAGGAATAAACTTCTTCTGTTTATCCTCTAGCCATGTATTGACTTCTCCCAGTAACTTGGGCGAATTATCTCTCACTACCCAAGAAACTTCTTCGGATTCGGTCACCTTCCACGAAATATTCAATCCTTCGTAATAAGTGGCATTTGCTTGAGCAATATTTTGATCTGCAATGGTGTATCGAATCTCCCCCTTGACAACTTGATCAATCAATGTTTCTTCATGCAAAGGTGACTCTATCACAGTAAAACTCACTTGTAAGGAATCCTTGATTTTACAAAGTTGGGATTTATAAACTGCCCCCTGCCTCACAAATATTGTGTCTGACTCTAAGTCCTGCCAGGATTTGGTAGCAGGAGTAGTTTCGGAACTGACCAGAACGGTACTTATTTTTCCAAGAGCCTGAGTAAAAGTAGCTTTCCCCTCCCTCACTGGACTTTTTTCCAGATTCATAGCAATCAAATCAACCCGGCCATCATTGAGATATTCGAAGGCTTTATCGATATCAGAAACCAAAACCAAGTTTAACTGCACGCCCAATCTTTTGGCCAAGTCTCTTAAGAGTTCGTACTCATAGCCCATTCTACGCCCTCTGTAGATATAATATCCTGTCGAATTATTATCAACCGCCGCCCGGATGAAACCTCTATTTTTAATCCCTTCAAGGTCTAAAATGTAGGTTTCTTTTTTGAATGTCCTATTGAACTGCTGCTCGAGAAAGGTACACTGTACCCCAAACAATAAAATAACAACAGTTGCGAATAGTATGATTATTCCTTTCTTCATACACTGGGAAAAACTCCCTGGATGTTTCGAAAGCACTGATAGTCAAAGTGTATGCCAAAACAACAAACCCTTTCTATTAAAAATCCATAAAAGAAAAGGGCCTCTGTAAAAGGCCCTCTATTCAATTCTATTGAGGTAATCTCAATTCCTCGAAACTACTGTCGAAAAATATTCTCCCCGACAAGCGCATCAATTCAATCTCCTGTTCCTTGATATTGTAAATCGAAGTGATCAATCGGGTTTCTGCAGTAAGTAAATTTACCTGCGCATCTCTAAATTCGAGATAAGAAGCGATCCCTAGTCTAAATCGCTCCAAGGCAATCTCACTACTTTCTTTGGCGACAGCATAATTTCGCTGTTCAATTTCAAGTAATTCCCGATTATTCAAATACGTGTTGTAGGCTCTATATAAATCTGATTTCAATTGAATCTCAAACTGATCTACCGCATACCCTTGAATCTTTTGCTGGACTCGAGCATTTTGGATTCTTCTATTCAGGGTAAAACCTGAAAACAAATTGAAAGAAATGTTTCCTCCGTAATTAATCCCCTCTCTTTGATTTTGGATCAAAAACCCTGCATCGGAATTAGAAGTATTATTTACATAATTCATATTTAGGTTCAAGGCGGGTAACCTGGAAACCTGAAGCTCTTTCATTTGCAAAAAAGCTACGTTTTCCTGCCTTTGAGTAACCAGCCATTGCTTGTTTTCCATAAAGGCACTTTCCTCCAAGTCTCCAATTCTCAGCATTTCACCAATCCTAATGGTATCACTCACAGAAAATTCTCTGGAAGGATCCAAAGCCATCAGCTCATTCAAATTAATTCTTGCAGCCTGAATGATTTGAGCCTGAGTTTTCAATAAGCTTAAATCAGAATTATAGTCAACTTCTGCTGTCAAGTAATCTCTTTTTCCTGCTCCCCCTAATTCATATTGTGCCTGAGCAATGTCCAATCTTGCTTGGCTGAGTTCCAAAGTTTTCTTTAAAACTTCATAGCGCTGAAGTTCTAACACCAGTCGATAATAAGCGGTGGAAATACCTGCTACTGTATTTTCAACAGCAATTTTTGCTTCAAGCTGAGAAACTTCTGTCAATAGCCCAAGTCTTTTAAGAACCACAAAAGCTTCAGGTCTAAAACCATAAATTGCTGCCATGGTGAAGTTTTCAGATCTGGATTTGGCATCATCTATCTGTCTAGGTTCAGGGTCATTGACAAATTTTTGCGTTACATCTTCTGTGGAATAGTTTCTAGTGTAAATAGCGTCCACGATGGGAAGAAAGGAACCCAAACCAATCCGCTCTTCACCCTGACGGAGATTGATGTTTTCAACTGCTATCTTTACATCCAAATTATTCTCCAAACCAAGCTGAATAGCTTTTTCCAGATCCAAAGACTCGGAGTTTTGAGCAAAAGAACTTTTTACGAATAAGCTCACGAGGAGCAAAAAGTATATTTTCTTCATCAAATTCTGGCTAATCTTCCTTCTTTAGAAGTCAAGTATGTATAAATCGCAGGGATAATGAACAAGGTAAGTATGGTTGCAAAAGCAAGCCCTCCAATAACGGCAGCTCCCATAGGAACTCTACTTTCAGCACCTGCTCCCAATGCCAGTGCAATTGGAAGAATCCCCAAAATCGTGGAAAGAGAAGTCATCAAAATAGGTCTAAATCGGGCCACGGCTGCTCCATAAATTGCTTCCTTCACATCCATCCCACTAGCTTTTCGCTGATTGGCAAATTCTACAATCAAAATTCCGTTTTTGGTAACCAAGCCAATGAGCATGATGATCCCAATCTGACTAAAAATGTTGAGTGTAAAATCAAAAGCCCATAGGGTAAGTAATGCTCCAAAGATTGCCAAAGGCACGGTAAACATGATAGTCAGCGGATCTAAGAAGCTCTCAAATTGGGCTGAAAGGACCAAATAGATCAAAACCAAGGCAAAAAGAAAAGCAAAGATCAAGCTATTGGAGCTTTCTCTAAACTCCTTGGAAGGTCCTGATACGTCAGTGGCAAAGGAGTCATCCAATACCTCAGCAGCGATTCTATCCATTTCATCTAGACCATCACCTATGGTAAAACCCTCGGCAAGGTTAGCTGATACTGTTGCAGAAACAAATCTATTGAATCTATATAGTTGCGGTGGAGTACTTTTTTCGACAACTGTTACCAGATTATCCAATTGCACCAGTTGACCATTCTCTGCTCTTACATAAAGCATCCTAAGATTAATTGGCTCATTCCTATCCTCAATTTGCATTTCTCCGACCACTTGATACTGTTTACCATTCATGATGAAGTAGGCAAATCGCTGACCTGAATAGGAAAGTTGTAGGGTTCGTGCTATTTCCTGTACAGACACCCCGATATTTCTTGCCTTTTCCCGATCAATTTCTATTTCAAGCTCAGGTTTTGTGAATTTCAAGTTGATATCTGCGAAAATGAACTTATCACTTTTATTCACCTCCTCCATAAATGTTGGAATCTTCTCTTTCAGCTTTTCCAAAGTAGGTGCCTGGAGCACATACTGTACTGGCAAGCCTCCACGACGATCACCTATTGATTGGGGCTGTGCGGCAAATGCTCTTACAGATGTATAGGTTCTGAGTTTTGCATTCACCTCATTGAAAATATCGTTCTGACTTCGAGATCTATTCTCAGCGTCAGTTAAAATAAATCGTACGAATCCTGAGTTAGTACTGGCTGTACCAAAACCCGGGGATGTAACTGAAATCAAACCAGATACTTCTTCCTCAGGGAAAGACTCCAAGAAATCTCCTACCATTTGATCAATCACACGGTCCATATAATCGAAGGTAGCACCCTCTGGACCTGCCATGTTGATTCTTAGCTCCCCTCTATCCTCGGTAGGAGCCAATTCGGAAGGAATTTCATTGAATAACCAATAGATCCCCCCACCCATGAATATGATGAGCAGGAAAGCAACCCATCTGAAGTTCATAAACCAGCTTAATGCTCGGTCATATTGATTGTTTAGCCAAACAAATCCAGGCTCGGTAAAATTATAAAACCAATTATGTTTCTCTCTTCTTTTCAACAATTTAGAGCTGAGCATTGGCGTCATGGTCAATGCGACAAAAGAGGAAATAATCACAGAGCCTGCCACAACGATTCCAAATTCTCGGAAAAGTCGGCCAGTTGTCCCTGTCAGGAATATTACTGGCAGGAAAACTGCCGCCAATGCCACTGTGGTTGCGATTACTGCGAAAAAGATTTCCTCAGCACCTTTTTGAGCGGCTTGCAGTGGTTTCTCCCCTTTTTCTATCCGTGCATAGATATTCTCCAATACAACAATCGCGTCATCGACCACCAATCCAATGGATAGAACGATGCCTAATAGTGTCAATACGTTGATAGAAAAATCCATCAAGTACATGACAAAAAATACTCCTATCAGGGAAATCGGTATGGTTAAAACAGGAATAAATGTAGTTCTCCAGTCCCTCAAAAAGAGGAAAATAATAGCTACAACCAGAATAAAGGCTGTAATAATTGTTTCCTGAACCTCCGCAATGGAGTTTCTAATATAGGTTGTAGAGTCAAATCCGATTTCCAAACCTACATCAGCCGGTAAATCCTTTTTGATAAACTCTAAACGTCTGTAAAATTCATCAACAATCTCAATATTGTTTGAACCTGGTAGAGGAACCAAAACTACCCCTACCATTGGGACACCGTCTCTTTTTAGGACAGTTCTTTCATTTAAAGCGGCTAATTCCGCTTTTCCCACATCTTGAAAGCGAACAATATTATTCTCGCTTTCCTTAATGATAAGTTGGTTAAATTCCTGCGGGGAAGACAGACGGCTCTTCGTTCTTACCGAAAGCTCAATAGTCTCGCCTTCAATTCTTCCGGATGGCAGCTCTACGTTTTCGGACTGAACTTTTGAAAGAACATCCAAAGGGGTTACTCCATAAGAAGCCATTTTCAATGGATCCATTCTTAGTCGAATGGCATATTCTTTTTCTCCCCAAATCTGTACTCTACTGACTCCCGGGATGGTTTGAAGTCTTTCTTTGAAAATATTTTGAGCGATGTCTGAAAGGTCAAGAAGACTTCTTTCATCACTTTTTACGTTGAGGAAAACGATGGGCTGAGAGTCAGCATCCGCCTTGGATACAACTGGTGGTTCAGCATCAGGAGGTAAGTTTCTTTGTGCTCCGGAAACCTTATCTCTCACGTCATTTGCTGCCGCTTCCAAATCTGCTCCCACGTCAAATTCCACGGTAATACTACTGGCACCGTCATTGGAAGTAGAGGTCAGAGATTTAATCCCCTGAATCCCGTTGATAGCTTCTTCCAAGGGCTCGGTGATTTGAGCCTCGATTACATCAGCATTTGCTCCAACATAATTGGTTCTGACATTAATGATTGGAGGATCAACGCTGGGGAACTCTCGAATACCCAAAAGAGATATCCCGATGGCCCCGAACAATAAAATGATCAGGGACATCACGATGGCCAAAACTGGCCTGTTAATACTTAAATTCGATAAACTCGCCATCTTAATTGATTTGAGTGTATTTCAAAGGCATGCCGGGGCGTGCTTGCAAGACTCCTGTGGCCAAAACCAAGTCCCCTTCTTCCAGTCCGCTTAGGATCTGAACCTGGGTTTCTGTTCTGGTTCCAATTTCTACTGCTTTCTCCTGAGCTTTATTATCAGGGCCTACCACATATACTTTATATCCCTGCAATTCAGGAATAATAGATTCTGCCGGTACCATCAATGCATTTTCGGTTACTTCTAAAACAAATCGAATTCTCACATACATCCCCGGAAGAAACTTCCCTTCTTTATTAGAACTCAATGCTCTTAACTTCAGGGTTCGGGTAGCTGCATCGATTTGTGGTTCATAGGCATAAACCTCTCCTTGCACTTCTTCTTTAGAAGATTCATTGGAAAAATAAATTGGAGCTCCCATTTTCACTTGGTTGGAATATCTCTCAGGAATAGAGAACTCAATTTTGATTGGGTCAATATTCACAATACTCGCAATCATGTCTGATGGGCTAATTACACTTCCTTCAGAAATCATTCTCAATCCTATTCTTCCGCTGAATGGAGCCCGAATAATTCGTTTAGCCAGTTGGGCTTCTACCAATTTCAAATCAGAAAGCGTGGTATTGTATTGATTAAGTGCAATATCATATTCTTCCTGGCTGATTGCTTCTCTTGCCAATAATTGTTTTTGCCTGTTTTCTTGGGTTTCAAAAAGCTTCTGAGTATACTGTAACCTTTGATATTGTGCCTGTAATTCATCATCATCCAGATAGACCAAAGGGGTTCCTTTGGTCACATATTGACCTTCTTTGAATGAAATTTTACTGACTAGGCCGGAAACTTCAGGTCGAATATCTACAGCTTCATTGGGCAAAATCGTTCCAGTGACCTGCAATTGATTTCTGAGACTTTCTTTCTTCAATTTGACTACATTGACAGGAAGCTCCTGAGCAGGGCCTCGTCCTGAACCAGTGGAAGTCACAGCATTCTCATTGGTGTTTCTAGTGTCCAACCTTGGATATAGAAAAGCGACAACCACCAGTATTATGATGGCTAAAATAAGAATGACCTTGGTCTGCTTTTTCATGTGTTTATAATTTTTCTTTAAGGCCACATGGAATCTTCGCATGAATTATAATCATCGCCTTGTGTATCGCTTTGGCTCATGCTCGATTTCATCTGTTTATGATTTGTTTTTTAGAGGTCATCCCGATAACTATCGGGAGGAATGCCCAGGATAATCATCCTCCTCCCGAAACAAGATCGGGACAAGTTGTTTGAGATTTTTCCTCAAGGGCATTTCATGAATTCTAATTCTGAATAGGTTAGGATTTGTTTTTGATAAACTCTAAGGAAAGACGGTTAAATTCATCCGGACGCTCTACATTGACCACATGTCCACATTCTTTCAAAGTTTCCAAAATTGAATTTTTATGTTGTCTGACTATTTTTTTTACTGGTTCGAGGAACATCAAATCTTGATCTCCCATCACATAAAGAGTTGGGATCCCCAGATCTACTTCTTTGAAATATTTCAACAGGGGGTTGATATCTTTAGTCAATTTAAACCACCTGATAAATTCCTTCTGACAAAGCTTTTGAGCTTCCTGAATAAAGAGGTTTCTAGATTCAGAATGCTGCTTCCTTGGGAGTATGATATATGCGAAAAGACGATATAGCCACATGTAAGGAATTACTTTTTTGAAGGTATTTCCCAAAAACACCAAAAGCCTTGACTTGACATTTAGTCTGGTGACTGCACCTGCCATGACTAAAGACTTTACCCTTTCAGGCTCCAACTCTGCAAGTTGTCTTGCCAGAATTGTGCCCAGAGAAACTCCCATAAAGTGAGCTGGGGGTAATTTGACATGATCCAGCACCTCTATGATATCTTTGGTAACCGCTTCGAAAGTATATTCCTGATTATAAATCGCCTTCGGCAAATCCGTCGATTTACCATGACCTCTCAAATCAATCAAAAGCAAATTAAAATGCTTTTGAAAGTCTTTTAGCTGCTTAAACCATACCGCAGAAGAGCCTCCGGCTCCATGGATAAATACCACCCACTCTTTACTTGCAGCGTGATGAAACATTTTATAATACAACATGCTAGCTTAACTCTAGGGTCAGGGTATTGGTTCTGAACTTGTAAACTTACATAGTCTTTTTTTGGATTTGACTATAAAAAACACTGAAGGCAAATGCCTTCAATCAATGGAAAAAATAGGGGATACATTTTGTCAAATTCATATCCCAAAAGAAGTTTTATTTGAGATTATACAAAAAAAGCACCCCTTTTCAGAGGTGCTTTTAATATGGTTTAAATTAGATTAGTTGAAGATGTATCTTACACCAACCTGCATTCTCCAAGTATCTCCTAGTGAAGTAGAAGTTCTGAAGGTTTCAGTTGGGAATTCGCTAGTACCAGGTACTGTATTCAATCTATACTGAGGCTGACCTTGTGCGTTCACACCTCGGTAATTTAATAAGTTGTTCTGGAAAGCAAATCTCTGAATACCCCACTCAGAATTGAATAGGTTACCTACGTTCAAAATATCGATAGAAAGCTGAAGCTTGTTTTTAGAGTCTTTAGAAAGAACCAAATCTTCAGTAATTCTTAAATCAAATCTGTTAACCCAAGGTCTCAATGCTCCATTTCTTTCAGCAATTTTACCTCTGTTAGCACTTAGATATTCATCCTGATCGATGTAGGCATCCAGAAGAGCAGCCTGCTCAGCTGGTGTAACAACTCTACCATTCAAGGTGAATTGCTGGAATACTAATTCATTTGCGTTGTTTGGAATGTACATCAATCTGTTTGAAGCATCCCCAAAATTACCAGAGTAAGTATAAGAGAATCTACCTGCATCAGCACCTTCATAGAAGATGGAGATGGTAGTATTATCAGTCTGGTATGAAATAGATCCAATCAATCTATTAGGAATATCAAATTCAGCAAAACTCAAATCAGGATTGTTTCTGTCAACCTGTACAGTAGCTGGCCACAATGAAATAGCCTGAGAACCACCCGCAGCATCCAAATCTCTAGATCTTGATCTAGTGTATGCAATCATGGTATTGAAACCATTATCGAATTGCTTCTGCAACTGCGCAGTGAAAGAGTAGTAATCTGCCTTTCTTCTCGCGTTAGTCAAGTAGAATACGTTTCTGAAATCAGGATCATTAGAATAGTTGGTTCCGTTCCAGAAAGGTCTTGTGTCAGGTCCTGATAAAGTACCGTCAGGAGTTCTCAATACAGGATTGTACGCGATTGGTGTGGATACATCTCTAGAGTAGATGAATTCCATTGTTCCGATGATTCCAAATGGAAGCACTTGGTCAACAGCAAGGTTTGTTCTCCAAACTTGTGGAAGTTTGAAATCTCTATCAGTCAAGTTCAATTCGTTAGAAAGAGACTGTCCTGGGTTTTCAGGGTTTCCAAAAGTTACGTCTGGGTTGAATACGTAGTTAGGACCAAACGCATCCTCAACATCATCTCCTTCATATCCAAGACCACCTCTTACTACACCTGAACCATTTACTTGGTTAGACAACCATACGAATGGAATTCTACCGGAGAAAATACCTGTTCCACCTCTTACTTGGGTAGTTCTGTTACCTTTAGCATCCCAGTTGAAACCTACACGTGGAGACCACAATGGATTTACTTTAGGGAAAGTACTTACATCTGGAGTGATTGTTCCGTCAGGAGTTTCAAAAGTCTTGTTAAGATTATCCAACAATTGGTTTCTTGGAATATCGATTGGGTAGAATGGGAAGTCTACTCGAAGACCGCCGGTCACTTTCAATTTAGAAGTAACTTGATATTCGTCCTGTACATAGACACCAAACTGACCAAATCGAGTTTGATCGGTAGGAGGAGTTGTAGATCCGTCCAGGGCAAAGCTTTTTGCGAAAGCATCAGGATATGTACCTGGAGTTCTGTTGATTACAGTCTCAACAAATGAATCGTAGCTATTGAATCGGTAGAAACCGTTGAATACAGGGTTAAATGCGTTGTCAAACGTCATATACTCAAAGTTAGCTCCGAAAGTATAGGTATGCTTTCCTTTGTATAGAGAGAAGTTGTTAGTAACGTTGAAGATATTGTTTTCCAACAGGTTACCAACAGTAAACAATTCATTACCTACAGAAGTGTAATAAAGCAGGTTACCTGAAGCATCTGGCTCCAAAATCTCTATGAAAGGGAAAGCCTGTCCACCTGGAATACCACGCTTAGGATCCGTAATAGAAGTAAAGCCAATATTGAATTGGTTTGACATGTTGGATCCAATTCTTGAGTTCAATTCAGCTACCCAAGATTGTACATTTCTGTCATTGGTATAGTTAGTGTTACGGAAGTTCATCGCTTCGATACCCGTTCTAGAAGTATTTCTGAATCGAGTAGAAATGAATCGGATAGAGTTTCCGTTAGTACGCACATCTGTAAATGCGGTGTAATTGTTATATCTCACAGACAATTTGTGATTGTCATTGATGTTGAAATCCAGTCTAGCATTAAAACGCTCCTGCTCAGAAGCAAATGGATAGTTTTCGTAAGGTCCAGTTTCATAACCATAAAGCGTACGCAACTGGTTACTGATGAAGTCAAGATCAGATGCTGGAACTCTGGAAACAGTCAAACCATCAGGCTCTAATCCTGGTCTAGCAGCTACCTTGGTATAGCTAGGTACTGCCTCAGATTCAGTTTCATAGGAAACAAAAAAGAACAATTTGTTCTTAATGATTGGACCACCCAAACGGAAACCTACAATTTCATTCTTGGAATCGTCGATAGGAAGTCTGGTATCGCCTACTTTATCACCGATCATCTGGTCATTTCTCAAGAAATAGTAAGCAGAACCAGTGAATTCATTTGTACCTGACTTAGTGATAGCATTTACAGAAGCACCTGTAAAACCTGCCAAACGTACATCGTAAGGAGCCAAGTTAACCTGAACTTCTTCGATCGCATCCAAAGAGATTGGGTTAGATCCGGCAAACTGTCCTGAACCTAGACCGAAGTTGTTGTTGTAGATGTTACCATCAACCGTGTAGTTATTGAATCGGCTGGAAGTACCGGCAAATGAAGTACCATTAGATTGAGGAGTCAATCTTGTAAAATCGTTGATGTTACGATTCACAGTTGGTAAAGCATTGATACGATCATTTGTAAGGTTTAATGCAGCACCAGTCTTGTCTGCATTCATGATCGCGTCTTTGCTTGCAATTACTTCAATCGCTTCTAATTCAAGACCATCTGACAAAACTGCATTTAGGGTATAGGTTTGACCTAGACCTAAAACAATACCTTCAAATGCTCTTTCTTCAAATCCTACAAAAGTAATTCTAACAGTGTAAGGCCCACCTACACGCATGTTAGGAAGAACAAAACGACCTTCTAAATTACTCACTGCCCCATAACGGGTTCCAGATGGCTCATGGGTTGCTACTACGTTTGCTCCAGGAAGGGCGTCTCCAGAAGAGTCGGTCACCAAACCCTGAATGTTACCAGTAGTCACACCCTGCGACATTGCCCAATTAGTGCTCAGCACAACCAGGAACATTGCCAACAAGTTTCTGAGTAAATTTTGCCTCATAATTTTTTGTTTGTTTGTAAAGTTGGTTTTGAATTAAAATCCGATGCAAAGGTAATTTCCATCGAAAGGTTTTTGGGGTACTCTACGTTAAATTTACGGGCGCTAATTTCACAATTTTTAACAATAACTTAACACTCAATCCTAATTTAATTTTCTTTTTTGATCAATATCATCTCTTTTCAAGTAGATTTATTCTGCCAATTGAACAGTTTTATCATGAATATTCTTAATATGAATATTTGATTAAAAATTTGAAAAATTCAATATTTCAAAATCAGATTTGGCAGCAAGAGCCATTCATGTAAAATCAACTTATATTACAGTACAAAACCCAAATAATCTACGCTTTGAAAAACAAGAATATACTTTGGCTTTATTTGTTTTTACTTGCTTCTATCGCACACCTGTCGTTTTTATTAGAAGGGTTAAGCTCTTATCTTTTTTTCTCTAAACCTCTGATCCTTATCAGTTTGATCGGATACTTTTTTCAAATATCAAAACCAATAGCCTGGACTCTTTTGTCTAAAGCCACTATGGCCGCATTGATCTTTTCTTTGATTGGCGATATCCTATTGCTTTGGCCTCATTTATTCATTTATGGGCTCGGTGCCTTTTTGATGGCACATATCTGCTACATAATAGCATTTAAAATAGCCCAGAGGAACCCGGGAAAAATTGGAAAAGTGAATTTTGTGAAAGTCTTTCTCATCAATCTCCCGATTTACATAGTAGCGGCGCTGATCTATTTTTTGATCAATTCCAATCTGGGAAATCTTAAAATTCCGGTTATAGCCTACATTATTACCATTGTTTCCATGGTCACTTTAGCTAGGGATAGATATGGAAAATGTAATAAAGAATCTTTTTGGCAGGTATTTATAGGAGCCTGCTTATTCCTTATCTCAGATGGAGTTTTGGCGATTGATATGTTCTACATGGAATTCCCAGAAGCCGGAATAATTATCATGGGAACTTATGCTACTGCTCAACTTCTGATTGTGATGGGAATACGGTCCCATTTGATCAAACCCCAATAAAAAAGAGGCGCTAGGCCTCTTTTCTTATTTTTTGAGTTGAACTCGAATCGAAAGCTCCTCCAGTTGATCCTGAGCGATGGTGCTTGGTGAATCTATCATCACATCTCTGCCTGAATTGTTTTTCGGAAAGGCGATGTAATCCCGAATAGAGTCAGATCCGCCAAAAATGGCGCAGAGTCTGTCAAAGCCAAAAGCAATTCCACCGTGAGGAGGTGCCCCATATTCGAAGGCTTCCATTAGGAACCCAAATTGCTTTTGAGCTTCTTCTTCTGAAAACCCTAAATGCTTGAACATCAATTGTTGTGTAGGTCTATCATGAATTCTGATTGATCCACCGCCAATTTCAACTCCATTGATTACCAAATCATAAGCATTGGCTCTTACCGCACCCGGATCACTTTCCAAAAGTGCGATATCCTCTTTCTTCGGTGAAGTGAAAGGGTGATGCATGGCATGATATCTCTGGGTTTCTTCATCCCATTCAAATAGTGGGAAATCTACCACCCATAGTGGCTTGAATACAGTTCTATCTCTCAAGCCCAGTTCTTCGCCCATTTTAAGGCGAAGCTCGGAGAGCTGTTTTCTCACAGTTTTTGCATCTCCGCTCAATACTAACATCAAATCACCAGGCTCTGCTCCAAAAGCATCAGCCCAAGATTGTAAATCTTCAGAGGAATAGAATTTATCTACTGTGGATTTTAAAGAACCGTCCGCATTGTATTTGACATAAACAAGTCCTTTTGCTCCGATTTGAGGTCTTTTCACCCAATCAGTCAAGGCATCCAACTGTTTCCTTGTATACTCCGCAGCACCTTTGGCACAAATTCCAACTACCAATTCTGCAGCATCAAAAATTCCAAAACCTTTTCCTTGAGTCAATTCATTGAGCTCGACAAATTTCATATCAAACCTCAAATCAGGCTTATCATTGCCGTAAAACTTCATTGCTTCAGCAAAAGTCATTCTCTGTACTTCCTCCAGCTCTATTCCTTTTACTTCTCTGAACAAATGACGGGTAAGACCTTCGAAAGTGCTTAAAATATCCTCTTGCTCTACAAATGACATTTCGCAGTCAATCTGAGTAAACTCAGGTTGTCTGTCTGCTCTCAAATCTTCGTCTCTAAAGCATTTTACGATTTGAAAATATCTATCAAAGCCAGAAACCATCAAAAGCTGCTTGAAAGTCTGAGGAGACTGGGGTAAAGCATAGAATTCTCCTGGATTTACTCTGCTCGGAACCACAAAATCCCTCGCCCCTTCAGGAGTAGACTTAATCAAAACAGGAGTTTCAACTTCAATGAAGTTGGCCGCATCCATGTACTTTCTGGTTTCCTGCATCATACGATGACGCAATTGCAGCTTTTCTCTCACTACTCCCCTTCGCAAATCCAAGTATCTATATTTCATTCTCAGATCATCTCCCCCATCGGTTTCATCCTCTATTATAAAAGGAGGTACCTTGGCGGGGTTGAGAACGTTGAGAGAATCAACTTTAATTTCGATGGATCCGGTTGGTATTTTATCGTTCTTGGAAGTTCTTTCAATAACTATACCTTCAGCCTGAATGACAAACTCTCTTCCCAATTGGGCTGCTTTTTCCAAAAGGGCTTTATCTGTGGAGCCTTCTTCGAAAATCAATTGAGTCACACCATAGCGATCTCTCAAATCAACCCAAATCAGGCCTCCTTTATTTCTTACCCGCTGTACCCAGCCGGCTAACTTGACTTTCGTTTGGACGTGTTCAAGGCGTAATTCACCACAAGAATGCGTTCTAAGCATAAGGTTTTTATTTTTTGAAGGCTCAAAGATAAATAAATGCACAGGAGTAAGCCATGATTCTTGAAAAGGAATGTAGCAAATAAAAAAAGAGAAGAGGTTGATGCAGAAGTTTACTCCATACAAAGGCATCTTTTCTTGTTTAGAAAACTTTTTAAATCCTATGGTTCAAAAATTAGCAGCTTGATAGTTAGTTAGATTATGGAAAAAATCACGAAATTTTGAGTTAATTACATTTCCAGCAGGATTCAGGAACAATAATTGTTGTTAAATGACCTCCGTTGATCACCAAAAGCTTGCAAAAAAGGGACTTTTTGGCTTGCTTGAGGATTGTTTCGGTTCACCCTCAAAACATAAGAGTTTATTATGAATAAAAAATGGATTGGTATAGCCGCCTTAATTAGTTCGATTGGGGTTGCGGCTTGGTTCCAATTTTCAGAAATGAAATTGAATACTTTCAGTTCTGAAGAGCAAAATCTAAGTGACAGTACTGCGATTGAAAATCTAAACGAGCAATACCTCTATGGAATCAATGTGACGGGACTGAATATCGTAGAAGGTACAGTCGCAAAAAACCAAACTTTAGCCACCATTCTTAGCCCATTTAATGTACCCTATCAAATTATAGACGAAATCGCCAAAAAGTCTAAAGAGGTATTTGATGTAAGGGGAATAGCTACCAACCGAAAATTCACTGTTTTAACCCCTACAGACAGTTCCAAAGCAAGATTTTTTATTTATGAGCCAAGTCCTTCCGAATATGTAGTTTTTGACTTGGATAGCGTTGACATTTACAAGGCAGAAAAGCCAGCAGAATATAGAACCCGAGAAGCTGGAGGAACGATTAATACCTCCCTTTATGTAGACATGACCAATCAGGGAATCGGGCCGGATTTGATTGATATGTTTGCAGATTTGTATGGTTGGTCTGTTGATTTCCAAAGCTTACAAAAAGGCGATAAATACAAGGTTCAATTCGAAGAGAAATTAATCGATGGGCAAGTAGTCGGAATTACTGATATCAAACTCGCTTATTTTGAACACAAAGGAGAACCTTATCATGCGATCCCTTTCGAGCAAAACGGGGAAGTTAACTTTTTTGATCAAGATGGAAATAGCTTGAAAAAAGCATTTCTTAGAGACCCACTTAAATATACCCGCATTAGCTCAAGATATAATCTGAGAAGATTTCATCCAGTTCAGAAAAGATACAAAGCGCACCTAGGAACAGACTATGCAGCGCCAACTGGAACAGAAATACGCTCTGTGGGCGATGGAACAGTCATAGAAGCTCGCTACACATCTGCGAACGGCAATTATGTGAAAATTAAACATAATGGTACCTACACCACTCAATACTTACACATGTCCAAAATTGGAAAAGGTATTCGTGCTGGCGCAAGAATCAAACAAGGACAGGTAATCGGTTATGTAGGCAGTACCGGACTTGCAACCGGACCACACTTGTGTTTTAGATTTTGGAAAAATGGAAAACAAGAAGACTGGTTAAGAGAAAAGATCCCACCTTCTGAGCCGATTCTTTCTCAAAATAAACTAGCCTTTGAAACCAAAAAATCTGAAGCCCTTATATTACTCGCCAATATTCCTGTGACAGGTGAAAATCCTAAACTTGTAGCCCAGACACAGGATTTGATCCCTGTTGGTTCAAGTGATTAATAATTAATCGAAGAAATATCCAATATTCATAAGAAGCTGATAGTCCTCCTGACTTTCAGCTTCTTTTTTTTATCTTTCCTATTCAACCACCAAATCTATCTATGATGAGACTAAAAGTTATCGGTTTTTGGATGATCTTACTGACATTAAGTTTTTCAGTCCAAGCCCAGAAAAGATCAACTACTACTGAAAGCTCCCCTTTGCTAAAACAGGATTTTTCAGCTTTCAAATTCAGGAATATCGGCCCGGCATTTACCTCCGGTAGAATTGCTGATATTGCAATCCACCCTTCCAACAGAAATATCTGGTACGTTGCCACGGCTTCGGGCGGAGTATGGAAAACTGTCAATTCAGGTACTACCTGGACACCAATTTTTGATGAGCAGCCAGTTTTTGCAATTGGTTGTGTGACAATTGATCCCAACAATCCCAATAGAATTTGGATTGGAACCGGTGAAAATAATGGAGGCCGTCATATTTCCTTTGGTGATGGAGTCTATCTCAGTGAAGACGGAGGTATGACCTGGAAAAACATGGGTCTCAAAGATTCTCAGCATATTGGTAAAATCATTGTACATCCTTCAAATTCAAATGTAATCTATGTGGCTTCTCAAGGCCCACTTTGGAATAAAGGTGGAGAAAGAGGCTTTTATCGCTCAGAGGATGGAGGCAAAACCTGGTCTAAAACTTTGGGTGATGATGAATGGACAGGGGTTGCAGATATCGTAATTGACCCAAGAAATCCAGAAGTAATCTATGCCGCTACTTGGCAAAGACACCGAACCGTTGCAGCTTACATGGGCGGTGGAGAAAAAGGAGGCATCCATAAATCCACTGATGGGGGGAAAACTTGGACTGAATTACAAAATGGACTACCGAGTGGAGTAACTGGAAAGATTGGTTTGGCCATCAGTCCTCAAAACCCAGATTATGTGTATGCTGCAATTGAACAAATACGTAGATCTGGAGGAGTTTACTTGACCAAAGATCAAGGCGCTTCTTGGGAAAAAATGTCCGATGCAGTATCAGGAGCTACAGGACCTCACTATTATCAGGAGCTATACGCATCTCCTCATGATTTTGGAACAATTTATCTGATCGATGTGAGAATGCAGGTTTCATATGACCACGGAAAAACATTTTCTCTTTTAAATACATCAGCAACTCACTCCGATAGCCATTCATTAAACTTTATTGAAGGAGAGCCGGACTTTTTACTATTGGGAACTGATGGAGGTATTTATCAAACTTTAGACGGAACTAAAACCTGGAGGTATTTTGACAACCTTCCTATTACTCAATATTACAAAGTGGCAGTAGATGACGCTGAACCATTCTATAATGTATTTGGAGGAACTCAAGATAATGGCTCTCATGGAGGCCCTTCCCGTACTGATGACGAAGACGGAATCTCCAATGCACATTGGTCAAGAGTTTTAGGAGGTGATGGGCATCAATCTGCTGTAGAACCCGGAAATCCAGAAATAGGATATGCAGAGTCTCAGCAGGGATATTTAAATAGATTGGACAGATTAACAGGAGAATCCGTGTTTATTCAACCACAACCTGCAGCAGGTGAAGGAGAGGAAAGATTCAATTGGGATTCTCCTATTCTTCCAAGCCAGCATGTGCCAAGTACCTTATATTTTGCTTCCCATAGAGTTTGGAAATCCACTAATCGTGGGGATTCCTGGACTGCTATTTCAGGTGATTTGACCAAGAAAAAAGAAAGGTTGGAACAACCTATCATGGGTAAAAACCAAAGTTGGGATAATGCTTGGGACGTCTATGCCATGTCTAACTTCAGTTCGATCACTTCCTTGGGAGAATCTCCTATAAATGCAAATATCTTATATGCTGGAACAGATGATGGGTTGATCCAATCCACAGTAAATGGTGGTGAAACCTGGACTGCAGTAGAGGTTGGAAGTATTCCTGGAGTTCCTGCTAATGCCTTCGTAAATGATATCCGTGCGGACCTATTTGACGAGAATACGGCCTATGTGGTCTTGGATAATCATAAGGAAGGAGACTTTAAACCTTATGTAGCAAAAAGTACAGATGCAGGAAAAACATGGAAATTGATCAACGGAAACCTCCCTACTCCTTTATTGACATGGAGAATTGTTCAAGATCATGTTAAAAAAGATCTTTTGTTTTTAGCTACTGAGTTTGGAATCTATTTCACTCCTGATGGAGGTAAAAACTGGATCGAATTGGAAGGAGGAGTACCAACTATCTCATTTAGAGATATTACTATCCAAAGAAGAGAAAATGATTTAGTAGGAGCGTCTTTCGGAAGAGGTTTCTTCATCTTGGATGATATCAGTCCTTTGAGAGAAATAACAGAATCAACATTAAATCAGACTGCGAAGCTTTTTGAACCAAGAGACGGCTATTGGTATGAGCCAAAAGACACTCAAGAATACATGGGTGATAATTACTGGACAGCTCCCAACCCTGAATTTGGGGTAACTTTCACCTACTTTATCAAAGAAGGAGTAAAAACGGCCAAAGCTGAGCGTCAGAAAAAAGAGGCTGAAATGAAAAATCAGTCCATTCCTTTTCCGGGATTTGAGGCGCTGGAGGCAGAAATGAGAGAAAAAAGTCCCGAAATCCACCTTGTTATATCAGATGAGGAAGGAAATATTGTTCAGCGTGTAAATGCAAATACTTCTGCAGGTTTCCATAGAACTGCATGGGATTTGAGCATGGCAAGTCAGAACCTGATCAACCCTGAATCAATAAACCAGAGAAGTTGGGGAAGGATGATGGCATTGCCGGGTACCTACAAGGCTGTTTTGATAATGCAAAAAGAAGGTCAAATTTCTCAAATGGGAGAACCTGTAAGTTTTAAGGTGAAGCCTCTAAGAAAAGGAGCCTTACCAAGCAAGTCCTTGGAAGAAATCAAATCTTTCAGATCCGAACTTCAGTCTTTCGTCAATGAAGTGACTGCGGGCAATTTGCAATTAAACGAAGCAACAGATCTGGTAAAAGCAATGCAGGTTTCCCTATCAAGATCATCTAAGTCAGATCCACAATTGATGGAAGAGCTATATAAAGCTGAAAGGGCTTTGTTGAGCCTTGATTCAAAAATCAATGGTAATTTGGCACAAAGAGAGATTTTCGATGCCATGCCACATACTATTTCAGATCGGATTTCTGCGGCATATGGTGGGGCTTATGGAACATATGGTCCTACAGGAATGCAAAAGTCTTCTCTTGAGGCAGGCAAGAAGGAATACCAACCAATTGCAGAGGAATTAAATAAAATAAGCAATGAAACTATCCCTTCACTTGCGCAACGATTAAAAGCAAACGGAGCACCTCCAATAAAAGGCTTGAATAATTAATTTTAAAGCTCCAGTCTAAAAGCTGGAGCTTTTTCATTTCTACTTGCTGAGCAATCTTTCAGGAAAACTTAACTTGCAGCTTCAACCAGAAAATTTTGGAAAAAGACCAATATATCCGGATTAACAAATACCTCAGCGAAGTCGGATTTTGCTCCAGAAGAGAAGCTGATAAACTATTGGAGCAAGGGAGAATCACGCTCAATGGAAAAATACCTGAATTGGGAACCAAAGTGGGGCCTTCCGATACAGTCGCTGTAGATGGGAAGCCTGTGGGTAAGCCTATTCAAGAGCATACATATATTGCTTTCAATAAGCCAATAGGCATAGTTTCTACTACAGATACTAAAGGTGAAAAAAACAATATCATAGATTATATAGGTCATCCGGTGCGTATTTTTCCGGTTGGCAGATTAGATAAAGATAGTGAAGGGCTAATTTTTCTCACCAGTGAAGGAGACATTGTCAACAAGATCCTCCGGGCGAGTAATAATCATGAAAAAGAATATGTAGTAACTGTTGACAAGCCGATCGATAAGCGTTTTATCCAACGAATGTCTGATGGAATTCCAATTCTCGGTACTGTCACTAAGAAATGTAAAGTGGAGCAAATCAGCCGATTTAAATTCAGAATTGTATTGACCCAAGGCTTAAATAGGCAGATTAGGAGAATGTGCGAATATCTGGGCTATCAAGTCAAACAGTTGATTCGGGTAAGAATTATGAATGTTCACTTGGATTTACCAACTGGAAAATGGAGAGATCTCACCGAGAAAGAAATGAAAGAATTGAATCGGCTTATAGCAGACAGCAGCAAAACGGCAGAATAAAAAAAGGATCCAAACTGGATCCTCTTTTTTTGACTAATACTCTATAAACTTATCCTGTATCACATCGTGTTCACTTTCTTCTGTCTGCCCGTGTAGGTAAACGCCGACTTGCCTACTCTCAGTTCTGTCCTTCTGTTCAGCTGGTGCATCGCCGAAGTACAGCTCACCTGGTTGCAGTCATGCACCGGACGCGTCTCCCCAAACCACTGGTGTTCCATTCGGTCTCCGGTCACCCCGCGCTTGATCAGGTAGTCCATCACCGCTTTCGATCTGCGCTCGGACAGCTTCTCATTATACGTGTCACTGCCCCGCTGGTCGGTATGGCCCTCGATGTACAGCATCAGGTTCGGCATCCGCTCCAGCATGATCGCCACGCGCTCCAGCTCCTGCTTGTGCACCGAACGCAGCATCGCCTTGTCAAAGTCAAAATAGATCGTCGGGATGTCGCTGATCTCCTTGTTCAGCACCTCAAAGATGTCTTCCGGGTTACAGAAGTCCATATCTTTCAGCGCTTCCGGGATATCATACTGCTTGGTCGGATCCGGGAAGGCTTCCAGCACCAGCTCCGATCTTCTGTTCAGCTGATGGTTCGCCTCCGAACACGGCACCCCGTTCCCGCAGTCGTTCACCAGCTTCTGCTCCCCGAACCATTCCAGACGGATGCGTTCGGCTGCGATGTTGTACTGCGCCATGTATTCGGTCACTGCCGTCGCACGGTTGTTTGACAGCTTGATGTTGTATTCATCCGAGGCTCTGGAGTCGGTATGCGAGGCCACCAGCAAATCCAGGAACGGATACTTCTGCATGATCTCGGCGATCTTGTCCAGGGCCGGCTTCGCGTCCTTTCTGATCACGTACTTGTCCAGGTCGTAGTACACAATGTCCACAAACACCGGCAGCTGATACGGGATCGGCTTCAGCGTGTATTCCCGCTTCAGCGTGTCTCCAGCAAAGCCTTTGGTGGTGATCGCGTTGTCTGTCACCGTAAAGTAGCCCGGCTTGGAGATCGTCAGTGAAAAGTCACTGTCCGGCTCCAGTTCTGCTGCCAGTGCTCCCGTTCCGTTCCGCTGTGTCTGCACGTTCCCGTTCTGGGTATTGTCCCGAAGCGTGGCCATGTAACTGTCTGTCATCACCAGTCCGTCGCAGTCAATCACCCGCGCCAGAAACTGCTTGTACACTTCCTCGATCAGGTACAGGTCATCCAGACCCATTCCTCCCTTGCGGTTCGAGGCCAGGTAAATATCTCCGTTCTCCAGCTCCCGGTAACCGAAGTCATCAGACAGCGAGTTGATCGGCATGCCCATGTTCTGCACATTGCTGATGCCTGAAGGGCTGAAGTCGGCCATGTACACATCCATGCCTCCCACTCTCGGGTGGCCCGTAGAGGAAAAGTAAAACTTGTCCCCTTTGCGGAACGGATGGGTCTCGTCTCCCTTCGTGTTCACAGACGCTCCAGCATTCACCGGAGTGGAGAACACCATGTTCTCATCGTAGGACGAATAATAAATGTCATATCCCCCATAAGACGTCCCCCACGCTCCATCCTGACGGTCGGAGGCAAAGTACAGCCGCTTCGACTGTTCGTCTATGAAAGGGTTCATCACCGAGTATGCCAGCGAGTCGTTGTAGGGAAAGGCCATGTAGCCTTCCAGCGTCCCCTCGGGGGTCACCTTGCTGTAGTAGATCTCCGGCTGTACCGCGATGTTTCTGTCTTTTCTTACTTTCTTGATGTCTCTGGTCACCGAGTAAAACAGCAGGCCTGCCTGCTTTGCATAACTCGGATCCGAAAAATTGTAGGTCCCCGGAATGTTCGACACCAGCTCCTCCAGTTCCCCGTCTGCACTTTTTCTGTACAGTCCGAAAAAGTTCCTGCCCGTATAGTCATTCCCCTGGTCGCTGAACATCTTGTTCCGTCCGTCTATCCGGATACCCGGCATCTTCCGGCTGAACGTCGCCCCGCGGTCCGATACAAAATACAGGTTGTCCGAGCCGTCCTTGGCCACCAGAAAGTCCGAGGCCTCCGAGTTCAGTTCCTGCACGTTCTCCAGCTTCACCTTCTTCCTGCTCGAAGGGCTGATCAGCTGCTCCAGGTTCTGCTTCAGCGAATCCACGTTCACTTCCTTTCCTGCCAGATCGCTCTCCACCGCATCCATCCGGCCCGTACGCTGTGCCGCCGACAGGTAGTTCAGATAATCCTCCGAATCCGCCTGCTCATAGCCCACCACGTTCTTCCACCATTCGTAGCTCCCGTCGTAATCACGGGCCGTCTCGTGGGCCTCGGCCAGCTTCACCGCCAGCTCGTAGCCCGGCTTCTTCGCATAGGCCAGCTTATACTCTTCGATCGCATGGCGGTAGTTCATCAGCTCCATCTGCTGGTCCGCATAGCGAACCCGAGACTTCTGGGCTTCAGATACCGTCACCGCTCCTAAAAATAGGCCCGTCGAAAGGCTCAATATCATCAGTGTCTTTTTCATATCAGAACCATCTTTGGTTTCTCATTACTGCTTTTCTCGGAATCATATAAAAGCCTACCGATAGCTCATGCGAGTTCGTCCTGTAGTCCTGCAACACGTTCAGGTTGTGGTCATACGCATAGCCCAAACGGATCCTGTCTGTCGCGAAAATCTCAATGATGGTCGCAAACGCATTCCTGTTCGACAGGTTCTCCGGTAAGTTGTCGTTCCAGATCTTCATGTTCGAACGGTAGGAACCCCCCACCCAGATCCGCTCCCCGAACAGAAACATCGCGTTCAGGTCGTAATTCGTCGGCGCACCCTTCACCTCCTTGATCAGGAAACTCGGCTTGAACTTCACCGTGCTGCCCAGATCAAACAGCGCCCCCATCGTCAGATAGTAGTGAAAATCATGGTAGGCCAAAGCAAAATCCTCCCGCTCCAAGGCACGCTTCCCGATCATGTTGTACACACTGAAACCCGCATAAAAACGGTCACTGTGGAAAAACAATCCCGTATTCAGGTTCGGAACAAACATGTTGATCCGTCCCTCCGGAATGTCCGGATCCGGAAAATCATTCGGGTCCAGCATGCTCCCGTCTATCGCATACTCCGACAAACCCGCACTCACTCCCAGTCCCAAAAAGCTCCTCGCTCCCGTCTGGATACGGTACGCATAAGTCAACAGTCCCGTGTTCGTACGCGCAGGCCCGATGTTGTCACTCAATATCGAAATCCCAAAGCCCATCGTACCCTCGTTCGCACTCAGGTCCGCAGTCACCGTGAACGTCTCCGGACTGCCCGGGAAACGGATCCACTGCGTCCGGTACGTACTCTGGATATAAGGCTCTCCCTTGTAGCCCGCATAGCCCGGATTCACATGCAGCCCGTTGAAAATATACTGACTGAACTGTGGAAGCTGCTGGGCAAAAGTCCCCGTAAAAGCCCATAGAGCTATCAACAAGGTCAATCCAACTATTTTAAAAGTCTTTTTCATAACTTTTTATTTTCTTTTAAAGTAACCCCAGACAGAAGTTTTCTATCTGGGGATTATTGGAATTATAGTTCCTTTTGCCAGATAACCTGAATCCAGCCTTTGAACACATGTTCTCTTCCCTGACTGTCTACGGTCACAAGGACGTAGAAGTAAGTGCCTGCAACCTGACCAGGTGCGTTCCAATCGTTCTTGTAGTTCTCAGCTTCTAAAACATGATCACCATATCTGTTGAAGATAACTATTCGGTTCGATACAAACTTATTCAGTCCCTGAATCTCGAAGGTGTCGTTCAGTCCGTCGTTGTTCGGCGTGATCACGTTTGGAATGTGGAACGGTCTGATTTCAGTCACATCACTGTCCTGATTATCCGACTCATCCGTGTCATCCTCGTCAGCGCCTACGATCACCGTATTGGTCACCGTACCCGCAGCTCCCGCCTTCACCCGAACTCGGAACACAATCCTCGCATCGGCAGGGAAGAATGGTATCCTCCAGGTAATCGCAGAGCCAGACACGTTCACGTTTACTTCCACGTTCGCACTGTTGCTCTCCACTCGGTTGCTCAGATACGTCACTCCGTTCGGTAGATTGTCCGTGATCACCACGTTTCTGGCATCCGTGCCTCCCTGGTTCACCACCACAATCTCATACTCGAACTCGTCACCCTCGAACACCTCGTCACTCAGTGCCTCTTTGCTCACGCCCAGGTTCACATTGTCATTCAATAATCTGAACACCACAAAGGCATCGTCGCTGTTGTTCGGGTTGGCCACCTCTCGCAATACATAGCGTAAAGTATATTCTCTGGCTTCGTTCACTCCCGGTATCAGGCTCAGATCTCCGTTCTCGTCGATCAGCAAACCGATCACTCCGTCCAGCTCCGTGAATTCGAAGTCCACATCCGCAGGATCAGGTCTCTGGCCGTCCAACAGATCGTTCTCCAGAATGTTGCCCAGTCTGCCGCCGTAGCTCACAAAGTAAGTTCCGAAGTCATCGTCATTGGCTATGATCTCACGGATGCCTACTCCGATGCTCACTTCATCCTCGTCTCCGATCTCTTCACCATCAGGAGTCTCTCCGATTACATTAGCCACATTCACCAGACTGCCTCGGTCCAGATCTTCCTGGGTCACCACGTAGCTTGTCTCTATCGTCACGCTCTCTCCTGGAGCCAGCGTTTCGATTACTTCGTTCAATCCGGTCAGTGGATCGCTTACCAAAATGTTGGTCAGCGTCACATTACCCGTGTTGGTCACAACCAGTGTATAAGTTACCGTTTCACCCAGATCCCTGATCTCAGACTTGTCGCTGCTCTTCACAATCGATATTCCTGGTGCAGGAGTAATTGGCGTAGTCACCGAATCACTGTCTGTAGGATCGTCATCACCAGGGTTCGGGCTCTGACCAGTTACACTCGCATCATTGGTAACCTGGCCTGCATCTACATCTTCCTGGGTGACAGGATAAGTGGTTTCCACAGATTTGCTTTCTCCCGGCTTCAAAGTTCCGATGTTCACCACCAAACCTGTTTTGGTATCCACAACCGTCACATTGGTCAGGGTCACATTACCGGTGTTGGTCACTGTAATCGTGTAAGGAATCTCCTGACCCGCTTCAGTAATCACTGCATCGTTATCAGTGATCTCAATCTGGATATCCGGATTCTGAACCGCAGGTACAATCAAGGTATCCGTATCAGATACTTCTTCCACTCCTGCATTACCAGTGACAGAGGCAATGTTTTCAACCTCACCGCTATCTATGTCTTCCTGAGTAACTGTATAGCTAGTGGTAAACTCTACTACTTGACCAGGTGCAAGTGTACTAATCGTATTTTCGAATCCAGTCAATGGATCATTTACTAGCACATTGGTCAAAGTAATATTACCAGTGTTTGTTACTGTCAAAGTATAGGTAATTACTTGGTCAGCCAAAGTCACAGATTCAACATCTGAGGATTTAACTATTAATATCGAAGGATTACCATCAACAGTAACTATCGCTTCGTCTTCAGCATTGACTGGTTGCTCGTTGAAGTTTGTCGATGCTGTCGCAACGTTGACAATACTTCCGGAATCCAAGTCACCTTGCTCTACCACATAAGTTGTGGTGAATACAACTGATTGTCCTTGGCCTAGAGAAGAAATATTCTCTGTAAATCCTGTTAGTGGATCATTCACCACAATGTTTGTCAGAGTTACATTACCGGTATTGGTCACAGTCAATGTATATGTAATCACCTGGCCTACTGTACTCACTGAACTCACATCTGATGTCTTGACAATCGAAATAGATGGGTTTTGATCTACTGTCACTGTCGCATCATCCTCAGCCGTAACTGGCTGTTCATTGAAGTTTGATGATGCCGTAGCAACGTTCACAATACTTCCATTATTCAAGTCAGCTGCAGTAACCGTGTAGCTAGTTTGGAAGGTCACAGACTGATTTGCATTCAAAGAAGGAATGGTCTCAGTAAAGCCTGTCAGCGGATCATTTACCACAATATTGGTCAAGGTTACATTACCTGTATTGGTCACAGTCAATGTATATGTAATCACCTGGCCTACTGTACTCACTGAACTCACATCTGATGTCTTGACAATCGAAATAGATGGGTTTTGATCTACTGTCACTGTCGCATCATCCTCAGCCGTAACTGGCTGTTCATTGAAGTTTGATGATGCCGTAGCAACGTTCACAATACTTCCATTATTCAAGTCAGCTGCAGTAACCGTGTAGCTGGTTTGGAAGGTAACAGACTGATTTGCATTCAAAGAAGGAATGGTCTCAGTAAAGCCTGTCAGCGGATCATTCACCACTATATTGGTCAAGGTCACATTACCTGTATTGGTTACAGTCAATGTATATGTAATCACCTGGCCAACTGTGCTCACCGAACTCACATCTGATGTTTTGACAATCGAGATCGAAGGGCTTTGACTTACTGTTACAGTTTCTTCATCTTCAGCACTGATCTCCTCTTCTCCGTAGGTGGTCGTAGCTGTCGCCACGTTGCTTACAAAGCCTCTGTCCAGATCTTCCTGAGTCACCGTATAGCTGGTCTCCAGCTCTTCAGATGCTCCCGGTGCCAGACTTGAGATCGTCGTGTTGAATCCGGTCAGCGGATCGTTCACCACTATATCTGTCAGCGTCACGTTACCGTCATTGGTCACAGTCAAGGTATAAGTAATCACCTCACCTACCTCACTGATCGACTGCTTGTCAGCTACTTTGTCGATTATCAATGATGGCATATCCGCTACCACTACTGTTTCTTCATCTTCAGCACTGATCTCCTCTTCTCCGTAAGTCGTCGTAGCTGTCGCCACGTTTCTCACAAAGCCTCTGTCCAGATCTTCCTGAGTCACCGTATAGCTGGTCTCCAGCTCTTCAGATGCTCCCGGTGCCAGACTTGGGATCGTCGTGTTGAATCCGGTCAGCGGATCGTTCACCACTATATCTGTCAGCGTCACGTTGCCGTCATTGGTCACAGTCAAGGTATAAGTAATCACCTCACCTACCTCACTGATCGACTGCTTGTCAGCTACTTTGTCGATTATCAATGATGGCATATCCGCTACCACTACTGTTTCTTCATCTTCAGCACTGATCTCCTCTTCTCCGTAAGTCGTCGTAGCTGTCGCCACGTTTCTCACAAAGCCTCTGTCCAAATCTTCCTGAGTCACCGTATAGCTGGTCTCCAGCTCTTCAGATGCTCCCGGTGCCAGACTTTGGATCGTCGTGTTGAATCCGGTCAGCGGATCGTTCACCACTATATCTGTCAGCGTCACGTTGCCGTCATTGGTCACAGTCAAGGTATAAGTAATCACCTCGCCCACCTCACTGATCGACTGCTTGTCAGCTACTTTGTCGATTATCAATGATGGCATATCCGCTACCACTACTGTTTCTTCATCTTCAGCACTGATCTCCTTTTCTCCGTAAGTCGTCGTAGCTGTCGCCACGTTTCTCACAAAGCCTCTGTCAAGATCTTCCTGAGTCACCGTATAGCTGGTCTCCAGCTCTTCAGATGCTCCCGGTGCCAGACTTGAGATCGTCGCGCTGAATCCTGTCAGCGGATCATTCACCACTATATCTGTCAGCGTCACGTTGCCGTCATTGGTCACAGTCAAGGTATAAGTAATCACCTCACCCACCTCACTGATCGACTGCTTGTCTGCTGCTTTGTCCATTGAAAGACTAGCTGTTCTTGGCAAGATCGTCACCGTACAGGTTGGACACTCAGGGTCACGCTCATCCGCACTCACCGGTGTCGGATCGGTAGACTCCGCTGTCACATCGTCGGACGGATCATTTGGATCTCCGCCCGGTGCTTCCCCTCTGGCTACCGCCAAGTTCAACACCTTGCCCGCATCAATGTCCTCCTGGGTCAGCACATAGCTCGCCGTGAAGGTCGTCGCGTCGCTTGCTCCAGGAGCCAGACTCGTGATCGGTCCGCCGCTTACCGTTACTTTATCATCTTCCAGTACAATGTTACTCAAGGTCACATTGCCCGTGTTGGTCACCTTAAACGTGTAGCTGATCGTCTCGCCTACCTGCGCCTGACCGTCTTCGTTCTCATCCACGAACACTCCGTCTTTCTCCAGACTCATCGAGGCCTCTCTTGGCAAGATCGTCACCGTACAGGTTGGACACTCAGGGTCACGCTCATCCGCACTCACCAAATGTCGGATCGGTAGACTCCGCTGTCACATCGTCGGACGGATCATTTGGATCTCCGCCCGGTGCTTCCCCTCTGGCTACCGCCAAGTTCAACACCTTGCCCGCATCAATGTCCTCCTGGGTCAGCACATAGCTCGCCGTGAAGGTCGTCGCGTCGCTTGCTCCAGGAGCCAGACTCGTGATCGGTCCGCCGCTTACCGTTACTTTATCATCTTCCAGTACAATGTTACTCAAGGTCACATTGCCCGTGTTGGTCACCTTAAACGTGTAGCTGATCGTCTCGCCTACCTGCGCCTGACCGTCTTCGTTCTCATCCACGAACACTCCGTCTTTCTCCAGACTCATCGAGGCCTCTCTTGGCAAGATCGTCACCGTACAGGTTGGACACTCAGGGTCACGCTCATCCGCACTCACCGGTGTCGGATCGGTAGACTCCGCTGTCACATCGTCGGACGGATCATTTGGATCTCCGCCCGGTGCTTCCCCTCTGGCTACCGCCAAGTTCAACACCTTGCCCGCATCAATGTCCTCCTGGGTCAGCACATAGCTCGCCGTGAAGGTCGTCGCGTCGCTTGCTCCAGGAGCCAGACTCGTGATCGGTCCGCCGCTTACCGTTACTTTATCATCTTCCAGTACAATGTTACTCAAGGTCACATTGCCCGTGTTGGTCACCTTAAACGTGTAGCTGATCGTCTCGCCTACCTGCGCCTGACCGTCTTCGTTCTCATCCACGAACACTCCGTCTTTCTCCAGACTCATCGAGGCCTCTCTTGGCAAGATCGTCACCGTACAGGTTGGACACTCAGGGTCACGCTCATCCGCACTCACCGGTGTCGGATCGGTAGACTCCGCTGTCACATCGTCGGACGGATCATTTGGATCTCCGCCCGGTGCTTCCCCTCTGGCTACCGCCAAGTTCAACACCTTGCCCGCATCAATGTCCTCCTGGGTCAGCACATAGCTCGCCGTGAAGGTCGTCGCGTCGCTTGCTCCAGGAGCCAGACTCGTGATCGGTCCGCCGCTTACCGTTACTTTATCATCTTCCAGTACAATGTTACTCAAGGTCACATTGCCCGTGTTGGTCACCTTAAACGTGTAGCTGATCGTCTCGCCTACCTGCGCCTGACCGTCTTCGTTCTCATCCACGAACACTCCGTCTTTCTCCAGACTCATCGAGGCCTCTCTTGGCAAGATCGTCACCGTACAGGTTGGACACTCAGGGTCACGCTCATCCGCACTCACCGGCGTCGGATCGGTAGACTCCGCTGTCATCGTCGTCGACGGATCATTTGGATCTCCGCCCGGTGCTTCCCCTCTGGCTACCGCCAAGTTCAACACCTTGCCCGCATCAATGTCCTCCTGGGTCAGCACATAGCTCGCCGTGAAGGTCGTCGCGTCGCTTGCTCCAGGAGCCAGACTCGTGATCGGTCCGCCGCTTACCGTTACTTTATCATCTTCCAGTACAATGTTACTCAAGGTCACATTGCCCGTGTTGGTCACCTTAAACGTGTAGCTGATCGTCTCGCCTACCTGCGCCTGACCGTCTTCGTTCTCATCCACGAACACTCCGTCTTTCTCCAGACTCATCGAGGCCTCTCTTGGCAAGATCGTCACCGTACAGGTTGGACACTCAGGGTCACGCTCATCCGCACTCACCGGTGTCGGATCGGTAGACTCCGCTGTCACATCGTCGGACGGATCATTTGGATCTCCGCCCGGTGCTTCCCCTCTGGCTACCGCCAAGTTCAACACCTTGCCCGCATCAATGTCCTCCTGGGTCAGCACATAGCTCGCCGTGAAGGTCGTCGCGTCGCTTGCTCCAGGAGCCAGACTCGTGATCGGTCCGCCGCTTACCGTTACTTTATCATCTTCCAGTACAATGTTACTCAAGGTCACATTGCCCGTGTTGGTCACCTTAAACGTGTAGCTGATCGTCTCGCCTACCTGCGCCTGACCGTCTTCGTTCTCATCCACGAACACTCCGTCTTTCTCCAGACTCATCGAGGCCTCTCTTGGCAAGATCGTCACCGTACAGGTTGGACACTCAGGGTCACGCTCATCCGCACTCACCGGTGTCGGATCGGTAGACTCCGCTGTCACATCGTCGGACGGATCATTTGGATCTCCGCCCGGTGCTTCCCCTCTGGCTACCGCCAAGTTCAACACCTTGCCCGCATCAATGTCCTCCTGGGTCAGCACATAGCTCGCCGTGAAGGTCGTCGCGTCGCTTGCTCCAGGAGCCAGACTCGTGATCGGTCCGCCGCTTACCGTTACTTTATCATCTTCCAGTACAATGTTACTCAAGGTCACATTGCCCGTGTTGGTCACCTTAAACGTGTAGCTGATCGTCTCGCCTACCTGCGCCTGACCGTCTTCGTTCTCATCCACGAACACTCCGTCTTTCTCCAGACTCATCGAGGCCTCTCTTGGCAAGATCGTCACCGTACAGGTTGGACACTCAGGGTCACGCTCATCCGCACTCACCGGTGTCGGATCGGTAGACTCCGCTGTCACATCGTCGGACGGATCATTTGGATCTCCGCCCGGTGCTTCCCCTCTGGCTACCGCCAAGTTCAACACCTTGCCCGCATCAATGTCCTCCTGGGTCAGCACATAGCTCGCCGTGAAGGTCGTCGCGTCGCTTGCTCCAGGAGCCAGACTCGTGATCGGTCCGCCGCTTACCGTTACTTTATCATCTTCCAGTACAATGTTACTCAAGGTCACATTGCCCGTGTTGGTCACCTTAAACGTGTAGCTGATCGTCTCGCCTACCTGCGCCTGACCGTCTTCGTTCTCATCCACGAACACTCCGTCTTTCTCCAGACTCATCGAGGCCTCTCTTGGCAAGATCGTCACCGTACAGGTTGGACACTCAGGGTCACGCTCATCCGCACTCACCGGTGTCGGATCGGTAGACTCTGCGGTCACATCGTCGGACGGATCATTTGGATCTCCGCCCGGTGCTTCCCCTCTGGCTACCGCCAAGTTCAACACCTTGCCCGCATCAATGTCCTCCTGGGTCAGCACATAGCTCGCCGTGAAGGTCGTCGCGTCGCTTGCTCCAGGAGCCAGACTCGTGATCGGTCCGCCGCTTACCGTTACTTTATCATCTTCCAGTACAATGTTACTCAAGGTCACATTGCCCGTGTTGGTCACCTTAAACGTGTAGCTGATCGTCTCGCCTACCTGCGCCTGACCGTCTTCGTTCTCATCCACGAACACTCCGTCTTTCTCCAGACTCATCGAGGCCTCTCTTGGCAAGATCGTCACCGTACAGGTTGGACACTCAGGGTCACGCTCATCCGCACTCACCTAAATGTCGGATCGGTAGACTCTGCGGTCACATCGTCGGACGGATCATTTGGATCTCCGCCCGGTGCTTCCCCTCTGGCTACCGCCAAGTTCAACACCTTGCCCGCATCAATGTCCTCCTGGGTCAGCACATAGCTCGCCGTGAAGGTCGTCGCGTCGCTTGCTCCAGGAGCCAGACTCGTGATCGGTCCGCCGCTTACCGTTACTTTATCATCTTCCAGTACAATGTTACTCAAGGTCACATTGCCCGTGTTGGTCACCTTAAACGTGTAGCTGATCGTCTCGCCTACCTGCGCCTGACCGTCTTCGTTCTCATCCACGAACACTCCGTCTTTCTCCAGACTCATCGAGGCCTCTCTTGGCAAGATCGTCACCGTACAGGTTGGACACTCAGGGTCACGCTCATCCGCACTCACCGGTGTCGGATCGGTAGACTCTGCGGTCACATCGTCGGACGGATCATTTGGATCTCCGCCCGGTGCTTCCCCTCTGGCTACCGCCAAGTTCAACACCTTGCCCGCATCAATGTCCTCCTGGGTCAGCACATAGCTCGCCGTGAAGGTCGTCGCGTCGCTTGCTCCAGGAGCCAGACTCGTGATCGGTCCGCCGCTTACCGTTACTTTATCATCTTCCAGTACAATGTTACTCAAGGTCACATTGCCCGTGTTGGTCACCTTAAACGTGTAGCTGATCGTCTCGCCTACCTGCGCCTGACCGTCTTCGTTCTCATCCACGAACACTCCGTCTTTCTCCAGACTCATCGAGGCCTCTCTTGGCAAGATCGTCACCGTACAGGTTGGACACTCAGGGTCACGCTCATCCGCACTCACCGGTGTCGGATCGGTAGACTCTGCGGTCACATCGTCGGACGGATCATTTGGATCTCCGCCCGGTGCTTCCCCTCTGGCTACCGCCAAGTTCAACACCTTGCCCGCATCAATGTCCTCCTGGGTCAGCACATAGCTCGCCGTGAAGGTCGTCGCGTCGCTTGCTCCAGGAGCCAGACTCGTGATCGGTCCGCCGCTTACCGTTACTTTATCATCTTCCAGTACAATGTTACTCAAGGTCACATTGCCCGTGTTGGTCACCTTAAACGTGTAGCTGATCGTCTCGCCTACCTGCGCCTGACCGTCTTCGTTCTCATCCACGAACACTCCGTCTTTCTCCAGACTCATCGATGGACTTTGAGTGAAACAAGCCTCTATTTCGTCGTTGGCAGAAAGAATTACTTCATATTCACCAGAACCATTTTGATCTGGATTTTCATTTCCACTGTATTCTCTTACTTCAGCAGTTGCTGTATTGATGAAACACTTATCATCAATCATATCTTGAGTAATCGTTACTGAAACGTCAAACACCTCTTCTCCATTAGGAGCTAGTTCAGGGATTATTGCGTTGAATCCAGCTTTCAAATCCTCGACATAAATATCGTACAGAGTTACATTTCCTGTATTGACAACTTTAATCTGATAGTCAAGGAAACCTCCTTCTGCATCATCATTGGATAGAAGAGTTTTCTCAATTGAGATATTTGGTCTCTGTAATGCGTTTACAGTTTCAGAATCCGACACAGAATATTCCTCATTATTATAAGCATATGATGCTATAGCTGTGTTATCAATTTTCCCGAAATCTACATCAGACTGTTTTACCAGATAGTTTGTATTTATAATCTCAGAAGAATTTGGTGCTAAACTATTTATGACAATATCCAAATTAGTCAATGGGTCTACCACAGAGATATTTGTCAGAGTAACATTTCCTGAATTAGTAACTACAATCTTGTAATTAATTTCTTGGCCTTCCGCATCATATGTTGAAACATCTGCTTCTTTAGAAATCAATAATTCATTTTTCTGATCATAAGTGATTGTAACTAATGCCTCATTTGAAACATTCCCCTGTCCATCATTTACTGTGTATCTAATAGGAGTTGGATTAAATGAATATCCAATTTCTGGCGTAAACGTAATCGCTCCCGTCGTTGGATTCACCGTCCACTCACCTTCACCCGGAACTACCAGTGCATCACCAGGATTCAGTGTACCCACTATCTGAACTGTTGTCGGATCAACATTATCTCCAAGATTATCATTAGATAATACATCTAGAATGACAGATGTTTCTGGCAAATTGCCCGTGCTGCTGTCATTGCTCGCAACCGGTACGTAATCGATCGTGATCGTCGCCTCGTTCGAGGTCAGACCCGTCGCATCATTCACTGTATAGCTGATCGGGGTCGGATCCAGCGTGAAGCCAGACTCCGGCGTAAAGGTCACATTGCCCAACGCATCAACCGTCCACTCGCCTTGTCCTGCTACCACGTAGCTCGTCTGGATACCCGCCGTTGACGGATCCAGATCCACCGTGCTCACATCCAGGTCATTATTCGCATCCGTATCGTTGTCGGTTACATTCAACGTCACCGCGCCTGCCGGCTGAGACAGCTTCTGGTCATCATTGGCAACCGGTGCAAACTGATCGTATTCAACCGTTACCGTTGCCGCGTTCGAGGTGTTGCCCTCCCCGTCCTGTACCGTGTATTGGATCGGAGTAGGATCGCCCGTGAAGCCTTCCGCAGGGGTGAACGTGATCGCTCCCGTTACCAGGTTGATCGTCCACTCGCCTTCGCCCGCTACTACCAGCGGATCCCCGGCATTTGCCGTGCCCACAATCTGTACCGTCGTCGGATCTACCGCATCTCCGGTCACATCATTGGCCAACACATCTACCGTTACCGCTTCCCCTGTCGTATTGCCCGTGCTGCTGTCATTGCTCGCAACCGGTACGTAATCGATCGTGATCGTCGCCTCGTTCGAGGTCAGACCCGTCGCATCATTCACTGTATAGCTGATCGGGGTCGGATCCAGCGTGAAGCCAGACTCCGGCGTAAAGGTCACATTGCCCAACGCATCAACCGTCCACTCGCCTTGTCCTGCTACCACGTAGCTCGTCTGGATACCCGCCGTTGACGGATCCAGATCCACCGTGCTCACATCCAGGTCATTATTCGCATCCGTATCGTTGTCGGTTACATTCAACGTCACCGCGCCTGCCGGCTGAGACAGCTTCTGGTCATCATTGGCAACCGGTGCAAACTGATCGTATTCAACCGTTACCGTTGCCGCGTTCGAGGTGTTGCCCTCCCCGTCCTGTACCGTGTATTGGATCGGAGTAGGATCGCCCGTGAAGCCTTCCGCAGGGGTGAACGTGATCGCTCCCGTTACCAGGTTGATCGTCCACTCGCCTTCGCCCGCTACTACCAGCGGATCCCCGGCATTTGCCGTGCCCACAATCTGTACCGTCGTCGGATCTACCGCATCTCCGGTCACATCATTGGCCAACACATCTACCGTTACCGCTTCCCCTGTCGTATTGCCCGTGCTGCTGTCATTGCTCGCAACCGGTACGTAATCGATCGTGATCGTCGCCTCGTTCGAGGTCAGACCCGTCGCATCATTCACTGTATAGCTGATCGGGGTCGGATCCAGCGTGAAGCCAGACTCCGGCGTAAAGGTCACATTGCCCAACGCATCAACCGTCCACTCGCCTTGTCCTGCTACCACGTAGCTCGTCTGGATACCCGCCGTTGACGGATCCAGATCCACCGTGCTCACATCCAGGTCATTATTCGCATCCGTATCGTTGTCGGTTACATTCAACGTCACCGCGCCTGCCGGCTGAGACAGCTTCTGGTCATCATTGGCAACCGGTGCAAACTGATCATATTCAACCGTTACCGTTGCCGCGTTCGAGGTGTTGCCCTCCCCGTCCTGTACCGTGTATTGGATCGGAGTAGGATCGCCCGTGAAGCCTTCCGCAGGGGTGAACGTGATCGCTCCCGTTACCAGGTTGATCGTCCACTCGCCTTCGCCCGCTACTACCAGCGGATCCCCGGCATTTGCCGTGCCCACAATCTGTACCGTCGTCGGATCTACCGCATCTCCGGTCACATCATTGGCCAACACATCTACCGTTACCGCTTCCCCTGTCGTATTGCCCGTGCTGCTGTCATTGCTCGCAACTGCGTACGTAATAGATCGTGTTCGTCGCCTCGTTCGAGGTCAGACCCGTCGCATCATTCACTGTATAGCTGATCGGGGTCGGATCCAGCGTGAAGCCAGACTCCGGCGTAAAGGTCACATTGCCCAACGCATCAACCGTCCACTCGCCTTGTCCTGCTACCACGTAGCTCGTCTGGATACCCGCCGTTGACGGATCCAGATCCACCGTGCTCACATCCAGGTCATTATTCGCATCCGTATCGTTGTCGGTTACATTCAACGTCACCGCGCCTGCCGGCTGAGACAGCTTCTGGTCATCATTGGCAACCGGTGCAAACTGATCATATTCAACCGTTACCGTTGCCGCGTTCGAGGTGTTGCCCTCCCCGTCCTGTACCGTGTATTGGATCGGAGTAGGATCGCCCGTGAAGCCTTCCGCAGGGGTGAACGTGATCGCTCCCGTTACCAGGTTGATCGTCCACTCGCCTTCGCCCGCTACTACCAGCGGATCCCCGGCATTTGCCGTGCCCACAATCTGTACCGTCGTCGGATCTACCGCATCTCCGGTCACATCATTGGCCAACACATCTACCGTTACCGCTTCCCCTGTCGTATTGCCCGTGCTGCTGTCATTGCTCGCAACCGGTACGTAATCGATCGTGATCGTCGCCTCGTTCGAGGTCAGACCCGTCGCATCATTCACTGTATAGCTGATCGGGGTCGGATCCAGCGTGAAGCCAGACTCCGGCGTAAAGGTCACATTGCCCAACGCATCAACCGTCCACTCGCCTTGTCCTGCTACCACGTAGCTCGTCTGGATACCCGCCGTTGACGGATCCAGATCCACCGTGCTCACATCCAGGTCATTATTCGCATCCGTATCGTTGTCGGTTACATTCAACGTCACCGCGCCTGCCGGCTGAGACAGCTTCTGGTCATCATTGGCAACCGGTGCAAACTGATCGTATTCAACCGTTACCGTTGCCGCGTTCGAGGTGTTGCCCTCCCCGTCCTGTACCGTGTATTGGATCGGAGTAGGATCGCCCGTGAAGCCTTCCGCAGGGGTGAACGTGATCGCTCCCGTTACCAGGTTGATCGTCCACTCGCCTTCGCCCGCTACTACCAGCGGATCCCCGGCATTTGCCGTGCCCACAATCTGTACCGTCGTCGGATCTACCGCATCTCCGGTCACATCATTGGCCAACACATCTACCGTTACCGCTTCCCCTGTCGTATTGCCCGTGCTGCTGTCATTGCTCGCAACCGGTACGTAATCGATCGTGATCGTCGCCTCGTTCGAGGTCAGACCCGTCGCATCATTCACTGTATAGCTGATCGGGGTCGGATCCAGCGTGAAGCCAGACTCCGGCGTAAAGGTCACATTGCCCAACGCATCAACCGTCCACTCGCCTTGTCCTGCTACCACGTAGCTCGTCTGGATACCCGCCGTTGACGGATCCAGATCCACCGTGCTCACATCCAGGTCATTATTCGCATCCGTATCGTTGTCGGTTACATTCAACGTCACCGCGCCTGCCGGCTGAGACAGCTTCTGGTCATCATTGGCAACCGGTGCAAACTGATCGTATTCAACCGTTACCGTTGCCGCGTTCGAGGTGTTGCCCTCCCCGTCCTGTACCGTGTATTGGATCGGAGTAGGATCGCCCGTGAAGCCTTCCGCAGGGGTGAACGTGATCGCTCCCGTTACCAGGTTGATCGTCCACTCGCCTTCGCCCGCTACTACCAGCGGATCCCCGGCATTTGCCGTGCCCACAATCTGTACCGTCGTCGGATCTACCGCATCTCCGGTCACATCATTGGCCAACACATCTACCGTTACCGCTTCCCCTGTCGTATTGCCCGTGCTGCTGTCATTGCTCGCAACCGGTACGTAATCGATCGTGATCGTCGCCTCGTTCGAGGTCAGACCCGTCGCATCATTCACTGTATAGCTGATCGGGGTCGGATCCAGCGTGAAGCCAGACTCCGGCGTAAAGGTCACATTGCCCAACGCATCAACCGTCCACTCGCCTTGTCCTGCTACCACGTAGCTCGTCTGGATACCCGCCGTTGACGGATCCAGATCCACCGTGCTCACATCCAGGTCATTATTCGCATCCGTATCGTTGTCGGTTACATTCAACGTCACCGCGCCTGCCGGCTGAGACAGCTTCTGGTCATCATTGGCAACCGGTGCAAACTGATCGTATTCAACCGTTACCGTTGCCGCGTTCGAGGTGTTGCCCTCCCCGTCCTGTACCGTGTATTGGATCGGAGTAGGATCGCCCGTGAAGCCTTCCGCAGGGGTGAACGTGATCGCTCCCGTTACCAGGTTGATCGTCCACTCGCCTTCGCCCGCTACTACCAGCGGATCCCCGGCATTTGCCGTGCCCACAATCTGTACCGTCGTCGGATCTACCGCATCTCCGGTCACATCATTGGCCAACACATCTACCGTTACCGCTTCCCCTGTCGTATTGCCCGTGCTGCTGTCATTGCTCGCAACCGGTACGTAATCGATCGTGATCGTCGCCTCGTTCGAGGTCAGACCCGTCGCATCATTCACTGTATAGCTGATCGGGGTCGGATCCAGCGTGAAGCCAGACTCCGGCGTAAAGGTCACATTGCCCAACGCATCAACCGTCCACTCGCCTTGTCCTGCTACCACGTAGCTCGTCTGGATACCCGCCGTTGACGGATCCAGATCCACCGTGCTCACATCCAGGTCATTATTCGCATCCGTATCGTTGTCGGTTACATTCAACGTCACCGCGCCTGCCGGCTGAGACAGCTTCTGGTCATCATTGGCAACCGGTGGTTTGGATAAATCAACAGTGGTTGGTACATCATTTTCGATAGTTGTACCTGAAAGATCAGATACATCTGATCCTATTGGAGGAGTACCCGTAGCAGTTGCTTGATTCGTAATTATTACTGCATCTAAATCAGATTGCTTTATAATATATGTAGCAGTGAATTCCTCTACATCCCCTGGATCCATCGAATTAATGTTTGATGGAGTAATGCTAGATAAACCAACCAAAGGATCATTCACTTTGACATTACTTAAAGTAACATTTCCTGTATTGGTAACAGTAAATGTATAGGTGATAACTTCACCTATTAATCCATCTCCAGTTCCGCCAATTGCAGCAGTTTTAACAATTGCTATCGCCGGACGCTGAGGAAGAGTAGTTGTCTCTTCATCCGTCGCCGTAATATTCTGAGTACCGAAAGTTCCCCGTGCAGTCGCCGTGTTATCCACCTTGCCTGCATTGATGTCATTCTGGGTAATCGTGTATGTACCTGTAAAGGTATTGCTGCTGTTCGCACCTACCGCCAAGCTGATCGGACCGCCGCTAACCGTAACTTTTGGATCGCTAACCGTTACTCCCGTCAACGGTACGTTGCCCGTGTTGGTCACCAGGAACGTGTAGCTGATCGTCTCACCCACATCCGCTCTGCTGTTGTTGTTGGCATCGTTGAACGTACCCGTCTTGACAATCGTCAAAGCAGGAACCTGAGGAAGAGTTGTCGTCTCTTCATCCGTCGCCGTAATATTCTGAGTACCGAAAGTACCCCGTGCAGTCGCCGTGTTATCCACCTTGCCTGCATTGATGTCATTCTGGGTAATCGTGTATGTACCTGTAAAGGTATTGCTGCTGTTCGCACCTACCGCCAAGCTGATCGGACCGCCGCTAACCGTAACTTTTGGATCGCTAACCGTTACTCCCGTCAACGGTACGTTGCCCGTGTTGGTCACCAGGAACGTGTAGCTGATCGTCTCACCCACATCCGCTCTGCTGTTGTTGTTGGCATCGTTGAACGTACCCGTCTTGACAATCGTCAAAGCAGGAACCTGAGGAAGAGTAGTTGTCTCTTCATCCGTCGCCGTAATATTCTGAGTACCGAAAGTACCCCGTGCAGTCGCCGTGTTATCCACCTTGCCTGCATTGATGTCATTCTGGGTAATCGTGTAAGTACCTGTAAAGGTATTGCTGCTGTTCGCACCTACCGCCAAGCTGATCGGACCGCCGCTTACCGTTACTTTTGGATCGCTAACCGTTACTCCCGTCAACGGTACGTTGCCCGTGTTGGTAACCAGGAAGGTGTAGCTGATCGTCTCACCCACATCCGCTCTGCTGTTGTTGTTGGCATCGTTGAACGTTCCCGTCTTGACAATCGTCAAAGCAGGAACCTGAGGAAGAGTAGTTGTCTCATCATCCGTCGCCGTAATATTCTGCGTGCCAAAGGTACCCCGTGCAGTCGCCGTGTTGTCCACCTTGCCTGCATTGATGTCATTCTGGGTGATAGTGTATGATCCTGTAAATGTATTCCCACTATTAGCACCAATTGCCAAGCTTATCGGACCGCCAGTTACAGTAACTTTTGGATCAGTTACAGTTACATTCGTCAAAGCAGAATTTCCTGTATTAGTTACCAAAAAAGTATAATTAATCTTCTCGCCTACGTCTGCTCGACCATTGTTATTTTGATCAACAAAAGTTCCAACTTTATCAATTGTAAGAGTACAATTTAAAAGGGTTAAAATAACAGGAGTTCTTGTAGGACTAATACAACCTGTAATCGTACTTCTTGCTTCAGCGTAGTAGGTCACAGTTCCTAATGTATTCAAGGTAGGATTAGCAACTAAATTACCTCCAGTAGGTGCACTAAACCATCGAATTTCAATTCCTGTAGGAACTGAAGCAGTAGCTGTTAAAGTTTGAGCAGGTGTATTAATACATTGAGTAATATTCCCTCCCGAAGTTGGAGCCACAGGTAACGAATTTACCTGAACTGTCACCGGATTAGAAGCAACTGTATTACAGCTTGAGCTAATCACTTTTGCGTAGTAATAGAAAGTCCCCTCAGTATTTGTTGGAGGAGTATAATTTTGGGTTGTGGCAACTCGAGTCCCGCCTGTATTTTCCGCAGAAGTCGTCTGCCACCATTCATAGGTAATCGTTCCAGTCCCAGTTCCGGTAACAGTCAGTGGTGTTGCTGTTGAATTTTGGCAATATGTAGCTCCCGTCGGCTGGCTAGTTATTGAAGTACTAGGATTGACTGTAACGGTAATGGTGTATTGAGCTCCTATGCATGACCCCGTGGTAGAAGTAGGAGTTACAATATATTGAACAGTCCCAGCAGTTGTATTGCTTGGGTTAGTCAAAATTTGATTGATCGTAGCGCCTGAGCCCGCACTTGCTCCTGTTATTCCACCGGTGATGTTACCAACGGTCCAGGTGAAAGTACTTGGGGTACTTGCTGTCAATGAAATATTTGGACTTGCACCGCTACAAACAGTTGTTATATTGGGAGTGGTTATAGTCGGTCTTGGATTGACTGTAACGGTAATGGTGTATGGAGCTCCTGCGCATGACCCCGTGGTAGAAGTAGGAGTTACAATATATTGAACAGTCCCAGCAGTTGTATTGCTCGGGTTAGTCAAAGTTTGATTAATCGTAGCACCTGAGCCCGCACTCGCACCGGTTATTCCGCCAGCGATGTTACCAATGGTCCAGGTGAAAGTACTTGGAATACTTGCCGTCAATGAAATATTTGGACTTGCACCGCTACATACGGTCGCAGTATTGGGAGTGGTTACGGTCGGCCTTGGATTAATAACAACAGTTGTTTCTACTGTTTTTTCACAGGTTTTTGGATTTGTAGGATCTTGGAAATCTGGAGGGAACGAATCAAATTTGTATTCAACGGTATATGTGCCTGGAGTACTTGTAGCTAGATTGATTTCTCCAGTGTTTTGATCAATTATTAATACTGACCCTTGAGTTTGAGCAGTATAAGTATACTTACCTCCATCTACACCATTTCTATTAACAGCCGCAGTCCCTGAACCAGCACAATAAGGACTTTGATCATAAGAGATTGTAGCTGTACCAAATGCCAAATTTACAGGTATAGGATCTATAAAGTCTTTAATATCGGCTGTATTGGAATCAGATGCCTTTGTTTTTACAAAAATTGATTTTACTATTATTCCTAGACATGGGTCTATTTGACCCAATAATTTGGTTAGGTTTACCCCAACCTCAACCCATTGCTGGGGTTCATAGGTGGTGGAGCCAAAAGCACCATATGGAACAGCTATTGAACTTGAATTAGTAGTCCCGTATGCGGTTCCTAATGGATAAGCTGTGGAATTAACAATACCTTTAAATACATAATCAAAACTTCCCGAAACAGCTTCCCATCTATATGCTTTAATCGTCGCACTTGAACCTCCTTTTGTATATTCAACTGCTATCAATAAATCATTGACAGTTCTTCCTCCATCTGGACCAGAGGAGGAAAATCCACCAGAGCTTCCAGTTCCCGTCCTGATCAGAGAATTCTGCAAAAATTCAAAATCAATGTAACTGGTACCTTGCACTTCTTTTCTATCACCAGAAATTAAAATCCAATCCCCTTCAAAGCCAGTGGTTGTAGATTTACCTAGGTGATAAAAAATATTATTGATGTCATTTTTTCCGGGATTAACATTCCCAGCTGTCCAACCCCATGTGTTTGGATTGTCATTAAATTTATTTCCACCATCAAATCCACGATCTGTCCCTGGACCACCCGCATAAGGGTCTTCGACCCGAAAAGATGTTACTCCATTAATTGGAGCACCAGTCAACCTATATAGATTTCCTCCAATTCCTACGGCCCCTGGGATCCAATCACCAATTCCAGTCAAAGGGTCATTTGCCCTCAAATTTCCATCAATATGGAATCCCCCTGTCGGTTGGGTTAAAGGAATAATTTGAATCTGAGCGTTAGAAATAAAAGAAAAAAGCCAAAACGTTGTGAAGAATAAAAAATAACTAAATGTATTCCCCAGCTTTTTGAGATTTTGGAAATCCCTAAATAAGGAACTTCTCCTACCTCTAGGCAAATAACCGGATAACTGATCCATATCGCTAGTATTTAAAATTTCGAGTTCGTAAACGTGTTCTATAGGTTTTCTTTTTTGGTTCTTATCCCTTTGTTATGAGAGACTTAGAACATTTCAAATTGCATATAAGTGGGTAAAGAAAGGGAATCAAATCAACCTATTAATTCTTATAACCAGATATTTGCTATAAAAATACACTTTTATGTTTTTCATTTCCAAGTGTTTGCAAATCTTTTTTTATTTAAAATGCATTTTTTTTTATTTGAAATACTTTTTAAATATTTTCAGCATATACGAAATGAATGAGAATCCTGGACTGAAAGAAGAGAAAAAAATAGAAGTCTTCATAAAAAAAGGATCCAAACTGGATCCTCTTTTTTTGACTAATACTCTATAAACTTATCCTGTATCACATCGTGTTCACTTTCTTCTGTCTGCCCGTGTAGGTAAACGCCGACTTGCCTACTCTCAGTTCTGTCCTTCTGTTCAGCTGGTGCATCGCCGAAGTACAGCTCACCTGGTTGCAGTCATGCACCGGACGCGTCTCCCCAAACCACTGGTGTTCCATTCGGTCTCCGGTCACCCCGCGCTTGATCAGGTAGTCCATCACCGCTTTCGATCTGCGCTCGGACAGCTTCTCATTATACGTGTCACTGCCCCGCTGGTCGGTATGGCCCTCGATGTACAGCATCAGGTTCGGCATCCGCTCCAGCATGATCGCCACGCGCTCCAGCTCCTGCTTGTGCACCGAACGCAGCATCGCCTTGTCAAAGTCAAAATAGATCGTCGGGATGTCGCTGATCTCCTTGTTCAGCACCTCAAAGATGTCTTCCGGGTTACAGAAGTCCATATCTTTCAGCGCTTCCGGGATATCATACTGCTTGGTCGGATCCGGGAAGGCTTCCAGCACCAGCTCCGATCTTCTGTTCAGCTGATGGTTCGCCTCCGAACACGGCACCCCGTTCCCGCAGTCGTTCACCAGCTTCTGCTCCCCGAACCATTCCAGACGGATGCGTTCGGCTGCGATGTTGTACTGCGCCATGTATTCGGTCACTGCCGTCGCACGGTTGTTTGACAGCTTGATGTTGTATTCATCCGAGGCTCTGGAGTCGGTATGCGAGGCCACCAGCAAATCCAGGAACGGATACTTCTGCATGATCTCGGCGATCTTGTCCAGGGCCGGCTTCGCGTCCTTTCTGATCACGTACTTGTCCAGGTCGTAGTACACAATGTCCACAAACACCGGCAGCTGATACGGGATCGGCTTCAGCGTGTATTCCCGCTTCAGCGTGTCTCCAGCAAAGCCTTTGGTGGTGATCGCGTTGTCTGTCACCGTAAAGTAGCCCGGCTTGGAGATCGTCAGTGAAAAGTCACTGTCCGGCTCCAGTTCTGCTGCCAGTGCTCCCGTTCCGTTCCGCTGTGTCTGCACGTTCCCGTTCTGGGTATTGTCCCGCAGCGTGGCCATGTAACTGTCTGTCATCACCAGTCCGTCGCAGTCAATCACCCGCGCCAGAAACTGCTTGTACACTTCCTCGATCAGGTACAGGTCATCCAGACCCATTCCTCCCTTGCGGTTCGAGGCCAGGTAAATGTCTCCGTTCTCCAGCTCCCGGTAACCGAAGTCATCCGACAGCGAGTTGATCGGCATGCCCATGTTCTGCACATTGCTGATCCCCGAAGGGCTGAAGTCGGCCATGTACACGTCCATACCTCCCACTCTCGGGTGGCCCGTAGAGGAAAAGTAAAACTTGTCCCCTTTGCGGAACGGATGGGTCTCGTCTCCCTTCGTGTTCACCGCCGCTCCCGCATTCACAGGAGTGGAAAACACCATGTTCTCATCATAGGACGAATAATAAATGTCATATCCCCCATAGGACTCTCCCCACGCTCCATCCTGACGGTCGGAGGCAAAGTACAGCCGCTTCGACTGTTCGTCTATGAAAGGGTTCATCACCGAGTATGCCAGCGAGTCGTTGTAGGGAAAGGCCATGTAGCCTTCCAGCGTCCCCTCGGGGGTCACCTTGCTGTAGTAGATCTCCGGCTGTACTGCGATGTTTCTGTCTTTTCTTACTTTCTTGATGTCTCTGGTCACCGAGTAAAACAGCAGGCCTGCCTGCTTTGCATAACTCGGATCCGAAAAATTGTAGGTCCCCGGAATGTTCGACACCAGCTCCTCCAGTTCCCCGTCTGCACTTTTTCTGTACAGTCCGAAAAAGTTCCTGCCCGTATAGTCATTCCCCTGGTCGCTGAACATCTTGTTCCGTCCGTCTATCCGGATACCCGGCATCTTCCGGCTGAACGTCGCCCCGCGGTCCGATACAAAATACAGGTTGTCCGAGCCGTCCTTGGCCACCAGAAAGTCCGAGGCCTCCGAGTTCAGTTCCTGCACGTTCTCCAGCTTCACCTTCTTCCTGCTCGAAGGGCTGATCAGCTGCTCCAGGTTCTGCTTCAGCGAATCCACGTTCACTTCCTTTCCTGCCAGATCGCTCTCCACCGCATCCATCCGGCCCGTACGCTGTGCCGCCGACAGGTAGTTCAGATAATCCTCCGAATCCGCCTGCTCATAGCCCACCACGTTCTTCCACCATTCGTAGCTCCCGTCGTAATCACGGGCCGTCTCGTGGGCCTCGGCCAGCTTCACCGCCAGCTCGTAGCCCGGCTTCTTCGCATAGGCCAGCTTATACTCTTCGATCGCATGGCGGTAGTTCATCAGCTCCATCTGCTGGTCCGCATAGCGAACCCGAGACTTCTGGGCTTCAGATACCGTCACCGCTCCTAAAAATAGGCCCGTCGAAAGGCTCAATATCATCAGTGTCTTTTTCATATCAGAACCATCTTTGGTTTCTCATTACTGCTTTTCTCGGAATCATATAAAAGCCTACCGATAGCTCATGCGAGTTCGTCCTGTAGTCCTGCAACACGTTCAGGTTGTGGTCATACGCATAGCCCAAACGGATCCTGTCTGTCGCGAAAATCTCAATGATGGTCGCAAACGCATTCCTGTTCGACAGGTTCTCCGGTAAGTTGTCGTTCCAGATCTTCATGTTCGAACGGTAGGAACCCCCCACCCAGATCCGCTCCCCGAACAGAAACATCGCGTTCAGGTCGTAATTCGTCGGCGCACCCTTCACCTCCTTGATCAGGAAACTCGGCTTGAACTTCACCGTGCTGCCCAGATCAAACAGCGCCCCATCGTCAGATAGTAGTGAAAATCATGGTAGGCCAAAGCAAAATCCTCCCGCTCCAAGGCACGCTTCCCGATCATGTTGTACACACTGAAACCCGCATAAAAACGGTCACTGTGGAAAAACAATCCCGTATTCAGGTTCGGAACAAACATGTTGATCCGTCCCTCCGGAATGTCCGGATCCGGAAAATCATTCGGGTCCAGCATGCTCCCGTCTATCGCATACTCCGACAAACCCGCACTCACTCCCAGTCCCAAAAAGCTCCTCGCTCCCGTCTGGATACGGTACGCATAAGTCAACAGTCCCGTGTTCGTACGCGCAGGCCCGATGTTGTCACTCAATATCGAAATCCCAAAGCCCATCGTACCCTCGTTCGCACTCAGGTCCGCAGTCACCGTGAACGTCTCCGGACTGCCCGGGAAACGGATCCACTGCGTCCGGTACGTACTCTGGATATAAGGCTCTCCCTTGTAGCCCGCATAGCCCGGATTCACATGCAGCCCGTTGAAAATATACTGACTGAACTGTGGAAGCTGCTGGGCAAAAGTCCCCGTAAAAGCCCATAGAGCTATCAACAAGGTCAATCCAACTATTTTAAAAGTCTTTTTCATAACGCTTCTTAATTAATCGTTTTTAATTACGTGGATCCAGCCTTTGAACACATGTTCTCTTCCCTGACTGTCTACTGTCACAAGGATGTAGAAGTAAGTACCTGCTTTTTGGCCTGGAGCATTCCAGTCATTTCTATAATTGCTTTGTTCAAGGACATGATCACCAAATCGATTGATAATAGTAATCTCATTACTTACAAACTTATTCAGTCCCTGGATCTCGAAGGTGTCGTTCAGTCCGTCGTTGTTCGGCGTGATCACGTTTGGAATGTGGAACGGTCTGATTTCAGTCACATCACTGTCCTGATTATCCGACTCATCCGTGTCATCCTCGTCAGCGCCTACGATCACCGTATTGGTCACCGTACCCGCAGCTCCCGCCTTCACCCGAACTCGGAACACAATCCTCGCATCGGCAGGGAAGAATGGTATCCTCCAGGTAATCGCAGAGCCAGACACGTTCACGTTTACTTCCACGTTCGCACTGTTGCTCTCCACTCGGTTGCTCAGATACGTCACTCCGTTCGGTAGATTGTCCGTGATCACCACGTTTCTGGCATCCGTGCCTCCCTGGTTCACCACCACAATCTCATACTCGAACTCGTCACCCTCGAACACCTCGTCACTCAGTGCCTCTTTGCTCACGCCCAGGTTCACATTGTCGTTCAATAACCTGAACACCACAAATGCATCGTCACTGTTGTTCGGGTTGGCCACCTCACGCAACACATAGCGTAAAGTATATTCTCTGGCTTCGTTCACTCCCGGTATCAGGCTCAGATCTCCGTTCTCGTCGATCAGCAAACCGATCACTCCGTCCAGCTCCGTGAATTCGAAGTCCACATCCGCAGGGTCAGGTCTCTGGCCGTCCAACAGATCGTTCTCCAGAATGTTGCCCAGTCTGCCGCCGTAGCTCACAAAGTAAGTTCCGAAGTCATCGTCATTGGCGATGATCTCACGGATACCTACTCCGATGCTCACTTCATCCTCGTCTCCGATCTCTTCACCATCAGGAGTCTCTCCGATTACATTAGCCACATTCACCAGACTGCCTCGGTCCAGATCTTCCTGGGTCACCACGTAGCTTGTCTCTATCGTTACGCTCTCTCCTGGAGCCAGCGTCTCGATTACTTCATTCAACCCGGTCAGTGGATCTGTTACCACAATATTGGTCAGCGTCACATTGCCCGTGTTGGTCACTACCAGCGTATAAGTCACTGTCTCACCCAAATCTCGGATCTCAGACTTATCGCTGCTCTTCACAATCGATATGCCAGGGGCTGGGGTGATTGGCGTAGTCACCGAATCATTGTCCGTAGGATCATCGTCGCCAGGATTAGGACTCTCACCCGTTACACTCGCTTCGTTGGTAACCTCTCCGGCATCCACATCATTCTGGGTTACAGGATAAGTGGTTTCCACAGTTTTGGTTTCTCCCGGTTTCAAAGTTCCGATGTTCACCACCAAACCTGTTTTGGTATCCACTACCGTCACATTGGTAAGTGTTGTATTTCCTGTATTGGTCACCGTAATGGTGTAAGGTATATCTTGGCCTGCTTCAGTAATTACTACATCATTATCCGTGATCTCAATCTGGATATCCGGATTCTGGTCAGCAGGTACAACTAGAGTAGCATCATCAGATACTTCTTCTTCACCAGCATTACCGGTCACAGAAGCTATATTCTCAACCTCGCCACTGTCAATGTCTTCTTGAGTTACTGCATATTGTGTCTCAATCTGTACTATACCACCAACTTCAATAGAAGGAATGGTTTGATCTAATCCAGTTAGAGGATCAACCACATTTACATTAGTTAAAGTAATTGTACTGAGATTTCTAATTGTCAAGGTATAGGTTACAATTTGACCTGCAACAGACACCGACTCAACATCAGCTGTTTTTTCAATGGAAATTAAACATGTATTTAATGTTAGTGTAACGGCTGTTCTATTTATGCCTTCACAACCCGTAGAATTATTAATTGCGGCAGCATAGTACGTAACAGTTCCAACTTCACTTAAAGTAGGGCTTACTATAGCTCCTCCAACAGGTGCATTATACCAAACTATCGAGAATCCTTGAGGAACAGATGCGGTAGCGGTTAAAGTCTGACCTTCTTCAATGAAACAAGTTTCTTGGTTTCCTCCGGATACCGGAGCAGTTGGAGCTGGATTGATGGTCAAAGTAACTGGAGTTCTCGTTAAGCTTTCACAGCCTGTCTCATCATTTACTGATGCTGCATAGTAAGTAACCGTACCTACTTCTGTCAGGCTTGGAGTCTGGGTAGTTCCCTCTCCGTTTTCACTTGTATACCAGATCACGCTGAAGCCTTCTCCTACCGTTGCTGTCGCTGTTAAGCTGGTGAACGGTGCAGTTTCGCAGATCTCCTGATCTCCACCGGATACCGGAGCAGTTGGAGCTGCATTGATGGTCAAGGTAACTGGAGTTCTTGTCAAACTTTCACAGCCTGTCTCATCATTCACTGATGCTGCATAGTAAGTAACCGTACCTACTTCTGTCAGGCTTGGAGTCTGGGTAGTTCCCTCTCCGTCTGCGCTGGTGTACCAGATCACACTGAATCCTTCTCCTACCGTTGCGGTCGCTGTTAAGCTGGTGAATGGATCAGTCTCGCAGATCTCTTGATCACCTCCGGATACCGGTGCATCAGGTGCTGCATTGATAGTCAAGGTCACCGGAGTTCTTGTCAAACTCTCACAACCTGTCTCATCGTTGATTGCTGCTGCATAGTAAGTAACTGTTCCTACTTCAGTCAAGCTTGGAGTTTGGGTAGTGCCCTCTCCGTCTGCGCTGGTGTACCAGATTACACTGAAACCTTCTCCTACTGTTGCTGTCGCTGTTAAGCTGGTGAATGGATCAGTCTCGCAGATCTCTTGATCTCCTCCGGATACCGGTGCATCAGGTGCTGCATTGATCGTCAAGGTCACTGGAGTTCTTTCCAGACTCTCACAACCTGTTTCATCGTTGATTGCTGCTGCATAGTACGTAACCGTACCTACTTCAGTCAAGCTTGGAGTCTGGGTAGTGCCCTCTCCGTCTGCGCTGGTGTACCAGATCACACTGAAGCCTTCTCCTACTGTTGCTGTCGCTGTTAAGCTGGTGAATGGATCAGTCTCGCAGATCTCCTGGTCTCCTCCGGATACCGGAGCAGCTGGTGCTGCATTGATAGTCAAGGTCACTGGAGTTCTTGTCAAACTCTCACAACCTGTCTCATCGTTCACTGATGATGCATAGTAAGTAACTGTTCCTACTTCAGTCAGACTTGGAGTCTGGGTAGTGCCATCTCCGTCTGCGCTAGTGTACCAGATCACACTGAAACCTTCTCCTACTGTCGCTGTCGCTGTTAAGCTGGTGAATGGCTCAGTCTCGCAGATCTCCTGATCTCCTCCGGATACCGGAGCAGCAGGTGCTGCATTGATCGTCAAGGTTACTGGAGTTCTTTCCAGGCTTGAACAGCTCTCTCCTTCAGACTGCGCATAGTATGTTACTGTACCTACTTCACTTAAGCTTGGATCTTCAATTACATTTCCTCCTTCAGGCTGATCATACCATACAATGGTACCAGGGCCTGAGGCAGTTGCTGTGATTTTTTCAGCGTCTCCTTCACAAATTGTTATATCTCCTCCGCTAATAGGAGGTTCTGGAGAATCCAAGATAGAAAGCAATACTGCTGTTCTAGTCAAACTCTCACATCCTGTTTCATTGTTTATAGCAGCTGCATAATAAGTAACTGTGCCTACTTCATTTAAAGTCGGACTTTCTGTGATTTCAGTACCATCTGCTGATGTATACCATACCAAGGTAAATCCTTCTCCAACTGTAGCTGTTGCCGTTAAGGTCTGGATAGGATCCTTCAGACACTCTACCTGATTGCCACCTGATACCGGAGCAGCAGGTGCTGCATTGATAGTCAAGGTTACTGGAGTTCTTGTCAAACTCTCACAACCTGTCTCATCGTTGATTGCTGCTGCATAGTACGTAACCGTACCTACTTCAGTCAAGCTTGGAGTCTGGGTAGTTCCCTCTCCGTCTTCGCTTGTATACCAGATCACACTGAAACCTTCTCCTACTGTTGCTGTCGCTGTTAAGCTGGTGAATGGATCAGTCTCGCAGATCTCCTGATCTCCTCCGGATACCGGAGCAGCAGGTGCTGCATTGATCGTCAAGGTTACCGGAGTTCTTGTCAAACTCTCACAACCTGTCTCATCGTTGATTGCTGCTGCATAGTACGTAACCATACCTACTTCAGTCAAGCTTGGAGTCTGGGTAGTGCCCTCTCCGTCTGCGCTGGTGTACCAGATCACACTGAATCCTTCTCCTACCGTTGCGGTCGCTGTTAAGCTGGTGAATGGATCAGTCTCGCAGATCTCTTGATCACCTCCGGATACCGGTGCATCAGGTGCTGCATTGATAGTCAAGGTCACCGGAGTTCTTGTCAAACTCTCACAACCTGTCTCATCGTTGATTGCTGCTGCATAGTAAGTAACTGTTCCTACTTCAGTCAAGCTTGGAGTTTGGGTAGTGCCCTCTCCGTCTGCGCTGGTGTACCAGATTACACTGAAACCTTCTCCTACTGTTGCTGTCGCTGTTAAGCTGGTGAATGGATCAGTCTCGCAGATCTCTTGATCTCCTCCGGATACCGGTGCATCAGGTGCTGCATTGATCGTCAAGGTCACTGGAGTTCTTTCCAGACTCTCACAACCTGTTTCATCGTTGATTGCTGCTGCATAGTACGTAACCGTACCTACTTCAGTCAAGCTTGGAGTCTGGGTAGTGCCCTCTCCGTCTGCGCTGGTGTACCAGATCACACTGAAGCCTTCTCCTACTGTTGCTGTCGCTGTTAAGCTGGTGAATGGATCAGTCTCGCAGATCTCCTGGTCTCCTCCGGATACCGGAGCAGCTGGTGCTGCATTGATAGTCAAGGTCACTGGAGTTCTTGTCAAACTCTCACAACCTGTCTCATCGTTCACTGATGATGCATAGTAAGTAACTGTTCCTACTTCAGTCAGACTTGGAGTCTGGGTAGTGCCCTCTCCGTCTGCGCTAGTGTACCAGATCACACTGAAACCTTCTCCTACTGTCGCTGTCGCTGTTAAGCTGGTGAATGGCTCAGTCTCGCAGATCTCCTGATCTCCTCCGGATACCGGAGCAGCAGGTGCTGCATTGATCGTCAAGGTTACTGGAGTTCTTTCCAGGCTTGAACAGCTCTCTCCTTCAGACTGCGCATAGTATGTTACTGTACCTACTTCACTTAAGCTTGGATCTTCAATTACATTTCCTCCTTCAGGCTGATCATACCATACAATGGTACCAGGGCCTGAGGCAGTTGCTGTGATTTTTTCAGCGTCTCCTTCACAAATTGTTATATCTCCTCCGCTAATAGGAGGTTCTGGAGAATCCAAGATAGAAAGCAATACTGCTGTTCTAGTCAAACTCTCACATCCTGTTTCATTGTTTATAGCAGCTGCATAATAAGTAACTGTGCCTACTTCATTTAAAGTCGGACTTTCTGTGATTTCAGTACCATCTGCTGATGTATACCATACCAAGGTAAATCCTTCTCCAACTGTAGCTGTTGCCGTTAAGGTCTGGATAGGATCCTTCAGACACTCTACCTGATTGCCACCTGATACCGGAGCAGCAGGTGCTGCATTGATAGTCAAGGTTACTGGAGTTCTTGTCAAACTCTCACAACCTGTCTCATCGTTGATTGCTGCTGCATAGTACGTAACCGTACCTACTTCAGTCAGACTTGGAGTCTGGGTAGTGCCCTCTCCGTCTTCGCTTGTATACCAGATCACACTGAAACCTTCTCCTACTGTAGCGGTCGCTGTTAAGCTGGTGAATGGATCAGTCTCGCAGATCTCCTGATCACCTCCGGATACCGGAGCAGCAGGAGCTGCATTGATCGTCAAGTTTACTGGAGTTCTTGTCAAACTCTCACAACCTGTCTCATCATTCACTGCTGCTGCATAGTAAGTAACCGTACCTAATTCAGTCAAGCTTGGAGTCTGGGTAGTGCCCTCTCCGTCTGCGCTAGTGTACCAGATCACACTGAATCCTTCTCCTACTGTAGCGGTCGCTGTTAAGCTGGTGAATGGCTCAGTCTCGCAGATCTCCTGATCACCTCCGGATACCGGAGCAGCAGGAGCTGCATTGATCGTCAAGGTTACTGGAGTTCTTTCCAGACTCTCACAACCTGTCTCATCGTTGATTGCTGCTGCATAGTACGTAACCGTACCTACTTCAGTCAAGCTTGGAGTCTGGGTAGTGCCCTCTCCGTCTTCACTTGTATACCAGATCACACTGAAGCCTTCTCCTACTGTTGCTGTCGCTGTTAAGCTGGTGAATGGATCAGTCTCGCAGATCTCTTGATCACCTCCGGATACCGGAGCAGCAGGTGCTGCATTGATCGTCAAGGTCACTGGAGTTCTTGTCAAACTCTCACAACCTGTCTCATCATTCACTGCTGCTGCATAGTAAGTAACCGTACCTAATTCAGTCAAGCTTGGAGTCTGGGTAGTGCCCTCTCCGTCTGCGCTAGTGTACCAGATCACACTGAAGCCTTCTCCTACTGTCGCTGTCGCTGTTAAGCTGGTGAATGGATCAGTCTCGCAGATCTCCTGATCACCTCCGGATACCGGAGCAGCAGGAGCTGCATTGATCGTCAAGTTTACTGGAGTTCTTGTCAAACTCTCACAACCTGTCTCATCATTCACTGCTGCTGCATAGTACGTAACCGTACCTACTTCAGTCAGACTTGGAGTCTGGGTAGTGCCCTCTCCGTCTGCGCTAGTGTACCAGATCACACTGAATCCTTCTCCTACTGTAGCGGTCGCTGTTAAGCTGGTGAATGGCTCAGTCTCGCAGATCTCCTGATCACCTCCGGATACCGGAGCAGCAGGAGCTGCATTGATCGTCAAGGTTACTGGAGTTCTTTCCAGACTCTCACAACCTGTCTCATCGTTGATTGCTGCTGCATAGTAGGTAACTGTTCCTACTTCAGTCAGACTTGGAGTCTGGGTAGTGCCCTCTCCGTCTTCGCTTGTATACCAGATTACACTGAAGCCTTCTTCTACTGTTGCTGTCGCTGTTAAGTTCGTGAATGGTGAAGTCTCACAGATCTCCTCATCATCTGCTTCCGGAGCTGAAGGCGCTGGGTTAACAATAACATTAATTTGCGCTTTCATGCTCTCACATTCCCCTTCTTTTAACTGAGATATAAAAAATGTTGATTGGCCAGCGATATCCGTGTCTACAGTAGGAGCTGATTGAAGTAAATTTTGATTTTCATCGTACCAAAGGATTTCATATCCTTCTGCCGGAGTGACGGAAAGAAGCTGATCTCCAGATCCTTCACAAAATTCAAAGTTTGCAGGACTCGGTGCAGGTGACTCTGATGGTTTAATTATTTGTATTTGCTCTATAACAGAACATCCACGCTCATCAGTTACTGTTACGTTATATATACCTTCAGAAAGGCCCGTTTGATCTTCATCCGAGGCAACTAATCCACTTCCATCTTGCGTAGTCCATGCATAAGTATATTGACCCAAACCTCCTTGAACGGTGATATCAATCGAACCTGTAGAATTAGGAGTACAATCATCATCCACTTTAATAAATGATAGTTGAAGATTTGGATAAAGAGATACGGTTTTGGTAATTGACTTTGGAGGTAGAAGGCCACTTGTTACTGTTAATGTAACATCATATTCACCAGCTGATCCAAAGTCAAATTTTGGGTTTTGGAGATCACTAGATCCTAAACCATCAAAATCCCAACTCCAATCATAATTTCCAACTTCACCACCAGTGGTCTCATCAGTAAACTGAACAGAAAAATCATCACAATTAGTTAAAAAATCAAAGTCTGCAACCAAAGGAGTACGAACTAACAAGCCCTCACCTGACCAGTAACACTGAGCATTCCCAAGGTCGGCAGGACATAAGCCATTACCCGCATTTCCTGTTCTCCACGTCATGTAAATGTTCTTCAGCTCAATCTCTTGGCCGGCTTCTAATGTGAAAGGAGCTAACTGATAATAGTTATTTCCATCATTTGGGACATTTTCTCCAGAGAAGAGACAATCAAATTGAGTAGAGCCTTCTTTTACTCCATCAATAAAAACCTCATATTGAACGTAGAGGTTGTAGGCGTTACTAGATCTACCCCCGAACTGCGCAAAAATAAACCCTTCAATAATGTCTCCTGGTTCATAATCTGCATTTGGATCAATTACCTTTCCTTCAGAATCTCTAAACTCTAAATCTGTAATTGTCACATTGTTTTGAGGACAACTTGGTGGGCTATTCGGATTGATTATCAAAGGAGGCGTTCCGCTAAATTGGGCTACACTAAACGAGATGAAACTGAAAAAAGCCAAAAACCCCAAAAAAAATCTTAAATAAATTGAATATATTCTCAACCAATGATTTATCTGACTAAAAAATCCACCATATTTTTTCAAATGGCTTAATCGATTAATGGATAAAGTGTCCATATTTTTTGTATTTAAAATTTCGAGTTCGTAAACGTTGCTCTATACTGTACCTTTTGTGGTCACAACCTCAGTTCAAATTCCTTTTCCTGAAGTCCAAAATCATTTCTCTTTTTCCAATAAACCTTTGTTTACTGAACCTAAATTCTATTAGACTATAAAATTTATGCCGTAAAAATACACTTTTTTGTTTTTCATCACCAAACAATTGGTGATTTATTTTTTGATAAAAAGCAGTTTTTTAGATGTGAAATGAAAAAATATGTCATTAAAATGCATTTTTGTTTAAGGATTTTTGTATTTAATTAAACAAAATGAGAAAAGTTGACAAAAATCATAAAAACTTGATCAGCAGGTTTTTGAAATATTAGCCCGAATGAATTTTGCTATATTCCCTCCATGGAAGAACAAAATAACCAAAACCCTAACTCTGAAATTGCATCGGTTTTTGAGAGCCAGCAGAAAACTTCTATCACATGGAGAACCTCCACATTGGAGGAAAGAAAGGGCCGATTAAAAGAAATTCGAAATTGGATACAAGCTAATCATTCCCAAATACATGAGGCTCTTTGGAAGGATTTTCAAAAACCTAAAACTGAAACTGACCTAAGCGAGGTTTTTCCTGTCACTTCTGAAATTAACCATGCCTTAAAAAACCTCAAATCCTGGATGAAGTCTAGGTCCCAGAGCACCCCTCTTCCCATGCTCGGAACAAAAGCTTACATCCAGCCCGAACCCAAAGGAACAGCTCTCATCATCGCCCCTTGGAATTACCCATTTAATCTGGCTATTGGCCCCTTGGTTTCTGCAATCGCTGCAGGGTGCACAGCAATCATCAAACCTTCTGAAATGACGCCCGCAACTTCCGCTCTCATTGAAGAAATGATTTCAGAAATATTTCCCAAAGATCAGGTTGCTGTTTTTCAAGGTGATGCAGAAGTATCCAAAGAATTACTAGCACTCCCTTTTGATCATATTTTCTTCACCGGAAGTCCTCAAGTAGGAAAGATCGTGATGGAAAATGCTGCCAAAAACCTCAGTTCTGTAACTCTCGAGTTAGGAGGTAAATCACCAGCGATTGTTACCGAATCAGCTGATATCCAAGACACAGCCAAAAAGCTCATCTGGGGAAAACTGGTCAACTGTGGACAGACCTGTGTGGCTCCAGATTATATTCTCGTTCATGAAAGCCAAAAAGATCTCCTATTGAGTGAACTAAAAATTGGAATTCAGGAAATGTACGACCCTAAATATGAAGGGATTGAGAAATCACCGGATTTAGCTCGAATAGTGAATGACAGACATTTTCAGAGACTGGATGACTACCTGAAGGATGCTGAAGAAAAAGGGGCAGTTATTGAATTTGGTGGTAAAAGAAATCAGCATCACCGCTATCTGGAACCCACCCTGATTACGGGAATTTCTGACTCCATGAAAATAGCTGAGGAGGAAATATTTGGACCCATCTTACCCATCATCACCTATTCAGACCTTCAACAGGCCATCAATTATATCAATGCCAAACCTAAAGCCTTGGCCTTGTATGTATTTTCCCAGGAAAAAGCTGAACAGGAATTAATCCTTCACCAAACCAGCTCTGGCAATGCTGTGATTAATGACTGTGTTTTACACTTCCTACATAATGAACTCCCATTTGGAGGGGTGAATAACAGTGGTATTGGAAAAGCCCATGGATATCATGGATTTTTGGCATTTAGTAATGAAAAGGGAATTTTGAAGCAACGTGTTGGACTTAATAACGTTACTCTTCTCAGACCACCCTACGGACTAAAAACAAAACAGTTGATTAACTCTTTAATAAAATGGTTCTAAAAGATGCTGGCTAAACTCCCCTTCAAAAAAGCAGAGTTATTTTTTTTCTTGGCTTTTATCTTCCTGATTTTCTCTTGCAGTCCAGATGAAAACCTGGACCCAAACGCACCTTTACCTGCATTGGAGCTTTCCAATGTTTCTTATGGGTCCGATATGCGACAGACCATGGATGTTTTTCTACCAGGTGGAAGGAGCATGAAAAACACCCCACTCCTTATATATATACACGGAGGAGCTTGGATTGATGGAAGCAAAAATGAGTTTGCTCAGGTTAAACCATTATTGGATCAAGCATTTCCAGAATATGCGTATGTAGCAATCAATTATAGACTTTTTGATTTTTTGAGTAGGCAAAATCCATTTCCAACTCAGGAAAATGACGTCAAGAGTGCAATAGAATACATTATTTCACAACAAGACGAATGGAATGTAGGAAACCAAATTGTGATAGCCGGAGCAAGTGCGGGAGGACATTTAGCCCTTTTGCATGGCTATAAGAATCCTGAGATTGGGAATATTCAAGCGGTAATTGCTTTCTTTCCCCCTACTGATTTGGCTGAACTATTCAATTTTAATTCTTTGACTGCATTGGGACTTACAGAAATTCTTCAGGGGACTCCAGAAAACAAAACCCAAGCATACTTGGAATCCAGTCCGGTCAATTATATAAACAGCAATTCTGTGCCTACCATATTTTTCCATGGAACAGCAGACACAGTTGTCCCCATTTCACAGAGTGATCTTTTGAAAAGTAAACTACAAGAAAACTCCGTACCTCATGAATTTAGGAGAATTGAGGGTCAAGGGCATGGCTTTACTCCTTCCACCAATGTGGAGTTGATACAGGCAGCCTCAGCTTTTATCCGTGCCAACTAATAAAAAAACCCCGCCAAAGCGGGGTTACCAGTATCAGACTTTTTGAAGTCCCGTAGATTTAGCTTTCAACTTGATAGCTTGTACTACTTTTTCCGAAGGATTGATTTGGAGTAAATCCAATTGCTCTATCGCGCTCAGCAATTCCATGTAATCTTGCATCAGGTTTTCATCTTTGTGCAAGGCCTGCATTAAGAGCTCTTGTTCTACCTCCGGCATTTCCTGATAGATATATCTAATCAGGTCATTTGGGGTAAATGGTTTTATCATAGGCAAAATTTAATTGTTTCATTTTCTTCCTCAGATGGATCAGCGCATATCGCATTCTCCCCAGAGCAGTATTGATACTTACTCCTGTCTGATCTGCAATTTCCTGAAAACTCATGTCCATATAGTGTCTCATGATTAAGACTTCTTTTTGAGCTTCAGGCAACTCCTCTATTAAACGCTTTACTAGATCGATTTCTTCTTCTCTTACCTGTTTTTCTTCTGCATTTCCATCAGAAAATTTCAGGGAATTGAAAATATTCGAACCATCCTCCATCATAATGGTAGGATAGCGACGGGATTTTCTAAAGTGATCAATCGCCAGGTTATGAGCAATCCTCATAATCCAGGGTTGAAATTTACCCTCCTCATTGTACTTATCTGAGTTGAGAGTTTTAACCACTTTCACAAAAACATCCTGGAGGATGTCCTCAGCCAAATCCTGATCTTTGACGATCAGGAATATGGTGGTGTAAACTTTAGACTTATACCGATCTACTAAATGATCAAAAGCAGCTTCACTGCCATTTCTATACTGAGCTATCAACTCGCTGTCCTTAGGACCTATTCGCTTACTCATTTGATTTAGTTTATGAAGAACGTAAAAGTCTAAGCCATAGTATTTTTTTAGAGTGGAAGATTTTAAAACAATTTTAAAAGTATGCTTTTGATACGTTGGATGCAAAGAAAAAATGGAGCAATTCCAGAAATTTCTTACTTGCCAAAGTATATTTTGCAGAACTCAAATTCTCTTACAATTCATTTTAAAATATTAAGAGAACACTTGCTTAAAACTCAATCTTAATGCCAAGAATTGTTAAAAAAATAATTTGAGGCCTTTTGTTTTCCCACGCCTAAAACCAGACTTTCCCTGCTTTTGCTTACCTTCGTTTATCAAGTAAATTAATTAGTAAAAATGGAATTAAGCGGAAAAGTAATTCAAAAACTACCTGAGGTAAGTGGAAATTCAAAAAGCGGAAATGCTTGGAGAAAGCAGGAATTTATTATTGAAACTCCAGGTCAATATCCTAAAAAAGTATGCGTTGCCATTTGGGGAGATAAGATCGATCAATTCGGAATGGAAGTGGGTGAAAATGTCACAATGAGTGTGGACGTAGAAAGCCGTGAATATAACAATCGTTGGTATACAGAAGTCAAAGCATATAGAGTTGATAAAAACGGTGGTAATGGATCCGCTCCTTCTTCCAATGCTCCTGAAGTAGATACCTTTTACTCGGATAGCGAAGAGGATAAATTACCTTTCTAATAGCCAATAAAATTTTTTAAGCATGTGGGACGACTTTGATGATGAACCTGATTTTGAGGAAGACGGGGAATTTGATTACCGCAAGGAACAGGAGAGAATTTTCAAGCATCCTTTGATGAAAAAATCAAAGGAAATCATCGGCTTGACCAGGGCATTAGTGGGAAGCTTGGATGAAGCAAGAAGAGAACTATATGGGAATATCATGATGGAAGATGCCGCTATCATGAGCGCCAAGTTCAGTGCTGCAGAAAATATCCCTGATTTCATCACCAAAATGGAAAATGCTGTTCTCATGAAACTTCATGCCAAAAGTCTCAACTCTATGACCTATCAACTGGCCTTGGAAGAAACACATGCTGAAGAACATCTGGAATTATTAAGGGTGGCAATCGAAGACTTTAGAAAGCTTTTTCTTTCTTGGATAACAACTTTTGATTCTGATAAAAAATCTGATGACGGGTGGGGAATGTTTATGGATTAAGCTGTCCTGAGGCAAACTTAAAGCCTAGATAGGCCCCTCCTGCCATCATCACAATGGCAATAAAAATTAACAAAAGAAGCACATTTAAGGGGATTTCCCATGGAACATCCCCGATTTTGAATTTGATAATTCTCTTCCATTTAGAACTCATAACTCGAGATTAGCTGTCTTTGAGCATTCCTTTCCAGCCTAAGGACTCAAGGTCTTTGGCAGTTTTTTCTACTTTAACCTTCAAAGAATTTTTAAACTCATCTAAATTCTTCCCAATCTTTGGCTCATAAGCCCCAATCATAGATGCTGCTAAGATTCCTGCATTTTTGGCGCCATTCAGGGCAACTGTAGCGACTGGAATTCCTCCTGGCATCTGAAGAATTGAAAGCACGCTGTCCCAACCGTCAATAGAATTGGAACTCTTAACAGGAACTCCGATAACAGGCAAACTGGTCATAGAAGCAACCATCCCGGGTAAATGTGCAGCACCACCTGCACCTGCAATAATTACCTTTAGACCTCTATCTCTAGCGGACCTTGCATAATCCACCATCCGATCCGGCGTTCTGTGAGCAGATACTATGGTCACTTCAAAACTTACCCCTAACTCTTCCAAAATAGCTGCTGCTTCTGCCATGATTGGAAGATCAGACTGACTTCCCATTATAATTCCTACCTGTGGATTCATCCTTATGCTTTTATTTTAATCAAATCTTTAATTCGTTGTGCTCTTACTTTTAATTGCTCTATATCCTCATCCAATAACGTTACATGCCCCATTTTTCGGAAAGGCTTGGTTAGTTTTTTACCATAAAGATGGATGTAAACTCCTTTTTCAGCCAAGGCATCTTCTTGACCTTCTACAATTGCCTCGCCTGTGAATCCATCCTCCCCCAAAAGATTAATCATGGCAGCAGGACATCTTAAGTCTGGATTACCCAAAGGCCAATTCATCACAGAACGTAAATGCTGCTCGAATTGAGAAGTAAAATTGGCTTCTATGGTATGGTGGCCACTATTATGTGGCCTAGGTGCAATTTCATTGACCAACACATCCCCAGACTTTGTCACAAACATTTCCACTGCCAAAATCCCTACCATATCCAGCTTGAGAATGACTTCTTTTGCTATTCCCTGAGCCTTCTTTTCTACTGAATCTGCTATCTCAGCTGGCGCAAAAAGAAATTCTACCAAATTTGCCGTAGGGTGGAAAGCACATTCGACCGCAGGATAGGCAATCAAGTCTCCATTTTTATTCCTAGCAACAGTCACCGCAATCTCTTTGTCAAAATCAATGAGTTTCTCCAAAAGACCCGGTGCATCAAAAGCTTGATCCAAATCAGATTCACTCCTTAATATCTGAACCCCTCTTCCATCATAGCCTTCTTTTCCCAGTTTATTAACAGCCGGTAAAAAGCCTTTATTTTTTATAACTTCAGCTTTGTTTTCTGTCAAGATAAACTCAGCTGTTGGAATTCCATTTTTTTGATAGAACTGCTTTTGCTCTCTTTTATCCTGAATCAGTTTCAAAATATGAGGCTGCGGAAAAACCTGCTTTCCTTCAGATTCTAATTTGGCTAAAGCGTCCGTATTAACACTTTCAATCTCTACTGTAATTACATCACAATCTTGCCCAAAGGCATAAACCGTATCAAAATCTTTGAGAGATCCACAAGTGAATTTTTGAGCCAAGTCCTTGCAGGGAGCTTGAGGATCCGGGTCCAAAATATGAATGTCCTGATTGTAATTGATGGCTGACTGAATGAGCATGCGTCCCAGCTGCCCACCACCCAACACACCGAGAATGGATGATTTTGCGCTTTTCATTAGGCCAAAAATAAAACAATCTGAAGGATAATCCTTCAGATTGTTGATATCGCTGATTTTAACTGGTACTTATCTTCCCCGAATCAATCTTAAAATGATTGATATCAGTGCCAATACCAGCAAAATATGGATCAAACCTCCTACACTATACACGAAAAAACCCAAGATCCAACCAATAACTAAAATAACCGCCACTAAATACAAAAGCGAATTCATAGTAGTAAAATTTAAGTGAAACAAAATGTTATTCAATATACAAAATCAAACAATATCCACCTCACCTTTTATGGAACTTAATGCCCATCAACTCCATCAGTTTATGGGCATTAAAACTTGTGCATGGTCCTTTTTTCAATTTGTAATCAAAGTCAATACTCCGATTATGTATTTCTGAATGAAAACTATAGTTTTTTACATAAGGAATCTGATCTTCAAGCGCAGCCAATTCTATATCATGGGTACTTATGATACCCAAAGCCTTACTATCTTTTAATTGCCGTATCAATGCCTCACTTCCAGCTATTCTATCCTCGGTATTGGTGCCTTTCAGAATTTCATCCAAAAGAAAGAAAACAGGTACTCCAGATTCAATCAAATCGATTAGAGTTTTGATCCTGTTAAGTTCCGCATAAAAGGAACTCACGCTTTCACCCAAACTATCGGTATTTCTCATACTGGTATAAAGCTGAAATTGGCCCAATTCCATCTTTTCTGCAAAAGGCCTCAATCCTATGTTTACCAAAACAATATTCACTCCCAAAGTCCGCATGAAGGTAGTTTTCCCGGACATATTTGACCCTGTTAAAAGGCTGAGCTTTTGCTTTTCCGAAATCGAAAAATCATTAGCCACGGCTTTCCCCTTAGGCAAAAGCGGGTGATAAAGAGCAGTTGTTTCCAATTCTAATCCATTTTTTATGAAAACTTCTCCATCAGCTTCCAATTCAGACCGGAATGATGCTAAAGAAACCCAAACCTCCCATTTGGATAAAATATGAGGATATTTGCTAACTAATTTTCCAAACCGAGCTTTCCATTTGACCATCTTGTAATAGAGCAAAAGGTCAGTCCAAAAGAATAGATTGATTGGGATATATAAGATATTGATCCTGTTTTGAACCCAAAGTCCAAGGCTATCCAGCTCTTTGAGAACTTCGGATGCTCTATGATTTTTGTCTTGAAAAACTTCCAAATCCCTTAGCAGGGCCGATGATTCAAATCGCTGATTCTCCAAAAGAACTAACCAGTTTTTGAAGGTCTTTAAAGTTGACTGAGAAGGGATTTTTTCCGCTGCCAGTTGCAAGGGTTTAAAGACAAATCCCAATAATGCCATCCCAATCAGTACCCAAACTCCCAAAAAAGCTGAAGGAACTAAGCTGATGTAGACCAATACCCCTAAGATGATCCCTCCTAAAAGGCCCAAACATCCTACAAAAAGTGACCATGGAACTCTTTTATCCTCGGATTTTAACCAATCCTCCCATTGATGATGCTTGACATCTGAATTGAAAAAGGCCTTCCCAACTGCTTCAAAGGCTTTTAGAAAATCTGGAGATTCTGCTAGCTCATCTATAGCTTTCCGGTTTTGTTCAGATTCCTCAATGGCAATCGGTGATTTCAATAAATTCGCAAGCTGATTTTTAGCCTCAGGGCTCACAGTATGGTTGAGCAGCTGAAAAACTGAATGACTTCCAAAAAGATCCAAATCATTGCAGAAAGGGTGTTTTTTATCCAAATATTCTATACCTGGGTCTAAGCTTTCCAATTTTCTTTCCTGCCTCAAAGTCTCATTTTGATTGATTTGATCCAAAGCCTTGTATATGGCTTCTTGGTCTTTCCAAAAATTATAGGACTTGATCAAGTGAATAAACAGGATAATAAAACCAATCCATACCAATCCCCAAATCATGGATTCTGCTATCATCAAAACAAAAAAGCCTATTAATCCCAGGAATGTCAGCAGCCTCAAAAAAGACAGAGAGGCGGTTTTTTTCCTGAGTTTGGAAATTTTATCCTCTAAGTCAGCGTTTTTAAAATCAAAATACTTCATCCCCAAATATAGGTCATTGACTAATTACAGTAAGAAAGAAATCCCTTCACTTTGACAGAGCCAATACTTGTCCTAACTTTAAACACGTCATGAAAAGCAAGAAAAAAAAGAATCCAAATGAGGAATCAGAGGAGTTTGATATGGGTTCACTCGCCAATCAAGGAATTTTTCCGGAAGATGTATCTTTCACCAAAAATATTGGGTGCGCAAGTAATTCCTCCAAAGGTGCTAACAAATCAAAGCCTAAGTGATTTTTAACCATTAATTAAAATCTATGAAAAAACTATTAAATATGGCTCTGGTAGGTCTTTTATACCTAGGCTTGCAGAGTTGCTCAGACTCCAACTCGGTGTTTCCTGAGCCAGATTTATCTGCAGTTAATGATGAAATCGCTGTCAATAGAGTTTATGAAGACATGGACAACTACACCTTGACGGTTTTGGAATCCAGTGGTCTTGGTGCTAGAATAATGGCTAGCCAAAATGAATCAATCTGCGCCGGTGTGGATATCAACGTCAATAGAGATACTAAAAAGATTATTGTTGATTTTGGTCAGGGATGCACCAGTTCTTCAGGCATCACCAGAAAAGGAAAGGTAATCCTGGATTACACAGGTAATTTTCTCTTTCCGGGAGCCTCTGTCACCACTACTTTCGATGGCTATGAAGTGGAAGGTCTGAAAGTAGAGGGAAGGCGAAAAATCACCAACACGGGCATAGACCTAATTAATAGCAAAGTGAATTTGACCGTAGAGGTCAACAATGGAAAAGTCACTTGGCCGGATAATACCTTTGTGAGCTTTAATTCGGAACAAGTAAGACAAGTCAGTTTGGGAAGTCAGGGATATCAGATTGAAATTACAGGAACTGCCAATGGCAAGGGAAGAGCCGGAGCCAATTTTAATTCTTCCACCATCTCCCCTCTTACAGTTACTCAAGACTGCGTGGATTCAGGAGTGTTAATCCCTAGTAGCGGAGTATTGGGGTTTGTATCGGGAGGAGCTGAGGTTAGAATTGACTATGGAACAGGGGCCTGCGATAAAACAGTCATACTCACTTATCCGGGTGGTTCAAAAGAAATTACATTTGATTAAACTTCAAAGAATCAATTCAAACGGCTATCTTTCTCAGGTAGCCGTTTTTTATTGCCATGGAAAAAAAACTGATCAATGGTCACCTGCACGTTTCCTACAGGAGGCCCAAGTATTCTGACCAAGAGAGTCAGACTGCTGCAAAAAAATACTTTGAATTTATGAATCAAAGGAGGACAGTACGGGAGTTTGATTCTAGAAATATCCCTTTGGACGTGATGGAAAATATCATCCAGACAGCAGGAACAGCACCATCGGGAGCTCATAAACAGCCCTGGACATTTTGTTTGATTTCTGATCCGGAAATGAAAAAGCAAATCAGAATTGCGGCAGAGGAGGAGGAAAAAATAAGCTATACAAGCAGAATGCCTGAGTCCTGGAAGAATGACCTCGCTCCATTGGGTACGGACTGGGAAAAGCCCTTTTTAGAAATCGCTCCCTATTTGATAGTCGTTTTCAAACAGTCTTATGGAATGCTGAATGGAGAAAAGATTCAGCATTATTATGTAAATGAATCTGTAGGGATAGCCTGTGGTTTTTTGATTGCCGCAATTCATCAGGCAGGGCTTGTAACTGTTACTCATACCCCCAGTCCTATGAATTTCCTTTCAGATATCCTCCAAAGGCCCAAACATGAAAAACCCTTTCTCCTTTTGCCAGTTGGCTATCCCGCCAAAGAAACCTTTGTGCCAGACATTGAAAGAAAGCAATTAGAAGAAATTTTGATCAGATATTAAACCTGAATACTGTTTTTGCATCTAAAGCATGTAACAAACATTAACCACAAAGCGATGAAATACAGGCAAACAACAAATCTACTGGCTTTCTTGATGGCATTTTTATTTTTAGGGGGATGCCAAGAAAATGAAGATTCTGTACTTGTTCAAGAACAAGACAGTGTAGAAGCATCACAGGAGACAGAGTTCACTAACTCCTTGGAGGATATTGATGAGGTGGTCCTAACAGGCTTTCAAAGAAATGATTTTGGGGATAGAAACATGGTTGCTTTAGAAGAAGACCTTTGTGACCGGGCTATAATCACTTGGTCGCCAGGAGAAAAAACTATGATCATTGACTTTGGTGAAGGATGTAGCAGTCCAAGGGGTGTCATTCGAAAAGGTAAAATCATTGTAAAATATACCGGAAGATATTGGGCACCAGGAACCGTAATCACCACAACTTTCGATAATTACTATGTGAATGAAAGGAAAATTGAAGGAATTAGAGTTGTAAAAAACCTTGGTTTCGACGAAAACTCCAAGAGCTTTACCTTTAACATGGTTGTAGAAGCAGGTAAAATGATTTGGCCTGATGGAAGCTTCAGAACTTTTGCATCCAGACACCAGAAGAAAGTCTATTTACCAAGTGCATCCTCTGATGGAATGAGATGGGAACTTACTGGTACTACAATAGGTAAAAACCGAGAAGGAAAAGAGTTCAAATCAGAAATTCTCCAGCCTTTGGTCTTTTTTCAAAGATGCGTGGCCAGTGGCATCAGAATCCCTAGCAGTGGCATCCTGGCAAGAAAACTTGAAGGTAAAGCATTACTTACTATCAATTTTGGAGACGGGACATGTGATAGGGAGATCACCTTATCTAGAGGTGACCGAAGTAAAACCATTAACCTTTCTAGGGATTAATAATTAAGCAAAAAAAGGCGATCAAATGATCGCCTTTTTTGATTAGCTGATTTCTGCTTTGTGTACCACTCTCTGAGGGAACGGAATTTCAATATCATTTTTCTCAAATGCATCATTAATAGCTTCCATACCATCCCAATACAAAGGCCATACATCTGCTGTCTTAGCCCATACTCGAACTGATAGATCAAGAGAACTATCTCCGAAATTAGTCAGATAGACCACTGGAGCTGGATCTTTCAATGCTCGCTCGTCCTTATCAAATACATCCAAAATAATCTGCCTCGCTTTTTTGATATCAGTTCCATAGGCTACTCCGACTGTTAAATCGGCCCTTCTATTTTCCTGAGTATTCATGTTGACAATATCGTTGTTCGCCAGACTACCATTTGGAATAATAATCTCCTTATTGTCAAAAGTCGTCATGTGAGTATAAAGAATATCAATTTTTCTCACCACGCCTGTATGACCCTGAGCAACTATTACATCATTTACTTGAAAGGGCTTGAATAATAAAATCAAAACTCCACCTGCAAAATTGGATAAGGATCCTTGCAGTGCCAGACCAATCGCCAAACCTGCAGCACCCAAAATTGCTACAAAGGAGGCAAACTCAACTCCAATGGTGGTGGCAACCCCAATAAAGAGGGTCACATTTAAAATTACTTTGACAACTCCTACTAAAAAATTATTCAACGAGGGGTTGTCATCCCTCTTTTCTAGGACTCTTTTAAAACCCTTAACAAGCTTGTTGACTATGAAGCGACCTACGACATAAAAAATGATCGCATAAATTATTTTGGGAACAATGGTATAGGCTAGTTCTATGCCCTGTTCGGTAATTTTTGATAAGGTTTCTGGTGTAATTTCCATTGAAAATGATTTAGTTTAAATTAAACAAATGAAATCGAGCATGAAGTAGCCGTCACACATCGGAATGACTATCAAGCATGCGAGACTCCATGTGGCCTTTGAAAATCAATTATAGACACATGAAATCAGGATTTGCCATCGGAAGGCCCAGTACCACTTTATTTTCCAGGATTTGAATCCTGACGCTTTCAAAATATTCTCCCAATCCTCTCTCGAAAAACTCCTCAGCACAGAAAGCGGCGCATCGTTTTGAACCATTTTAGACCTGCTGAAAATCCGTGTCAACCACTTGATACTATAATACGCAAGTGGATGGCGATGCAAATCGTTAATGATAATTCCCACCTTGGCTTTCTTTCTAAAAGCAGAAAGTAAATCAACCAATTCTTGGGAAGTAAAATGATGTGTAAAGAGCGTACAGGTAATGATATCTACCCGATGATTTAAAAAAGCCGGGTCAAAAACATTCTGAATTGTCCAGTCAATCTCCGGCTTATCTGCTAACCTAACCTTCGCGAGGTCTATAATGTTCCGATTCGCATCAATTCCGGTAAATTTTATCTTAAGGCCACGGGAAATTGCCCAATCATCCATGACTCGGATCATATCTCCACCTCCACAGCCTATATCTGCCACTGAAAAAGTTTTATCAGTTGATTTTCCAATCAGCTTTCTAAGTCCATTGGTAGTCACATAATTACCTCCCAATAGCTTATTAATTATTTTCAGCTCCTTTAATGTTTGCTCAAGTTCTTCACCGGAGCAATCCAAATCATCCATCAACTCTTTGTCTTCGCAACGTTGTGAGAACCGACTCATGCCTTTTCCAATAAAAGAGTTTCCAATGTCAAGCCGGGGCCAAAACCCATAGAGAGAATATCTCCTTCAATCTCCACATCCTTCATCATTCTCGACAATACAAATAAAATCGTCGCGGAAGACATATTGCCAAATTGCTTCAATACTTCCATGGCGTGAAAATTCACTTCTTTTCCCAATCCGAATGCTTCCTGAACTTTAGCCAAAATCTGCATTCCTCCAGGATGAATTGCAAAATTTTTGATCTTGGACAGATTGAACTTATCCTCAAACATTGCTTTGAGTTGCTGGATACCCCCGTCCAAAAGGCTTGGAATATATTTGGTCAACTTCATTTCAAAACCAAAATCACCTATTCCCCAAGCCATATCCTGCTCGCCTTCTCTCAGCACTCTACTTAGGTAGGATTTGATCGCCAAACCTGAGGGACTGGACGAAACCAATGCCGCTGCCGCCCCATCTCCAAAAAGGGAATTGGCCAAAATATTATCTTCTAAATAGTCCTTTTGGAAATGAAGGGTGCACAGCTCAACCGTAACCACCAATACCTTAGCCTGAGAATCCGAGCGGATAATTTTATCAGCTAACTTCAATCCTGTAAAGGCAGCATAACAACCCATGAAGTGAACACAATAACGTTCCACAGTGTCTTCCAAGTCCAACCTTTTCATTAATTCCAATTCTACTCCCGGCGCAACCATTCCCGTACAGGAAACCAGAATCAAATGGGTGATTTGATCTTTGGAAATATGAGACCCAGAGATACAATTCAGAACAGCTTCCTCGCAAAGTCTAGGAGCCTCTTGGGTAAAAACACCCATTCTTGATTTGGTGCTGGGAAAGGGCTCCAGATTTTTGCTTTTAGGAAAGAATTCAAAGTCTTCATGGTTAGCTTTTTCAAAATCAGTCAAAACGCTAAACCGGGTATTGATTCCTGATTTTCTGTATAAAAATGAAAGCTTCCGCCCTTCTCTCTCATCTAATCCGTGAGCAATTTTCATAAATCCGGCAATATTTTCTTGAAGAATGGGATTACCGGGATTTGCCAATCCTATACTGTTAATAAAAGTGCTCATAAGATCAAGTTAACTGAATATTTCTAAATTAGATGATTAGCAAGTAAACCACACACTATTCTAAAGGTTATTTAGCCTAAGTTTACGATATGATCACTCGTTCCAGTTTAAAGCACCTCAGGATTCCATTTTCTTTATTCCTGCTTCCAGTTTACTTTTTTGCCTTGGCATTAACCCCAAATCTCAATGGAGAGCGAATGCTGTGGGTTTTTTTATCCTTACATTTATTTCTTTACCCATCCAGCAATGGGTATAATAGTTACTATGACAAGGATGAGGAAAGCATTGGGGGAATCAAAAATCCTCCTAAAGTAACCCCAGATCTTTATTGGTTATCCCTTGTTTTTTTTGCTATAGCTTTGATTTTGGCATTCAAAATCAGCTTCGCCTTCAGCAGCATGCTTTTAGTCTACGGATTAGTCAGTATGGCATATAGCCACCCATCCATACGGCTTAAAAAATATCCTTGGCTGAGCTGGTTGATTGCCGGGCTTTTCCAGGGTTACTTCACTTTTGCAATGGCTTATGCAGGCTTGAGTGATTTTGGTTGGAATATCTTCCTCAAGCCCCATGTCATGATTCCAGGCCTATTAACTTCCCTGATGCTATGGGGTAACTACCCTTTGACACAAGTTTATCAGCATAGAGAAGATGCCAGAAGAGGAGATATGACTTTGAGTAGATATTTGGGGATCAAAGGTACATTTGGGTTTTCAGCGCTGATTTTCGCTCTTACAGGGGCTGGATTTGTTTGGTTCTTTCTGGATAGAAATCAGGAGTACTACTTTTGGGTGTATTTGGGAGCCATGGCTCCAATCATTCTTTACTTTCTTCTTTGGTTTAATTTCGTCAGAATCAATCCTGAAAAGTACGCCAACTACTCTTGGACCATGGGGATGAACAGTGTTTCAGCTTTGATTCTGAATGCCTTCTTCTTTTATTATTTTCTAGAAAACACTCAAATTTTGCAGGTTTTGGCCTATTAGATAGGTGTACCATGAGTGTTTTTCATGATCACTTTACCGATGGCAGGAAAATCTGACAATAAAAATCTGGCAAAAGAGGAAGCTGATTCCGAACCAAACAAACGTTGAACGACCCTTCCAACTCTCAGCCTTCGGCTAAAATTCATATTCCAATTTCTTTGGTAATTTTTCTCTACTTCCTCTCTGTAATCAAATCGATGAATGGCCTCTGCTGCCAGTTTTCCTGAATGAATCGCCATGGCCATTCCATTTCCACAAAGGGGAGTAATCAAACCCGCTGCATCACCTGCCATCAGCACATGATTTTCTACCGGTCTTTTAAATTCAAAATTGATCTCATTGATCACCTCTGGCTTTTCGAACAAAAAATCACTTGAATTGAAAATCTCTTTCAATTTGGGATTCTTAAACAAAGTTTGAGCCTCCATCTCTGGAATAGAACCGTATTTTCTCAGCTCATCACGGGATCCTAAATAACATAGATTAAATTTTTCTTCCTCAATGGCATTCAGTCCACAATAGCCTGCTTTAAAATTATGAAGAGCAACAGTTTCTTTGGAGGCATCAGTTCGGATATGGTATTTGACCCCAATGTAGGGACTACGTTTTTCAATAAAAGGCCGATTCAGAACTTTATCGAGTTTAGATCTTTTACCATGGGCAGCTATGACGAAGTCAGCTTCATAACTACTTTGATCCTGAGTAATTACTTCGAATACATCAGAGTTAAAATTGATATTTTCGACTGGCTTATTTTGTAATAATTCCACGCCCAGCTGTATTGCCTTGTTGGCTAAAAAATCATCCAATAAAAACCTACTGATTCCAAAGCCCCCCAGATCCAAATCCATAGAAACAGTATTCCCCTTTGTATCTGAAAATTCAAATTTGGAAATGGATGGGAAATGTGCTGTCTCAGGGAATAGATTTTCTCTTTTTAAAAAATCTAAAACCTCATTGGACACATATTCCCCACAAACCCTGTGAAAAGGATATTGCTTTTTTTCAAACAGTTGGACCAAGTGTCCATTTTTGGCCAATTGACAGGCAGCTATCAAACCAGCCAGCCCTCCACCTACTACGATTACCCTTTTCTTAATCAACAATGTTCTGCCTTTAACTCCATGAATAAACCGTCCATCAAAAATTAAGTTTCAGAGTTTACACTTAGCTCTTTTTGAAGGTTATTTAAATCGAAAATAAAACTAATACTTATGAAAAACACGCTACCCAAATTTCTGAGGAGATTTACATTGCTGATTGGGTTGCTTGGTGTCATGTTCTATTCTGAGGATGCTTTTGCTCAGAAAAAGAAAAAGAAAGATTCCAAAAACACCCCAGCAGCCACTACTCCGCCAGCTAGACCCCAAAATGGCGGAAATAACAAAGGTCCAAAACCCTACAAGGATGTCATCACTAAAGATGCAAAATCCAAAACCGGATTATTCAAAGTTCATGAAATAGACGATAAATATTTCTATGAAATTCCTGATTCCTTGTTTGGCAGAGATATGTTGATGGTGACCACCATTGCAAAAACTGCTGACGGAATTGGATATGGAGGAGAAAGAACCAACACCTTGATGCTTCGATGGGAGAAAGAAAAGGATGCAGTCCTTTTGAAAGTAGTTTCGGTAGATAATTATGCTGCTGATTCTTTGCCTATCGCAAAGGCTGTTCAAAACTCCAACTTGGAGCCTATACTTCAAAGATTTGATGTCAAATCCAAAGCAACAGATTCTACAGGAACTGTGATTGAGGCTACTGATTTGTTTGCAAAAGATGTGCAGGCACTTGGTCTTCAGAGAAACAGAAGAACACAGTACAGAGTGCAGCGACTGGATGGAGATCGTTCATACATCGTTCATATCAATACCTACCCTATCAATATTGAAGCCCGCTATGTTTTGACTTACGCGGCTGCTGAGCCACCATCAAACAGCTCAACAGGATTGATCACTTTGGAAATGAACTCCTCTATGGTTTTACTTCCAAAGGAGCCAATGATGCAGCGTCTTGCTGACCAGAGAGTGGGTTGGTTCGGTAGGTCCTATGTGGATTATGGTGCAGATGCACAAAAAGCCGAATCACGTAGATTCCTAGATCGTTGGAGACTGGAAGTGAAAGAGGAAGACATGGAGAAATTCAAGCGTGGAGAATTGGTAGAGCCTAAAAAACCTATCGTTTATTATATCGATCCTGCTACTCCTACCAAATGGGTTCCTTATCTAAAGCAAGGTGTGGAAGATTGGCAAAAAGCTTTTGAAGCGGCAGGTTTCAAAAATGCCATTATAGCAAAAGAAGCTCCTTCTCCTGAGGAAGATCCTACCTGGAGCCCGGAAGATGCTCGTTACTCGGTAATCCGCTACTTTGCATCTGACATTCAAAATGCCTACGGACCTCACGTATCTGACCCAAGATCCGGAGAAATCATCGAATCAGATATCGGCTGGTATCACAATGTGATGAACCTTTTGAGAAACTGGTACTTCATCCAAACAGCTGCTATCAATCCAGAAGCTAGAAGTGTGAAGTTCAAAGATGAAGTAATGGGACGATTGATCCGATTTGTATCAGCGCACGAAGTGGGTCACACCCTTGGTTTGCCACACAACTTCGCCTCTTCTCATGCTTATCCTGTGGAAAAACTACGTGATCCAAAGTTCACTGCAGAAATGGGAACAGCTCCATCTATTATGGACTATGCGAGATTTAATTATATCGCTCAGCCTGAAGACGAGGGCGTAAGTTTAATGCCAGATGTAGGACCTTATGATAAATATGCTATCGCTTGGGGCTATAGACCTATTCCAGATGCAAAAACTCCAGAAGAGGAGCTGCCAACTCTAGATCAGTGGATTCTGGCGAAAAAAGGTGATCCTGTATACAGATATGGACGTCAGGGAAATTCTTATGATCCGACCACCCAAAGTGAAGACTTGGGAGACAATTCCATGAAAGCTTCTGAGTATGGAATTAAGAACCTAAAGAGAATTATGCCTAATCTAATGGAGTGGACCGCTGAAGAGGACAAGCCTTACAAAAACTTCTCAGATTTGGAAGAAATGTACGGACAGGTTTTAGGTCAGTTCAATAGATATATGGGACACGTAAGAACCCATGTGGGCGGAGTAATGGAAGTTTATAAAGCGACCGGACAAGGCGAGCCAGTGTATTCACACAACCCTAAAAACCTTCAGAAATCAGCTGTAGCCTTCTTGAATGAGAATTTATTCCAAACTCCAACTTGGATGATGGAAGAAGAAATCATCGCGAGAACAGGCGACTTTGGAGCTTTGGAAAGAATCAGAGGCTTACAAGTAGGTACTCTAAACGGAATCCTGGATTGGGGCCGATTGGGTAGAGTCATCGAAAACGAAGCTCTAAACGGAAACGATGCTTATAAAATCACGGAATTATTCGATGATTTAAGAAAAGGCATTTGGACCGAACTGCCAGCAGGAAGAAGCATAGATGTGCACAGAAGAGCGCTTCAGAGAGCGCATATCGAAAGATTGGAGCTCTTATTGACAGGTGATGAGCCCAATGTGCCTGCAGCATTCAGAAGATTTGTAGGGCCTCAAATCAACGCTTCTCAGTCTGATATCAGACCGATGGCGAGAGGAGAGCTGAAAACCCTTCAAAGACAAATCAGATCAGCTATTCCGCGAACTTCTGATACCATGTCTAAGTTACACTTGGAGGATTTGGCAGAAAGAATAGCTCAAATTTTGGATCCAAAATAATTGGATTCCAGTTATATCAAGAAAGGCGTCCAATTCTGGGCGCCTTTTTTTGTAAAAGTTCAAATTCCTTAATTTGCAGAATAATTGAACGCATGTTGACACCGCTTTCCATATTAAAAAGACATAAGCTACGCATCACTGACTGCCGCTTGGATATTATTCAGGAGTTTTTGGATAGACAGGTAGCCTTGGCGCATAGTGACCTGGAAAATAAACTGGAGAATCAATTTGACCGGGTAACTATTTACAGAAGCCTCAACACTTTTTTGGAAAAGGATATCATTCATAAAGTCTTGGATGATAGCGGAGCCACTAAATATGCATTATGCTCTCATGAAGATGAGCATGAGCACGATCATGAGCATGTGCATTTCAAATGCGAAATCTGTGGTGAAACAACCTGCTTGGACAGCATCAGTCTACCTGACATCAAACTTCCTAAAGGCTTTAAGAAAAAAGAAATGAGCTTATTGGTACAGGGGGTTTGTGAAAAATGCCATTAAACATCTACTGGTTCAGGAGACTTTTTCGGGCTTTTTGGGCTAGTGGGCCAAATGACTCCAGGAGGCAAATCAATTTTAGGCGGGCTTTGATTTTCAATCCCACCATCTCCATCATCACCATTACTTTTTCCCTTTTTCAGCGAATTTTTTGTCATGGTGGCTACAAAGTAAATCACAATGACATAGGCAAAACCCGCTAAGAATAGGTTGATAACCAAACTGCTCATAAAGAAAAATTTTACTTAAGATAAATCAATACACTTTTTAAATCAATGACTTAGGCGAATTGTTTCTTAATTTCTAAAGTATCTATCATTTTATTCGGCTTGTTTTATCCCTAGGATACTTGGATATTTGCGGTCTGAAAATCGAAAAGTGATGATTGTTAAAACTAAAAAATACCAATTACCAACCGGAACATATATTAAGATGGGCCTTACCAGTGTTTTGAAAGAGCAATGGTGGGTGATTTTGATAGCCTTGGCAATTTGTTGCGGATATTTCTGGATTGCATCTATCTGGTGGATTATAGGAGCCTTGATAGCTTATGGATTATATGTGCTGTTTTGGGCGATTCAGTTTACCGGAGTAACTCAAATGGAACAAAACAAAGTGATCTTTGAAAAGATGGCTTATGAAATTGACTCCAGACAAATTCTGATGAAAATCAATGCCCGCCAGGGAATGCCTGTACAGTGGAATATGATCAAAAGGGCTGAGATGGGAAAGGACGCGTTTATCCTTTACATGTCCAAAGCCCAGTTTATTCACCTTCCATATAAAATTTTCAATTCGGAGAATGAGAAAAAATTCATGGAGACTATTCTGAAGAGAAAAGAACTGATAAAATAAATCTGATTTTCCGCAATCATACCAGTTGCCTTATTTTCCTTGCTTGACAGGCTGGATGACCGAAGACGGTAGCTTCCGGATTCTGATCCTTTCAGCAGACAACAAGCCATATTTTTGTAAATACTGGTAAGAAAGCGGATATCCAAAAAATAAAAATTTGATTCTCTTCAATTTCACAAGTTGCCATACTTTTCTGGCTTGACTGATTGGAAGATCGAAGAGTAAAGCTTACAAATTTTGATCTTATCCCCCAAGCTAATGGTAATCTGAACATACCAGCTGGCTTAAAAAAGGATCTTTAAAAATAAAAAAATGCCTGTCTTTCGACAGGCATTCGTTTTTCTTCGAGCTTAGATCTTACATCGGAGGCAAGATCACTTTATCGATCACGTGCACCACACCATTATCTGCTTCGATATCAGCAGCGGTAACAGTTGCATCATTGATCATAGCTTTTCCGTCTTTCAAAGTTACAGTCACAGCACTACCCTGCACCGTAGTAGCCTTCTGACCATTTTTCAAGTCTGACGACATGATTTTACCTGGTACGACATGGTAGGTCAATACTGCTACCAGTTTGTCTTTGTTTTCAGGCTTCAATAAATTCTCTACAGTACCAGCTGGCAATGCAGCAAAAGCATCATTGGTTGGTGCGAATACAGTAAAAGGTCCGTCACCTTTCAATACATCTACTAGGTCACCCGCTTTCACAGCTGCAACAAGCGTAGAAAGAAAATCTGTACTTACCGCCAAGTCAACAATATCTGCCTCTACCTCATGCACATTTTGAGTTCTTGGGGCAAAAGCTGAGGCAACAAAAAACATGGCCAGAATTAAAATACTTCCAATTTTTTTCATGATAGTTAAAGTTTTGGTTTAGGAATAGAAAACCTCCCCGCTAAAGGATTGTTTGTGAGGACTTTGTTAAGAAATTTTAAATGGCCCTGAGGAGTTTAGGACGGTAACAAAGTCCAATGAGTGGTAAAAAATTAGTCGAAAATCTAAAAAGTAAAACCTGAAGAAATTTGCATCTTTGACTATGCTGATCAAAATTATTGCCATAGGAAAGACAGATCATCCTGCTATTCAGGAATTAACAGAAATCTATTCCCAGCGAATAGGACATTATCTCAGGTTTGAATGGGAGATTATTCCTGATCTCAAAAACACCAAGTCTCTGTCCCAATCTGCCCAAAAAGAAAAAGAGGGAGAGTTAATTCTAAAGAAAATCAATTTATCCGATGAGTTAATATTATTGGATGAAAATGGAAAAAGCTTCGATTCTATTGGATTTTCAGACTTTTTGCAGAAAAAAATGAATGCTGGAATCAAGCAGTTGATTTTTGTAATCGGCGGCCCCTATGGCTTTTCGGATGTGGTATATCAAAGGGCCAATGGAAAAATATCTCTTTCCAAAATGACCTTTTCCCATCAGATGATCCGGCCATTCATTGCGGAGCAAATTTACCGAGCCATGACTATTTTAAGAGGAGAACCTTATCACCATCAATGATTTATCTAAAAAAAAGTATGTTAAGTTTTTCCAAATATTTTTTCCAATGTTACCAAATTGTTAACTTTATGATATATTTGGTAACATTGACATTACAAAATGAAGATCAAATCATTCCTAACCAGTCTCTTTTTCTTGCTGAGCATGCTTACTGCGTGGTCCCAGGAGAGCTCTGTGTTACCGAATGACCTTCCTTTTGAAACTGAAATCGAGAAATCTCTTTGGGAAAAAAGTCTAAGCGAATCAGATTATTTGGCACTTTTTAGAGCGGTACATGCCGAAAATGAAATGCATGCTCAGAAATGGGAAGAGCATATTTCAACATTAGACAAGAAATTTGAGAAAAAGGGAAAGAGCCTTAAGTTCATCCGCACCCTATTTGAAAAGAGTCATCAGAATTTATTCAAAACTTACGAGCAGCACGCTACTTTCAATCAAATGCTATCCGAAGGCAAGTTCGACTGCGTGAGTGGTACTGCGACACTTGGAATGATTTTGAATAAATATGGATTTGACTTCGAAATCGTAGAGACCGATTACCATGTATTTTTAATTGTCAATGTGGATCAGAATCCAATCATTTTGGAAAGCACTTTGAGAATTGGCGGCATGATAACTAATCCAGGAGAAGTAAAGAATTATCTAAAAGCCTATGCTCCGGAAGAGGCATCCAGCTATTTGGATCTGAGACAAAGAATCGGTAGTCCCAATCAATCTGAAAGTGAAAAAACCATTTTTAGAAAAATCAACTTGACCCAATTGGCAGGTTTGCAATATTACAATGATGCTATTTTGCATTTCAATGAGCAATCCTATCGAGTGGCGGCAGTTCAATTGGAAAAGGCTTATAAACTTTACGAGTCAGAAAGAATTGAAGGATTAAAAAATCTTGCCATTGATCAGGCCTACAAAAATCTGGGCATAGACTTAAGAAAATAAAAAATGGCCTCTTTCCCCCCGAAAAGAGACCTTGTTGACTGTTACCGATCACCCCGAATCATTCCAGTCTTCTAAAAATCACATCAAAAACATCAAAATAAACAAGATTAAGGCTATTCTTGCTACCCAAACTTTGACTGTATCCATTTCGATTGTGGGTTATAAAATCAAATTTATAGAGCAAATTAAATCTATACAATACGACAAATGCCCTATCTTGAGACAGGGCATTGATCATTTAATCGTGATGATGGCCTCCTGGGCCATGAACATGGCCATGTTCTATTTCTTCTTTTTCAGCCTCACGAATTGCAACAATCTTTCCTTCAAAGTATAAATCATATCCTGCCAGAGGTGGATTAAAATCCATATGAACTCCTCTATAGTCGACCTTGATGATTTCTCCGCGCATTTGATTTCCCTTATCATCTTGCATGGGAATTACTCTACCGACTTTCAGAATATCCTTATTCTTTTTTCCGTCTTCTTTGAAATTCGCCTTCGGGATAATGACTTTTTTATTTTCATCATAATCTCCATAGCCATTTTCAAAGTCAATGAAAACTGAGAAGGTATCCCCTGCTTTTTTCCCTGAAAGCACTTCCTCCAATTTGGGAAGTACATTTTGATGTCCAAACAAAAACGGAAATGCTTGAGCTTCTCCTACCTCTTCAAATAACTCCTGACCGGACTCTCCGTCGTCTACCTTTAAGGTGTAAGCGATCGAAACCACTTTATCTTTTTCAGCTATCATTATTAATTTGATTATTTGAATAAATAGGCAACTCCCAAATGTGCTACGGAATTCTTTCTGTCAAAACCAGGGACAAAATATTGATCCGGCTGGTTTTCGAGGAACCATTTGTAATTGAGGGTATTTACATATTGAAATTTCCCACTGACCAGAATATTTCCAAATCTCCAGTCTGCCACTAAGGAAGGCACTAAATCCACATATTTATTTCTAAAATCCTTAGAAGCTTCGTATCGGTAATAGTAGAAATCATTATTGTAGACAATTCGCTCCATCTGAAATCCGATTCGGTTCATTTGATCCACCCATGCGAATTCCACAAAAATCTGATTACTTCCCGGACCATTTCCTACTCCTAAAACCTGCCCCTGATGAGTATATCCATGTCGCACGTAATCATGGATGTACCAAGTGCGAAGTTGTCTGATTTCTTCCCGAATAGTCTGACCGGTTTGAGTCATTTCAGAACTAATCTGGAAATACCTTCCTTGCTTTTTCAAAGGCATCAAGTGGGAAAACCCAAAAGTAAATGCCCTGCCTTTTTCAGGTGTGATCATAAAATCCCCCGTTCGAAAGCTATTCCCTCGAGTCCCGTATTCTCCATAAAATTCAAAATGACCTTCGGCACTCAACCATCTGAAAAATCCTGAGCTAAATTGTTGCCTCTTGTCGCGGATAGGATCTTCTACATTTTCAGGCCCCTTTCGACCATTGAAAACAGGCAAGCCATCTGCAAAGCTTGTCATATCTTCTCTGTACATATGGTTCACAGAGCCATATCCTAAGAATAAACCAGGAACCCATTTAGGCTGATAAGTCAAAACTAAGCCTCCCAGGTAGCGGTCTCCATTTTCTCTTTTTGGAATGAGAACTGGATTTTGTTGGATAGAATAATCAGGATGAGGAGGTGAGAAATCCGTGGATTTCAAAAACCCGGAAATCAGTTGCCCTTCAAAAGAACCGATTTTGGATTGAACAGGCTTTCTGGTATTAAGAGTAAAATGGAGAAAACCCGGAGCATTATTTCCCAAAAGAAGGGAGTTTCTTCGACCGGGACCCCACCATAAATTTTCTGTAGAAACCCCAATAGAATATTCTTTGTAATTATACCTCAAGCTGGACTGTCCCAAAAAGAATTTATTGTAAGAACCAGTCCCAAATCGCTCAGGCATATCTATCCTATTCATGTATTCATAATAAAATAGGATGGTGGCTTGATGCTCGATCGGGAAACCTATGTAATCTTTGTTTTGCGCGAGCAAAAGCTCGGGTTGAAACTGCAAAGAAAGTCCCTCATATTCTAAATAGGTTCCAATGCTGAGTAAATGCTGTAAGCCTCTATTTGGTATAAAAGCTCCATCATTGGTTCCAAATGCATAAGTAGAGTTATACTGCATTCGGTAAGAAGCAGGAAGCAGTAAAAACTTACCTTTTTCTTCCGGACCAAATCTTTTATGAGTTCGACTTTGATCAAAATCTACTATCGAACTGTCCAAATCAAATCCGTCCTTAACTCCGAAAGCTTCAGTAGGATATAATGGACGTATCATCCAACTGGAGGTAGAATCAACTTTTCCCAGCAATTGAGCTCTTCTCAAATACTCATCTAATAAGGGAGTACCAAGTGGGATGGTTTGCGAAAAAGCTGGATAAAAGCTAATCGCAAAAAATACCAAAATCAATGACTGTTTGAATGTGTTTTTGTACCCCATATTAATTAACGATCAATGCTTCAACGGTAATTTTTGCCAAGGACCAAGACTCATCACATTTAGGGTCCGGACTATTCTCTTGGCGTAATTCAGAATTCCAAAAAATCTTCACATCTGAACTTTGATGTCTGATGATTTTGGAAACAGTATATCTACTGGTGTAATTAGGGAAAGCACCAAATATGCATAATCCAGGCATATTGGTTCTAGTACTACCAGATTTGGGTACATTCTGCCGAAAATATGAATTCGGAAATGACTGGTAAAGACAAAACGTAGATTCACAGGGTGAATTAGAAAATGTCGTTCTGAATATTTCCTCATCATCTATCCCGAAGAACCAGTAATCTGGCCCGGACAAACCATCATCCGCATTGCCATCCCAGCTGTCATGAATCAAGACTTCTGTGGTAATTTTCAACATATTGTGTGATGGAAGATTGTCCAATTTTACAGATACTTCCTCATTGTGGTAATGCCCTGCAATCGTATCATTTTGGAAAATAAACAGCCTTCCGTTTTCAAAGCCTTTTAAATCCAGCGTGGAAAAATCATTATCATAAACCACTACCGATGATTCCAAGGTATCTGTGCAGGCGCTGATGGCAAAAGTTAGTATTAAAAAAGAAAGCAAATTTCTACCCCGCTTCCAGGTCCAAATATTCATATGTCCGAATCTGATAAAACTCTAGCTACAAAGAAACAAAAAAGCAGCCAATTAGAAGACTGGAAAAGTGCCTAAATATCATAGAACTGAGTCATCATTTCTTATTTTTGCCCCAAACCAAAGTTATACTATGCCAACTTTTACTATTGTCGCAGGTGCACGGCCTAATTTTATGAAAATTGCTCCCATCATTCATGCTATCCTGAAACAGCAAGAGAATGGGAAAAACATCAATTTTCGATTGGTTCACACAGGACAACACTATGATAAAAAAATGTCCGGAGACTTTTTTGAGCAATTAAACATTCCTGAGCCCCATGCGAATCTGGGAGGCGGAGGCGGAACTCAGGCAGAGCAAACAGCCTCTATCATGGTGGCTTTTGAAAAAGAATTGATGGAAAACCCCACTGATTTGGTAATTGTCGTGGGAGATGTCACCAGCACCTTGGCCTGCTCTATTGCAGCTAAAAAACTTTGTATTGATGTAGCTCATGTAGAGGGCGGAATTCGCTCAGGCGATTTAAGTATGCCCGAAGAAATCAATAGGATGGTCACAGATTCTATCACTGACCACTTTTTTACCACCTCAGAAATAGCTAATGAGAATCTTAGGAAAAGCGGCTTCCCTGAAAGTAAAATTCACTTTGTGGGAAATACCATGATAGATACGCTAATGGCCCAGATGCCTAGATTCCAAAAGCCCGAAGGAGCTATTTTTGATGGGCTGGAAAAGGGAAAATACTTCGTAATGACCATGCACAGACCTGCCAATGTGGATCAGGAGCAAAAGCTAAAGGCGATGATTGATGCTATTTTGGAAGGAACTCAAGGCTTACCAATCATATTCCCTGTTCACCCAAGAACAGCCAAAAACCTTCAAGCCATAGGCATTGACGCTCCTAATCTTCACATGTGTGAGCCTTTGGGTTATTTGGAATTCAATTATTTGGTAAAAAATGCAAAAGGTGTCATTACCGATTCAGGAGGTATTACCGAGGAGGCATCTATCATGAATGTGCCTTGTGTAACCTTAAGAGATAATACTGAAAGACCAGAAACCATTTATTTGGGCACCAACGAATTGGTAGGTACAGACCCTGCCAAACTTCGACCATACCTGGAAAAAATCATGAATGGGGATTGGAAGCAATACCAGGGAATTCCAATGTGGGACGGAAAAACAGCGGATAGAATTGTCTCAATTTTGATGGAAACCTATCAATAAATGAATACTCAGGAAAGAGTAGAATTCTTAGTGAAAAGTCTTCAGATGCAAACGCACCCTGAAGGTGGTTTTTACAGGGAAATTTATAGATCTCCTGAAATCATAGAAACCCAACAGGGAAAAAGGAATTTAAGTACAGCTATTTATTTTCTATTGACCTCAGAAAATATCTCACGCTTCCATCGAATTCAAAGTGATGAGATATGGTTTTGGCATGAGGGCAGCCCACTTTCTGTTCATACACTTTCGGAAGAAGGACATCAAATCATGTCATTAGGTCCAGCGAATGAAGAAAGTTGTCAACCACAGCGGTTGGTTCAGGCTAAAACAATCTTTGGAAGCAGTGTTGATTCGCTGGGTTCTTATGCGCTGGTATCCTGCGTAGTATCACCGGGTTTTGATTTTGAAGACTTTGAGCTGTTTTCCACAGAAAGCCTTTTGGCACTTTATCCGGAAGAAAAAGAAATAATACATCGATTAACTTAGCTACGATGCAAAAAACAAAGGCTTCCAAATCTCTTCGGAAGCCTTTTTCATTGTGGTAATTAATCCTTAGAAAGAAAATGCTACTTTAAAGTTCATTCTCAAGCCTGGAGCAAGGCTAGTAAAGATCTGATCTTGCGCTGCGAAAGATCTAAACACCATTTCTCTTTTATCATTTAGGATATTCTGAACTCCAAATCCAGCCTGGATTCTCTCATCAGCTCCAAATGACTTATTGATATTCAAGTTTAAGCTATGGAAAGGTACTGTGTAAGTGTCTGTTCTGTTTCCAAAACCCACATAGTTCAAAGTAGAACCCTGCACATTGTAGAATACACCAGCTTCCCAGCCTTTGTTATAATCTTGGTATGCCAAACCTGTATTGATAATGTAAGGAGCCTGTCCAGCCATATCTCTTGTGTCTTCCACTACTTCTCCTTCTCTGGCAGTCAATGATCTGGATCTGAATTCAGATTCTGACATTTTGATCCGGGACTCGGTTACAGTTACGTTTGTATTCCAGTTGAATTTCTCCAAAGCAGGTGTGATAAAAGCCAAAGACTTTCTGAATTCAAATTCCAATCCTGCTACTGTACCGTTTCCTACGTTTCTTGGTTGGAAAGTACCCGGGTCAGCAAGAAACTGCACCATTTCGATAGGTCTGTCGAAAGTTTTGTAGAAGGCACTGACAGAAAGCATTTGACCTCTTTCTTGGAATGCTTCCCATCTGATATCAAAGTTGTTGATTCTTGTTGAAACCAAGTTTCCATCCCAAAGCACCTCTGTACCACCATTGGTAGTCTCAGGGTACAAGCCACCGATGAAAGTTCTACCGGTAATCGGATCTAGAATCTCAGCATAAGACAATTCTTTGAAAGATGGTCTTGCGATAGTTCTGGAAGCAGAAAGTCTTAGATTCTGATTGTCTTTCAAGTTGTAGATCAAGTTCACTGTCGGGAAGAAATCAATATCATCCAACATAGTCACCAAATCAAAGTTGATGGTTCCGGTTTGGTTAGTACCTGTATAGTACTGATTGAATTTCTCTACTCTCAAGCCAACAATTGCCTTTAATTTATCTGCTGGTTTCGCTTCAACAGAAGCATAACCCGCTACATTGGTAGCGATAGATTGATACTCATTAGGGTTGATTGGAATAAAATCCGCATTGTATCTTACTCCATTTCTGTTTGTCCCAGAGAATAAGTTCTCATCTCTTAGAATTTCGTTTGGATCTCCTACGAATTCAGTGTCACCAGTTGCAAATTGGAAGCTTTGGATATTGAAGTCACGGTATTTGAACACATAATTAGATCCAAACTTTACTTTTGATTCTCTTTGGAATAAAGAAAGGGATTTAGCTATATCTACTTTACCCACTACACTGTATTCTTCCAAATTTCTCCAGATTCTTGCAGGTAAACCTACTTCAGTAGAAATGGTATTGGTAGGAACTCTGAATCTTGTAAATCTGATGTCCGGATCTTCAATAGTAGATCTGGTCGGTGCCAATTTCCAGTTTACTTCCCAATCTCTGGCATTAAAGAAATGTGTACCTCCCAATAAAACACTGGTAAGTCCTCTTTGGCTATACTCCAAGTTATACTGCTTCGCTTCAAAGTTTGCTCCAAGGTTAGTATTGACGAAATCAAATTCACCAGCTTTGGATTCACCATTTTGAAGGTGCATGATATTCAATTTGTACTTGGAATTATCAGTTTTCAAAGCAATCCCTGCAAGTCCTCCCAACAAAACATTGTTTACACCGTAGTCACCTCTTTGTCTTTCCAGAGGTTCTAGCTCAGTGTCATTAGCCTGTCTTGGTTTTGCAAAAAGGTTGAATTCGGCATCCTGGTAAAACTCTGTTTCATTTTTGTAAGTCAGAGCAAAGTTATAACCCCAAGTTGCTTTGGTTCTTGCAACTTGATTTCCTAGAGAAAAGCTAACACCCAAATCCATCAAGCTGTTAGTTCTATATCCTCCTAACGTTCTGTTGAAGCTTCCCAAAATCTCCTGATATTCCATCCCTCTTGCTCCGTTAGGGTTACCTACCGCCTGTCCATATTGTGGAATGTTAGTTCTACCATCTGTAGGGATAGCTCTTGTACCATCGTCGAAACCTAGCCAATCTGTCTGACCACCGTCATACTTCAGGTAACTGGAATTAAAGTGCATGGAAGGAGTCAAGCCACCACTTAGGCTCAATCGCATATTTTTCTCCTCAGGAAAATCCTTGGTCTCAATATCTACCACTCCACCGGTAAAATCAGCTGGAAGTTCTGCTGTGAATGACTTTGAAACAATGATATTGTCAATCACATTCGTTGGGAAGATATCCATTTGGATAGAGTTTCTATCCGGATCCAAACCAGGAATATCAACACCATTCAATACAGTCTTGGTATATCTGTCTCCTAGGCCTCTTACGTAAATGTATTTTCCTCCTTCGATAGAAACACCGGTAACTCGTTTTACTGCAGAAGCTGCATCACCATCACCGATTTGACGGAAAGAGCTTGCAGAAATACCATCCATTAGATTGGCTGCATTTCTTTTCACAGACATCAAAGCAGATTCTGTAGTTCTGATTGCAGAAGCTGCAATTGTCACAGTTTCCAATTCAGAAGCTTCATCTGCCATCAAGATATCATTCAATACATTGACAGCTCCGGTCTTTACTTCTACTTCAGTCAACTGAATAGTAGCGTAAGAAATGTAGGAAATCTGTAGAGAGTAAGATCCTGGTTCAACCTGAATTTCAAATTTTCCATCAAAATCAGTTACCGCTCCAGTTCCTGTTTCTTTCACAAGCACTGAAACCCCGAAGAGAGGTTCACCGGTAGCCTGCTCATAAATAGCCCCCCGGATGGTACCCTTTTGCGCAAAGGCAAAACCGGCAATAACCTGGGTCAAAACCAGGATAATCAAGATCACCGTTTTTTTGGCGAAGAGATTTTTAGATTTATTTTTCATACAGCAATTTGTAATTGAATACTTTTTAGAAAAGGAAGAAAGGACCTTGCAAACCCTTTCTTCCTTTTATTTTTTGAGTTTAGAAATCAGCCAATTGACCAGAAACAGCGGCCCATGACCAAGTATTGAATGCGGCTTTGTTGGCTCCAACTGTGTTAGCTCCTGCAGCAACTGCAGTTGCATGAGTAGCAGTGCCAGCTCTGAATACAGTAGCTAAGGCCACGTTATTAGCTAGAGTGATTTGAAGATTAGCAAATTTTAGAGAGCCATCTGCAAAAGTGGCTAGGGTTTTATCTCCACTCAAAGAGAAATCGCCTCTTCCGTCTGTGGATGCCGGATCAGCAAACCCGAAGAAGTAAATGTTTTCGAAAGTACCTCTTGCTCCATCTCTGAAGTCAGCCAGCTCTGCTACATTGTTTCCTTTTACAGATCCATTCTTTAAAGTATGAGCAGCTAGGTAAGAACCTTCTGGTCCGTCAATTTCCAAACAGTGGTCAGTTTCGCTACCTGCGATGACAATGAAGTTATCTAAAGTACCAGCCCAAGCTTGGTCAGTATCCAAGGCATCATCACCTGCATTCCATACCAAAGCATTAGTCACGTTTACTGTTCCACCAAACCACTCGATTCCATCATCCTGATTAGCAACAACTTCTACATTTTCGATAACAGTGCCGGAACCTACACCACCAAGAGTCAAACCGTTGATTTCGTTTCCTTCACCAATGTTGGCGCCACCATGTCTAATGGATACATATTTTAAAACTCCTGAATTGTCAGCGTCATTAGTTCCTCCATAAAGTCCATTTGAATCTGAAGGTGGAATACCTTCTATTTGGATCTCCGCAACATCACCTGGGAAAGATCCTCTCGCATTACCAAGGATAATCAGACCACCCCACAAACCATTTAAATTTGGCTCAAGGTTAGGAGATTCGATTTGTCCAGGCTGAATTTCATCTGCAATAGTTGTAAAAATGATAGGCGAGCTAGCTGTACCTGCAGCATTGATTTTTGCACCTCTTGCAATGATCAAAGCAGTTGCATTTGAACCTGTACCAACTTCACCTTTGATGATTGTTCCTGGCTGAATAGTCAATGTATTCCCGGAAGTCACAGTAATTCTTCCTCCCAAAACATAAGTTTTGCCTGTTTCCCAGGTAGTATTTGAAGTGATATTAGAGGAAACTAGTACCTCATCATCCTGACCGTTATCATCGCCAAGATCTGGCCTTTCATTACCTTCAATACAGCTCGAGAACCCAATAAGGGCAGCTGCTAAAATCATTAAGAAAGAGTTGAATTTTTTCATTGGGTATAAATTGAATGTGGTTTTGTTCGTTTTCACGTTACAAAAGTGTATCAATTTTTACCTGCAAGAGAATTATTCGAATTATGCTTTTTTTAAAAATGAATACAGAATTTAATATTGTATTAACAAAAAATGCATAAAAAAAGGCTTTCCTCTCAGAAAGCCCTTTTAAAAGCTAAATTGTATTATTTCAATGTTACCGTCTTGTTAATCGGTACCTTTTCCAACAATATTTTAACTAGGTCACGAGTGTTGATATTATCAGCTTCTGCTTCGTAATTCAGTATAATTCTGTGATTTAGCACATCTTCTGCGATTTCTTTGATATCCTCAGGAAGCACATAATCACGGCCATCCATATAGGCAACAGCTTTCGAAGCGAGATTCAAATTGATACTTGCACGGGGAGAAACCCCAAATTGAATGTACTTCGCTTCGTTTTTTAAACCGTATTGTTCCGGGAATCTGGTTGCAAAAACCAACTCAATAATATACTGCTCCAAAGGCTCAGCAATATTGATAGCATTGATCTCATTTCTGATATCAAAAATATCCTGCTTGGAAAGCACTGCGTTGACCTCTGAATTGAAGGACATATTAGCCATTCTCCTCATAACCTCCATTTCATCAGCCTTACTTGGATACTCGATATGAACTTTCATCATAAATCGATCGACCTGAGCTTCAGGAAGAGGATAAGTACCTTCCTGATCCACCGGGTTTTGGGTAGCCAATACCAAAAATGGCCTATCTAATGGAAAAGTAGTCTCGCCGATGGTTACTTGCTTTTCCTGCATCGCCTCTAGCAAAGCCGACTGAACCTTGGCGGGAGATCGGTTTACCTCATCAGCCAAAATCAAATTGGCGAAAATTGGTCCTTTCTTTACTTCAAAATTAGCCGTTTGCTGATTGTAGATCATTGTACCAATCAAATCTGAAGGCAAGAGATCCGGAGTGAACTGAATTCGGTTAAAATCCAAGTGCAATACTTTGGCAAGAGTATTTACTGTCAGGGTCTTCGCAAGACCGGGAACACCTTCCAATAGAATATGGCCATTGGTAAAGAGCCCTATCAATAAGCGGTTGACCATTTTATCCTGACCGACAACTACTTTTCTTACTTCCTGTATGACTGCTGCTATTTTATCCTGATGCATGGATTTGGTTTTTTACTCAGATAACCTCAAAAATAGGACATTTTATCCCAGACGCAATCTTAATTCTTAGAAGTGGTAAAGTCAGAGTGCTAAGCGGGATTTTAGGATTTTTTAAGAAGTAAGGTTTTATCGTCACTGCGAGCGGAGCTTGCGGAGCGTGGCAGTCTTTGGGTAGTTTGGAAGTAGTTATTGGTTATTAGTTATTGGGTTCTCGTTCAGACAAAGGCTCTACTTTTACCTAAACTTCTGTGGCTATGTGGTGAAAAAAAATCTCGCGGTGGCGCAGCGACGCGGCGATGTTGTTTCCCGCAAAGAAGGGAAGTGGCAAAGTTATTTCCTTCACTGCGAGCGGAGCTTTCAGAGCGTGGCAGTCTTAGGGTACTTTGGAAGTAGTTATCGGTTATTAGTTATTGGGCATTGATGGTCTATACCGAAAAACCCCCTGTGAATCTCTTTGCGTACTTAGCGTCTTAGCGGTAAAAAATTCCATTATATCTTCTCCTATTTAGGAGAGTATTAATCATTTTCTACGGAAACCACTCAATCCCAAGGCACGATATACTTCATCTTGCCCCATTTCTCTTACCTCTCCCACTTGGAAGCCTTCAATGCTCAGCTTCTCCATAGACCATCTCACCAATCTCAAGGTGGGAAATCCAACCGCCGCAGTCATTTTTCTTACTTGTCTATTTTTACCTTCAATTAATGTTAAAGCAATCCAGGTATCCGGCACATTTTTGCGGTAACGAATCGGCGGATCTCTATCAGGCAAAGCTGGAATCTCATAGGGAATTTTAGCCAAAGCAGGTTTGGTATGGTACATCTTCCCATCCAAATTGATTTCTACTCCCTTTTCCAGTTGACGCAAAGATTCTGCATCTGGTATACCCTCCACCTGAGCCAGATAGGTTCGTTGATGAGCAAATCGGGGATTTAGCAATTGATGGTTAAGCTGCTTATCATCAGTAATCAGCAACAAACCCTCGCTATCCTTATCCAATCGACCTACAGGATAGACTGTTTTGGGAAAATGAAAAAGAGAGGCAAGTGTCTGCCCCTCTCCGCTAAATTGGCTCAAAACCCCAAAGGGCTTATAAATAATAAAGTATCGATTCAAAACTGATTAACTTCCGCAACCTACACAATCAATGTATTGACCACCCGGCTTGGTACCATTCAATACCATTTCCAGATTATGAATTTTGTCTCGAATCTCCATGTCTGCAAACATGTCACCAGTAAGCTTAGCTCTTAGAGCAGTGATTTGCTCTTCGATTTGTTTTTTTTCTATCTCGCTCATAAAAGTGTTTGGTTAAAGGTTGAAGTGATTGGATGAAAATAACAAGAAAGGAAGGTAAGTTCCCAACCGTTACTGAAAAAATTGAGACAAAAATGATTCCAATTGAAAACCAGGGAGATAAAAAATTAGAAGCTAGGTCTGTTGGGTTTCTGGAGGAGACGCAAGGAGAGGTCCTGAGTAACTGTGTAATTGATGCTCCAAGCTTTTGGATATCAATGATGATTTTTAAAGTTCAAATGTTCATAGTTCAGAGTTCAACTAGTTCTAGGACATAATCTTTCCCATTATGAATGAAAGGCGCGAAGAGATATTTGAGAGTAATGTAAATCCCGTAGGGATTTGAGCTAGGTAGTAATGATATATGCAGACATCATCACTATGCTGTAGGCATGGAAGAATTTGGAGTTTTTGACTCAGGAATAAAGTAATATAATTGAAATACGCTCCCAGAGGCGCGGGGAAGAGTTATTGGTTATTGAGTTATTAGTTATTTAGGTCTCAACTCAATTCCAAACGCAAAATATTTTTCCTGTCTCATGGACTGACTTTATTAGCGTCAAAAGAAAATAGTACAAAAGATTACTTTGCGATATTCTTTGCGACCTCCGCGGCTCTGCGTTGAAAAAGTATCTCGCAGAGACAAAAATTTATAAAACTATGTTTTCTATCCTCTCTATGTGGTTTTTAAAAAGCTCGCGGCGACGCAGCGGCGAATGATTTTATTCTCCCGCAAAGAAATGAAGAGGCAAAGAGATAATCTCATTGATAAGTAATTGTGTAATTGATTAATCGAGTAATTAAAGGGGATCGCTGTAGGGTGTTCACTACACTTCATTATTCATCATTCGATGTTCGATATTTTTTGAGCTCCCGAAAAGGATAAAAGAAGCAAAAGCTGAATGAAGCTATGTTTTCTATCCTCTCTATGTGGTTTTTAAAAAAAGCTCGCGGCGACAAAGCGAAGCAAAGGAAAACTTACTTTATTGATTTTTTATAAATCGCTTTAGCCTCATCTTCCAATGTAGGCTCTAACTTTTTCAACCGCTCCAATAAATTAATGGAAGTATGCCTTATGGTAAGAACGCAAATCGCATCATCGATGATATCACAAATTAAAAAATGCTTTTGAACTGGATACACCATAAATCTTGATGATATAATTTTATTTGATTTTAGTAGCCCTTCATTTTCCTGTAAAAGTTTTAGGCAATCTTCTATTCCCAACATATACTTTAGGGCTGTTGATTCACCCCATTCAGAAATGGAAAATTCATAGATTTCCTGAAGATCAGAAAGTGCTCTTGAAGTAAGAAGTATTCTTTTCACTTTTCAACATCCTTCTGATGTAATTTCAAATCCGCCATCAAATCTCCAGAAAACTCACGAGTTCGTCCATGCAACACGTCCTGATATCCGTCAACTATGGCTGCACGTAAAGACGCAGCTTCTATGCGATCACGCTCATGACGAATAAGGTCCCGAACATACTCACTAGGTGTAGCATATAAAGTACCCTTACCTGATTGACTAGTGATAAATTTTTTCATCTCATCAGTCAAAGCTATATTTAGTGATTCCGTTTTTGCCATGATCTATTCTAGAAATTGATAATTTAAATTTACCGAATACTTCATATAATGTCAATATTTGAAGTATTATACCAAGAGGTACTCTTGTTTTGAAAAGAAATCGAGGAAACTAGACATTAACATCATGAATTCACTAATCCAACTTCGGCATACGCTTCACAAACATCCAGAAATAGCTGGAGAAGAAAGCCAAACTGCCCAGAGAATTCTGGACTTTTTTAAGCCTTTGAATCCAGATGAGACAATTGAAGGCTTGGGAGGAACGGGCTTAGCTTTCATTTTCAAGGGTAAAAACCCAGGAAAACGCCTGCTCTTTCGTTGTGAATTGGACGCCTTGCCTATCGAGGAAAAAGGAAATCCAAGCTACCAAAGCACTGTCTCCGGAAAGGCCCACCTTTGTGGCCATGACGGACACATGGCAATTATCTGTGGATTGGGAGAAAAGTTGGCTCAAGAGAGGCCCGAAAGTGGAGAAGTGGTGCTTCTCTTTCAACCTGCCGAAGAAACAGGAGAAGGAGCTCAGGCAATTCTAAATGATTCCCGATTTGAGGAAATCAGGCCCGATTATGCCTTTGCCCTACATAACTTACCCGGATTTCCGCTTCATCAGGTGGTGCTTAGAAAAGGAACATTTGCAGCAGGAAGTACAGGAATGCGTCTACATTTCACCGGGAAAACCTCCCACTCTGCCCATCCCGACGCCGGAATCAACCCTGCACAGGCCCTAGCCCAACTGATGCATCAGCTTCCCCAATTGCCCAAGGAAATTCCAGGCTTTTCTTTACTCACGCTGATCCATGTTGAATTGGGAAGTTTGGCTTTTGGGACGAGTGCAGGCAAGGGAAGTTTAAGTATGACCCTAAGAGCTTATGACCAAAAAGATCTGGACTTGCTAATTGAAAAAGCACAAGCTTTGGCTAAAAAAATAGCAAGCGAGGAGCGCTTAAAATTGGAAGTAGAATTTGTTGAGAAATTTGCGGTATCGCACAATGATCAAGAATTGTATGAGGTCGTAAAAGTTGCTGCTGTGGAATTAGGGCTTAAAGCCGTAGAAAAAGCCGAGCCCTTCAATTGGTCGGAAGATTTTGGATTGTTTAGTCAGCACTGCCCTTCCTTTTTGTTTGGACTAGGCTCAGGTGAGAATTGCCCTCAACTCCATGAACCGACCTACGACTTCCCGGATGAGTTGATTGAGACGGGGGTGAAGGTTTTTGAGGAGATCATAAAAAAATAAACCCTCCAAATTCTCCTGAGAAAGGAAAAACTTTGGAGGGCTTAAAAATAATATTGAAAGCCTAAAGCTTACTTTTTCTTGCTCTGAGCTTTTTTCATTGGATTGTCACCTACAGAAGCTCCTCTGGCTCCACCTCGGCTTTTGTACAATTCAAATCGGGTTGGCTGATATTGTCTTGGCCAGTAATTACTAGACTCATCGATATCCGCAGTCTCACGCATAGGGTCCAATATAAACTGTACCACTTCTTTCTTCTTCGGGAAAACTTTGGTTACCTGAGTTTCATTGAGCTTCCAGATTTCAGCAGGAATCCGCTCGATCTCAGAGGTTCCGTCAGCATATTGAAATTCAATGATCAATGGCATTACCAAACCACCCACATTTTCAAAGGTGATCTCGTAGAAGTTCATATTGGAATTCAGGAGCTCTTTTTCTTTTGGAGAAAGACTGGCCATAAACTTCTTATACTCTTCCTCGTCTTCAGGGCTCACAGTAAATGGATTGTAAGAATTATAAAAATCTCTGGTGGCAGGATCTGCCTCCACTACTGTTTGGGGCACATCAGCTTTGTTATAATTCTTAGATACATAGCTTTCTTCCAGGTCAAATGCAGCTTTTTGATCAGCTTTTTTCTGAGCCGGAGTTCTGTTGTCTAGTTTAAACCACTTCACATCCTGAATAGCAATATCTACAGGTTCTGTTCCATAAAACCATCCTCTCCAGAACCAGTCCAGATCAACTGCAGATGCATCTTCCATTGTTCTGAAAAGGTCTTCAGGGGTTGGATGCTTAAACATCCATCTTCTAGCATACTCTCTGAAGGCAAAATCAAACAGCTCTCTGCCCATCACTGTCTCTCTCAAAATATTCAAAGCAGTAGCTGGCTTAGCGTATGCATTTGGACCAAACTGAATGATATTTTCTGAGTTAGTCATGATCGGCTCAAGCATGCTCTTATCACTTCTCATGTAAGGAACAATCTTATGTGCAGGGCCTCTTCTGGATGGATAATTTCTATCCCATTCCTGCTCTGCCATAAACTGCATGAAGGTATTCAAGCCTTCATCCATCCAAGTCCACTGTCTCTCGTCTGAGTTGACGATCATCGGGAAGAAATTGTGGCCTACTTCGTGAATGATTACTGAAATCATTCCATACTTCACTGCTTCTGAATAGGTGCCATCCTTGTCTGGTCTTCCGTAATTGAAACAGATCATCGGGTATTCCATACCATTACTTGCTTCCACAGAGATAGCAGTTGGATATGGGTAGTCAAATGTATGTGCTGAATAAGATTTAATAGTATGAGCTACTACTCGGGTTGAATATTGCTCCCACAGAGGATTGGCCTCCTTGGCATAGTAAGACATCGCCATGACATCTTTTCCTCCCTGCTTCACTGCCATAGCGTCCCAGATAAATTTTCTGGAGGAAGTCCAAGCAAAATCGCGGACATTCTCAGCTTTGAAAATCCAGGTTTTCTTGTCTTTGGATTTTCCTTTTTCCAATTTTTCAGCCTCTGCCTGAGTTCTGATAATTACAGGATTATCAAAGGTCTGCTTAGCTTTATTCCATCGCTGCAATTCCGTAGCAGATAATACTTCTTCAGGATTTTGTAAAACTCCGGTAGCTCCTACCATGTGATCAGCAGGCACGGTGATTCTTACTTCATAATCCCCAAAAGTCAAGGCAAATTCACCTCTTCCCAAAAACTGTTTGTTCTGCCATCCTTCGAAATCAGAGTAAACAGCCATTCTAGGAAACCACTCTGCCATGGTATAGATATAGTTCCCATCTTCTGGGAAGAATTCATAACCAGGTCTACCGGAAATGTAGGACATTCTGTCTGTGATATTAAAGGACCAGTCAACAGCAAAAGTGAAGCTCTCACCCGCCTTTAAAGGCATAGGAAGATCAATTCGCATCATGGTCTTATTGACAGCCACAGAAAGTGGATTGCCTTGAGCGTCCTTTACATTCAGTACTTTATAGCCATATTCATCATTTTCCCAGAGGATTCCCTGCAAAGTTCCTAAAGTCATTCGGGAATTGATACTGCTTTCGGCTACCAAAGGTGCTTCGGATTGAGGACCTCTTTGATTTTCTTCCAACTGAACCCAAAGATAGGTGAGTTGATCAGGAGAGTTATTGATATAAGTGATGGTTTCCTTTCCCTTGACGGATTGATTATCATCATTGAGTTCCACGTCGATCACATAATTGGCTTTTTGCTGCCAATACATATGTCCCGGAGCACCAGAGGCAGTCCTGTAGACATTGGGAGATCGTAGCATGGTACCCAGCTGCTCAAATCGTTCGCCGTGGTTTTGCTCTGAACGACGAGCCTGCCCGAAAACCTGAGCAGTCATTAGGGCCAAGAGCATCCAAACTAGTCCTGTTTTTTTCATAGTTATATTTTATTTACCAAAATTTCGTTTCAAGCATCATCATCAAGGAAATCCCGAAAACCATTGCTGCCATAACCAGGGTCCACTCCTTTCTGTTTACACCAGCTATCCCTACCAGGATAGAGGTCACCAATAGATAGGCACCAACAATGATCAATTGTCCGGCTTCCAGACCTAGATTAAAAGCAAGGAGAGGTTTCCAGATAACAGCCTCTTTTCCCAATAGCTCCCGCAGATAATTAGAAAAACCCAAACCATGGATCAAACCAAAAAACAGCGCGAGAAAATAATTCATTTGAATACCTTTGCCCGTAGAAGGTCTTGGCTTCAAGATAGTAGTAAAGGCAGTAATGGCTATGGTGACAGGAATCAGGAATTCGATTACATCGGATCGTACCTGAATAACTTTAAAAGTGGCCAAAGCAAGGGTAAGGGAGTGACCAATGGTGAAAGCTGTCACCAAAATCACGATCTTTCGCCAATCTCTGGCTATAAAAACAGCACAAAGCGCCAAGACAAATAGGATATGATCATAGCCTTGGATATCCAAAATATGCTTCAGGCCAAGACGGAAATACAGTTCAAATGAATTCATAAACTCAGAAAATACCTCGATTGAAGTAAATTGGGGCAATAATACAGGTTTATTCCCATAAAAGACAAGCAATCCCTTTCAAATGCAACAGTTTTACATCTCCTTGATTTCTCTGGGATGGATGGTACTCAGTCATCCTTATTTTATCTCTTTGACAGAAATCCGGCAAAATCCTGAAAGTCAACGATTGGAAATCGCTCAGAAGATTTTTTGGGACGATTTGGAAGAAGCTTTAGGAGATTTTCATGGAGAAAAGGTGGATTTTTTGAATCCTGAGAATCCAGAAAAATTAAATGCTCAAATTCAGGCATATCTACTCCATCACAATAAAATATGGCTGGATGGAAGCCCTGCTACTCTGAAATATTTGGGCTATGAAATCGAAGAAGATGCTGCCTGGTTTTATATGGAGTCTCTTCCTCTACCGTGGAAAGCTAAGATTCGGGTTCAAAACAGCATCTTGATTAAGAATTTTTCTTCCCAGCAAAACATCATTCATGTGTATAAAAACAGCAAAAGTCCAAAAAGCTTGCTTTTGGGCAAAGGGATGGAAAGTGGACAGATAGAATTCTGATAAAGTTTTAATTTTTAGCCCTATAAATTTTAAACAAAAAAAGTCCGACTCCTAAGAGCCGGACTTGGATGATTTAAACAAATTGCTTTCCTCTTATTAAGATGGGTTCTGCACCATTTTGTCATTTGCATTCAACTCCGCAATTGGAATTTTGAACTGCCAGTTAGGCGTACCAGCAGGTTCTTCATATTTAGAGTTGATTACTGTGGCTACATGGTTTGCGCCATTTCTATCCAATGAAAGATTCAAGCGCTTCAAGTCATAGAATCGGAATCCCTCGCCCCAAAGCTCAATTCTTCTTTGAGTCATGATCTCTTCTATCAAAGCTGCACCCGTGTTGGTTGAAAGCGTATACTCAGGATCTCTTTGAGAAGCCAATTCAAATAGAACTTGGGCAGCCTGTGCACCGTTTCCGCTTCTTGCCAAAGCCTCAGCCTCGATCAAAATCATTTCAGATGCTCTCATATAAGGAACATCACCTACAGAAGAAGCATTAGCCTGAGCTACAAACTTTCTGTTCATGAAGTTTCTTTTTGCGAAAGAACTCAAAGTAACCTCATCTATAAATGGATCTCTCAAAGCCGCTGTTCCTGCATTTGGATCCCACAAACCTTTTCTGGCATCAGTAGGAGAAATCTTAGCATACAAAGAGCTATTGATTGCCTTAGGATTACCTCTAATATTGGTAGAGCTGAAATTAACAGACATGTAAGCGAAGAAAGAAGCAAAGAAGGTCTGCTGATCGTCGATTTGCTTGCTTCCCCACATCCATTCTGGATTATCCACATTGTTGAATCCTTCATATAATTGAGAAGCAGACATCAAGTCATAGCCTTGACGAGCCTGGTTTGCCAAAGTAGCCGCTTGAGCAAAGTTCCCTTGAGTCAAAGCAACTCTAGCCTTGATTCCTCTAGCAACATTGACATTGATATGGGATTTAGCATTTCGGCCTTCACCCAATAAAGCAATCGCTGCATCCAAATCTGCATTCACTTGAGTATACACTTCTTCGACGGTATTTCTGGCTCCACCTTCAGTAATTGGCTCCAAAACCAATGGTACGCCTAATTGACCGTTGTTTCCACCTGCCTGATATCGCTCAGCAAATAGCTGTACCAAGTTGAAGTGAGCCCAAGCTCTGTATGCTAATGCCTGCCCTTTGATCTCATCCTTTTCAGTTTGAGGGCCTGCAGCATTGTCAATATTAGCGATGATCATGTTTGCGTTACCGATGATTTTGTAATAAAATCTCCACACGAACCTTACGTCACCACTGTTTTCATTGACGTGGTTTAACCATCTAGACATGGATACAAACCAACCATTAGCGATACCGGTCATTACCACATCTTCGCCCAAAACCTCGCGCATAATCATCACCCCACCTTCACCCGGCTGACCTTGGGAGTCGTAACGGATAAACATGGATCTGTGAATCCCATTAAGGGCTGTCATCGCATTTTGCGTAGTCGTAAAGACTGCATTTTCAGATACCGCATCCGTAGGTAGGGTATCCAAATAGTCCTCAGCACATCCAAAACTTAGAATGGCGCCGAGTAAGAATATTTTACTTAATAATTTCTTCATGGTCTTTTGTAAATTACAGATTCACATTAAGTCCCAGCGTGAATGTTCTCGCCGGAGTGAAAGTATTAGAAGTAGTACCACTAAAGGTTCCAGATACATACATACCGCTTCTTGAAGACAACCAGCCTAAGTTTTCACCGGCTAGGTATACGGTAGCTCCTCTCATTTTCCATCTTTCCAATAAAGTTCTAGGAAGGGTGTAAGAGAGATTGATTGCACGTAAGTTGAGATAAGAAGCATCGGTTAGCCACCTGTCTGATGCGACATTGGTTTGAGCAGCACCGGTTACATCCATCTTAGGAACTTCTGTAATATCTCCAGGCTGTCTCCATCTGTTCAAGATATCCACGTGAGCAGCTCCTCCATCAGGATCAGCACCCATCAAACCTGCATAGATTCCATCATAAATATCTCCACCTACTGCAAAGCTTACTAGGACATTCAAGGATAATCCTTTGTAAGAGAAGGTATTGGACAATCCACCAAAGAAGTCTGGGATTGCATTTCCTGCAAAATGGAATCTTGCATTTTGGAATCTGGTAGTAACTGTATCCTGCCCGATAATTCTGGTAGTTGGGTCATTTTCAGCATACTCTTCAGCTCTATAAAGACCTTCACCAGTTTCTGGATCTACACCGTACCAGTCTCTCAACCAGAAATCAAAGATTGATCTACCAACCACATACTTTTTAGTACCTACAATTTGCTCCTCGAATGGAAGCTCTTTGAATTCATTTTTGAAAGTAGAAACGTTCACATTAGCATTCCATTTGAAAGCTCCTCTTCTCATCACATCTCCACCAATATTGAATTCAATCCCTTTATTCGACATGGTACCGATATTTTGGAATCTGTTCTCTAAACCCGTAGTCAAAGACAAAGGAACTTCGAAAAGCAGGTTGCTAGACTCTCTGTTGAAGAACTCCAAAGTACCTGAGAATCTATTTCCAAATGCGAAGTCCAAACCTAGATCATAGGTATTGTTGGATTCCCACTGTAGATCCAAAGCAGAAAGTGAAGCCTGCAAAATACCTGGCTCAGAAGCATTGTTGAAACCTAGGTCATACAATGCTTGCCAAGGGTAGTAATTTTGAGCGTTATTTGAATTTTGAATACCGTTGTTTCCAACCTCACCATAAGAAGCTCTTAATTTGAATAGCTGGAAGAAGTTAGAATTGAAGAAATTTTCTTGATCAATTGACCAAGCTGCACCTACTGAGAAGAAAGTACCCCATCTTACATCTCTAAAGAATCTGGATGATCCATCTGTTCTCCAAGAAGCAGAGAAAGAGTATTTATCATCGTACACATAGTTTACTCTGGAAAGGTAAGACTCGATTCTGTCCACATCAGTTCTTCCAGAAGCAGAGTTGATAGTAACAAAATTGTCAGGCTCGATATTTCCAGCCAAGATCTGATCCTGCTTAGAGATAAACTGTCTTGTTCTTCTGAAATCATAGTTTTCATGACCTACCAAAGCTTCCACGAAATGCTTGTCGTTGAAAGTTTTTGAATAAGTCAATAACTGGTTGAAGGTTAGAGAATTGATTCTGATATTCTCTCTTCTTGTACGTCCAGCTGGAGCACCATCACCTACGATAGTATTGTCATAACCAATATTCAGCAAAGAAGTGATATCAGTGGCGATGTTGGTTCTGAAAGTAAAGTCCTTCAAGAACTTAGCTTCTACATAAGCTCTGGAAGAGATAACATCTCTGTCAAAACGATCGACGTTCAATAAAGTCTCCTGAACTACATGACGTCCTGGATAAGCACCAGCACCTCTTCTTGGAAGACCAAATTCTTCTAGATCACCTAAATCGAAAATTTTGTTGCCAAATTCATCCAAGATGAATCCACCAGTTTGCATATTTTGAGCAAAAACCGGATAAATAGGACCCATGGATCTAGCAGTAAAGAATGGGTTCACAAAGCTGGAGCTTCCTCCATCTCTTGCATTATTTCCCTCACTCATGGTTGCTGAAAGGTTGATACCAGTTTTCAACCAGTTAGTAGCTTGAGTATTTACATTCAAACGACCAGTGAAACGCTCAATATCAGAATTGATAATGAAACCTTTCTCATTCAAGTAGTTGAAAGAGGTATAAAAATCAGTTTTCTCAGAGCCACCAGAATAAGTCATATTATATTCTTTTCTGTCCCCTGTTCTCTGCAATTCATCAAACCAATTAAGCCCAACAAAATTGTTTACAGCATTCGAGTTTAGTCTACCGTCAGTTCCTACGATTTGATTGTTTGGAACATTGTAGACATTATAACCCAAAATATTGATCAAGTTATTGGATGCAAAAGTAGCTGCGGCATCAGGAGTAGCTCCATTGCCCAATTGGCTATTTCTCAATGATTCCCAAACTAAAGGGTAATACTGGTCAGCATTTACTCTGTCATATTCTGGCAAAGCTCTGCTGGATACACCTTGCTGAACTCTCACATTGAAGGTTGGCTTATTTTTCTGACCGGTTTTGGTGGTAATCATAATTACACCATTTGCCGCTCTAGAACCATACAATGCAGCTGAAGAAGCATCTTTCAAGATGGTCATGTCAGCAATATCTTCAGGGTTAAGGTTAGATAGGTCCCCATCATAAGGTACTCCATCCACAACGTAAAGAGGTGCAGAAGAAGAGTTCACAGAACCAATACCTCTGATTCTTACAGCAGGAGTAGAACCCGGCTGACCTGAAGCAGAAGTGGTGATTACACCCGGTGCCTGACCTTCAATGGCATTTACCACGTTGTTGATAGGACGATTGGCTATCTGATCTCCTTTCAAGGCTATTGCTGAACCGGTAAAGTTTCCTTTATCAGCAGTACCTCCATAAGCAGTAATAATTACCTCTTGAAGATTTTGAGCATCTTCTCTCATGGTAACATTGATTTCAGATCTATTACCGATCTGCTCTTCCACACTGATATAACCGATATAGCTAAATACCAATGTTGATGCATTTGCAGGTACCAAAATGGTGTACCTACCATCCAGGTCAGTTACGACGCCAATGGTCGTTCCTTTCACCAAGACATTCACTCCGATCAAGCCTTCTGGCTCCTCAGGTGAAGTCACCCTACCGGTGATCGTTCTGTTTTGTGCCATGACCGAAACAGCTGTTAAGAGCATGATCACAAATCCCAGTAAAACTTTCTTCATAGGTTAAATTTTAATAGATGATTTGTTTTTCGAATCGGCTAATGAAAAAGCAAATAGCTAAAGGAGCAAATTTGGTAAAACTTAAAAAAGGTTAAGTTTTCAGAATAAAATTTTATTATTTTAATTTTTTTAGAATTTTTTAAATCATATTTAGTGTCCGGACAGTGTTTTCTGATATAGAATTTCTATTTTTATAAATTTTACAATAAAAAATTTTGCTATTTTGATTTAAAATTATTTTAAATTCCGTTTCTTAGTTTTATCCAAAAAATATTAAATTAAATATTTATCATTTTTTTCAATATTTAATTCTGTTTTTGCCTATTGTGCAATCGATTTCTAAAAATAAAGTTTTGCAATGTCCGATTTTAAAATTTGAATCACAGAATTATAAAAACAAAAAATGAAATTATTCAAAATTTAATTTCTCTTTTAATTTTACTTCAATTAGCTCAAAAGGATGATAATCGGTTAGAAAAATAGTAATCCCTATTAGACAAAACTCAAAATTAAATTTTTCTTTCTTTTTTTGTTAAAAGCTAGAAAAACCAAGCTGAGTGGTGTTAAAATTAGATTTTGATTAATTTTTTAATAAAAAATTCATGTGAGGAGACCATTTGCCATTTAACCTTTTCAACAAAGTCAATTCTGAAATCTGGAATTCACTTTCAAGCTTCGCCTCCTTTACTTCCTGGAAAACTGCTTCAAAAATCTGCCTCTTTAAGTCTTTAAAGGCTACAGTCATATGGGGATGATAGTTTCTGTCACTCAATTCATCTGGAAGGTGAACTTGGGTTTTCAGAAACTTTTTTAGATCTGATTGAAAAGTATATAAGTCTTGCTCTGCTTTTATATCCAAAAAAATCACTCTTTTACCAAAAGTATCCACGCCTTTCACTCTCATTCCGAAAGTGCTTTTATTACTACAAAAATCCTGTAGCATGGAAGCTAACTTTTCCTCCTTATGCTCATCATATGAAAAAGGCATTTTCACCGTAACATGGGCAGGGGACTTTAAAGCATACTTTACATTGAATTTTTCACGCAGATGTAACTTTAGCTCCTCCACTTTTTCTAAAAACTCTTGAGGTGGGAGTATGGCTAGAAAATATTTCTGCATGTTTTTCATAGAATCATATTTTTGGAATAGATATAGTTTTAAGAAGTTTCTACAAAGTTTGAACTTCAAATCTATAGGGAATCAATTTTTATTCTTGTGTACAATTCATCTCATTCTGTTACCTTAGAGAGGATTCCTGAGGTAAAAACATAAAAACTGTTTAAATAACCCAAGCAATCTTTTAAATTAAGGCTATTAATCAATAAACGCCCTATGAAGTTTTTTTCCAAAGTGATGATTGGTCTCGATATGACCGAGATGGATGAGATTCTAATCCAAAAGACAGTCGTTTTTCTAAAGTTTTTAGGAGTAGAGAAATGCTATTTTGTTCACGTTTCAAAAAATTTGGCTATTCCGGATGAGATTCTATCCCAGTACCCAAATTTATTGGCTGCAGGAGACGAGTCAGTTGAGGCGATCATGCAAAAGAAAATTGACGCCCAAAATTTCCCAAAGGATATTGAAATAGAGGTATTTGCTGAGGAAGGAGAACATCCTCTAGAAACATTCTTAAGGTGGGCAAAAATCAAAGATGTTGATTTAATCATTATGGGTAGAAAGGAAACCTTGAAGGGTTCAGGAGCCTTGGCAAATGGCGTGGCAAAAAAAGCTCCCTGCTCGGTGATGCTTCTTCAGGAAAAGAGAGCTCCGGAACTACCTAAACAAATTATGATTCCTACCGATTTCTCAGATCACAATCACATGATCTATGATTTTGGAGAGCGGATTGCCGATCAATTAAATGCCAAATTAATACCCGTTCATATCTTTCATGTTCCACAGGGCTATTCCAAAACGGGAAAATCCTATGATGAATTTGTGGAGATCATGAAAGAAAATGCGCGTAAGGATTACAAAAACTTTGTATCCAAGCATAACCACCCAGAATTAGAATGCGATTTTATCCTTGATGAGGGCGAAGATATGGGTGAAACTTTATTGAAGGAAGCTCACAAAATGGATGTGGATATGTTTATCATGGGTTCTCGCGGCAGGACTAAGTCAGCTGCAATCCTTCTCGGTAGTACTGCTGAAAAATTAATCAAAGTTAATAATGTGCTCCCCATGATCATTTTCAAGAAAAAGGGAGAAACCATGGGCTTTTTCGAAGCATTATTCAGAATCTAATCAGCCTTCTTCAATATAAAGAGAGCTTGATCTCCACGGCCTTCCTGATTATACAGGGAGGCTTTTTTATGAAAATCACTCATCTCTTCTGAGGAAAAAAACTCATTTTCATCTACCTCTAAACTATGACCTTGCTCATACAAGGCTGTTCCCCAAAATTGAAAAGCGGTAGAATCAAACTCCATATATGATAATTTCAGCCCTTGAGTTTTAGCCAATGCTTTCAAACCGCTGATGGAAGGAATGACCAAATGTCTTGGAGCATCGAGCTGAACCCAATTAGCTCTTTTGTCTTTCCAGACTTGTCCATCTGTGATTGGAAGCCTAATCAAGAGGGTTCCTCCAGGGTTCAGCCTTTCTTTACAAGCTTTCAGCACACTTTCGGGATTTGACATATGCTCGAAAGAATGATGCATCATAATCAAATCAAAGGTCTGATCTGAATCCAAAAAGTCCATTTTTTGGAGACTCAAGCCTTTCCCAAGCACTTGATCTTTTTCTAAAAAAGGATCAAATCCCGTCAAATTCTTGAATCCCGAACAGTGTAACTCATATAATAACTGTCCATTACCACAGCCCACATCTGCTATAGACTGATTGAATCTTTGAAATACATTTTTTAACCAATACCCATAAACTTTGGGGGCAAAAAAGCTCATCCCTAATTGGAGAAAAAGTTTTGCACGAAGAGCCTTGAAAGCTTTGGATATCAAACTTGAAGGCACAAGAGGGACAAAAGAATAATAGGATCCTGAATAGTAATCGGAAAGATTTTCAGGTATTTGATCAATCTGAAGCGATAAGCAATCCAAGCATTCTAAGTAAGAGAAACTATCTCCTGCTCCAAACATTCGCTCGTAAGCTTGAAACTGGGTAAGGTGGGTACTTTTACAGAATGGACATTGCCTGTCGTTCACTAGTAGGCATTTTCACGGTTGAAAAGCAATTCATGGATTGTCTTGATCATTATGCCCATATCCAACAAAAATGACCAATTGTTGATATAAAAAGAATCCAGCTTTACTCTTGAACGAATTTGATGTGGGTTTTCGATTTCACCCCTGTATCCTCTCACCTGAGCCAAACCTGTAATTCCCGGACGGATTTTATGTCTTGAATTATAACGCTCAATTTGGGATTTGAATGTCTTATTCATCGGGATTGTATGAGGTCTTGGTCCCACAATTGACATGTCACCCAACAACACATTGATGAATTGGGGCATCTCGTCCAAAGAGGAGGTTCTCAAAAAAGATCCAATTCTGGTGACTCTTGGATCATTTTTTACAGCCTGATGGGTGTCCGCATAATCGTTGGGAGTCATGGATCGGAATTTTAAACAATTGAACTCACGGTTATTTACCCCATTTCTTTTTTGGATAAAAAAGATTGGACCTCTTGATTCCAATTTGATCAGAATACCTACCAATGGAATCAGCCAAGAAAGGATAAAGACGATCACAAAACTGGCGAAAATGACATCAAAAGCACGCTTCATGATGCTGTTGATCGCATGATCCAGTGGAATTTCATTGACATTGATTACAAAGAAATCCCCGTATCTGGAGAAGCTTAGATTTTTCTCCAATTGTAAGCTGCCTCCCGGAATCATTTTTACTTTGATATAATTCTCGTCAGCGTAGCCAATAATCTTCTTGACCAATTTGGGTTCTAAATGCTCGTGGATATAAATCAGATCCAGGTCCAATCCTGGAGCTTCGCTAAAGAAATCATCTATACCTCCACGAGTTTGGTTACAGTCTGCTTGATTGTCAAAATATCCGAGGAAGTTAATTCCAAAGTCTTTTCTAATCTTGAATACGTCTGCGAGTTTAGGGCTTGTCCCCCCTTTTCCGACTATAACTGCATTCCGATAATTATTTCCTTTTACTCTATACTGGCGAAGCAACATATGTACTCCAACCCGGAATATCCCCATGATCACCAGCATTCCTATTCCCAAAGCAAGAATTGGAATCACCTGTATGGAAGGGGTATTAAAAGGAACCCAAAGAACCGCCGCTGCGCCTACAAACCAGAAAACAGTTCCAGTTAGATGTCGAAGTGTATGGTCATATTCATCAGTTCGGCCGATTTTATAATCTTTCCTCAAAGCAGCAATTAAAAGCCACAGGACTGAGAGTGGAAGTAATGCGTCTAGATCAGCGCCGTTAAAAAGACCAATTTGGGTAAGAAAAAAATTACAAAGAAATAGAGAAACAAGAGAGGCAATAAAGTCACTGCTCACAAAAAGCCAGGGAAAATACTTATCGAATCTACGCTTCATAAAAATCTATAGCAAACAATCATATTTTATCAAAAATCAGGCTAAGCCGATCTTTTCTCTGGTTTTTAGTATTTCAAAACCAAAATTAAGAAAAGAATCGTCAAGCATGCTTACTTTTGATGATAAATTATTATACAAAAAGCCCCAAAGGCGCTCATGAATTTTATCTCAAATCTATTCGCTTCTTCGGAAAACCCAGCTTCTCTAGGGGCAAAATTCCGTCAAAAACGTTTAGCTGTATTTGAAAATCTTTTTTTTCAACACTTCCAAAAAGACCAAGCAATCAAGGTCTTGGATGTAGGAGGAACTGCCTATTTTTGGAAAGGAAGTCGTCTATTAAACCTTCCTCAAATAGAGATTGTTCTCCTCAATTTGAGCACTGAAGATACAAAGCACCCCAAACTTCAATCCATTGCAGGAGACGCTACTTCCCTCCCTCAATATAAGGATGATTATTTTGATCTGGTCTTTTCCAACTCAGTAATAGAGCATTTATACACTTTTGAAAACCAGGAAAAAATGGCCAAGGAAATTTTAAGAGTGGGTCAAAAACATTTCGTTCAGACACCCAATAAATATTTTCCTGTAGAAGCTCATTATGCTTTGCCTTTCGCTCAATACTTTCCAAAAAATTTACTTTTATCTATTCTGACAAAAACAAAACTGAGTAGGCTCAGAAAATGGTCGGAATCAGAAGCGAAACAATACCTGGAAGAAATCAGGCTATTGGATGAAAAGGAAATGAAAAGTCTTTTTCCTAATTCTAAAATATTCAAAGAAAAAGTGGCCGGACTAACGAAGTCAATCACGGCCCATAATTTTTATTAGTATGCTAAAGCTGCTTTTCGTTTAAGCAGTTCGTGATGTATACCATCCCAAAGGATTTTTCTTGCCTCCAATGCATCTTTACCCGCTGCAGTTGCTTGGTCTAAATGCAAATCAGACTCTAATAGCATTTCTACCATTCTCCAAGCCAATGGTCCATGCTCCTCCTCGTCCAGGTGAATATGTCTATCAAAGTAATAAGCCAAAGTTTTTAATTCATCTGGCTGATTTTTGATCAACTCCTGCACAATCTGTCGGAATAAATCCGGGATCAAATCTTCTCTGCCCAAAGTAAAGGAAGCGGCGATTTCATGGGCTTCTCCAAACAAAGCAGTTTGATAATTCACCCGTAAAAACTGCTGTACAAAATCCGGAACTTTAGCCACTTTCATGGCCTCATCCAGTTTAGCTCCAGAGGAAAGAGACTCAATCAACTTCTCTATTCTTGAAGTAGAAGCTCCCGCCTCACTCATGGCTCTTAGATAAAGTTCAAAGTGACTGCAATAGCCACCTTCTCCATCCTCATCACTTTCTTCAGCTAATACGATATCATTGATCAATCGAGCAACCAATGGGTCCGATGCAGGCAACCAAGGAAGTGACATCCCGGTCAATCTATGTTGTAATGCTTTCAGCAGTGACATGAAGTCCCAAACTGCAAACACATGGTACTCCATGAAAATCCTAAAATCATCCAACCCATTCAAATGCTGGTAAATTGGATGCTTCAACAACTCTTCTCTCTCTTTGGCCACGGAGGCCACCAATATTTCCAGTGAATTATTCATAATCATTTCAATTACGGAATATAAACTATCCTTGGATGGTCAAATGTTCAGAAATTTTAATTGAAAATGCCTATGGTAGATATTTAGTTTTCGGCAAACTGAAGGCGTACTAAATTCGCATAAAAGCCGTCCTCCTGCTCTAAAAGCTGCAAATGATTTCCCTGCTCTACAATTTTCCCTTCGCTTAGCACATATATTCTATCCACTTTTCTAATGGTCGCTAATCTGTGAGCGATTATGATTGTGGTTCTACCTTTCATCAATTCATCCAAAGCCTCCTGTACCAGATGCTCAGACTCCGCATCCAAGGAAGAGGTTGCTTCATCTAAAATCAAGATAGAAGGGTCTTTCAAAATGGCTCTGGCGATTGCTACTCTTTGCCTCTGTCCACCTGAAAGCTTAACTCCCCTCTCTCCAACCAAGGTATCTAAGCCTTCCGGAAACTGAGAAATAAACTGCCAAGCATTGGCTTTTTTGGCAGCCATGATTATTTCTTCCTCGCTGGCATTAGGCTTGGCATAAGCAATATTCTCCCGAATGGACCCACCAAATAATAAAACCTCCTGAGGCACCATTCCGATATGGGAACGCAATTGTTCCAGATTCCAACGATTTAGATTCTGCCCATCAATTTTAATCTCCCCTTGGTGCACTTCATAAAACTTAAGCAAAAGTTGTATGATGGTAGACTTACCAGCTCCTGAATGTCCTGCCAAGGCAATTTTTTCACCAGGATTGACATAAAAGCTTAAATCCTTCAAAACCTGAAGCTCCGGTCTGGTAGGGTAGGAAAAAACGACCTGTTCGAATTCAATTTTTCCCTCCAGATTATCCACCCGAAACTCGCTGCTTTCCTCAACTTTTTCATCCAAAATTTCCAAGACCCGCTCAGAACTTCCTATTGCTTTTTGGATCTGACTGTAGATATCTCCCAAACCTGCGATAGAGCCTCCTATAAAAGTGGTATACAAAACAAAGGATACTAATTCACCAATACTCATTTCGCCGGAAGCCACCAAGCTTGCGCCGTACCACATGACCGCTACGATTCCTCCAAATAGTGCAAAAATGATAAATGATATGAATGCCCCTCTGAATTTGGCTGTCTTCAAGGCTACATGCACTACTCTGTTTAGACCTTTTGAATATCGGCTAGATTCATACGCTTCTCCCACAAATGATTTGACTGTACTGATAGACTGCAAAGTTTCTTCTACAATCACATTGGCAGCAGCTAATTCGTCTTGAGTCTTTTTGGAAAGTCCACGAATAAATCGACCGAAAACCATTGCAACCAATACCAAAATTGGGAAGGTCCCCAACATGAAAAAGGTCAATTTGGGGGTGGTGAAAAACAGAAAAGCAATCCCTGCAATCAGCGTAACTACCTGTCGGAATAATTCTGCTAGGGTCACTGAAAAGGTATCCTGGAGCAAACTGACATCGGAAGTGATTCTAGAGATCAATTCCCCTGTTCTTCTTTTGTCAAAAAAGGTCATCGGCAACCTCAAAAGCCTATTGTAAAGCGACTGCCGGATATCCCGCATGGACCTTTCAGAGACAAGTGCAAATAACCATACTCTGAAAAAGGAAAAAATACTTTGCACAGCTAGAATCCCTACTAACATCAAGGCTATAGTATTGATATCAGAAACTATCCAGTCTTCTCCTTGGGCGGTATCTATCAGCTTTCCTGCAACAAAAGGAAACGTCAATAAGGTTAAAGAAGACAGCAGGAGGAAAAATAAACCCGCAATAAAGGTCCATTTATAGGGTAATAAAAACCTGAAAATCCCACTTAATTTCTGAAAACTCTGCTTATTCAACTTCCGCTTTTCGTGCTCTTCCAAAGCAGTTCCTCTCTTCTTGGCCATAGTACTATTACTTCAATCTGCAAAAATAGACCTTTTACTTAGAAAAAAGGGAAAAGACTCGGATAGTCTGAGGAATTAAGCCAAGCTGGCCAAAAGCTGCTGACTCATCTTCTCTCCAATAGCAGCAGAGTGCTTAAATCCATGACCGGAACATGCGGATACCATCCAAGTCATTGGAGAATCAGGATGCTTGCCTATCACAAATTTTGAATCCTCCCTCACAGTGTAAAAACAAACCTCAGATTTGAGAAACTCTTTTTTAAGCCCTTTGATTTTGCCCTGGATTTTTTGATTCCAAAATTCCTCCTGTTCGGTTTGGCTCACTGACCTATTCAAAAAGTCCGGATGTAATGAATCTATGAAAGATTCTGTGGCCACTTTGATCGACTCTCCATCCAAACTGGGAAAGCCATAGATAAAGTCCTCAGCTTGGGGTCCAAATCCCCACATAAAAACGGGAAGATTACCAAAATCCAGAGACTGATCCTCAATTTTTATCCAATGCAAAACCTGTCTACAAATCTTGAATTTATAGGCTTGATTCTCTGGCAGAAAGTCCTTGATCCAGCCACCATTGCATAAAAGGACTCTTTGAGCCATGATCTTTTCTTCCTTGAGTTGTAGACAGACTCCTTGTTCGGTTTGTTCCAATTCAATCAAAGGCGCATGAACTCTCAGTTGCGCGCCTTGCTTCAGGGCCAAATCCAACTGGGTTTCAATTATTTTTTCGGGAAAAAGATAGCCCGCACTAGGTTCAAAATAAACAGCTCCAGTTTTAGGTAAGTCAAATACCCCATAGCGCTTTTCCAATTCTTCGGAACCCAACAATTCATGAGAGATGGAGCGCTTTTGCGCAATACTTTTGGTTCGTTCAAAAAACCCCTCTCCTCCATGCTTGGACCATGGCTGAACTCCAGAATCCAATAAAATTCCTCCACAAGGTATGAAAAGCTGGTTTCCCGAATCTTGCTCCATTTGTTTCCATATCTCCTGAGATCTTTGGGCAAAGTTCACATACTCTTCCCCTTCGCCTACTGCAAGCCGTGTAATTCTGGTTTCACCGTGAGAAGAGCCCATCGCATGAGGTGGGTCAAAGCGATCTAATCCTAGAACTGAAAAACCTGATTTTGATAAAAAGTACAAGGCAGCTGACCCAACAGCTCCCAGACCGACTACAGCTATATCGACTTGCTTCATGCTAAAAACTTTGAACCAAAATAATCATTAGAAGCAGTTGAAGCACTTATGAACTACATTAATTCCGAAATCAAGGATAATTCTACGATCAATCTTTCCCCATTTGGGCGTCGATCAGTTCCCTTTTGAGTTTCCGCTCTCGCTCTAAAGTGTTTTTTCTATGTTGATCAAATTCTTCCTGAACCTCTTCCAAGTCCTTTTGGGCTTTTCGAATCTTCTTGAAGCTCCTGAAATATTGAAAGGAGAAAAATGCTAATGCAATCCCTAATCCTCCAACAAATAGCCACATCAGAGAAGAATAAACGGCCTTATGAATAGCTATTCCAAAAATTGAAAAATTATCCTTCGCTTCTATAGCTTCCTGCTTTTCAGCTTCAGTTTGATCTAGAACCTGATTTAAACTGGAAATGCTATCATTTTTGGAAGTCAGCTGGGTTTTGAGCTCCATTACTTCCGCCCTCATGGTCCTCATTGAATCCAGCATATTGGATCTTAACTTATCCAGATTACTTTTCTTAACTACTTTATATTCCTGATAATTATTGGAAGCATCGTAGATGTATTCAAATTGGGAATCGATGGTACCGGAGTTCAATGAGTTTTGAGATTCTGAGGACTCCTGAGCCTGAATGCTGGCAGAAAAAAAAGAGAAAATGCCAACCATTAAGCTGAGGGTAATTTTTTTCATAAATTAGGTGTTTTACTATTTACTAAGGGCTGAGAAACCAAGAAACGTGCCTCATTTTCAAAATTATGGCCTTTTTTTGGAAAGGCCTGACCAAAAGTTGATTTTTGATCGTAAATCAATGGGATAAAATCTCCGGAATGATATCCCAAAAATGCTGTGGATTTTCTACATGTTTCGAAAAAAATTACCTTGAAAAAAAATCCCGATGATAAAATACGTGTTCATTTTCATTTTAATGTTTGGGTTGGGCATTAGCACCTTCGCCCAGGAAAATGATTTTGATTTAGGAATTCAGGCCTATAATGAGGGAGATTATGAGTCTGCTTTTCTCCTTTTTGACAACTGGTTGCGAGAAAATCCACGAGACCCTGAAGGTTATTGGTACTTGGGTCAAGTTTACGAGCAATTTGATGGAATGAGTGATTTTTTGGCTTTGGAAAACTACAACCAAGCCTTGGCGCTCAATCCTGAGATGACTCCCGTCTATTTGCATAGGGGGCGCTTATTTCTTCGATTAAAAAGATTTGAAGAGGCTGAGGCTGATTTTAAAACCTATAGAAGATTACCTAAAGGAGAGACTACCCGAATTATCTATAAAACCTCCGGTACAGACAGTGGAGTTTCTTCCATTTTCACCGACCAATCCGAAAACCCTTCTCAGATTTTATATCTTTTATCTTTGAGTAAAGCTGGCCAAGGGCAAGTTGAAACTGCCATTTCCCTATTGGACTCTGCTATATACTATAGTCCACTTGAGTCAGATTTCTATGCTGAAAAAGGCAAGCTACTCATGGATGAAAAGCAGGATCAGGCAGCCTTGATTGCCTTGGAAAAAGCCTTGCAAATCAATCCTGATCATTATCTGGCTAAGCAGCGAGTCTTGAGCATCCGTCAGGGAGGGGACAGGGAGAAATTGGAAGAATTGACCAAAGCAATCTCTACGGATCCTGAAAACCCTCTGCCGTGGAAGATTAGAGGCTATTATAAATTTTCCCAATCAGACTTCAAAGGGGCATTGACCGACTTTTCAGAAGCTATATCACTGCATCCAGAGGATGCGGAAAACTGGTTTTACCGAGCAAAAACATATGCCAAACTGAAAAATTGGATCAAGGCTGAACAGGATTTTACCGAAGCTATGTTTCTGACTGAGCAAGAGCCTGAATTGCTTTTGGGGAGAGGACAAGCCCGATATTATCAAAATAAGACCGAATTGGCCTTGGCTGATTTCATACAATTAATCAGTATTGATCCCAGCAATGCCAGCGGATATTATCACAGAGGGATTACTTTACACAGACTGAATCGGGCATCTGATGCCTGTAATGATCTGACCAAAGCAGTGCAACTCGGAATGGAAAATATAGGAGAGGTCAAGCAAAAAATCTGCAATTAATTTTTTAAAGCTCTTTGATAGTATCTACTCTAGAAGCTATAAAAGCTGGCCTCCAAGAAGCAAGCAATGTAATGGTGACGACTGCTAAACTGATCCAAACAAAATCTGAAAGTACAATCCGAACCGGATAAGCATCGACCACAGCAGAGGCAATTCCCAAGGATACTAAACCAAAAGATTGCTGGGCGAGGCAAATCAAATAGCCCATGACCAAACCAATCAAAGCACCTGTAAAGGCTATTAAAGCTCCCTGCTTCAAAAATATTTTTTGAATCAATCGATCTGGAGCTCCCATGGCTTTGAGAACAGCAATGTCCTTTTTCTTCTCAATAGCCAGCATACTCAGAGAAAAGAAAATATTAAATGAGGCTATCGCCAGAATAAACGTGAGCGTCAGGAAGACAAAAAGTTTTTCCAATTTCACTGTTCTTAATAATCCCGCATGCTGTTCATCCGTATTTTTCACAGTGAAATCACTTCCTAAATGGGCTTTTAGTCTTTTTTGAACTTCCGCAACAGTATTTCCTTTTGCTACTTTGATTTCTAGGGAAGTTCTTCGATTTCCGTAATTCAAAAGGTCGCGGGTAAAGTTTAAGGGTGCAATGACATATTCATCATCGAATTGTCTTTCAACAGAGAAGAAAGCTACCGGGTCCAAAACTGCCGAAGCATATAACTGGCTTGGATCTAAGGTGGCAGCACTGCGGGGTGCTTTGGGATAAAAAACTTTTAAAGGAACATTCTGATCATCCAGATTGACTGAAAGAAAAAATCCAACACCTCTCCCCAGAATAGCTCCGGGTCTCAGGTCAGTCCCCAGTGTGGTGTCTCCCCAAAAATATCCACGGGTAAATCGGTCTTGTTCCAGAAAATTATCCGATACACCCTTGATCGTTCCTACCAACTGATTGCCTTTATAGTCTAATAAGGCATTGTCCTCGATCACTTCTGTTAATACCGCGACGCCCTCAATGGCCCTAATTCCTCCAAGCCATTCTTCATCCACCTCAAAACTTTTACCCAGGCTCGCTTCTACTTTTAATTCGGCATCAAAGCTGGCAAAAAGCCCACGGATCAAGTCCTCCAAACCATTGAAAACAGACATGACAATGACCAAAGCCATAGTACCCACTGCAACTCCCACCATAGATATGGTAGAAAGCACAGTGATGAAATTCCGCTTTTTTTTACTTCGGAAATACCGGGCCGCTATAAAATAACTGAGATTCAATCGCTGAAATTAATCTTCGTCTTCCTCTTCTTCTTCCTCAGGTGCAGGTGGAATATCCAGACCGGAAATGACTTTGTCCATATGCTGAGCATAAGAGGCTGATTCATCAGGAAAAAAGGCGAGCTCAGGGATAATTCGAACAGATTTCCCGATTCTCTTGCTCAGATAAAGTCTGATTTCCTTTTTATGATCATTGATCAACTCATAGGTAGACTGAGGATCTGCCAGCAAAAAGCTCAGATAAACCTTGGCTACACCTAGGTCGGGACTAACCAACACCCTGGTAATAGTAACCATGGCTTTACCAACAAGATGTCTAGCCTCTTTTTGAAAAATTTCTCCTAACTCCTTTTGCAGGAGTTTTGCGTGTTTTTGTTGTCTTTTACTTTCCATATAAAGTATTTGTGGTACAAATTTAGCGAAATACTTGGGCAAGCTTTAATTTCGGGGCAATCCTTAACGAATACCCAACACCTTGTATCAATTTTTCAAAGTAAACGATCCTTTCCGACTCATAGGAATATTGCTGTTCCTGGTGATTTGGAGCCTTATTTACATCCTATTTTCGGATTTTCCGATTACTGCTACACAGCTAAATTGGATGTTATTAGGAGAGCGCCTTGGCAATGGTGTTTTTCTTTACCAACACATTATTGATGATACCGGGCCATTATCAGCAGGATTATTTTCCTTGTTGGATTTTCTTTTTGGCAGGAATCCGCTCATGCTGGAAATTCTTGGAAGGATTTTAGTCTTGTTCCAAGTTGTTTTCTGGAACAACGTATTAATCAAATACCGGGTTTATGATGAAAACACCTATTTGCCAGCTATCATCATGTTGGCGCTTTTCCATATCAGCTTTGATACCTTAAGTCTTTCACCCGCATTATTGGGAAGTACATTCTTGGTTTTGGCCTTATCCAAGCTTTTCTCACAAACAGTACTCCAAAAAGACAGCACCGAATCAACCTTGTTGATCGGTATTTATGGAGGACTTGCTACAGGATTTCATCCTATCTACGTGGTTTTCCTTCCCTACATGATTTTAGTAGGCATTGCTATCAGTGGGTTTTCATTTAGACAACTGATGCTTTCTCTCATGGGATATCTCTTGCCCATATTATTGATCTCTGTTTTTTACTATTGGAATAATGGATTAGATGAAGCAATAGAAATATGGCCATTGATCTTTGTATCCGAAAAGTACCTATATCAACCTTATTTGAATTGGTTGATTTTAGGTGCGCTTCCGGTTTTACTTGCTTTGGTAGGTTTGTTTTTCAGTTCAGTCTTTAGAGCTTCCACCATCAATCAGCAAAAACAAAGACAATTGATGGTCATTTGGCTAATTTTTGCTGTACTGAGTATTTTCTTTTCAAAAAGACAGGCAGGGTTTCAATTGGTTATTTTACTTCCGGGACTTAGTTATTTGATTACACCATTTTTTCTGACTGTCAAAAAAAGCATTGCCACCATAGCTTTTTATCTTCTTATTATCGCTTTGCCTGCATTTAGCTGGTGGTGGATGTCTGAGGAAGTAAAAAAAGAATCCGACTACTTCATCAAAGAAAATTCTTCAGCCAAATATGATGGAAAAGGAATGATGATATTAGGAGACGACATCAGTCCTTACCTCATTGGAACCTTCGAAGGACCTTTTTTGAACTTCCATCTAAGCAAGCTATTCCTTGAAATGGATAGAAGCCTTCCGCAACGCGCCAAATTATTCCAGTTGATCCAAAGCCAAAGGCCTTCGCTTATTTTGGATCAGGAGGGAGTTTTTGAAAAGCTACTGAAAGATTATCCAGAACTGGCAAGAGAATATAGACTGGAAAGCAATGGAATTTATAGACTGAAATAAAGAGGCTTCAAAATCCTTTCTATCAATGCCGATTTCTTTCGAATAGAAATGCTTTCAGATTTCTTGTAATAAAAATTGATTGCTAATCTTTACTAGGTATCCGGTAAGGGAAAATTCTTAAAATAAAATCGCCTCAAAACCCTATCCAGCTAAGTCTGCATAGCAAGTAATTAAAAAAGCCACTCCCTTCAAAAAGGAGTGGCTTTACAATTATATAGGCTAGAGATTAGCTGACTTTTTTAGCTTCTTTCTCTTTTTCACTTTCAATCTCACGCTTCATCAAGTCTACTACAATAGGAGTAGCGATGTATACGGAAGAATAAGTACCTACTAGGATACCGATGAACAATGCGAAAGAGAATCCTCTTAACACTTCGCCACCAAATATCAAGAGTACAATTACCACAATCAATGTTGTGAATGAAGTAATCAAAGTACGTCCTAATGTCTGATTAATGGCATCATTAAAGATTTTCACAAGCTTACCAGTACCTCTGTTTTCGATATTCTCTCTGATTCGGTCAAATACGATCACGGTATCGTTGATGGAATAACCAATCACTGTCAACACCGCTGCAATAAATACTTGATCGATTTCGAAGGTTGCCCCAAATGCGCTTGCAATAGCAAAGGCTGCAATCACAAATAATGTATCGTGAATCAATGCGATGATGGAAGCCAAAGAGAATTGCCACTTACGGAATCTCACCAAGATATAAAGGAAGATGGCAATCAATGCAGCTAGCATCGCCTCCACAGAGGAAGCTTTGATATCATCTGCAACTGTAGCTCCTACTTTGGATGAACCTGTGATAGCAAACTGTCCTGAAGTAAGATTTTCAGCATCATCTGTGAAAGTCAATCCAGTTACTGATGCAATTCCTGATTTTACTTTTTCCTCTACTTGTTTGTTAGAAGCATCATCATCTTCATTGATCAAGTAGGAAGTAGTAACTTTCAATACATTGTTTGCACCGTATGTTTTCACCTCTACTGAACCATCAAATTCACCATCCAAACCGACTTTCAGTTCAGAAGGAACTACTGGCTCTTCAAAAGCTACGATGTAAGATCTACCTCCAGTAAAGTCAACACCGAATTTCAATCCATTGACAGCAGCAATCCCTAAACCAAGGATAATAATTCCTGAAGAGATCAAATAAGCTATTTTACGCTTTCCTAAGAAATCGAAGTTTAAGCTGCTCAATGTATTTTTTGCAATTGGAGAAGAGAAGCTGATAGAGCTCTTGTCACCTTTTTTGCTCATCCAAGACACAATTACTCTTGTGATGAATACCGCAGAGAAAAATGAAGAAGCAATACCGATCATCAATACGATTGCAAATCCTTTAACAGGACCCTGACCCAAGGCGTACAAAATAGCACCGGTCAAGAAGGTAGTGACGTTGGAGTCCAAAATAGCAGAGAATGCCTTATTGTAACCAGAGTTAATTGCCGCAATCAATCCTGCTCCATTTCTAAGTTCTTCCTTGATACGCTCGAAAATCAGAACGTTCGCATCAATGGACATACCAATGGTTAACACGATACCTGCGATACCTGGCAATGTAAGTGCAGCACCTAACTGAGCTAGAATTCCTAGGATAAAGAAGATGTTGAACACCAATGCAGCAATTGCTACAAGTCCACCTTTAGAATAGTAAGCCAACATGAATAGCACTACGATCACCAAACCGGAAATCATAGAGAACACGCCTTGACTTTGAGCTTCTTTACCCAATGTTGGACCAATGATACTTTCTTCTACGATTTGAGTAGGCGCTGGAAGAGAACCTGACTTCAAGATATTAGCCAAATCCTGAGCTTCCTGAAGGCTGAAAGAACCTGAAATTTCAGATTGTCCTGTAGGAATTTCACCGTTTACTACTGGAGCTGTATATACATAGTTGTCTAGTACAACTGCAATTCTTTTTCCAATATTGGCAGCGGTCAAGGATCTCCATTTTCTAGCTCCTTCAGCATTCATCTGCATGGAAACTGCAGGTCTGGAAGTTTGATCCAAAACCTGACGGGCATCTGTCACCACATCTCCTTCCAAAGGAGCTTCATCTGTTCCTCTTGGAGCCTTGATAGCGTAAAGTTCGAGAACCTCGTCGCTAGTTCCTTCCGGAGTGAATGGTTTTACTCCCCAAAGCAATTTGATATCTCTTGGTAAAAGAGAGTTGTAATCAGGGTTTTTCAATATTCTGTTGATCACAACGGTATCTCTCACCTGATAAGCCAAACCGTAATTTGGATACAACAAGCTGAAAACTGGAGAAACATCTGTGCTAGGATTCAACGGGTCAATCTCTGCCAACTGCTTTTCCAAAGCATTTCTTAGAGAATCTTCCTCAGACATATTTTCTGTGGAAACTGTATCAGCAGCAGCAGGAGTGTTGGAAGATTTGTTGTCAGCAACCCAAGCCGCATTTACTGCTTCCAAAGAACCGCCTAAATCATTCAATTCAGCTACTTCCCAGAACTGAAGTTTAGCTACACCTTGAAGCAAGTTTCTAACTCTTTCCTGATTATCCACACCTGGAAGCTCGATTTGGATTCTTCCAGAACCTTGGATTCTCTGAATATTTGGCTGAGAAGTACCAAAACGGTCGATACGAGTTCTCAAAATGTTGAAAGAACGATCGATCGCATTTTCAACTTCTTTGTCTATGATATCCAAAATTTCAGAATCAGAAGACTCCAAAGAGATTCTTCCTCTGTTCGCAGCTGTTGCGAAAATGCTGCTTAGCTTTTTATTTGGATTATTGGACTGCCAAGCGGAATAGAATAGGTTGACAAATTTATCTGTAGAGGTTTTTGCTGCCTGTCTGGCATCTTCTACTGCTTTGTTAAAGCCTTCATCTTTGGGATTTCCTGCCAGACCTTTGACGATTTCCACCGGGGAAACTTCCAAAGTCACGTGCATACCTCCTTGAAGATCCAGACCCAAACCAAGTTCGGTTTCTTTGATCTCCTGATAAGTAAAATCAGCACCTAGAAAATTGTAAACAGGCTCTCTCCAGATGGAATCCAGATAAGCTCTTCTTTTGGCAAAATCAACATTGCCGGAAGCATCAGTTGCATACTCGGATGCATTTTTCTGAATGCCATTAGATACAAATGTGAATGACAGATAGTACAGACAGAGGCCTGTAATAATCACTGTCAAAAACACAATGACACCTTTGTTTTGCATAGGGATTAGATATTAAATTATTATTTGTGAATACAGAATTAGGCAATGCTGCAGAGCAGCTTGCAGATTTAAATTAGAAAAAAGAGGGTTTTAGGGTCCTTTAGTGGATATAATCCGCTCAAAAAGTATTTCAACCAGCTGATTGGGCTGAATAATGGAAACAGCTTCTGCTACAAAAGATCTGGGCTCGAAGCTGACAATTTCATATATCAAATAGAATACTGTGTGGGTCACCTGAACCGCAAATGGAACTACGGCATCTACTGCAACGCTCAAAAAAGTTTGTTCTTGATCAGAATTGGTATGTTGCTCGGTTTGAACCGACTCGTCCAATGCAGTATATTCTACTGAAGAGATGAAGAAACACAAAAGCAAAGCAAGCAAAACGGTGACCCGCTGCTTCAAAAGATTGCTATTTGTCTTCTTGCTATTCATGGGATGCAAATATAGCCATATTTTGATTCCCAAGTAATTTAGCTATGTTTTTTTGCTTATTTACCAGACTTGGCTCTCAAATAAGTACGGATCACTTCCAGCGCTTTATCGAAACTATGATTGTTTGGAACGATCAAATCCGCCTCATTTTTGAAAGGCTTGATATATTTTTCATAGGTAGGCATGACGTGCATTTCGTATCGATAAAGCACATCATCCAGGTCATAGCCTCTTTCTACTTTATCTCGGATGATTCTTCTTTTGAGTTTAATATGGTCTTTGGCATCGATAAAAATTTTCAAATCTAACAACTCTGCCAATTCGGGATAATAAAGAACAAATATTCCCTCCACTACTACCACTGGAGCTGAATTGAAAGTCAGCATTTTTGGCTTTTTAGCAGCATTATTAAAAGTGTATTCTTCCCTTTGTACAGTTTCTCCAGCTTGGATTTTACGGATATCAGAAGCATAGGCTTCAAAATCAATGCTAAAAGGAGTATCGAAATTATGTATCCCTTGGGCATCTACGGGCTGCAAGTGTCTGGGTTTGTAATAATTATCCTGAGAAATAAGACAAACCTCGCCGGGTTCAAAAGTACTCAATAAACGCTCTAAGAAAAGGGTCTTTCCTGAAGCAGAACCCCCAGTGATCCCGACGATAAATGGCTTTTGCATGGGCACAAAGTTAAATCATTTTCACCCTTTTATCAGAATTTTCTTTGGCTTAGAAATTTAATCAATTGATTTACTGCCTTTCCCCGGTGGGAAATTTGGTTTTTCTCATCCATACTCAATTCTGCAAAAGTCTTCTCATATCCTTCTGGCTGAAATACCGGGTCGTATCCAAAACCTTTTTCACCAATCCGCTTATCAAGTATCTGTCCTTCCGCTATTCCTTCGAATTGATGTTCTTTTCCATCCAGAATCAATGCTATGACAGTTCTAAACCTCGCTTTACGATTTGCTTTGCCTCTCAGATTCTCCAAAAGTTTATCAATATTCCGCTCGTCTGATCGGGGTTCTCCAGAGTACCTTCCAGAGTACACACCCGGAGCTCCATCCAAAGCCTCCACTTCCAAGCCGGTATCATCCGCAAAACAATCTACTCCATAATTCTCCTTGACATATCGGGCTTTTTGAAATGCATTGTGCTCGAGCGTATTTCCAGTTTCCGGTAATTCTTCGTGGCAACCTATTTCCAGCAAAGAAACAATTTGAAATTTATCACCAAGAGCAGCTTTTACCTCTTCTATTTTCTTGGCATTATTGGTAGCAAAACAGATTTTCATAATTCAAAAATAGAAAAATATCTATGGGCTGACACGGTTGAACTTGGGTATGCAGGATCAAAGCTCTAACTTCGAAAACAGATTTTAATAGTATGAAAAAAGTCACCATTTATTGCGGATCCAAAAAAGGAAATTCTTCTGTATTTGAATCTGCTGCAAGAGCTTTAGCTCATGAAATGATCAAAAGAGACCTTTCCTTAGTGTATGGAGCAGGAAGAGTAGGATTGATGGGGGTAATAGCCGATGAGATGCTGGCAGGAAATAAAGAAGTCCTTGGGATAATTCCCCAAAAGCTAGTTGATCGGGAAGTCGCTCATACGGGCTGCACGGAGTTGATTGTGGTAGAAACGATGAGAGATAGGAAATGGCTGATGGCAGAAAGAGGAGATGGATTTATTGCCATGCCTGGCGGAATAGGAACCCTCGAAGAGCTTTTCGAAATCATGACGCTCAACCAGTTGCATTATATTCAAAAGCCCTTGGCCTTATACAATGTCAATGGTTATTATGACAAATTGATTGATTTCTTGAACCATGCGATGGATTCTGGATTCTTGTATCCAGAGCAGGAAGAGCTTCTCATAGTTTCTGATGACCCAGTGGATTTATTGGATCAAATGGCGGCATATCAAGCACGGAGACCCGCTGATTGGTAGTTTTTTCTTTTGGGGTGATTTTCAGACTAATATTTGTTTTTATACGTTAAAACTTCAAGCTTATTCCGAGACTTTCATCAGTTTTTTCTATTTTTGCTCAGTTATTCAAGGCTTTATGATCGAAAAACTCTTTCCATTAGACAAAAACTATATCCTGAGACAGGCTCAGTTTGTGCTGGAGGAGGAACTTTTGGAGCAGATGATTTATGAGCTAAAGCGCTCCTACACATACCTGTACAATCCATTGCAGCTAATGGATCAGACCTATGCTAGGATTCTTGACAGCTTTGAATTTCCAACAGACCGAATCCGTATGATTTACCGCCAGCTTTGTGGAATCTACCGATTTAAGCATGGAGATAATCAATTGGAATTACTTTTTGACGGAAAATCTCATTTCGAAAAGTTTAAAGAGGATTGGGAAAATTCATTCATCAATTACGTGAAGGAGCTGGGTAATCATGAGCAGTATGTCAAAACCATGCTTAGAATGACTGTTCTGTATGACACAGAATCCCGAGCTGAATGGGCTGAGAATAATTGCAAGGCTTTTATCAATCAGTATTTTGACCTGAAAATCGTCAAAAGGCAAGGCGAGCTACGAATGAAAGTAGGGTAAAAGAGGTGTTGAAGAAACTCTTATACTTCAATAGCTATTTTTGAGTTCTGATTTAAGATTTACGAAGGACACAGGGACTTTTGAGATTTTTTATGTCTTAAAATTGAGGTCTGAGTTAAAGGTGGATTGATTTTAACCCAAAAAGACGTGTAGGGAGCAAAGAGTTCGCTGAGAAAATCAGTGTTTTTAGTTTAGAATAGACAATTGAAAAAACACTTTGCCTCTTTGATGGAGATCAAACAAAATTAAAAACCAACTAGCTTCTTTGTAATTGTTTCAGATTTTATTTTATTGAAAGGAGAATCCTACTTTTAAATACTCCATGCGAAAAATTGTATATCTATTAATTTTTGTCCTTTCAGTTTCCGCTTGTGTGCAAGACGGTTTAAATCCAGATCTGAAGAGATTAAGCCCTGAAGTCATAGAGGCGAGAGAATGGTTACAGCAAAATCAAGAAGCCATGGACTTGAAAGCTTTACAAACTAAATCAGATAGATTAGATCCCAAATTTTTGACTCGGGAGTTCAATTGGGAAAGAGCTTTGGTTTTGATTGATTCCAAAAATCGCACAGCTATTGAGATTCCGGTTCACTATCCAAATGGGATGATGTTTGGCGTCACAGGAAATAAAAAGCCCCCTAAATCCGTACGAACCTCTCTAGTTTTGGTAAAAAAACAGGAAAAGGAATATGCACCATATTTTTTAAAAATTAATTCTGAAGACACGGAGCACATCTTTTCAGCGAATAATTTTCACCTGATAGGCTACTTGAATATCCCCAATAATTTTTCTGGAGAATTTAATTTATATAATTGGGATGAAAGCTGGATAGGAACTACTGTATATAGTAATGGACAACCAATCCGTTCTCGATTCCCAAAAGATCAATCTATCGAATGAAAAAATTGATTGCTGTTTTCTTGTTTCTTTTTGGTTTTTCGGGAATTCCAATTGGCTTTTCACAAGAATTCATACCTCGGGCTATAATTGGAAAATGGATAAGTGAGGAAGATCAAAAGCTCATTTGGGAGTTTTCTAACCCTTTCTTATTTCAAAGTGAATATGAGGGCCAAAACGAATCAAGTTCAGGGGTTTTTAACATTCTTGATTGGGAAACCACTTGTAGCGAATACAAGGAAACGGATTTGAAAGATCAGAAGTACCTTCAAATTAAAGATGAAGAGGGATTTGTTTTTTGTTATTATCTGGAAACATTAAACCATGAGCAATTAACTCTCATCTATATGCCTCGTGGAAATATTCTATCTTTTAGAAAATTGAAGCCTGATCAGAATTCTGCGATAATGTTTTAACTTAAAAATGTCAAAACACCCATCAGATTGGTGAAAATTGCGGATTTATGCGCTCAAAGAATCTGCGTTGCGTTTTACGAAATCTTTGAAAAATCTTGCTTCTTTCACTCTTTATTTTTCTAACCTGAAAGCATATTTTAATCGCTTACAAGAGATTGAAAACATAACATGCTAAACTCTTTGCCTCTTCCAGTCTTTGCGAGAGATAAAACCGTTGCGTCGCCGCGCCTCTGCAAGCCATTATTTTTAAACAGCATAGGAATGATAGAAAACATAGCATTCTAAACTCTTAGCCACTTCTTTTCTTTGCGGGATACATTATCGCTGCTCCGTTGCAACTCAGCTAGAGAAATTGAGACTGCCGCGCTCCGCAAGCTGCGCTCGCAGTGACGTCCAAACTTTAAACTTTTTCTTTGCTTCTTAAATTCTTAGCGGGAGACAATATCGCGATGCCGCTGCGCTATTTTCGAGATTAATTTGTACCGCTGAGCCGCTGAAGGCGCAAAGGAGATCGCAAAGTTTTTTTCCAACCTTTCTCCCCTGCTAAAAATGAAAGACCAGTTATTAGGAAATACATCCTTCATCATGAATAATGGACCGCCCTTAATAACTAATAACTCAATAACCGTTGCCTCTGATGCTAAAAGAGTCAGACTTAGAACTCCTGTCATCGGAATAGGGGGACGACCCTAATAACCTATTACTCAATAACCAATAACTTTTCATCTGCGTTTCCGCGAGCAATTTTAAAAACCACAGAGGATACTTAGCCTCTTCCAGTCTTTGCGGGAGAAAAAATGCTGCGCCTCTGCGTCGCCGCGAGTATTTTCTCAAGCTTTCCTAATAACTAATTACCATTAACTTACTCCCCCCACTCGGTATGGAAGATTCCCTCTCTATCGATTCTTTCGTAGGTATGCGAACCGAAATGATCTCGCTGAGCCTGGATTAGGTTCAAAGGTAATCTTCCTGAAGTGAATGCATCAAAATAGCTTAATGAAGAAAATAATCCGGGAACTGGAATTCCAAATTCAGCAGCGTATATCACTGTTTTTCTCACCGCTGGTAGACAGTCCTGCACCTGCTTGACAAAAGAAGGAGATAGCAACAAATTAGTAAGTTGAGGATCCGCCTCAAAGGCCTCAGCAATATCTGCCAACAAACCTGCACGAATAATGCACCCTGCTCTCCAAATTTTTGAAATCTGGGCCAAATTCAGTTCATACCCGTATTCTCTGGATGCCTCGGCCAACTGGTGTAAGCCTTGTGCATAAGAAACTATAAAAGAAAAATACAGTGCCTGTTCTGCTTGGTGGATCAGTTGATCCTTATCCATGGCCACCAAAGCTGGTCTATGATATAGTTTATCTGCCTGGATTCGCTGATCTTTCAAAGCTGAGATCTCACGCATACTTACCGCCATATCAATGGTCGGTATAGGTATCCCCAAGTCCATCGCATTTTGAGAGGTCCACTTTCCTGTTCCTTTTTGTTTGGCTTTATCCAAAATCTGGTCTACCAATCTTCCATCAGAAAACTCATCTTTTTGAAGGAAGATTTCTGAAGTGATCTCAACCAAAAATGATTGTAGCCTATCCTTATTCCAAGAGGCATAAACCTCATGAAGTTCGTCATTCGTAAGATTTCCAGCCTTTTTCAGCAGGTCATAAATCTCAGAGGTTAGCTGCATAAGTGCATACTCAATTCCATTATGAACCATTTTTACATAATTGCCTGCAGACTTAGGACCTAAGTAGGCAACACAAGGTTCACCTTTGTATTTGGCAGCAACCGCTTCAAAAACTGGACGCACATGCTCATAGGCTTCCTTATTCCCCCCAGGCATAATGCTTGGACCTTTTCTGGCCCCTTCAGCCCCACCGGAAACACCGGAACCAAAAAAGTGAATCCCTTTCTCTTGCAAGTAGGTATCTCTTCGATCTGTATCGGTGAAAAATGAATTTCCTCCATCAATAATAATATCTCCTTTATCCAAATGAGGAATTAAATCCTCAATCACCTGGTCAACAATTTTTCCAGCAGGAACCAAAAGCATGATTTTACGAGGTGAGGAAAGGGAAGCAATAAATGTTTTCAAGTCTGAGCTAGCATTTACTCTTTCGGGATTACCGCCTTCTTTGATCAATGCTGAAACTTTCTCGGGATCCAAATCATAGCCAAAGGCTTTGAAATCATTGTCCGCTACGTTTAAAATAAAGTTTCGGCCCATCACGCCCAGGCCAATCAGTCCAAAATCAAATTGCTTTTGCTCCATCTTTTTTATGCTTTCTCGCTTTTTCCAGCTTAATCTATTATTTGCTCGAAGTTTAAAATAAATAAGCCTTATTTTTACGATTCGAATTCAAAATTAACCTATCCTACGGAGCATGCCTGCTTTTTTCCAAAAAAGTATTGAGAAAGATTCAGATTTTTGCTTCCTAAAACACACCCTAATCCCGCTGATTTGATGAAAAAAACCCTAAACCAAATGCTAATTATTTTTGGAGCTTCGGGTGATTTGACTGCCAGAAAATTAATTCCAGCCATTTACAACCTCTACAAAGGCCAGCATTTACCGGAAAACTTTGTGGTTTTAGGAGTGAGTAGAAGTAATATGGGAAGTGAGGAGTTTCGGTCTAAGGTTGTACTTGAAAGCGAGTTTCTTCAGAAAAAAATAGCCAAGGAGGAAAAAGACTTTGTACAGAAGTTTGCCGATAAGCTTTACTATGAAGACCTAGGCACTGATTATGATGCTTCTTACGAAAAGTTAGCCAAAAGAATCAATCAGCTGGATGAGGAACATGGAACAGACGGAAATCTGATCTTTTATCTATCTACTCCTCCCAGCTTATATGAAACCATCGCCAAAAACCTTCATGATGCAGGATTGACCAAGGAAGAAAAAGGCTGGAGAAGATTGATCGTAGAAAAACCATTTGGATATAACCTGAAGTCTGCGAAAGCATTGAATGATGGGCTCCATTATTATTTCAATGAAGGACAGGTATATAGAATTGATCATTACCTGGGAAAAGAAACGGTTCAAAACTTATTGGTAACCCGCTTCTCCAACTCCATCTTCGAACCACTTTGGAACCGACGCTATATCCATCATGTGGAAATCACCAATGCTGAAACAGTAGGGGTAGAGAAAAGAGGTGGATATTATGATAAGTCCGGGGCATTGAGAGATATGTTCCAAAGCCATTTGCTTCAAATTGTTTCCTTGATCGTAATGGAGCCACCGATCAGTTCTGATGCAGAAGAAATCCGAGATGAAAAGGTAAAAGCCTTGAAATCATTGCGCATCATGAAAGATGAGGAAACTATCATTAAAAATACCTTAAGAGGCCAATATGTAGGATCCACAATTGGAGGAAAGAAAGTCAAAGGATACCGGGAAGAAGAAGGTGTAAATCCTGAATCTACCACGGAAACATTTGCTGCCCTCAAATTCTACGTTGATAATTGGAGATGGAAAGATGTTCCGTTCTACGTTCGAACAGGAAAGGCCATGCCTACCAAGGTAACAGAAGTAGTAATCCATTTTAAAACCCCACACCACGAGGTTTTCAAAAGCCAGGATGTCTACAAAAAGGATAATAAGCTTATCATAAGGATTCAACCAGATGAAGGAGTTCTTTTGAAATTTGGAGTGAAAGTTCCCGGTCTCGGATTTCATGTCGAGCAAGCCAACATGGACTTCTATTATTCAGACTTGGATTCCGCCCAAGTCATGGATGCGTATGAGCGTCTTTTATTGGATGCCATGCAGGGAGATACCACCCTCTATGCTAGAGCGGATGAAGTAGAAGCAGCTTGGAGATTTGTAGATCCTATTCTGGAGTGCTGGGAAAACAATCCATCTGTCAATACTTATGGATATGCAGCTGGAACATGGGGGCCTAAAAACTCAGATGAATTGATAGAAGACAGTTTTGGCTGGAGAAACCCCGGTGACTTACTAACTGACGAGTCAGGCTTTTGTATTCTATGCTAATTTAAACCTTACTATAGAGCTATGGAAATTAAAATTCTCGAAAATAAAACAGAAGTAGCCAAGTCTTTTTCGGCTTATTTTGCAGAATTGGTGCAATCCCAAGAGCAGCTATTTGTGGCTCTATCGGGAGGAAGTACTCCAAAAACTGTTTTCGATTATTTAGCTTCAGAATACAGAAATAAGATTGATTGGAGCAAAGTTTTTTTCTTTTGGGGAGATGAAAGATGTGTTCCGCCCACAGATTCAGAAAGCAATTATAAAATGACTGTAGATCATCTGCTTTCTAAGATATCCATTCCTGAAGCCAATGTATTTCGTGTTTTGGGAGAAAATGATCCTGAGGAAGAAGCTTTGAGATATGCGGAGCTTTTGGATAAAACGCTTCCTTTGGAAAAAGGAATACCTCAGTTTGACTTGGTGATATTAGGCATGGGTGATGATGGTCATACCGCATCCATTTTTCCCAACTCCATTTATCTCTGGGATTCATCCAGAAATTGTAAAGTAGCTACCCACCCTGATTCAGGACAAAAAAGAGTCACCATAACGGGTAGAGTAATTAATCAAGCCAAACACGTTGTTTTCTTGGTCACTGGTGCAAGCAAAAAAGAAAAAGTAAGGGAGGTCATTCGAAGAGAGGGAGAATATAATAGTTACCCTGCCAGCATGGTCAATCCCAGCAGTGACTCTTTGGTCTGGTATCTGGACCAAGAAGCTGCTCAAGAAATAAAGTAATTGGAAAGCCATCGAAACCCGATGGCTTTTTACGTTGAAAACTTATCTGTCTCACATCGTGTTCCATCTCAAACCATAAATCCTTTTTTATGAAAACTGTTAAAGCTTATGCTGCCTTTGAGGCAGAAAAACCTCTTGGACCTTACGATCTAGAAAGAAGATCTGTCGGGGCAAAGGATGTTGAAATTGAAATTTTGTATTGCGGAGTTTGCCACTCTGATATCCACACTGCAAGAAATGAATGGGGAGGCTCTACCATGTATCCGGTAGTCCCGGGCCATGAAATCGTAGGAAAAGTAACTGCCGTAGGACAGGAAGTCTCCAAATTCAAAGTTGGTGATACTGTAGGGGTTGGCTGCATGGTGGACTCTTGCCAAAAGTGCCAAAACTGTGAGGCTGATTTGGAGCAATTTTGTGAAAATGGAATGTCCGGCACCTATAATTCTTACTTACAAGACAAGAAAACCATTACCTATGGAGGCTATTCCTCTTCCATAGTTGTCACTGAAAATTTTGTATTGAGTGTTTCGGATAAACTTCCTTTGGAAGGGGTAGCTCCATTACTTTGCGCCGGGATCACCACATATTCTCCTTTACGGCATTGGAATGTTAAAAAAGGGGATAAAGTAGCAGTTGTAGGATTGGGAGGTTTGGGACATATGGCCGTGAAACTTGCCTCTGCAATGGGAGCGGAAGTTACCATGTTAAGTCGTTCGCCTGAAAAAGCTAAGGATGCCGATTCATTGGGAGCTCATCACTTTGAGTTGACTACAGATCCTAAAAATATGAAGCGCTTGAAGGGGTCTTATGATATCATTATTGATACCGTGTCCGCGTCGCATGATTACTCTGCTTACCTGAATCTTCTTCGCACTGATGGAGTGATGGTATTGCTTGGCGTTCCGCCAACTCCTGAACAGATTCACGCTACTTCCTTGATTTTTGGAAGAAAAAGTTTAGCAGGCTCCTTAATAGGGGGTATCAAGGAAACCCAGGAAATGCTCGACTTCTGTGCAGAGCATGGAATTGTATCAGATGTGGAAGTAATTCCTATTGAAAAAATCAACGAAGCTTATGAGCGCACCATCGCGGGTGATGTTCATTATCGATTTGTGATTGATATGGCTTCGCTGAAAAAGTAAAGTAAAAGGCCTAGAGAATTATTCTAGGCCTTTTTTTTTAAAGCTATCTCAGATTTTTAGCTTTCTGGGGTTTTGCCTTGGATCCCATACTCTGAGTATTTGTATTTTGTCTTCAGAATAGGAGTAAAAAATTTTGAATCCTTTCATCACTTTCACTCTCACTCCCTCATAATCTGACTCTATCCCAATAAGTGGGTTTTCAGCGATTATATTTGCTGCCTTGAGAAAAATAGCTTCTAGCTTTTCACTAAATAGTGTGGATTTATTTCGATTCTTCCAATAAGTATAGATTTCGAGCCTATCTTGAATGGACGAAAGGGTCCACTCTATTTCCCTAACCATTCCCTTAACAGCTTTTCTGCTTGCTCAGTGGAATAAACTCGATTTTCTTGGATGTCCTCTAAGCCCTTTTCAATTGATTTCTTTTCTTCTGAACTTAGTATATAACTAGAGACAAGATCTACTTCAAGATCAAGAATTCTATTAATTTCCTCTAAAAGCTTCTCATCATTTAAAGAGGAGACTTTGGAAATTATTGCAGATTTTAGGTTTGAAATACTCATAAGCAAAATTCTTTCAAGAACTTAATTTACGAAAGAAAAGTGATCTTGTTCTTTAATTAAACATCAAACAAACCTCCCATCCTTGGGCTGGCTTGATTTTTAGATGCTTGTATGCCAGTTCAGTGGCCATTCTTCCTCGGGCTGTTCGTTTCATATAGCCTTCCTGAATCAGAAAAGGCTCATACACTTCTTCAATAGTCTCGGCTTCTTTTATTTTAATTATCTTTTGAATTCCTCTTCTTTATAAATCTCCATAAGCCTTTTAACAAGACGTTCAATTTCTAACCTTAATTTTTTATTTTCGATATCAAGTCCGGTAACATCAGTTGCCAAATCTAAAAGCAATTTTTCGAGCTCAATCTTCACAGAAATAACTTCAATAATTGGATCAATATATCTGACATATTCCATATAAACATTGTGAGCAAAAACCCCGAAATTCTGAATTCTTATTGGGTCCCAATGAATCAATACAAGATTTATTCTTGTCTGTAAGCGTTTAATAAGTAAGTAATCATCTTTCCATGGTTTGTACCATTAGATATATTAATGCTATTGCTTTTCCCTGAAATTCCACAAATTATTGAATCCCCCATCTTGCATTTGTTACTATTCTTGGGATCCCACTACTAAGAAAAGCTTTAATTTGGGATGGGGAAAGCCCCTTTGAAATTCCATAAGTAATTGTTCCATTGGAAGTGTATCACCTACTACGGTCTAACTTTTACTGCCTAGCATGGATGCGATTTCGGTGTGAGCCGAATATCTTGTCGATAAACTTAATACCCTATTCCTCAGAGCGTCAGAAATATTTGATGGTAAGTCATCCCTTCTGACTTCTGACCTTCACTGAAAATGGGGGTATCATTCTAGTTTGCTTTGCCAATGCTTCATCTTGGGTAATAGTTAATTTGTCTAAGTATGGATATACTTGCTCATCATCTCTTTCTAAAAATCCAGTTGCGGAAACAAAAATTTTGTTTGAATTGGAAAATGATAGAACAAGTGATTGAGGATAAAGAATCTTTCTTATAATACTTCCATCTAAGTTTTCTTCAATTGCTACATCCCAATTAACAGTAATATTTTCAATAGTTTGTCCTATCGTATTATTCCAAATAAGGGAATTACTCACATCTGTAATTTGATAATTCTCAAAAGGACTGTCTTCATTTATCTTTATACCAACTCCGTATTGAAAAAAGGAACTATCCCATAAAATTTCAATCTTTTTATTATTCTGACTTTGTATCAAAACTGAAAAATCGACTGAATCAATTTGCTTAAAATGGGATTCTTGAAAGGATTTAGATGTAATCATTCTCTCCACCCTAGAATGATAACTTACTGAAGAAACTCTAAGTCCAACTATACTCTCAATGATTTTTTCGAATTCCAAATGCTCTTTCCTTAATTCCATTTTTCGCTTTTAGATAAAATGCCCTTTCCGCTTGAAAGTTGGACTAGTTATGCAGCGATTTTAAAGTTATAAAATTCATTTGGTGTTTTCATTTCTAATGCAGAATGTGGTGCATATGTATTGTATTCATTCATCCACTTCTGTATTTGCCTGTGTACGGTTTTTGGATTATCCAGGCAGCTCTCATAGACATAATCTCGTTTAAATGTAGCATTGAAGGCTTCACACATCCCGTTTGATTGTGGTGAATAGGTTGGGGTATTACAATCGATTATATTCCAGGATTTCAAGCTGGCTCTGAGCTTTTTTTCAATGAATTCCGGTCCATTGCCATGTAAAAACTGCAGTGTATCCGGTTCAGGCAAACTCTCTCCAAAGCGGATATGTAAGGCTTCTTGAACCATTAATTCAATATCAACTGCCTGCATATGTTTTCCTGCTTTCCAGGCGATGATGGACCTGTCACAACAGTCGAGAAGAAAGGCCACCCGGAGCTTTTCCCCATTCCAGCATTTAATCGAAGTGATATCACTAGCCCATCGCGTATTAGGTGTTTCTACTGCTATCTGCCCTGTATGGGATCTGCTGCTGCCTCTGGTTCGGTGTCGGGTAATCAACAACCCTTCTTCCTTCATGTAGCGGTGCACCATGTATTTGGTCACGTTGAGCCCATAATCCCGTTTGAGCAGCGCCTTGACCCGGGTACCCCATAGGTGGATTTCTTTGCCGTGATTTCTACAACAGCCAGTTTCATCTGCTCACACAGTTCTTTTCGCACTGTCCTTTTTCGTTCAGGATAGGGCTTTGCTTTATAATATACAGAGGATTTGGCGACTCCCAGTGTCTTGATAATCCTATTCATGCTTACTCCGAATTGTCTGGATAACGATTCAATTTCTTGTTTCGAAGTTGATCCATCTCTAACTTTTTTTTTAGGATCTTAATATCCAAAGTAGATTCCCCGAGAGCCTTCTTGAGCTCTTCATTCTCTTTTCTAAGCATTTCCAATTCAGCTTTGGAATGTAGGTCACCTTGATTTTTGATACTCATAATGGCTCCTGATTTAGCAAGTGAACGCCAGCTATACACCTGACTGGTGATCAGCCCGTGTCGGCGACAATATTCAGGACAAGATAAGCCAGAACTTTCCCAATCTTCTACAATAAAGGCTTTTTGTTGTGAAGTGAGTAGCTTTCGACCACCGGAAGAAAGTCGCGCGTTTTTAAGTAAGTCTTCGATCATTTTGTTCCTAAGTTTAGGCAACAAAACTGGTCCAGTTATTTAAGCGGTTAGGAACAAAATAGATAACTAACTATTCTCCTTGAAGAAAGATAACTTCTATGGTTAGCTGTTTCCCTATCAAAAAAACCTAAACTCTACATGCGCCGCATACTTATTCAGCCAGATGATATCCATCCTTGCACCTTCCACCCATAGAAAAGTCAGGTCTATGGTCTCTACACTATCTAGTTTATTATAATCCTGAAAAAGATAAGAAGGGAATAAGTTTCGTAAGCTATAAGAACCAGGATATCGCTTTTTGTAATCATCCAAAGTTATTTGGAAAACTGGCAAATCCTCCAGCCTAAAATCTGTATTGCTGTAATTTTTAAATTCTAAGAATGTAAGCTTTCCTTGACTGTATTGTACCCATACTGAATCCTTCACATTTCGATAATTGGCAATATCGATTTGATTTTCATGCTGGGTAAGGACAAAGCTCTCAGGCAGATTATCAGGCGTTTTTGGATAGTCTGCTATAGCTAATTCGTTGAGAAAAACCTGATTCTCCGGAATAGTTTCGGCGATTTCCTCAATGATTAAATTTTCGGATTCATTGTAGTACCAGATGGGAGTATCCCCGTGGGTAATGGGAGATCTTAAAATATTCTCTGTCATCGGGATACTGTCGGATGCACCTTCTATTAAAGCCTTTGGTGAAGTTTTTCGTTCACAAGATGACAGAATTAAGACACCTGAAAATAAAACTATTATTCTTATCACTTTTTAGTAGTAGTAGATCTCCAAAAAAAGATTCGTGATCGGTTTTAGGCAAGTCTAACTTCTATAGCAGCAGAACAAAAGGAAATATTTGAGGATGCTCATGATGCCTAATTTTATATATCAAACAAACCTCCCATTCCTTGGGCTGGCTTGATTTTTAGATGCTTGTATGCCAGTTCAGTAGCCATTCTTCCTCGGGCTGTTCGTTTCATATATCCTTCCTGAATCAGAAAAGGCTCATATACTTCCTCAATGGTTTCCGCTTCTTCCCCGCAGGCTGTGGCAATGGTGCTCAAGCCTACAGGTCCGCCTTTAAACTTTTCAATGATGGTCAGCAGAATTCTATTATCCATTTCATCCAGGCCATTTTCATCCACGTCTAAGGCATTTAAGGCAAATTTTGCTATATCCAATGTGATGGTTCCATCACCTTTGACTTCAGCAAAATCCCGCGTTCTTCTCAAAAGCATATTTGCAATTCTCGGCGTTCCGCGGCTCCTTCTGGCAATTTCAAAAGCTGCAATTTCGTCTATAGGAGTTTGCAAAATCCCTGCAGATCGGGACACGATATCTGTGAGCAATTTTGCATCATAATATTCCAGTCTGGAATTGATTCCAAACCTGGCTCTCAAGGGAGAAGTCAATAGGCCCGAACGGGTGGTAGCTCCGATCAAGGTAAAGGGACTGAGAGAAATTTGAACTGATCTTGCATTAGGCCCCGAATCCAACATGATATCGATCCGGAAGTCTTCCATCGCAGAGTACAGATACTCCTCCACTATAGGATTGAGACGGTGGATTTCATCGATAAAAAGCACGTCTCCTTCTTCAAGATTCGTTAAAAGTCCAGCAAGATCCGAGGGTTTATCTAAGACTGGGCCTGAGGTGATTTTGATTCCGGCCTTCAGTTCATTGGCAATAATATGGCTTAGGGTGGTTTTCCCCAGTCCCGGAGGGCCATGCAATAAGACATGATCCAGAGGTTCGTTTCTGTTTTTAGCAGCCAAAACGAATACCCTCAGGTTCTCAACGATTTTGGCCTGACCTGTAAAATCCTCAAAACTTAATGGACGGAGTGCTTTTTCAAATTCCTTGTCTTTGGAACTCAAATGCTCCTCGTCTCCTCTCAGATAATCTTCTCTCATGATTCTTCGCTAGCTTACAAATATAGAAATATGATGATCCCTAATGATACCCTCAACCAAATTCTCTTTGATTAGTGGGAGGGAAGACAGAAGACAGAAGTATCTAAAACCATTGGTTTCTACCAAAGCAAGGTTAACCTGGTAAATTCTTAAAGGCAGTAATTTTTCTCAAAAGATTCAAATAAATAGCCATGGGAGCTATCATAATTTTGAAGTAAGAAATTGACAGGCCAAGCAAAAATAAGCCTTAACTTTGAGTCCAAAATAGATTCGAAATGCGCCCAAATACCCGAAAAAATATCATTTACTCCCTGGTTCTTCTCCTATTGGTAGTGGTAGTCTACACTTGGAGAAACCGGGAAAAATCACCTGAAATCACCTTGGAAGAGGCTGCTCAATCTGGAAAAGTGACTTTATCAGGCCAAACAATGGGTACAACTTACTCAGTCACCTATTTGGATACTGAAAATCGGGACTTTAAAAAATCTATTGACTCTCTATTGGTTGTTTTCAACCAAAGCCTATCCACCTATATCTCGGACTCGGAATTAAGTCGGTTCAATCAGGGAGACTCTTTGAATTTTCAATTGCCTTTCCTACCTCAAGTGTTGAAGGCAAGCAAAGAAATCTATCAGAAAACTGAAGGGGCATTTGATCCAACAGTTGGTCCTTTGGTGAATGTATGGGGATTTGGACCTGGTGGACCGCAGTTAAAAGACTCAGTGGATATTCAAAACATGCTGAGAATGGTTGGGTTTGACAAAATTGATTTTGATTCAAAGCAATTGAGAAAAAAGGTTCCTGGCGTATATCTAGACTTTTCTGCTATTGCCAAAGGACAAGGAGTGGATGTGGTAGCCAAATTTTTGAGCAGCAAAGGATTGTCAAATTATTTGGTAGAAATAGGTGGGGAATTAGTGGCGCGTGGAGTAAATGAAAAAGGCGAACTCTGGAAAGTGGGTGTAAATAGACCTGAAGAAGAATCCAATGCATCGGAACTATACAGCATTATTGCCTTAAACAATAAGGGTATGGCTACTTCAGGGAATTACAGGAACTTTTATGTGCAAGATTCCATCAAGATATCTCACACCATTAATCCTAAAACTGGCTATCCTGTAAGACATAATTTGCTTAGCGCTACTGTACTAGCTAATGATTGCATGACTGCGGATGCCTATGCAACAGCCATGATGGTAATGGGTACTGAAAGGGCTATTGCTCTATCAGAAGGGATCAAAGAAATCGAAGTATTTCTAATCTATAGTAATCCGGATGGAAGCTATGGAACTTATGCCACTGAAAGCCTAAAGCCATACCTATCCTTCGTTCAGGAATAAGAACACAGATTCACAGCATTTAAAATAAATGCAACATTATTGAATTTTATTACCTTTGCGAGGGTTATAAACCCAGCTTTTCTTGGATTTTGAAAGGAAAAGCTGATCAATTCGCATGGGAACCAACTTTATTCTTCTTTTTCTAACTGCAATGATTGCGGGATCTTTGGTCTTTTTTGCACCGGATTTCCGTGATAAATATTTCAAGCTAGTACTGGTTTTTGCGGGCTCATACCTTTTTTCCATCACCATTCTCCACATAATTCCCGAACTTTTTGACAGCACTTACAGCAGTTCTAGTATGGGACTGTACATTTTGATTGGCTTTTTATTTCAGCAGATTTTAGAATATTTATCTAGCGGAATAGAACACGGACATATTCACCATCATCACGGTTCCGGAAAAGGAGGAGTGATGACTGTCATGATTGGACTATTTATCCACGCATTTTTGGAAGGCACCCTACTATCCCATGGAAGCTTGATGGAGGGTGTGGTAGAAGAAGTGGCTCATGGCCATAGCGAGAATACCATTTTGGCAGGAATCATCATGCACAAAGGTCCAGCAGCTTTTGCTTTAGCCGCGGTACTTTCATCCGAGCTTTCGAAAAAATGGACCTTGATTCTATTAACACTTTTCGCATTAGCATCTCCTTTAGGAATGTTTTCAAGTGCCTTTTTATTCCAGCAAGGAGTTTTGGAAAAAGAAGGAATCGGTGTTTTGTACGGGCTCGTTGCAGGAGGATTTCTTCACATTTCCACAACCATATTCTTCGAAAGCAGCCCACAACATAAGCTTCAAACCAGCAAGCTTTTGGTAAGCTTCTTTGCCGCAGCCTTAGCGATTGCCTCTGAATATTTGCTATAAAATTTCGTTTAGCTAGGCTGACTTTTTAAAAAATTTTAATTTTTATATAAAACAGGTTGCATTTACGTGGATTCACCTGCTACTTTATATGCTGAAGCATTTATAAAGCCAAAGAATCTATGCCTTCCCAACCCAAAATAAATACAAAACGCTACTGGAGAAAAAATCTTCAGACCTTGTTAATTCTACTCTTTTTCTGGTTTCTCGTATCCTTTGAATTTGGAATCCTATGGGTTGAAGAACTCAATCAAATCAGGCTAGGAGGCTTCAAATTAGGTTTCTGGTTTGCACAGCAAGGATCTATTTATGCATTTGTGGTTTTGATTTTTATTTATGTCTACCGCATGAATCGGCTGGATAAGGAATTTGACGTAAACGAAGAATAACCTAACCCACTCATGGAAATCCTCACCTGGACTTATTTACTCGTAGGAGTCTCTTTCGCCGTTTACATTGGAATAGCCATTTGGACTAGAGCTGGTTCCACTAAAGAATTTTACGTAGCTGGAGGAGGAGTTTCCCCCTTGGCAAACGGGATGGCAACGGCTGCAGATTGGATGTCAGCAGCTTCTTTTATTTCCATGGCAGGCCTGATCTCGTTTGCGGGATACGATGGATCGGTATATCTCATGGGCTGGACCGGAGGCTATGTATTATTGGCTCTCTTGCTTGCTCCTTATCTGCGAAAGTTTGGAAAATTTACTGTTCCTGATTTTGTGGGCGATCGCTACTATTCCAAAACAGCAAAAATAGTAGCAGTCATTTGTGCCTTATTTATATCCTTCACCTATGTGGCTGGGCAAATGAGGGGAGTTGGAATTGTTTTTTCCCGCTATTTGGAAGTACCGATTGAATGGGGTGTAGTGATAGGAATGTGTATCGTTTTTTTCTATGCCGTGTTAGGAGGCATGAAAGGAATCACTTACACTCAGGTCGCCCAGTACTGTGTGCTCATTTTCGCCTATATGGTTCCGGCTATTTTCATCTCCATGCAATTGACTGGTAATCCAATTCCCCAATTGGGATTGGGTGGAGAGTTGGAAGAAGGCACCTATCTATTGGATAAGCTGGATGGTGTTTTGGCAGATTTAGGATTTGCAGAATATACCTCAGGCAGGAAAAGTATGACTGATATATTCATGATCACATTGGCTTTGATGGTTGGTACTGCTGGTTTGCCTCATGTGATTGTGCGGTTTTTCACAGTTCCCAGAGTCAAAGATGCACGGCTTTCGGCTGGCTATGCTTTAGTCTTTATAGCCATTTTATACACCACTGCTCCAGCGGTAGCCGCATTTGGAATTTACAATGCCATCAATTCCACCTCGGAAAAGAGAATGGATGAGCTGCCTACCTGGATTGCTACTTGGCAAAAAACTGATTTAATTCAAGTAGAAGACAAAAATGGAGACGGAAAAGTCCAATACCTGCCGGATCCCGAAACCAATGAGTTGAATATAGACCGTGATATCATGGTGCTGGCCTCTCCGGAAATAGCAAAACTTCCCAACTGGGTGGTTGGTCTGGTTGCAGCAGGGGCTATGGCGGCAGCATTATCCACAGCAGCGGGACTTCTATTAGTTATCTCCACTTCGGTTTCCAGAGATTTGGTAAAAACTTATAATCCTGGCATCACAGAAAAGAAGGAATTGCGTATTGCCCGAATTGCCGCAGCCGGAGCAGTGATATTGGCGGGTTATTTTGGAGTAAACCCTCCCGGTTTTGTGGCTCAAGTAGTTGCTTTTGCCTTTGGCTTAGCGGCAGCTTCCTTTTTCCCTGTCATCATTATGGGAATCTTTTCGAGTAGGATTAATAAAGAAGGCGCCATCGCCGGAATGTTAACTGGACTGGTCTTCACCTTGGGCTACATCATTTATTTCAAGTTTATCAGTCCCGAACTCAATACTTCTGAGCATTGGTGGTTTGGCATTTCCCCTGAGGGGATTGGGTCTCTGGGAATGATTCTCAATTTTCTAATTTGTATTTTAGTATCAAGCTTAACCCCTCCACCTCCTCAGGACGTACAAGAAATGATAGAGGAAATTCGAATTCCCCGAGGAGCGGGAAAGCCGACCCATTAGAAAAAATTCAGGGCAAAAGCCCTTTTTTACAATAAACCTAAAGTAGAAATGAGCGATCGATTACACACACTCAGCGGATATTTGTATGAATACCAGAAAAGTGTTGCCCAGCCAGAGGAGTTCTGGTCTCGGGTCGCAGATTCTTTTCATTGGAGAAAAAGATGGTCTAAAACCTTAAAATGGAATTTTCGGGACCCAGATGTCAAATGGTTTATCAATGGTAAACTGAATATCACTGAGAATATTTTTGAAAGACACCTCTATACAATTGGCGATCGGCCCGCTATTATTTGGGAGCCTAACGATCCAAAAGAAGCTGGACGTACGCTTACATATAAAGAGCTTTATCACGCAGTTTGCCAATTTTCCAATGCACTGAAAGCGAAAGGAATCGGAAAAGGTGATCGGGTCATTATTTATATGCCTATGGTACCAGAGGCAGCTGTAGCTATGCTTGCCTGTGCTAGAATTGGTGCCATTCACTCTGTGGTATTCGCTGGATTTAGCGCCTCTGCTTTGGCTGATAGAGTGAATGATTGTCAGGCAAAGGCAATCTTAACAGCAGATGGGAATTTCAGAGGAAATAAAAAAATTCCTGTCAAAGATGTAGTCGACGAGGCATTGGAGAAATCCTCCGTGGAAACCGTGATTGTTTACCAAAGAACCCACCAGGAGATCAACATGAAATCTGGAAGGGATCATTGGTGGCATGATGTAATCAAAGAAGAGAAAGAGGAAAATAAAGCAGAGGAAATGGACTCGGAGGATATGCTCTTTATCCTTTACACTTCAGGTTCTACCGGCAAACCAAAAGGGGTTGTTCATACCACTGGAGGATATATGGTTTATACCAAATACTCCTTTGAAAATGTATTTCAATATTCTCCAGGGGATATTTACTGGTGTACCGCAGATATTGGCTGGATTACCGGGCACTCCTATATCGTGTATGGACCTTTACTAGCAGGAGCAACCACTTTGATGTTTGAAGGAGTACCTACTTTTCCTGATGCAGGAAGATTTTGGGCAGTGGTGGAAAAACATCAAGTAAATCAGTTTTACACGGCACCTACAGCCATTAGGGCTCTGCAAGCCCACGGCACAGAACCTATCGAAGGATATGATTTGAGCTCATTGAAAGTGCTTGGCTCAGTTGGTGAGCCCATAAATGAGGAAGCTTGGCATTGGTATCATACGCATATAGGAAAAGGAAAATGTCCCATTGTAGATACTTGGTGGCAGACTGAAACAGGAGGAATTATGGTTTCCCCTCTTGCGGGAATCACTCCGACAAAACCAGCATATGCAACTTTGCCTCTTCCCGGAATTCAATTATGCATAGTGGATGCGGAAGGAAATGAGCTCACGGGAAATGGGGTGGAAGGAAACCTCTGTATTAAGTTTCCATGGCCTTCTATGATCCGTACCACTTATGGTGATCATGATCGATGCAAACAAACCTACTTCTCCACTTACAAGGACATGTATTTTACAGGAGATGGTGTCAAAAGAGACCATGATGGATATTATAGAATTTTAGGACGAGTAGACGATGTGATTAATGTTTCCGGACATAGAATGGGCACCGCAGAAGTAGAAAATGCCATCAATGAGCACCCATTGGTAATAGAATCTGCGGTAGTAGGTTATCCACACGAAGTCAAAGGCCAGGGTATTTATGCTTACGTAATCTGTGACATGAAGAATAGAACGGAGGAAAACTTGGTCAACGAAATCAAGGATACCGTTTCTAAAATTATCGGCCCGATCGCCAAGCCTGATAAAATTCAAATTGTGCCAGGTTTACCCAAAACCAGATCTGGTAAGATTATGCGGAGAATATTGAGAAAAGTCGCAGAAAATAATCTGGATAATATGGGAGATACCAGTACACTTCTTGATCCTGAGGTGGTAACTCAGATTATTGAAGGCAGAAAGTAACCCGGATTTCTGAATTGGATGCAGGATACAAGAAAATAGAACTTGTATCTTGCATCTAAACTTCTTCAACAAGTATGGCCAATGTCATTGTCAATCGGGTTCAGGAATTTCTAAAAAAACATCCTCCCTTTTCCTTCTTGAACCAAGATGACTTAGCCTCCGTGGCCTCTCAAATAGAAATTCAATACCACGAAAAAGGTGAAATTCTATTTGAAAAAGGAGATGCCCCGGAAGCCTATTTTTTTATCCTGAAAGAAGGCCAAATCGAATTGAAAGACGGGGAGGAGACCAAAGACTTTTGTGATGAAGGGGATGTGTTTGGAGTCTTGGCCTTATTGGGAAAAAGACCCTATATCCTCACTGCAGCTGTATTGGAAAATTCACTGGTGTATTGCATCCCTGTCAATGCTTTTGAAGAAATTCTGCAGAGAAACAGCAAAGTAGCTCTCTTTTTTGCAGCAGGTTTCGCATCAGGACAGGTCGTGATACGGCAGGATCTTTCTGCAGGACAGAAAGCTAGGGGGATTTTCAAAAAAGACAATAATGACCACTCTTTACTTATTTTTTCAGATCAGTCTGAAATTCGATTTTCAGAAAATGTAGTCTGTATTGCTCCAGAATCTAGCATACAACAAGCTGCAGAAAAAATGGCAGAAAAGGAGGTGAGTTCAGTCGTAATTATCAATTCCGATAAATACCCCGTAGGAATCATCACCGATAAGGACCTTCGAACCAAGGTTGTCGCAAAAGCAATATCACTGGATTTGCCTGTGAAGCAAATCATGAGCTCACCTGTGATCACCAAAAAAAGAGACAGCAGCTTTTCAGACTTGTATTTGAGTATGATTAAAAATAGGCTGCATCATTTGATCCTGACCGAAGACGGGAGCGCCGAAAGTCCTGTTTGTGGGATTCTATCGGATCATGACGTGCTGCTTTCCATGGGCAATAGTCCTGCAGTTTTGATCAATGCCCTACTCAATACTACCGATCTCACAGAAATGCGTGCCATTCGGGATAGAGCCGAGACAATGCTTCGCTATTATTTGGAAAATGAGGTATCCATGGATTTTGTGGCCTCGGTCATGACTGAAATCAATGATGTCATCATTCAACAAGCAACCAAAATTGCCAGGAGCAAACTAGCACCCGAATTTCCGGAGATGCAGGGAATCAAATTTGCCTTTATTTCTTTGGGCTCGGAGGGAAGGGAAGAGCAGCTACTAAGAACTGACCAAGACAATGCCCTGATTTATGAGGACCTCCCGGCTTCGGTTCAAGTGAAAGCAGCAAACTATTTCCATCTAATGGGTTCCGAAATAGTGGAAGTTCTCCTTGCATGTGGGTTTGCATCTTGCCCGGGTGAGATTATGGCCTCCAATCCCAAATGGGTACAGCCTCTGAGCAAGTGGAAAGAATATTTCTCAGAGTGGATTCTTTCGCCTACTCAAGAATCCTTAATGCAGGCCTCTATCTTTTTTGACTTCAGAAAAATCACCGGTAGCTCTTCTCTAACTGATGAGCTCAGTGCCCATATATATGAGGAAATTCAGTCCAAAAAGGCTTTTCTGAGCTTTATGGCTCAAAATGCTTTAAAAAACCCACCTCCACTCGGCTTTTTTAAAGATTTTATGGTGGAAAAATCTGGGGAACATAGAGACCAGTTTGATATCAAAGCCAGAGCAATGATGCCCTTGGCGGACCTAGCCAGACTTTTGGTCTTGAGCCACGGAATAACAGGGATCAATAATACATTTAAGCGCTTTGAAAAATTAGGGCAGCTGGAACCTAATTACGAATCTCTTTTCAACCAAGCCGGAAAGGCCTATGAAATCCTGATGAGGATGAGAGCATTGGAAGGACTTCAAAATGATAATAGTGGCAGATTCATTTCTCCGGAACATATGGGGAAACTTCAAAGACAATTGCTGAAGAATACCTTTTCACCATTGGCTGAATTACAAGATATTGTGGAAGTGCGTTTTCAACTAGCCTACTTCAGGAAATGAGTTGGTGGCCTTTTGGAAGAAAAAAAGAGGAGCAGCCTCCTTGGCTTAAGGCTTATTTAACGGAGGCGAAGAAGTCTATTCCCGGAATCCGAAAAATCCAGCAGTTGAGCTTTGTAGTCTTGGATACTGAGGCCACTGGTTTTGATTCTAAGAAAGATGAATTATTATCCTGCGGTATCATAGGGATTGAAGAGGAAAAAATCAAAATCAGCAGTTCCAAAGAATGGCAATTTGCATCTGAGAAATCTCCTGGAAAATCTGCAACAATACATGGCTTGATTCATCCCAAAAATCCAATTGAGCTAAAAACCTTTTGTCAGGAGCTACTGGGTAATCTGCGAGGATCCATTATCGTAGGCCATCATATTGGATTTGATTTGGACCTTCTATGCAAGACTTTTCAACCCTTTGGATTTAATCAATTCCCTAATCCAAAAATTGACACGATGAATTTGGCTGTGCGTTTGGATTTTGGCCCCCAAGTAGACTGGAATAGGGTTAGGAAAGAAGATTACAGCCTGGATGCTTTGTGCGAGAAGTTCAACATCCCCAAAGAAGACCGGCATACTGCTGGAGGTGATGCATTTCTGACCGCTCAAATATTATTGAAGTTATTAAAGCAGGCCGAGAAAAAGGGGATTCTTACGTATCAGGAGTTATTTCGCTGATTACTTCCAGTTGACCCCTATTTTCCCTTGGGCTTTCATCATCACCTGCAAGCCAGAACGGGTAGGATAAAATCCCGAGGGAGATATTTCAAGATTTTGGATAGACAAATTAGCGATAGGAGTCTCCAGACCCAATCTTTCCTGAATGCCTCCCAAGCTATCTTCCAACAAATCCCCTATCGGAAAAACAGCCCTTTTTTCAATCTGACGGATAATTTTTCCCTTTTTAAGCGCGATGCCCAACTTGGCTCTGGAATTATCGCTCATCACTTTGAAATTAACATCTTCGAAAATCAGACTTTCCGACTTTCTATCGTAGGCAGGCTTCCCGACCACAAAGAAGTTTCCTTCCATCCGCTCACCATTTTCCCGGTCAGCCACGAAATCACAGGTAATAGCCAGTCTTTCCCCAAAAGATTGAGTTTTGAGATTGGCTAAAGTCAACAATGTCTTCCTATCAGCTCTGAATGTTTTTCCCAGAAAATTCTCTGCCATCAAAGCATCCAGCTCAGCATAACTCATTTGAAAAGGCAATGTGATCTCCAGATGATTTTCTGAATCTGAATTGGTACTTAGAGCCGGAAGAGGAAAAGCTCTAGAAGGTGCTGCATTAGCGGGATGGGTGTTGATTTTTCCATTTAAACCCAACCAAAGATGAAAGTTCTCGGATTGGTCAAAATACTCTTTTAATCTCACGGATTGAGGCTGAATAGAAAAGGCCTGAGCGCCGCCCTCCCAGTTTACCATAAAAGGCTTACCTGCCTGTTCCCATGCCAAGTCAATCATGGGCTTCATATTTACCAGTTTTTGTTCGGGGCGTAAATTTTCTTTCGCCCAAGCCCGGATTTCCCTTTCCAACAATCCGCTCAAATCCAGTTTCATCCCTAGTACATCCAGTGCAAAATTCCCTCCTAAATCCATCAATTCAAATTGCTTGACACTCAGGCTCCAGTCTGGATTGATCTGGGGATTCACTCGAAATACGGGAGCAAACTGCTCATCCAATGGCACTTTTCCCCTAAATAAACTTCCCAATCCACCCCTCTTCAACCCTAAATCACCTTTTACTTTTAAAGGAAGAGTCATTTGAATTGTTTGGCTATCCAAAGCTACCCATGAGATATTCCCAACTCTACTCAATTGAAGATTTCCCTCTATACCGCTACCTAAATCCAAATTTTCCTCAGAAACCAAATTAACTGGAAGTTGGGAATTAAATATCTTATTGAGAGTAGCCTTCGGCATAGTCAAAGGAACGTTGACCTCGGAGGTAGCCGGTGGGATTTCAGGCAAGGGTCCTGGATTAGAAATATCTAAACTTTTGCACCCAACAAGCAGGATACTGAGAAATATGAGAGGAATACTATATTTTTGCAATTGAGTTGCGAATTGATGGATCATTTGTAATTTCAATGAATCTAATAAGGAACTAATTACTCCCTGCAAGTATTGTCCCAATTAAAGGATAAGAAGTGATGAATTGGAAAAAATTAACAGAAGAAGCTCAAATTGAGGAAATAAAAGCGCTTAGCAAAGAAAGACCTGTGATGATTTTTAAGCACAGTACACGTTGCTCAGTCAGTAGCATGTCCTTGGACAGACTATTGAGAAATTGGAAAGCAGAGGATGAACAGAAGCTAGTTCCTTATTTTTTAGATCTCATTGCGCATAGAAATCTTTCAAACCTCGTAGAACAAGTATTTGGCGTACCACATGAGTCTCCTCAGGTCATCATTGTAAGGGATGAGGGGGCTGTTTACGACAATTCTCACTTTGGGATCAATTATTCTGATTTAATGGCAAAAATTTAAACGCTGTTAAAAGCCTTATTCAGCCTTTTATCCCCACTTCTCCCCACTCTTATTTTTTAGTAAAGAGTGACTAAACCTTTGCCTTTTTCATACAGTCAAAGAAGATGAACTTTGCAATTGTATGAAAAAGAACTACCCAATTATTACTTTAATTTTTTGCTTTTTGACGACATTGACAGCTTTGGCACAAAGGCCCGAAGGAGCTGAGAGACAGGAGCGAAAATTTACCGGCACCGTGATTGACGGATCTATTAACCAGCCTATGGTTGGTGCCAATGTGCAAATCAAAACAGTAACCGATTCACTTTTGAGGGGGACTGTAACGGATGGACAAGGAAAATTTGAAATCATCCGTCCAAATATCCCTCAGGTTAAAATAGAAATCACTTTTATAGGATATAGAACTATCACTAAAATCCACAGCATGAGAGAGCCCGTGGATTTGGGAGATTTGATCTTACTTGAGGACACCAAGGTATTAGGGGAAGTTTTGATTGAAGGGCAAGTTCCAGTTGGAGAACAAAAAGGAGATACTACCTCCTTTAATGCCAATGCTTTCAAAACCAGAGAAAATGCTCAGGCAGAAGACTTAATCAGAAAGCTTCCGGGAGTTACATTTCAAAATGGGCAGATACAAGCTCAGGGAGAACAGGTTCAGAGGGTATTGGTGGATGGACGCGAATTTTTCGGTTCGGATCCCAGCATTGCCTTAAGAAACCTTCCAGCTGATGCCATTGAACGCGTAGAAGTCTTAGATCAACGCTCAGACCAAAGCAGACTTACGGGTTTTGATGACGGTAACTACACCAAAACCATCAATATCATCCTTCGCTCAGACAAGAAAAATGGGCAATTTGGAAGAGCCTATGCAGGCTATGGTACAGATGATCGCTATTCCGCAGGGGGCAGCTTGAACTTATTTAATGGAGACCGAAGAGTATCGATCTTAGGACTTTTCAACAATGTCAATCAGCAAAACTTTTCTTCTCAAGATTTGGCAGGGGTAACCGCCAATGCCTCGGGAGGAGGAGGTAGAAGATTTGGTGGTGGGCGCTTCGGAGGAGGAAACAACAACTTCTTTGTAGGCAATGACATTGGAATCATAGCTACCAATGCCTTGGGCCTGAATTATTCAGACAAATGGGGCAAGAAGGTAAACTTTACCGGAAGTTATTTTTTCAATAATACCAACAACACCCTGCGTCAGTTGACCAATCGGGAAACGATCGTCAACCAAGGGCTAAGTCAGTTTTATGAAGAAAGTCTGATCAATAATGTGGAAAACTTCAACCACAGAGCCAATGCCCGAATTGAAGCGGATTTGAATGAGAAAAACAGTTTGATCATCACTCCATCCATTTCTTTTCAAACCAACCGCACCTTCAGTGACAGGGATGCATTAACCTATGCGAGTACGGGTGATTCTCTTTCTGCCTTAAGATCTACTTCCAATGCAGAAACTCAGGCTTTCAATTTGGCAAACAATCTGACTTACAGATATAAGTTTGACAAAAAGGGAAGAACTCTCTCTACTGATATCAATACGGTATGGAACAATAGGGATCAGTTTTCCGACTTATTAGCAGCGAGCAGAGAGTATAGAAGAAATACTTTAGATACCACAACCCAAGAAACAGACGGATTAAATCGGGGCTTTAATTATAGGGTCAACACTACCTGGACGGAGCCATTGGGAGAAAAATCCATAAGTACTTTTGGCTACCAAATAGCCAACAACAAAACCAGGGCAGACCAAAAAACCAGAGTCTTTAATGAGGAAAACCTGCCAGTGTTGGATACAGCTTTGAGTAATGAATTTGACAATAAATTTATCACTCAAAGACTACGATCCGGCTATGCCTATACCAATAATGGCTGGAATATTAATTTGAACCTAGACTACCAAAATGCCCGCTTAGACAATGAGGCCTTCTTCCCGACAGAGGGAGTATTCAGAAGGGATTTCAACAATATTTTACCGAGTGCAAATATTAACTTCCGAAATAGAGAAACAGGTTTTTCCTGGAGGATTCGATATAGAACTGATACTGATGAGCCAAGTGTAAATGAGTTACAAAACGTGGTCAATAATCAAAATCCTTTAAATCTATCAGTGGGTAACCCTACCCTGGGCCAAAGCTATAACCACAACATTTTTGCAAACATCGCCAAAGTCAATCTGGAAAAGTCTAAGACCTTTTTCACCTTCATCAACTATTCTGCAACCAGTAATTTTATTGGAAACAGCACCTTTGTGGCTTCCCAAGACACTTTGATCAATGGAGAAATCCTCCTGAGACCCGGAGGTCAAATCTCTCAGCCAGTGAACTTGGATGGGAATTGGAGAGTGAGGGCTTTTGCGACCTATGGGATGCCAATTCCGAAGTTGAAATTACAATTCAATACCAATACAAGACTAGGCTTCAACCGAACTCCTGGACTGATCAATGGTGATCTGAATTTGAATGACAACATTGAATTAAGCCAGGGCATTACGATTAGCTCCAATATCAGCAAGAATGTGGATTTCTCGGTAAGTACTACAGGTACTTATACTATCGTTAATTCCAGTTTGCAGGCTAATTTGGATCAAAATTATTATGTGCAGGAGTCCAATATTCGTTTGTATTTCTCTCCCAACAATGGAAAACTGTTTGTAGGCAATAATGTGAATAATATGCTTTACAGCGGCTTGTCTGAAGGTTTTGATCAGTCTGTGTGGTTGTGGAATATTGAAGGTGGCTTCCGCTTTGCCAAAAACAATAAGGCCGAGTTGAAAGTGGTGGTTTTTGACTTATTAAATCAAAATAACAGCATCAGTAGAACTATTTCTGATGTCGCGATTACGGATGTATTCACCAATGTTTTAACCCGATACGGGATGCTAACCTTTACTTATATCATTGGGAATTTCAAAGAGCCCGAGCCGGATAACAGTCCTTGGAATAGAGGTAGGCCGAGTGGAGGAAGAACCTGGTAGGAAAGTGAGAAGGCTAAAATCAGAAGGCTAAAAATGCTAGTAGTGGCCCAATGATATTCCCGCAAAGGTTGGAAAAGGCAAAGAGGCTATATTTCCTATGTTCCCTCGGTGGTTTTTAAAATTGCTCGCGGAAAAGCAGGGGAAAGGTTATTGGTTATTGAGTTATTTTCAAACTAAGATTTCACCTTTGTCACAAACTATGTGTGCTATTGTGAATCCTATGTGGTTAAATAAAATGGCTCGCAGTGGCGCGGCGACGCAGCGGTTTTATCTCCCGCAAAGGATGGAAAAGGCAAAGAGGCTATGTCCCCTCTGTAGTTTTTAAAATTGCTCGCGGAAACGCAGGGAAAATGTTATTGGTTATTGAGTTATTTTCAAGTTAGAGGCCGACTTTGTAGCATAACTATTTGAACTCCTGTTAATACGTAGAAAAATAATAACGCTCTAAAAAATAAAAAAAGCCGACGGAGCACATCCCCGCCGGCTTTTTGCTATTTAACCCTAACTTTACCTTATCACATTTTAGGAAGTACTACAGTGTCTACAGAGTGAATTACTCCGTTTGACTGCCATACGTCTGCGATAGTTACTTTTGACTGACCACCGTTTTCGTCGGTGATATATAAGTCTTTACCTTTCATCCAAGCAGTCAATTTACCACCTTGTACAGTAGTCAATACCGCTTTTCCGTTACCTTTTTTAATTGCGTCTGCGATGTCCTTAGAACCCATTTTACCAGCAACTACATGGTAAGTCAAAACTGCTGTCAATTGACCTTTGTTCTCCGGCTTCAAAAGTGTTTCTACTGTTCCGTTTGGCAATTTTGCGAAAGCGGAGTTTTCAGGAGCAAAAACGGTGAATGGACCTTTTCCTTGTAATGTCTCTACCAATCCTGCTGCTTTTACAGCTGCTACCAGGGTAGTGTGATCTGCAGAGTTTACTGCATTTTCAACAATGTTTTTGGAAGGATACATAGGTGCGCCACCTACTTCTACTGTCTTCTCCATTTGTGCAAAAGCCACATTGGCTGATAAGAAAACAAATGCTACTAAAGCTACTTTTAAGAAATTTTTCATGGTTTGTAGTGTTTTTTGTATTTGGAAGGAATTACGAGGGCCCAGCAAAAACTGGATTGAGAGAAATTGAAAAATATTTTAAAAAGTCTGTACCAAGTACCCTCAAAGGGCTTAAGGCCCCTTGAAGAGTTTGATACATGCTTAAGGGATATTTTATTATGATTTGAAATTTGGATTACAAAACCTACCATACGAGTTCGGGATTTGCAATCCGGAACAACGATAGCGATAAACCAATCCTCCAATAGGCCTTTTAAGTCAAAAATTGTAGCTTTGCGACTTGATTAATCTGAATCTCATGTATCAGGAAAAAATCGATGCCATCAAGGCCGCAATTGCATCTGCAGATGCCAATAATCCCGAAGAGTTGGAAGCTTACCGCATGGAGTATATCTCCAAAAAAAGTGTTGTGGGTGCTCTCTTCGCAGATATGGGAAAAATCCCGAATGAGGAAAAGCGTGCCTATGGACAATTGGTCAATGGAGTCAAGCAACTTGCAGAGGAGAAGTTTCAGGAGCTGATAGAAAAAGTCAATTCTGCGAATAAAAAATCCAAATCTGCCAATATTGACCTAACCCTACCTCCATCCAACCAAGATATAGGAGGCATTCACCCATTGACTGCAACTCGTCAACGCATCATAGAAATATTCGAGCGCATTGGTTTCAACCTATCCGAAGGACCGGAAATCGAAGACGACTGGCATAATTTTACTGCTCTCAACTTCCCTGAAAACCATCCGGCAAGGGAGATGCAGGACACCTTTTTTATCGAGAAAAATCCTGACATCGCTTTGCGTACCCATACTTCCTCTGTACAGGTAAGAGTAATGGAAAATCAAAAACCTCCCATCCGCACTCTTTCTCCTGGAAGAGTGTATAGAAATGAAGCTATTTCTGCAAGGGCACATTGCATCTTCCATCAGGTTGAAGGATTGTATGTTGATGAGAACGTTGGATTCGCGGATTTAAAAAACACCCTGTATCACTTTGCCAAAGAGATGTTTGGTAAGGAAACCAAAGTTCGCTTCCGCCCTTCTTATTTTCCTTTCACCGAACCCAGTGCAGAGATTGATATTTCTTGCCTGATTTGTGGAGGAAAAGGTTGTACCATATGTAAAGGAACAGGTTGGGTAGAGATCGGGGGTTCTGGAATGGTAGATCCAAATGTCCTTGAAAACTGCGGCATTGACTCCAAAAAATACACGGGCTTTGCCTTCGGAATGGGAATTGAGCGAATCGCCATGCTCAAATATCAAATCAAGGATTTGCGCTTATTCACTGAAAACGATGTGCGCTTCCTAAGGCAATTCAAACCCTTACTCTAGATTTAAGCCCGGCAAATTGTCGGGCTTTTTTCTTCTACTTTAGCCTATCAACTACAAGCAATCTTATTCACCCGATTAGCATGTCGTCCGCCTTCGAAGGGGGTGTTTAGGAAGGTCTCAGCCAGTTTTTCTGCAAGCTCGTAGGAAATAAATCTGGCAGGAAGAGCCAAAACATTGGCATTGTTATGCAGACGAGCTAAAGCTGCCAACTCCTCATTCCAGCAAAGGGCCGCACGGATTCCTTGATGCTTGTTGGCCGTAATTGCTACTCCATTTCCGGATCCGCAGATAACAATGCCCAGCTCGTATTCTCCATTTTCAATAGCAGTGCTTAAGGGATGCACATAGTCTGGATAATCCACAGAAGCATCAGAGAAAGGTCCAAAATCTTTGACCTCATGGCCTAAGCTTTCCAGTTTCTGAACCAACTTCTCTTTGTATTCAAATCCGGCATGATCGCCTCCGATTGCAATCTTCATTTTATTTTTGATTTACGATTTACGATTTACGGGCAGCTCTTAACCTCTATCCATAGACTTAAGCGCTAAATTTTTTGTAGGCTTTAATTCATATCGCCTTCAGCTTTTAGACTTAAGAATTCAGACTTCTATTCAGCTTCTTTTTTCGCATACTCGGCTTCCTTAATCGCCCGCTTTTTCTCCAAACGTTTAGCGATATTAATTCCAGCTTCGTACAGGACCAAGATAGGCATGGCGATCAGCAACTGAGAAATTACATCCGGAGGGGTAATTACGGCCGCCAGAACCAATATCACGACAATCGCATGTCTTCTATAAGCTCTCAGCATTCCTGAGGTAACCAGTCCTGACATAGACAAGAAATAGATGACTACCGGCAACTGGAACATAATCGCAGAAGCCAATACCAGCATGATAAGGGTAGTCACATAGGAAGATATATCAAACTCATTTAAGATCGACGGATCCAACTGATAGTTGGAAAGGAAGTTGATCGATAAAGGAGAAAGGATATAATATCCAAAGGCTGCCCCTAAGAAGAACAACAAACTCACGAAGAAAACAGCTCCCCGAGCCGCGTTTTTTTCCTGATCATACAATCCTGGGCTGATAAATTTCCAAAACTCCCAGAATACATATGGGAAAGCCACCACAAAACCCACCACAAAACTGGAGGTCATGTGCATGGAAAACTGCCCCGTCATCTGCCTACTTTGAATGGTAAATGGGAGTTCGTCAATACACAATGCTGCAATTCCCAAATAATCACTGATATCACAAAGCACCCGATAGGTGAGAAAATCCACCTTGGATGGGCCCAGGATAATGATTCCAAAAACAATGCTTTTGGATAGAAATGCAATCACTGAGAAAATCAGAATGGCTGCCACAGATCGCAGCAAATGCCAGCGGAGAGCTTCTAAATGGTCCAAAAAGGACATTCCCTCCTCTTCCTCTTGATATTGGTCTAATGCCACGTTGGTTTGTTTCGCTTTTAGTATAATGGAAACTGAATCATCCACTTATTGACTTCTGCACGGATGCTCTGCAATTCACTTTCATTGTCATGATTTCGCAAAGCTCGGTCAATCAGCTGAACGATCTTTTTCATATCTTCTTCCTTCAGACCACGGGTGGTGACCGCGGCAGTTCCTACTCGCATCCCGGAAGTCACAAATGGAGACTTGGTATCGAATGGGACCATGTTTTTATTGATAGTGATATCTACTTTGCCTAATGTTTCTTCTGCCAGCTTTCCAGTAAGATTCTTATTTCGAAGATCAATTAGCATCAAATGATTGTCAGTTCCTCCTGAAATCAACTGATATCCCAGACTTACGAACTCTTCTGCCATTACGGCTGCATTTTTCTTCACTTGAAGAATATAAGTCATATATTCATCAGACAAGGCCTCTTCAAATGCAACTGCCTTAGCTGCGATAATATGCTCTAATGGTCCTCCCTGAGTACCTGGGAACACACCCATATCCAGCAAAGAAGACATCTTCTTGATTTCGCCTTTTGGAGTAGTCAATCCCCAAGGATTGTCAAAGTCTTCTCTCATCAAGATCAAGCCCCCTCTAGGTCCTCTCAGGGTCTTGTGAGTAGTGGTGGTCACGATATGACAGAACTCCAATGGATCATTCAACAAGCCTCTTGCAATCAATCCTGAGGGATGGGAAATATCCGCCAACAATAATGCTCCTACCTGATCAGCAATATCTCTCAAACGCTCATAATCCCAGTCTCTAGAGTATGCAGAAGCTCCGCAAATGATCATTTTTGGTTTTACTTCTAATGCCTTGGCTTCTACCTTATCATAATCAATCACCCCGGTCTCTTCTTCTACTCCATAAAAATGAGGATCGTATAATTTTCCGGAAAAATTTACTGGAGATCCATGAGTTAGGTGACCACCATGAGACAGGTCAAAGCCCAAGATAGGATCCCCGGCTTTCAAACATGCCAAGAATACAGCAGCATTAGCCTGTGCACCGGAATGGGGCTGCACATTGGCCCAAGTTGCACCAAAGAGCTTCTTTGCTCTGTCGATAGCAATTTGCTCGATCTCATCGACCACCTCGCATCCACCATAGTAGCGCTTTTTTGGAAGCCCTTCTGCATATTTATTGGTCAAAACACTGCCTGCGGCCTCCATGACCTGCTTGCTGGTGAAATTTTCCGAAGCAATCAGCTCTATGCCGCGCTTCTGTCTGTCTTCTTCTTGTGCGATGAGGTCAAATACAACCGTATCTCTTTTCATAATCAGGGAATTGAAAGCCTATTAATTGGAAAAAACAAGACTGAGCCTGTTTGAAATCAGGACCAAAAATAGCCCGAAAGTCCTTATTATCCAATGTGAAATGGGATTGAAAAAAGCGAAGATCCATAGCTAGTCTATAAATCATGGCTGAAGCTTCGTAAATTCAAATTATGATTGATTTCAAATTCCAGCCATCCACTTACTTTTCTGAAGAAGTTTCCTCTGTTTTGTTGGTCAAACTCCACTATCCGGAGTCCACTTGGGGCGAACAGATCAGTATTTATGCCCACCAGATGGATTTCAAAATCCATTTGGAAGCGGTGGATTTTTATGGAAATGACTATATGCTTTACCCATCAAAAATTGAGGAGCCTTTCAATCTGGAAGATTTAATTTATTTGATAGAAGGCATGCAGGTCAATCAAGATGAATTGGATGGAAAAATGGAGTTGGTTTTGGATGGCGTGCCTGAAGCAAGCAGTGCGTTTTATCCAGAGTTGGAAAGATACTTTGAGGAGAAGAGAAGGAGCTTTGGCTTGTAGTTTTGATGCACCTAAGAGGATGGGGAAGGATATTTAGAAATTTTAGAATTACGATTTACGGGCATGAACGGTGAACATTGAACCCTGAACCCTGAACAAAAGCCGACTCAATTTCTCAGTTACCCAATTATACATTCCAGAAAATATCGAACATCGAATGAGGAACTTCGAAGTGAAAGCGGTGATTAGAAATGAGATTTATTCTTCAAGATGCCTAGACGAGCGAATAAATAATAATAGAATTACGATTTACGATTTACGGGCATGAACGGTGAACATTGAACATTGAACCCTGAACAAAAGCCTACTAAATTTCTCAGTTACCTAATTATACATTCCAGAAAATATCGAACATCGAATGATGAATGTTGAATTTCGAAGTGAAAGCGGTGATTAGAAATGAGATTTATTCTTCAAGATGCCTAGACGAGCGAATAAATAATAATAGAATTACGATTTACGGGCATGAACGGTGAACATTGAACCCTGAACCCTGAACAAAAGCCGACTCAATTTCTCAGTTACCTAATTACAAATTCCAGAAAATATCGAGTCGAGTAGGTAAAGGGGAATTCCACCCCTAAACCTCTCACAGAACCGTACGTGAACCTCTCGATTCATACGGCTCTTATTATGCAGTCGGTTTATAGTCTATCAAGTTAGACTAACTTGTATCCCAGTTCCCAATGGTAGAACAGGTTTGGATAAGAGACCGTAACTTGTCTAAGCCATTTCACTGCTTTGACCTTGCTTCCTTTAAAGCTCTTGTACTTGTTCAGAATCCACCTGATCAATCGATGGTGCAGATAATAGAACACCGGTTTTAGACTTCTTCGGCTTATCTTCCCATAGTATTGAACCCACCCTCGTATCTTTGGATTTAGCAATATGGCCAGATCCTGAATACCCCTTTGGGTTTTGTTATGGAAATTGAGCTTTCGGAGTTCTCCGTTGATGCGCACTTTGGACTTTCGGCTCATCTTACAATCAAATTGCAGAAAGCTTCCCCATTTCTTAATCTGTTTCTCATGGGCTGAAAACTAAAGCCCAGAAAGTCAAACTGTACAGGGTAATCATTCAGATTTCTGCCTTCCTTCTTACAGTAAACAATTTTCGTCTTTTCGGGATGGGCTCTCAAGCCGCATTTTTCTAAACGATCCTTCAAATCTGTAAGTGTTCTGACAGCTTCCTGATAGCTACTGCAATGGATAATAAGGTCATCAGCATACCGAACCATGATTACGGATGGATGGAATTTCTCCAGCCATTTATCAACACAATAATGCATGTAAAGATTGGCAAGAAGCGGGCTGATTACCCCTCCCTGAGGAGTACCTTTTCCCGTGGATACTTTGACCGCACCATCCTCAAGTATGACTGGTGCTTCCAGCCACCTTTTGATGTACAGCAATACCCATTTCTCTGAAACGTGTCTTTCCAAAGCTTTCAACAAAAGCTCATGGTTCACATTTTCGAAGAACTCCTGTATATCCAAATCTATAACCCAGCTGTATCGACGTACATTCTGTTGTACGCTTTGGATTGCTGTGTGCGCATTTTTGTTCGGGCGGTATCCGTAGGAATTGTCCACAAATACTGATTCCAGCCTTGGTTCTAGGTACGTCTTTACTACCTGTTGGGCAATCCTGTCGCTTACAGTGGGAATTCCCAAAGGACGGGTCTTACCCCCTGCCTTGGGTATTGTTACCCGCTTTATCGCTGGTGCAAAGTAACTTCCAGAAGCCAGTCTGTTCCAGAGTTTGTACAGTTCTTTGGAACGTACCCTGTCAAATTCCGACAGGCTCTGCTGGTCAATCCCTGCACTACCTCCATTACTTTTTACCTTCTTGTAGGATTCCCAAACCATCTCTTTGGTAATTGGTACCGACTTTGTCTGTTCTTTAAAAATCATCCTTAACTAGTTAAGTTGTTCTTAAATTAAAACTGCATAATTGAAGCCCTTCGCTCCGCTCCCATTACAGGAGTTTCATCACTACTACGACTTCATCCGTCACCTATATACTCATCAGTAATCAACTCACAGGTATTGCCTGCTTGTGTTTTCCTTTTGGCATAGCATATAGGCTTCCTGCGATTCCACAATAAAGCCTGAATAGAAGTCATGCCCCCTTTATGACGGTTGCCGTATAGACAGTAAATTAGGCACCTTCTATACTTATCTCCGGCCTCTCGATATAAACCGGATTTTGACAACGACTGGTCTTTTCGTCACTTCATCGGAAGGTTCGCTTTCGCTCATCTCTTCTATCCTTACCTGACCATTTAAACAGCCTTTTCTTCTATCGCTTCACACATCATTGTTACCGCAGATGCATCATAGAAGTGGTTTGGTGAGTGTTCCTAAACAACCCTCACCGAGGGGCCTGCCCTCATCTTTATCATAGCTTACACAGCACACATCGAGTAGACGGCCGTGAGCCATAGGCCCACGGTGCGCCTCTCACACCACCGTACGTACGGGTCTCGTATACGGCGGTTCATTGAATCTCAGGCTTTGATTTAGAGTAATAGTCCAGCATACTTAGATAACCTTTTCTTCTCAGTCTAGAGAGCGTAATTGTTGTTCCGAGTATGGGACTTTGGGCCACAGCCCATCCTCCTTTTCTGGTCCTGCTCCATGCGTAAGCATGGTCATGATCCACTCCAAGTCTGATTAGGTTTTTACGTTTTCGCTCGGGTTTCTTCCAGTCGTGCCAAATACAATATCTGAGTCGGTTCCTCAGCCACTCGTCGAGTTGTTTGAGCTTGGCCTGAATACTGGCCAGTCGGTAATTGTTTACCCATCCCATCCATACCTCATTGAGTTTTTGAAGCCTTTCCTCAAAACTGTATGGCAGGGTTTTCTTGGTGATCCATTTGAGCTTACGTTTCAGGTTTACCCAGCTTTGCTTCTTCACTATCAGTTGGTATTTGCCCTTTTCCCCTTTTTTGTAGGTTGGCACGAAGCCATGACCTAGCAGCTCAAAGTCAGAGGGTCTTCGGATTCCGCTTTTCTCCTTGTTGATAGGCAAATCCAGTTTGTTCTTCAGAAACAGATAGACTTCATTGCCTACTTTTTGGGCGGATGCTTTGGACTTAGTATAGATACTGAAGTCATCGGCATAGCGCACGAATTTCAACCCTTTACTTTTGAGGTACTTGTCCAGTTCGTCCAATAATATATTGGACAGCAATGGACTCAGGGGACTTCCCTGTGGCATACCCTTTCGGCGTTTGTGCAGTTTTCCATTGATCTGGATTGGTGCTCTCAGCCATTTTCGGATCAGCCACAAAGTTGTGGGACATTTTACCCTATTGTAGATTAACTGAAGCAGTTTGTAGTGTTGTACCTCATCAAAGAAACCTTTCAGGTCAATGTCCACAATGTCCTGATAGCCATCATTGATGTTTTTCAGGGCTTGTGTTACTGCTCCGTGAAGGTTCTTTCCGGGTCGAAAACCGTGGCTCTCCTCTTCGAAAGTTAATTCGAATCGGGTGGCTAATTGCTGGCTAACTGCCTGTTGAAGCCATCTATCCACTACGCATGGGACTCCGAGTAATCTGGTTTTTCCGTTACTCTTTGGGATTTCAACCCCTCTGATAGCTTTAGGTACGTACCTCCTTTTCAGGATGTCGGTTAATACAGCTGTCCTGCCTTGGTCGATAAACGACTTCAATTCGGTCACCTGCATACCGTCCACTCCCGATGAGCCTTTATTACCCACTACTTGACGGTAGGCTTTATAAAGGTTTTTGGATTGAAGTACTCTTTCTATCATTACTTTGTTCTCCTTGTCCGCTTAAGAATAGGCTATCTCGCATGTGCGGGATTCCTATCCGAATTAGGACGCGATTCAATGTTCAGTCCTTCGTTATTCAGTGAGACCTCTGCAGTATTTACAGCTCGTTTCCGATAACTACTATGACCTCGGCTGACTTCTCTTGGACATTCCAGACGTCCAGAGACCTCCCTCGGTAAGATGAATATCCTTGTGTCTATCGCTGCTCTATCTACTATTTTGGCTTATCTCTGTTTCCAGAGCTTAGGACTTCGGCATGATGTGCTACCTCATCCAGCCTCATAGCCTCAGTATAGAGTTCCTTTTCGTCAGTACAGACACCGCAGTCTGGCTTACTTCAGTGCATACCTCACGGTAAACCACCTTGCCACTTGCTTGGCTTCGGGTAACGACTCCCGCGCTTAAGGGACTTTCACCCGTTGGAACGACCATCTTTTTGGTCTATATTCACCATTCAAGGCACACACATCGAATGATGAATGTTGAATTTCGAAATATGGGCTGAAGGATGAACTATGTCTATTTGCCGTAGGCAGAAACTTTGAATAATTGAATTCAATTAAGAGACTCTATTTTCCAGATTAAAAATCCTAGGATATGGATTCAGGATTGCAAATCCCGAATAGCTTCTCAAAAATCCAAGGCGCTGGCTCTTTGACTGCCTACTTGGTAGCTTTTAAACCAATACTCATAGGTCTCAAAATCGATACAATCCTTCAATTCAATGCCATTGAAAAGTAATTTCTTTAAGCAACTCACCGGCAACCAAGATTTAATTTTGCGCTCCTGTTCTTTGGAAAGCTGGGATAATTGCACCCATTTCTTGCCGTCAATAAAAATTGGAATAAGTTTGGTCATTGGTTTATGCATGTTTTCGAGACAAAAGTACCTTGATAATCAGACGGCTACAATTATGCCAAATTAATTTTATGTTATTAAAATTCGAGATTCATAACTTGCTGAGATGATTGGGGCAGTAATTTCTTTTCTTTTCTTGATTGCAGGGCTTGTCTTTCAGCGAAAAGCAGGCTTTCCAACCGAAAAAGCCATCTCCTTCGTGAATTCTTATCTGTTCATCTTGGTACTTCCTGCTCTCGCTTTACTATATATTCCCCAAATAAAACCAGGTTGGGACCTATTGATTCCTATTTCAGCGGCCTGGCTAACTTTTTTGCTTTCCTGGTTGCTATTCGGAACCCTTGGAAAGATCTTTCATTGGAGTAAACAAGTGACAGGCTGTTTGGCAATTGTTGCAGGGCTAGCTAATACATCATTCTTAGGATTTCCTGTGGTAGAAGCATTGTATGGCAAGTCAGGACTTCCTATCGCCTTATTGATTGATCAGGGAGGTTCTTTTTTATTGGTTTCGTCCTTGGCTATTGTAATTGGCTCGATCTACAGCCATCAAAGCGGAAGACTTCGAGAAATTCCATTAAAAATCATCAAATTTCCTCCTTTTGGTTTTTTGGTTGGAACCCTAATCATGAGCCTTTTGGGCTGGAAAACCCCAGAGTTCTTAATGCCTTTCCTGACATTGGTAGGCAAAACCATGGCTCCAATGGCTTTATTGGCGATAGGTTTGAGGTTTAGAATTGAAAAAGCTGATTTGACTTCGCAATATTTTTGGTATGGCTTAGCCTATCGATTGGTTTTTGCACCGCTACTGGTTTACCTGATCTACAGCAATTTTATGGATACAGAGGGACTTACCTTCAAAGTAACCGTACTGGAATCGGGGATGGCACCCATGATTACCGGTTCCATTGTAGCTATTAATTACAATTTAGCCCCTAGACTAGCTGCTTTACTTTCCGGTCTGGGGATGATCATCTCCCTTTTCAGCCTGACCATCTGGTACTTCTTTTTAGGCTGACCAGATTCTATCCAGTTCTTCAAAAAACTCCTGGTGAATCGATTTATTGGTTGCTAAAATTTCTCTTCCGAAAATATAGTTTTTACCTCCGGAAAAATCCGTCACTTTACCCCCAGCTTCCTGTACAATAAGTGCTCCTGCAGCCACATCATAAGAGTTGAGATTATATTCAAAAAACCCTTCTATTCTACCCGCCGCAACATAGGCTAAATCAACCGCCGCTGAGCCAAAACGTCTCAAACCATGAGTAGACTGCATAAGACTTTTCAATGTCGCCAAATAGCGGTCTATCAATTCAAAATTATAATAGGGGAAGCCGGTTGCAATGAGGGAAGCCGCCAGATTTGGAGCTTTACTCACTCGAATCGGGGTATCATTGCAAAATGCTCCTCCTCCCTTGATGGCATAAAAGCATTCGTGCATATTGATTTCATATACTACTCCAAGAATCACTTCCTCTTTTTCCATCAAAGCGATGCTTACGGAAAATACAGGCAAGCCGTGAATAAAATTCGTAGTCCCATCCAAAGGATCAATCACCCAGTTGTATACTTCAGCCCGGGTGGTATTCGTACCTTCTTCAGTGATAAAACCTGCATCAGGGAAAATGACTGAAAGTTGCTCTACGATCTGACGTTCGGCTTCTTTGTCTACATAAGAAACCAAATCATTGAAGCCTTTATGTTCTACATTTTTTACATCAAAATGCTGACGTTCCTTGCGGATAAAGGCGCCAACAGATTTGGCAATATTTTGTGTTTGATCTAAGAGTTTTGAAAGTTCGGCTGAATTAAGCATCGATGAAAAGTGGGGATTTACTTAATAATGGATGGATAGGGTGAAAATATTTTAATGAGGGAATCAATTTGCAAGATTAAAGCCATTTTAGCTTGAAGCCTTCGGAAACTAAGATATAAAATTTAGTTGAAGCTTTTTCAGATTTCAAACTTAAAAATCAGCTTTATTCTTCTTTTCCATATTTGGCTTTCCTCTTGTCCTCTCTGCTTTCTTTCTTTTCTGCTTTTCCCTCCACAGTGAGTACAATTTCTCCTTTCAAGGGATTATTTTCATAATAATCAATCAACTCAACCAAGGTTCCTCTGACGTTCTCTTCATGAAGCTTTGATATTTCCCTGGAAACACAAGCCTGCCTATCTTCTCCAAAAGCTTCTGCAAGCTGAGCCAAGGTTTTCAACAAGCGATGAGGAGACTCATAAAAAATCATGGTTTTGGATTCCTCAGTCAATGCATCAATTCTGGTCTTTCTTCCTTTTTTATGAGGTAAAAAGCCTTCGAAAACAAAGCGATCATTGGGCAAACCAGAATTTACCAAAGCAGGAACAAAAGCTGTTGGACCTGGTAGACATTGAACCTCCAAACCAGCCGCAATAACCTCTCTAACAAGCAAAAAACCAGGATCAGATATTGCTGGTGTGCCTGCATCAGAAACCAGTGCGAATACCTCTCCTTTTTTCATTCTTTCCACCAGCTTTTCAACTGCTTTATGCTCATTGAAAATATGGTAAGATTGTAAATTATTGGTGATTTCAAGGTGTTTGAGAAGCATCCCCGTAGTTCGGGTATCTTCTGCCAAGATTACATTGACAGTCTGAAGTGTTTCCAGTGCCCGCAAAGTTATATCCTTAAGATTGCCGATTGGTACAGGAACCAAAAATAAGCTGACCTGCTGCTCTGTCATACACCCAACTCGTCGATGGCTTTTGCTAGTTTGCGATCTTTCTCAGTCACGGTATTTCCGGCATCATGGGTAGTCAATTCAATCTCCACTGTATTGTAGACATTGCTCCAATTAGGATGATGCTGCTGCGCCTCCGCTAAAAATGCCACTCGGGTCATAAAAGCAAAAGCCTCCTGAAAATCCTGAAATTTGAATGTTCTTTTGAGTTTGTTGTCTTCTTCTTTCCACATGGTTTTTAAAAGTTAAAGTGAAATCACACCTTCAATGGTAGAAGCTTTTTCATAATATTCAATGACCTCGTCGGCACTTTCTACCATCACCTGTATCGTGGTGCTGACATACTTGCCTCCGGAGCTCGGCTTTAAGGTCATTTCATTTTTTGGGAAAATTGCTCCAACCTCATGCTCCCTTCCATTGGGAACAATGAATTTAAACATATACAACATTGGAAACTGTCCATTAGCTTCCAGTTTTTCCTTGAAGGTCTCTTTGTTAAATTTCTTTTGCATTCGTAAGCTCTCCTGTAAAATGGATTACAAACAAAGAACCCATGCTTTGCGGCATGGGTTCCAATTTTTTCTTAGAAGAATTTATATCGATAATCCTTCACATTGGCCAGATCCTGTAAAGCCATCATGACTTGATAGGAAGTTCTCTGGGCTGCATTCTGTGTAAGAGATGCCTGATAAGATGTATAGTCACCGATCTCGGCTGCAGGAGTAAGATTATTCAATCTACCTACAATGACACCAACGTCTTCAGAAATAGGTTGCGTGATCTTACCTTCAGAAATTCCGAAAATAGCACCCACTGCTTTTGGAGCGAATCCGATACCTGGAATTACCGAGGAGCTTAATTTCAGATCTGGAACCTCATTCAAAGAAGCTGCCTGAGGATAAACTGCCTTCATTTCTTCCAAAGTTGCCTTACCTTCTAAAGCCTTTTTAATGATTTCAGCTTTCTTCTCATTCATCACTTGGCCTTTCACTTGCTCTCTAACATCTTCCAGCTTCGCTTCTCCTTCTTCTTTTTTACTAACCAAAGAAGTAACTATGTAAGCATTATCCAATTCAAAAACAGGAGATACTTCTCCTTGAGAAGCTTCAGCAAATGCCCAACGGATAATCTCTCTGGCGTTTTGGAGATTATTCAAGTTTCTGGCACCTGCATCTACATTGTTTGCCTGAAGGATTCTGTACCCTTTGTCAGTAGCATTCTTTGTAAACTCGTTTCTATTGCCTGATTCAGCAGCGAAGGCATCAGCATTTCTGAATGCCTCGTTTCTTGTAGCATCAGAAGCAATTAGCTCCAATTGCAATACAGCTATTTTAGTATACTCGCTTTTTGGAAGAGAAGTCACATCGATGATGTGGTATCCGTATTCAGTTTCTACCAAGTTTGGAATCAAACCTGTAGAACTTCTCGCATAAGTAGCATTTGAGAAAGCTTCTACAAACTCATCCTTAGCAAACCAGCCTAGGTCGCCACCATTTTGGGCGGTACCATCCTGACCGTATTGACGGGCAGCCATTGCAAAATCCCCACCGTTTTTCAATTCAGCCAAAACTTCCTCAGCCTGAATTTTAACCTGAGCTCTTGCAGCTTCGTCCAATCCTTCTGTGCTGAATAGGATATGAGAAGCGCTCATTCTGGGAGTACCATTGTACTTATCAGAAACTTTGAAGGAAATATAGGTAGAGCTTGATGTAACAAAAGGTCCATAAGTTTCGCCTTCTACCATTTCATCTACATTGCTGGTCAATTCCGCAGGGAATTCATCACCGGGTCTGAAAGTATAGAATGCTGGTCTGAAGTCAGAGTTTCTGTTAACGAATACAGAATCGTTCTCAGCTGTTCTCAATTGCTCAGTCAATTGGTTGATTCTGGAAATAACCTCAGCTGAATCTTCTTTGCTTGGTCTGATGCTAAAACTTACATACTCCAAGTTGGCAGAATTTCCGGTTTTGAATTTAGCCTGATTCTTTTTCAAGTAGGCCTGTAATTCAGCATCAGAAATTTTCACTGAAGAATCAGACACTGCATAGTAAGGCACAAACAAGATGGATGCATCTGCGATAGTATTGGCTGACTTGTACTCCAATTTTGCTTCAGCAGAAGTAGCATACTCGGAAGTAGCCAAAAGATTATCATACTTGATTCTCAATCTAGAATCTGCGAACAACTGCTCTTGCTGAGCCCAAAAAGCTTGCTGAGCCGGATCTGCTGTTTCTAAAGATTGTAAAAACTGAATCAACTGGCTTTTGTCAAACTGTCCAGTTTGAGGATTCACCAATTGCTGACGGAGTTCAGGAACGATATTTTTTCCCTGTACCATATCCACCAATTCAGCAGGGGAGATAGTTAATCCCAATTTTTCGTATTCTTCTTTGAATACTTTATCGACAATCATTGCTTGCCATGCCTGCTCTCTGACAGTAAACATTTCTACTTCAGATGGAGCTCGACCGGTACGCTGTTGAAAAGCGATTCGAAATTCTTCCACCTTGGCCACGTATTCTTCATACGTGATTTCTTCTCCTGCAATTTCCCCAACGATATTTTGGCTGGAATTGAGAAGAGAGGAATTAGGACTCAAAAGATCACCCCCTAGGAGGAATAAAATCAACCCGCCGGCAATAACACCGATTGCGAGACCTGTCCGCTGTCTTATTTGTTTAATTAACGCCATTATTGTTACTACGCTTTTTTAGAAGTGTCGCAAAATAATAGCATTAGTAACGAAATTCAAAATATATTCTGAATCAAACCCTTACCTAAAAAATCGTTGGGCCGTTGATTTTGAGCCTAACTGAGTCAATTCTATGATCTTGTCTCGAAACTACAGTGAAGGTATATGCCTCTATTGTCACAGACTCCCCTTTTTTGGGAAGATTTTCGGTATGAGAAAGAATTAATCCCGAAATTGTTTCAAAATCTCCAATCGGTAAATCCCAATCATATTTATCATTTAAATAATCAATTTCATGACGGGCACTGAGTAAATATTCCTGATCTCCGATTTTTTGCTCGATCAAATCATCACTGTCATACTCATCTTCTATCTCTCCAAAAATCTCTTCGATGATATCTTCCATCGATACGATTCCGCTAGTACCTCCAAATTCATCCACCACCAAAGCTAAACTTTTCCTTTCCTGAATAAACTGAATCAGCAACTCATTGGCAAGAGCGGATTCCGGAGCGATGATAATCGGGGTGAGAATCTCTTCAATAGTCTTAGGCTTTTTGAAAAGCTCCAATTGATGGCAATATCCGATTACATCATCGATCGTTTCCCTGTATACAATGATTTTTGAATGCCCGCTTTCAGCAAACACTTCTTTCAAATCTTCAATGCTGTCTTCCACCTCCACAGAAACAATATCTGTTCGAGGAATCATACATTCCCGAACTCTGACAGTTTTGAATTCTACTGCATTGTCGAAGATTTTGGTATCTATTTCAGCTTTTCCCTCAGACTTGGTCTGATTCATATGGTTTTGGATAAAGCTGTTCAAGTCCGTCACTGTAAAAACCGGTCTGTCTTCACTATACTCTAATCGTAAGATTTTGGTAATAAAAAATCTGGATAGCCCTACAACAGCCCAAACAACCGGATACATGAGGTAATAAATGCCGAGAAAGGGAATGGCAAAAATGCTCAACATATTGTTAGGATTGAGCATAAAAAGGCTTTTAGGAAGAAATTCGGCCGTAATCAGCACGATAATAGTGGAAATTAAGGTTTGCAATAGCAACACCACCACCTCATTGTTGAGCCCAGGAGGCAACCAAGCATCCAAAGGATACTCCAGCAGGTAGGCCATGAAAATACCATAGAGCACCAAGGAGATCGTGTTTCCCATCAAAGTAGTACCTATAAACTGCCCTGGTCTTTTGATGAAGCTACTCAATACTTTTCCGCTAAGTGCACCTTGCTTGCTCTGCAATTCTATCTGAAGCTTATTGGCAGAGATATAGGCGATTTCTATTCCTGAAAAAAATGCAGAAAAAAGGAGAGTAATAATGACATAAATGAGATAAGTAGTCTCCATAAATTAACGCTTGCGCTTTTTTTCTGGCTTTGAGTTATTTTTTTCTGCTTCCTCCCGCTTGGTTCTTCTATACTGAAACCAAAAAAGTAAAGCTACTGCGAACATAAAGATAGCATAGGAAAACCCTATTCCCACCGTCATGGCCTGATGAATACCAATGATTATCAAGGCCAAAGAAAGGGATAAAATCAATAAATCGCCTAATTTCATATTTCTTCTCCCGGTAATATAGTCCTACTGTCTCTCACGTTTTTCAAGGTATAATTGGTAAAGCTTTCATCTGCTTCCATTCCTGTTCCATTAAAAAGGGTTTGCTTGTCCCGGATGGTCACAAACTTATCAGTGAAGATTTTTTTCTTGTTTGGATCCCAATACAATTCCTCACTTTGTAAATGCTGATCTTCTATAGAATTATCCACCTGCACATTCCCTTCACCTCTATACAGGTTTTTTTCTTTGTCAAAATAACCCCTATCCGCTCTCAATGTTGTTTCTAAGGTTCCGTCTCTTTCAAAAAATTCAATCAAAATTCCATCTGGAAACTCCATATTTCCATTGAGGTATTCGAGTTGTTTGGCGGCTGTGATCTCTGATCTTACGATAGCTGAGTCAGAATGTACCACATGGATATTGGTGGCAATGTTCATTGGTCCTTCATACACCTGCAATGCGGTTGAATCCACATCTTCCCGGCAGGAAAGCAGAGATATTGCTAAAGAAAGCAAGAGAAGTAATTTCCTCATGACGCAAAGATAAAAGATATTTTAAGCAGAAAGGGAAAACAAAAAAAGGCAGCCCGAAGACTGCCTTTTGTACTTATTTGTTTTGAATTAGTCTCTTGTAGCCAAGGTAACAGTTTCACCAATCCAGCATCCTGTATTGATAGTACCACCTACTTGAAGACCTTCAGTAAAGATTTCTTCTCTAGAAGGGAACTGAGCTCTAGCCTGCGCCATTCCTTGAGAGTCACCTGCTCTTTGGTATGCATTGTAAGCAGCCATGTAGATAGATCTATCTTTAACTCTTGATACACCACCTCTACAGTCGTTGAAAGAGTTCATATACAATCCGCCAATCAAAGAGTAAGCATCTTTAGTTTTGCTTTCGTCAAGGTTAGCAGCTTCTTTAGCAGCATTTCTAGCAGCAGACTTTCTTCCTAGGTTGGCATGAACTTTCGCCAATTCCATTTGGATTTCAGCTTTCTGCACATTGTTTTCAGCTAAAGTCAAAGCTTTTTCCAATACCGGCTGAGCTTTCTCATAATTCTGCTCCTGCATATATCTCATCGCTCTTACCTGAGAAGTAGCGTAAGTTGGATTTTTAGAGTCAATCAGTTCCAAAGCGGTCAAGAATGCATTAGAAGAGAAACACTTATACTGAACAGAATACTTGAAGATCTGCTGTGCCAATTGCTCATTGGTAGGATCAGCCTTCAACTTAGGACCCATGGTGTTTTCGATGAAGTCACAATCGATCAATTCCATAGCTACCAAGATAGATTCAGCTGTACTTCTAGCATTGGATACATCCTTACCATTAGCTTCAGCCTTGTTTAAATACTCTTGAATTTTATCGTACTTGGCCAAAACCTGCTCAGGCTTATATGCTTGATTGTAGGCATTATGTCTGTAAACCGCATCGAAGTAAGCAGCATATAGAGTTGGGATGGATAATTCTCCATTGATCTCCATTGCTCTTTCGAAATCAGCAACTACATCGCCTAATTTCTCTTTAGTGCCTTTGAAGTAGCCATATCCGTAGTATGCTTTATTTTCAATCCATTTAGTAGCATTGTTATAAAGCTCATCTCTTTTATCATAGATCAGCATTACTGAATCCTGATAAGCTCTTTTCTTGGCAGGATCGCTAACTGCCTCCGCTGCTCCATCATATACTTTAGTACCGTTAATGTAGATGGACTCATTCAAATTAGGTACGTTCACTAATAGCCAGTGGAGAGGTTTGGTAGCTTCCACAAACTGATCCGCTTTCATGTAGTCTACATAAGCAGCGTTCAATTCTCTAGCTTTAGCTTCTTTAGCTTCGTCGGATGGCCAATTCCATCCGTCCTGGGCTTGCACCATTCCGGCGAGAAGCAAGGCGGATAGCCCCAGAAGGGTTGATTTAATTTTCATGGTTTTGACTTGTTTAATTCGGTTTAATTGCTCTTCTCTTTCTATGCAGTCCTTAAAACTGCCTTCAGATATTTACTCAAATACTCTTTTGTAGAACCAAGTGTTATCGTTGAGAGAGAAGCCTAAGGTAAAGTTCACGTAGTTTTCTCTGATCAATCCTGCGGAGGTAGTCCCTCTTTGTCCCACCTTTACCGCAAGGTTCATTAACGACAATTGGTTAACAGGAATTGAAGCTCCAAAGTTAATGCCAAGGTCATTAATGGTGGTCTGGTTGATATAGTATGGAGTCTGTAAAAACTCCAAACCTACCCTGTAAGTGCCTCTTTTCAGATTGTTATCAACCGACATAAAATCGGGAACAATCTGGAATCCCAAGCCCAATTTAATAGCCTCTCTCAGCTCCAAAGGATCCCCCAGAAAGTTTCTGAAATCAGAGAAATTCTGGTACTGACCTTCCAATCCAATCACGTATTTATTGACTCTCTCGTAACTCACCCCAAATCCGTAACGACTTGGTATATAGATACTTCCTTTTTCGTTGTCCAATATCAGGTCTCCTTCTGTATCGGGGTCGCTAGCTTCGCCAAATGCGGCGAGTTTGGCAAAGGCACTTCCATTAACGTCCCCTAGACCCTGATAAATGGCACCCACATGAAGATTACTTTTCTCACCTACTTTGAAATAGTAGTGAGTACCAAATTTGAGGGCAACATCGCTAATTGTTAATCTTTCATAATATTCAGAAGTGCTTCCTACCTGCGTGCCATTTTCATTAAATAGAGTCAATTGATTCTTTCGGATGGTAGAGCCAAATAGGTAAGATCCATGAACACCAATACTCAGATTTTTGGCTAATAAATAACCCGCACTGATGTAAGCTTCGGATATTCCTCCGTCGCCATTAATATTATTAACTGCCTCAATCTCTGCATTGTTAACCATACTGGAGATTTGCAGATCATAATTTACCGAGGTAACCTGATTCAGACCCATTCCCATAGTTAGTTTTCCTGGCTTGAAAGGCAAGGAAAGCGCGATATAGGAAAGTCCTCCGCCGTCCACATCGGAAGATTGAGACCCATTAGAAGCATTGATTCTTCTGTAATTCAGGGAAGTCTGAAAATTAAAAATAGTGTTTCTGGTTTGTAGGGCAGGATTGACTACGTTGGCATTCCAGCCCGTGCCAAAACTGATTCCTAATCCTCCCATTCCTTGGTTTTGTGTAAGTCCGGAATAATTAAACTCCCCGATTCCTAGGGCAGAATAAGTGGAGGCACTAGACTGTGCCTGAGCTTCAGAAAAGAGGATGAAGGTGCAGCAAACACCCAATAGATGCCATTTGATTTTACTCAACATTGTGGTTTAGAATGCAATTCAATCCATACAGGACCAAATTTGGGACTACAAATATGTGGTCTTTTGCCAATGATTCAAAAGATTGTGCATCTCCACCGCAAACAAAGACCTTAATTTCAGGAAATTCGGCCCTAAAAGCCTGAATTTGACCTATGATTTCGTAATAAATGCCATACCATACCCCCACTTGCATACAAGTTTGGGTAGAATCTCCGACCCGAGACTCCGGTTTTTTACCTACTTCTACCAAAGGAAGGCGGGCCGTAAACTGATTCATGGCCTTGGCTCGCATAGCCAAGCCAGGACTGATCGCTCCACCTTTGTAGGTATCAGACACAATCAATTCAAAAGTCATACAGCTTCCCAAATCGATTACCAAAGCTGAATTCTGTCCGGCTTTTTTCCAGCCCCCGATCGCAGCAGCGATTCTATCCAAACCCAAAGTCTGAGGAGAACCGTATCCATTGTATATGGGAAGACTGGTTTCTCTTGTCAAAAAAAGAAAATCAAAATCCAAAGCGGATTTCAATTCTTCCTCTGACCATTTGACTGAGGAAATAATACTCTCCTCGAAGCTCAGTTCAGACCAGGCTTTTTTGGCAAAGTCCAGATTCTCAAAAGCCCTTTCCCAGGTGATTTCACCTTTTTCAAAAAGCGCTGATTTAACCCGGGTATTCCCTATGTCGACTACGAGGTTTGGCATATGATAAATTATGACTGCAAATTAGCTATTTAAAAAAAGAGGACTTTTTCCAGTATCTAAAATTATCTTTGAATCGTCCCTGACTTAACAAACATTAACCCATGAACGCAAAGAGCTTCCAACTAATAGGCTTGATGTCCGGTACTTCCGGAGATGGATTAGACCTTGCCTACTGCGAATACAAAAAGAGTGATAACTGGACTTTCGAAATTTTGGAAGCTTTGACTATTCCATTTCCTGAAAACTTGGGACATCAATTATCCAAATCACACCTATTAACAGCGAATGAACTGGCAGTTTTAGATGTGACGTTTGGAAAATGGATGGGGGAACAAGTAGCCGCTTTTTGCAAAGAACGAGAAATTACTCCTTTTGCTCTTTGTTCACATGGTCATACGGTATTCCATCAGCCAAACCTTGGACTGAGCTTGCAAATTGGCAATGGATGGGCCCTTCACCAAGCTTCAGGATTGACAGTGGTCAATGATTTCAGAATGCTAGATATACAACTAGGAGGTCAGGGAGCTCCATTGGTACCTATAGGTGATGAATTACTTTTCCCTCAAATGGACTTCTGCATTAATCTGGGCGGAATTTCCAACATAAGTATGAAGCAAAATGAGCAAAGGGTAGCTTTTGACATGAGCCCTTTCAATATTTTGTTAAATCCAATTGCCCAAATTTTAGGAGCTCCTTATGATAAAGGTGGTCAATGGGCATCTGAGGGTAAGGTATCAAATACACTTCTCGATAAGCTGAATAAATTGCCCTTTTACTCCAAAAAAGGAGCAAAATCCTTGGGAAGGGAAGATATGGAGCAGGATTTTGAACCACTAATCAAAAATTCAGGCTTAGCCCCAAAGGACCTATTAGCCACTTTGATTGAGCACTACGCTCTGCAAATCAGCCAAGTAATAAGAGACTATTCCCAGGTAGAAAATCCCCAGGTTTTGATTACAGGTGGAGGGGCCTATAACAGCTATTTTATCCAGCGATTAGACGCTCATTTAGAGGGACAATGGAATCATTTTCAAGCTTCATCTGAATTGATTGAATTCAAAGAAGCCTTGATTTTTGGTTTTCTGGGACTCCTTAGATTGCTGGGAGAGGAAAATTGCCTCAGCTCTGTCACAGGAGCTAGAAGAAATTCCTCTGGAGGAGTGATTTATAGCTAACCCTCCATACAATCTACTCTAGGAGGCGCTGGATATTTTTCTATTTTTGCGCTGCGAAGTAAACCCAAATAAACATGCAGGAATTATTAAAGAAGTTTGAAAATAAAAAACCCGAAATCATTTTCGAGTGGTCAGACTCTGAGTCTGAAGCGGAAGGTTGGGTAGTCATCAACTCCCTGAGAGGGGGAGCTGCCGGAGGAGGAACCCGAATGCGAAAAGGCTTGGATAAAAGAGAAGTAGAATCACTTGCCAAGACTATGGAAGTGAAATTCACTGTGTCAGGTCCAGCCATAGGAGGAGCAAAGTCCGGAATTAATTTCGACCCTAAGGACCCAAGAAAGGATGAGGTATTGAGAAGATGGTACAAGGCAGTCACTCCATTACTGAAAAACTACTACGGAACTGGCGGGGACTTGAATGTGGATGAAATTCACGAAGTAATTCCAATTACTGAGTCTTTTGGAATCTGGCATCCACAGGAAGGTGTGGTCAATGGACATTTTCATGCTACCGAGCCTGAAAAAATCAGAAAAATTGGTCAGTTAAGACAAGGTGTTTCCAAGGTTTTAGAAGATCCTCATTTCACTCCAAACGGTCCTAAAAAGTACACAGTAGCCGATATGATTACCGGGTACGGAGTGGCTGAGGCAGTGCGTCATTATTATAAAATTTGGGGCGGAAACCTCAAAGGAAAGCGTGCAGTCATCCAGGGCTGGGGCAATGTAGGAGCCGCTGCAGCATGTTTTCTGGCAGTAGAGGGAGTTAAAATAGTCGGCATCATTGACCGTGATGGCGGTTTGATCAAAAAAGAAGGATTCTCTCTTGATGAAGTAAGAGAGTTATTTATAACCAGAAATGGCAATCAGTTAATCGCTGACCAATTGATTCCTTTTGATATGATTAATGAAGAGATTTGGGATCTGGAAAGTGAAATCTTTATCCCTGCCGCGGCATCAAGACTGATTACTAAAGAGCAGTCAGAACGAATGATCAAAGCAGGGTTAGAAGTGATTTCCTGCGGAGCCAATGTACCTTTTGCAGACCCGGAGATTTTCTTCGGACCTATTGGTGCATGGACAGATCATCAAGTTTCCGTGATTCCGGATTTCATCGCGAATTGTGGTATGGCAAGGGTATTTGCTTACCTCATGAGTGATCAAGCAGAAGTAACCGATCAGGCAATTTTCAAAGATGTAAGCAAGACTATTGAAAAAGCCTTGAAAAAGACTTTTGCGGAAAATCCAGGAAAAACTAAACTGGCTGAAAGCTCCTTTAAAATAGCTTTGGGTCAACTCGTGTAAAACCATTCTTTAGCTTTGCCCAGTTGGAGTTAATTTTTGATTAAATCCGCTGGGCAGCTTTTTGATGGTTGTGCGGTTTGACGCAAAATCTGTAGTTTAGCAAATCCCTATTACAGACTGTCAAGCAAAAAATATTTGCTTAAATTAACCGAAAAGAACACCCAGCATACCCCTGTTATTCACATGAAGAATTTTATCCTTGGCATCTCCTTACTTTTCGGAATATTATTTTTTCCCGGAATGCAGGCATCCCAGTGCCTGGCTAAGGAGAGCTCTAATGAAACTAGGCTAATTGCACAAGCTGAGCAGGTAGATGCTGATCATGAGGCAGCTAGCGTTCACATAGAAGAAGCACACGAAACCGAAGTCCACCATACACCTCCGGGATGGTTAGTCATTCCTTTTGTGGCTCTTCTTCTGATGATTGCTACGGGGCCATTGTTCTATGAGCATTTCTGGCATAAAAACTATCCCAAAATTGCGGTTGGCTTGGCTGTTCTAGTGGTTTTATACTATCTATTTGTATTAGAAAATGTACACGGGCCGGTTCACGCCTTGGCCGAATATGTTCAATTTATTGCCCTTTTGGCCTCTCTGTACATTGCCTCAGGGGGTATTTTGATTGAAATTGACAAAAAAGCTACACCTCTTGCCAACGTATCTTTGCTGCTGATAGGAGCATTGGTTTCCAATTTGATTGGAACGACTGGGGCTTCCATGCTTTTAATCCGTCCTTTTATTCGATTGAATAAAGGCAACATTCAAGCTTACCATATCATCTTCTTTATTTTTATGGTCAGCAACATCGGGGGGTCTTTGACACCTATTGGTGACCCTCCCTTATTCCTAGGCTTTTTGAAAGGTGTTCCATTCTTCTGGACTTTAGAAAACAACTGGGACAATTGGCTATTTGCCCTACTGATTTTAGCGGCCGCATTCTATTTTGTCGATCGCAAATTTGGAAGAGCAAATGATGACAGTGAAATGGAAGAGGTAACCTATACCAATAAATTCTCCATGATTGGATTGAAGAATTTTGGATGGTTATTCATTGTGATTTGTTCTGTCTTCCTCGACCCAAACGTACTGGACTGGGTTCCTGCTATCCACTATGATGGACAAAAATTCTCTTTTCTCAGAGAAATTATCATGCTTTCTGTAGCCTTCCTTTCCTATCGATTTGCAGATCAACGAGCGATTAAAGGCAATGAATTCAACTTCGAACCAATCCGGGAAGTTGCGTTTATTTTCATCGGTATTTTCGGAACCATGATGCCTGCTTTGGAATTGGTGGGTGATTTTGCGAAATCTCCTGAAGGAGCTGAATTAATCACCCATAATACTTTGTATTGGGGAACAGGTATTTTATCAGGCTTTTTGGATAATGCCCCAACATACCTGAATTTCTTAGCAGCAGCAATGGCTTCAGAGGGAGCTTCGATCAACAATATTCAGGAAGTAAGGCAGTTTGCTGCTGATGGTTATCCTGATTCATCTTTCCAGCTAATGGCTATTGCCATCGCCTCTGTATTTTTTGGAGCTATGACATACATTGGTAATGGACCTAACTTCATGGTAAAGTCAATCGCTGAACAAAGCGGGATCAAAATGCCATCCTTCTTTGGCTACATCATCCGCTTCTCCCTGCCTATTTTATTACCTATCCTGTTTTTGGTATGGTTGGTATTCTTTGCTTTTGCCTAAAAGCAGACCCCTTTTGCAAAATGTCAAGAGACTAAGAGGAGTTCCTTTTTCTCTCATGAAGGAGGTTCTCTAACTGATATTTGAATCGTAATTTTGAAAAAATTTCTTAGTTTAGATAAAGAAAACCCTTGTCTCTGACCCAAAAACTAGTAACTTAGATTCATCTGAAAATGAATGAATTGCGATAGTTATGAAAGCTGCCAGAAATTTTTCCCTGATTCTTTTTCTTTTCCTGTTGGTTTCCTGCAATGCCGAGGAAGACTTCCTTCCCAAAGGAAGCCAACTTCTTTTGAATCCCAATTTATCCCTGTATCCAGATAATGTTTCGCCTTGGACACCATTGACCTCCAATACAGTTCAGTATGGAGTGAGCAGGGAAGTATTCTTGACTGGAAACCGATCTCTTTTTATCGAAAATAAAGAAAGATCAACTGCCCATGCTGCAACTTGGATTCAGACTTATACCGGACCCATGCCTGCTCCCGGGAGCACAGTTGAGCTTTTAGCTTTTGTAAAGGGAGAAAATGTAAGGGATTTAACTTTAGGAGGAAGAGTGCACATTGGAATACAGATTTTTCCCAGAATAGCATTTGATCAAAGCAAAAGTGCTTCCGCCACAAATGAAGAGCTTTTTCAAGGTGATTTTGATTGGTTTTTATTGAAAGCCACCTTGGAAAATTTTCCAAAAGATGCAGAAAAAATTCAGGTTGGTTTATTTGTACCCGACTTAACTTTAGGGAAAGTATATTTTGATGAGATTAATCTAATTGTAAGGTAAAAGTCCAAGCTTAAGACCCTTGCAGTTTTTTCACTTCACTATGCCGAAAACAATCGACCAAATGATCATTCACTAAGCCAGTTGCCTGCATGTGGGCGTAGATTGTTGTGGAACCCAAAAATTTAAAGCCTCTTTTCTTTAGATCCTTAGCCAATCGGTCGGATTCAGCTGAGGTAGCAGAAGCATCTTTCATACTTTGAAGCTTGTTTTGAATAGGTTTTCCTCCTACGAAAGACCAGATATAATCTGAAAAAGAACCGAACTCTTGCTGTACCTCCATAAAGCGTTGAGCATTATTGATAGCTGCTTTAATTTTGAGCTTATTTCGAATAATTCCCGGATCGTGGAGCAATTCTTCTACATAGGAATCGGGAAAGTCAGCGACCACTTTGTAATCAAAATCGGCAAAAGCATTTCTATATCCCTCCCGCTTTTTCAGGATCGTTGCCCAGCTCAATCCTGCTTGGGCAGACTCCAAAACCAGGAATTCAAAATGAATCTTATCATCATAAACAGGAACTCCCCATTCTTCGTCATGGTAGCTAACATATTGATCAAATCCCAAACACCAAGGGCAGCGAATTTTCGATTGAGTGTCCATTTGTAAAAGCTTTAGGAATAAATGTAGGGAAAATTGGGAATTGGAATCAAGCTGACTTAATTTTTGGCCCGGTTCAAAAAAACCAAGAATTATGATTGCTACCTCCTTTTTGGAAATCAGCGCAAAAGCCTATAGACAAAACATCAAATACATTCGCTCAGAAATAGGGGAAAAGCCTACTATTTCTGCAGTGGTTAAAGGAAATGCCTATGGGCATGGAATTGAGCAAATGGTAGGAATAGCAGAAAAAGCAGGTATCAGGCATTTCAGTGCTTTCAGCTCGGATGAAGCTTGGCTTGTTAAAAAGCATTCTACCAAAAATTCTGAGATTATGATTCTGGGGATGTTGTATGAGGAAGAAATGGAAGATTTGATCCGAGCTGGGATCAATTTTTATGTTTTTGATTTTTACAGGCTGGAAAAGGCAATCTCTATTTCAAAAAGAATCAAAATTCCTGCAAAGATCCATGTTGAAGTTGAGACAGGATTTCACAGAACAGGGTTTGACTGGGAGGATAGAGAAAAGTTGGTTCAAGTGTTGAAAGAAGCCAAAGAACATGTGATTTTAGAAGGACTTTGCACTCATTATGCAGGAGCTGAAAGCGTGAGCAATTTTGTGAGGGTGAAAAATCAGATTTCAGTCTATTATGAGTTTAAAAACTATCTCTCAGAAAACTATCTCTTTTTCAACAGGTACCATACTGCCTGCTCTGCAGCCACTTTGATTTTTCCGGAAACCATCATGGACATGGTGAGAATCGGCATTGCCGGTTATGGTTTTTGGCCAACCAAAGAGACGTATTTTGCCAAATTGAAAGATCTTCCAAGCAATAATAAAAACCCATTGAAAAGACTGATTACCTGGAAGAGTTCTGTCATGAGCCTGAAAAAGGTAGAAATGGGAGAGTTTGTTGGGTATGGCAATAGTTTCATGGCCCTTCATGACATGCAATTGGCCATCGTGCCTGTCGGGTATGGCCATGGATACAGTAGGTTACTTTCCAACTCAGGACAAGTCCTTATAGGCGGGCAATTCTGTCAAGTGGTGGGAACGGTTACCATGAATGCCATCGCAGTGGATATTACTAAGGTATCGGGAGTTCAAACAGGGGATGAAGTGGTAATGATTGGAAAGCAGGGGAAAAAAGAAATTACTGTTGCTTCCTTTTCGGAGTCTACCCAGCAGGTGAATTATGAATTGCTAACAAGACTTCCCAAAGATATTCCCAGAAAGGTAATTCCCTAATCAATAAAAGATCACTGTCTTATTTTTTACAACAAGGACCTTCCTTTCCAAATGATATTTAATGGCCTTGGAGAGAACTACTTTTTCCACGTCTTGGCCAATTTGTACCAATTCAGAAATCGTATTATGGTGGCGAACGCGTGCAACTTCCTGTTCTATAATCGGTCCTGCATCCAATTCTTCAGTCACATAATGAGCAGTGGCCCCAATGATTTTTACGCCTCTTTCGTATGCTGCGTGATACGGTTTTGCTCCAATAAAAGCAGGTAAAAAAGAATGATGGATATTGATGATTCTATTGGGAAATCTTTCAATCAACTTCCCTGACAAAATCTGCATGTACCGAGCCAACACAATAAAATCTACCTGATTTTCCTCTAAGAGCTCCAGTTGCTTGGCCTCTGCTTCCTCTTTGTTGGAGTTGTTGACAGGAATATGCTCATACTTAATCCCAAAGGACTCTACTACCTGTCTCAGATCGGGATGATTGGAAACTACCAAAGGGATATCCATTTCCAACTGACCCGCATGATGCCTGCCCAAAATATCAAAAAGGCAATGTGAGAGCTTACTCACAAAAAGAGCCATTCTTGGTTTGGGAAAATTAAAATGAAGCCTAAAGTCCATCCCAAATTTTCCAGCGACCTCTTCTTCAAACTTTTGCTTGATTGATTCCTTGGAAATGGAAAAGCTTTCAAGTTCACAGGCTGCTCTCATAAAAAACATCCCCAGCTCCTCATCCACATGCTGATCTACTTCTAAAATATTCCCCTCATATCGAAACAAAAATTGGGAAACAGCTGCTACTATTCCTTTTTGATCTTTGCATTGAATAATGAGGATAGCCTTTTTCATGATTTCTCATTCCATATTTTCCAGGCAGCTTCTGCTTGAAGCTCTAACATTTCCAATCCATTTTTGGCTTTTCCTCCATTTGAAAGACAAGCTTTCATGAGGGTAGTTTCTGAAGGATTATAAACCAAATCAAAAACCCAGTGCTCAGAGGACAATTGTGACAAAGGAATAGGAGGAAATCCTTCTGTTTTGGGATAAGTGCCTAAGGGAGTACAATTGATCAACAAATGATGATCAGCCATGTAAGATGGGTTACCTTCTAAATCCTGATAGCTAATTTGTTGATCCGCTGGATTTCTGGATACAGATAGGAATTCAATTTCCAAATCATTGAGGGCTTGCTTAATTGCCTTAGAAGCTCCACCAGTTCCCAAAACCAAAGCTTTGGGTCTTTTTGGGCCCAACCATTTTTCTAAGGAACCTTTGAAGCCAAAGTAATCCGTATTGTATCCAGTCAGTTTTCCGGGCTCAATTTTAATACAATTGACTGCACCGATTTTCTCACAGGCAGGATCAAGAGCATCCATCCAAGGGATTACTTGCTCCTTGTATGGGATGGTCACTGACATCCCTTCCAATTCGGGGTTTTCCTTTAAAACTTTGGAAAAGTCAGTAATCTCAGGGATTTCATATAGGTCAAAGTGACAGTTAGAGATTTGTTCTTTTTCAAATTTTTCTGTGAAGTACTTCTTTGAAAAAGAATGACCCAATGGATATCCGATTAAACCGAATTTTCTCATGATTTCTTGAGATAAGCGGCCAACAAATCAATTCCCAAAACCAATACAATTCCCCCAACAAAGCCAAATATGGCCCATGTTAAATTGGGCTCAGCACCTACCTGAGCCAAATATTCTGAAGGCCAAATATTTTCAGTTAAAAAGGGTTTTTCTTCTCCGGAAGAGGAGGTTCTGTATTGAGTAACCACTTTCCAAGGCCATAATTTATTGATGGAACCCAACATAAACCCTGAAAGTAAACCTATGGTAGTGGAATAGAATTTTCTAAGGAGCCAAGAAACAACTCTACTGAATGAAAGAAGACCCACAATACAACCTGAGGCAAAAATTCCCAATGTGAGAATATCTTTTTCTGAAACTGCTGCCAATATTGTTTCATATTTTCCCAAAATCAGCAAGATGAAACTTCCGCTAATCCCCGGAAGGATCATGGCGCATATAGCAATAGCTCCGGCGGCAAAAGTAAACCAAAGCGCATCGGGAGAGGTGGTCGGAGGAAGGCCTGTTACCCACCACGCCAAAGCTGTTCCTATCAAGAGAGAAATTATCACTCCCAAATGCCAGCGTTTGATTTCTTTCAAAATAATGAAAGCACTAATCAGGATCAATCCACAGAAAAATGACCAAAGCGGGATGGGATGTTCATCCATCAGCCAGGTTATCAATTTGGAAAGTGTGAAAATTGAGGTCATGATACCCAGCAAAAGACTGAGTAAGAAGCTACCATTTACAGATTTGTAAAATCCTTTCAACTCAAATTTGAGCAGAAGTTTCAGGTTATCCCCTGTAAAGGCATTGATACTGTCCAGCAAACGCTGATAAATACCTGTGATCAAAGCTATGGAACCACCTGAAACACCAGGAACAATATCCGCGGCGCCCATGGCCATTCCTTTCAAATAAGTCAGCAGGTAAATTTTGAGCTTTTTCATTTGATAAAAATAAAGGCTGAAAGATTCACTCGATCAGCCTATTAAATTTTTAAAGTTTGATTTCTCCTAAAAAGTGATCGAATGTATCACCTCTCAAGCCTAGTCGAATGGTTTCCAAAGGAATCACCTCAGAAGGGGAAATATTTCCCAAATTAACATTCGCTCCTAGTAATTTGATAAACCAAACCTGCTGAGATTTGATAGGTGCTTCCCAAAGGATTTTTTCTTCAGGGATTTTTGTCAAAATTTCTTCGACCAAACCTTGTCTTACTTCCCCGGAGTCACGGAATAATCCCACATTTCCTCCTTCTCTTGCTTCTCCGATTACCTTCCACGCACCTGCATCGAGTTCAGTTTGCATCTGTTCAATCCACTTGTATGGAGGGATGATTTTAGCAGCATCTTTAGAACCTACTTCTGAAAGTACGGTTACCTGCTTTGCCAAAGTGGATATATACTCACACTTTTTATCATGATTTAGAGATATCGATCCGTCAGAAACTTCAGCAAACTCTAAATTATATTTATCTAATACTTTTCTGTAGTCTTCAAACTGTCCTCTTACGATAAAAGCTTCAAATAAAGTTCCTCCAAAATAAACGGGAATCCCAGCTTCTTTATAAACCGCCAGTTTTTCACTCAATTGTTTGGTCACATATGATGTGGCCCAACCTAACTTTACAATGTCAACAAAATCAGAACAGCTATCTACAAAGTCTTCTGTTTCCCTAAGGCTAAGTCCTTTGTCCATAGCCATAGTAAATCCCGTGGTACGCGGCTTTTCAGTACGTACAGGGATATTCTTTAGCACATAATTCATTTACTTGATTTTAAGGTTTAAGGCAAAAGTTTATCGTCCCGGTATTGCGCAATCAGCTTGTAGATGGCTTTTTGCTGCTTCAACTCAGGCATCAAATCGTACAAAACCGTATGCCGATCAAAGTCCAAAGTTAAAGCATTTTCCAAATATGAAAACGCTTCTTTGTAATTGCCTAATTTGATCTGGTAAACTACCATGCGATAATAGAGCTCCGCTTCCTCGGGCAACTCCTCAATTCCTTCGCTGATTACGTCTACAGCCTCCTCAAATCTATTTTGGTCGTAGTAAATCACAGAGAGATTCACATAGGTCTCCATGATTCCGGGTTCTAGGTTAATAGCCTCCTCATAAGCCTCCGAACTGGCCTGGAGATTTCCAAGGTTAAATTCAGCATCGGCCAGACCAACCCAATAATTCGCATTTTCCTTACTGAGGTTGAGGGCTTTTTTGAAATAGTGGATGGCCTCAAAGAATTTTTCCTTCTTTAGCATGCACATTCCCAATCCAAACCAAGCATCATCATATTCCTCATCCAACTTTGCTGACTTTTTGAAATATTTAAAAGCCTCATCGATTTTGCCCAGCTTCTCATATGCAGCGCCCATATAGCAACAGTTCTCTGCATTCGCCCCTTCGCAATTGATGGTATTTTGATACGCTTCTAGCGCCAATTCATATTGATTGGTATTCATCAGCGCATTTCCCAAATTGAAATAAGCTGAAGCGAAACTATCGTCTATCAAAATGGCATAATCATAGGCTTTGATAGCATCTTCAAACCTTCCCAAGCGATTATAAACTACGCCCAAATTATACCAAGCCCCTGCACTATAGGGATCCTGGTCTATAAATTCTTGGTAAAACTGAAGGATTTCATCGAATGAACCCTCTTCTTCCGTAATCATAGCAAGCTGAAAAAGAGCATCTTCGTGGTTAATGCGGATTTTTACGGCTTCCTTAAAATAATGGCTGGCCTGCTTATTATCACCTTTGGCTCGGAATAGATTTCCCAGAGAATAATAAACCTCTGCCTTATCCTCTGCCATGGGTAAATATTTCTCCAATAAGTCTACGCCCTCTTGAGGATTCCCGGCCAAAATGTGCGCATTGGCTAAAGCAAGGACGATTTCCTCATTATTAGGTGAAATATTGTTGATGTTTTCCAGGATACTCAAACCCTCTTCCAGCTCATCGTTGAAGATCAGGCATTGAGCTTTGAGCAATTTGATTTCCACAGAAAAAGGGAATTTTTCCAAGGCAAACTCGGAAGCCCTTAATGCTTTCAGAAATTTTTGCTGATCAAAATAGAAGCGGATAATATCCTCCAGTTCTTCTTCATCGAAAAACATATCGAGGTTGGATTTCAGGGAATTTTCAAAGCGCTCCACGAGCTTTTTGTCTTCTTCCCAATCGTGATCGTGATCTCCGGTCATTCGAATGTGTTAAGGTTTACTTAAGATACCAAATAAAACGGTCTCTCAAAACGCTGAAATGTTAATTTTTTTCAAGTGATATAAAGGCCTTCCCAGCGCAAGAAAGGGATAACGAAGCCTTTCCGAAATTAGTTTACTTTGCCCAGGAAAAGGTGTCTTCCAAAGATTTGAATTCAAAGTCTAAAAGTTGCACTGCTTTACTGCCATCAAATGTAATTTTTTGGGAAGCAATTTTCGCAGTTTTCTTATTTAAGGGATTGTCAGTAAGTCCCAATTTTCTTCCTATTCCTGTAAAAAATACGGCTAGATTTAAGATTAGGCCTTTGGCTGGTTTGGTTGGGGCTGATTTTTGAAAAACCGTAGCCATCTTTTCAAAAAAGTCCCGGAAAGGAATGCTTGCTGCATTAAGGATAAAACGCTCTCCCCAAGCTTCCTTTTGAATCAATTTCCGGATCATCTCTGCAGCATCCCGAATGTCCAGGTAATTGATGTTTCCAGTAGGATAAAAAGAATTTCCCTTCAAAATAAATTGATAAACAGATGCGCTGGATCGCTCATCCTCCACCTTGGGCAAAAGAACAGATGGATTTACTACCATCACATCCAACCCTTCCTGAGCTCCTCTCCAGGCTTCCAATTCACCCCAATATTTCGAAACTGCATATTCTGTGTTTAGCGGTGACTCTGTCCACTTGAAATTTTCGTCAATTATTTTTGCTTCAATACTTCTGCCGATCGCAGCTACTGAGGATACATGAACCAACTTTTTCACCCCTGTATTCAGCAGGGCATTAATCAAGTTTGCTGTACCCTCCACATTGACATGATATAAGCGATCAGTATCTGCAGGGTTAAAGGAAACCAAGCCGGCGCAATGCACCACAAGGTCTATTTCCTGTAAGGCTGATTCCAACGCATCCATATCTGCCAAACTTCCCTCATGCCAATGAATTGGAAAATCTAAGCCTTGGATCAATTTATCTGAAGATTGCTTTCTTCTGAGCCCATGAATTTCACCCAAAGCACGAAGTTCTTTAGCTAAATAGCTGCCCAGCAAACCTGTGATTCCGGTAATAAGAATTTTCATGCTTTTTTTAAGATCAAAGACTGATATTTAACCATTCCGAATGACGGATTTTTTCAAAAGTTTTGGACTTGGGAAGTGTTTCCAACATATCCAGATAACGAGAATTATGGCAGTCTGTTCCAAAAAATCGAACATTTGCCTTTTCTAAAAGTGTCTCTGCAAAATCCTTGACTTGCTTGGAGTAGAATCCTGTCAAAGAAAGCAGGTTAATCTGGAAGATAATATTCCTGTCAATGAGATCCTGTAGTAAATCTTTATCCGCAACTAAGTACTGATAGCGCTCAGGATGGGCAAAAACCGGTTTATATCCAGCCATTTCCAAGTGAAAAAAAATCTCCAGCAACATCTGAGGTCGATTGATAAAGCCTGTTTCGACTAGGATATAGTTATCTCCAAAAGTTAAAAGCTCTTCCCCGGCTTTTACCTTTTCCAAGAAAATCTCATCCATATAGTACTCCGCAGCCGCATCAATTTCAATCTCAATGCCCTCATTTTTTACAGCCTTACGTAGATCTTCCAGCCCCATCTGAATAATTTCAGGAGTATTTCGGTAATACTCAGACATGATATGAGGGGTGGTGATAATCTTTCTAAGCCCATATTGGGATAGCCTTCGTATCAAATCCAGAGACTCCTCCATGGATTTAGAACCATCATCTATTCCGGGTATGAGATGAGAGTGCATGTCTGCCTGCAACCAGCTAAGGTCCAGGTCTTCTATGACTTCAGGTTTACGTTTAAACAGGTCTAAAATGCCCATTTAGAATCCTCCTCCACTTGATTTTATAAATTCAGCCAATGTTGGCCACTTCTGATCTTTTTCTGAGATTATGGGGTCTGTCACTTTCCAATCAATGCCTAACTCGGGATCATTCCATAAAATTCCGCCTTCGCTGGCTTGGTGATAATAATTGGAACATTTATACAGGAAAAGTGCATCTTCCAGGACCGAAAATCCGTGTGCAAATCCTTTCGGAATATACAGTAAATTCTGCTTGGATGCATCCAAAACCACAGATAATGATCGCCCAAAGGTAGCTGAATCTTTCCGAAGGTCCACTACTACATCCAAAACCTTCCCCTGCACCACACGCACGAGCTTTGCCTGCGCAAATGGATCTCTTTGAAAATGTAGTCCACGGACAGTTCCTTTTTGGGAAAAGGACTGATTATCCTGAACCCAGTTTTCTTCTAATCCATTGGCAGAGAACCAATCCTTTCGGAATGATTCAAAAAAATAGCCCCTAGAATCTTGAAACAATTTAGGTTGTATTTCAAAAACACCGGAAATGAAGGTTTCCGTTATCTGAGCCATGGGAGTTTAATTTTATTTGAAAGCAAAATAAGTAGTCCCCCCAAGACTATCCTAATCATTATTGAGGAAATATGACGAACTTTGTGCCTTGGAAGGTGATTTTCAGAGGGATATTTCCAAATAATTGAAACTTATCCACTCGATCTCTCCTTTTGTATTGAGAATCAAAAATCCTTTATGAGTAAATTTTCCCGAAAACTTCAAAAATTATACGATACCGCTCCCAAGCAGGAAACCGCAGTTTTGGTGACCGTTGTGAGACAAAATGAATCTGATCAGCTGATTGAAGAGCATTTAGATGAGTTGGCTTTTTTGACCGAAACGCTGGGTGTAAAGGCTGTTTATCGCTTTACCCAGAAAATGGAAAAGCCAGACATCAAAACTTTTGTGGGGAAAGGAAAACTGGAGGAAATTCAATCCTATGTGGAGCACTTTGCAGTAGACATGGTCATTTTCGATGACGATCTTTCTCCTTCTCAGATGAAAAATCTGGAAAACGAGCTGAAAGTGAAAGTATATGATAGATCTCTACTGATTTTAGATATTTTCTTACAAAGAGCCCAAACGGCACAGGCCAAAACCCAAGTAGAACTGGCAAGATTTCAATATTTACTTCCAAGATTAACCCGAATGTGGACTCACTTGGAGCGTCAGAGAGGTGGTACATCCACGAGAGGTGGTGCCGGTGAAAAGGAAATCGAAACAGATAAGCGGGATATCCGAAATAAAATCACCTTGCTGAGACAGAAGCTAAAAGAAATAGAGAAGCAAGGCGTCACCCAACGCAAGGGACGAAAGGGAATTGTCCGAGTTGCACTGGTAGGTTATACCAATGTAGGCAAATCCACTTTGATGAATTTGGTGACCAAAACCGATATTTTAGCTGAAAACAAATTATTTGCGACGGTAGACTCTACGGTCAGAAAGGTCGTGTTGGAAAACATCCCCTTCCTGCTTTCCGACACCGTAGGATTTATTCGAAAGCTACCTACACACTTGATAGAATCATTCAAATCTACACTGGATGAAATTCGTGAAGCAGATCTTTTGGTCCATGTGGTAGATATTTCGCATCCAAGCTTTGAAGATCATATTGCAGTAGTAACCCAAACGCTCAGAGAAATCAATGCAGGAGATAAACCTGTCTTATTGGTCTTCAATAAAATTGACCTGGTGGAAACCATGCCTTCTGAAGAGAAAATCATGGAAATGACTGAAATCGAGCTTCAGGAATCCGACTTTAAGGATTTTGATGCGCTTTCAGAAGCCTATGAGAAAAAGACTGGAATCCAACCTGTTTTTATGGCAGCCGGAAGTGGAAAAAACATAGAAGAGTTCAGAGAAAGGTTAGTATCCGAAGTCAAAAAACAACATCTGAAAATCTATCCACATTACTTGGAAGATCAAGTTGTCATTTGGAACAGTGAAGAAAATAGCTCGGAATAATCTCCGAGCTTTTTTCTTATCAGACAATTTGAGGGCTTTAAATTCTTCCTGTTCACTTAATAAAATTCCTTTTAGTCTTTAGTTATTTTTCATATATATTTTCAAAAAGAGGCAAAACCCAGCCCATGACTACAGAAGATTATCCCTTTGAATTATTTTTCGATTTAGTCCCTGACCTACTGTGCATTGCTGGCTTTGATGGTTATTTCAAAAGAATAAACCCAGCGGTTTCCAAAGTATTAGAATATAGTCAGGAGGAACTCTACTCTCGACCTATTAATGATTTTATACATCCTGAAGATGTGTCAATGACCAATCAGAGGAGATCTCAACTTTTTGAATCACAGCCTTTGCTAAACTTCGAAAACCGATACATTACCAAGAGTGGAAAAATCATATGGCTTTATTGGACTGCCTGGCCTAACACCGAAAAAAAACTGGTTTTTGCAATTGCTAAAGAAATTACTGAAAAGAAAAGATTGGAAGAAAGGAAGGACGAATTACTGTCTGACCTTTCTCACAAAAATGAAGAACTCAAAAGTCTTACATACATAACAGCTCATGATTTGAGGTCTCCAGTTTCTAGTATATTGTCCGTTTTCCAGTTACTTAATTTGGAGAAAATAAAAGACGAAGAAAGCGTAGAGTTGATCAAGCTTATTCAGAGATCAACCTTGGGACTTAAAGAAAACCTTAATAAATATTTGAATAAACTTTCTGAAAAGGACAGTAATAATGATAAGAAGGAGCTGGTCAACTTATCAGAAATTCTTCAGGAAACACTGATTACATTGAACCCTACCCTAAAATCAGTCAATGCCCAAATCAAGCATGATTTTTCTCAAGCAGGTGAAGTTTATTTTAACAGACTTCATTTAGAAAGTATTTTCCTGAATTTGTTAGGTAACTCTATTAAATACAGAAAAACAGATGTGGCACCACAGGTTTGCATATGGACAGAATTTGTTGCTGAAAGAGTATTTCTCTATATCAAAGACAATGGGAAAGGGATGAATATGGAAAAAGTAAAGGATAAGATATTCAAAATGAATCAAACCTTTCACGGGCACTCAGAGGCTAAAGGCATTGGGCTTTATTTAGTAAACAGCCATCTTCAAAGTGCTGGCGGAAGCATTGAAGTGGAAAGTGAGGAAGGGGTCGGGACTACTTTTAAGGTTATCTTTTAAAAATTTAAATAAAAAAGTCCTGCCTCAAACTGAAGCAGGACTTTATCAAATTTTCTATAAGTCATTTTAGAACTTCATGCTCACTCCAAGCAAGAAATTCGTGCCTGCCTGAGGATAATAGAAGTTTTCTGTAATCAATTCTCTGCCACTATTCCCCGGAACGAAGTAGCTAAAGGTGTAGCCATTAGGCTCGTACAACTCATTGAAAATATTATTGATCAATAAGTTTACCTCTAAACTCTTAAAGAATCGGGGCTGTGCGGTATAGCTGATTCGAAGATCATTGGTGAAAAATGCATCCAATGTCCGGTTCTCATTCGATGTATTATCCAGATATTGCTGCCCTACATATTTACTCAACCAGTTTAGAGAAAGGTTCTTGGTAGGATGATATTCGATAATAGCCGAACCCACTACATTGGGAGAAAATGCTATATCCGTGTTGGTATAAGTATTCTCCACTTGCTGAAAATCCTCCACACTGTAGTCGTCTATATACTCCGTGAATTCAGCAATCTTATTTTGACTTAAGGCAATGTTTCCTCCCAAAGTCCATTTTTTAGATACTTGATATGCACCGTCCAATTCTATCCCTGCCCTGTAGGATGAAGCAACATTCTCTCTTATATAGGCGCCAACATTATTGATTTGACCAGTCAAAATCAGTTGATCCTTGTAATCCATGTAATAGAAGTTGGCATTATAGGTAAAGTTGCCTGCTCTTGACCGCAGGCCTGCCTCGATGTTATTGAGTCTTTCCGGTCTTGGCACTTCCGTAATCGGATTGTCCGTAAAATCAGCTCTTGTTGGTTCACGGTTGGCTACAGCATAGCTAGCATACCAAGTCTGATTTCCTTTTTCGTACGAGAAACCAAACTTTGGATTGAAGAAGGTATAATTTTCCTGACCGTCCACAATTCTCAAATCGTCATTGACTCCGAAGAAGGTATAATTAATCCCACGAACCTGAAGATCTCCAAATAGATTTAATCCTGGCTTTAATTCATAATTGGCCTTTGCATAGATATTTCTATCGTCTTTAACAGCGTTATTATCGTAATATCGATCTCGGATATCAGTATCTCCAGCAATTCTCGCCCAGATAATTTCCCCAAAATGGTCGCCATCGTAGCGATTGGCGCCACCTCCTAAAATCACATCCCATTTTCCATCGTCGGACACATAATTGACAGATCCTACGAATCCAAAGAAATCATTGTCCAACCATCTTCTTCTGATGATATCTGTTCTAGTAATGGTATCTCCACCAATAATGACATTGGGCAAGGCATATCTGGAAAATCGGTCATTCTCGCGAAACTGCTCATAATAGCCCCGGCCATAGGTATAATGTAAGGCCAGATTGGTTTTCCAATTGGACCCAATTTTTCCTGTATAAATCAACTGATAATGATCCTGTTGGTAATTATCTGTTTCATTATCATAGGTGTAGAAATTATTGGTGCGGTCAGTATCCAATAGAGCCTCTGGCAAACCATACCAAGACTGATAGGTCTGCTCTTTTCCGGAGAAAACATTCAATTTGACAACGTGATTTTCTCCATAGTAGCCTCCGGAAAGGAAGTAAGATCCCAAATCAGAAAAAGCTCTATCCACATAACCGTCGGTCGTGATTTTGGATAATCTAGCATCTACGGCAAATCGATTATTCAATAAACCTGTTCCAGCTTTGACTGTATGTCTCCACGTGTTGAAGCTGCCAAATCCATTATCAACCTGAGCATAAGCCTCTTCTTGTCGAGTATCTGTTTGGAAATTCAAACTTGCTCCAAAAGTGGCAGCTCCATTGGTCGAAGTTCCGACTCCCCGCTGAATCTGCACATTATCTACCGAACTGGCAAAATCCGGCATATTGACCCAGAATACTCCATGTGACTCAGCATCATTGAGAGGGATTCCATTCACAGTAACGTTGATTCTTGTCTGATCTGTACCCCGAATTCGGAGACCAGTATATCCTATACCAGCACCGGCATCCGAATGTGTAACCACAGAAGGAGTGAAGTTCAAAAGAATGGGAATATCCTGACCTAAGTTCCTTTTGGCAAGCTCCTCCTTGTCGATAGTTTTGAATGTGGTTGGGGTGTTTTCTGATGCCCGAGTGGCAGATACTATAAATTCTTCACTCAGAAAATCTTTGCTGGAAAGTTTAATTTCCAAGTTTCCGGAGTAGGGTAAGGATAGACTCTGACGAAAAGTCTCATATCCTAAATAGGATACCCGGAGATCTACTTCACCTGTAGGAAGTTTTAAAATGGTGAAATTTCCTTCTCCATCAGTAATAGCTCCTCTTCCTATTTTTTCGGTCCATACAGATGCTCCTACGAGAGGCTCGCCACTTTTTGCGTCCAGTACTTTTCCGCTCAAACTTTGTTGAGCCCAAGCCGAAATGGTCAGCATAAATGCCATCCAGCCCATCAATAATTTTTTCATTTGTTTAAATCCCTTTCGGGTCATTGAGTGAAACATGGGATGACTTAGGGGAAGTCAGCCGTATTTGTTTACCCGTTTTGCAATAGTAAAATCAGAGCCTACAGTGGTACCAAACTGTCTATTCTAAATTTACTTTGCTTGCTCATTTCCCTTCGCCGGCACTACCCGGATCAGGTATTATGGGTATGATCTCAGCCCGTTTTATTAAGGCACCCCTTATGATCTATGTGCAAAGGTATGGGTGAAAAGTCTTAAAGCAAATCAGAGTAAAAGAAAAGTCTCCATTGAAGCATTGACCAATAAAAATCAATCTGAATAACAGCACAAGTCGACAATATCAAACTATTTAGAGCTTACTCATTAATCCTTAAAATCTTAAGGGAAAAGCAAGTACAGTATTTATGTCTAAAAATTAAACAATAAAAAAACCTTAAGGCATCAATTTTTTAGGATCTCTTCTCGTATCAAAAACTCTTGAAATCAATATCAGGTATTGACTTTCTTCGATTCTATATATGATTTCGAATAATTAAATATCGATAGTTTAACAATACAGGCTGTTCAAAGAATTGGATTTGACCTATTTTTGGATCTGAGCTTAAGATTTCTGCTTTATCAACTATTGAAAAAACTATATTCTGGGCAACAACTTCTCCAGCTAATTCAGAATAAAATTCAAAAATTTCATTCAAATCCTTAAGCGATCTTTCAGACCAAAAAATTTTCACAAAATTTTTCCCTTTTTAATTCTTTTGACTAGCTCTTCTTGAGAAATAATTTTTCCCCTTTTGTAATCAGACTCTGCTTCTTGAAGAGACTGGATTAACTCATCCTCTTCAATAGGGCGAAAAAATTCCTTTTGTTTTTCAGTAAGACTATCTAACCTGATTTGATCAATCTTTTCAAGGACACTTTCATTTTCAAGTTTAGATAACCAGTGAATCAATTCTAATTTCTTTTTAGCAATGTCCATAATCATGAATTTAATAATTTTCCAAAAAAAGAGGCTTTCGCCCCTTTTTATAAATCATCCTCATCAAAATCATCTTCTTCTCCAGGCCCCATATCAAACATGGAACTGAATAAATCCTTGAACTGTAAACCAGTGTCCAACATGCGTTTGCTCAGCTGAGAATATTCAGCCAAACCATGCAATGCAAACTCCATAAAGAATTCTTTCTCTCTTTCAGGAAGATTTTTGACCAACTGTGTTACCACATTTTCCAAGCCTGGAACTTCCATCAGGGCTTCCTTATACTCCTTATCGGATTGAGAGGCTAAAATATCCAGAACATTTCCTTCTCCAAACCAGGCAAGCGGAATCACGTAGGGGTTTCCCTCCTTGGACTTTTTCTTTTCTTCCGGAGATGGGAAATAATTCACAAACTGAGATCTTATAGCTTTTCCAATTAAGTTGTACGCAACCAATCCAGCACCTTCTTGCTCTCCTTCATACACTAATTCTACTTTACCGGTAATCGCCGGAATTACTCCGATCAAATCGGCAATTCTTACCACCGTTTTGTTTTCACCATTCATATAAAGTCTTCTTTCAGCTGCTGAAATCATATTTTCATAGGCTGAAATGGTTAAACGAGCCGAGACACCTGACTTTTCATCCACGTACTCGGAAGCTCTCGCCTCAATCGCAATCTGTTCAATCAAGTCCTTCATGAGTTCGGGTACATGAATATTTTCAACAGGCTTTCCTTCCAGATTCGCCTCCTGTGCGGTAATTTTTTTACCAATCTCAATGGACTTTGGATAGTGGGTGATAATCTGACTTTCAATTCTATCTTTTAGAGGAGTAACTATACTTCCTCGGTTGGTATAGTCCTCTGGATTAGCCGTGAAAACAAATTGTATATCCAGAGGCAATCGCAGCTTAAAGCCCCGAATTTGAATATCTCCTTCTTGAAGAATATTGAATAAAGCTACCTGAATTCGAGCTTGTAAATCCGGTAATTCATTGATTACAAAAATAGACCGGTGAGATCTTGGCACCAGACCATAGTGAATCACCCGCTCATCATTGTAACTGAGCTTCATGGTGGCCGCTTTGATAGGATCCACATCTCCAATCAAATCAGCTACAGAAACATCAGGAGTCGCTAATTTTTCTGTGTAACGTTCATTTCTATGCCACCAGGTGATCGGGGTATCATCACCCCTTTCTTCGATCAGATTTCTCGCATAGGAAGTCAAAGGTGCCAATGGATCATCATTCAATTCCGAACCATAGACCACCGGTACATATTCGTCCAAGAGCAAGGTCATCATTCTCGCAATCCGGGTCTTGGCCTGACCACGAAGTCCCAATAAATTGATGTTGTGACGGGATAAAATCGCACGTTCGATATCTGGGATCACCGTGTCCTCATAACCCCAAATACCTTCAAAGACATTTTCTTTTGCCTTGATCTTAGAAATAAGATTATCTCTTAATTCCTCTTTGATTGATTTAGCCTGATAGCCAGCAGCCTTCAACTGACCAAGCGTTCGAATTTGTTTCAGTTCTTTTCCTGTAAGTGTATGGTAGTCCATGCGTTTGTTTAAAAGCGTTTGGTTCGGTTTCTTCTATAATCCTCAAAAATCAAATCTCCCAAGCCCTTCAAAGAAGAGTAGTAAGCATTTCCATTGTTAACCTTGGTAAATTCTTTGACAAACTCCTTCAAATAAGGGTCTGAAGCGATCATAAAGGTGGTTACGGGGATTTTTAATTTTCTGCATTGAGCAGCTAGTTTGAGCGTTTCACTCAAGATTTTACTGTCAATCCCAAAAGAGTTTTTGTAATATTTAATTCCAACTTTCAAGCAAGTTGGCTTACCGTCAGTAATCATGAATATCTGTTTGTTCGGATTCTTCCTCCTTCGAAGTAAATCCATAGCCAGCTCTAATCCCGCAACTGTATTAGTATGATAAGGACCCACTTGAAGATAGGGCAGATCCTTAATTTCAATTTGCCATGCATCGTTTCCAAAGACGATGATATCAAGCGTGTCTTTTGGGTATCGGGTTTTTATCAATTCTGCCAAAGCCATTGCCACTTTCTTAGCCGGCGTGATCCGGTCTTCCCCATACAAAATCATAGAGTGGGAAATATCGATCATCAAAACTGTAGAGGTCTGAGATCTATACTCATTCTCCACAACTTCCAAATCATCTTCGGTCAAAAGATAGTCACCTGAAAATCCATGATTGGCCTGGGCGTTACGCAAGGAGTCTGTAAGTGCAATTTGATCTAAGTTATCTCCAAACTCATAGGCTCTTCTGTCGGTGCCTCGCTCTTCTCCCTGACCGGAATGAGTGGTTTTATGTTGCCCAGATTTACCTCTTTTGAGCTTCCCAAAAATTTCCTCCAGGGCAGACTTTCTAATCGTTTGCTCTGCTTTCCCTGTTATTTTAAACTCCCCTTTTTGATTTTCTTCAGTCAGATATCCTTTGGATTTAAGGTCCTCAATAAAATCCCCAATTCCGTAATTGGGATTAGTCATGTTGTAACGCTTATCCAAGTTTGTCAGCCAGCTAAGAGCCTCTGCCACATCTCCGCCAGTCATGGTAACCAACTGAAGAAATATGTTAAGCAGATTCTCAAAGGTGTTTTTCTCGGGATCTTGGGGAGGTATATATTGAGTAAAGCGGAAGCCTTTCATAATCAGGTTTTTAAAGATTAGACTCAAGAAGCAGAACAAAACTTGCTGCCAAATCGAATTGAGCAAACCTTAAGATACATGTCACGATAACAAAGTGAAAGGCATAGGAGTTTGAATAAGTAGATAAAAACACCAAAAAGATGAAAAATTATCAAACAGTAGTTGGGGTTGTGACCGGAATTTTGATTGTTTTTGTCACGCTGATTCAACTCAATATTGCTTTGCCATTAATCTGGCTAATTTTCTTGGCAGGGCCTTTTTTAGTTCTTTGGATGGTTTGGTCTGTTTTAACGGCTCCAATTACAATAGAAGAAACCTTTGATGAACAATGGTATCAGGACAAACCGGAACTAAGAAGAAAAAGAGATTAATCAAGGTGCAAAAAATTCCTGTGGAGTAAGGATAGGTATTTGACTGTTGCCAATAAAATCCCTTTTATTTCTAGTAATTAAAAAATCTACACGATGAGCTAAAGCAGTATAATATTGTAGCCCATCTTCCTTGTCTTTAAAGTTGGAATTCAAAGATTGAATAATCACATCCTTACCTCCTGAAATTACCACACAAACTAAAAAAAATTGTTCTAAAAGTTCATTTGCTTGAGGAATTTTGTAGACCTCAAAAACAAGGTAATATAGGTTTCCCAAACTGCTCTCAGCGATAAAAAGCTGAGCCAATGACCCTTGTGCCAGCATTAGAAAAAGCTTTGAATCTTCATAAAAGGGATCCCTTTTTGCGAGCAAGTCAATCACTACATTAGTATCTAAAAAGATTTTAACCATGTTTTTTTAACAAATAATGACTTCGAAGCTCTTTGTCAAATTTATCAGGGCTGGGTCTAGGTTTCATAGACTCCAATTTTTTTAAAAGTGATTTTGCCGCTTTTTGAGCTTCCGTTTGTTCTATTTCCGGATTTTCTTTAGAAAAAATCTCCTCAAACATTTGAGACAATGACATTCCTCTGTCAGCAGCTTTTTGCTTGGCCTTTTCTATTATTTCTTTTTCTACAGTGAGAGTGAGTTTGGTTTTCATAAATACACGTGCTTAAATACAATATACGTGTAATTCTCAAATTGTGTTCAATTTCGTCTTTAATTTGATTTGAAGTACTTTCGAATTCCTATGAGCCCTTTACTTAAATACGCCCAATTCATCAAGTCCACCGCCAAACATCTGGGCTTTGACTTCTGTGGAATTGCCAAGGCGGAATTTTTAGAAGAGGAGGCCCCGAGACTTGAAGAGTGGCTGAATCGAAACTATCAAGGACAGATGGCCTATCTGGCCAATCATTTTGATAAGCGTTTAGATCCAACCAAGTTGGTTCCCGGTGCACAAACAGTCATTTCCCTGATTTATAATTATTATCCAGCGCATAAACTTCCTGAAAAACCAGAAGACATCAAGCTGGCCAAATATGCTTATGGAGAGGATTATCACTTTGTGATTAAGGATAAGCTTAAAACATTCTTGGAAGTTCTCCGGGAAGAAATCGGTGAAATTGAAGGGCGGGTTTTTGTTGACTCAGCACCGGTCATGGAGCGACAATGGGCTCAAAAAGCTGGATTGGGATGGATTGGAAAAAACAGCCTTTTGCTTAATCGAAAGATGGGAAGCTTTTTCTTTTTGGCAGAGTTGATCATCGATTTAGAGGTGGATCCTGATCTTCCTTTAGCAAAAGATTATTGTGGAACTTGTACGGCCTGTATAGATGCATGTCCAACAGATGCCATCGTGCAACCGGGAGTAGTCGATGGTTCCCGCTGTATTTCCTACTTGACCATAGAATTGAAAGAGGCAATTCCTTCAGAATTCAAAGGAAAGATGGAAAATTGGGCTTTTGGCTGCGATATCTGCCAAGATGTGTGTCCTTGGAATCGATTTTCCAAGCCTCATCAAGAACCAAAATTTGATCCCCATTCGGATCTAAAAGACTATTCGAAAAAAGATTGGATTGAGATGACAGAAGAGACTTTTCAGAAAGTTTTTAAAAAATCTCCTTTAAAGCGTACAAAATTTGCCGGACTGAAAAGAAATCTCGAATTTATTCAATCAAAGCCCTCCTAGACTTATGGCGCAGAAGTCTCCTATGAAGCAATTCCAGAAACTCTTTAAGAGTAAAAAAAGGAAAAGACCTGCCCATAGAGTTGGATTACCCCCGGCCGCCCTAATTTTTACTGGTGACAAGAAGCAAGAGGAGGTTTTCATCAACTTGATCACCTACGATGAACAGGAGATTTATGAAGAAAAAATCAAACTCTCCCAGCTCAAGGATCATCTGAAGCTTCAAAAGAAAGTTTTTTGGATAGATGTCATTGGACTTCACGATGTAGGAATTTTAGAAGAAATCGGACAGATTTTTGGCATTCACAAATTGACTTTGGAGGATATTCTTAGCACCTTCCAAAGGCCAAAAATGGAAGCTTTTGAGGAGTACATTTTTGCTACGCTGAAAATGATTCAATGCAATTCCCCTGAAGACCCCATAGATGAAGAGCAGGTGAGTTTTCTAATGGCTAAAAATATTCTTATCACTTTTCAGGAAAAAGAGGGGGATGTGTTCCAGTTTGTAAGAGAGAGACTCCAAGACTCCAAAAGGACTATCCGACAAAGAGGAACCGATTATCTGCTGTATGCTTTATTGGATGCGGTTGTCGACAATTACTTCACTGTTCTTGAACATATAGGCGAAAGGATAGAAAGCTTAGAATCGCAGGCAATCATAGAACCCGGAACCGAAACTCTGAATGCCTTGTATCTTCAACGCAGGGAGATGATGGACTTGAGAAGGTCAGTTTATCCGCTCAGGGAGGTAATCGGAGCTTTCGATAAGTATGCAGAGGATAAAATTTCTCCGGAAGTACGACCATTTATCCGCGATTTGTATGAAAATACTATTCAGGTAATTGAAACCATGGAAGTGTTTCGGGATATGTCTTCCGGCGTTTTAGACCTTTACATGAACAGCCTTTCTAATCGGATGAATAATGTAATGAAGGTGCTTACCATTATATCCACCATTTTTATTCCTTTGAGCTTTGTGGCTGGAGTTTATGGAATGAACTTCGAGTATATGCCCGAGTTACAATGGCGCTATGGGTATTTTTATGTTTTGAGTGGAATGGGTATAGCAGTGATTGGAATGCTCATTTATTTTCGATTCAAAAAATGGCTTTAAGAGCAATTTAAGCACTCTTTTTCTATTGTAAACAATTAAATTGTTTAAATATCTAATCTTAAAAAGCTTTAAGACTGATATCTAGACTTTTCACGGAGTGCGTTAAAGCCCCCATAGAAATAAAATCCACACCGCATTCGGCCACCTCAGCAAGGGTCTCCTCTGTAATTCCACCAGAGGCTTCGGTTTCAAATTTTCCATCAATGATTGCAACTGCCTTTCTCATAGTTGCATAATCCATGTTGTCCAGCATGATGTAATCCACTCCTCCAACTCTCACTACTTCCTCCACCTCTTGCAGATTTCGGGTTTCAACTTCAATTTTTAAATTCAGATTATGGGAGGCTAAATAGGCTTTGGTTCGCTCAATGGCCTGCTGAATTCCCCCAGCAAAATCCACATGATTGTCTTTCAACATCACCATATCATACAGTGCAAATCTATGATTTACTCCTCCACCGATATGAACAGCCCATTTTTCCATCAATCGGAAATTAGGCGTGGTTTTCCTGGTATCCATCAGACGAGCTTTGGTATGGATAATCTTCTGAGTCAACCTATGAGTCAATGTAGCGATACCGCTCATTCTTTGCATACAGTTGAGAACCAATCTTTCTGAAGACAAAATAGAAGCTGCTGGACCTGCAACCGTCAAGCCTATATCTCCATATTTCACTTCATCTCCATCCTTTTTCAGAAGAGTTACTTCCAAACTGGGATCATAGCTTTTAAAAATTTTCTCAGCCATTTCTATTCCAGCAAGTACTCCGTCACCCTTGATTAAAAGTTTTGCCTGACCCATTTTATCTGATGGAATCGCCGCCAAAGAAGAATAGTCTCCCGGTCCAATATCTTCTGCAAAAGCAGATTGGATAAATGATTGGATAGCCTGATCGGTAAGGTAAGCGGGTCTCATGTATCAAGATTTTAAATCAGCTGATCAGATTTCAAAAATCTGGCAGAGATTGAAGCATTAAATGGGATGAAATGTTTGGAGTAGCTATAAACTATTTCCTGCTGCAAAAATAGGGATAATGAGTAGCAGTACGGGTAATTTTCTAAAAATGCTTACACTTTTACAAAGCCCAGACTATACACTTTGATTTGGGCATCCTGCTGATTGACTTTGATAAAAACCTTATAAATGCCTTTTCCGCTTTGATAATCCCCTATATAAGAACTCAAACTGGGATTATTTTCTGATCTAAAAACTAGGGAAAATTTTAAGGGAGGGTTTTTCTTGAAAAAATCTTTTAACACTATTTCGGCCTGACTTTTCGAAAAATCTCCTTGTTGACCGTTGATATTGAGTGAAATACTTGCGTCAAAATATCTAGCCAAATCACTACTGGACCCACTATCGATCGCCACTATAATGGGGTCAATAGAGTGCTCAGGCGGATAGGTAGTTTCGGGTACAGCTATCCACAGTAAAAGTGATAGTATGAGTTGGTTAAGCATCATCAGTGCTGGTTTGGCAAATACTACGCCAAATTCATTCTTTCAAAATGCATTTTTGAGATTATTTCTTTCAGCAGGAAAAAAGTCAATCCATCATTCTTTGGGTCAAGAATGCCTAGAATATTTTATATTTGCCACATGGATAAGAAAGTACTTTTAATGATCTTGGACGGCTGGGGAATTGCGACTAAACCCGCTGTATCCGCCATCGACAAAGCCAAAACACCTTTTGTAGATAGTTTATATACCAAATACCCACATTCTACCCTTGAGGCCTCCGGTTTGGCAGTAGGTCTTCCAGAGGGCCAAATGGGAAATTCAGAAGTGGGACATATGAATATCGGCGCTGGTAGAATCGTTTATCAAGACTTGGTGAAAATCAACCAAGCCGTAAAAAATGGAGAGCTGAAGGAGCACCCTGTGTTGAAAGAAGCCTTTGCCAAAGCAAAAGCTGAAAAGAAGAAAGCGCATTTTATCGGTTTGGTTTCTGACGGTGGAGTGCATGCTCATATTGATCACCTGAAGGGTCTTTGCGATGCTGCTAAGGCAAATGGAATGGAGGATGTTTTCATTCATGCATTCACAGACGGTAGAGATACCGACCCAAAGGGAGGCGTTCATTATCTTTCCGATCTTCAATATCACCTGAAAAATTCATCCGGTAAAATCGCCTCCGTGGTAGGAAGATACTATGCCATGGATCGTGATAACCGTTGGGAGCGCGTTAAGTTGGCTTACGATGCCTTAGTTCATGGCGAAGGAGAAAAGTCCAAGGATATTCAAGCTGCTATCAAAAAATCCTATGACAATAATGTAACGGATGAATTTATCCGTCCAATTATCCACGTAGGCGCAGATAATAAACCTTTGGCTACCATAGCTGAGGGAGACTTGGTGATCTGTTTCAATTTTAGAACCGACAGGGGAAGGGAAATCACTCAGGTGCTGACGCAAAAGGATTTTGAGGATTACAACATGAAAAAGTTAAGCCTCAATTACATCACTTTTACTAATTATGATGAGACCTTCCAGGGTGTCAAAGTTCTTTTTGAAAAGGATAATTTAAATAATACGCTAGGGCAGGTACTTGAAGCAGCCGGAAAAACTCAAATCAGAATTGCTGAAACTGAGAAATACCCTCACGTAACTTTCTTTTTCTCGGGAGGCAGGGAAAAAGAATTTAAAGGAGAAAGCAGAATTCTATGTCCTTCTCCCAAAGTTGCGACTTACGATCTCAAGCCCGAAATGAGCGCTTTTGAAATCGCTTCCAAAATAATTCCTGAACTCAAGAAGAAAAGTACAGACTTTATCTGCCTTAATTTTGCCAATGCTGATATGGTAGGGCACACTGGTGATTTTGAGGCTGCAATGAAGGCCTGCGAAGCGGTAGATCAATGCACAGAGCGAGTAGTCAATGCTGCTTTGGAAAATAATTATACCATCATGGTGATCGCAGATCATGGAAACAGTGATATGATGATCAATGAGGACGGAAGTCCAAATACGGCTCATACCACCAACCTTGTTCCTTTTATTTTGATCGACAAGCAAGACAGCTTCCAGGTAAAAGATGGAAAATTAGGAGATCTAGCACCTACCATCTTGAAACTAATCGGCCTGGAGATTCCTAAAGAAATGACTGGAGATATCTTGATAAACGAATGAAATTTAGAATACTCGTAACACTTGCATTCCTGATTTCCTCGCTTACTTCCTGTGAAAACACTCCTGGGATTGCGCCTGTGGGGGAAATGGAGGTTTTACCTTATTATGATTTGAAAGGCTTTGTACTTCAGGAAATCGAAAAGATGGACAGCAGTAACCAAGTTTCCAAAATCACCCGAATAAATGGGGAAGAAAAAAGGTCAGATGTGACTTTTTCAAAAGAAGATTGGAAAGAAGAGCTAGACGCTTTCTTGGAGGCAGATATCAACAAACCTTCCTTAGCCACCTCGTTTACCACCGAGATCAAAGGTGATATTTTAATCCATCAAGCTAAACCTGAGGCAAAAACAACCATCAAAGAAATTCAGGTTCGGATTGTGGATGACAAACCTGTTTGGTTAAGATTTAGAGGTGCAAAAGAAAGTATATTTTACACCTCTTATATCAATGGGGGTATCTACATGAATGCTTTTACTGATAAAATTGATCATTACGAATTGGAAAGCACACAAAAAATTTGGTTTCTCAGTCCAAATAATATGAAAATCCAAGGTGCTGTTAGATAAAAAAGAGGCTGTCTCATAAATAGTTTTCACATTTAGAGATATTCGATTTTGCGCAATAGAGGCCGATTTTTGATTTTCGGCCTCTATTTTTTTGACCGGGGTTCACATGAGTTGTTTTTTAGGGTCATGGATGGATACTGTGCTCCACTTGCTTTTGTCTTTGTTTTGGGATGAAAAAATGGACATTTAAGGCTGTTCATCCCGCCTTTTTGGCCAGGTTGTGGGCAATGGCCAGAAGGCCTGTTTCAACGGCCACTTTTGCGCTACCGCGGAGCATGAAACGGCTTCTGCCCTTGTTGTATTTGAAGTGTCCGAAGACCGGTTCGACATCGATGGCCCGTTGCTTTCTTTTCTGAATACCTCGCTCTGAGGTTAGCCGTTCCTTTGCTTTGGCTTTCTGTTGCTGGAGTCTTGTGTTGACCTTGATGACTTTGTTTCCCTCCCCGGGATGGCAAGCTGCGGAGAGTGGACAGCCGGAACAGTTTTTAGCCTGATAGTGGCGATAGTGTTGAACGAATCCGGTTGATGTTTTACCGGTGTTTTTCCCGCTCTTTTCCATGGGCTGTCCCATGGGGCAGATGTAGCGGTCGTTTTGCGGGTCGTAATGGAGGTTGTCGAGTAGTCCGTAGACTTTCTTTGCTTTGGATTCCTGTTGAAGTTCTTTGTGGAAATAGTTGTACTTGACGAAGGCTTCGATCTGGTTTTCCTCCAGGAAGCAGTAGTTTTCCTCACTGCCGTATCCCGCATCGGCTGTGTAGCTGGAGGGATAGAAACCGTAGAGCTGACAGTATTTTTCCAGATGAGGTTTGAGGGTCAGCGTATCGGTGGGATTGGGATGCAGGGAGTAGTTGACCACAAACTGTCCGTGGGTACTGAGCTGAAGGTTGTAGGCGGGCTTGAGCTGTCCGTTTTTCATGTGGTCTTCCTTCATCCGCATGAAGGTGGCATCGGGATCGGTTTTGGAGTAGCTGTTGCGTCCTGCCAGGATCTGTTCTTTTTGGTCATATTCTTCCAGTTTGGCCGGCCAGTGCTTTTTGGCGTAGTTTAGTTTCTGCTTCACTTTTTTGTCCACAGGCTTGTCCTGCAGGGCCCGGTTGATCTTGTCCACGGTCTGAGACACTTTCTCCGGACTGGGGTTGATAAAGTCGGGCTCTTCGGCTCCCAGCTCCCGGGCGGCTACCGAACCTGCGTATTCCCAGAGTTCCTGGAGCTGTTTGCTGATCCGCTCCTTGTTCTTTTTGATCGCCTTACCCCAGACAAACGTGTAACGGTTGGCATTGGCCTCTATCTTGGTACCGTCGGTATAGACCTCCTTGATATCCAGAAGGCCTTCTTGATGAAGCAGCAGTACCACTTTGGAGAATATATCGCCGATCACCGGCTTGAGCCGTTCGGAACGAAAGCGGTTGATCGTGTGGTGGTCGGGACGCTGCATCCCCGAAAGCCACATGTACACGATGTTTTCCCGGGTAGCCTTCTCCAGCTTACGGGACGAAAAGCAATTTTCAAGATAGCCATAAACCAAAATCTTCAGCAGCATCCGGGGATGGTAGCTGCTGGCACCGTTTTGCCAATAATAGGCATACACCGAGGAAAGATCGATCTGATCCATCACCGAATTAACGGTTCGGGCTGGATGATGGGCTGGAATTAATTCTTCCAAACTCGGAGGAAGAAGCATCAGCTGGTTGGGAGAATAGTCTTTAAAGACTATATTCGTGTCTTGTTTTTGCACACCTCAAAATACCTATTTTGAGTTAAACAAGAAAGGCTAGCCGAGAAATCAGCTAGCCTATTAAACTATCTACTTTTGAGACAGCCTCTTCTTGTTATTGATTAAATAAAGGAGGTCTTTGAGTTTGCCAATCAGTATTTTTCTGAATTAGATTTCCTAGCATCACCAACTTTTCTTCCTCAAAAAGATTTGCCAATAAAGTAATGGAAGTAGGTGAACCGCTTTCATTAAATCCATTTGGCATACATAAGGCAGGATGTCCTGTCAGGTTAGTAATCTGTAGCTGTGATCCGGCAAAAGATGGAGTCACAATCACATCATATCCTTTCATTAATTCATGCATTTCCTGAATCAACAAAGTTCTCTGACGGCTGAGATTCACATAATCAGTAGCAGGAATAAATCGAGCAGCACGAAACAAGTTTGGCCATGCATTTCTATGTTGAGCTACCAACTGATCATCCCAACCAAGGCGGGTCAATTCATCAAAAGCGGCTGAACCTTCAGCCATGAGCATCATCACTATAGGACCGGCAGGGATCGAAACATTCAACTCAAGCGGATGTAATTCTATTCCAATATTTTTGAGCGTTTCTAACACTTTTTGATCATTGGCAGAAGCTCTTTCTCCTTCAAAGAAAGGCTTGAAATAGCCCACTTTCAAGCTTTTTGGATCTCTTTTAGCATCATAATTGAAAGCTGCCTGAATAGAACTTGCATCATTATCATCCTGTCCATTGATGACTGCTAAAACTATCCCATTATCCAATGCCGATCTGGAGATTGGGCCTATTTTATCCATAGACCAGCTCAAAGCCATCGCACCGTGCTTGCTAACTCTCCCATAAGTAGGTCTTAAGCCAGTAACACCATTACGTGTAGATGGGGAAACAATGGAACCTAATGTCTCAGTGCCGATTGCAAAAGGAACTAGTCCGGCACTCACTGCAGAAGCAGAACCGGCTGATGAGCCACTAGATCCTTGCTTCAAATTCCATGGGTTTTTGGTAACTCCTCCATACCACACATCACCCATTGCCAAAGCACCTAAAGTAAACTTCCCCACCAAAACTGCTCCCGCATCGTCCAATTTGGTCACAATAGTAGCTGTTTCATCTATTTCTTGGTCCTTGTAGGGCATAGCTCCCCAAGTAGTCTTGGTTCCTTTCACTGCCAGCAAATCTTTGACCCCATAGGGAATTCCGTGTAAGGGCCCTCTATATTTTCCTGCTTTCAATTCCGCATCCATAGCTCGGGCTTTTTCCATAGCAGAATCTTCCATCAGGGTGATTAGACACTGAAGTGTATCTGAGTATGTTTTAATCCTATCTAGATAAATCTTCGTCAATCTCTCACTTGTCAGCTTTCCTGATTTGATTAACACCGCCAATTCATGAACGGGCGTGAAAGCAATATCTACATCTGATTTGGGAAGATCCACTGAATTAGCAAGCCCCCAATTCAGAGTTTTTTGCTCCAGAGAAGGTTGAAATCCTTTAGGAAGTGGGTTGAAAACCAAAGAAGGAGCAACTGAATTGTCCAAGCTAATCTTTCTGGAATTTTCAAGATTATTCAGCTGATTTTTAAGCGTATTTACCATACTATCCTTCTCAGCCGGACTGAAGGAAATACCAATCAAGTCGGACGCCCCTTCGATGGAAGCCGGATTTATTTCACCGGAAAGTTTCCCAAAGGTAAAACCAAGTGCTAGGCAAGATGCCGCTCCGAGGCATATAAAGAAGCCTGATTTTAATCTGTTTTTTATTTCCATAGCTTAGTTTTGTATTATGCATGAACATGCAAGCCCCCAAGGTGTTTAATTAGTGCTTTAAAATCAAACCATTCATGGATCAAAAACCAGCATTTCCCATATTTCCCATGTATTTCAGAGGGCTATTGTTGCTCGCAGGAATGTATACAATTGCCTGGTCGGCATTTTTTAAATGGTTTGGGCCGGAATTGATCAACTGGTTGGCGATCAATGGGGACTTGGCTTCAACACTACCCGCTAATTGGTATGGAAGTTTTGGATTAATTGTAGGCTTGGTGATTTTTGTTTCTGCCTTCTATCCGGTAAGTTGGGTCTACTTGATTATAGGAGGGATAGCTGGAAAAATTATTTTGGCAATCTGGTTCTCTTTGGGGTTTTTGCCGGATATAGGCTGGAATAAGCGAAGTGGTTTTCACCTGATTTTCAATGAGCTCCTTTGGTTAATTCCTTTGATTGTAATTTTCCTCAGAGGCCTTCAAGTAAGGGCTTATTTAAATACAGAAGAAGAAAAGTAAAAAGGGGCTTTCGCCCCTCTTTTATTATAGAATGATGATCAACAATAAAATGATGATGATTGCGCCGGTAGAAATGAATATTCCTCCATTTCCTCTTCTGCTTATCTCCTTCATTTCTTTGAGCTCTTCTCTAATTTCCTTTCTCTCTTCTCTTGTCATATCGGAAAAATCCATGGCCTTAATTTCCTCAAACCTGTTCTTCATGGCTTCCAATTTGGCTTTTTCCTCCTCACTCAACTCCGTAACTTCTTTCTCTTTTTTCGCAGGCTCAGCATAAACCATGGACACAGAAAGAAACAGGGCAAAAATTAATAGTAGTTTTTTCATTTGATTGTAGTTTTGGTAAAAGATAAATTAAACTGATTAAGAATATTTTTTGAACCAATCATAAAACGGATAATTGGTGATTTTCGGATATTAATCCACCAAAATGATAATGATCAGGATTAAAATGATCGCCCCGGTAGAAAGCCAAAGGCCGTTATTTCTTCCTTCAGCCTTGATTTCTTGTAGCTCAATTTTAAGAGCTTTGGCTTCATCCTTACTAAGGGTAGAGAAATCCATCGCCTTGATTTCATTAAATCGGTTTTGTAATTGTTCGATTTTTTCTGAGTCTTCAGCGCTAAGCTCAGTTTTTTCCTTTTTGGTTTTTTCGCCTGGGTTTGCCTGTGCAGCATTGATGCCGATGAACCCTAACATCATGAGAATCAGTAGTGCTTTTTTCATAGGATTATTAATTTATTTGAAAAGGATATGTAAAATGTCAAAGGCTATATTTCTAAAGTGATGCAAATTTTTTTAAAGCAAACCTTAACGAGATATTAAAGTGAAACAAATTGACACAAAACCAATCCGAGAGAGAAAAGTTTACATCTACGGATTGACGCCTCCCAGCGGTATTTTTTGTACCTTGGTTGGCTGATTAATTTAGCTTTTTTCTACGAAAAAATAGACCATGTCTCAAAATCAACCCCATAAATTATTTCTTCTAGATGCCATGGCTCTGATCTATCGGGCACATTTTGCATTTAGTAAAAATCCTCGAATCAACTCCAAAGGCCTTAACACCGGTGTCATGCTTGGTTTTACCAATACGCTGATGGAAGTGTTAACCAAAGAAAAGCCCAGTCATATTGCGGTAGCTTTTGATACTTCTGCGCCTACTTTTAGACATGAGCAGTTTGAGCCTTACAAAGCAAATAGACAAGAACAACCAGAAGACATTACTGTATCTATTCCATGGGTTAAGGAAATTGTTAAAGCATTCCGGATTCCAGTTTTGGAAATGGATGGATTCGAAGCCGATGATATCATCGGGACCTTGGCAAAAAAAGCAGAAAGGGAATCATTTACGGTCTACATGATGACGCCGGATAAGGATTATGGACAGATCGTGGATGACCATATTTATTTATACAAACCTGCCTTCATGGGCAACGGAGTTGATGTGATGGGCCCGAAGGAAGTTTGTGCCAAATGGGATATTGAGCATGTGGATCAGGTAAGAGATATCCTGGGACTGATGGGTGATGCGGTAGATAATATTCCGGGTATTCCAGGCATTGGCGCTAAGACTGCAACCAAGCTATTGAAGGAGTTTGGAACAGTGGAAGAACTGATTAAAAACACGGATAAGCTGAAAGGAAAGCAAAAGGAAAATGTGGAAAACTTTGCGCAGCAAGGTATACTTTCCAAAGAGCTTGCCACCATCAAAATAGATGTGCCTATCGCATTTAATGAGGAGGACTTACGTTACGATGGCTTTGATGAAGAAAAGCTCAGGGCTATTTTTAACGAGTTGGAATTCCGTACTCTTTCCAATAGAATTTTTAAAGACGAAGGGAAAAAAGCAGTTATTCAGAAAAATGAACAACTTGGTCTTTTTGGGGAAGCTCCAAGTTCATCTCCAGCTTCGGAGATTGAGTTTGAGGAAGAATCTGTAAATACCTCCGCTCCGGTTGTTCCAGATACTATCCACAGCAATCTTCACCATTATCACAAAATCAAAGGAAAAGATGCCATCGAAGAATTGATGGAGTATTTGATGGTACAAAAAGTTGTATGCTTTGATACGGAAACCACTGCGCTCAATGCAATGGAAGCAGAGTTGGTTGGGATTTCATTTGCCTACCTCAGTGGTGAGGCCTACTATATTCCTTGCCCTGCTGATCAAAAAGAAACGCAGGCTATTTTGGAGCTGTTAATGCCTTTCTTCGAAAATGAAGATATCCTCAAAGTTGGTCAGAATATCAAGTATGACCTGTTGGTTTTGAAAAACTATGGGATAGAAGTGAAAGGTGCACTTTATGACACCATGTTGGCGCACTACCTTATTGAACCTGAAGGCAAACACAGCATGGATTGGCTCGCTGAGCAATACCTCAACTATAAGCCTGTTTCCATTACTGAATTGATCGGAAAAAAAGGTAAAAATCAGGGCAATATGCGGGATGTGGACGAAGATGAAGTCACCTCTTATGCCGCAGAAGATGCTGATATTACACTCAGATTGAAAGAGAAGTTTGATCCCCTTTTGAAAGAAAATGAATTGGAAAAACTTTTCTACGAAGTAGAAAACCCGCTGATCAATGTGCTGACAGACATGGAGTTTGAAGGGGTCAAAATAGACACTGACAGCCTAGCCGAACTTTCTCAAGCCCTAGAGGAAGAAAGTATTGCTATAGAAAAAAGAGTCTATGAATTAGCAGGAGTCAGATTCAATCTAGCTTCACCAAAGCAATTGGGTGATGTGCTTTTTGAAAAGTTGAAACTGGACCCCAAGGCTAAAAAGACCAAAACAGGGCAATACGCCACTGGAGAGGAGATCTTGAGCAAATTGGCAGATGAGCACGAGATTGCTCAGGCCATTTTGGATTATAGACAAATGGTGAAGCTAAAGTCAACGTACGTGGACGCTTTACCTACCATGATTAACTCCAAGACCGGACGCATTCATACCACCTATAATCAGTTTGTTGCGGCTACAGGTCGTTTGTCCTCCATCAACCCCAATTTGCAGAATATTCCTATTCGAACAGAAAGAGGAAGGGAGATAAGAAAGGCCTTTGTAGCCAGAGATGAAAATCATGTGCTCTTGGCAGCGGATTATTCTCAAATAGAACTGAGAATCATGGCTGCTTTCTCCGGAGATGAGTCCATGATAGAGGCATTCAAAAATGGCAGAGATATTCATGCCACCACTGCCGCAAAAATATTCCAGGTTCCACTGGAAGAAGTCAGCTCCGACATGAGGAGAAAGGCCAAAACTGCCAACTTTGGAATCATCTATGGAATTTCAGCTTTTGGACTTTCTCAGCGGCTTTCTATCCCAAGAGGAGAGGCCAAAGAAATTATTGACGCTTATTTCAAAGAGTTTCCTGCTGTAAAAGAATACATGGACGGAGCTATAGAAAAGGCCAGAAAAGACGAGTACGTTGAGACTATCTTGGGTAGAAGAAGGTACTTGAGAGATATCAATAGCCGAAACCAAACTATGCGAGGTTTCGCTGAACGAAACGCAATCAATGCTCCTATTCAGGGTTCGGCTGCAGACTTGATCAAAGTGGCTATGATCGATGTGCATAACTGGATGAAAAAAGAAAAGCTGAAGTCCAAAATGATCCTGCAAGTTCACGATGAATTGGTTTTTGACGCTCATAAGGATGAAGTTGAGATATTGAAGAAAAATATTCCTGGCTTGATGTCAAATGCTATCAAACTAGCTGTACCGGTGGAAGTGGAAGTGGGATTAGGAAAAGACTGGTTAGAGGCTCATTAAGAAAATACAAGGATTAAGTCTTTCGTATTCTGCTTCTAGAGTTAATCATTTCACATGGCCCCAACTAATCTTCAATTCGTAAATCGTATTTCGTATTTCCCACTTCAAAATGGCTAAAATAAAAACTTCCTTTTTTTGTCAGAATTGTGGCGCGCAAAGCCCAAAATGGCTAGGTAAATGTCCTGCGTGCGGGCAGTGGAATACTTATGTAGAAGAAATTATTCAAAAGGAGGAAAGCGGAAAGGGAACCTGGAAAACTCCTTCCAACGGAACAAAAAAGGCAAGCAGTCCCAAAAAAATCACCGAAGTCAATTATGAGGAGCAGCCTAGGTGGATCACCGGGGATAATGAATTGGACAGAGTTTTGGGAGGAGGAATTGTACCTGGATCCTTGGTACTGATAGGTGGTGAGCCTGGAATTGGGAAGTCAACCTTGATGCTTCAGATAGCCTTAATCCTGAAGAATAAAACCATTCTTTACGTATCCGGAGAAGAAAGTGAGGCTCAAATCAAAATGCGTGCAGACAGGATGGAAGCCAAGAATCCGGATTGTTATGTGCTTTCTGAAACCAACACTCAGCAGATATTTCAACAGGTAGAAATTCTAAAACCGGACTTTTTGGTGATAGATTCTATTCAGACGCTCAACAGTCAATACGTGGAATCAGCCGCAGGCTCAGTATCCCAAGTTAGGGAGTGCACAGCCGAGCTCATGAAGTTTGCCAAGGAAACCGGAACTCCTGTTTTTCTAATTGGACATATCACCAAGGATGGTTCCATCGCCGGCCCCAAAGTATTGGAGCACATGGTTGACACAGTATTACAATTTGAAGGAGATCGGCACCTGACTTATAGAATATTACGAACCTCCAAAAACCGATTTGGATCTACACATGAATTGGGTATTTATGAAATGAGAGCCGAAGGTCTCCGGTCAGTAGCCAATCCATCAGAGATCTTGCTAACCCAAAGAGAGGAAGTATTAAACGGAGTGGCCATTGGAGCCATGATGGAGGGGAATCGTCCTTTGTTGATCGAAATCCAATCTCTAGTCAGCCCGGCTACATACGGAACACCTCAAAGAAGCAGCACTGGACATGATGCAAAGCGTCTGAATATGCTTCTGGCTGTATTAGAAAAGCGGGGGGGAATGAGACTTGGACAGCAGGATGTCTTTTTGAATGTGGCAGGCGGCCTACGAGTGGATGACCCGGCTTTGGATCTGGCAGTATGTGCAAGTTTGATTTCCAGTTATGAGGACACTCCCGTTTCCGAGCAAATTTGTTTTGCAGGAGAAGTGGGTTTGGGAGGAGAAATTCGGGCTGTATCCAGAATAGAAAACAGAATTGCAGAAGCTGAAAAGCTAGGTTTCAAGAAAATTGTGGTCTCGAAATATGCTGTCAAAGGGCTGGATCTCAAAAAATTTAAAATTCAGGTTTTACAGGTAAGTAAGTTGGAAGAAATGTATTCTCTTATATTTTAAAATTTTTTGAATAGGGAAAACGAAGTGCTCTTTCCGCTTGAAAGTTGGACTAGTTATGCAGCGATTTTAAAGTTATAAAATTCATTTGGTGTTTTCATTTCTAATGCAGAATGTGGTGCATATGTATTGTATTCATTCATCCACTTCTGTATTTGCCTGTGTACGGTTTTTGGATTATCCAGGCAGCTCTCATAGACATAATCTCGTTTAAATGTAGCATTGAAGGCTTCACACATCCCGTTTGATTGTGGTGAATAGGTTGGGGTATTACAATCGATTATATTCCAGGATTTCAAGCTGGCTCTGAGCTTTTTTTCAATGAATTCCGGTCCATTGTCATGCAAAAACTGCAGTGTATCCGGTTCAGGCAAACTCTCTCCAAAGCGGATATGTAAGGCTTCTTGAACCATTAATTCAATATCAACTGCCTGCATATGTTTTCCTGCTTTCCAGGCGATGATGGACCTGTCACAACAGTCGAGAAGAAAGGCCACCCGGAGCTTTTCCCCATTCCAGCATTTAATCGAAGTGATATCACTAGCCCATCGCGTATTAGGTGTTTCTACTGCTATCTGCCCTGTATGGGATCTGCTGCTGCCTCTGGTTCGGTGTCGGGTAATCAACAACCCTTCTTCCTTCATGTAGCGGTGCACCATGTATTTGGTCACGTTGAGCCCATAATCCCGTTTGAGCAGCGCCTTGACCCGGGGTACCCCATAGGTGGATTTCTTTGCCGTGATTTCTACAACAGCCAGTTTCATCTGCTCACACAGTTCTTTTCGCACTGTCCTTTTTCGTTCAGGATAGGGCTTTGCTTTATAATATACAGAGGATTTGGCGACTCCCAGTGTCTTGATAATCCTATTCATGCTTACTCCGAATTGTCTGGATAACGATTCAATTTCTTGTTTCGAAGTTGATCCATCTCTAACTTTTTTTTTAGGATCTTAATATCCAAAGTAGATTCCCCGAGAGCCTTCTTGAGCTCTTCATTCTCTTTTCTAAGCATTTCCAATTCAGCTTTGGAATGTAGGTCACCTTGATTTTTGATACTCATAATGGCTCCTGATTTAGCAAGTGAACGCCAGCTATACACCTGACTGGTGATCAGCCCGTATCGGCGACAATATTCAGGACAAGATAAGCCAGAACTTTCCCAATCTTCTACAATAAAGGCTTTTTGTTGTGAAGTGAGTAGCTTTCGACCACCGGAAGAAAGTCGCGCGTTTTTAAGTAAGTCTTCGATCATTTTGTTCCTAAGTTTAGGCAACAAAACTGGTCCAGTTATTTAAGCGGTTAGGAACAGAAGCCAAGCAATTCAGGAATATTTTGAAACAAAATTGTAAATTAGGTTTCAAAGTAAACTCATATCAGCTCCTTAAGGAAAATATAATTTTATCACCTAAGTTATCTTCTAAATGAAATTTTTTGAAAGTGTTTGGGGGTACTTAAAATTGGAAAACCGATCTAGAAAAATGCAAATCGATTGGAAATCCAAATTCTTAGATTTCTTGATTGTAGTTATTGGGATAACAATAGCCTTTAAATTAAATACTTGGAACGAATCAAGAAAAGCGGCTACAGAGGAAAAAAGTTACCTTATAAGTTTCAATGAAGAATCGATTATCAATGAGAATAATCTTAAGGAAGCGTTGGAGCATTCAAAATTGGTCATGCAGGAAATAGAAAACATCAAAGGCCCATTGCTTTCCAAAAATTACAATGACCAAGACATCAAAATTTTAATAGGAAGCATGATATCTATGGCAAACTTTACTCCAATTACTACAACCATGGATAATATTTCCGCATCAGGGGAATTTGACCTAATCACTGATATGGAGTTACGAAAAAACTTAATTATCACTTATGACTCCTTCAAGACCACCTCTAGGCTTGAAAAGGTATTAGAGGATTATGTTGATAAGTATCTAACGCCCTTTCTGCTTCAGAATTACCGATTGAATGATTTGAGTCCAATTAATTCAGAAAATTTACAAGAGCCTGTATTTGAAAATATAGTTATAGGATACGAAGCTCTATTACAGCAAAAGATAAATGGTTACGAAGCAACTCAAGAAAGGCTTCAATCTTTGAATGGACATCTGAAAATGGTTAAAAAATAAAGACTCCTTTTACTTTGATTTACGTATTATTTTTTTTGAAATGCTAGTTTTTTCTCGAAAAACGATCTTAGGCTTCTTCAGTTTTTATTCGATTTTTACATCTATTTCAAAACCCCATTTCCATTATCTTTAAGTGTTTTTATTGAGTCCAAAAGTAAGGGACTTGAAATCCAAGTCAATTTTTTGTATTATAAGTAGCTTAATTCTAGGTACAAGGCGTCCTTTTTCAGCAACGAAAATTTATCGTTCACACCTTGTAATTCTTTAACTAAACTTTCAAAACCATGCAAAATCAATTCAATGATTCAGATAAAACCTTGTCTATAGGAGTTACACTTCTTTTGTTAATAAGTCTGCTTTCTTGTAATAATCAAAAAGAAGAAAAAACGGAAGTAATTGAAGAGAATCCCATAGTAGAAATAATAACTGAAAACATGGATTTTCAACTTCCCGACACTATTTCTCAAGGATGGAACAAATTTCACTATATCAATAAATCTGATCAAACACATTTCTTTCTAGTAGAAAAATATCCTGAAGGAAAGACTATTGCAGATGCTAAATTGGAGGTTCTTCCTCCATTTGCTAATGGCATGAGGCTATTGAATGAAGGAAAAATGGATGAAGCTTTGGCAGAGTTTGGAAAACTTCCAGAATGGTATGGTGCGGTGGAATTTGTTGGAGGATCAGGCTTAGTTTCACCAGAAAACACTGCTGAAACTACTATAAAACTTGAACCAGGATATTACTTGATCGAATGCTATGTTAAAATGGAAAATGGCGAGTTTCATACCACCATGGGAATGCTAGAACCCTTAGTAGTATCTCAGGATACTTCAGGAATTATACCTCCAGAAAACTTTATTCCAATTAATATCTCAAGCGAAAATGGAATTGTCTTAAATGATTCTATTACTGCAGGCACACAGACATTCGGAGTATATTTTCAGGACCAAAAAGTTTATGAAAATGTGGTAGGCCATGATGTAAATCTTGTAAAACTCAATGAAAATGCCAATCTGGATAGCCTTGAAAAATGGATGAATTGGATGGACCCTAAAGGATTGATTGATCCGGCGCCAGAAGGAATTGTTTTCTTAGGAGGAGTAAACGATATGCCACCTTTGACAATGGGATATTTTACAGCTGCTCTAACTCCGGGCGATTATGTACTCATATCTGAGGTCCCCAATGCTTCCGAAAAAAAATTATTGAAAATGTTTACTATTTATTAATCAAATAAATTTCTAATAAAGAGACTGCCTCTAAAATTTTTATATGTTCAACTCAGAAAAGGGTGTTTAAAAGTCCAATAAACTTTTATTTCTTCAAGGATATTGGATGGTTCAAGTGACATTTAATGGTTTAAGGGCAGTCTATTTCTATTTCTTTTTAACAATTCGTCTATTTTTCTACTTTCAACATAAGAACCAATTCGAATATTATTTTTTAAAATTCAACAGAACCCGCCCAAAACCGATAAATTCAAATCTTTTATAAGTTCACTAACTTAGTCTCTTTGACACATCTATGAAAAAAAATATCCGGTATTACTACAGTTTGCTTCAAGAAAGACTATGGTTTAAACCTCTACTTTTTTGCATTATTTCAGTTGGATCTGCTTTTTTGGCTCATATAGCAGACAACAGTTTTTTGGATGATATGGTCCCTGAAATTGAAGAGGACTCCATCGAAGTTCTGTTAAATACAATTTCTGCAAGCATGCTGGTTATAGCCATTTTTGCGGTGGGGTCCATGCTATCCGCCTTTTCTGCAGCCAGCAGTAGTGCGACACCTAGATCCTTCCCCTTAATTGTTTCCGACGACGTTTCGCAAAATGCCCTTTCTATATTCATTGGCTCATTTATTTATAGCATCATTGCCACTGTAGCATTCAAAAATGACTACTTCGGGAAAGCAGGAAATTTTACACTTTTTATTCTAACCCTAATTGTTTTCGCCATCGTTATTTTAACCTTTTTAAGATGGGTAGACAGTATTTCTAAATTAGGCAGAATGGGCCAAACCATACAGAAAGTAGAAAAAGCAACCAAAGACTCCTTTCTAGAAAGAAAGCAGAGACCATACCTCGGTGCGAAGCCATTAAAGTCAAGTAAAAAAGGAACTCCAGTTTTTTCAAAATTCATCGGCCATATTACCCATATACATATGGATCAGGTAAATGAGTTTACTAAAGAATTCGATGTCGATGTAATCATTAATTGCCTACCGGGATCTTTCTGTACTCCTGATCAACCTTTGGCTTATTTTCAACAAAAACATAAGGAAGAAGTAGAATCAGAAAAATTGATTAACTGCTTTGAAATCGGGTCAGAAAGATCATTTTTGGATGATCCTCGTTTTGGGTTGATCGCTTTAAGTGAAATTGGAAGCAGAGCTCTTTCTCCGGGAATCAATGATCCGGGAACCGCCATTGCCATCATCAAAAGTCACACTCGTTTATTTTGTGAATGGTTTTCTAAAGAAGATCAAGAGTCAAAGTCAGTGATTTATGATAGGATAGAAGTTCCTCCACTTTCTCTTTCTGATATGTTTGAGGATGCTTTTCGCCCAATTGCCAGAGATGGGGCAGGAACTGTAGAGGTCATGATCTGGCTTCAAAAATCCTTTTCTACTCTATGGAATATTGGAAATCAAGAAGCCCAGGAATTGGCTATTCTTCATTCTAAAACAGCCTTTGAAAGAGCTGAAAAGGCAATTTCGAATCAACATGATATTGAAAGGCTGAAAGAGAAATCCTTATTCTTTGCCCATCAGAAATCTTAATCTAGTTTTACTATTTCTGAGAATAAGTGAAAATTACCCCTTTTAAATTCCCTCAAATGCCTGAAAATAAAAACCTGACCTTAGACCCAGAAAACTGGGATAAAATGAGACAGCTTGGCCATCAAATGATCGATGATCTATTTGATTATTGGCAATCAATTCGGGATCAAAAAATATGGAAGCCCATTCCCGAAGAGGTGAAGGACCAATTTGAAAAGCCAATTCCTGAAAAAGGGCAAAGTCCAGAGGAAGTTTATAAGGAATTCAAAGAGTTTATATTTCCCTACAATAAAGGAAATGTGCATCCTCGATTTTTTGCATGGATTCAGGGAACAGGAACTCCCATGGGAGTTTTAGCTGATTTGTTGGCCTCAGGAATGAATCCTAATACCACCATTGGAGAGCATTCTGCTATGTATGTGGACAGGCAAGTGGTCAACTGGTGTAAAGAATTGATGAATTATCCACAGGAAGCCTCCGGAATCTTGGTCAGTGGTGGGTCCATGGCTAACATCACCGCTCTCACAGTGGCAAGAAACTCTTTCGGCTCTGAAAAAATACGTCAAAAAGGGCTTAAGGCTGCTTCAGCTCAGTTAATTATTTATTGCTCTGTAGAGACACATTCCTGTATTCAAAAGGCAGCAGAAATCATTGGTTTGGGAACAGATTCAGTTCGAAAAATTTCTGTAAATAAGCGATATGAGATGAATGTGCAGGAGTTGGAGCAACAAATCATTTCAGATAAAAAGGCGGGGCTTCTACCTTTTGCCATAGTAGGAACCTCAGGCACTGTCAATACAGGCGCTATTGATCCGCTAGATGAGCTGTTGAAGATTTCAAAAACTTATGGCCTTTGGTTTCACGTAGATGGAGCCTATGGAGCCTTGGCAAAACTAGATCCCGTATATGCTTCTCGATTAAAAGCCATAGAAGAAGCAGATTCAGTTGCCTTCGATCTTCACAAATGGTTATATGTTCCCTATGAAGTAGGCTGTACTTTGATTCGGGATGCAAAGAAGCATCGAGAGGCTTTTGCAATCACTCCCAACTATTTATTGCAGGAATCCCGAGGCCTTTCCGGCGGCTTAGACTCCATCAATAATTATGGTTTTGAACTTTCTAGAGGCTTTAAAGCACTGAAGATTTGGATGTCTCTCAAAGAGCACGGCAAAGAAAAATATGCTGCCATGATAGCTCAAAATAATCGTCAGGCAGAATATTTGGCAGATTTGGTCAATCAAAATCCAGAATTGGAATTGATGGCGCCAGTCTCAATGAGTATTACTTGTTTTCGAATGATCAAGCCAGGACTTTCTGAAGAGCAATTAAAAGATCTAAACCGGGAAATATTACTGAGGCTTCAGGAGGAAGGCATTGCATCGCCAAGCAGTACCATTCTCAATGGGAAATACACCCTGCGGGTTGCCAATGTAAACCAGAGAACCCAAATGGAAGACATGGACCTGTTGGTTCGGGAAGTACTTAGAATCGGGAATCAAATTGTGATTGCGTAGAAATTTTGGGTAAATTCCATAAACCCTACGCATCATGAAATCAGCACTTTACTTCGCCCTTTTAGGCTTATTTCTGTTTTCCTGCAAAAATAGCCCTGAGACCCTCACCCCAGAACCTGGCTACCTAATCGCCTTTAATACTTACGAACCTGACTCAGTTGTCGAAGATAATTGGGAAATACGGATCATGGACCCCGAGGATAGTACCCATCATTCTACCAATATTATCAATCATCCTGATGTAGCATGGACCTATTTTGCCCATGGACCTACTATCTATTTTATCAGTGATAGAGACACTGCTTATCGACACTTTTTTCTCTATCAAATGGATAGTGAAGGAAAAAATATTCAAAAATTTTCAAATCTCAGGTTAGAGGACAGTTGGATGGATTTGGACCCAACAACCCAAACCATGATCGTATCAGGGAGAACGGAAAACCGCTATCAACTCTACCTGATTGATCTCAAAACCGGAAATTATACACCATTCATACATGATACTGCCTTCAAATTCCAAGACCCGGTTTTTTCTCCCGACGGTAAACAGGTAGCTTATGTAAAAAGTCCAAAAGTCCAAGAAAAGGGAATTTTTCCTGAGGTTTTTCTAATAAATAGAAATGGTAGTGGGGAAAAACAACTAACCAAATTTCCCGCAAACGACCCTGCAGCTGAAAAATATGGTTATAAAGCTGGAGCACTCAAGTGGCATCCCACTGAAAATTTCATCAGTTATGCCAGTTCAAGAGGAAATACCACTTCAATTTTCGGAGTTAGACCAGAAGGGGGAGAGAGCTGGAAACTTTTTCCCTCTGAAAACCGCGAAGTTTATCACTCCTGGAGTCCTGATGGGAAACTCTTGACTTTTGAGCAGTCCGAGCCAGATAGTGCCTCCAAAGGATATAAACTGATTCTCATGAATTGGGAGACAAAAGAATTCCAAGACATATCCGATCCTGCTTTCAAAACTCAATTAGCACCCGTATTCGTGCAAAAAAACTAAGAGCAGTCCCTAATTTTGGGACAAAAGCAGGAAATATTGGCCTAATTTTGGTGCTTAAGAGGATTGGCTTTGGCCTATTCTAAAATTAAACCAAATACTATCATGATGAAGTTTTTAAAAATCAGTTCACTCGTTCTTTTTCTGGGCTTTTTTGCGGCTCTTGAAAGCCAAGCTCAGGAAGTGGGTCTACGTTTCGGTAATGTAAATGGGAATAACGTAGCATTAGACGCGGTTTTTGCTTTGGGCGAGTTTAGTAGAGTCCATGGTGACTTAAGCTTCGGAGGCGGAGGAGCAGGGATTGATTTGCTTTGGAACCCAATCTATCGCCCTATCTCTGATTCAGAGTTTAATTACTATTTGGGATTTGGCCCCTCCTTATTTTTGGGTGACCCTTTTAAGCTTGGAGCTGCAGGTGAAATCGGTGCAGAATATGAATTCCCCGATATTCCACTAATTGTGGGCCTTGATTGGAGACCCTATTTTATTTTGATAGAAAACACCACATTTGATGCCGGTGGCTTTGGATTAAATATTCGTTGGAGATTAAATTAATCTAATTATTACGTAACTTATAGCTGGGTCATCGCCCGGCTTTTTTTATGCCGACTGACTGAGATTATTGCCTTTTTTCTGTTTAAACAGATACGAAGATGGAACTGATTCTGGAAGGTGATTTCTATTTGGAGCGTTTCTCAGGAAAAGCAGGATGGACCTATATTCCTTTCCCAAAGGAAAATATCACTGCCAAAAACCCTTTTGGTATGCTGAAAGTCTCTGGAAGCATCGACGAATATCAATTTGAGAACAAACACCTGATGCCTGTAGGAGATGGCAGGCTTTTTTTACCACTGGCGAAGCAAATTCGAAAAAAAATCAAAAAAGAAGCTGGTGACTCTGTCCACTTGAAACTATACAGACAGGCTTTACCAGATAGTGCTCCTCCTGAACTCTTGGATTGCCTACGCGATGACCCAGGAAAGCTTAAGCTTTTCGATCTATTGCCTGTAGAAGAAAAAGAAGAGTGGATTAGCTTTATTTACAGCGCAAATTCAGAAGATGAGAAAGCGAACAGAATCGTCAAATTATTGGAAGAATTGCACTAAAACTCCACAATGATCCCGATTGTCGGCAACACATTACCCGCAGTATTTTCTATCAAACGCAATTGATAGCGGCTAGGGTCATTGGGATTTACTACTTTTTGGCCAGAACTATCTCGTTCAGGCACCAGAATAGGAGCCTGTAAGGCCTGAAAATTATAGGCATTTTGGATATCCACGTACCAGTTGAGATTCCAGTTTTTGAAAAAATACTTCTTATCCAGCCTCAAATCCAATTGATGAAATGCTGGCAATCGTTCTCCATTAATTCGGCTATAGTCCAAGACCCCTGAGTTTCTCACATCCCAATTTGAAATCAAAGCCGATTCCTGTACATCAAATGGAGTATAAGGAGTACCTCCCAAGAATCTCCATCTTGCGCCTAACTCCCAATTATTCTTGAATCGCTTTCCTGCCGTTAAGCTCACGATAAACCTATTATCCCAAGAAGATGGAACAAAGCCTTCTGTATTAGGATTGGTGAATTCACTTCTAACTAATGTCAAAGCAGCTATTCCATAGAAATCCTTGAAAAGTCGCTGCTGCGCCAAAAACTCAATTCCATAAGCTCTCCCTTCAGCATTTGAATTGACAGGTTCGTTTCCTATTACTCCGAAGTCAGCTCCCAAATTGCCTAAGGCTATACCATTTCGAATAGAGGAGGGATAATTATCATACTTTTTATAAAATGCCTCAGCCGTAAAGCGCCTATTTTTTTCAGGAACCAAAAATTCAATCCCACCGATCAATTGACTGCTCCTAATGAACTGCAAATCATTTTCCTGGTTAACCAAGACGCCTTCATTGTTTCGAAAGCCTAAAACAGTGTAGGGTGGTTTTTGATAATAAATGCCCGCATTCGCAGTGGCAAATAAATTTGGCTTTAATTGGTAAGAAACAGATACCCGTGGACTAATTTGGTTGAGAGGGTTTGTGGCTGTACTTCCAAAATCAGAGCCATCCATTCTTAGCCCACCTGTAAGTAACAAGCGCTCACCATTGAAATACTTGCTTCCGGAAATGAAGGCTCCATAAGAGCTGAAGTTGGAGGTGGAATTAATGTCGATCACCTGCCCTGATCCAGACAGAGTTGCCCTATCAAAATTATCAATGAAATAGCGGGCATATTCGTAATTCACTCCATACTTCAGAGTATAGCCCGCTCCAAAGATGCTGTTTTCAGCCCGAAATTTATTTTCGGATTCCTGGCTTAAATAATCAAATAAAAGATTGGCCTCTGAGCTCGTATCATTATTGGCGTACTTAAAGGAACGGTTGTTCAGCATATTCCTGCTCAACACAAAAGTCCAGAATCCGTTTTCCCGAAAACGCTTTAATTTCAATCCGGTGGCATAGTTCCACTGCTCCTGAATTGGAAGTACGCCCAGTAAATACAATCGATTTTCTCTTTCCTCCTGAGTTTCATTTTCTGGGATATTTTCATTGAGAACAAATTTGTCAATCGCTCCTACAGCCAGAAAGGTTAATTCTGTTTTCTCGTTCAGTTTGGTGGTAGTCTTGACTTGGAAGTCATTAAAAGTGGGTAAAAATGGCAAGCCCAACAGTCGAAATAAGCCCTGTAAATAAGATCTTCTCGCCGATAGCAAATAGGTGGTCTTTTCTCCCAAAGGTCCTTCATTGGAGAGTGTCAGTTCGGAGGCTCCCACAGTCAGCTGAGTAAACATTTGGTCTCTTCTTCCTTCTTTCAATTGAACTTCAAAGAAAGAGCTTAAAGCATTCATTCTATTAGCAGGAAATCCTCCTGCTATCAAATCCACATTCTTGATCAGGTTGACGTTGAGTATCCCAACCGGACCTCCTGAAGAACCCTGAGTCGAAAAGTGATTAATCACAGGTACTTCGATTTCATCAATGAAAAATCTATTCTCGTTGGGTGCGCCACCCCGAATCAAAATATCATTTCTAAAACTCGGTGTACTGGCCACTCCCGGCAAAGCCTGGATAACCCGGCTAATATCTCTGTTGCCCCCGGGATACCTTTCTATTTCATTGGAATTGAGCTTGCGAACTGATAGCGGAGTTTCTTCAGACCTTGAAAACTCCGAGTTTACTATTACTTCATTCAGCTCAGAAGCATCTTCAAGTAATTCAAAATCCATTTGTACCGGCTTTGCCTGCGTAATTTGAACCTCGTATTTGGTGGAAGTTTTAAAGCCTACAAAACTGGCTCTTACATTATATAGACCCGGAGGAATATTACCGATTTGATAGTTTCCATTCTCATCACTGATGGCTCCCAATTCTGTATTCAAGATCAAAACATTGGCAAAAGCCACAGGCTGATTATTGACGGGATTGATGATTTTACCTTTTAAAACTCCTTGAGAAAAAACAGGCAGGCTTAGCAGCAAACAAATCAGTGCCGCGAGATACTTTTTCATAATCAGGTTGGAATACTTTAAAAATCAATTCCTGAAGTGAAAGTTTCAGAAATACCCGAAAATTTGACCTAAATCAAGGGTTTTAAGCAGTTTGTTTTTCTTTTTCTCTCCAAAGCCTCCACCATGGAGTACCTGGCGAGTCATGATGCTCAAAGTGGTAGCCAAAGAAGTAACAGCTCAAAAATGCCCAAACATGATTTTTAGCCTGAGACCGGGAGTGATGGGCATTGTCGCTTTCACCTCTATGAGGCAGGTATGTGCCGAAATAAAACAGTTGCAAAGTGGACAGAATCGCGGGAAGCATCCAGAAGACAATCAGATTTTCGGTAGGGAGCCATAGCTTTAAAACATTAAAACTAACCGCCATCAACAATATCTGCCAAATACTCACATATTGGCGAATGAAAGAGAGATACCAAATCAGAAAATTACCGGAGGCATGATAATCAGGGTCTTCATCTGTAGCCACATGCCTATGATGCTGATGGTGTTTGGGAAAAAGCTTCCAATAAAAATTATAGGAAAACAGAATAGCTGCGATCCATCCTGTGGCATGGTTGATTTGCTTGTGCGAAGAGACCACCCCATGCATGGCATCATGAGCTGTAATAAAAAGCCCTGTATAAAGGTGCATTTGTATCAAAATACCCAAATAGGTGAGTGGATTTGTCCAAGATATTTCAAACTGTATCCAAAAAACCAAAGAGATAGCCCAAAGCAAAATAATGCTCCAAGCGATCAATAGACCTTTAGGATCTACCTTTTGGGTGATTCGATACTGATTCAGCTGCATGTAATTAGACCTTTTTTCGACTCAAAAGGTAAGAATTCTTTCTCTTACCTGCTCCATCAGCCACATAGGAGTGGATGTGGCTCCACAAATTCCTACCGTTTCATTGGGCTCAAACCAGCTCTCCTCAATTTGATCTGGATTGGATACAAAAAATGTATTGGGGTTTTTCTCTTTACAAACGTTATATAGCACCTTACCATTGGAAGATTTGGTGCCACTGACGAAAACTATTTTGTTAAACTTATCAGCAAAGTCACGAAGCTCCTTATCCCTATTGGAAACCTGACGGCAAATAGTGTCATTGGTGTTAACAGTGATTCCATTTTGCCTTAAGATTTCATTGATCTCGTAGAATTTATCCGTGCTTTTGGTAGTCTGGCTGTAAAGGGTCAGGTTTTTCGGAAGGCTAGGAATATCCAGTTCGGAAATATCCTGAAAGACTACCGCCTTATTATTGGTTTGACCTAGCAATCCAATCACTTCAGCATGACCATGCTTTCCATAGATATAAATAGTCTCTTCTTTGTCGAAAGAATTTTTAATCCTGTTTTGCAACTTCAATACAACCGGACAAGATGCATCTATAAGCGTCAGATTATTTTTGATGGCCAATTCATAAGTGGAAGGCGGCTCACCATGCGCACGAATGAGGACTTTTTCATCCTTCAATTGATGCAACTCCGAGTGATCAATGATTTTCAACCCTTTTCTGGTAAGCCTATTGACCTCTTCGTCATTATGAACGATATCTCCCAAGCAGTAGAGATAGCCTTGCTCATCCAAAATCTCCTCTGCCATTTCGATAGCATAGACCACCCCGAAGCAAAAGCCAGAATGATTGTCAATTTCTACATGGAGATTTTTCATCTGAATTGGATTATGTTTTACTAGTCCTCGAGCTGTTTTTTCAGAAAATTTATCGTCTTAAGACTTATTAATTTTGACCTGCCTGAACTCATAGCCTATAAACTTTTCAGGGAATGAATTGTTTTTCGGCTTCTGATACTTTCGAATATACTCACATTCATCAACAAGAGCGTCATCGAGTAGATACTATCCTCAATTGGAACTGTCCAAATTCGGATCCCTAAATTTTCGGCATTGTTATAAATCACCACCGGCTCCTCTGTCAATCCACCGGTCAGAACTCCATTACACAGGAAAAACGGTATCAGATGAACAAAATAGGCAAATAAGAAGCGCCCTAAATATTTATCATTAAAGACTAGAAAATGAACCAATAAAGCGATTGCTCCTACGAAAAAATTGACCGAAGTGTACCATTTGTCCAAGTGCCAAACTGCAAAACCCAATAAAAATGGGACCATGATATAGACAAAAGGCTTTCCAAATGGCAGGAAAATATCCTTCGGGAAAAAATAAATCAGTACCTCATAGATAAATATACAGGCAAAAGGAACTGTCAAGAAAAACAGCCACTCTTCCAAAGGCAATTGAAAGAAGTAAATCCCTACCAAATAATCGGGGTTAAATTCCCATACTCCCATTACGGTAAACCAGTGATCCCATATCAAAAAGAACGCTCCAGTGAAAAATATCGCTGGGAAAAGGGCGTACCATTTAGTTGCGTACCTGATTTTAGGCTCAAAAGACCTTACCAAAGGAAAGGAAATGGTAAAAAGATTGATCGCCAGATACAAATAATGCTCCATTAACTAATGCCCAGTTTGGTGCCAAAATAGGTCCCTACCAATAAAGAAATCTTCTTGGAATTAGGGATTCGGATTCTCTGCTGTGTAATAGTTTCGGCAGGCAAACCTTTGATTTTATCAAATAACTTTTGGTAATAGAGATACGCCACTTTCACCCCTAATTTTGCACCATCCGGCAATTGTTCAATCCCAATTAGAGAGTCATCAAAATCTTTCTGAATATCTTCCTCTATCTGAGTTTTTATATCTCTATTGAAAAGCTTGTAATCAACACCCGGAAAATAAACCCTGCCTCTTTCTTCAAAATCACTTTTGATATCCCGAAGGAAATTAACCTTTTGGAAAGCGGCTCCCAGCTTACATGCTGGCTCTTTCAGTCGGTCATACATTTCCTGATTACCCTCACAGAAAACTTTCAAACACATCAGGCCTACAACTTCTGCCGAGCCATAGATGTATTCATTGTATTTGGAATCATTATATTTTTTGAAATCCAAGTCCATTTCCATGCTATGAAGGAAGGCCTCAATCAAGTCCAGGTCAATTTTATATTGATTAACTATGAGTTGAAATGCATGCAAAACCGGATTGAGGGAGATTTTTGCATCAATGGCTTCATAGGTATCTTTTTTAAACCTCTCCAATAAAGTCGCCTTATCCTGATCATGAAAAGTATCCACAATTTCATCGGCATAGCGAACAAAACCATAGATGGCATAAATAGGAAGATGAAACTTTTTGTCCAAAGTTTTGATCCCCAGCGTGAAGCTGGTACTGTATCGTTGAGTGATCAGTCGACTACATTCCAGTGTGGTTTGGTCAAAAAGTGCTTTAGCATCCATTGCTATAATATACCTATTTATTTACAGATTGTTTTCTTTGATCACTTCTTTTGCCACTACCTGCCCAGAAATCAGGGATGGCGGAACACCCGGTCCAGGCACAGTAAGCTGACCAGTATAATATAGATTCTTTACTTTTTTGTTTTTCAAAGAAGGTTTCAAAATTGCAGTTTGCAAAAGCGTATTAGCTAAGCCATAAGCATTGCCTTTGAAGGCATGATAGTCCGACTTGAAATCCGAATGGGCATAAGATCTTTTATAAGTCACATGCGGGCGCACATCCTGACCCGTGATTTTCTCCAGACGGTCCATGATGATGTGGTAATATTTTTCTCTCATTTCCTCAGAATCCTCCAAATCAGGCGCCAAAGGAATTAATAAAAACATATTTTCTTTTCCTTTAGGAGCTACTGTAGGATCTGTGATAGATGGGACGGAAGCATAGAAAAGCGGCTTTTCCGGCCATCGTGGATTTTTGTAAATCGCGTCTGCATGAGGACCAAGTGGTTCATCGAAAAACAGGTTGTGATGACGCAGATTCTTCAGTTTTTTATCAATTCCCAAGTAAAATAACAAACTGGAAGGGGCCATAACTCTTTTGTCCCAGTATTCCTCAGAATAATTGCTGTAATTAGGATTGAGCAAATGCTTATCCACGTGATGATAATCTGCACCGGCAATCACAATATCCGCTTCAATTTTTTCTCCAGAAATTAGACGAACGCGTTTTGCCAAGCCTTTTTCCACCTCAATTTCTTCTACTTCGGATCCATAACGGATTTCAACGCCTTTTTCTTCAGCCAGGGAAACCATCCCTCGAATAATCTCATGCATTCCCTTTTTGGGATACCAAGTACCCAAAGCGATATCTGCATAGTTCATAAGGGAATAAAGAGCAGGAATATTTTTAGCTGTTTCTCCTAAAAAGAGAACAGGAAATTCCATCAAACGAATAATCTGTTCGGATTTAAAAAACTTGCGAACATGCTTAGACATGGATTGGAAAATATCCATTTTCACCATATCCACTAGCAATCCCGGAGAGGCAAATTCCAATAAGGACCTGCTTGGCCTTTTGACCAAATCGTGAATGCCTACTTCGTATTTGTATTTTGCTTGCTCTAAAAATAAATCCAGTTGCTTGCCTGCGCCTGGTTCGATTCTATCCAACATTGCTTTGAATTCATCCATATTGGCAGGAATATCCAGAACTTCCTTCTCTCCATAAATGACAGCATAAGAAGGATCCAAACGAATCAGGTCATAATAGTCGGATGGCTTTTTCCCAAATCGGGCAAAATAATCCTCGAATACATCCGGCATCCAATACCAACTGGGACCCATATCAAAAACAAACCCCTGGTGCTCAAACTTTCTCGCTCGACCTCCTGGGGTTTCGTTTTTTTCTAAAAGGGTAACTGAACAACTCTCTCCTGCCAGATGGGTGGCTACTGATAGTCCTGCAAAGCCAGAACCGATTACCACCACATGCTTTTTACTCATAGGATCAATTTTTATTCTTATAAACTGCTAGATCATCTTTCAACAGCTTTCTGGCAATATGTATTCTATTCTTTACAGTTCCAATTGGAATCTGCAACTTATCCGCAATTTCATGATACTTGAATCCTCTGTAGTGCATCATAAAAGGAGTCTTGTATACGTCGTCCAGTTTGTCGATTGCGGTGTAAATATCTTCCATCGCAAAGTTTCCATACACGCCATTCTCAATCTGAGAATCGCTGGAATTGATGTAATGAAGATTGTCTGTGGTGTCTACGAATGTGCCTCTTCTGACCATTCGCTGATAGTTGGTAATGAAGGTGTTTTTCATAATGGTATACAACCATGCTTTCAGGTTGGTACCTTCTGTAAACTTATCTCTATTGGTAAATGCCTTTACCATAGTGTCTTGTAACAAATCATTTGCATCATCCATGTCCCTGGTTAACTTCAGTGCAAATGGTTTCAGTGTGCTGGAAAGCTTGTGTAGTGAGTAACTGAATTCTAGAGTTGTCATGGTAGCTTTGTCTTTTTGTTTAATCAAACTTAGGAATACTTAAACAAAATACAAAGCTTTTGTTGAATTTTTTTTCAGTTAGATTAAACAAAATATTTCCTGACCGCTCTTTCTTGGGATTTGTGGCCGAATTTGGATATAAATGGACAAAAAAAGGCATTCTTGGTAGAATGCCTTTTGTTTAATTTATTGTTAAATTCTTTAGACTATTTCTCTTGAGTCACTTCTGCGAGCTCTTCCAGCATAACTTTGATGTCCCTGATGTAATTAAGTTGCTGCACATTGGCTGGGAGTTTTAAATCCTGACCGATTACTTGATACCCTGTGATCAAGATTTTTGCTTCCTGAAAACGCTCTGACAAAGCATCCACATAGTCTTGTGCATACTCTGAGCTCGGAGATGTAGTAATTACAGTTAAAAGATAATCAGGTCTATGCAATTTATAAACTGAAAGGAGATCATCATTAGGGGTACTTTGTCCTAAGTATATAACCTTATGTCCCATGCTTTTGATGAGGTAAGCTGCGAAAAGCAAGGAGATTTCATGAAGTTCTCCTTCTGGTAGGAAGAGTAAAAATTTCTTTCCTCCACCATTAATCACTTGACCGTCTATGGCTACAATGAGTTTCTGTCTGACCAGATTGGAAATGAAATGCTCCTGCGCGGGATTGATCGCTCCGGTTTGCCATAGCACTCCAATCTTAGACATAAATGGATAGATGATGTTGAGCATGGTTTGCTCAAAGCCCAGTTTAAGGATATTGGAAGAAAGAATCTTATCGAATCGCTCCTCATCCATTTCTATCATACAGATAGTTAATGTGTGGATTTGATCGTCATGGGTTAGAGATCTTTCCGTCAGTTTCATCACTTCAGTTCGAATTTCTCCTTCTTCCATAGATGCAATCTTACTGATCTTGAAGCCATTGTCATTCAACAAAGCGACATTCAAAATCAGTTTCAGGTCCGCATCATCATAATAACGGATATTGGTATCGGTCCTTTTCGGGCTCAGCAAATTGTAACGCTGCTCCCAAATACGTAATGTATGGGCTTTGATACCTGAAAGTTGCTCTAGATCTTTGATCGAATAAGTGCTCACTTTTCTTCCTGTTTAAAATATTCTCTGGGTACTACGAACAATCCAAAGGAAACAGCATCTTCCTTTTGATTGGTTTTATGATGCGCTTTATGCGCCTTGAAGATTCCTTTTAGGAAAGCATTTTTGGGTCGGTCAAACCATTTCAGTCTGCGATGAACCAAAACATCATGCAAAAAGAAATAGAGTACTCCGTACAAACTGATTCCGATTCCCATCCAAAACCGATAATCAAGATTTTCCAATCCCAGGAAAATCAATACTACTGCAATACTTCCAAAGAGCAACGAAAACAAATCGTTCAACTCAAAGAAAGACTTAGAGGGCTGATGATGGGTCTTATGTATCATCCAAAGAGGACCATGCATCAGGTACTTGTGAATCAACCAACCGGAAAATTCCATTACGATAAATCCCAGTGCGATAAATCCTATAGCTTTAATCATCACGAAAACAACTAATTAAGTGACTGTTTTGTTATAAGCTGCAATTTGACCTTTTGTTTCAGCTTTATGGAATAATATTTTATGATTCATGTCATAAATCATTCCACAACGGTAAAATTGAGTATGGTAAAGAATAAAATTAATGTCAAAAGCAAAGGCAGTGCAATAGGATTCTGCTTTTCAAACTTTGCTTTTCTAAAAATCAGGTGGATCAGGTAGGCTATAAAAAACCATCCCAAATAATTGCCTACAGGAATGATGTCAAATTTCCAGTACCAAAAATCCAATGAAACTGCCACCGGCTCTAAAATATAGTCTATCGCGGTCATCGCTGTGGCGCCTAAAAATGCAGCGTAATAATCATTGGGAATTTTCTGGAATGCAACTCCGGTGAGATATGCTAGAATAAACCAATTGACACCTATTATAATAGGAACCTCCCAAAGCTTAGGACCCAAGGTCGGACCGTATACATAGTCTCCAAATAAATAGCCAGTGTGAATTCCTATCAATTCTGCCCCAAAACCTATCCAAAATACAGCTGTGGCAAAAATCGGAAAAGAATCAGACCAGCCCCTGTGAAATAGAAGAATGATCACCAAAGAAGTCAAAAGCTGAGCTGGAGTCATACTCAAAAACCAATCTCTATACTCAGGCAAGCTGAGCCCCACCAAACCAACACCGTGAAGGATGATGATTACCGCTATGGCAATGATTACTTTTATATTGGTCCCGGAGCTATTTTCAGTGACTACTTTATGCATGAGCGGTGCTTGGGTGAGCAGAATTGAGGTTTTAAGTTTGGGATTCCTAACTTTGATGTTCCAAATTTGTTATTAAAAAAAGGAAAATCCCTACAAAACTACGAAATGATACTATACAACGTCACCATCAATGTTGCTCCCGAGATAGAAGAAGACTTTATTCAATGGCTAAAAAACACCCATATTCCGGAAGTAATGGCCACTGGTATTTTCACTGAACATAAATTATTGAGATTGATCCAAAGAGCGGATGATGGCAGCACCAATTATGCAGTGCAATATTTTACCGAGAGCCTTGCCAAAATGCAGGAATACGAAACCAAGCATGCTCCTGCCTTGAGAGCCAAAACGCAAGAACGCTACCAAGATAAAGCACTGGCATTCCGAACCCTTTTGGAAATCATTTAAAAATGCCCAACTGGCTCAAACTCATCATCAGCATCATTTTGCCTCAAGCCGCTGGGCTGACCGGGGCTTATTTTACCATCAGTAGCGTGGATAGCTGGTACGGAACCTTGGAAAAGCCTTTTTTCAATCCTCCACCTTGGTTGTTCGGTCCCGTTTGGACGACTTTGTATCTGATGATGGGTTGGGTTTGCTATTTGATCTGGAAAAGCAATCACCCTCAAAAGAGGTTTTTATTGAGCCTTTATTTTATTCAGCTTGCTTTAAACGCGATTTGGTCCCCGGCATTTTTTGGAGCAGAGTCTCCTGCATTAGGCTTGTTGGTCATCATACCTTTGGGAGTATTGGTCTTTATTTGCATTCTCCAGTTTAAGAAAATATCTCATTGGGCATCCAGGTTAATGATTCCCTATTTTCTCTGGGTTTGCTTCGCCACTCTTCTCAATATTTCTATCTGGTATCTGAATTGAGGTTTTTGTTTATTTTAATATTATGTATATCAGCCTTTTTAATAGAAAGCAAGGCTCTGGTTCAACCTAAAGGACCAGAAATTTGATCCTTCCGTCTTCTGTCTTCGGTCTTCCTTCTTTTTTGAATAAAGGATTTATCCTCACTGTGATGATTGTAGCCAATTAGATATTTTTTTCAACGCTTTTTCCGTTTGTGCACTAGGTTTTTAGCAAATAAAGATTAGTTTTAAATCTTTAATTATTTTTATATGAAACAAATTTTTACCGCGCTCTTGCTGCTGAGCTTTTTTTCATGCAGCCAGAACAGTTCCGAAAAAGAGACTCCCAATATTTTGGAAAAATTGGAGCTCAAAATTGATAGCCTGACTGTCGATTCCGGGGAGGAAATTTTTGCTCCCGATGGAATATATTCCGAAGACCTAAGCCTAGACGGTGAGCGTGTCTTCGCTTTCTACGAACCAGACTTTGAGGTATTTGAGATTTCGCTGAAAGAAATGAAGTTGCTCGCGAGGCATCCCTTTCAGCGTGAGGGTCCTGACGGCATCAAAGGGTGGATTTCCTCATTTCAAGCCCTTCCTGAAGATCAACTGATGATTTATGATGGGGTGATTCCAAGTGTTTTTGATCTGGAAGGCAAAAAATTAAAATCATTTGAACAGGATTTTCAAAAAATGATTGATTTCCAATCTGAGAGTCCTTTTATGGTCACTAATTATTTGAAATCCAGCCCAGAACAAAATTTCTTTTTCTCTTTACCAGCAGAGTTTGGAAAGCCCATCTTGGGCCTTGCGGTATTTGACATGGTGAATGAGAAAGGTAAGGTTTTGAAACTTCCAGCCTTTGATTTAGTCACAGGTTTTCAAGTGATTTTCCGCCAGGGAAATGGAGCCTCATTTTATGGCGACATGGTAGGATTACAATTGATTAATCAGCAACTGCTGGTTACCTGCAACTCAACAGCTCAAGTCTACAGATATGACTACAAGAAAGATTCTTTGGAATTGATCTCCTTTGAGCATCAACTGGTAGAAAACCAAAAAAGCGGTTCATTTCCCAATGAGGTAGATTCCAGAGAAAAACAGATGGAGGTAGCGAATCAAATTCGGCAGCAGATTTCTTTTGATAATTTCTATTGGGATGAAATCAGAAAACTTTATTTCCGATTTGGCACCAAAAATTACAGAGTCTCTCCCGATGGAAATGAGCGAAAGTCAGACTGCTACCTGTTTGCCTATGATGAGGAGTTCAACTTAATCGGTGAGGCTTTTTTACCCGAACTAACGGTAACCCCTTACCATGGCTATTTCTATAAAGGAGCTTTTTATAGCTACTGGCCTTTGGGAGATGAGGCCGGCTTTGTCAGATTTCAATTTAATTTCTAATCCATGAATAGATTTCCATTAGTCATTTTCCTGATCCTACTCTTTTCTTGCGGAGAAAATACCGAAGAAGGGTCCCAAAAATCCGATAATATCCTTGCAGACCTCCAGATCAATCTAGATACGGTGGTAGTTGATGTGGGTGAGGAAATTTTCAATCCTGGGATGTATTATCAGTTTGGGCTAAGTGAAGATGGTCAAACGGTCTACTTTGCCTTAAACCAAGAACCTGAGGTGCATGAAATAAACCTTCAAAAGCTCCAATTGGTCCGCAGAATTTACTTTGAAAAAGATGGGCCAAACCGCGCTCCCAATTTTATCAATTACTTCGATGTCCTACCAAAGAATGAATTCATGTTGGCACACTATGGAATTCAGGGAATCTATAATGCGCAAGCAGAAAAAATCCAGACAATGGAGATACAGCCTGGGGAATTCCAAGGCTTGGACGAGGATTTGAATGCACTTTATTTCAATCTCACTATCAGCCCAGATAAGAAACTGGCCTTTTCTACTCCTAATAAACCTTCTGAACTTTTCAGTTCATTTATAGCCAAAATGAATTTGGAACAAAAAACTGGAGAACTCATCCCTCTCCATGCTTTGGAAATCACGAAAAATTTTCAAGTGTCATTCCGCAGTGAAAACTCAAGCACTACTTATGGAGATTTCATATCCATTCAAAAGGTTAACAATCAGCTTGTCATATATTCCGGCAGTACTTCCGACTTATATCTATATGACTTTGCCACGGATTCTTTGATACTTAAAACTTTCAATCATCAGCTAGTTCCAGCAAAAAAGACAGGCTCTTTTCCCTCAAAAGTAGACTCTCAGGAAAGAGTAAGAGAAGTAGGCGATGAAATCAATCAGCAGCCGACATTTTCAGGATTATATTGGGATCCAGGTAGAAAGCTGTATTTCCGATTTGCATCAAAGAGCAATGGGAAACTGGAAACCGGCGAGCCAAAAAAGAAAGATGTCTATTTATTTGCCTATGATGAGGAATTGCAATTACTAGGTGAACAAATAGTTGATTTGCCCTATCCCTTTGGACGAGCCTTTTTCTTTGAGGGCAAGCTCTACAGTTATCGACCAGTAGATGAAGATCCTGGATTTGTGAGAATGACATTAACCTATTGATATGTACAAATTAGGAAAGACTTTTGTCCTCGCACTTTTTGCCGTTTTCGCTTTTTCCTGTAGTGGTGAGAAAGAATCTGCCGATAACGACTCAACCAATATTCTAGCTGACTTTTCCTTTTCTGTGGATACTGTGATCATCGATCCGGGAGAGGAGATCATCAATCTGTCTCAGGGAATCAGAAGGTCTGCTCTTTCAGAGAATAAAAAGTACCTCTACGTCTCTGACAATACCAGCACTTTGGTCAACAAAGTCAATCTGGACGAATTGAAATTGGAGTCCATTCTCCAGTTTGAAAAGGAGGGTCCAAATGGGATCGGAGAATATCTTTCGTCATTTGATGTGTATCCGGGCGAGGAGTTTTTCTTTGGAAGCTTCCGGACCTCCGGCCTATTTAATGCCCAGGGAGAAAAAATTATGGATTTGACTCCCAAGGCGGAGGAATTGGAGATTGAGGGGATCAAAGAAGAATTTAAATATTCCCTAACCAACCACCTTACGCTCTCAAGCGATAAGAGTGAAATGTATGCGTTGCCGGGGGATTTTTTGGAAGGAACTAGAAAGCTGATAAAAATAGACAGGGATTTTAAAACGGGAAAATTATTTGATTTACCGGCCTTGGAGATTGCTGGGCAATATCGGATCGTGCTCCAATCCAACGATGCCATGTCGATTTATATGGAAGATATTGACCTCCAAAAAATTGACAATCACTATTTTTTAACAGCCGGACCTACCAACAAAATCTATCGCTTCTATCCAGAATTAGATTCCCTTCAACTTTTGGAATATAGCTTTTCCATCGTGCCCAATCAAAAAGAAAGGCCAATCAGTAATACGGTGTCTTCACAAGAAGAATTCCAGTCAGAGATGGAAAAAGCCAGAACTCAGATTGGATTTGAAAAGCTGATTTATGATGACAAATCTGAGAGATACTATCGTTTTGGAAGAATCTATCAAGCCCGGGAAGATAAAGAGGCTCCCCTCAAGGCTCAGGTATTTTTATTCGCCTTTGATAAAAATCTTAAACTGATCGGAGAAACTGAAATCCCGGAATTAGATCGAGTTCCTTTAAGTGCCTTCTTCAAAGACGGCAAGCTCTGGTCCTATGTCAATATGAATGATGAGTTGGGTTTTGCGGTGTTTGATTTTGTTTCTGTTCCCAAAAATAATGGGCGACGAAATCCATCCGAAAGGGATATAAAAATTAACAATCTGTGATCTACTCATGAAAAAACAGCTTTTATTCCTTCTTTTTGCCTCCATTATTTTTTCTTGTCAGGAGAAATCCAGCGAAAAAATTGAGCAAAGCAATATCCTTGAAAATCTCACCTTCACAGTTGATACAATATTGGTGGACTCGGGAGATGAACTTTTAAACCTTGGCTTTGGAATCCGAACCTTCGACTTGACCGACAATGGTTTTTTCTTTTTTGAAAACAGTCCACCTGCTTTGGTCGAGGTGGATTTGGAAGCGATGACATTAACCCAAAAAACTGAATTCGAAACCGAAGGACCTGATGGAGTCGGCAACTTTGTGGCCCAAGTGTCAATAGGTCCCAATGAGGAAGTTTATGTTTTGGGTGTTCCTCAAATCGGCATTTATGACAAATCGGGAAAGAAGCAAAAAAATCTCAAAGTGACTCCAAAGGGAATAGACTCCCAGCTTGCCGAAAACTTTTTTGCCTTATATGGAAATTCCATTTACGATTTTAAAAGAAACCTTTTTTACTCTTGGCCAACAGGTGAAGAAATTAATAATCCTGAATTGGTAATCATTGATGTAAAAAATCAAACTGCCAGAACAGTAGCTCTTCCAGAAATGGAAATAGTTCGGAAATACACTCTTTTGGCAAATGAAAACGGAAACTATATGTCTTCAGGTCAACCCGTTTATCTCTTCAATCATCAAAACAAACTCTTGATATCCACTTCAGCCATGGGAGATTTTTATGAATATGACCCGGACGCAGACAGTCTGCGCTTGATAAAAGTCACACATCAAATGATTCCCAATCGACTTAGTGGAGAAGTCACGCAAAACCTGACAACAGAAAAAGCATTTAGGCAGGAAATGGCAAAAATCAATTCACAGATCATTTATCAAAAATTGATGTGGGACTCTAAAAAGAATCTTTTTTTCAGACTAGCCTCGCAGGTCAAAATGGGTGAGACTCGAAATGATCCTAATGAATACACCTATTATTTATTAGCCTATAATAAAGACTACGAGTTGGTTGGTGAAAGCAAACTCAATGGGCTTACAGATTTCATAAGAGGGTATTTTTTCAAAGACGGCAAGCTCTGGTCTTTTGTCAATGTAGAGGATGAATTGGGCTTTGCGGTGATGGATTTTAAGTTTTAACAAATGAGATATTTAAGTTTACTAGTGATCGCTATTTTTTCCTTTTCCTGTAGTCAAAAGGGAAATAACACCGAAGAAAAAGAATTCCAATTTGCCTACACTGTGGATACGGTAATGGTTGATTCCGGCGAGGATTTTATTTTTCTCAAGTATGGTCTAAATGTCGCGGCTATTTCTTCGGATAAAAAACTGCTCTACAATTTAAATCCTACCAATTTCCAACTGGAAGTGATTGACTTAGAATCCCTCAAACTTTCCAATCGAATCCAGTTAGAAAAAGAAGGGCCAACGGGAATTGGTAATCCAAGGTCTCTGCATATCTCGCAGGATGGGAAATTTCACTTTCTGACCTTCTCAGATGTTCGGGTATTCGATTCTTCACTAGAAACAATGAAGGCCATTAAGTTTCGAAAGGAGAATTTTGAAAACTTGGCTGTGGATGAGTCTCTAGGCTTCAACTTGACTCTTTCTGACGATGGCAAAAAGGGCTACGTCGAATACGGGCCAGATGACGAAGAATTGGCAAAAAAAGGATTAGCTGTTTTGAACTTGCAAAATCTGCAACTCAAGACCATCCCCTTAGAAATATATAGCCGAATTCAACCCTATGTGAGAAGCTTCTACCAAGATGGACAATTACAAACTCGAACAATCGAATCTACTTATATAGACCAGGCGGGTGATAGAGTTTTGATTTCCTCTCCCAACTTTAATGAAGTGTATATTTTAGATCAAATAACAGATTCCGTTTCCCGTAAAATTTTTCATTCTAGCCTGACTTCAGACTTTAAAAAAGTCCCAGAAATTACATCATTTGAAAGTGTGGAAGAAATGAGAGCTGCATTTCAAAAGGAAAACGAGAAGGTTACTTTTAGCAGGTTTTACTACGATGACTTTAATGAAAAATTTTGGAGATTTTCAAGGGAGTTAGACCGGAAAATTGGTGATTCTTCAGTATTTAAAGCGGTAGTAACAATATACGATAAGGACCTCAATCAACAGCACGAGGCAATTTTTCCGGATAATATTTTTGGATTCAAATTCTTCAAAGACGGCAAGCTCTGGTCCTATGTCAATGTAAATGATGAACTGGGCTTTGCGGTGATGGATTTTGATTTTTAAAAGGATGAAAAAGCTGTTCTTATTTCTCACAATTTCAATTTTTGCAGCCTGCGGAAAAAAACTTACCTCTGAGAATGAGACGCAATCAAACCAACCTTCTAATGTATTGGAAAATTTAACTTTTCAGGTAGATACCATCATTGTAGATTCTGGTAAGGAGCTTTTTAATTTGAAAGACTTATCAATTTTTGGAAAGCAGAACTATTTCTCCCTATCTCAAAATAATGATTCTCTGTATTTCTTTGATCGGCATAGGCTCATACTTCATGAAATCGATCTGAAATCTTTAAAATTAGTCAACAATTTTCCTTTTGAGCAGGAAGGTCCAGATGGAATAGGACGATTTGTTTACACGTTCAAATGGCTTCCAAATAAGCAGTTTTATGTAAAGGATTTATTCGGAAACAGTTGGTTTTTTTCTAAAGAAGGAAGGAAACTTGCCCAAATTGAAATTAATTCTGAGGAAATGGTTGAAGGAACCCGCCTTGAATCGTTTAGTATTTCCAATCAACAAATCATTGATTTCAAAAGGAAAAAGCTCTACTCCTTACCGCGCAGTTTCAAGAGCAGGGAATTATATTTTGCAGTGCTGGAATCTATGGGTGAGACAGGTAGAATTTTAAAAATTCCTGAGCTAGAAAAGACCTTTAATTTTTTTGTAGAACTGAAAGGTAGTGCAGACGGAGGAGGAGGAAAAGGAGAAATGGTATTTCTCCAGCAGCTAAATGATCTAGTGCTCATTTCATCAACGGTTGGCAATTCCATATATGTATATGACCCAAATCTTGACAGCCTGTTTTTTAAAGCGTTTCCGCATGAATTAGCTCCTTTGGGAAAAAATGTTGAAATAAAAAAAGAGGTATTTAGTGATAAAGAATTCCAAGCTGAATTAAATAAGCTTCATACACAGATTGACTATTGGGACTTTTACTGGGATGAGCAGACACAGCGCTACTATCGCTTTGCTAGTAAAGGTCTTCCACTAGCCAATATCGACTCACCCAAGAATTTCGAATACTTCCTATTTGCCTATGATCGAAATCTTACCCTCAAAGGGGAAAAGAAGCTTGAAGGGTTTTCTGAATTGCCGCTTTCCGGATTCTTCAAAGACGGCAAGCTCTGGTCCTATGTCAATGTGGATGATGAGTTGGGGTTTGCGGTGTTCACTTTTGATTTTTAACTATAAGGAAGATGAAAAATATTTTTCTGATTGTTGGCTTTGCATGGTTTTTCTCCTGTAATCAAAAGCTGGAAACCCTACCTGACAATATTTTCGAAAACTTAAGTTTTTCCATAGACACGGTCATTGTAGATTCAGGAGAGGATTTTCTTAACCTTGGCAGTGGGGTTTTTCCATATGGATTATCTCAGGATTTATCTAGGATTTATTTTTTTGAATACAAACCGTTTAAACTCGTGGAAGTAAACCTCAATCAGTTACAGCTTATAAAAAAGACTGATTTTGAGGCTGAAGGTCCCAATGGTGTAGGGGATTACCTATCAGGCTTGGAGGTAGGTCCTCGAGGTAAGGTTTATTTGACAAGTAATTCCACCGTAGGAATTTTTGATCAGAGTGGTATAAAACAGGAAAACTTACGTTTTTCCCCCAGTGGAATAGATTCCGCTCTTTCCCAGAGCTTTCAATCCTTATTTTTTAGAAGCAGCTTCAATTTCGAGAAGAGAAAAATATACTCTCACCCTGGGTTTCCCGACGCTGGAGACCATTTGCTTTTGATCATAAATCCAGATTCAAAATCCGCAAAAAGCCTACCGCTTCCAAAAATGAAAATTGTGGAAAAATATACGGGCACCTTTACTTTTGAGGAAGACAAGGGTAGTATAATCGCTTATTATTCTGTTAGAAGTTTTCTCAGCAGATTACCCAAAGCCATCATAATTTCTTCTGCTGCTATGAGCGGTTTTTATCGATTGAATATAGAAACAGAGAAATTGGAGTTTGTGGATATACAGCATCAGACTGTCCCCAATGAGATAAAAATAGAGATTCCTCAAAACGTGTCTAGCCCAGAGGAGGTGCGTAATATTCAAAATGAAATTTTCTCAAACGTTAATTTTCAGGAAATACTTTGGGATGAAAGTCGTCAAATTTATTTCCGTCTAGGAGAACGAACCTTTCGAGGAGAGACCTATCAAGACCCTATGCGATTCGAATACTACCTTTTCGCATATGATCAAAACTTCAATGTTTTGGGAGAGGCAAAGCTAAAAGTAAAAGACTTGAAGATTAAAAGCCCTTTCTTCAAAGACGGCAAGCTCTGGTCCTATGTCAATGTGGAGGATGAGTTGGGCTTTGTAGTGATGGATTTTAAATTTTAACCTAACTATTATGAAAAACCTACCTATCTACTTTTTGATCCTTTTCCTGATTTCCTGCGGAGGAGATCCTGAAGACTCAAGCTCCAATCAAAATCTAGAAATCTCCTATGAAATCGACACGGTCATGGTGGATTCAGGTGACCAGCTCGTTTATCTCCAGCAGGGCTTAAGAGCGGCGGACCTGACGCCTTCCAAAGGGCAACTTTACAATTTCAACACAAATAGTTTTGAGATTGAAGTTTTTGATCTCCCAGATTCAAGTAATAATTGCAACACTAATAGTTTAAGGAAGGAAGCCTAGGCTTCCTTCCTTAGGCTGAATAATTAAATTAGTGTTGACATGCAAAAATTCAATCAGCTCAGCCTAGAGCAAAGATATCAAATCGAGGTTTTAAACAAAGAGGGATTCAGTCAAACTGCAATAGCCTGTCGGGTCGGCGTACACAAAAGTACCATCAGTAGGGAACTGAAAAGAAACACTGGGAAACGGGGACGTAGTGCAGGAAATTACTCAGCACGCATAGCAATGAACCGGGCTCAAGAACGCCATAAATACAAACCCAAACACAGACGGTTTACCGAGGTAATGAAGGAGCAGAGCAGAATCTGGCTGGAAGATGAAAAACTGAGTCCGGAACTGATTGCCGCCAGGTGGAGAGTCAATGGCCAACCGGGAGTGTCCCATGAGACCCTCTACCAATGGATCTGGCTGGCAAAAAAAAGTAACCATTGGCAGTTCAGGAAGGATAGAGGATTATACAAACATCTCAGACACGGTAAAAGAAAACGTAAAAGAGGTAATTACAGGGATTCCAGAGGACTGATCAAAGAAAGAGTTTCCATTGAAAAAAGGCCTCCCGTAGTGGAGCAGAGGCAGCGGATCGGTGATATTGAAGTGGATCTGATGATGGGTAAAAACCATCAATCGGCACTTCTGGTACTGGTAGACCGGGCTACTTTAATCACCACGTTGGAAAAGTTAGAGGGTAAGAACGCCGATGTCATTGAACAGAAAATAACCAGAAGAATCGAACGGATTGGCGCCTCATTTTTTAAATCAATCACGTTCGATAATGACAAAGCCTTCGCAAACCACCATCGAATCAGGGATAAATTCAACCTGCCAACCTTTTTTACAAGGCCCTATACGTCTCAGGATAAAGGAACGGTGGAAAACAGAATTGGATTGATCAGGGCTTTTTTACCCAAAGGAACAGACCTGAATCAGTACTCGGTGGAACAAATTCAATCCATAGAATTAAAAATCAATAACAGACCCGTTAGAAAGTTTGATTACCTTAGTCCATTACAAAAACTCAAACAAAAATTAGGTGTTGCATTTATGAATTGAACACGGCTCTTATCGAAATGAAGTTAGTAGATTTAATCCCTCTGGAAAAGGAAGGTCCTACTGGTATAGGAAATGATACCTACATTCCTAATCTCCAGGTTGATTATCAATTGAATACCTACATCTACCATTTTGATGAGATTGTAAAAATTAGTCAGGATTTGAAAAAAGTTGATTTTTTCAGATTTGAACCCGATGTGCTCTCGGGTGAAAAACTAAATATTGACTATACTATCAATCAAAACGGACTGTTATCAGCAGATGGTGTTTATTATTTTTCCTTTTATGGTCCTCAAGATTTTGTGAAGGCACGTGAGGGCATCTCAATCGTTAAGCTTGAGGATATGTCCCTAAAAATGGTTGAGATACCGGAACTAAAGGATATTGCCAAATTTTCTATATCTCACGAAATGGAAAGGGGAGCAGGAACAATGGCTACACAAGAAAATCTATATTTGGTGCAACGAGGAGCTAATCTTTATTTTAGCTCAGCAACCTATAATTTTGTCTACCAAATTGATATTCCTTCCGGAAACGCGAAAAAACTCGAGTTTCATTCAAATATCACAAGTGATGCTAAATCGCTAAACTTTGAGACAACTGCTATTTCCGAAAAGCAGTTTTATGAGCTCTCCAAACAAAAAATGAATCAGGTTTCATTTGGTAAAATCTTGTTTGATGAGTCTAGAAATCTTTTTTGGAGATTCAGCTCAGATCCTGATCAAATAGGAAAAAATAAAGTCTTGACAATATTTAGTGAGGATTTTAAACAAGTCAGAGAAGCATCCATCGGAGAATTTGATTTTCAAGGCTTTAGCTTTATTAAAGATGGTGTTTATCATCGCTTTATCAACATTGAAGATGAACTGGCTTTTGTAAGATTTAAACCAGAAATAAAATGAGAAGATTACTTTTTGCAGGGATCCTTTTTGTGACTTTTTCATGTAGTCAGAAAAGTTCTGAAAATGAAAAAGCTAGAAAGCTAGAAGTTAGCTACAGCCTCGATACTGTTTTTGTCGATGCTGGTGATCAGTTTATCCATGTAAACTGGAGTCTGACCAGTTCGGACCTATCAAAGGATGAAAAATACTTGTACAACTTCCAAACCGGGGCCAAAGAGCCCGGTTTGGAAATCATCAATCTGGAAAAGCTTCAGCTAGAAAGGATTATTCCATTCTCTTTGGATGGCCCCAATTCTATCCGTCATCCCTTCATCAGCAAGGTATATGCCATGGAAGATGGAAGCATATTTCTTTCAGATAATTACGACCTGTATCATTTTGACTTGGAGGGCACTAAACTTGGGAATTTGAATTATGATAACCATGATTTTTCAGGGGAAAAGCTTCCAGAAGAATTGAGAGTTGATCTCAATGAGTCACTATCAGAGGATGGTAAAACACTCATTGCCCTTTATGCAGACAAGAAACTGGAAAGCGCTCCTCTTGGCATGGTGATTTTTGACTTGGAAAATAAAACATTTCAATATCGGCCTCTGGAATTTATTCCAAAGATGGAAAAATTTAGAACCAGCCTTTATTTGCCGGAATATCCAGACTATCCCATGGGGGCTATTTTAGATTCTTATCTTCTTCAGGTAAAAAATGACACGTTGATTCTCTCTACCAGATCCAAAAATGAATTGAAGTTTTACAACTGGAAAACCGACTCTTTGACATCCAAAACCTACGAAAGTCAATTCACAAGTCAAGAGGCAAAAATTAATTTCCCAAAGCGAGTGGAAAGTCAAGAGGAGTATGAGCGACTTGCCAAGGAAACTAAAAAGTATGTGAAATACGGCCCTCTGATGTTTGACAAAAAGAATAGCCTCTATTGGAGATTATCTTCGGAAATGGATAAAATGGTTGGAGATTCCATTGTTTATAAAACTGTGTTGACAGCTTTCAATAAGGAATTTGATCAAGTATCAGAAGTTCTGCTGCCGCAGGATTATCAGATTGCTTATAAAACTTTTGTCAGAGATGGCATGCTCTATAGTTTCTTAAATGTAGATGATGAAGTGGCTTTTGTGAGAATTAAGCCAAGTATTTCAGAATAAAACCTCCCGCTTAGTAGCCAAGTTGCAAAAGAGTTTATCTGCGGAGATACTGAGATCGGTTCAAGCCTTTGACTAGAATCTTTGAAAATCTGCGGGAAAACTATGTCCGATATAAGCTATGTGGGCTATGTTTCTATGTGGTTTAATAATAGAAGTTAACCACATAGGCACATAGGAAAGACTTTCTTTAGAGTGAAGTAAAAAGCTGTTTCCAAAAATAGATTAAGAGTGTCACGCTCTTCAAACTCCGTTCGCAGTGACGGTCAAAACTTTGCCTCTTTAAAGCTTTGCGGGAGGAATATTTCACTGCGTAACTGCGCCGCTGCGAGCACTTTTTAAACCACATAGAAATGATAGAAAACATAGCTTTAAAAACTCTTTGCTTCTCTGCTCCTTTGCGGGAGATCTAAACCGCTGCGTCGCTGTGCCGCTGCGAGCTAATTCTTAAACCGCATAGGAATGATAGAAAACATAGCTTTAAAAGCTCTTTGCTTCTCTGCTCCTTTGCGGGAGATCTAAACCGCTGTGCCGCTGCGAGCTAATTTTTTTACCGCATAGAAATGATAGAAAACATAGCCTTAAAAACTCTTTGCCTCTCTGCTACTTTGCGGGAGACCCAAACCGCTGCGTATCTGAGTCGCTGCGAGAAAATTTTAAACCACAGAGGAATCATAGAAAACATAGCCTTAAAACTCTTTGCCTCTCTGCTACTTTGCGGGAGAATAAAAAACTGCTGTGCCTTCGGGAGAGATGATGAGACTGCTTCGCTCCGCAAGCTCCACTCGCAGTGACGACCAATACTTGGATGGATGAGATCAAAAAATATCGAACACCCAATGATGAATAATGAAGTGTCGCCAACCTCAACCAGCGATTTTCTTCAATTACTCGATTAATCAATTACACACTTACACATCAACGCTCAATCCAGCCTAGGCAAGCTCAATTTATACTTCATCGCTATCAAGCGAATACTGATCACCAAGGACATGGAAATCAGCAAATTGTAATCTCTCTCTAATCCCCAATAATTCAAGCCAACATATAAAACGGCACCTGCTAGACAAGCTGAAGCGTAAATTTCTTTCCTAAAAAGAACCGGAGTTTCATTGGTTAAAGTATCTCGGATCACTCCACCCATCACCGCAGTAAACATCCCCATGATGGCTGCGATTTCAGGTCGGACTCCCAAACTCAAGGCTTTTTCAACTCCCAAAACAGTAAAAAAGCCAATCCCCAAGGTATCAAAAAGAAAAAAGGTTTTTCGGAGTCTACTCAGGAAATCAGGAAAAATAAATGCTGCCAATACTCCCAGCATAATCGCATATAAAAAATGAATATCCCCAATCCAGACTAGAGGATAGGAATCCAATAAAATATCTCTCAATGTTCCTCCACCGATAGCAGTGATGAAACCTGTAAACCCCGCTCCAAAAAGATCATGCTCTCTCTCCCTAATTGCCAAAGCACCGGAAATGGCAAAAACAAAAGTTCCTACAAGTTCAAGAACGTATTGAAGCGTCATTTTAATTGTTTACAATTATATTTTTCTCATGGTAAAAACCCCCATTTCCCGCTGATTTAAGACCAAAACTGTTTTGGGGGCCTCCATATATTCAAAGCCTAAGTTAAGTACTTGTTCCAGGTCCTTAGCCTGCAAAACAAATCGCACTGATCCGTCTGGCAATTCGTAAACCCCATTTCCTATTTCCTTGGCGGAATCTAGAATTCCACCAAAGCCAGTACACATTCTAAACCAGAAAATCCCACCGGGCTTTAGAACCCGATAAATTTCGGAAATCATTTGCCTGAAGTTATCCACATTTTTGGCAAAATGTAAAACAGCTGAACAAATCACTACATCAAACGCCTCACCGTGAAAAGGAATTTCTTCCAGTCTCCCAATTTGAAATCGATGGGCATCATACTCATTCTTTAAACTTTTTGACTGAAAGCGACAATACTGAATCGCAAACTCATCAGGGTCAATTCCGAAAATCTGATATCCCTGATTGACGAAGTAGGCTGTATTTCTGCCCTCTCCACAACCGGCATCCAAAATTTTCATTTCCTTGGTAAATCTACCTTTCAATATCTGATCCAGTAGGTAGATATCCACATTCCCCAATAAACGATTTAGCTCATTGATTTCCATGCTCCCAATCATCTAAAGCCTTTTGGGCCTTTTCTCTTCCAATTTCAATCAATTCAGCGGAGCGATGAAACTCCAGGGTTCCGGCTTGCTTTCTGGCCACTTTCACCTGAATATCCACATCATGTTTTTCCAAAAGGAGTTCACAAAACCTATCCTGAAGCAAGTCGAAAGAACGTTTGACCAAATTGAGCGTAGAGTAGCTGATTTCTTTGTCTTCAGGCTTTTCCTCCGGGAAAAACTGACTCATCTTATCCTTATACTCTCTCAACCAAGCTGGCAAGGTGATAAAACGGTTGCCTTCAGCATCTTTTTTAGGAGGGGCAACATAATCCTGATCCAATCCATTCACATCTACAATCATCAAAATGGTGTCTTCCCGCTTTTTAATCAGTGAAAGGGGAATAGGATTTAAAACTCCTCCATCTATCAAAATCTGCTTTTCGACTACGGCAGGAACAAAAACTGAAGGAATACTTCCGGAAGCTCTTATGGCTGTATACAAACTTCCACTATTAAAAATGATTTCCTTTCCTGAATGTACCTCGACAGCATTGCATGAAAAGGGAAGACTCAAATCTTCAATCTGACAATCCTCCACCACATTTTTCAGAGCCGAAAAAACTTTTTCTCCTTTGATAAATCCACGACTGGAAAAGGTAAAATCCATCAAAGAAAAAACATCAATCCGGTCCAGATTGCAGATCCAATTTTTAAAATCCTCCATCTTGCCTGCTGCATACATGCCCCCCACCAAAGCGCCGGCAGAGCAGCCTGCTATTTCAGCTATTTCATAATTTCTTTTTTCCAACTCTTCAATCACCCCCACATGCGCTAATCCTCTAGCTCCACCGCTGCTCAAAACCAGTGAAACTTTCTTCTTTTTTGCCATATCTTTAGGGTATAAAAATTAATGAACGAAAGTACACATTATGAGCCAATTTAAACCCTTTCACCTGGCTTTCCCTATTCGAGATATAGAAGAAACCAGAAAATTCTACGGCGATTTACTGGGATGTGATATCGGTAGAAGTACCGATAAATGGATTGATTTCAACTTCTTTGGTCATCAACTTTCGGCTCACATCAAGCCGGATGAGTTGGCAAATGCAAAGACCAATGAGGTAGACGGAAAAAATGTACCCGTGAGACACTTTGGAGCAATTTTGCCTTGGGATGAATGGCATGCATTAGCAGACAAACTGAAAAATCACGGAATTGAGTTTGTTATCGAGCCATATATCAGATTCAAAGGTGAAGTGGGAGAGCAGGCGACCATGTTTTTCCTGGATCCTTGCGGCAATGCCCTAGAATTCAAATCCTTTCAGGACGAATCACAAATTTTTGCCAAATAAGAGATTTGAAGCCTCAATATATCCGAAAGGGAATCGATCGAGTCATTGAAATAGAAGGAAAGTCCTTCCTTTATTTCAGTGGAACCTCCTATTTGGGAATTGGGCAGAATGTGGAGTTTCTGGAAGTTTTGGCTAAAAACCTCTTTGACTTAGGGGCCAATCACGGGCAAAGCAGAGTAAATAATATCCGGCTTAAAATCTTTGATGAATTCGAGGAGTTTTTTGCTCAAGAAGCCAAAGCCCCAAAATCAGCTGTTCTCAGTTCCGGTTATTTGGCAGGAATTGCAGCAACCCAATATTTGGCGGAATCGGCCGAAGAAATCTGGGTTGCTCCCAATACCCATGCAGCTGTAATTCCCAATGGATATTCTAGCGGCACCCAATTAAATTTTAATCAATGGAAAAAAGCTTGTCAAGAACAAGCCAGCCAATTATTTGGTAAAAACATTTTATTGATTGGAAATGCAGTGGATCCTTTATTGGGCGAAATCCACGATTATTCCTGGGTAAAGGATTTAGCAGAAAAAAACTCAATTAGTCTACTCATCGATGACAGCCATGCTTTTGGTGTTTTGGGCAGGGGAGTTTTTGGAACTTATACTCAATGGCAAAATCCGGCCATCAAGCTTGTAGTCTCTGGTTCCTTAGGAAAGGCACTAGCTTTACCCGCTGGAATTATTTTGGGAAATGAAGAGATAATAGATGCGATCAAGTCAACACCTCTTTATGGGGGAGCATCTCCCGGTTCTCCCGCGCACCTTCATACCTTCATGGAAACTCAATCCATTTATGAAAAATCCAAAAGCCAACTGCAGGATTACTGTGGGATTTTTGCTCAGGAAATTTCAGGATTCAAAGGCATAAAAGGCTCAAGAGATTTTCCGGCTTTCATTATTGATAAAGTTGATTGGGTTTCCAAACTTGAAAATGCAGGAATCATCATATCCTCCTTTCCTTATCCCACCCAAAGCAGTCCACATATCAATCGCATCGTCATTTCAGCTTTTCATGAATTCGATGATCTTTTTTATCTTGTCAATACTCTTTATCAACTTCAAAAGGAATGAAAAAACTATTTTATCTAATTATCCTTTCAATTTTTCTAAGTTCCTGCGATAACCAAAACGATCAACCTTTTCAGGGAGATCTTTCTGATTATCCAATTTTAAAAAGAGTATTAGACTCTGCCGATAAATTCCAAGTTCAAATACTTTATTCCAAAATTGACAGAAATGAACATGGAGTTCCCATGTTTGATACGCATGAATTCAATTTGGATGATGAACGGTATTTCTATCCTGCCTCCACCGTAAAATTGCCGGTAGCCATATTGGCTTTGGAGTGGCTAGAAGAGCAGAATGTGGATAACTTGGATATGAACAGCATCATGCTTGTCGATTCAGTGCGACCTTCTCAAGTGCCTGCTTATGTGGATAAGTCTTCCAAGGACTCTCTTCCAAGCATAGCTCATTACATAAAAAAGATCTTATTGGTTTCCGACAATGATGCCTACAATAGACTTTATGAGCTATTAGGCCAAGATTACATCAATCAAAAATTAGCGGAAAAGGGACTCAATCATACAATCATCAACCATCGATTGAGCTTCCCGGCGAATGAAATTGAAAATCGTTATTTCAACCCAATCAAATTTGTGGATAAAAGCGGAAATATCATTCTCGAGTTACCGGAAAGGGAAAGCAAGGCTATCTATTCAAATCCTGAAAAACCAGTAATCGGAAGAGCTTATTACTCCGGAGATTCTCTGATCAATACTGGAATGGAATTTACGTTCAAAAATAAATTTGCGCTCAGCGATCTACATGGAGTCATTCAGCGGATAGTTTTTCCACAGGCCTTTTTGGAACAGGAGCGATTTCAACTCAATGAGGAGCATAGAAAATTCATTCTGAAATACATGAGTATGCTTCCCAGAGAGTCGGACTTCCCCAGCTATCAAGGGGAGGAATATTATGATAGCTATTCCAAGTTTTTCAAGTTTGGAACAGACAAAAAACCCATTCCCGAACAATTCAGGATTTTCAATAAAACTGGATGGGCTTATGGACATCTGATTGATGGAAGTTATTTCGCAGATTTTGAAAACAATGTAGAATTCATCGTCTCAGCCATTATTTATGTCAATAAAGATGAAACGCTGAATGATGATCAATACGAGTATGAGGAGATTGGGCTTCCATTTTTTACAGAACTGGGGGAATACCTTTATCAGAAGGAGTTGAAAAGAAAAAAAGGAATCAAACCAGATTGGTCTGAGTTGAAATTGAATTATCTCAATAATTAAGATGAAATTTAAACTGATAGAAGGAAAGTTATTTTTCAGGCATTACGCAATTTATGCCCTAATAGTAGCAGTCGTTCAAACTATAGTGAGCTTAGGAAATTACAGGCTGAAATTTGGAATTGATTGGGGGTTTGTTAATGATCCCATGACAATTCCAATAGTTTGTTTTTATTGGGTTGGGTGGATGGCCTTTTGTTATTTGGTTTTTTGGAGACTTAACCCTGCTTATCGAGAAAAAATTAAGAGTAAGCATCAAAAAAAAGATTGACTTATCCACAATTTTTCAGCTAGGAGTAACTCTGCATTTTGACTAAAGGGTGTGGATAACTCCCTCCCAATGAAATTCCTAAGTCTCTCAATTCCTTGGTTGTCAATTCCCAAGGGTGGTGAATGTCAAAGCCTTTAATGGATTTTAGCTCTGGAATCCATAGCCGAACATAATCCCCGTTTCGATCATAATTTTTTCCTTGTCGAAGGATATTGAAATAGCGGTTTTCTCTGGGATCATTTCCTACACCACCCACATACATCCAGTTTCCCCAATTGGAGCAAACGTCATAATCTATCAACATACTTTCAAAATAACTGGCTCCCCAAGTCCAGTCTATCCCAAAATCATTGACCAAAAAACTGGCGACATTCTGTCTCCCACGATTGGACATGAATCCCGAATATTTCAACTCACGCATATTGGCGTCTACAAAAGGGACTCCTGTCAACCCCTCACACCAGCGCTCGAATAGAGCACTATCTCTTCTCCAGGAGTCCTCTTGTTTTTTTATACCTCCAATTTGAAATATTTGATTGCCATGTTTTTTGCTGATGAACCTGAAATAATCTCTCCAGATCAATTCAAAAATGAGCCAATAAGTACTTTGATTCTTTTTGCGCTCCTTTTCGTAGCGTTTTACCTCTTCAAAAATGGTTCTTGGAGAAATACAACCTAAAGCTAACCAAGGCGAAAGCTTAGAACTGTAATCTCCTCCAATCAATCCATTTCTGGTTTCTTTATACGTTTTCAGAAGATCTTTTTCCCATATATAGGACTGGATTCGCCCTAAACCGGCACTCTCTCCACCATTTAACTCCATCACCGCTCTGGGCTCGGTCTCAGGTTCCTCCAGTCCATATGTTTTCAGGTCTGGCAATACTCCAGACATGGGCAACAAATCTTCTGCTGGAAAATTAATTTTATCGGGTTTGGGAAAAGTAGGCCTGATTGAAGCCATCTTTTCCACAGCTTTTCTAAATGCTGTAAATACTTCTGGCACTTGGGAAACAGGGAAGGGCAAATCCTCTATATGATACAGGGTGCTGATCCAATAGGACTCTGTAGCAATTCCTTTTCCCCAAGCAGCCTGATCCAAAGCTTCATCTACCTTTTTTTCTTCATCAGTTACTTCCTCTGAATAAAAAATAGCGTCCGCTTTAACGCGACTGGCTAGGGTGATCAACTCTACTTCTGGTTTCCCTCTTAGAAGAATCAAATCGGCCCCAGTTTCTCTTAAATTTTTCCTCAAATCCAATACAGATTCAAATAAAAACTTGGCTCTGAAGGGACCTGTTTTTGAAAAACCGAGTTCAGTAGCTTCGAAATGTCTGGGGTCAAAACAATACACCGGGATCACCTCTTTGGCCATAGCCAAAGCTTGATGCAAGGTCTCATTGTCTGTCAGACGCAGATCATTTCTAAACCAAACTATCGCTCTTTGATACTTCATGATTGTTGAACAGGCTTTTTAAGGCAAGTGTTTGAGATATTTTTAAAATTCATTTTTCCCTATTTTCTTTAAATTCAAGAAAATTTAAACTCATCATGAAAATCTCCCATTTCATTTGTTTTCTATTCCTGTTCATCCCAATAATAAACTTTGCACAAAGCCTGCAAGAAAAACTGGGCTATGCTGCGGAAGACAAATTATTGATCATTCATGGTGATGATGTAGGCGTTTCCCATTCACAAAACCTGGCAACTTTTCAAGCTATTCAAAATGGACTGGTAAGCTCCACCAGCATGATGGTTCCGGCAGCATGGTCTAAAGAGGTAGCTGAATTGGCCAAAAGCATCAAAAACCCGGACATAGGAATTCATATTACGCTGACCAATGAATGGCTTCATTATAATTGGGGACCGGAAGCTGGGAAGACAGATGTTCCCGGTCTCGTCAATCCACTCGGGCATATGTTTCCAAGTTGCGCAGAGGTAGCTCAAAACGCGAGTCCTGAACAAGTAGAAAAGGAAGTCAGAGCTCAAATAGAAAGTGCCAAATCCATGGGAATAGATGTCACCCATCTCGATTCCCATATGGGTTGCATGTTTTATGGACAGCCGGAATATATGAGGATTTATGTAAAGCTGGCTTTGGAATACAATATCCCGGCGATGATTAATCAGGAAATTTATAAGGGATTAATTGAACCCAATCCTGCACTATTTGAAGGCTTGGAAGTCCAAAAACTTCCCATCATTGACCAGATTATCATGGCTGATGAAAAAGCTTATGCAAATGGTATGGAAGAGTTTTACACGGATGCATTGAAAAATTTACCGGCTGGAGTGCATGTGCTCTTATTGCACTTAGCCTTTGACGATGCTGAGATGAATGCAGTTACTTCGGGTCATGATTCATTTCACGCACCCTGGAGACAAAAGGATTATGACTTTTTCACCAGTGAGCAGGCTAAAAAATTATTGGAAGAACAGAACATTAAATTGATCACTTGGAAAGAAATTGGAAAGCTTCTTTAAAATGAAAATTATAATGAAAAAGACTTTTACCTATCTCATTTTTTGTCTGGCTCTAATCTCCTGTTCGGAAACTCAAGATCCCTTTTCTCTAATATTTGAGGACTTAGAGTCCCAAAAAGGGCTTGCAGGAAAGAAAGCCTATTTAGCATCTCCATTTACAGCTGCTGGCGACAGAGTATATCTGATCGGAAATCAAGACGGTAGCTTTCCCGATATGGGCTGGCATGTAGAAGGCGAAATGGGAGGAATCTGGATGCATCCCATCAAATTAATGGATGGCTTTAGTGCCCAAATTCAAATTGGAGATCAAAAAAGCTGTTTGGAAAATGCAGAAGCTTTTATGAATTACCCATTTTCCAACCTGATAGAATATGACTTATCCACATTAGGGCTGAAGGTAGAGAGGCTTCATTTTGTGCCAGATGGAAAGGAAGGAATGGTGGTTTTATATAGAATTAAAAATGTGGATAAGTCCGAAAAGTCCATCTCTTTTAATTGGAGCGCAAAAGTTGATTTGATGCCAGTTTGGCTCGGCGAGAGAAGCGGGATGATCGATCAAGAAGATCAGGTCAATTTTGATGAAATGAGTCAAACCTTCTGGGCCAAAGACTTGGGAAATGACTGGTATGTTTCCTGGAAGACAGATCCTAAATTCCAAGTCAGTCCTGTTGCCAATAGCTGTGAATTTGAATCTAAAGGAAAAGGACTCGCCTCCACATTTAGTACAGAGTTGAGTATCCCTGCTGATGGTGCTATAATTTTCCCTGTTTTTATAGCCGGCTCCACCAATAGTCAACTCCAAGCTTTTTCCACCTTGGCAGAAATTCAGGAAAACCTGGCTGCTGATTGGTTTAGTAAAAAAGAGCGATATCAACTTTTGAAATCAACAGCACAGATTCAAGTTCCAGATCAGGAATTACAAGAAGCTTTCGAGTGGGTAAAATATAACACAGACTGGCTCGTGCGTGACGTTCCTGAAATAGGCAGAGGTTTTGGTGCAGGATTGCAGGATTATCCTTGGTTTTTTGGCGTAGACAGCGAATACACCATACAGGGATTACTTGCTACGGGCAGAAAAGAATTGGTTTATTCCACTCTAGAACTTATCCACAATTTGTCTGAAAAAACCAATGGCAATGGAAGGATTATCCATGAAGCCTCCACGAATGGAGTGGTATTCAATCCGGGAAATATTAATGAAACGCCTCAGTGGGCATCCACTATTTGGGAGGTTTACCGATGGACAGGCGATAGAGAGTTTTTGGAAAAATACTTTCCATCAGTTGAAAAAGGGCTTACATGGCTTTTGGAGGAAAATGATTCAGATGGAAATCTCCTAGCGGATGGCTATGGCATGATGGAAATCCACGGGCTGGAATCTGAAATGATAGATGTAGCGGCTTACAGCTACAAAGCTTTTGCAGATGCTGCTCAAATAGCTGAAATTTTAGGAAAAAAAGCCCTTTCTGAAAGTTATCAACAAACTGCAGATGCGCTGGCTGAAAAAATCAACGCCGAATTTTGGGTGCCCGAGTTTGGAAGCTATGCCGATTTTATAGGAACTGCAGATGAGGCCATACACCTGATTGATGGAGCCATTATTCGGGCAGATACTTTGAATAAGCCTTGGGCTGTGGAAGAATTAAAAGCTACTAAATCAAAGTTATCCACATTACCAAAGGATCAAAAACAGGGATTTGTATTGTATCATAATTGGGTCGTCAATACTCCAATGGAGGTCGGAGTGGCCGATCCTGAAAAAGCCCAAATCGCCTTAAAAACAGGAAGAAAATATACCAATCCCTTTGGAGTTTTTGTGACTGGCATAGATAGAGATGAAAGTGCTGAGCTGGAAGAAGGTTCTTTTACGGGGAGCAAAGTATTCTCCTATACCGGTGCGGTGATGACATTGCCAACAGGGGTGTCTGCAATTGGAGAAAACAATTATGGGAATCCAGACCAGGCTTTAGATTATCTAAAAAGAATGACAAGAAGTTTTGGATTTGCCTTACCCGGATCAATCTACGAGGTTTCTCCCGACTATGGAATGTTTACCCAAGCTTGGAACTTGTATAGCTATGCGATTCCGATTGTCACCCAGTTTTTTGGGATAAAGCCATATGCTGGAAATAAAGTTATCCACATCCGTCCTCAGATGCCAAGTGATTGGGAAGAAGCCAAAATTGAGCGAGTAAAGGTTGGTGAAAATGAGATCACTGTAACCTATGAGAAAAAAGGAAAGAATCTGATCATAGAGGTCAATCAGAGCCAGAAAAAGTGGGGGCTTTCAATTGAGATTCCTGAGAGTTATGAACAAGTAAAAGTCTTAGGCAAGGAAGTCAGCAGCGATACTCAAAACGGATATCGTAGAATTTTGATGACTGGGGAAAAGGTGAGGGTGGAAGCTTTCTAGAAAAAAAGCTTCCTTATGCTTTACATATTCAACCAATAATTCAACTTCAACACCAAACTTCTTTGCTTAGGGATGAAATCACCCGGAAAATAATTGTCTGTGTACACCACAAAGAAATCGGAAACAGGTGCATATCTCCACTGCAACCTGGTATTGATATTCAGGTTGTCTATCTGGTTGTTGTACTGAATAAAGGTTGTCCAGAATAGGTTTTTGCTAAATGTCAGATCGATTCTTGGACCCACTAGAAGCAAATTCGCATCGTTTTGAGGTTCTGGCAGTCGGATCTGATTGTAAGAGAAATTCATGGAGATATTTGCTGTATAGCCCATTCTGATGGCCATCTCACTTCGAATGGAAGCAATATTTCCTGTAAAATATTCTCCAAACTCACTTCGAAGAGAGAAATTAAAAGGCAATCTCGGGTTACTTCTAAAATCAATCCCAAATCTCTGGGTACTGTAATCAGTACCTGCAGCAAGTCTTTCTCCACCTGTTCGAGTAGGATCAAATGGACTGAAAAGATAGACATAGCTATAGGTGTTGGAAAAAGTCAGCTGCGCAAGAGACTGAAATCTAATTTCATAACTCAGCTCTATATCTCTATCAGTCATCCCCAATCCATCATTCCACAGATATTCAAAATCAATTTTAGGTCCATGACGATTGATATATTTACTCTTCGGGAAGAAGCTGTAAGAAAGATCTGGGTTCAGTCGCTTATAATCTGTTCTCGGAGTAAACCCCACTTCTGGATTATAATTTTCACCTATATCCAAATAGCTAAAGCTCCAGTTCCAATGTAAGTCATTATATAAGATGTAGGCATTGAAAGTTCCGGTTTCATCACTTACTCCCTTTTCAAATGTCCTATGATAAAAGGCCTTTCCTGTCCATCTGTTATCGGCTGATGCCAAATTGTATTCCAAGCCCACTAGACGATTATAATCATCGGGATTAAAAAGACCTTGTTCATTTTCTGCAGCCAAAGACTCTCTATCAACTACGATTAAGCCTATGTTTGAGCGATTGAACACCTTTTTTTGCAATGCAAGTACGCTGAAATTTTTACCATTAATTCCTGCCTGCTCATCATTGGCGGTTTGCATATTCATCAAGCCTACCCGCCAATCATCTGTGATTTTACCACTCAATCTGGCTCCGTAAATAATTTTATTCTGGACATTTTGTCCAGTATTCTCATCTCTATCCACTCCAATTCTTCTGGAAAAGAAAGGCCTTGCCAATGGATGTCCGAAGCTGGCAAACAAGTCACCATTTTCGAGGAAAAACTGCCTTCTTTCCGGGAAAAATATTTCAAATCTATCTAAGTTAGTGACCTGCTGGTCCACTTCCACTTGAGAGAAATCCGGATTAAAAGTAAGGTCTAAATTCAACGCAGGGCCGATCCCAATTTTCGCATCACCGCCCACCGCTGGAGTCATATTTTCTGACGTTCCTTCCAGATAATTTTTAGAAGTTCTTCCGGCTACATAAGGTATAATAGAAACATTCGCAGATTTCTTGCGAAGTGGTTCTTCAAAAATCAGCTTTCTGCTAAAAGCTGTGGATATAATAGAGAAGTTTCTCGGAATAGGGGCCCATGTACTTCTTTCTCCCAAGTGACTGTCAATTCGGTAAAAGTTGACATTCCAATTTTGGGCACCATCCTGAAATCTCAACGTGGAGAGAGGAATGATTGCCTCCACTTGCCAATGATTCTCAAAAATTGTTGCCTTCGCATACCATTTGTTATCCCAAGCCAAATTTAGATCGTCACCTCTAGCTCCACCATTTGCCAAAAGAGCTTCTCTTTGAACCCCGTAAGGATTGACGCCAAATTGGAAGGCATTGGTTTTATCATTGAACGTATCAAATACAAAGCTGATCCCATCGTTTTGCTCTCCTCTATAGTCCCTCCTCAAAGAGGTAGAAACATATTTGCGAGGTCCTGTATTTTCCATGACCGCGGCTATGTATATATTTTGATCATCAAATGCGATCTTCACTCTGCTTTGCGCTTGAGCTTGACTGGTATCAGAAGGAAAATATTGGGTAAAATTAGAGTTCCAACCCTCAGGACCCCAGATTTCTTCATCTAGGATTCCATCCAAAACAATGGGTTCACTGGTTTTGAAAGCGAAGGCATTGGGAGCTTGCTGAGAATATGCAGCAGAGCATAGCAGCAAGGACCCAAACAAAATGATAGTTTGGCTTATTCTCATGGTTTAGTCGATGCCACAAAATTAGAATTGTTTGAAGCTTTGACTCTGAGAATTTTACAAATGGTAAGATGTGATGCTTATCGTTTTTCAGCGGGTACCAAAGGCAGTTAGCACCAAGTTTCTGGGGCCTGCATTTCGCCTAAATTCACATATATATATTCCCTGCCAAATTCCTAAGGATAGTTTTCCACCAGAAATCGGAATTTGAAGGCTGGAATCGAAAAAACTGGCTTTAATGTGAGCAGGCATATCATCCGGACCTTCATAAGTGTGGATAAACCGTGGATAAGTTTCCGGAATCAATTCATTTACAAAGGTTTGGAAGTCTTTTCTGACAGTAGGATCAGCGTTTTCATTGATAGTCAGGGCAGCTGAAGTATGCTGGATAAAAACCTGCAAAAAACCGACTTGAAATTGTTCAATTTCAGGAATGGCAGCCTCTATTTTTTCAGTAATTAAATGATAGCCTTGTGGATAATTGGGCAAACGTAATTTTTTCTGAAAAAACTGACTCATATCGGCAAGTTAAAAAAATATGCTTTTAGTATCGCTCGTCTTTTCAAATATCAATGTAGGTCCATCACATGCTCCCCATGAACCCAATAACCTTCCATCAGAATCCCAGGAAAAATACTCTTGACCTGAAAAACAGGTGTGGATCAGTTGCCTATTACTAGGATTGTCACGGCTCAAAAGCACGGACTCTTCGTCATAATTCAACAACAAAAATAAATTGTCATTATTCTCTTCGATCTTAAACTTACCGGAAAGCACATAATCACCAATGTTTTTAACAAAAGAACTGTCTTTCTTAAATCGGTAAACATAGGTAGTATCCGTCTGATCATAAGTCTTTACGTCTCCAGGGTTGAGGCAAAAGTTGCAAAAAGATTCTGTTAGCGCCCATTCTTCCCAATCAGACTTGTCAGGATTAATCGCTTCAGTGCAAGAAGAAAGGGCCAACAATGAAGTAAGGAGAAAACAGCAGAATTTATTCATGATAACACTAGTTATGAAGTCATTACGCTTTTAAGCTCTAATCTGATACAGTCATTAGATCTTTTTCACAGAATTGACTAACACACCCATAGGTTCAATACTTATCAAGACCTGATCTCCTTCCTCCAGCGTAAAATTATCAGGAACAATTCCTGTACCTGTCATCAAAAAGCAACCAATAGGAAATGTATTTGCTCTGAATAACCAATCGGCCAATTCCTGTGGTTTCCGTTTTAATTGTGTCAAATTGGTTTTTCCTTCAAACTGGGTTTTTCCTCCTCTTTTTATTTCCAATTTAATTTCAGTTTCCTTTTCCAACTGATTTCCAATCCAAATACATGGACCTATGGAAGCACAACCTTGATAAACTTTAGCTTGGGGTAGATACAGTGGATTTTCACCTTCTATACTCCGACTGCTCATATCATTTCCGATTGTAAAGCCCTGGATTTTTCCGGAAGGTGATAAAAGTAAAGTCAATTCTGGTTCGGGAACATCCCAAGAGGAGTCCTTTCTGATATTCACGGCAGAGCCGGGATTAGAAACTCTAGATGCGGTTGCTTTAAAAAAAAGTTCTGGCCTATCGGCTGCATACACTTTATCATAAAAATCAGCCCCACCTGAATCTTGAGACTCTTCCATTCTTGCAGTTCGGCTTCGGTAATAGGTGACACCTGCAGCCCAAACTTCCTGGTTCCCCATTGGAGCCAAGATTTCCTCACTTAATAACTCCTCTGCTTTGGAGGAGGAGATACTTTCCCAGTTTTTGGACTCATTACTCAACAGAGATTTTAAATTTTCTCTACCCAATAAATGATCCCAGTCTAATTCTGGGCCGAGCAAATACGATTGATCTACTTCTAAAAGGGTTGCTGATGCTAATTTATATAGTTTCATAGTTAGGCTATAGGTTTATGAAAAGCTGAGAATCAGAATAAATGCAATGAAAGCAGGAAAGGCCTGAAACCAAAAGATTTTTTTAGAAACGGTGTATGCCCCGAAAATTCCTGCAACTACGATAAATCCCAGAAAGAATATTCGAACAGAAATCGACAGCTCATTTACCAGAAAAAAGGACCAAATAAGGCCAGTAGCAACAAAGCCATTATATAAACCTTGATTTGCGGCAAGAGACTTGTTGGTTTTGAAGAACTCCTTAGATCCTCCGAAAACCTTTCGGCCAAAACTTTCCCAAGCAATAGACTCCATCCAAAAGAAAAATAAGTGCTCAACTGCTATCAAGCTGATTATTATGGAGATTAAGACTTGCATATCCGTTTTTTCCTGAATTTACAGATATTTTGGGGCATTGAGGAAAGCTTGATTCCAAATCAGAGTAAAATCATTTGCCTATCTTTAAGGCCTGAATTATATGGATAAACTTCAACTTCCTGCTGCATTTCAAACTCAAATGAGAGAGTTAATCGGAAACGAAGAATATGACGTTTTCGAAAAGGCTATTGATCAAGATAGTAGAAGTTCTATTCGCCTCAACCCATTCAAAAAATTCAAGCTTCAATATCAAGCTTCGCCTGTTCCCTGGTCTAAGCAAGGATATTTTTTGGAAGAGCGCCCTTCCTTTACTTTAGACCCGAGTTTTCATGCTGGGGCTTATTATGTTCAGGAAGCATCTTCTATGTTTATTGAACATATTTTACAAAGCCTACAGATACCGAAAGGAATCTACCTGGACTTGGCGGCAGCCCCGGGGGGAAAGTCAACCTTATTAAGCACCTACCTAGGTCATGAAGGCCTTTTGGTGGCCAACGAAGTAATACAAAGCCGTTCCCAAATTCTAAAAGAGAATATCATCAAATGGGGTTTGGGAAATACGGTGGTTAGCAATAATGATCCCGAGCACTTTGAGCCTCTGGAGGGATTCTTTGATCTCGTTTTGGTGGATGCCCCTTGCTCCGGAGAAGGCATGTTTCGAAAAGATCCACAGGCTAGAACAGAGTGGTCCCCGGATCATGTGCAACTTTGCTCATCTAGGCAAAAAAGAATCATGGACAAAGCCGGTGCACTCACTGCGGCTGATGGCTATTTGATTTATAGTACCTGCACCTTTAATGAAGCGGAAAATGAGGAGATGATTCGGTTTATGATTTCTGAATTTTCCTATGAACCGGTTAGAATTCCTCTCAATGAAACATGGAATATTCGGGAAAGCCAAGTAAAAACCGAAGAAGGGACTTTTTACGGCTATCGTTTTTTCCCGCATTTAGTGGAAGGAGAGGGCTTTTTTATTACAGTTTTCAAGAGGCCAGGAGATGCTTTTTCTCTTTCTCCGGGAAAAATTAAGGATTTCAAGCATCCTTTTCTGAAAGAAGTCAGTCCAAAAGAATCTCAGGCTTTGGATGAGGAATTAGGTTTTCAACCTTCAGGACAATACTATCAGCTAAATGACTCCTATTTTAGAATTGAATCTACTTGGAAGGCCTATTTTGAAAAAATTAGCCAGCATTTAAGCATCCGGTATTTCGGGGTTGAATTAGGAAAAAAACAGAAAAACGACTGGATCCCATCTGCCGAGTGGGCTTTATCCACATTACCCAAAAATGGCTTCAATTTGCTCAATGTCAATTTGGCTCAAGCGCTGGATTTTTTGAGGAAAAAAGATTTGGAGATAAATGAGATTCCCTTGGGCTGGGTCCTGATTTGTTATCAAGATCTGCCTTTAGGCTGGATCAAAAACCTGGGCGGGCGAAGCAATAATTACTATCCAAAAGAATGGAGAATTCGGACGCTTTAATCAGCCTTCTATAATTCGGTTTTTCAGCGCTTTTTGAACTGCTTCCATTTTATTATGAACCTGCAGTTTGCTGTAAATATTCTCCAGATGTTTTCTAACCGTTTTCGGAGAAATAAAAAGATTTTCCCCAATCTGATTATAATTCAACCCTTTAGCAGTTTGCTCTAAGATTTCTGTTTCCCGGGCTGTCAGCTTGACCTCTATATTTTTATCGTCAAACTGAGGAGGATTTCTCAACAATTTCAAAGTTTTCAGAGCAATGGATGGAGTCATCGCTGCCCCTCCATCTAAGGTGTCGATTATTCCCTGATAGAGTTCCGGTGGATTCACTTCTTTGAGAAAATATCCATTTGCACCTGCCTGGATTGCCCTAAAAATGTTTTCGTCGTTGTCGAAAACCGTCAACATTATAGTCTTGATTTGGGGATACTTTTGAGAGAGGACCTCCACCGTTTCAATACCATTTTTTTTAGGCATTTCAATGTCCATCAACACAAGGTGGATATTGGAGTTTTTCTCCAATTTTTCTAAAAACTCTTCTCCATCTGAAGCATGAAACTTCACCTCAAGATCCGGATAAAAGGATAATTTTTCCAAAATCGCCTTCAGCAAAAATGAATTATCCTCAGCTATTGCAATTCTAATGGCCATAATTGATGAATTAATCAATCATTATTTCTGTGCCCTTATCAGGGGCAGTATTTACTTTCATAGATCTACCGATTCTGCTTGCTCTTGTCTTCATGGTGCCAAGTCCATTGCCGAAAGGGTTGGTCTCACTGATTCCAGACCCATTATCTTTGACCACAAGGCGGACCTTATCCATGCCTTGAATAATTTGAATCTGCACCTTGCTCGCTTGAGCATACTTAATCGAATTATTCAATGCTTCCTGAATTATTCTATAAAAATTTACGCCTTCCAAAGAATTTAATCGATGACCCGCATCCACATTTTCGTCTATAATTAATTCAAAGTCTGTGTCAGGACAAGACTCCTTGGCCTTGGCTATCAAATTTGAAACACGGCCTCTCAGGTCTTCAATGGTCATACTGTCCTTGTTCATGGCCCAGATAGTATCTCTCAACTCATTGACTGTCTCCACTGTAAACCCTGAAATCTGATCAATTTTTTGAGCCATTTTCTCTTTTGACAATTCGACAAATTTCAAGTTATTTAAAGAAGACACGATAAAGGTCAACTGGGAACCGATATTATCATGTAGATCCAAAGCAATTTCATCCCTTTGTGTCTTCAGTCTTTTTTGGGTTTCCTGCTCTGCATAGATGGCTTGCAATTTTGCTTCCTGTCTGAGGTGACGATTTTTTGTCTTTTGCCTATAGTAGATAAAAAAGCCTATCCCCAAAGACAGTAATAAAAACACCAAAAGCATCAAAAGTTGATTATTCCTATTTTCGACTAATAGTTCATTTTCTGCCAAAGCAGCTCTTGATTCAGCTAAAGCCCTTTCTTTTTGCTCTACTTCGTACCGAGCTTCCATCTCACTCATTGCCATCAGCCTTTCTTCCTGAAAGATGGTGTCTTTTAGGGCACTGTATTGTTCCAAAAAGCCCATGGCCTTGGGCAAGTCTCCTTTCGCCTTATGAAATCTATATTCTTCAAAAAGGTAGTCTCTTTTCTTCTCAGTCGAGCCACTTAGAGCCACATAGTAAGCTGCACTGTCCATCAAGGAGCGAGCTCCACTATAATCCCTTAAATTATAAGCGATGTTGGCCAAATTGGTGTAATTGGTAGCTAATCCGTAGGCAGGATACCCATCTTTCTGATTGAGTTTCAAGGCAATTTCTATCCACTTTTTGGCTTCATCGTACCTTTCCTGTTTAATAAGAGTGTTACCAATATTATTGAAAGTGAAAATGACACGCATGCTGTCCAAATTCTCCATATCCTCAATTATTTTGAAGTGGTAGAATAAGGCACTATCTGGTTTGCTCCAATCGTCAAAGTTGATCGCTATACTATTCAGCGCGAATGCTCGGTAAATTGGGTTTGCTTTAGAATATTGATCTAAAATTTCAATGGCTCTTTTTCCATATTCAACACCCTTGGAATAATCCTCCATATCATGATGAATTACTGCAATATCCAAAAGGTGATAAGCCAAATTATTGGAATCAGCGGAAACCAGTGAAAAGTCAATTCCATCCTGCGCATGATTCAAGGCTAGATCAAATTGGCCCGCTGCCTGATCTATTCTAGTCAGTCTGATATATGCTAGGGAAATTAATTCGGGATTCAGCGATGGGTCTATAAACTCTATACTCTTTGAAAAAGCACGCTTAGCCTCCATGTTTTTTCCTTGAAGGTTAAATTTCTCCGCTACAAAATAAAAGTAAATTCCAGAGTCAGCTTTAGACTTTAATTTACGCTGGGCTTCCTTTAAATAATTATCAGCAGAATCCAGGTTTGAATAAATCCTTCCTAACTCTTTTTTCAGTTCTTTATTTTGGCTGAAAGAGTCAATAGAAATAAAGGATAGAAGAAATAGAAAAATTATTCGCATAAAAACTATTAAATAGTATTTCAATATAAAAAAAATGCCTTTGACTCCTAAGGATCAAAGGCTAAAAGCTTTAATCAGACTTTTGATCAGCCATATATCTCTTCTAAAATCTGCGCTAATCTCACACTTGCAGCGACCATCCTTTCTTCAGCTACGTGATAATATTGATACATATAGCTATAGCTGATTCTTTTATTTTCCGGCAAATCATACACCATAGGTCTTAAGCTTACCGCTTCCTTCAACCAGTCCTGCATGCTTGCAGACTGATAATGTCTTTGCAATTCAGGAGTGATTCTTCTGTAAAGTTCATTGGCAATTTCAGAGTAACTCATTCCCTGTCTTTCAATCATTCCACTGTCCCAAAGTGCATGTAGGTTGGTAGGGTTTCCAAAAAATTCAATTTTCACATCATTTCCTCCACGATCTTCTCCAGTTCCAACATGAAGTGGCTGATGGATATCTTCCACCATATGAATTAACATTTTTAACTTTTCTGCTTCTTGCTGCGGAGTTAATCCACCTGCTTTCAATTCATTTTTCAAGCGCTGAATGGCCTCGTAAGCATCTCCGCCTTTTTCCTGATGAGCAGGATCATATTCTCCGTTTTTGCTGGTTAAATAATGCCAGGTAGTGGCATAATTAAAAGTGCTATCTGACCTGATTTCATCCATCCAAGTACCACTGCGAGCTATGGACATTGGGTAAATAATTTTTTCCACCCTTTTCACGGTGGATTCTTTCATCTGCCTTTGGGCCATTAGGCCAATCAAATAATGTCCCAACTGACCCCAGGCAAAGCTTTGGGTAGATACTAAGGAAAAAAGCAGGATAATACCTGCTATTCTGAATCTTTTCATTCTTTTATGAGTATTTGTCTTTTTGCTTCAATGAAATCTTTAGAAACTGAATTCTATATTCAAACTTAGCTTTGCTAAATGATTAAAATGTCAACTCAGTATTAAGCTTTTTGAAGTTCTGCCACAGCCAACCAGGCCATCAATCCGGCACCAATTTCCAAAGCATCTTCCTCTATATCAAAAGTAGGTGTGTGAACACCCGATACTATTCCCTTGTCTTCATTTCGGGTTCCAAGGCGGTAAAAGCAACCGTCAATTTCCTGAGAATAATAGGCAAAATCCTCAGCTGCCATCCAGATATCCAAATCTATGACATTCTCTTCACCTAAATATTCCTTGGCCGCCTCTGTGGCTCTAGCGGTTAATTTAGGGTCATTTTGCAAAAATGGGTAGCCTTTTCTGATTTCAAAGTCGACTTCTCCACCCATGCCCTCCACGATTCCTTTTGCGATTTGAAGCATTTTTTGGTGAGCCTTCGCTCTCCATTCTTCATTCAAGGTTCGAAAAGTGCCCTGAATTTTCACCTCATTTGGAATCACATTAGTAGCTCCTAAAGCTTCCACTCTACCAAATGAAAGTACCGAAGGAATTTTAGGGCTTGCAACTCTGCTGATCACTTGTTGCAAAGCAACAATCATATGGGAAGCAATCAATACCGGATCGATTAGGGTTTCCGGCATAGCTCCATGTCCTCCTTTACCTTTCACAGTGACATAAAGCTCATCTGCAGAAGCCATATAGATGCCTTGACGAAACCCAACTTTTCCTGCTGGAATGAAAGGCATCACATGCTGACCAATTATACCATTGGGACGTGGATTATTCAAGGCTCCATCTTTGATCATGTAAGATGCACCGCCTGGGGCAACTTCCTCACCAGGTTGAAAAATAAGCTTGATGGTACCTTCAAATTGGTCCTTTACCTCGTTTAGGATTTTGGCAGCACCCAACAAAGATGCTGTATGTGCATCATGCCCACAAGCATGCATTACCCCTGGATTTTGGGACTTATAAGGAACCTCGTTTGCCTCAATAATAGGCAAGGCATCCATATCTGCACGAAGCGCAATTACTTTTTTATCCGGGTTTTTCCCTTTGATCAAAGCAGTCCACCCCGTTGTCGCTTTTTGTTCCAAGCTTTCAATTCCTATTTCTTCCAGTTTAGACTTAACAAATTTTGCAGTCTCGTACTCTTGATAGGATAATTCCGGATGGGAATGGAGGTGACGTCTATTTTGAATTACTTCTTCTTTATACGCTTTGGCAAGCGATTTAATTTTGTCCTTCAACATCATTGCTTTGGCTTGGCACAGTAAATTCTTTCCTCAAGATTCGATCTTGAATAATCCGTGCCGATGGGAATTCAGTTTTGATCAGATGGTAAGTCTTCAATGCTTCCACCTTGTAGGCATATTTTCCAACTTTCACCAAGTACCGCGGCTGCTCATATTGAATGGCTGGCTTAACATCAGGGAAAAGCATGCTGATTTTCTCCTGGGTTTTAAATGCCAAATCTCTATCCAAGCCTGAATAAACCAACACCTTATATCCATTGAAATACGGTTCGGATTTATTCTTGTCATACTGCTGCTTGGCGATTTGCTCAAGTTGATTGTCAATCGCCTGAGGAGAAGTGGCTGGTTCGGGTGCTTTTTGTGCTTCTTTCCTTTCCTCAAAGTTAGGATAGGAAGGCAGCGAAGCGCTTAAATCTTCAGAGTAGTTTTCATAAGAAGATGCACTATCTACTGCAGAGCTAGATGTTTTGCAAGAAGCTGCAACAATCAAAAGCACTAATAACCAGACAACTCTCATAAGGATTAATTATCGATGATTACACATTTTCCTTCCTGCACATCCTGTTCCACACTTTTATACTTGACATCCTCTTTGAGGGTTCCGTTCGTGTATTGAACAGTCACACGATCATTTCTTCCATAAGTCTTTTCAGACTTTCTTGGAGCCACAGCTTGAGGGGCCTGTCTTCCTGCAGAAGCAGCTGCCGCCGCAGCTCTATTTGCACCAGGGTTCAAGGAGCTTGAAACCTCAGCTTTGGAAGCTTGAACTTGTGGTTCAGGTGCTCTTTGAGCCTGTGCTTGCTGAACTTGAGAAGGATCTTGCTTTGGCAAATCAGCTCTAGTCAGGAATGAAACCATATCTTCATTCAATTTGCCGATAAATCGCTTGAACATCTCAAATGCCTCAAACTTATAAATCAACAATGGATCTTTTTGTTCATATACGGCATTCTGAACGGACTGCTTTAAATCATCCATATCCCGTAGATGTTCTTTCCAGTTTTGATCGATGATGGCCAAAGTGACATTTTTCTCCAAAGATCTGATCAACTCATTTCCTTCCGAGCTGAGCATTTTTTCCAAATTCACGACCACTCCGATTTGCTTAATGCCGTCAGAAATAGGAACCATGATATCCTTCACAGTAGCACCTCTTTCTTCTTGCACCCTTCTTAAAATCGGAAGAGCAGTAGTAATGATCTGTTGGTTTTTCTTTTGGTAACTTTCAAAAGCAGCCTCATACAGCTCCTGAGTCAAAGTAGAAGCATCTTTGGACTTGAGGTCATTTTCAGAGATTTGGTAGTCAAGACCCAAAGAGGTGAAAATATTCATGCGAAGATTTTCCAAGTCTTCTGTGGACTTGCCCATCTCCACAATGCTTTCACAGACATCGTAAAGAATATTTAAAATATCGAGTTCCAAACGCTCTCCTTTGAGGGCATTTCTTCTTCTCTTGTACACCACTTCCCGCTGGGAATTCATCACGTCATCGTATTCCAATAGACGCTTACGAGTACCGAAGTTATTTTCCTCCACTTTTCTCTGAGCTCTCTCAATGGACTTGGTAATCATAGAGTGCTGAATTACCTCTCCTTCTTCCAATCCCATTCTATCCATGAGTTTTGCAATTCTGTCAGATCCGAAAAGTCTCATCAAGGAATCTTCCAGGGAAACAAAGAACTGGGATGAACCCACATCTCCTTGACGACCTGCACGACCTCTCAACTGTCGGTCCACACGTCTGGATTCATGACGCTCAGTACCAATAATGGCCAAACCGCCTGCCTTTTTTGATTCTGGACTCAACTTGATATCTGTACCACGACCCGCCATGTTAGTAGCGATAGTAACCGTACCTGCTTTTCCTGCTTCAGCAACTACATCAGCTTCTTTCGCATGTTGTTTGGCATTCAATACCTGATGTGGGATTTTTTTCAGAGTAAGCATTCTGCTCAACACCTCAGAAATTTCAACTGAAGTGGTACCCACCAAGACTGGTCTACCTTGGGCAACCAATTCATTGATCTCGTCTACAACAGCATTGAATTTCTCTCTTACCGTTTTATAAACTTTATCCTCTCGGTCGTCTCTTTGAATAGGTTTGTTGGTTGGAATTACCACCACATCCAACTTATAGATTTCCCAGAATTCTCCAGCTTCAGTCTCTGCCGTACCGGTCATACCGGCCAACTTGTGATACATTCTGAAGTAATTCTGAAGAGTAATAGTTGCGTAGGTCTGAGTAGCGTCTTCTACTTTCACATTTTCTTTCGCCTCAATCGCCTGGTGTAAGCCGTCAGAATATCTTCTGCCTTCCATCACACGACCGGTTTGCTCGTCTACAATCTTCACCTTGCCATCCACTATGATGTACTCCGTATCACGCTCAAACATACAATAAGCCTTCAAAAGCTGATTGACAGTATGAATACGTTGAGCTTTTACCCCGTAGTCCTTGATCGCCTCTTCTTTCCTTACAAGCTTTTCTTTTTCATCAATGCTTTCATCCTTTTCAAGATCCGCAATCACCACTCCGATATCCGGCATGATGAAGAAGCTAGGGTCTTCATTTTTGGTAGTCATGGTTTCGATTCCACGATCAGTCAGATCGACCACATTGCTTTTTTCATCAATTGTAAACAAAAGCGGTTCGTCTGCCTCAGGCATATTTCGCTTATTATCCTGGAGATAATAATTTTCGGTTTTCTGTAAAACCACGCGAATTCCCGGCTCAGAAAGGTATTTGATCAAAGGCTTATATTTCGGCATACCTCGATATGCTCTGAACAATGCTAGTCCCCCTTCTTTTTCATTACCTTCTGCAATCAACTTCTTGGCAGTTGTCAAAAATCCCTGAACCAACTTTCTCTGCTCATCAACCAGGGTTGATACCCTTGGTTTCATTTGATCAAACTCGTGTACATCACCTCTTGGAACAGGTCCTGAAATAATCAATGGAGTACGTGCATCATCAATTAACACGGAGTCAACCTCATCGACCATGGCAAAATGATGCTTTCCTTGCACCAAATCATCAGAGTCTCTAGCCATATTGTCACGCAAGTAATCAAAGCCAAATTCGTTGTTGGTACCATAAACGATATCGCAACCATAAGCTTTCTTTCTGCCTGCTGAATTAGGCTGATATTTATCAATACAGTCTACAGAAAGGCCATGGAATTCAAAAAGCGGTGCATTCCACTCCGAGTCACGTTTTGCCAGGTAATCATTTACTGTAACAATATGAACTCCTCTTCCGGCCAAAGCATTGAGGTATGCTGGTAATGTTGAAACCAAAGTTTTTCCTTCACCCGTCGCCATCTCGGCGATTTTACCTTTGTGCAAAACCATACCTCCGATCAGCTGCACGTCATAGTGCACCATGTCCCAAACTACCTCATTTCCTGCAGCAAGCCAGCTGTTGTGCCAAATGGCCTTATCACCGTCAATCTCCACGTTTTTCTTAGTAGCCGCCAGTTCCTTATCCTTAAGAGTGGCCGTCACGGTCAATTGCCCATTTTCTTTAAATCTTCTTGCCGTCTCTTTGACAATTGCAAAAGCTTGAGGCATGACTTTTTCCAAAACCTCTTCTAAAGATTCATCCCGCTCTTTTTCTACCTGTTCGATTTGGGTAAAAAGATTATCCTTCTGGTGGATAGCGTCGATAGGCAGGGCTTCAATTTCTGCTCTGAAGCCAGCAATCTTATCATCCAGTTCCTGTAAATGGCTATTGATGGTTTCTTTGATCTGAGCAGTTTGGGCACGAAGCTCCTCATCACTCAGTTTCTGAAGACCAGAAAAAATGTCATTTATTTCTTTAACCTTCGGAAGTAATTCTTTGATATCTCGGTCGGATTTGGTTCCAAAAACTTTGGCTAATCCTTTTGCTATAAAATCTAACATGTTTGTCGTATGTGATTCTGAAATCAGGCTTTAAAATTAAGCCCTTTTTATTACAATTGATAATTAAACTAGAGAGGCCTTTGTGTGCCTTTCTTAATTTGAAAGTTCCATTTTTCCGGAAAAAACCTGTTTGGCTGGTCCAATCAACCAAACGTTATCCAGGCATCCATCTTCATTTCTGTGAAATCGTACGGAAAGATTTCCTCCTAAGGTTTTGATTTTCACCTCAGCATCAGATTTTTCCTGCTCAAAAGCAATGGCCGCTGCTGTCACACCTGTCCCGCAGGATAGGGTCTCATTTTCAACTCCTCTCTCGTAGGTTCTGACAAAAATCTCGTCTTTGCCCAAAGCCTCTATAAAATTGACATTGGTTCCACCAGGAGCATAATCTTCTCTATATCGTATTTTTTTGCCTTCCTCAAAAACAGGGTAGTTATGAACATCTTCAACCACTCTTATATGATGTGGTGAACCTGTATTTACAAAGCAATCTCCGTTTTTAGCAGTAATTCCTTTCACATTGCCCATTTTCAACTCCACCACATCTTGGTTCAAAACTGCCTCATGAGGGCCGTCGATAGCCAAAAAATGCGTTTTGTCTTCAATGATGCCTAAAAAGCCAGCAAAGGCAACTGCACAACGGGCACCGTTTCCACACATACTCATGGAGCCGTCGGCATTGAAATAGATCATTTCAAAATCATAGTCTCTATGATTTCGGATTAAAATCAATCCATCAGCACCTATTCCAAACTTTCTGTCACAGATTCTGGAAACCAAGTCGAGATTTTGATCATCGAATTTATTCTCCCGATCATCGATCATCACAAAATCATTTCCAGTGCCCTGATATTTATAGAAAACCATCTTATTCATCTTAACTTTTAGAAAGTCAAAAACCTAACCAAGCAAAACTTTGGATGCAAACATAACCAACTTGTCAGAAAATCGGACTTAATGTCTGATTAGCAATTTCAATTCTGCTTAAGAATGGTTAGTTTCAGGTATCTTTTAACATTGAAACTAGAAATCAGTTATTTATTTATGAAACTCACAGAAAACCCTATATCCCGACGAAAGTTTTTATCGAACAGTTCCAAAGCAGGCCTTGCTGTAGGTTTGGTTGGTTCGGGAATCTTAAGTGCTTGCTCCAATGAGGCCAAAGGTGATGCACAGGCAATTTTAGCAACCAGCTTTACGCAAACTCCGCTAAGATTCGATTTTGGAGCATTGGAGCCTCATATTGATGCGATGACTATGGAAATCCATTTCACCAAACATGCAGCCGGATATGCAAAAAACCTGGGTGAGGCAGTTGGAGAGGAAAATGTAGACACCAACAAACCCTTGGAGGATGTATTAGCTAAGATTTCCAATTACAGCACGAAAATGAGAAATAATGGTGGCGGCCATTACAATCATGAACTATTCTGGCAAATCATGACTCCGGATGCTGCCGAAAGACCAGAAGGGGATTTGGCAGAGGCTATCAATTCTTCTTTTGGAAGTTTCGAGGCATTTGTTGAGCAATTTGAAGCTGCTGCTAAGACTAGATTTGGTTCAGGTTGGGCATGGTTGGTGGTGGGAGAGGACAACAAATTGTCCGTAGGTTCTACACCTAACCAAGACAATCCTTTAATGGACATTTCAGATTTTAAAGGAATTCCTTTACTAGGTCTGGATGTCTGGGAGCATGCTTATTATCTGAACTATCAAAACAGAAGGGCAGATTACGTCTCCGCTTTTTGGAATATAATTAACTGGAAAACAGTGGCTGAGCGCTATAATGCGGCCATTTAATTCAGAAAATTAAATAAATATAAGACGTCGGACTATTCAGTTCGACGTTTTTTTGTGCCCATTTCTTAGCTAATCCAGTTACGTTTTGCTCTTCGTATTTTTTTCTGGATATCCGGTTGGCATCTCAATTGGATCAAATAGAAGTAAACCAAAATAAAATTACCATGATCAAAAATTTTGTAAACGCCGCAATGATTGCATTTTCAGCCGGAATTATTTTGAGTTCTTGTTCAGAAAACGAAGACCAAATGCCTTCTGAAGGGAATTCCAATGCAAGGCTTTTTGCGACTGCCAGCGAAGGTTCTTCCGGTAGCAGCAATTCCAGAGTAATCGTCAATGGATTCTCTTCCACAGAATTCACTGTGGCCACTGCAGACATGGAATTGAGGTATGCTGCAAAAGCAGACATTCAAGCAGGAATTAATCTGGGTAACATTACTTTAAAAACAAATGTGAACTCTAGCCTACAGACTTCCGCTGCACAAACGAAATCACTGACCATTATTGCCAATGGTGATAGTAGAGCAGCTTTGGTTGCTGAAGGTGAAACTCCTGAAGGAAACTATGCAGAAGCAGAATTTAAGCTGAAGAAAAACACCACCGTTGCCTCTTCAGACCCAAAATTCAACAAATCAATGTGGATTAAAGGTCAAGTGAACAACACAGAGGCTATTGTATGGTCTGAAACCGAAAAAACAATCCGTGCAATGGCAGAAGCTAGCAGCGGTGTAGAAGTAGAAGGCCAAAGCGAAATGGTTTTGGATTTCGACATGACTAAGCTATTTGCAGGGGTTGACTTTTCCTTGGCAGTAGATGGAAATGGAGACGGTAAAATTGAAATCGGTCCAAACGGAGTCGATGGTAATACCTTGCTTTACTCCAGAATCATGAGCAACGTTGACGGTGCAGTGACTTTGAAAAAAAGAAACTAAGCACATTATTAGATCTTAAAGTTTTAAAAGACCGGGTTTTCCGGTCTTTTTTCTTTATTTCGGATTCCAACTAGATTAATACCTATGCAAGATCCAAAATCCCTTACTTCGGTTGCTTTATTTCATCAAACATTTAAGCACCCTGTATTACCAGAACCTACAATTCCTTCTGAAACCCGCTGCAAATTGAGAGTTTCTTTGCTTGCAGAGGAGTTGAAAGAGTTAGAACAAGCCATTGCGGACAAGGATTTGGTAGAAATTGCGGATGCGCTTTGCGATCTGCAATACGTGCTTTCAGGAGCTGTTCTTGAATTTGGACTAGGTGAAAAATTCAAAGAGCTTTTCGACGAGGTACAAAGATCAAACATGAGCAAAGCTTGTGTCACAGAAGAAGAAGCTAAGGCCACAGTGGCACATTATAAGCTAAAAGGAACCGACTGTTTTTATGAAAAAGAAGGAGATCTGTTTTTGGTCTTTAGAGAAGGGGACAGAAAAACTTTGAAATCAGTTAATTACTCCCCAGCGGATTTGAAGAAAATTGTAGAGAAATAATCAAGAGCTTTTGATAGGCTGATCCCTATAGTTTTTGATTTCCAATACACGGGCCGGAAGATTATATCCGGCCTTTTCTAATGTAGTCAATACCTGGATAATAGCTTGGCTTTTCACTTCCATGTCAGCAATCTTTCGATCAAAAGTATCTACCCAAAAAGCCACCTGCAGATTCAAGGTGCTTTCTGCCAGGTCTGAAACCCAAACTTTGGGCGTTTTGGTGTCCATCAAGACTCCTGGGACTTTTTGAATGGCTTCCAAAATTAAAGCTCTTGCGGCTTGGTAGTCGGAACCATAATCCAAACCAATTATAAAATCATAGCGCAGAAATCCATCTATGGTAAAGTTGACCAAAGGGTTTTTAATGATGGTGGCATTGGGAATAAAAACGTCTTTGCCATCCGAAGTTTTGATTTGAGTATCTCGCAGGTTTAAGGTCAAAACAACCCCTCTCATTCCATTAATATCTACAATATCTCCTACTCGAAAAGGTCTTTTGAAGGCTAGAAGAATTCCTGCTAAAAAGTTTTCGCCGATATCCTTAAGGGCAAAACCGATCACGAAAGCTGTGATACCAGCCCCGGCTAGAAGCCCTGAAACCAGGCCTGTCAATCCTATTATTCTAAAAACCAATAGAAACCCAAGCAGTATAATGATCAACCTGAAGACAACTGATAAGAAATTGGCTAATAGCGGATCATCCATCCGGACCAATAATCGTTTTTTCAAAAATTTTTGAAGGACATTGCCCAAAAAGTAAAAAGCGAGTAGGATGGCTAAAGAAAGACCTATTGTCTTTAAAAGTGCTTCAATTCCTTCCCAATCTGTCTGAAAAATGTCAAGGCTTTTCATCATCCTATATTTTGATTTTTCTTAAAATACAAAAAAGCTCAGGATTTGACTCTTAGTGGAATTATTTGAGCCAAGAATTATAATAAAATAAGGGCCGATTTAAAGTCGACCCTTACTGGAATTAGTCTTTTGGAATCACCGTGACCTCAACTGCGTGATAAATATTTCTTCTGGCTTCCAGCTCTTCCGTGAATTTTGCCACCCATTCATCCCTTACTGCTTTACTGTAGGTTTTTATTATTCTTATACTACCCACACCGACTCTGTAGACATAACTTTCGCCATCCCTTTGCAAATCCGATGCATTTCTGTTTACTATGTTTCCTCTAGTTCCATCTTGTCGGATAAGCTGAAACTGAAAGGCTTTAGGCTCTACTTCTGTGGTGAATTTTGCCAAAAATCCTCCGTTCGATATGGTATATTCTACTCCAGTTGGAGATAAAGACGTTTCTCTTTCACTCACAGGTACATATATTTCCCATCCTGTTATAAATTGAATTTTATCCTCTATTCGGATGATTGCGAAATCTTCTCCAATTTTCGTACGATTTGCACCTTGTTTGATATAGGTTCTTACTTTGACAGTATCGACTGCATTTTCAGATATGCTTCCAACCTTGACAGAGGCAAAATACTTGACCTTATTTTTTGAACTGGAGAAACTCTTCCCTTCATGAATATCATCATACAAGTAGCCGAATTTTCCAGAAGTGGACCATTCGTATTCGATCACCTGCCCGTCTGCTACAGAGGATTTGATAAATGCCGTCAGCTCCCGGCTATTTTCAGGGGATACTTTTGATTCTCTTGGCTCCAAATTGATTTCGATCTCCCGCGCCTTGATTTCGAAGACCTCCAAACTCCTGGAGTTTTGAATATCATGTACTTTTCTTGCGTAGTCAGCTCCCTTTAGCATGAGATCGATCGTGGTCAAAATCTTGGCCTTTCTGATGGCGCTTTGCTTGAAGTCTTCCAAACTAGGTTTGGGAAGATTTGCTGGGGCGTTTTCCCAAATCGTCTCTGCTGCTACCCGCGCCAAATCCTCCAAAAAAATCGAGCCGAACTGATTATAGCCAATGGTAAAAAAGTCCCTGACCGCCTCGGATAGCTCTCCGTTTTGTACTTTTTGACTGACGCTGGGCATTTGGTCCAGATAGCCCGCAGTAGCAATGATCATCGCCTCCCAGAAATCCTGCTGTGTTTTGGGAGCTCCTGTATTTTTGGAGGCAGTGGCTTTGGCGGTAAGGCCGTCCGCAATCAAAGGCACGACAAAATCAAGGGTAAAGGTCAAAAGCATGAGTTTGGTACGCTCGGCGATTTCAGCCTGATTGAGATTTTGTCCGCCTTTTCCCATACCGATGGCCCGCAGCTGCCAGGTGGCTTCTTTTTCATTCAGGCTCAAGGGAATTTCTATGGGATCGGTATTGACCCGAAAGGACTTCTCGGTACTGCCTAAGAGGTATTCATAGACCGTTCCCGAAAAGCTGGTAATTCCGGTGACCACGGGGATTTCCACGGTTTTGTCCGCACTCTTCTGATTACTTGATCCTGGAAATTCATTGATCGCTTCTTCTTTGCCTGACTCATCTATCCTTTTGGTCTTGTAGAGAAATCCCGTCGCCCGCCTTCTGAAAGTGTTTGCTATCTCAAACTGGCTCAATCCGATCTGGTATACTTGGATACCGCTTTTGATTTCCCCATCCACCAATAAGTCGGAGGCCTTTGTCTCCTCGCTGATGCGGGCATCAGGAAAATTAGGATCCAATCCCTTAATCATTTCCCCTAAGAGTAGCCCAAGATTGGGATCGGACAGGAAGTAAGGATCCTTTTCAAAAGCCTGATCCACTTGTGACTTCCACTCTGGCCAATTGGGAAAAGATTCTACTTCCGCAAAAAACCGAGGTGCAAGTTCAGGCTCGAAAAATGGCCCTCCAAGACCCCAAAAAAGCAAGGTTTTGGCGGTGGTGCTTAAATCCAGTTTTTGCTGATTTGCATCAATCACTCCGGCTAAAAGGAGTCGATCTTGCCTATCTAGAAGATAAGCAAATGCAGATTCGGAGGGAAATTTCATCACCTTTCCGGATTTCTGCTCATTCAGCGGACTGGATTTGTCCCAAGACCAAAGGGAAGCTCCGGTCAAATCAGGGCTTTTTCCCTCTGGAAATTCTACAGTAACGCTGTAGGTCTCCAATCCTACCAAAGGATCTGGGTTTACAGGATCTTGGGGAAGGATGTCTTCTTCTGTATTGCAGGAAAGACAAAGGAGTGTGGCTAGAAAAATGTAGGAGAAAATTCTTTTTTTCATGATTTAAGAAGTTTAAAGAGGAATTAGGGTCTTATCTCCAAAGCAGATTGAGCCCAAAAGCAAACTGGAAGGTATCATCGGCGAAAATGGCCGGATGGGTGTATATTTCTTCATTCAGGGAAGTAATCTGCTTGCCGGTGACCAGATTGACTTCTATGTCGAAGGGCATTTTGCCATCGGTGAGCTGATAGGTTGGAATCAGGGTACCATAGCCCCAAGAAAAGCCGGCTCGATTACCGGTCACCCAGATATCCCCATCGGATTGAATACCCGAAGGACCTTTTTCGGTGAAATATCCAATCCTGAAGGCCAGTCTTTCGAAAAACCAAGCCTCGGCACCGACCCCAAAAGCGGTACTGAGTTCATGATCAGTGTTATTTTTGGGACCTCCAGGAAGGTAATCCTGAAATTGTAGGTCGAGTCGCAAGTCTATAGCCTTATCGGTCCCTTCGAAGTAGGCCTTATCTGCTGTCAGACCTAAATTTAGCGGAAGCTGAAAAGAGAAACCGGCACCCAACCTAAGAATGATGGGCAAATATCTGTCAGAAACCCAACTCTCGTATTCTTGATTGGTCTCTCCGTTAAAAAGGAAGTTGGAGAGGGATAAAGCTCCAAAAAACTGCTGGTCTTGTATTTTTTCGGACTTGAAAAATTCTACCGGTCTTTGATACTGAAGCCCCAAACTAGGTATAAAGTCGGAATTCGTCTTTTCTCCATTCACTGCATTTTCCTGCATCAAATTAGCACTCAAACCAACCTGAAGGCCTTCTACCACTTGGTATGATGCCAATAAAGAAATAGCATGTTGAGAAAAGAAATCCGTGTCGAAGGTTTCGCTACCAATAATGGTTGTCCATACTGGATCAGGATTTTGGTAGCTGAAATAAGAAATGCCTAAAGAGAATTTTTCTTTCAGCTTGAATGCTCCACCTACGAAATAGTACCTGGAATTTGGACGGTAGGAGTGTCCATTTGCGTAGTTGGCATATGCTTGAATCGGGGCCATGGAACTCCCGATAGCTGCAGGATTATAAAAGGAATTTTCGATTCCGGCTCTTGTCAGCGTGGTGAAACCCATCCCCTGGGCTCGGGCACTGGTGGATTGATTATTGTACAACCCAAAGTAGCCGGGAGGATAATAGTAGCTAGTTTGGGAAAAAACAGGACAGGACAAGAAAAACCCGAAGAGTAGAAAGAATAGCTTTTTCATAAGACAAGTAATTAGTGGTTTGCTTACTCATCGTGGGAAATTGAAAAAAGTCATCAAAGAATTTTATAAAAAAGTCATTGGTGTAGAGAGAACTCACTTTATCACCAATGACTTTTCTACGCTCTTAAGCTATGCATTCTTAGCCAGGATCTTTTAGCCGGATAACCACTTGAGCTTTTCCCACAAATTTAGATTTCACCTCTGCAGCAATTGCTCCACAATTTGGTGATCCAAGATTTACAGGTCGGCTTTCAGTTTTGAAGGCTACAATAAATGCTCGGTATTTTCCATCCTCTTCAGGTGTCTTATTTGCACTCCAAGAAGCTGTCTTGCCTAGAAAGTTTCCCCCTGGAGTGAGATCTATAATTTTTGCTGTGTAGGAAACTGCATTGGGCTCAGGTTCAACCAGAAACTGCAATCTTGACCCGCAGGTGTAGAATTTGTCCGTGTTGTTTTGGAAACTGGTAAGCGTAAGGTCTACTGTAATGATTTTGATGTTATCTGAATTGTCTATCTCAATATCCAGGCTCAGTTCCTCGTAAAGAAAATACTCCCCATCTACTGCTGATTTCTCATAAATTCTCGCCTTGACGGTCTCCCTTCCTTTTTCTGTGTCCTCATCTGTCACTAGATAATTGATGGCATTATCGTCATAGGTGGTAATGACTGTTCCATTTTCGGCAAACTTTACTAATCGTCCATGTTTCCCTTCAGTGGACCAAACGACCTTTTTCCCAGTAAAGTCAGCATCGCGTTGGTTGACTGGCTCGATGTAAAGTTTGGCTGTATTTATCTGATCCTCCTTGCCGGAAAGTACTAGACCTCCCGGTTTCAGGATATAGGTGCTCTTTTTCAGATTGAGGACAGTAGTGTCCCTCCCTATTAGCTGATTTTTGTAATAAGCCTCCACATAGACATATTCGAAGTTGTTTTCTTCAGGTAGATCTGAGGCGCTGGTCTCGGAATAATAAGTGATTTCTTTGTCCGAACTGTCAAATGACTTACCCTTGTTACCTTTTTTGTCCTGGATGTAGCCGTATTTTCCAGAAGTGCTCCATTTGAAATAGGGGAAATTATCGCCCCCTTCTTCTTCTAAATTTTTGATTTCGGCTTTGATTTCTTTGTTGCCACGACTGGAAACGGTGGCTTCGGCAGGAAGGAGGCTGACTTTGGCAGAGCGGGCTGTGACTGTCCATTCCTCAAACTGACGGGAATTTCTAAAATCTAGACCAATTCGAAGAAAATCTCCTGCTAAAAGCGCAGAATTCAATACTTTGAGCACTCTTCCTGCACTTTCAAAAACCTCATCATATTTACTGGCATCTACTTTGGGAAAATCCTTCACGTAGTTTTTTCCAAATTCGGTCATGATGTCAAAGCCTGTGAAAGCCATCTCCTTGAAAGTAGATTCAATTAGGCCTGTTTCCACTTTTTCTATTCCTTTTTTCAAGGCAGCAGCATATTGACCTTTTTTTATTTCATCATAAACATCGGGGCTAGCCTTTAAAAACACTTCAGTCTTTTCGATAAAAGCCTCAACTCTACCATTTTTAATATCAATCCCACCTTCTTTCAGATCTCCCTTGTACCCAAAAATCTCCATGATGAGCGGGAACATAAAATCGATGGCAAAAGTCTCCACTTCCAGCCGGGTCAATTTGAGGAACTCTGCTTCGGTTTTTGGATTGGTCGAGCTTATTCCTGGGCCTACGATATGCAGCTTATACTCAGCCTCACTTTCCTTATCTTCCAAAGGCAAGGATGCTGGACCACTTGTTTTCGCTGCTATTTCCGATTGTGTATTTTCCACCAGACTGCCCAGTATCCCTGTTAAAGAATTGGCAGCTGAGGCTGGGTCAATGGGAAAATCCTCTTTGGCTGGTGTACTGCCTCCTAAGTTGGTTATAAGAGTTGTTTTCACCCCGGATTCATCCTTTGAAGATACTTTATACAGGAAAGCATGCGCTCTTCTTCGATAGGAATTGGTGACGGAAATTTTTCCCAGGTCGCTTTCAAAAACCTGAATACCGCTTTTGATATCTGCCGCATCTACTTGAATATCGGATACTTTAGCTCGAATATCCAATTCATTGGGTTCTGGCATGATTTGCTTTAATACTTCCTTCAATGGCTCAACAAAAATCCCCTTGGAAAGTATGAGTGGATCTTGCTTCCATAATCCTTCAAATTCTTTTCTCCAGGAAACTGCGGGAGAAATTTCATCTATTTTGGCAAAGAAACTTGGGGCATTTTGTCCGGGAATTAACCATAAGCGGCTTCCTTGGTACAATAACACATCCGCTGTGGTCTGAGGAGATATTTTGTTTTGATCACTTGAAAGGTACCCCATCAGGACTATTTCCCCATTTTTGTCCAAAAGAAATGTAACACTGCCCTCGCCGGGAGTAGCAATAGCCTTTACTTTACCTTCATTTCCTACCGGAAACCTTTCACCAAATGAAAGCAATTCCGCCCCAGTTAGGTCCAAAGAGCTTCCCTCGGGCAAGACAATCTGTACATCCTGAGTCTCATAATTTCCGGCTGGGTTTTCTCCCACAGTAGGATCGGTAGGATTAGCAGGTTCGGTGTCTTCCTGACAAGAAATAGTCAAGGCTACCAGAAAGAATAAAAGTAACTTTTTCATAAGATAAGTAAGAAGTGGTTTACTTACTCATCGTAAGAGATTCAAAAAGTCATCAAGAATTCTAAGAATTAATTTTGAATTTCTTTTAAAAGTGCCTGAGCCTCTGGTCTATCAAGATTAGACAACATAAGTTTTGCTGGATCTAATTCTCCATTCTTCAGATAAATCAAGGCCAAATACCAACTCGCATCCTCCTTGAATTCAGAGGCGTTTTCATCTGCAACCTGCTTCAAGAGTTTCTGCGATAAATCATAGTTTCCCAATTCCAGATTAGCCATTGCCACAAAATAGATCAGCGTGTCATCTGCAAATTCCTCTTCAAGAAGAAGGTTCCATCGTGCCAAAGCTTCCTTATACTTTCCTTCTTTATAGTCTACCATCCCACGGTCAAATTCGTAGGAATCCGAGCCCGACATGGCAGTAATCAATCCAGGGTCTGTCTGGTAGTAGGCAGCGAAAAGCTTTTCATTTGGACTTTGGAATACGCTCTGAATACCCCACCAACTCACCAAAATCAGTATTAATGAAGCGGCTATTGCTAAAATCCAACGGGAAAGTGAAGCAGATTTGGTCGGCTTTTGGTTTACAATTTCTTCATGTATTTTTTCCAATTCTACTTTAAACAAATAGGCCTCCAAGTCATTTTTAAGAATTTTGACTTCCTGAATTTTCAAACTCCATTCTGGGTCTTCATTTTCTGAATGTTGAAACGCCAGTGATTGCTCTTTGGTAAGTTTTCCATCAAGCCATGCTTCAATCAGCTCGTACTCTGAAGGTGTGATTTTTAAATTATTTTCCATCAGGATTTGATAATTTTCCGGAGAGTTTCCATGCAGCGATACTTATTGTTTTTGGCCGTTTGAGCGGTCCAACCAAAGCTTTGGGCGAGGTCCTGAAGTGAAACTTTTTTAAAATAAAACAGCTTCAAGAGTTCCTTACAACTTTCTCCAAGCTGCAAAAAAGCCTTTTCCAGCTTTTGAAGCCTTTGATCTTGATCCTCACCTTCTTGATTATCTGAAATTTCCAACAAAGAAGCATTCAATGGCTGCTCAACTTTGTATTTCCTTGAGCGAAGGAAGTCTAGCCATTTGTTTTTTGAAACCTGGTAAAGAAAGCCTTGCAAAGCTGTATTATTTTTAGGAGAGAAGTCTCCAGCATTCACTTGTTGCCAAACCGACAAATATGCCTCCTGAAATATATCTTTAGCTTGATCCTCGTCTCCACTATTCTTTAAAATATAGTTTCTCACTTTGGGGAAAGTTTCCTTATATAAGGAAGACATTATTTTCCTGTTCTTCTCCCTGAGTCCTCTTACGAGTTCTTCTTGCGATAGCTGATGAATTGAATCTTTAGGCATACTAAGCTAGTTGCCAAAAAGATACAAGTAAATCTACTTTATCCCAAGAGCTTTTGGCCGGTTAAGTTCTATTAGAATTGATCAATGTCTTGATAATTATTGATATTTTTAGTTGTCAGGTTAACCATTAAAGCATTGTGTGCATTGGCAAAATTTGTATAGTTAGCTTGAGTGTAATCTGCGTTTCCGTTGAAAATAATTGCTGCTGCCATCCCATTAGCATTAAACATATATCCTGATCGGGTACCCGGTAGGGCTCCAAAAAAATATTTAGACTGATTAAAACTTGCTACGCCATTTGCAAAATTGGGATTAGGAGCCGAACCTTGGATAAATTGGTTATAAAATGCCGGCTGCAATAGATCAGGTCTTGACGGACTTCCATCGACTGCGGTTACGAATCTTAGTAAATCAGGAGCTGATGTAACCAATCCTCCATCACCGTCTCTCCTTTCTATATTGAAATTATATTCAAAGCCTTTTGTTCCACCTTGCCCATAATATACCGCCTCGTTAGGCAGCCTTCCCTGCGTGCCGTTTTTTCCATAAGCAGTTGAAGCCATTTTGAGAGGTCCCATAATTCTTTCCTTTACAAATTGAGAGAAGCTCTTTCCGGAAACTTCTTCTACGATTCTAGCTGCAACGAAATAGTTGGTATTGATATATAAATATTGAGTCCCAGGATCAAAAGTCAGGGATGCATTATCCATCATCCAATCGAAGAAGCCAGCGTTGGTTCTTTGTTGCTCATAATCAATTGCATCCCGATTTCCATTAACTACCCAGCCTCCGGTAGTCATTTGAAGAAGGTGTTTAACTGTGACTTGTTTCACTCGATTAGAATAGGGTTTACTGCCGAAGTTTGTTCCTAAAATTGCCCCTTCTCCAAACACTTTATCTTCTAGAGCGATTTTTCCATCTTGCACCAATAACATTATTGCTAATCCTGTAAAGGATTTGGATACACTTGCCACTCTCATTTGAGTTCCGATCTCCATAGGTTTATTTTGAGATTGATCGGCTAAACCATAAGCCTTTTGATATACAAGCTTTCCATTCTTAGAAATTGCCAAACTTGCCCCTGGGATATTATATTCAGAAAGGAAGTCCTCGATTTGAGAATCAATTTCAATTAAGTCTTTTTGACTGGGTATTGGCTGGGGTGTTGGTTCTGATTTTTCTGAGCATGCAATAGAAAAGATGAACAGAATGAATAGAAGAATTTGGGATGCATTTGAAGTTTCGGTTTTCATTTCTAGAAAGATTAGGTTCTTTCCTTCACATCGAGTTAACCTCTAATTTGTCATCAATTTTCCTTTAATTTCTTTCTCAAGATCCAAAAAATAGTCATAAAGATTAATCCTGAGCTAAAAAGTATAATCCACTTTTCTGATTTTGCTTCAATCTCCACCGGATCAGGATTACCCAAAATAATTAAACCTGTCCAAAAACTAGGATCTAATTCTCTTCCATTGGCTTGAGCTATATAATTCAATTTTGCTTCTCTTAGTGCTACATCCTTTGGCAACCCTTCTTCAAGAAAACTGTAAAAGTCATCTGCTATATCAACACTGGTCTTTTCGTCAATTTTGCCTAAGCCTATAAGCATGGATTGAGTCCCTGAATAATTAAATGCATGAGCTAAGGATATCATTCCCTCTCCTGCTGCATAAGTAGGCTTGCCAGATTCACAAGCAAGGAGCACTGCTAATTCCGAATTTAAATTCAACTCATATATTTCACTGGCAAAAAGCTCGTGAGGTTCTAGAGGATTCTCTGTTGACTTAGCAAAAACCAAATGTGTATCACTTGGATTGACATTGCTAGAAAAGGCATGGGTGCCAAGGTGAATAATTCGGGATTTTCCAGCTTCTTTCTTGAAGTTGCTAACAGTCGATTGACCTTCTAAATATGTTTTTGATTCAAATTTGGAGGAAATCTCTTCTACCAACCTTCGTGTAAATGGTTGTGGAATCAATTCCAGATAGTTTTTATCCACATACTGTTTATCAAAAAAAGCCGCTTGATAGGTTTTTTTCATTCCATCAAAGAACCCAGGTGCAAAAGCAGCTAATTGTGTCTGGTAAGATGTTCTTTTTTGCTTTTCCAGCAAAAGTAGACTGTATTGATATGAAAAGCTATGATCCTGGATCAAAGAGTACTTTACAAGTTCAGACCATTGGTTAACTGCTTGTTTACTGAGTGCATCAAAACTCAAATTAAATAATAAGCCTTCAGGGATGATTGTTATTCGATGAGTTTCTAGATGGGGTCTAATGGGTTCCCAAACTAATTGATAGATTTTGTGGAAAACTAAGGGCTGAAATTTATTTTTTGATGATTGATCAGCTAGTGTTTCCAGAATAGGTGAGAGCGATTTCGTATTTAAGGGTATTAGTTTTTTGTATTTTTCTTTTATCACCAAAACCATCCAGTCCTGACCTACCTGAAAGTAGCGAAGATAGGTCATACTTGGATCTAGACTGGAATAAACTCTCTTCAGCGCGCTTTCGCTTGTCTCAAAATGAAGCTGATAATATTTGGGATAATGTACTCTCAATGAATCAAGAAAATCTACCCATTCTTCTTTAGCTTTACTATAAGCTACCAGGTTTTTCCCTTCATCGAGAAAAGATTTTTTAAGTTGATCTTTTAGATTTTCTTCGCGCAGGAGAATTTTCGTAGGAATCCCTCCAAATTTTACTGATTGGTTTTTTTGAAGCCTAGAGCGAATTTGCCTATAGCGCGCATGCTCATGATATGTCAGTAATCGATCCAGATAGATTTCTTTTCCTGACACCTGATAAAGATCCAATTCGATTTGTTCCAAAAATTCAAAGTATTCCCGGTTTATATCAAGCTGAATACTGATGTCTGAAGGCTCGAAAAGAAAGTCTGATTGAGAGTCGATAATTTGAAGGCCCTCCAGAAGTTCTTTTTCAATAGATTTTAAAATTTCAGCACTTTTATTTTCTAACTTATATAGACTTCTATTTTTAATAAGGATGATCTTAGGTTTAAGAAATACGGCTTGGATTGAATCTTGAACACTATTCCTCCGATTTATTAGTCTATTCCATAATTCGAAAGTACTATTTGATACCCTTAATGCCTCCGAATATTGGCCTCCTAACTCGTGAATTGCTGCCTGATTTAAAGACTGATTAAAGTCCAAAAACAAATTGTCCGAATTAATTTCCTCGAGGTATTTCCTAGCCTTTTGCGAAAGGGAAATGGCCTCTGCAGTTTTCCTGTTTTCAGCTAAAAAACGTGAGAAATTTTTCAAAAAATCCAGATATATCACATCGTACTCCCCTTGAAGCTCTTCATCAAAAATCAATTTGGCCTGACGATATAAGGAATCTGCAACATCTTCATTTTGAAGAAAATCCTCCATCCTAGCTAAAGTATGAAGAGCATCTCCTTGCCAATATGAACTTTCTTGGTCAGTGTTTTGAAGTCTTCCTAGGCCATCTTCTAAGTACCTCTTAGAAATTTCAAGTTCTTGAATATCAAAGTAGATTTGGCCTAAAAGAATACGAGACTTGGTAGTAGCTAAGTCATTTTCTCCCAATTCCTCGATTTTTCTCCGAAAGGAAAATTCCAAAAGTTGCTTTGCCCGACTATAATGCCCCAATTGCTTGTAGAGTCCCGCAAGATTATCGAGGGAACTCAAATAGTCTTGAAGTACTTTTTGATATTCAATGGCATCTAGATTGGTAGCCATGTATTTTTCCCGAAAAAGGATTGTTTGATTCATCGACTTTTCTGCAGCATTGAAATCGCTTTGAGCCATTTGAACCCCTGCAAGATTATTCAGGATAATACTTTTTCGATAAAGCTGGTTCCTTGGGCTTGGTTCGAGTAGATCTATTGCCTTTAAAGTTTTTTCATAATAGTAGGCTGCAGAATCTAAGTTGGAAGTAAAATAGGCGATGTTTCCCAAGTAACTATTGGCGAAGTAAATATTTTCTGGATCTTTTTCGGAAAGGTTTAAACTGAGGACTTGGGTTAAATGCTTTTTGGCAGCCGAAAGATCCATGTTTTTTATTGCAAGCCCTCCTAAATTGAGGTAGAGATCAGCAAAAATTTGTGGCTTCGATCCTGACTCTTTTCTCGCCCAATCTAATGCAAGCAGTGTAACCTCATAGGCTTTACTAATATTTCCAGTATACTCATACCAGTTGGCAAGACTTTTAGCTAATTTCCTCTGAAAACTAGGTTCAATTGAGAGTTTTTTCCAGTTTTGGTAAGTAAAAAGGAGCTTTTTGTTACCATCACTTTCTGGTTGAATGGCCCTTACAACACGACCATATAACACCAAGTATTCAGGTAAACTGTCAAACTGCATGTTCCTTTCAAAATCCTGAATATAATTTTCAACAAGTTTTAAGGCTTCTTTTTGTGCCCCGTTTTCTAACAATGAGTCAATAATTCCATCAGCAGAACCCTTTTGACCAAATAGTTGAAACGACAAAAAGAAAAAAAGAATTACTAAGAGCCTTCGCATTTGAAATAATAAGTAGTAAATAATCAAACACTCATCGAATAAGTTAAAAAAAGTCATCGAAAAAAGGAATTGATTCCTTTCTTCAGATTCAATAATTAGCCCACTTCTTCAAGATTTATTTGTTAAAGTAAGGCAAGAGCATAATATAGGAAACTCAGATTTCGCTTAAAAAATCACAATCATTAGAAAAGGACCTTCGCAAAACCTAAAGGCCTCTTGGCTGTACCAACTTGCTAAAAAGTCTAATGATAATTTTAATGGCCTGAAGTATTTTACTCTATTAAATTACTTAAGAACTAAAATACAAAAAGCCCCACATTTCTGTGAGGCTCAATGTACCAGGAGCGGGACTTGAACCCGCACGTCCAAAAGGACACAAGATTTTAAGTCTTGCGTGTCTACCAATTCCACCATCCCGGCATTACCTATAAAAATTATAGGCTGTCTTTTGCTTGTTAAAGCTATGGCTTGAAACAACAAAGCCCTCTTTCAAGGGCTTGATCTGAGCGAGAGACGAGATTCGAACTCGCGACCCCGACCTTGGCAAGGTCGTGCTCTACCAACTGAGCTACTCTCGCTTATTTCAATATCCCAGATCTTTGTCTGAGCGAATTGTGGATGCAAAGGTAAGCTCCTCTTTGATTTTTACAATAATTCTGACTGGAATTTTTTTAATAATCTCAGGAATTTTAAGGATCACACTGATTTTCAGCAATTTTTAAAATTCATATGAGGCCAAGATTTTAACCATCTCAGCCACATTTTTCGCTCCCAGCTTTCGAAGAATATTCTTTCTGTGGGTTCCGACTGTATTGATAGAAATATTTAATTTCTCCCCAATATCCTTTGATTCCATTCCTTCCAGCATCAACTCAACCACCTCTTTTTCCTTCTTCGTCAACTTGACCTCCTTGTCATTTGGAGAATCTTTAGATACAATGATTCGGGTACCATCATCTTTAGTGTAAGAATAGTTCCAATCATAACCCTTGTATTTAGGTGGTGTCAACAGCTTGACGATAATATGTAAGTCCATGGCAAAATTGCCATCCTTATCAATCAAATAAGGTCTTACTTTGGCCATCATCCAAGATACTTCACCGGAGGTTCGATGAACCCAGCGCGTGATATAGGAAAATTCAAAAGAATGTCTCTCATTCAAACTTAAACTGTGAAAGGCATCGAAAACAATCTTTTGGAACTTAAACAGCTCCTCCCGATCATCAGGATGCACCATGGTAAAAGAAGTTTCCATCCCCTTTTTGCGGAACATCTCCTCCGGATACCCTGTAAGCTTTTCAACCTCCCCAGTAAAAAAGGCCAATTTTAGATTTCTATAATCAAAACAAGCTATCAAAAGCCCCTCGTTCATGCCAATACTTTGGCTTAATGCCTCGAGATTCTCTAATAGTCTTCTTTCGTTGGGATGAGCTTTAAACTCCTGCTCCGCCCAATTTTGGAAGAACTTAGTATACTTATCTTGTTTTTTAAGGTCCTTTAGTAACACCTTATCCATAGAACATCTCTCTTTTTGCAGTCAATATACTAAAAAACTGATTTTTAATTATTCTATAGTTTTCTTCACTTCATGCAACTTGAGCAAGGCCTCAATTGGAGAAATTGAATTTATATCGATTTGATCCAAAAGTTCTTTAGCTTCTTTGAACTTAGGATCCATCTCAAACATACTAAGCTGATAATTATTTTTTGGGACAGAACTAAGAGACTTTTTGCCCTGGTTCATGGCCTTATCCTTTTCAAGATGGGACATGATCTCTGCAGCTCTCAAGACAACAGGGTTTGGCATTCCTGCCATTTGAGCTACATGAATACCGAAGCTATGTTCGCTGCCGCCTTCCTTCAGTTTCCTCATGAAAATCACCTTATTTCCCACTTCTTTTACAGCCACATTAAAGTTTTTTATCCTTGGAAAATCCTGCGTTAGCTGATTCAACTCATGATAATGGGTTGCAAACAAGGTTTTTGCCTTGAAAGTAGGATGATTATGAAGGTACTCGACAATTGACCAGGCTATGGAAATTCCATCATAAGTGGAAGTTCCTCGCCCGATTTCATCCATCAAAACTAGGCTTCGATCTGATAAATTATTCAGAATGCTAGCCGTTTCGGTCATTTCAACCATAAACGTTGACTCACCTTTGGATAAATTATCAGAAGCCCCAACTCGAGTAAATACTTTATCAATAATTCCGACCCTAGCGAAAGAAGCCGGGACAAAAGATCCCATTTGAGCCATTAAAACTATCAACGCGGTCTGTCTTAACAGTGCCGATTTACCTGCCATATTAGGCCCTGTAATGATTATTATTTGCTGACTGTCATGATCCAGATAAATATCATTTGGAATATATTCTTCTCCTGCTGGTAATTGCTTCTCAATCACCGGATGCCTTCCGTCTTTGATTTCTAAAGTTTCGGTATCAGATACTTTCGGGCGGGAATAATTATTATTTAGAGCAACCTGTGCAAAAGATAGGAGCGCATCCAGGGTGCCAACTATTCTGGCGTTTTGTTGAATTTGAGTGACAAATTGAGCTGTTTCAGCAACTAAGTCCTGAAAATATTTTTGTTCCAGAGCGATCATTCTGTCCTCTGCATTCAGAATTTTTTCCTCGTATTCTTTGAGCTCAGGGGTGATATATCGCTCAGCATTGACCAAAGTCTGTTTTCTGATCCACTCCTGAGGTACCTTATCCTTATGCGCATGGGTTACCTCCAGGTAATAACCAAAAACTTTATTGAAGGCAATTTTCAAAGAGCTGATCCCTGTATTTTGGATTTCCCTTTGCTGAATTTGAACGAGAAAGTCCTTACCCTTATTCGCTAAGTTTCTGTATTCATCCAACTCTGCATCTACGCCATCTTTGATCACGCCTCCTTGATGAACTAGCATCGGTGCATCCTCTTGAAGCTCCCTTTCAATTTTCTCCAAAATGTATTCGCAGGGATGGATTTGATCAGCCAATCTTTTGAGGGTAGGGTTTTGCTGATCTTTGAGAAGAGTTTTTACAGGCAATATCGCTTTTAAAGCCCGACGGATCTGATTCATTTCCCTTGGATTGGCCCTTCCGACCACCACTTTAGAAATCAATCTTTCCAAATCACCTATATGGCGCAAATGAGCCAATATTTCGTCTATCAGGATAGCGTTTTCATGGAAAAATTCAACCACATTCAGGCGTTCTTCAATTGGAGATTTTTCCTTCAAAGGAAGAACCATCCACTTTTTCATCATTCTTGAACCCATCGGAGTTACCGTCTGATCCAAAATTTGAATCAACGGAACGCCTCCATCATGCTGTGGGAATACCAATTCGAGGTTTCGGATGGTAAATTTGTCCAACCACACGTACTTTTCTTCAGCAATCCTCGAAATAGCCGAGATATGCTGTATTTCTCTATGCTCAGTTTCTTCTAGGTAAAAAAGGATCGCTCCAGCCGCCACTATCCCCATCTCCAGTTCCTCTATCCCAAAACCTTTGAGGTTGGCCGTTTCAAAATGGGTTTTGAGCTTTTCATAGGTATAATCAAACTGATATACCCAATCTTCACAATGAAAAGTGATGTAATCGTTTTTAATCAGATCATGTGCTGTTTTCTTCGCAGCTTTTGAAAAAATAATTTCCGCAGGCGCAAAACTTTGCAAAAGCTTTTCCACATAGCTGGAATTACCTTCAGCACACATGAATTCCCCTGTTGAAACGTCCAAAAAGGCTATTCCATGTTTATCCTTTCCAAAGTGGATGGATGCCAGGTAATTATTTTTTCTGGTGTCCAGAACTTGGTCATTGTAGGAAAGGCCCGGAGTTACTAATTCTGTAACTCCTCTTTTTACGATTCCTTTGACCGATTTGGGGTCTTCCAGCTGATCACAAATTGCGACACGATTTCCTGCTCGAACCAATTTAGGAAGGTAATTATCCAGTGAATGGTGTGGAAAACCGGCCAATTCTATATGTGAGGCCGCACCATTGGCTCTTTTAGTCAAAACAATGTCCAAAACCTTGCTGGCAATTATTGCATCTTCACCAAAAGTCTCATAAAAATCACCCACACGAAACAAAAGCAAGGCACCAGGATGCTTCGCTTTGATCGCATTATACTGCTTCATTAGCGGGGTTTCTTTTCCATCTTTGGATTTACTCATGGGTTCGGCTAATTTCTCTTAAATTTGGGGGAACGAATTAAGTTTGAAAATAGCCTATAAGCAAGGGAGATCAAAAAAGATGAAGAAATTAAGTATGGAAGAGCTGGAAAGGCTCTCCGTTGAAGAATTTAAGGAAACCAAAAAATCACCCATTGCTCTGGTTTTGGATAATGTAAGAAGCCTGAATAATGTAGGATCGGCCTTTCGGACCGGGGATGCATTCAGAGTGGAGAAGATTTATCTCTGTGGAATTACTGGAACTCCTCCTCATCGTGATATACAGAAGACTGCCTTGGGAGCCACAGAGTCTGTAGAGTGGGAATATTGTCTGAATACCATGGAGGCTGTTCACAAATTGAAGGCGGAAGGTTATCAGCTTTGCGCCTTAGAACAAGTTGACCAATCCATACTTCTAAACGAGTTCAAGCCAGAACCTAATAAAAAATATGCCTTGATTTTCGGAAATGAGGTTTTTGGAGTAGAGGAGGAAGTTTTGAAAGCTTGCAATCAAGTCTTGGAAATCCCTCAACTTGGCACAAAGCATTCCCTGAATATTTCTGTTTCCTTGGGAATTGCAGTCTGGGATCTGATGGTAAAATTGGAGGCTTTCGATTCCTAAAAGCCCCCAACTCCGATCAGTTTTTCAGAAAGCGATATCTAAAGCCTAAAGATCCTCTTAACAAGGCTCCATTTTGGAATGAAACCAAAGGTGCCGCTTCAAAATGAAAACCAAATTCTTTTTTAGCAAATGGGTAGTAATTAATCCCGGCAGGAAAAACAAGTCCCGGAAATAAATTAGCTCTTCCTCCAAATCCCAGGTAAATCTGAAGGTCCTCATCAGATTTGACCATATAGTTCGCAACTAGCTCCAAACTCAGAAATCGTGTGAAATTATTGGCCCCTAGGCGAAACTCCGGAATCCATTTTTCACCTAGCTGCTTATTAATTCCCAAAAAGGGTAGATCACTCTGATGATAGGAAACAGTCCATTGGGCCTGAGACAAAAATGCAAAGGAAACGCAAAAAATAAGCGTCAGTAAAATTTTTTTCATATGATATAATTTGTTTTTAAAGGGCCATATAGCTTGTCCCGAACTTGATTCGGGACAATCTCGCACAGGTTCCCCGATGCTCGATTTCATGTAATAGTAGTTTTTAAGGATATGCCAGAAGAATCATTCCAATTGAATTCTAAAGGCTTTATTTAAATTGATTAAAATTTAATTGTATTTGATATTAAAAACCTAAATCACTCAGCTTAACGTGGGTTTTGATCATATTTGAACTTGCTTTTGCCACAATCTTGCCTGAGTCTTTCTGGATCACTGCTTCCCAATGGTTCAGGTTTGAGCCCGAACGGATTAACTCTGCACTTACCTCTAAGACTTCTCCAATTTGAGCAGGAGATAAAAAGTCCACATTCAAATTGATACTCGTCATCAGATATTCTGAGCCGGCAACAAAATTTCCCATTCCAATTACGTCATCCAGCATTAGCGAGGCTACTCCACCATGAAGGATTTTGGCAGGATTGCACATTTCCGCTCTTACAGTGTAAGCCACCTTGATATGCTTCTCACTTACTTCTTTCAATGTACCAGCCAACCAGTTACCTGCTGCTGATGGAGTTTGATCCAAGGTTTTACCCACAAGAGACAGAAATAATTGCAATGCCTTTGACTCTTTTTCCATTAATTAAGAATATTTTTTTGTTTTTAAAAGTTTAAAAATAAAGAGGTATGAACATTATTTTGTGATAAACTCTAAACTCAATGAACCAAAACTGCTCTTTCCGCTTGAAAGTTGGACTAGTTATGCAGCGATTTTAAAGTTATAAAATTCATTTGGTGTTTTCATTTCTAATGCAGAATGTGGTGCATATGTATTGTATTCATTCATCCACTTCTGTATTTGCCTGTGTACGGTTTTTGGATTATCCAGGCAGCTCTCATAGACATAATCTCGTTTAAATGTAGCATTGAAGGCTTCACACATCCCGTTTGATTGTGGTGAATAGGTTGGGGTATTACAATCGATTATATTCCAGGATTTCAAGCTGGCTCTGAGCTTTTTTTCAATGAATTCCGGTCCATTGTCATGCAAAAACTGCAGTGTATCCGGTTCAGGCAAACTCTCTCCAAAGCGGATATGTAAGGCTTCTTGAACCATTAATTCAATATCAACTGCCTGCATATGTTTTCCTGCTTTCCAGGCGATGATGGACCTGTCACAACAGTCGAGAAGAAAGGCCACCCGGAGCTTTTCCCCATTCCAGCATTTAATCGAAGTGATATCACTAGCCCATCGCGTATTAGGTGTTTCTACTGCTATCTGCCCTGTATGGGATCTGCTGCTGCCTCTGGTTCGGTGTCGGGTAATCAACAACCCTTCTTCCTTCATGTAGCGGTGCACCATGTATTTGGTCACGTTGAGCCCATAATCCCGTTTGAGCAGCGCCTTGACCCGGGGTACCCCATAGGTGGATTTCTTTGCCGTGATTTCTACAACAGCCAGTTTCATCTGCTCACACAGTTCTTTTCGCACTGTCCTTTTTCGTTCAGGATAGGGCTTTGCTTTATAATATACAGAGGATTTGGCGACTCCCAGTGTCTTGATAATCCTATTCATGCTTACTCCGAATTGTCTGGATAACGATTCAATTTCTTGTTTCGAAGTTGATCCATCTCTAACTTTTTTTTTAGGATCTTAATATCCAAAGTAGATTCCCCGAGAGCCTTCTTGAGCTCTTCATTCTCTTTTCTAAGCATTTCCAATTCAGCTTTGGAATGTAGGTCACCTTGATTTTTGATACTCATAATGGCTCCTGATTTAGCAAGTGAACGCCAGCTATACACCTGACTGGTGATCAGCCCGTGTCGGCGACAATATTCAGGACAAGATAAGCCAGAACTTTCCCAATCTTCTACAATAAAGGCTTTTTGTTGTGAAGTGAGTAGCTTTCGACCACCGGAAGAAAGTCGCGCGTTTTTAAGTAAGTCTTCGATCATTTTGTTCCTAAGTTTAGGCAACAAAACTGGTCCAGTTATTTAAGCGGTTAGGAACAAAACTTTATTCCATCAAGCGTGCGTAGTCTTCAAATACTTGCTTGAGCGCCTCTTTTTCTGATTTTTTTTTCCAAATCGGAATTTCTATTTCATTTTGGACTAAAGAAATCATTTTTCCACCTTGAATCAAAGCCTTTAGTTGATTTATTGCTGACAAATGATCTGATTTATTTCCATTTTTAAAAGTGAAAGTTTCTCCGCCCGATTTGATTTGAATGGGCCAATCAAAATTTTGGGGCTCAAGGTAAAGGTAAGCCTCATCTTTGGGCGGATTTAAAATAAGTACAAGTTGAATTCCCAGGTCTTCATTTCCAACACTTAGATCTTCATGTCTGAACAAAGTCATTCCTGCATCTGAACGGATTTCTCTATCATAATTGATGGCTTTCATATTTAAAAAATAGATTCTAGCAGCATCACTCATCCGAAAGGTTAGGTCATCACCCGTATTGTTGGCTCTTCTTGAATTGAAAAAGGAAAGACCCAAAACCAGCAAAATGGAAGCTATTCCGAATATTTTGATGATTTTCAGTAACTCAGGAGTTAAAACCGGATCTTTTGCAGCCATACACAGATAGTATTAAAGAATGCTTTGAAGCTTTTCTTTTAATAAAACCCATGCACTTTCAAGATGTTTTTGTTCCACATCGGTCTGCCCGATTACCCAGCGAATGACAAATTTACCCTCGAGTTTAGTATGTGAAAAAAATGCCCTTCCACTAGCATTGACTTCATTCATCCACTTTTCATTGATAGCATTTAGCTTTTCTACTGATAAATCTGCCTGAGTATATCGAAAACAGATTGTGTTGAAATTAACTGGAGCCAAAACCTCCAGGTTATCTTGCTTGATTATCCATCCCTCAACTGTTTTTGCCAGTTTTAAATGATTTCTGAGTTTTTCCCGAATTCCTTCTAATCCATAAGTTCTCAAGACAAACCACAATTTCAGAGCCCGAAATCGTCTACCTAGTTGTATGCCCCAGTCTCGGTAATTGTTAACTTCATTGTCCAGTTGAGTCTTTAGGTATTCGGGTGTGAGAGAAAATGTATTGACCAAGTATTGAGGCTCCTTTAAGAATAGGACGGTACAGTCGAAATTAGTGAACATCCATTTATGAGGATTGAACACATAGCTATCCGCTTTTTCATGTCCTTTCATCAAATGCTGATATTCTGGCAAAAGTAAGGCTGTACCTGCAAAAGCAGCGTCTATATGATGCCATAGGCCATGTTTTTGCGTGATTTTACTGATCTCATCGATTGGATCAACGGCAGTTGAGCTGGTGGTACCCAAAGCAGAAACCACGCAAAGTGGATAAAAGCCATTTTTCAAATCTTCCACTATCGCTTTTTCCAATTCCTCAGGAATCATGGCAAATTCCTGATTTACAGGGATTCGAACTAAATTTTGAACACCTAAACCTGCGATCTTTATCGCCTTATCGATTGATGAGTGAACATGGGAAGATGAATAAACCCGAAAAACCATATCCCCAACAAAGCCCTTTTCATTGATTTGATAATGACTGGCTTTTTCTCTTGCCGTTAATATAGCGCTTAAGGTAGCGGTGCTCGCAGTATCGTGAATGACTCCTTTCCAGGATGAATCTATTCCTTTGGCATCCCTCAACCAATCACAAACTCTTTCTTCCAATTCCGTGGCTGCGGGCGAGGTCAACCAAGACATGCATTGAGCACCCAAAGTTGACATCAGCATTTCTGCCAAAATAGAAGGTTCTGAATTATTCGCCGGGAAGTAGCCAAAAAAGGCGGGATGCTGCCAATGCGTCATTCCAGGAAGAATTATTTTTTCAAAATCCTCAAAAATCTGATCGAATGATTCTCCCTTCTCAGGGGCATTTTTAGGAAGCTGATTGTATATCGTTTTGGGCTCTGTATTGGGTGTAACCGGATATTTTTCCTTCTCCTCCAAGTAATCTGCCATCCAATCAACTAACTGATGGGCTCTCTTTCTAAATTCCTGCTTATCCATAGGATTTTTATCTCACGTAAGATCCTGCGTTGATATCAATTGAAGTTCCTGTAGCATGATCAGCCAATCCAGAACAAAGCAAGGTGACCATAGGAGCAATGTCCTCAGGGAGAGTCAGCTCGTTCAAGGCAATATCATTTAGCGCAAAATCCTCTCCGTACTCCGATAAAATCTCATTTGCCATGTCTGTCCTGGTAAACCCTGGAGCAATTAAAAAGGCTTTAATGCCTATTTTCCCATAATGCCGTGCAATTGACCTTGTCAAACTTACCAAGGAGCCTTTGGATGCCGCATAGGCCAGATAATCGGTAGTATCTCCTCGAAAAGCTGCTCTAGAAGAAATAGTAATGATCCGACCGTTCTGCTGGCTTTTAGCCTGATCAACAAACTCTTTACAAAGAATTCCAACTGCTGTGGAATTAATCGCCATGGTTTTTTCCCAAATTTTCAGCCATTCATCGGTAGGCAAAGTATCTTTTGCAGGAATAGAAACCCCGGCATTATTCACCAATCCGGTTAATGGCCCATATTTTTTTATTAATGCAGGAATAAAACCCACTACTTTTCCGGAATCCGATAAATCACAAGACTCCATGAATCCTGGAGTTTTGAATTGACTCAACAAAGACTCTGCTTCCTCAGCATTGGAATTAAAATGGACGATTACTTCAGCTCCAGATTCAGAAAGTTGACGAGCTATAGCTCTTCCTATGCCTCTGGAAGCACCTGTGACCAATATTCTTTGGTTTTTTAGAGAAATGTTCATGATAGCAAAATATTATTTTGTAACCCAGTTCTCCCGAATGGCCAAGTGCTGAATATGAGCGAGATGGTGTTGGGAGTGCCAACTGTACATCAAAGCAACTTCCAAAAGGCTTTGTTGCCTCTTATTTTCCGGGTGATAATAGGTTTTATGGAAATCGCTCAGCTCCATTTTTTCCAGAAGTACTACCCATTTGAAATGTATGATTCGTATCAAATCCAAAGAAGGATTTACTGCAAGATCATAATCAGACATTTTGGCCCATGCAGCCTCATCATAAGGTTTGATAGTAGGGTTATCTTCCGTCAAAGCCAATTTGAAACGGATAAGAGCATTCATGTGACTGTCAGCAATATGATGGACCACTTGACGAACAGTCCAACCTCCAGGCCGGTAGGGAGTGTTTATTTGAGATTCATTGAGATTTCTCAATGCCTTATTTAGGTTCTCGGGCAGTAATTTTATCTGTTCGATCGCCTCTTTGAGATTTTCCTCGGCAGATTCAGGATCAAACTGAAATTTTCCGATAGGGTACTTTAAATGCTCTATATCAATCATAGGGTTTAAATTTTGCCTCCTGCGGCTATGGTTGCTAAATCTACGTTTTTTGCCCCATTGGCCAAAAGTACATTTGCACTGGAGCATAAAGTTGCTCCGGTAGTAATGACATCGTCCACTAGTAAGATGTTTCTGTTTTGAACTGAAATATTGCTTTTTAATTGAAAAACCTCCTCTACATTTCCCATTCTTTCCAGTCTGCTTTTTTTGGTTTGAGTTTCTGTTGCTACTATTCTCTCTAAAATATTCTCCATTTGAATACCCAGACTTTCAGCAAGCCCTTTGGCAAATTCCTCACTTTGATTGTATCCCCTTCTTTTCAGTTTCATTCGGTGTAAGGGTACCGGAACAATGCAGTCCCAGCTTTTTGAATAATCTTGTTTTAAGAGTAGTTGACCATACTTTTTACCCAAATAATATCCGACTTGAGGCTTATTTCGGTATTTCAGCTGATGAAGTAAGCGCTGACTTTTACCATTTTTTGTAAACTTCAAAAAGGCCAAAACTCTTAAAACCCTTGTCAACCCCTGCAATTTATCCTTCAAATCATTGTCAGTTGCCCGAAGATGATAGCTAGTTATTGGAAGTTTGCCTTCACAAATCGTACAAAGACAAAACTCGTAGTCGAAAAGAGCCCTTGTGCACAGCTCGCAATTGCGGGGAAAAATTAAATCCAAAAAATCTTTGACAAAAAGTAAACGCATACGCATTAGTTGCTGTTATTCAAACTGCTTGCAGAATAGCTGTATATTTGCGGCAGATTTATCCTAAACCATTAATTTAATGAATCTTATAGAGGAATTCAACGATTACAGAGCCCGCATGAATGATAAAATCATGGCCGCGGACAATAAAGTGATCAAGCGATTTTTCAATCTTGACACCAATGCTTATGCAGAAGGTGCTTTGGATATCAAAACGAAAGAAATGATCGGTCTAGCCTGCTCCATGGTTTTGAGATGCGACGATTGTATCAAATATCATTTGGGAAAATGCCACGAAGCTGGGCTCAATTCCAAAGAAATATTTGAAGTATTCTCCATCGCAACATTAATAGGTGGCAGCATCGTCATTCCTCATTTAAGAAGGGCGACCGAATATTGGGAAGAACTTGAAAATCAATAATATAAGTGTTTAAAAAAGATCTAGACCTGGAGAGAAAATGGTCCAAACTATTGGTTGGGCTGGAAGATACTATTGGGAAAAAACCCAAAGATCTCAATGGAGTTTTATTTCTAATAGGTGTTCAGGAACTAGGAAAAGGGGCCAAGACATTTTCAAAGGAGCAAAAGCAGGATTTGATGCATATTGCTGTTTGCAAGGTCTTAAGTCTAGCAGGATTTTACGAATTGGATTTTGTAGATCAAGAAGGCTGGCCCCATTGGAAACTAATAAAAGAACTTCCTCACTTCGATTTATTGGAGCAGGAAAAGCTCCTGAAGATTCAGGTTTTGGAATATTTTGAAAAAGAGTACCAAATAGAGATTGATTAAGGATGAAAATTATTTCATACAATGTAAATGGAATCAGGGCAGCCATCAACAAAGGATTTGTGGATTGGTTGAAGACTGAAAACCCAGATATCATTGGAATTCAAGAACTTAAAGCAGATATTTCCCAAATTGAACCAAGTATATTTACTGACTTAGGATATGAGTTACATTGGTTTCCTGCTGTCAAAAAGGGATATTCCGGAGTAGCCATATTTACCAAAATCAAACCCAAATCAATCAAAATGGGAATGGGTTTGGACAAATACGATGATGAAGGAAGATTGATTCAAGCAGTATTTGATAATTTCTCCTTTTTATCTGCGTATTTTCCTTCAGGAACCACTGGAGATATTCGACAAGACTTCAAATATGAGTTCTTGGATGATATCTATGGATATATGCAAGATTTGAGAAAAGAGCATCCTAATTTGATTTTAAGCGGAGATTATAATATTTGTCACAAGGCCATAGATATTCATAATCCTGTGTCAAATAAAAACTCTTCAGGATTCTTGCCAGAAGAAAGAGCCTGGATGGATAAATTCACCGAATCAGGATTTGTGGATAGTTTCAGACACTTTAATCCAGACCCTCATCAATACACTTGGTGGAGTTATCGGGCAAATGCACGATCAAAAAATCTGGGATGGCGTATAGATTATCATATGGCTACTGCGGAAATGCAGAACAAATTAAAAAGCTCAGTAATTTTGCCAAATGTGGTGCATTCGGATCATTGTCCGATTGTTTTAGAAATTGAAGATTAAACGCAAATAAATATTACCCATAGCATATAAAAGGAATGAATTCTATAAAAATTTCAATACCATCACTGATTGAGAACATAAAAATCATTGAGAGCTTCATTGACAATGCTCGCGAGAAGTTTGAAATCAATGATGATATCTATGGGAATATTATGATTTCTGTCACAGAATGTATCAGTAATGCTATCATTCACGGAAACCAAAGTAACAAGAACAAGCTGGTTCATCTGGAATTGAAAGCAGAAGAGGATCAACTGCAATTCATCATCGAAGATGAAGGAGAGGGTTTTGATTTGGAACAATTACCTGATCCTACTTCCCCGGAAAATATCGCCAAACCAGGAGGCAGAGGAATCTTCTTGATTCGACATTTGACTGATGAGGTAAAGTTTGAAGAAAACGGAAAGAAAACAATCCTTTCCTTTTACATGGATTAACATGGCGATTAATTTCTTTACTGAAGACAGCCCTTTTCAGCTCAAGCAGAAAAACAAGAGAAAGCAATGGCTTAAAGAAATAGCCAAATCGGAATCCTTTCAGATTTCTGATCTCAATTATATTTTCTGTTCGGATGAATATTTGTACCAAATTAATGTGGAGTATTTAAATCACCACACTTATACAGATATTATCACCTTTGACAATTCAGAAGAAGATGGACTTATCGAAGGAGACATTTTCATCAGTATTGATAGAGTTCAGGAAAATGCATCCAAACATCTAGTCAAAGAGGAAGATGAATTAAGCCGAGTGATTAGTCACGGTTTATTTCATCTGATTGGATACAAAGACAAGAAGAAAGAAGAAGCAGAACTCATGAGAACAAAGGAAGAGTTCGCTATTGAATTATATAAAAAATCATAGTGTTCCACGTGGAACAGTAAATCAAATTGCACACTTCATTAGTAAGTGTTCCACGTGAAACAGTAAAGGAAAATTATCATGTTTCAAAAATATGATGTCATAGTAGTAGGAGCAGGACATGCCGGATGTGAAGCAGCACATGCTGCGGCAAAGATGGGTTCTAAGGTATTATTGTGTACCATGAACATGAATACCATCGCACAGATGTCCTGCAATCCAGCAATGGGTGGAGTAGCTAAAGGACAAATTGTACGGGAGATTGATGCACTCGGAGGTATGTCTGGGATTATTTCAGATAAATCCATGATACAATTTCGTATGCTTAATAGATCAAAAGGTCCTGCCATGTGGTCTCCAAGGTCTCAAAATGACAGAATGAGATTTGCTGAGGAATGGAGATTGGCCTTAGAAGCAACACCCAATGTGGACTTTTGGCAAGAAATGATTACTGGAATCATTGTCAAAGACAATAGAGTAGTAGGTGTTAAAACCGGAATAGGTTTAGAAATAGAATCAGAAACTGTTGTCCTAACCAATGGGACATTCTTAAATGGTATCATTCATATAGGAGAGAAACAGTTTGGAGGAGGAAGAACCGGAGAAGCAGCAGCTAAAGGAATTACAGAACAATTGGTGAGTTTGGGATTCGAAGCGGGAAGAATGAAAACCGGAACTCCTCCAAGAGTAGATGGTAGAAGCCTCGATTATTCCAAAATGGAAGTTCAACACGGAGATGAGAACCCTGAAAAATTCTCTTATTCTGATGAAACAAGTCCATTGAAAGAACAAAGACCCTGTTGGATTACTTACACCAATAAGGATGTACACCAAACACTGGAAACTGGTTTTGACAGATCTCCTATGTTTAATGGCCGAATTCAAGGCTTGGGTCCGCGCTATTGTCCATCAATTGAAGATAAAATCAACCGCTTCGCTGAAAGAGAAAGGCACCAAATTTTTGTTGAACCAGAAGGATGGAACACTGTAGAAATCTACGTAAACGGTTTTTCTACTTCTCTACCGGAAGATGTTCAGCAGAAAGCCATGAGGCAAATTCCAGGCTTTGAAAATGCAAAAATGTTTCGACCAGGATATGCCATAGAATACGACTTCTTCCCACCAACTCAACTCAAGATCACACTTGAAACACAATTAGTAGAAAACCTATTCTTTGCAGGTCAGATCAATGGTACAACTGGATATGAAGAAGCGGCATCTCAGGGTCTAATTGCAGGAATCAATGCAGCACTGAAAACTCAGGAAAAAGATCCATTTATATTGAAAAGATCAGATGCATACATAGGAGTACTCATAGATGATCTAATCAATAAAGGTACAGAGGAGCCTTATAGAATGTTCACTTCCAGAGCTGAATTCCGATTATTGCTTAGACAGGATAATGCTGATTTGAGATTAACAGAGTTGGGTTATTCTATCGGTTTAGCTGATCAAAAAAGATTTGATAAGATGCAGGATAAAAAAGAGCAAACTGCAAAATTGATCAATGATTTGAAGCAGAAAAAGCTACTTCCTGACGAAACAACAAATGAGGGGCTGGAAGCTATTGATACAGCTGCTATCAAGGAAAAAATCAGTGCTGAAAAACTTCTAAAAAGGCCTCAAATCGGGATCAGTGATTTGAAGAAGCTGGATAAAGAATTGGCTACTTATTTATCAAAATATCCAACCGAAGTATTAGAGCAAGCAGAAATTCAAATCAAATACGATAGCTATATAGAAAAAGAACAGCAAATGGTGGAGAAGCTTTCTAATATGGAAAACTTTAGAATCCCTCAGAGATTTGATTATTTAGCTATCCCTGCTTTATCTGCTGAAGGAAAACAAAAATTGAATAAAATTAGACCAGAAACATTGGGTCAAGCTTCCCGAATAAGTGGGGTATCACCAGCTGACCTATCCATATTGACTGTTTACCTTGGAAGATAAACCTGTAGAAAGATTAACAAAATGCCCGCTTTGTAAGAGTGGGCTTTTTCTTAATTACACCGAGATCCCGGATTTCGCTGTAAGTAAGGAGAGATTCATTTTGTGTAAATGCACGAAATGTCAGTTGGTATTTACCAATCCTAGACCAACAGAAAAAGCGATAGCTCCTTATTATGACTTTCCAGAATATTACTCCCATTCTACTAAGAGCAAATCTTTAACAGCTCTGATCTATTCTAAAGTCAGAAAATATTCTATCAAGAAAAAATTCAAGTTGATAGAATCATTAAAAACAGAGAAATCAATTTTGGATATAGGCTGTGGAACTGGAGAGTTTTTAGCTTATACCAAAAAGAACGGATGGAATGTAGAAGGCTTAGAGCCAAATAAAAATGCCAGGAAGCTGGCAAAAGAAAATCTGCAACAAAAAGTCCATAAAAATCTTATTGATTTAGATCTAAAGAAAGAGTTTGATATTATTACGCTATTCCACGTATTAGAACATATTCATTCTTTAAGAAAAGGGTTCAAAAAGGTATTAAGTCATTTAAAATCAGATGGTTATATTATTTTAGCAATCCCAAATTTTGAAAGTGAAGATGCAAATCGATATGGAAAATTCTGGGCAGGTTGGGATGTGCCTAGACATCTTTATCATTTCAATGAAAAGTCTATAAATTATCTGGCAGAAGAATTTGATTTAAGTATCAAGGAAAAAAAGCCCATGATATTCGACAGTTATTATGTGTCGCTTTTATCAGAAAAATATCAGAACCCAAATTCCAATATACTAAGCAATTACAGCAAGTCATTTTGGACAGGATTAAAATCAAATCAATCAGGAAGAAAGACCGGTAATTATTCAAGCAACCTATATATCCTTCAGAAAAAGTGAAGATAAAATACACCTTTCTATTAGTTTTTTCTGTTGCATTATTCACTCAATGCGCAAAACAAAGTACACCTCAGGGAGGACCTAGAGATGAAGACCCACCAAAATTATTGGAGGCAAATCCTAAAGACCAATCAATAAATATCAAACCCGAAGAGATAGTCTTAGTATTTGATGAATATATCAAACTAGATAACCCCAATAAAAATATCATCATTACTCCAAGAGTAAAAAAGGATGAGGTGGTAACTACCGCTTTAAAAAATACTGTCACAATAGAACTTAATCAGGAATTAGAAGATAACACTACCTACGTATTCAATTTTCAAAAATCAGTTCAGGACTTATCAGAGGGAAATCCTGCAGAAAATCTAAAAATTGTCTTTTCAACAGGTTCAAGTATAGATAGCCTGGAATTGAGTGGTCAGGTTAATTTCTATTTCCCAGATAAACAGACGGATTTCAAAAACGTATTGGTAGGCTTATATCCAGAAAATGACACAACAGATTTATTTGCTGCAGCACCTTATTATATATCGCAAGTAGACAGTACAGGCCAATTCAAAATAAGCAATATCAAGAATGGAAATTACAGAGCCTATGCTTGGAATGATGCTAACAACAGTTTAAAGGCAGAATTCAAATCTGAGGCTCACGATTTTTTAAAAGACACAATCACCATTGAAGAAAATATTGAAGGAGCCATATTCAATCTATCTCAAGCGGATTTAACACCTATTAGATTACTCAGATCATCTTTTACTAATGGAAGCTATGATTTGATCCTCAATAAAAATGCGGTAGACATCAAGCTTGAAAATGAGAGTCTGGGAAAGAGCATATTTTACACTAAAGAAGACAAAAGGATTCGCTTATTTTCAGATAAAAGCATTCCTGATAGCTTAGCATTTAAGGTTAATTTGATTGATTCTGTAGGATATCAAATTGATACGCTGATCTATGCCAAATTTCCAGTCAATGAAAGAAAACCAGAGGAATTAACTGTAAAAGCTAATTCGGGCAAAAATTTCACTGGCACTATGGAGGCCATTCTAAGCTTTAATAAGCCAATAACAAAGATCCACACAGATTCTCTTTATATCCCACTAGACTCAGCGAGAAGTATCAAAATAGGACCAGAGATGTACTATTTTGAGGATTCAAGTATGAGAAATGTTCTCAGATTAAAGGTATCCATTCCAGACAGCACACAATCCGATGTTGTTACTCTGACAGTTGCAGATTCTACTTTTCAGGATATACAGCTTCAGTATAATCTAAAAGAATTAAAAGCTAATTATCGAAAAATCAGACCAGAAACTTTAGCAGACTTACTGGCCGGCAGAATTAATAATGCAGAACCACCATTTGTGGTACAGTTGATTGATAACAAGGATGAATTAAAGGCAGAAAAGAAGCTTATAGACACCAATAATTTCCGTTTTGAACGGATAGAAGCAGGAACTTATAAGATAAGAGTCATAGAAGATAGAAATGGAAATGGAAGGTGGGATCCAGGAAACTTCTTTGAAAACAGACAGGCTGAAAGAATTTTCTATTTTAGAAATCCAGAAAATTCAAGTACGGATATCATCATCAGAGGTGGATGGACTAATGATGGAATCATCATTGAACCTTCAAAAACTACTGGAATCAGTCAGAAAAAACCTGTGGACAACCCATCAGAAGACGGTGGATAAGTAAAGCATAAAGTGGACTTAACTCACACTTATACACCACAGGCAAGAGTTTGAAAAGTAAAGCCTACGAAAAAGGGGATAAGCTAAGATCTATCAACAGAGATCACATAAGATTTCCACAGCATAGTTAGACACCTTTCAAAACACAGAGCTCATCCACAAAAATATCGAGTTAGCTATAAAATCTTTGTGATCAAATAGATACAAGTGGATAAACTGAGGATAAGTCGTAGATAAGTAATGTATAAGATTGGAAGGAAAGTGGGGAATCAAGAAATCAACACTTACCAACATTTCCACAGCCTTAATAACCTTAATAAGAAATTTTTTAAAAATTAATCTAATAGAGTTATAAGCAAGTGAATACTGTGGATAGCTATCCTTTCAATTTTATTTTTTGGTTATATTAGGAGCTAATCAATTTTCAATACAAACAAAAAATCAACCGTTTTCCGCAGACTTGAGTTAGTAGTTAAAAAGAAAAGCTCAAACCTTCGGACAATAGATCTCTTAGCTCATAAACAATAAACCCATGGAATTAAACCGTCTTTTTGATTTAGTGCCTTATCAGATTGCCAAATTTGATAAAACAGATGCCGTTGCCAGAAAAGAAAATGGAGAATGGATTACTTATTCTTCGAGAGATGTCAAAGAGATCATTGATAATCTGAGTTTGGCTTTCATGAAAGCAAATATTGCTGCAGGAGATAGAGTGGCTATTATTTCAGAAAATAGACCGGAATGGAATTTTGTTGATTTGGCTTTGCAGCAAATAGGAGCGATTTCTGTTCCTATGTATCCAACGATTACCAGTGATGATTATGCTTACATATTTGATCATGCTGAAGTCAAAATGATTTTTGTTGGGGATACTACTATTTATGAGAAAGCGATTGAGGTAGCAGGAGATCGCAAAATTTATTCTTTTGACAAAATTGATGGCGTTGAGCACTGGACTTCCTTAAAGGAGACTGGCCTTTCTGGTGATCTTTCCATATTGGAAAAATCAAAAGCTGCCGTGAAATCCGAGGATTTATTTACGATTATCTATACATCCGGAACGACAGGGAGACCAAAGGGAGTGATGTTAACTCATCATAATGTATTAAGTAATGTTTTGTCGGTTTCTCATATCATGAGTCCACCAGAAGGTACCTCCAAAGTTTTAAGTTTCCTTCCGCTTTGCCACATTTTCGAGAGGACAGCATCCTTCTGTTTCTTCTACTTGGGTTTCTCGATTTACTATGCAGAGAATATGGATAGTATTGGTGAAAATTTAAAGGAGGTACAACCACACGTATTCAATACAGTTCCGAGACTTTTGGAAAAAGTTTATGACAAAATTGTAGCAAAAGGTTATGAGCTATCAGGTATTAAAAAGCAATTATTTTTCTGGGCATTAAATCTTGGATTAAAATATGATCCTGCTGCAGATATGGGTGGATGGTATAATTTTCAACTCAAAATTGCCAACCAGCTCATTTTTTCAAAATGGAGAGAGGCATTAGGCGGAAATATTATGCAGATTAATTCTGGAGCCTCCGCCTTGCAACCTAGATTGGCCAGAGTTTTTTGGGCTGCAGGAATAAAAGTCTGTGAAGGTTATGGTCTGACGGAAACGTCTCCCGTGGTGACTGCTTCTATTTCCAATCATGAGGAAATCAGAATTGGTTGGGTCGGCAAGATTGTCAAAGATGTGGAAGTGAAAATCGCAGAAGATGGTGAAATCCTAGTCAAAGGACCCAATGTCATGCAAGGGTACTACAAGAACCCCGAGATGACCGCAGAGGTACTTAAGAATGGCTGGTTCCACACAGGAGACATAGGTGAGCTTGACGGAAATTATCTCCGAATCACTGATCGTAAAAAAGAGATGTTTAAAACCTCCGGAGGAAAATATATAGCGCCTCAGGTGATGGAGAATAAATTCAAGGAATCAACCTTGATTGAGCAGTTGATTGTCGTAGGTGATAACAGAAATTTCCCTGGTGCATTGATCGTACCGAGTTTTGATGGATTGAGAGAATATTGTAAGCGAAAGGATATTCCTTACACCACTGATAGAGAAATGATCCAAAGAGAAGATATTCTGGAGAAGTACCAATCTGAGGTGGATTCCCTCAATAAATATTTTGGAAAATGGGAGCAGATCAAACGCTTTAGATTACTGCCTGAAGCTTGGGGAGTAGAATCAGGTGAACTGACTCCTACGATGAAATTGAAACGAAAAGTAATCCATCAGAAATATGCCGATGAAATAGAAGCCATTTATCAGGTTTGATTTGAGTCAAAAAGTTTCTGTAAATGACTTTTAAGTCCTTAATCCCAGTAATCAAAAGAAAATTCCGAAAGAACCTCAGTTTATTAATTATATTCTGATAAATTCAAATCATTGAGATTAATTAAAATAATATTTTATAATATTTGTTAATTCCAATCAATATTTGTGATGCATGCATAACTTTTTTTCAAATATAGTATGCATGCATACAAAATTTTTTTAAATTAGGTCTCCTCAAAACAATGGGAGATCCGTATGAAGAGAGAAGAAACAGTAGATTTTCACATTAAGAGTGCCTGGCATGCTATATCCAGGATGTACAATCAGCATGCAGCCGAAGAAGGCTTTACCACTGCCATTGGTTTTGTATTGATCAATATCAATTCCAAAGAAGGAACCCCCGCGACCAAAATTGCTCCCAAGCTTGGCTTGGAAACAAGAAGTCTTACCCGTATGCTGAAGACTATGGAAGAAAAAGGATTGGTCTACAAAAAACCTGATTTGGTGGATAAGCGATCAGTGAGAATTTATCTGACTGAAGAGGGAAAACGAAAAAAGGAAATATCAGTAAAGACGATTAAAGAATTTAATGAACAGATCCGACAGGTTATTCCTGAAAAAGATTTGGAAAGCTTCTTTGCCACCTTTGAAAAAATCCAGATGGTCATTGACCAGTTCAGCGGAATTGAAGTGAATAAACCTATATATGAACTATAATTTCCAAGATTCTTCTTGGAATCAAGACTACCAAAAAACCCAAAAAAATGAACAAAACCATTAAAAAAGTAGCCGTTTTAGGTTCCGGAGTAATGGGTTCCAGAATTGCCTGTCATTTTGCCAATATTGGTGTACAGGTGCTTTTACTGGACATTGTACCTTTTGAGCTCACAGAAGAAGAGCAAAAGAAAGGCCTTACCCAGGAACATCCTGCTGTAAGAAACAGAATTGTCACTGCTGCACTTCAAAATACATTGAAGTCGAATCCTTCTGCCATCTACGACAAAACCTTTGCATCAAGGATCACTACAGGAAATTTTGATGATGATTTGTCGAAAATTAAGGATTATGACTGGATCATTGAGGTAGTTGTTGAAAGGTTGGATATCAAGCAACAACTTTTTGAAAAAGTCGAAAAATTCAGAAAGCCTGGCACTTTGATTACCTCGAATACTTCCGGTATTCCTATGCACATGATGTGTGAAGGTAGAAGTGAGGATTTCCAGAAAAATTTCGCAGGAACTCACTTTTTCAATCCGCCTAGATATTTAAGATTATTAGAAATCATTCCTGGTCCTAAGACTGATCCTGAAATTGTTGATTTCTTGATGGATTACGGAGATAGATTCCTTGGAAAGGAAACTGTGCTTTGTAAAGATACTCCGGCCTTTATTGCCAATAGAATTGGAGTTTATGCCATTATTTCTGGGATGCATACCATCGAGAAGATGGGATTTGGTGTATCTGAAATTGATAAGATGACAGGACCAGTAATCGGTAGGGCAAAATCAGCAACCTTCAGAACGATGGATGTGGTAGGTTTGGACACTACTGTCAATGTTGCCAACAACTTATACAAAGCACTTCCTCACGACGAGTCCAGAGATAAGTTTAAGCTTCCAAAAATTATGGAGGTCTTATATAACAACAAATGGTTCGGGGATAAAACAGGTCAAGGCTATTTTAAAATGATCCGTCACAAAGACGGAAGTAAAGAACTCAAGGAATTGGATTTCGAAACCTTTGAATACAAGGATGTAGAAAAACCAAAAATCAAAGCACTTGAAGCAGCAAAGGATATCGAGGATATGAAAAAGAGAATCAAATTCTTGATGAATTTTGATGATAAAGCCGGTGAATTTTATAGAGCTTCTTTCTATGATTTATTCAAATATTGCTCTCATAGAATTCCAGAAATATCTGATGAATTGTACAGGATTGATCAAGCAGTATGCGCGGGTTTTGGTTGGGAATTGGGTCCTTTTGAAACCTGGGATATTCTCGGAGTGAAGGAAACTGTAGAAAAAATGGAAGCGGCGGGTGAAAAAGCTGCTGATTGGATTCATGAAATGCTAAAAGCAGGAAATGAATCTTTCTACAAAGTTGAAAATGGTAAAAAACTCTACTACGATATCCCATCCAAATCATACGTAGAAATTCCGGGTATAGAAGATTTTATATTGTTGGATACTCTCAAGGCTTCAGGTAAAAAACTCTGGGGAAATGCAGGTGCAAGCGTATATGATATGGGAGATGATGTCATAGGATTGGAATTCCATACCAAGATGAACTCCCTGGGCGCTGAGGTAATCGAAGGAATCAACACAGCGATTGGAATGGCGGAGAAGTCCCACAAAGGTTTGGTAATCGGAAATGAAGGAGGAAACTTCTCAGCCGGAGCCAACTTGGCAATGTTGTTCATGTTTGCCGGAGATCAGGAATTTGACGAAATCAATCTGATGATTGCGCAATTCCAAAACACCATGATGAGAGCTAGATATTCTTCGGTTCCGGTTGTGGTTGCTCCTCATAATATGGCCTTGGGTGGGGGTTGTGAACTATCCCTTCATGCTGATCACATTCAGGCGCATGCAGAATTGTACATGGGATTAGTGGAAGTAGGTGTAGGCCTCATTCCTGCAGGTGGTGGTACCAAAGAAATGACCAAACGCTTTGCCAATACCGTGAAAGATGGAGATGTGGAATTGAACCTATTACAGGAATACTTCATGAATATTGCTATGGCCAAGGTGTCCACTTCAGCTGCCGAGGCAAAAAACCTGGGTTACCTGAGAAATCAGGACGGCATCACCTTAAACAGAAAGCGTCAACTGGCTGAAGCAAAAGCAAAAGTATTAGAGCTACATGAGGCCGGTTATACTCAGCCTGTTCAGCAAAGCAATATTCGAGTTTTGGGAAAAACCTCTTTAGCTCTATTTGAAGCTGGAATTACCGGAATGAGATATGGTGCTTACATCTCAGAGCACGACGCAAAAATTGCCAGAAAACTGGCTTGGGTAATGTCTGGAGGAGATTTGTCTTCCCCAACAGAGGTTTCAGAACAGTATTTACTGGATCTGGAAAGAGAAGCATTTCTGAGTTTGACGGGAGAGAAAAAGACTTTAGAAAGGATTCATAGCATCCTATTTAAAGGAAAACCGCTTAGAAATTAGAGATGAGAAGCTAGAATCGAGAATCTAGAGACCATTAGTAAACATTTTTACCAGATGACTTATGAAGTTGAGACATAATTTTAAAAACCTGACTGTTTGGAGAAAATCGGTGGATTTGGCAGTAAAAGTTTATGAAACAACGGCCCTATTTCCTTCTGAAGAGAGATTCGGAATGACCTCTCAAATGAGAAGATCTAGTGTATCTATTCCTTCAAATATTGCTGAAGGAACCGCAAGAAATTCTTCGAAAGCGTTTTCAAATTGTCTTGATATAAGTTTAGGTGAAAGTTTTGAATTGGAGACTCAAACGATTATCGCAACTAGAGTAGGATTGTTGAACCAAGAAGCATTCGAATCTATCAATCTTGAACTTGACGAAATACAGAAAATGCTGATTGGTCTCAAATCTAACATAGAGTCAAACCCTTATTAGCTCATGCTCTCGCTTCTCGTATCTAATCTCTCGCTTCATATTTAAAAGATGCACTTTAAAAATTAACAATAGACACTCAAGTAAACTAACCATGGACGCATATATAATTAATGGATATAGATCAGCAGTTGGAAAATCCAAAAAAGGAGGATTTCGATTTTACAGACCGGATGATTTAGCTGCAGATGTAATCAAACATTTGGTGGCCAACACTCCAGGACTGGAGGCTAAAATGGTCGATGATCTCATAGTAGGAAATGCAGTACCTGAAGCGGAACAGGGAATGCAGATGGGAAGAATGATTTCTTTGCTGGCTTTAGGCATAGATAATCCAGGGTTTATCATCAACCGCTATTGCGGATCTGGATTAGAAGCCATTGCATTGGCTGTTGGTAAAATCAAGGCTGGAATGGCTGATTGTATCATAGCAGGTGGCACAGAATCTATGTCTTTGGTACCAATGATGGGCTACAAAACTGCCCTAAACTGGAAAATTGCCTCTGAGCATCCGTCCTACTATTTAAGCATGGGCTTGACAGCTGAGGAATTGGCCAAAGAATATTCCATTACCAGAGAGGACTCCGATGCATTTTCGGTTCGATCCCACGAGAGAGCACTAGCTGCAATTAATGGTGGAAAATTTAAAGATGAGATAGTTCCAGTAGAAGTTGAAGAAACCTACCTGGATGAAAAAGGGAAAAAGAAAACAAGAAAGTTTGTTGTAGATACAGACGAAGGTCCTCGAGCAGAAACTTCCATGGAGGTTTTGGCAAAATTAAAACCGGCTTTTAAAAATGGTGGGCAGGTGACCGCAGGAAATTCTTCCCAAACTTCCGACGGTGCAGCCTTCGTGGTTGTCATGTCTGAGCGATTGATGAAATCTCTGAATTTGGACCCCGTTGCTAGAATGATGTCCTATTCAGTAGCTGGGGTAGATCCCAGAATCATGGGAATAGGACCCAAAGAAGCAGTGCCAAAAGCCTTAAAACAAGCTGGTTTGTCTATGTCAGATATTGGCTTGGTAGAATTGAATGAAGCCTTCGCAGCTCAAGCTTTAGCAGTAATCAGATCACTGGATATGGATGAAGAATTGGTGAATGTAAATGGTGGTGCTGTTGCATTAGGTCACCCGCTGGGATGTACAGGAGCGAAGTTATCAGTGCAGCTCTTCAATGAAATGAGAAGAAGAAATTCCAAGTACGGAATGGTCACGGCCTGTGTAGGTGGTGGTCAGGGAGTTGCTGGAATTTATGAACTATTGAAATAAAAGAATATAAAAAATAAAATGACAACTCTATCAAAATCAATCCAAGGAGGAGAATTCCTTATTCGGGAAACAGATGCCCAGGACATCTTTATTCCAGAGCAATTTACTGAAGAGCAAAAAATGATGGCTCAGGCATGTCAGGATTTTATCGATACGGAAATCACTCCGAATATCGAGGAAATTGACAGTATGAAAAATCCGGATTTAGTTCCTTCCATTTTCAAAAAAGCGGGTGAACTTGGTCTATTGGGTATTTCTGTTCCGGAAGAATTTGGTGGAATGGGAATGAGCTTCAACACTTCCATGTTGATTGCTGATATTATTGGAGCTGCTGGTTCTTTTTCTACTACCTACGGTGCTCATACGGGTATAGGCACATTGCCTATTTTGTATTATGGCAATGAAGAACAAAAGCAAAAATACCTTCCTAAACTGGCAACTGGTGAATGGGCGGCATGCTATTGTTTGACCGAACCGGATGCTGGTTCAGATGCAAATAGCGGTAAAACCAAAGCAACTCTAACTGAAGATGGAAAACATTATCTGATCAATGGACAGAAAATGTGGATTTCCAATGCAGGTTTTGCAGACTTATTCATCGTGTTTGCAAAAATTGAGAATGATAAAAATCTGACAGCCTTCATCGTAGAAAAATCCTTTGGCGGGATTACAATGAATGAAGAAGAAAAGAAAATGGGTATCAAAGGATCTTCTACCCGTCAGGTCTTCTTCAATGATTGCAAAGTTCCTGTGGAAAATATGCTTTCTGATAGAGAAAATGGCTTTAAGATCGCTGTGAATATCCTGAATATCGGAAGGGTAAAACTAGGAGCCGGAGTATTGGGAGGGGTTCGTACTGTGACTTCTTTGGCAGTAAAATATTCTACAGAAAGAAAGCAATTCGGAGTTAGTATCAATTCTTTCGGAGCAGTAAAGCGTATGTTGGCAGAAATGGCAACCCGTACTTTCGTTTCTGAATCACTTTGCTATCGTGCCGGACAGGATATTGAAGATCGAATGGATGCTTTGGCTGCAGAAGGCATGCCTGATGCGGAAGCAAAATTGAAAGCTTTGGAACAGTTTGCAATTGAAGCAGCAATAGCCAAAGTACATGGATCAGAAGTTTTGGATTTCGTCGTAGATCAAGGCGTTCAGGTATATGGTGGCATGGGATATTCTGCCGATGCCCCGATGGAAAGAGCATACAGAGATGCGCGTATTGCCAGAATTTATGAGGGGACTAATGAAATCAACAGAATGTTGATGGTTGGAATGCTATTGAAAAGAGCGATGAAAGGTGAAATCAACCTTTTTGAGCCGGCAATGGCTGTTTCCAAGGAATTGACATCTGTTCCATCCTTTGAAACTATCGATACTTCTGAGCTATTTGCATCTGAAAAAGATGTTTTGGTTAAGCTCAAGAAGGTTTTCTTGATGGTTGGTGGAAAAGCAGCCATGGCTCTTCAGGATAAAATTGAAGATGAGCAGGAAATCATGATGAATCTTGCTGATGTGATGATTGAAATTTATGCAGCAGAGTCAGCGATTTTAAGAGCTGAAAAACTGGTAAGTATCAAAGGAGAAGAAGCTTGCAAGCATCAAATTTCCATGGCTCAAGTTTATCTTTCAGAAGCAGTGGAAAAAATCAACGCGGCAGCTAAAGAAGCTATTGCTTCATTTACCAAAGGAGATGAGCAAAAAGTGATGTTGATGGGATTGAAGAGATTTACTAAAATGGATCTGATCAATACCAAAGAGCTGAGAAGACAAATAGCTGATTACATGATTGAGGCTGGAAAATATCCTTTTTAAATAATCACAGATAGATTGAGAAAGGCCTCCTGTTATGAATGCAACAGGAGGCCTTTTTTATTAATTTTTGGTAGAAGTAGTATCCGGCTTGGTGGGTTTGGGAGTTCCTTTGAGTACTCCTTTCAATATACTCTTTGCCTCCTGTACTACCTTTTCTGCACTTTCACCTGTTTTCTTTTGTAATTCTTTCTTCACGCTGTCCTGAACCATTTCGGCTTTGAGTTTCAGCTGATTTTTTATGCTGTCTTGTGCTGCCTGAAATTGCTCTTGAGCCTGATTTTGAAAGTTTTGTTTTTCGGAATCAAATCTGGATCTGAGCGCATTTGCCAGCAGTGTCTCTATACTATTTCCTCCGGCCAAACTCACTTTAGGCTGATTATAAGAACCGGCCAAGTTGATGGATAAAGGAATCAATGTGGACTCATTTGCCTGGCTTCCTGAAATACTAGCTAAAATACTATTAGCCTGTGCTCCAAATTTCCCAGCCGGCACCTGCATGTTCAGTAAATAATTAATGGACCCGTCAAACCCAGCTGTTCCTTGTACGGTGGTTTGATAATCCCATAATTTCACATCGAAAGGCTTTACCTCCATCATCCCGTTTTCAATACTGATCGGAACTTTGATATTACTCAATTTGATGGTGTTGGCATCTTTTAATTTGGTAAGGCTGGTCAAACCTTCCAGTATTTTATTTTCTTTCAAAGCAGCTTCGGCAATCGCCAAAATTCCGGATACATCCAAAGAGGAAAGCACAGGCATCATGTCTGGACCCAAGAGGCCACTGAAATTGAGTTTGGTATTGAATCGGCCTGTTATATCCTTGGCAATCGGAGCAAAAGCTTTGACTGTTGTAAGGTTTTGAAAAGCCTTGGCTATACTTAACTCTGAGATATCCAAACTCATATCGAATTTTGGATTGGAAATATCTCTTGGGTCATAGTTTCCATTCAGCGTGATTCGTCCATCTAGGGTTTTCATTCCTGCCTCATTGAAGCTGAGAATTCCCTCTCTTAAAACCATGGTTCCTCGGACCTCCTTGAGATTGAGGTTATCATAGATTACCTCATCCGCTCTCACAGCCATGGTGAAGTCAATATTTTTTGGTAAAGCGATCACTTCCAGTTTGCTGCTGTCTGTACTTGAGCTACTACTTTCGCTCATCCATTCATTGATATCAAAATAGGAACTGTTCAGGGAAAGCTGTCCTTTCAATGTTCCGTTTTCTGAAAGCAAATAATCCATATAGTTGGATAGAAAACCGGAAGCTGTCAGTGGGCTTTTTCCCAGTTTCGAATCAAACTCCACCAATTCAGCTCGCTGGGGGTTGAAATTGGCTTTAGCTTGATTGATTGCCACTCCCTGAGGATAGTCTTTAGATTTGAAGAAAAATTGGGAAACAGTGAGGTCTCCTGAAGTATTGATTCTAGAAAACTGCTCTTTTTCCACATCCTGATATGAGCCGGTACTGTTGATATTTGCCTGAATTTTTCCTTTCAATTCGGTATCTGCAATTGGGAAAATCGCCATGATTTTCTCTAAGTCCACCGCTCCTGCTACAGCACCTTGCCAGTTGAGCGCCTCAAAATCCGCTATTCTAAGGTTTCCTTCAATTTTTTCACCTTCCAGCTCAAAACCGAAACTGCTGAAGTCTGCCACAAAATCCTGCATACTTCCCTTATCGCTTCGAATCGAGGCAACCGCATGAATTTTTTCCAATGCGGCAGGATACTCTGCATTTTTTACATATCCCTCAGAAAATTTAAACTGGGCAGCAATAGCAGGTAAAACCTTATTGGTAGAATCATATCTGCCTTTGGCTCGTGCGCTAAAGTCCAGATTTCCTGCAAGGCTAGTCCCTTCAATTGGGAAAATAGAAGTAAGTTCTTTCAAGTTAAGCTTACCATTCAGCTCCCCTTCCATCAGGTAATCCCTGAGGTTTTGAAGAGTGAAATTCCCTGAGATGGGATTTGAACCAAAATTCATGGAAAAAGTAGGAATCTGAATAGAGGTATTCTCAAGTTGAGAGGTTTCATTCTTTACCGCCATGTTGACGTTAATTTTGTCCACAGGCTTAGGAAGTTCTGGGTACTGAAACATTCCATCCTTAATTTGAAGATTAATATCAAAAGAAGGGATGCTGGTTTCAGTGTAAAGTCCTTTGACAAAACCTTCAAAACTCATAGTTCCTGAGGATTTGATAGAGGAGAAGCTTTCGGTATACATTCCCGGAACTAAAGAAAGAACACTTTTAAAGTCCGAATCAGGAGCAGCAAAAGCTAGGTCGTAATCGACTCCTTCTTCGGGTAAGGCTATAAAGCCATTCATGTTAAAAAGAAAATCATTCAGTCCAAATTTTCCATTTTCAAAACTGAATTTCATGTTTTCCAGGTCGACCTGAACGTTGGCATCTCCCTGAAATTTTTTATTGGTTAGATAATGAGTTCCTTCATAAGCCATATCTGCGATAGTTGCAGTAGCTTTGACAGGCAAATCATAAACATCCAAGGTAAAATCGCCAGAGCCCCTTGCCATGATATCCGCTAAGGCCATGGTAAACTGCAAGGATCTATCGTCATAAATCATGTTGACGTGATTTACTTCGATTTGCTCTATGCCTATTCTAAAGTTGCTTTCAGATGATTCTGATTCAGAGTCTAAAGATTTGGTAATGTCATAATTGGCTGTTCCGTCTTCTAAGACTTTGATATAAAGATCGCCACCATTCAAATGCAATCCAGTGAGCATAGGGTAATCCCCGAAAAGAACAGATTTTAAATTGAAATCCAGATCCAATTGATCTACCTGAATCAGTGTATCCCCTTCGAATTGGTCTTTTCCGATAATTCCAAAATCTCCTAAGCCAGCGCTGACATCGGGAAAACTTCGAAAAATGCTCAAGGATATTTTTTGAGGATTGTAGTAGACTGTAGCATTGATAGACTCATCGAGCTCCTGATTAATTTTTGCGACGATTTTGTCTTTAAAGATGATAGGAATCGCCACTGCACTCAGGATTAGAAAACTAAAAATTGCCAGAAGTATATAGATTGCTTTTTTCATAAAAGATTGATTCTAAATTCTAACGCTAATTGAACCTAATTGATTCAAGTAAAGATTTTGCCAAGCTTTAAAAAGTTAATGGGTTTTCCCGGAAATTCAGAAGAATTAACTTCCTGGAAAGGAAATGCCATTTACTCTGCGGTAAAGGTTGAGAGCGTATTTGTCTGTCATTCCTGAAATAAAGTCGATAAGCGCTCTCAAGAGCGGATAAGGATTCACTTCTTCTCCCCAACCTTTAAGAGGAAAGTCTTCAGGTAATAAACGAAGAATACTTTTGTCTTGGCCTGAGAAATTCTCTGGGGCATAAAACTGATGATACAGTGCTTTTGAAAAGACAGATAATAAACCTTCCAAAACCTGAAATCCTGCCGCCTCTTTTTCCAAAACTACTTTAGACCGGTAGATTTTTTTAACAGAGACTTCTGTGATTTTTTGGAGATGCTTAGCAGAGGGAATGATGTCAGTAAGAGCTTTGTCAAAATTTCCTTTGCACATACTTTCCTCATATTGTACAAAAGCTTCCACAGTTTCCTGAATCAACTCACCAATAGCCAAAGCCCTCAGCGCCCCTAAATTTTGAGAAGCGGTTCTATTTTCCAGCTTTTTAGGATCAAACCTATCTTTTAAGATAGGAGAAAGTAAAGAGATGGTTTCATCAAAGCCCACCAGTCCCATGGTGCATCCGTCTTCCAAGTCTATAATGCTATAGCAAATATCATCTGCTGCCTCTACCAAAAAAGCCAATGGGTGCCGGTACCAACATTCATCCGTAGCTTTTTCTAAGCCCAGAAAAGAAGCCATCTGCTCAAAATCAGTCAATTGATTGATGAAAAAGCCAAATTTCTTCTGACTTCTTCGGGCGATATCCCTATGGGCAATCTGACTAGGCCTTGGATATTTGGTAAATGCTGCCAAAGTAGCATAGGTAAGCTTGAGCCCAAACTGCTTCGATACAAGCATCCGGAATCCTTGGGCATTGCCTTCGAAATTACATAAATCAGCCCATTGCTCTAATCTGACGTGGTTTTCCCATATTTTTCCGGCAGGATGAAATTTAAAAAAATCAGAAATAGCCTCTTCCCCAGCATGGCCAAAAGGAGGGTTTCCAATGTCATGAGTCAAAGCAGCCGCAGCTACGATTCCTCCGATTTCTGAACTGCTGATTCCTAATTTCTGAAGGCTTGGATATTTTTCAATCAAATATTCCCCCGCACTTTTTCCTAAAGATCTGCCTACTGAAGAAACTTCCAGGCTGTGAGTTAATCTCGTATGGACAAAGGCCTGCTCAGGAAGTGGAAAAACTTGCGTTTTATCCTGTAAATTGCGGAATGGGGCAGAAAAAATAATTCTGTCATAATCGATTTCGAATTCACTTCTTGTGGCTTGAGTTGGAATAAATCCAGGTTTGTCTCCAAATCTTCCTCGGGTGAGGAGTCTTTCCCATTTCATCATGCCCAAAAATAAGAAGGTCTAGACTTAAATCCTCAAAAGAATAGAATATTGAACTTGGCATGGACATTGGTCGGGTTTTAATAGCACTAAAACTAAAACCAATGAAAAAACATATTTCTAATTTTCTTCTTGCGATAACAGCCCTTTTTTGCTTCGCTTGTGATTACAATGATTCGCCGGATAAAGGAATGGCCCGCGTAAATTTTTACCTGGTGGATGCCCCTGGAGATTTTGATGAAGTTTGGGTGGAGGTTCTCGCTGTGAGAGTTCGAATGAAGTCTGATAACTCGGATGAGAATGATGATTCATCTTGGAGAGAAATGAATTATGAGCCGGGGGATAAAATGGTCAACCTTTTGGACCTTACCGGTAACAATTCTTTGTTGTTGGGAACCGAGGATTTTGAAGAAGGGGAAATTGATCAAATCAGATTGGTACTTGGAGAAAACAATTACGTAGTTTCTGACGGAAATGAGTTCGATTTGAAGACACCAAGTGCTCAACAAAATGGTCTAAAAATTAAGGTAAATCAGCCTATTGAAGGAGGACAATCCTATAATTTGGTAATTGATTTCGATGTTGCCAAGTCAATTGTAGTTGCAGGAAACTCAGGAAACATTATTCTTAAGCCTGTTTTGAGAGCTTATTTAGAGGAAGCAGCAGGGATTTCTGGATTGGTATTACCATTGGATGCGCAGACCATAGCTGTTTCAGCTAGCAGAAATGGAGAAAGCTTCAACACTTTTACTGATGAAGCCGGGAACTTTAAAATTCAAGGCTTAGAGCCTGGAACATATACGATTTTGATCACTCCAAATGAGCGATATACTCCAGTGAGTTTGGAAGCGGTAGTGGTTGAGCAAGGCGAAATCACTGTTTTAGATCCAGTCACAGTGACTTTGAAAGAAGAATAAGCTGTTAATAATACACCCTCAAAAGCCGGTTCGCCGGCTTTTTTGTTTTTAAGGCCTGAGTTTGACTTTTTGGACTAAATTTGCATTGTGAATAAATCAGCATATTTCTTTTTCTTTTCGGCCCTGACACTTCTTTTTGGATCTTGCGATGGCATCGCAGACAGACAAGAAGGCCTTCTCAATTTGGTTTTGGTAGATGCTCCTCCAGCCTATGATTCTGTTTTCGTGGAAATTCTAGGGGTTGATGTGAGTATGAATGTTCAGGGCAGAGAAAGCACGCAAGAAGTATTTTTCATACCATATGAACTGGGAAATAAGCAAGTCAAGGTTTCTGATTTAGTAGGCGGAGAGGTTTTACTTCTGGGTAGAAGTCCCTTGCCTGTTGGTCAAATCACCCAATTAGCTGTCAGGTTAGGTACAAGAAATTTCCTTTGGGAACGAGAAAACAGATATGCTTTAAATTACGCAGATGGCGTTTCGGAAGAGGTGGTTTTACCTTTAAGCCTGAATATAGAAACTGGGTTTTCCTATGATGTGATTCTGGATTTTGATCTGGAAAAATCCATTCAGACCATTTCTACAAATCCCTTGAGATTAAATTTTACTCCTTCCATAGACTTGGTCATTCCGGGAAATGTTGGAGAAATCAGAGGTACATTTTCTCAAAATCAATTACGTCCAGCCATTTTTGCCATTGCAAATGGAGATAGCACCAGTACTCATGCAAACAGTTCCGGAACGTATCTTTTCAGATTGCCAGAAGGTACTTATACGCTTTACTTTGATCCCAAAAATCAAAACTTCCTTCCAGATACCCTTCAGAACGTCGAGGTTGAAGCTGGAGAAACACTTGCATTGGATCGTTTGACATTTAGACCTAGACCCTGATGGAAATGCATGCCACATATATGCAGCGAGCTCTAGAGCTAGCGGAATTGGGAAGAGGAAATGTAAGCCCCAACCCACAGGTAGGCTGCGTAATTGTTTACGATGATAAAATTATCGGAGAAGGCTATCATCAAAAATACGGTGGTCCCCATGCAGAGGTCAATGCAGTCAATTCTGTCATTGATTCTGAAATGCTAAAAAAATCCACAGTCTACGTCACCTTGGAGCCTTGTGCTCATTTTGGAAAAACTCCTCCTTGCGCCAACCTTTTGGTAGAAAAGCAGGTGAAAAAAGTGGTGATTGCCGCAACAGATTCTAACCCACTTGTTGGAGGGAAAGGAATAGAAATCTTAAAAAATGCAGGAATTGAAGTTGAAACAGGCATTTTGGAAAAGGAAGCGCGAAAGCAAAACCGAAGATTTTTCACTCAAATCGAGCAAAAGAGACCTTATGTCATATTGAAATGGGCCCAAACTTTGGATGGATTTGTAGCTAGAAAAGATTACTCCTCCAAGTGGATATCCAATTCCCAAAGTAGGCAAATGGTGCATAAATGGAGAGCCGAAGAAGATGCTATTTTGGTAGGGAAAAATACAGCATTATATGATGATCCAGCTTTGAATGTGAGAGATTGGGTAGGTAAAAATCCACTTCGCTTGGTCATTGATCCGAAACTGGAACTTAAACCTGATTTGAAAATTTTCGATCAAGCGATACCTACCATTTGTTACAATACAGTCAAATCAGAAATCCAAGGAAATATTGAATGGGTAAAGCTTTCTCCCAACTTTAAAATTTCCGCACTTTTGGAAGACCTTCAAAAGCGAAAAATTCAAAGTGTTTTGGTGGAGGGAGGGGCTTTCCTTTTGAATAAATTTATTGAATCCGAACTTTGGGACGAAGCAAGAGTGTTTACCTCCAAAACCAGATTCAAAGAAGGTGTCGAAGCTCCACAGCTTCCTATTTCTGCCACCGAACGAATCCAATTCCAAGAAGACGAACTAGCCATTTATTATCATGTCTGAAAATTTATTCATCCCTGAAACAGCCACCAAAGCTGAAAAATATGAAGCCTTGCTTCCTCAAATTGAAGCCTTGATTTCGGGGGAGCCGGACTTATATGCCAACCTATCCAATGTAGCCGCAGCTTTAAAACAGGCCTTTGATTTCTTTTGGGTTGGCTTTTATTTAGTCAAAGAAAATCAACTGGTTTTGGGTCCATTCCAAGGACCTATTGCCTGTACGAGAATTTCTTTTGGAAAAGGGGTTTGTGGAACCGCCTGGAAAGAAGGAAAAACGCAACTGGTACCGGATGTGGATGCATTTCCAGGACATATTGCTTGCAGTTCAGCCTCTCGATCAGAGATTGTAGTTCCTGTATTTAAAGGGGATCAGGTAGCGATGGTTTTGGATGTCGATTCTGATCAATTGAATGATTTTGACAACACAGATCAAGAATATTTGGAGAAACTGATGAAATCTCTGAGTGCTACTTTGAGCTAATCAAAGGTTCTCCCACCCAAAAAAGCTCTGAGGATTGAATGCTGGTAAAGCCTTCTGGCACTTCTATTCTAGTGATGTATGTGAGAGGAAGAATTATTTTTCCGTTGGAGTTTTCAATTTCTAGAGGCAAATTTTCCTTTCCAAAAATCTCCAAAATAGTTTCGGGCAGCCATTTTTTGAAAGCACCGTTTTTTACTGGGTAAAATTTCCATCCTGGCTCCAGAATAGTGAGGTCCATTTTTTCTAAAAAAAGAGATAATTCCAAAGCCTTTTCATGAGGAAAACCAACCAGGTGTACTGCTTGATGAGCGGAGGCCAATAAATAGTGGAGAGCATTTTCCAAAGATTCCTGAGGAGAAGAAGTGTAAAATTTCAGGGGATATTGCTCTTCTAAAAGCTGCAAATTCTTTTGTTGAAACTCTTGGCTTGCAAGGATCACATCTATTTTAATAACCCAAGTCAATACCTGCTCCACACAAGTTTCGGCGACCAATACAGTAGGCACCCATTCCAATAAGGGACTGATTGAATCAAAACTGAAGCCTTCCGTATTTAAAATTAAAACTGCAGGCTCTTGTTGCTCTTTGACAAAATGATGGGAAGACATTAGCGGTACAGGTTTTGGTAAAAATTAAGAGCATTTTTATAAGCTAGCTTTTCCAGTGAACTCTGCTCCAAATTAGCTTGAAGTGCCTCCAAAATAGCAGGATACTTTCCAGAATTTTCAGCGAGTGGAAAATAGAAAGGGAATCGATTGGGATCAGGAAAATCCAGTGTGTAAAAAAAGTCTGCACCAAAACATTGCGCCTCTTCTCCACCAATTTCAAATCCATGAAGGATATGTTCGTATAATCTATCCGGCACATCATTATCCAAAAATGCCCGGAGAAAATTCACCCCAATAATCCCTTTTTGGATGATAATTTCTTGAGCAAACTCATCTGACAAATTACGTTTGTGATCCCAAATCGCCCTATAATTGGAATGACTGGCAATAACAGGGATGGAAAGATTTTCTTTTTTGATGTGAGTTAAAATTCCTTCTGCTAATAAATCGGAGGTATGTGAAAGATCAATGGGAATCTTTTTGCCACTCATGTAGTCGAGCAATTTTTTTCCATCATCTTTCAGACCAATTCCTTCCGTGTAATTCCCACCACCAAATCGATTTTCGGTATGGTGAGTAAGACTGATATAGGCCAGCTTTCCTGTTTTTTCCAAAATCCGATCAAACTGCTCGTAAATTTCTTTCCAGGAAGCGTCCTCATGTCCAATTCCAGCCGCATTTTCTATGGATGCCATAATGCCCACTTTTTCAGAAGGAGCTAAATTTTCTCCATCGAACTCCATAAAAGAAGTAGACTCTTTTTCGATTAATTCTCTGAAAATCACAGCTTGTTTCCAACCCAAATCCATAGAACTAGGGCGTACATCCGTATAAATTGCGCAAATCTGCAATCTTACATTTCCATTGATCAGATGAGGAAAAGCACAGGCAATATCCTCTGTTGCAAAAGGACTAGCATTTGGTATTTTGGCTAGATAGGATAATAAATCACAGTGTAGGTCGACTATTGGGAAGGGCATGAATTCTGGCATTTGGACAAAGTAAACCAAAAAAACGCGTGTTTTTTAATACTTTTAGGCTGGAATCTTGTTACTAGTTTAGATATCAGCATATTTTCCAAATCATCCTAAAAGCAAACAAAATGGCAGTATCCCAACCTTTTAATTTCAAAAAATGGATAGATGAAAACAGGCATTTGCTAAAGCCGCCTGTTGGAAATCAGCAAGTTTTTAAAGGGAATGATGACTTTATCGTGATGGTAGTGGGAGGTCCCAATTCCCGTAAAGATTACCATTACGATGAGGGAGAAGAATTTTTCTACCAGTTGGAAGGAGATATTACTTTAAAAATTATTGAAGACGGCAAGCCTAAAGATATTCATATCAAAGAGGGAGAGATTTTTCTTTTACCGCCCAAGGTTCCTCACTCTCCAAGAAGACCTGCTAATACTGTCGGCCTGGTAATTGAACGCTATAGAAGGCCAGGGGAAAAGGATGGCTTTATTTGGCATTGCGAAAACTGCGGTGATTTGCTGTATGAAGAATATGTCGAGCTGACGGATATAGTAAATCAATTGCCTCCAATCATGGAGAGATTCTGGAACAATCCCGAACACACTACTTGTAAAAACTGCGGTACTGTCATGGAAAAGTAAGGTTTAAATTCAAACTTATCTTTTCACCCATCCTCAAACATATGCAATTTCCAGACTATCAATATTCAGAAGCATTCGCTCAAAAAATGGATCAGGAAGATCCTATGAGAAAATTTAGAAATGAGTTTCTATTCCCTAGAGTAAATGGAAAAGAAGCCATTTATTTCTGTGGAAACTCTCTAGGCTTACAACCCAAATCAGTCAAAAGCTATTTGGAAAAAGAACTTGAAAACTGGGGTAATTTAGCCGTGGATGGACATTTTCACGGGGAAGATGCCTGGTACCATATCCGAAAGAAGTCTAAGCCTGCATTATCAGAACTATTTGGTGCACATGAGCATGAGGTAGTGGCTATGAACAACCTGAGCGTGAACTTGCACCTTTTGATGGTTTCTTTTTACAGACCCACTAAGTCCAGAAATAAGATCATTATTGAAGCTGGGGCATTTCCTTCAGACCAGTATATGTTGGAAAGCCAGGTGAAATTTCATGGTTTAAATCCCGCTGAGGTCATCGTTGAGTTGAAGCCAAGAGAAGGCGAGCATACGCTAAGAACCGAAGATATTCTTGCAGAGATTAAAAAGCAGGGAGATTCATTGTCTTTGGTCAATATGGCAGGCCTTCAATACTACACAGGTCAGCTTTTTGATATGAAAGCCATTTCCCAAGCTGCACATTCCGTTGGAGCTTTCGCTGGATTTGATTTGGCCCACGCTGCAGGAAATATTCCTCTGAAGCTTCATGATTGGGAAGTGGATTTCGCTACTTGGTGCAGTTATAAGTATTTGAACTCAGGCCCGGGAAATGTCTCGGGGATCTATGTGCATGAGAAATATGCCGAAAGTCCGGATTTACCTAGGTTTGCAGGCTGGTGGGGGCATGATGAGGGACAGCGCTTTCTGATGGAAAAGGGATTTATCCCCATGCATGGAGCAGACGGCTGGCAATTGGCCAACAGTAATGTTTTGGCATTGGCGGCTCATCAGGCCTCTTTAGATATTTTTCAGGAGGCTGGAATTGAAAACCTTCGGAAAAAAAGCTTTTTGCTAACTGGTTATCTGGAGTTTTTGATCAAGAAAATCAGTGGTGAATCCGGTGTTTTGGAAATAATTACCCCTGAAAATCAATTGGAAAGAGGTTGCCAGTTATCTTTGCACATTCATAGAGGCGGAAAAGCCGTCTTTGATGAATGGTACAAACACGGAGTTGTTGGAGATTGGAGAAATCCAAATGTGATTCGTCTGGCTCCTACTCCACTTTACAATAGCTTTGAGGATGTATTCCGATTTGCACAGATATTGGAACAATCTATAGAAAAATTCGCTTAAAAGAGCGAGGATCAACCAATCCTTATGAGTTCGAGCATGATACAGTTGATGAACAGAAGTCTAATCACCCAGCATGCGAGATATTTCCGAGTGGAGCATCCAACAAGTGGAGCTATTCGGGAAAGGCTTAAGGCCTTTTAAAAAGCGATCATAATCTCATGAAACAAAACGAAATCACCATCCTTGGCGCCGGATTAATCGGATCATTGATGGCCATATATCTTAAGCGTCAAGGTCTGGATGTTTCTGTCTACGACAAAAGGCCTGATAAACGCAAAACGCCTTATTACGAAGGAGGAAGATCTATCAACATGGCTCTGAGCCATAGAGGATGGAAAAGTTTGGAGCAGGTTGGTCTGAAAGATAAAGTTCTTCCTTTAGCGATTCCAATGTATGGAAGAAAAGTCCATGATGAGCATGGAGGAACCACTTTCATTCCTTATGGGAAAAACAAGCAAGCGATTTATTCTATTTCCCGAGGAAAATTCAATCAACTTCTCGCTGAGGAGGCAGAGCGCTTAGGTGCTGTGATCAATTTTGAGCACAAATGCGTGGATGTTGATTTTTCTAATCAGGAAATAACCTTCGAAACCAAAGAAGGAATTTATAAGAAAGAAGCACCGGTAATTATTGGTGCAGATGGAGCCTACTCTTCTTTGAGAATGGCTATGCAAAAGCAAATTCGATTTAATTACAAGCAGGAATATATTTCTCATGGCTATAAGGAATTGACGATTCCGGCAACTTCCAAAGGGGAGTTTGCAATGGACCCTAATGCCTTGCATATCTGGCCAAGGGGAAAATTTATGCTGATAGCACTTCCCAATCCAGACAAGTCCTTTACCTGCACTTTGTTTCTTCCTTTTGAGGGAAGTAAAGTTTGCTTTGAAAAAATCAATGATGATTCAGATTTGGAATCTGTTTTCAAGCATTATTTTGATGATGCTTATCAGTTGATGCCCAACTTAAAGGAGGAATATTTTAAAAACCCTACAGCAGCACTAATCAATATTGAGTGTTATCCTTGGGTTCAAGGGCACAGTATCTTATTGGGAGATGCATCCCATGCGATGGTTCCATTCTATGGTCAGGGAATGAATTGCGGATTTGAGGACTGCTATATTTTAAATAGCTATCTGGATAAATTCGGTCACAATTCTTGGGACTTGGTATTTGAAAAATTCCAGAAGCAACGTAAGCCTGATACAGACGCAATTTGCCAATTAGCGATGGAAAACTTCGTGGAAATGCGTGATTCTGTAGCAGATCCTAAATTTATTCTTAGGAAAAAGATTGAGGCAAAATTGCACGATTTATATCCTAATGACTGGATTCCTTTGTATTCCATGGTTACTTTTTCCGATATGGGATATGCAGAAGCCTATGCTCAAGGAAAATTACAGGAAGCAGTAATGGATAAGGTGATGGCAGATCCTTTAATCACCGAAAATTGGGACAAGCTGGACTACGAAGAAATCATCAATATCATGGAAACTGCGAAAGCAGTATAACTTTTAATAGCAATATGCAGAAACCCGATTTTAACATCGAAGAAGTTAATAAGATTATCCGTGGACGAAGATCCATGTTCGTAGCTCAATTCAAAGAGAATGACCCCGTAGATGACAGCATCATTGAAGAAATGTTGGAAAACGCAAATTGGGCACCTACTCACAAATTGACCCAACCTTGGAGATTTATTGTTTACACTGGTGAGGGCTTGAAAAAATTTGCTGATTATCAGGCCGAGTTGTACAAGAAAAGGGCAGAAAAGAATAGGACCCCATTTATTGAAGCTACCTACCAAAAATTCAAAGAGAATCCTCTAAAAGCATCTCATGTCATTGCAATTTTGATGAAAAGAACCGAGGGTTCTGGTATTCCTGTGATGGAAGAAATCGCAGCAGTTTCTATGGCCGTTCAAAATATGTATCTCACTGCTTCCGCTCATGGCTTAGCAGCTTATTGGGGTACTGGTGGACCGACGTTTTGGGAAGAAGCCAGAGAAGATTTTGGACTGGAGGGCGAAGATATGCTGATGGGCTTCTTTTATGTTGCAAAGCCAGCTACTGAAAACTGGCCAGCAGGAAAAAGAGAGCCAATTGCTGATAAAGTTGGCTGGATAAGAGAATAAAAAAAGAGGCTGGTTTCTATCAAACCAGCCTCTTTTGATTTAAAATCCCACAAAAGCAGGAGGCTCTACACCATTTGCTCTAAGGTATGCAATGGCAGCTCCTCTATGATGAGTGCTGTGATCCATGATTAGGGCCAAAACTTGTCTTCGAGTTACTTTATTTCCAAAAACCTCTATTTGTTCCCCAGCTTTTTCGGGTGTTAATGCCTTGGCGGTTGCTGTTCCATAGTCATAGCATTTGGCAACATAATCTGCTAATTCAGCTTTTGACGCGGTTGCCACATCGATTGTAAAATCAAAATCTCCGCCTCCAAGGAATCCTTTCGAGATGCCTACAATGGCAGAACCAATATGATGAATTTGCTCCTTGAAACTCATGGCATCCGGATCAGTTTTGTAATCCATTCCTGAGTCAGGCATTTTATTTAACACATCAATCGTAAACTGCTTACTGTTGTTCCATTTGCTCACAAACTCCTCCATGGTAGTTTGGGCATTCGCATAGCCTGAAGCCAGCATCATCATTCCTGCAGCTAGGCTGAAAATCAGGGTACTTATTGTCTTTTTCATAGGAAACTATGGTTGGTTACATGTTAAATTTCCATTATTCCAAGTTCAAATCAAATTCAAAAGACTAATTTTAAAGCATGAAGAGAATGGTATTGGCTGGCATATTTTTAATTGCTCTAATGGGATGTGAGGAAAACTATCTTCCCAAACCTCCAGGATATAATAGAATTGATTTACCAAATCATAGCTACCAGCCTCTATCAGGTGATTATGCATATCAATTTGAGTTATCCGTTCACAGTAGAGTTGAGCCAGATTCCTTTAATTTGGCGGAGAAAAATTGGATTAATTTAAGCTATCCGAACTTTGGAGCTAAAGTTCACTTGACCTACAAGCCGATCACCCAGACTCAGGATTTCAGAACTTTGTCAACGGATGCCTTTAAGTTGACAGCCAAGCATCAAATCAAAGCCTATGGAATCGAAGAGTCGGTCTTGGTAACGCCCAATGGATATACGGGTGTCGTGGCAGAATTACAGGGAGAAGTACCTACCCAATTTCAGTTCTTTGTTACAGATTCCACAGAGCATTTCCTTCGTGGAGCCTTGTATTTTAATACAGCTATGAAAAATGATTCGTTGGCACCTGTAATAGAATACATCAAGGTGGACATGGCCCACCTGATGAATTCAGTGAAATTTCGGGATTAACGCAGATTTTTCCAGGATTTAATAATTATCACTCCACCCACTATTGCCACTGCTGAAGCGATGATTGCTGGAAAGGTCTCACTGTAGATCCAGAAGCCAGTTGCAAATAATGCGGCGTATACCATGATGGAACCAATCAGCATCAAACCAATTTCTTTTGGAAGTTGGCCAACGGTCTGCTTCTCCTCAGGATATCTATCCAACACTTTTTTCCAACCATAAGCAGCCGGATATACTTTTCTATAAAAGCTGAGTAATACCTCGTCCTTTTCCGGTTGAGTCAGGAAAGTAACCAATAACCAGCCTACAGTTGTGATGGAAACTGAGTAGATGAGTTTGAGGTAAGCTTGATTTTCAGGAATTAAAATCCAGTTGACTTTAGGATTGATTACCTCAAAAAATATGGCTACTACAAATGAAATGGCCATAGCAGAAATCTCTGTGTAAGCGTTGATTCTCCACCAAAACCAACGAAGTATAAATATCAAGCCGGTACCCGCACCGATTTGGAGCAGAATGTTAAACGCATCCAAAGCAGAAGAAAGTGCTAAAGCCAAGAATGCTGACAATACCATTAATCCTACCGTGGAAATCCTACCCACAGCTACCAATTCTTTATCAGAAGCTTCCGGCTTTACAAAACGGAGATAAAAATCATTCACGATATATGAGGATCCCCAGTTAAGGTGTGTCGAAAGAGTTGACATGACCGCGGCAATCAATGAAGCCAATACAATTCCGATTAGGCCTGTAGGAAGGAAAGTAAGCATGGCTGAATAAGCTAAATCATCTCCTAATTTATCCACCGGAATCTGAGGGAATGCCTCCTGCATATCAGATATGTTAGGGAAAATCACCAATGAGGAAAGGGCTATTAATATCCAAGGCCAAGGTCTCATGGCATAATGGGCAATATTGAAAAATAAAGTAGCACCTACGGCATTTTTTTCATCTTTTGCCGAAAGCATACGCTGGGCGATATAGCCACCGCCACCTGGCTCAGCTCCTGGATACCAAGTGGCCCACCATTGAATTGCAATCGGAAGGATGAATAAAGGAATATACACATTGGGATCTGTGAAGTCCGGAACAAAATCCAATTTGTCTACCACATTTTCATGTGCCAAAAGATTATTCAGAGAGCCAATTTCTGGTAAATCCAAGATAAAATAAGCGGCTCCAAATGAACCTATCATGGCTATAAAAAACTGAAAGAAATCTGTCAATAAAACGCCTTTCAGACCTCCCAAAGAACTGTAAATCACCGTAACCACTGAGGCTATCAAAAGAGTCTGTACGGGAGAAAGCCCCAACATCACTCCACCGATTTTGATCGCAGCCAATGATACCGTAGCCATAATGACTACATTAAAGAAAATACCCAAATACAATGCTCTGAAAGCTCTCAGGAAAGCAGCACCTTTTCCAGAGTATCTCAATTCATAAAATTCCAAATCGGTGGTGACCTCGGATCTTCTCCAAAGTTTTGCATACACAAATACCGTAAGCATCCCTGTTAACAAAAATGCCCACCAGGCCCAGTTACCTCCTACTCCGTTTTTTCTGACTATATCGGTAACCAAGTTGGGAGTGTCTGCTGAAAAGGTGGTCGCTACCATTGATACCCCCAATAGCCACCAAGGCATATTTCTCCCGGAAAGGAAGAATTCTTTTGCTGAGCTTCCGGCTTTTTTGGAAGTGAAAATCCCTATCAAAAGGGATATGATAAAGAAGGCTGCAATGATGGCCCAGTCTAAAGTGCTGACATTCATGGGTGATGGGTTTATTTAATTCGCCCAAATAACAAAAAATTTATTAAAATGCCTTCTGGCTTTTTTAATAAATTTTAAAAACATTAAAAATTTTCGCTCTTTTGATAAAATTTCCTGAATTCAATGTCTAAAATGGGATCTGTTGTATTTTCAAACTATGAATGAAGCACTCTTTACAGCCATTTTTAAGGAATATGAATTAGGACCTATTTCCAAAGCTACCCTCACTGAATTGGGAGAGGGTTTGATTCATCAGACTTTTTTATTGAATACTCCAGAAGGTTTATTTGTTCTCCAAGCCTTTAATCGGGAAGTATTTCAATTCCCGGAAAGAATATCCTCCAATTTAAGCTTGCTGGCTGAATATAGAGACAGTCATCCATTTCAATATGATCTTCCTCTGCCTTTAAAGTCTGCTGAAGGAAAAAATATGATAGACTGGGAAGGGAAACTCTATCGGCTTTTTGATTTTGTTCAGGGCACCACTATTCAAGAAATCGAAAGTAAAGAGCAGGCATATGTTGCGGGGGAAGCGTATGGATTTTTCGCATCCTGGGCGAAGGATGTTGACCTCAGTCTTTATCAGGAAACTATTCCCAATTTTCATCGGTTGGACTTGCGGTATGAGAGGTTTTTGGAGGTGGCTAGTTCAAAGCAAAACCTTAATGAAGAGGAACAGTCAATTTTGATGTTTTATATCAACCAAAAGCCCTTAGTGGAGGCTTACAAATCCTGGATCTCCAATCTTCCCTTACGCTTAACCCATAATGACACCAAGATCAATAATTTGATTTTTTCTGAAAATGCTCAAAATGTGAAAGCCTTGATCGACTTGGATACCTTAATGCCAGGATATCTGCTTTATGATTTGGGAGACCTGATTCGTACAGTTGGCTGCTCGGTATCCGAAACAAGTATCAATTGGCCGGCTATCCATTTGAATATTGACGTTTATGAAGAGCTTCTAAAAGGGTATTGGTCAGGAATTAGAAGTATTGCAACTTCAGCGGAAAAAGAGTCATTGCTATTGGCAGGAGAAATCATGACTTGTATCATGGGATTGAGATTTTTTACGGATCATTTGATGGGGAATGTCTATTATAAGGTAAAGTACCCCGAGCAAAATCTTCACAGAGCGAAAAATCAGATGATCTTTTTAAAAGATCAGCAAGCCAAAAGAAAGATTCTTGAAGAGATAGGAAATAAAGTTTGTCTTTAAACCAGTAGGACCTGACAATTTTAGTCAAAAACTTGGCTTTTGATGCTTACCCGATTTAATTTGCTTTCCTCTAAAACCAGAATCTCTTGTCCGGATTTTTCGACACAAAAATTGAATTTCTAAAAGGTGTTGGTCCCCAACGGGCGGATTTGCTGAATAAGGAGCTTTCAATTTTTTCTTATGGAGATTTGTTACAGCATTACCCTTTTCGCTACGAAGATAGAAGCAAGTTTTATAAAATCCGGGAGCTCCATGAGGAGTTAGAAAATGTCCAAGTAATCGCCCGGATTTTGAAAGTGGAGCTGATTGGAATGGGCGGAAAAAGGCGACTGGTAGCTCATGTGGCTGATGAAACCGGAGAAATGGAAATGACTTGGTTTAAGGGAATTCAATGGGTCCAAAAGAAATTGCCAACTGGGGCGGTATTCATATTTTTTGGAAAGCCTGCTCAGTTTGGGAGAAAATGGAGTATCGCCCATCCAGAGATGGAACCACTATCCCAAGCTTCGGAAAAGAGAAATAATTTTCAGCCGGTTTATTCAACTACGGAAAAGCTGAGAGCCCGCTTTTTGGATAGTAGAGGGATTTCCAAAATCATGGAGCAGTTGGTGCAGGCCTGCTATCCTCATATTCAGGAAACACTTCCTCAGGAGATCCTTCAACAATATCAACTGATTGGAAAAAGAGAAGCTGTTAAGGAAATACATTTTCCATCGGAGCCAGGCCTTTTACACCGAGCCAGGAAACGCCTAAAGTTCGAAGAGTTTTTCTTTTTACAGTTGAGGCTTTTGATGATGAAAGTTGCCAGAACTGAAAAGTTCAAGGGACAAGTTTTGGACAACACGGAATTGTTGACTGATTTCTACCAAAATCATATTCCTTTTGAATTAACCAATGCACAAAAGCGTGTTATTCGAGAGGCCTATCATGATCTTAAGTCAGGTAAGCAGATGAATCGCCTGGTACAGGGAGATGTAGGAAGTGGAAAGACCATGGTCGCTTTTATTTGTATGTTGATAGCGATCAGTTCCGGTGCACAGGCATGTTTGATGGCTCCAACTGAGATTTTGGCAAATCAGCATTATGAGGGCCTGAAAGAGTTTGCGGATATGATGGGTTTGAAAATCGCAATCCTCACCGGCTCTGTTAAAAAATCAGCCAGGAAAATAATACATGAAGAACTGCTGTCGGGCGAATTGAAAATTCTCATTGGAACCCATGCATTGTTGGAAGATATAGTACAGTTTCAAAATTTGGGTTTGGCCATTGTAGATGAGCAGCATCGCTTTGGAGTAGCTCAAAGAGCGAAGCTTTGGGCAAAAAATGAGGAATTTCTCCCCCATGTGTTAGTCATGACTGCAACGCCAATTCCCAGGACTTTGGCGATGACCCTTTATGGAGATTTGGATGTGTCGGTGATTGATGAATTACCTGCCGGAAGAAAACCAATACAAACAGTGCATCGATATGATAAAGACCGCTTAAAAGTATTTGGTTTTATCAATCAGGAAATTCAAAAAGGGAGACAGGTATACATTGTTTACCCTTTGATAGAAGATTCAGAAACTTTAGATCTAAAGTCCTTGATGGATGGCTATGAAAGTATAGCCCGTGCATTTCCACAATATCCACTGAGCATTGTTCATGGATCCATGAAGTCAGATGCCAAAGATTATGAAATGCAACGTTTCGTGAAGGGGGAAACCAAAATCATGGTTGCCACTACAGTGATTGAAGTAGGCGTGAATGTTCCAAATGCTTCTGTAATGGTGATTGAAAATGCAGAGCGATTTGGCTTGTCTCAGCTCCATCAGTTGAGAGGTCGGGTGGGTAGAGGTGCCGAGCAGAGTTATTGCATTTTGATGAGTAAGTACGAGCTAAGCAAGGATTCTAGGGTTAGACTGGAGACCATGGTTAGAACCAATGATGGATTTGAGATAGCAGATGTAGATTTGAGGCTGAGGGGGCCGGGAGATTTGATGGGAACACAGCAAAGTGGAGTTACGGATTTGTTGATCGCGGATTTAAGTAAAGATGCCCCAATTTTGACTTTGGCGAGGGATGCTGCTCAACAGATTTTAGCGAATGATCCGAATTTAGCATTGCCTGAGAATGCGCCGATCTTAAGGCAAGTTAGGCAGCAGAAGAAAACGGCCATGAATTGGAGTAGGATATCCTAATTTGCTCGCAACGGCGCAGCTATTTAATCTCCTGCAAAGAAAAGAAGTGGCAAAGTGTTTTTAAAAACTATGTTTTCTATCATCTCTATGTAGTAGAAAAATATCCTAGAACTAGAGTAGTTAAGAGTTATTGGTTAGTGAGTTATTTTCAAACCTATGTGTGCTATTGTGAATCCTATGTGGTTTAAATAAATAGCTCGCTAAGGCATGGCGATTTTATCTCCCGCAAAGAAAAGAAGTCGCAAAGAGTTAAAAACTATGTTTTCTATCATCTCTATGTGGTAGAAAAATATCCTAGATCTGGAGTAGTTATTGGTTAGTGAGTTATTTTCCAACCAAGTTTTCACCTTTCAAATGAAAATCTTGTACTCAAATTATACTATTAAATCCAAATCATCCTGGAAAAAAATCAAAAGGGAATATGAGTTATCTTTGTGATTTTCTTTGCCTACTCGGCTCCTTTGCGATTAGAGTTAAAAAGCCATCAATTGCTAAAAAAGCCTTAAAAGTCCCTATTCCCCTCGTAATTCGTAACTCAAAAATCGTAAATTCCTCCACAAACCTTACCTTTGTACTTCTCCAAAAACCCAAATCCCCATGCCTAACACGATCATTTTTACCAAAGAAGCTCCAGCTCCAATCGGTCCATATTCTCAAGCAGTTCTAGCTGGAAATACCCTATATGTTTCTGGTCAAATAGCACTGGATGCAGAAACTGGCGACTTAATCAACGAGAATATTACAGAAGAAACACATGCGGTCATGAAAAATCTGGAAGCGGTGTTAAGAGCCGCCAACTTTAGTTTCTCCGATGTGGTCAAGTGCACCATATTTATTCAAAACATGGATCAGTTTGGTGTCATCAATGATGCCTATGGTCAATATTTTAAAAACAACCCTCCAGCGAGAGAAACAGTGGAGGTAAGTCGATTGCCTAAACATGTGAATGTTGAGATTTCTTGCGTTGCGGTGAAATAAAATCTGTCAAGCCTGTTTACCCTTTGGCAATTTCCTTTCCCATATTTAGGAAAATCCAGCGGTGAACAGGCTTCACTATTTTCCAATAATAGCGTCCCCATTTTCCCTCAGGATAAAAACGCACAGTTTGGATCAGCTCATTGTAGCCTATCTTCCACTCCAAAAAAACTTTGCCCGGCAAATTCATTTCTGCCTCCAATTCTAAAATTCCCTCTCTTTTATCTGCCTGACAAACTTTCCAAAAGTCAATTGGATCCCCTTTTTTCAATTCAGTGGCCGATATTCTCCCTTTTCTAAAGCCTATTCCTCCTGTCAATTGATCTAGAAGCCCCCTGATTTTCCATAATTTTGTCCCAAAATACCAGCCATTTTCCCCTCCGATTCTCCAAACTTTTTCCACAACAGCGTCTTTATTAACCTCAATAGGAAAATACATTTTTTCGATGATTTCCTGAGGATTGGGCTGAAAGATCTTAATTTTGATTGGAGACTTTTTCACAAAGTGATAACCCAATCGACTACATTTAGTTAATTAAACATGAACTTCATTCCCTTTCAAAGCGAAACTTTAGTCAGCGCACTTTCTAAGGAAGAGGTCATGGAACATATTTCTAAAAAAACGTTGGAGGTCAACTTTTTAGATAAAAGAACTGAAAGCTCCAAAAATGTGGCTTTTAATGGAATTGTGGGAAAAAACAGTTTTCGAATTTCCAGAGTCATCAATCGAAGCAATACTTTCCTTCCTTTGATTCTGGGGGAAGTGGAGGATACTGCCAGAGGTTCTATCTTATTTTTGGAATATAAGCTTTTTCCAGGAGCTCTCTTTTTTGTGGTTTTCTGGAGCATCATCCTCTTGGCTTTTTCAGCCTTTTTCTTCGGATTAGCTCAAAATCTTTTGAATGGAAGCATTTGCTTAGTTTTGGCAGTTCTGAATTATGCCTTGGCGCTTTTTTTCTTTCATCGTCAGGTTAAGATCTCGCGAAAGGAATTTCATCAGTTGATCAACTTACAAATCAAGGATTAAATCCTTCTTATCTAGGGAAAAAGGGCTTTTAGAATTATTTTAGCGGCCTGAATTATGAACTCGATAAATCCTATAGCATGAGCATTCGAATAGAAAAAGACACCATGGGACCTGTAGAGGTGCCTGCGGACAAATACTGGGGTGCACAAACCCAACGTTCCATTAATAATTTCAAAATCGGCGGTGAAAAAAACCGGATGCCAATTGAAATTATTCAGGCATTTGCCATTTTGAAAAAAGCAGCTGCTCAGACCAATGCGGAACTCAGCGTGCTTTCCCAAGAAAAAGCCGATGTGATTTCTAAGGTTTGTGATGAAATTCTTGCCGGTAAACTGGATGATCAGTTTCCATTGGTGGTTTGGCAGACTGGTTCCGGTACTCAGTCCAATATGAACTCCAATGAGGTCATCGCCTATAGAGCACACGTGCTCATGGGGGGTTCTTTGGAAGATGAAAAGAAAAAAATCCACCCTAACGACGACGTCAACAAGTCCCAGTCTTCTAATGACACCTATCCAACAGCTATGCACATCGCTGCATATAAAATGGTGGTCGAAACCACTATTCCTGGTGTGCAAAAATTGAGAGATACCTTAGACGCAAAAGCAAAAGCCTTCAAAGATGTGGTGAAAATAGGTAGAACTCACTTTATGGACGCAACTCCATTGACATTGGGACAGGAGTTTAGCGGATATGTGGCTCAATTGGATCATGGCTTGAGAGCTTTGAAAAATACCTTAAGCCATTTATCTGAATTGGCATTAGGCGGTACAGCTGTTGGAACAGGCCTCAACACTCCAAAAGGGTATTCAGAATTAGTAGCAAAGAAAATTGCTGAATTCGCGGGTCAGCCTTTTGTGACGGCACCAAATAAATTTGAAGCATTAGCCGCCCATGACGGAATGGTAGAGGCTCACGGAGCCCTAAAACAATTGGCCGTTTCCCTAATGAAAATTGCTAATGATATCCGAATGCTATCTTCAGGCCCAAGATCAGGAATCGGTGAGATTCTAATCCCTGAAAACGAGCCAGGATCTTCCATTATGCCAGGAAAAGTCAACCCAACTCAAGTGGAAGCCATGACCATGGTGGCCGCTCAAGTGATGGGAAATGACGTAGCCATATCAATTGGAGGTTCCAATGGACACTTCGAGCTAAACGTATTCAAGCCAATGATCGCCGCCAACTTCCTTCAGTCTGCAAGATTGATCGGTGATGCCTGTGTTTCCTTCAATGACAACTGTGCTGTGGGAATCGAACCAAATACGCCAATGATTCAGCGTCATTTGGAAAACTCTCTGATGCTGGTAACCGCATTGAATACACATATCGGCTATGAAAATGCAGCAGCTATTGCTAAAAAAGCGCATAAAGAGGGTACTAGCTTACGTGAAGCAGCCATTGCTTTGGGACTTCTTACTTCCGAACAGTTTGACGAGTGGGTGAAGCCTGAGGATATGATAGGAAGCCTGAAATAAGTATGAATTTAGAAGTTTGAATTCTGAAAAAATCTAAGATTATAAAGCCTCTCCTGCGATGGGGAGGCTTTTTTATTTTTTGGATATCCGCTTTTTTACCAGTATTGACAAAAAAATGGCTTATTGTCGGCTGAAAGGATCAGAATCCGGAAGCTTCGGTCTTCGGTCATCGGTCTTCCAACCAGTCAAGCAAGGAAAATAAGGCAACTGGCATGATTGCGGATAATCAGATTATTTTTTAAATCAAGCCAATTTCAATAAGAAAGGAAGCCATTAATTAAGCGTGAGCCCTTTCAGCCTTCTCACTTTAGCCTTTTGACTTTCTTAACTTTTCCACAAATAAGGAAACAAAATATAGCCTGCTGCCGCCACAATGGCATTAATTGCAAAAAGGCTCAAAAGCTTATCTACGCTCACGGACCAATCCAATCCATCCAAGGCATTTTTGGAAATTCTGATAGCCATTAGCAATATGGGGATGATCACCGGGAAACTCAAAATTGCCATCAGAGTGGCATTATTTCCGGCTTTGGAAGCTATACCAGAGACCATTGTCAAACTTGCGGAAAAGCCCATGGCTCCCAAGACTAAATTCAATAAGAACAAACCCTGATCCTGCACAGGGTTACCCAGAATCACCGAGAAAACCCCATAACCCAGCAAGGCCAAAATCAGGGTTAGGCCGGTGTTATAAATAATTTTTGAAAGGATGATCGCTTCAGGCGATGCAATCATGTAGTAGTATAATTGCCTTCCCTGATGCTCTTGTACAAAACTTTTCGCCACTGCATTGACTGCAGAAAAAAGAATAATAATCCAATACAATGCATTCCAGGTAGGTACCGAAAGGTTACCCATCTTAGCTCCTACACTTAAGTAGGTAATAAAAACAGCTGAAATCACATATAGCAGTATTCCGTTGAGGGCATATTTTTGCCTCCACTCTAAGGTGATTTCTTTTTGAATCAAAATGCCGATTTCCTTCAACATGCCTCAAAGATAGGAATAGAACTTAATTCGGCGCCTTTCTGTGTTTGGTTCCTTGCTCATAAGCATAGGTTAGCTTTACTAAGGTTTTTTCATCAAATACCCTTCCCAAAAACTGAATTCCTGCCGGCAAATTCCCCGACAAAAAACCCATAGGTACAGTAAAGGCAGGCTGCCCAGTATGCGGTGCAATGATTTGAGAGTTGTCACCCTTATATTCTTCCTGAAAATTAGCGATGGTGGCAGCAGGTTGGTTCCAGCTCGGATAAACCAAGACATCAAGATTCAAAGAGTCCATGGTTTTTTCAATTGCTTCCCGAAAAGCTACCCTTTTCACGTCCGTGAAAGCATCTCCGCAAGGGACCTCTGAATTTTGCCCTCTGCCTAAATTGGTGATAAACATTTCTATTCTGGTCCTTGCAAAATCAGACTTGGTGCCTATTCTTACTACATCCTCCAATCTTGACAAAGTATCGCGTTTGACATATTCAGCTAAAAATTCCTCCAGATCTTTTCGAAAATCTGCGCACCACTGATTTTGTCTAAGCTCTTGAAAATTTTCTACCTCCACCGAATCTACAATTACAGCTCCCAAGCCAGCCATATCTTTCAATGCTTGATTGAAAAGGTCTGAAATTTCAGGATGTACTTTATTTTCACTCAAGGTCCTAAAAACACCAATTCTAGCTCCTTGAAGGCCATTCTTGTCTAAAAAGTCCATATAGGATTCAGGAATTTTCCCTTCGGAAAAATTGGTAATCGGGTCTTTGGGATCTTTTCCAGCCATGATATCCAGCATGCGAGTGGCGTCTTCAACTGTGCGACACATGGGGCCTACGACATCATTTCTTAAATAAAGCGGAACAATGCCTTCCCTGCTAATTAACCCTAAGCTAGTTCGAAAACCTACCAAAGCATTATGAGAAGAAGGACCCCTGATGGAATTTCCTGTATCCGTACCAATCCCCAAAGTTCCAAAATTTGCAGCAACAGCAGCACCTGTTCCACCACTTGATCCTGCAGGTACATGATCTAAATTGTAGGGATTTCTAGTGATGCCTTTAGTGGAACTTTCAGAATGCATAGGGCTAAAAGCCCACTCTGCCATATTGGATTTAGCCAATACGATAGCTCCCGCCTCTTCCAGTTTTTGAATGATAAAAGCATCCGTTTCAGGATAAAAGTCCTTCAAGGCCAAGGTACCAGCGCTAGTTGGCAGACCAATGGTGTTGATGTTGTCCTTGACAATTACTGGAATTCCGTGCAAGGGGCGCAAATTTCCTGTCGCTGCAAATTCTGCGTCCAAGGCTCTTGCTCTTCCAATTGCCACGGGATTGATCTCAGAAATGGAATTGATCGCAGAATCGTTTTCCTCTATGCGATAGATATAGGCTCTGACCAGATCCTCCGCTGTATAGTCTCCGTTTTTATAGGCCTCATGGATTTGAGAAATCGTGAGCTCCTCTAAAGAGATGTCTTTCTTTGTATTACATGAAAAGAAAAGACCTAAAACTCCAATGATACAGATGAAATGCTTCATCAGGGAATTTAGAATTTTATTTTGAGATTTATTTATTCTCTTATTTCAAAGTTCCCTTATACGAATTCCTCTTCTTTGTTTTTATCCCAAAACCGCTCTTCCTTCGGCAAACTTTCCAAATACTCATTGGTCTGATCATATCCTTTTTGGAGAATTTGCTTCCACTTTCTATCATCCATAAAGCCAATTCCTTTCAGATTCAATTCGAAATAATGGGAAACTTTGGACTTGGTTACTTCCTGTTTTTGCAAGGAATTCAGCGTAAGTGAATTGATAATCAATGAACCTATACCGGGAATTTTAAAGCGTTTCTTTTTTCTAAACCTGTCCATGAAAACGGCCCAACCATTCGGTGAATCCTCATAATCCACCTTGCGGTCTGGCAAGCCTGACAAGGAAACGGCAATAATTTTGGATACCGGATATTTATACATGGGCTCTATCGGCAAATTATCCATTACCGCCCCGTCCACATGTAAATATTGATCAATAACGACAGGAGGAAAAACTCCCGGAATCGCGATACTGGCCATGATTTGCTTCCAGAGAAGTCCTCTTTCGTGGATTTTGGTTGTAGCTCTGGAAAAATTGGTAGACACACAGTAGGAATTAATCCATATGTCCTCCATGTCATAATTTTTGAAAAGAGTTTTGGCGAAGCGCTGGATTTTTTTTCCACTTAAAAAGGAAATCATAGGCAAAGCCATATCATTGGAAGTCAGTTTGGATTTTACAGCCACCTGAGTGATTTCTTCAATTTTATCAAAATCAAAATCAGCATAGCTCATGGTAATACCGTATATCGCGCCTGCACTAGTACCACCCAGGAAGTCTATTTCTATCCCTCTTTCCTGCAATGCCTTAACTACCCCAAGGTGGGCATAACCCTTGGCTCCTCCTCCGCCCAAGACCAAGCCTACAGCGGTATTGGTAATAATTCTACAGAACCTGCGGATATCTCTTCCATTCCCTTGTCTCACATGGATATGCAGATTGATATCCCTATTTTCTAGCCAATTGGAAGTAGATTCTGGCATTGGTGCATCTTGAGGATGCAACATCAATAGATATATCTTTTTATTGAGGATACTTTGTGAATAGAGTTCTAGCTCCTTTTCTATAGGATAGATTTGAGGATCTGCCTTGAAATCAGTGGCCAAAATTACCAAGTCCGCATAGACCATGCATTGGTGAGACCATTCAGGGTGGGTTTCACTACAGACCAAAATGTTGATTCCCTCATACTGCTCCAGTGAATCGAAGAATGTCTGATCAGCATGCTCTGCCTGAGAATCATAATCAAACACCTGAACCGGAATTTGATTTTCCCTAAAAAAGGTTTCCATATCTGCTGTCCAAGGACTTAAATCATGATCAGCCTGGAGGTTGATAAGAGCAATGTTTTTAGGTGGAGTTGACTGGTTTTTTTGAAATGTGTTTCTTCTAAGTCTGTTGATTACAAAGCCTGTCAAGGAATTCGCTAAGGATGGGTTTTTGGCTACCAAAGTCAGGTATTCTTCCTGATTAAATTCCAAAACCACTGATTTTCTAATCGCTAATACTGAGGCCATTCTAGGCTCACCGGTAAATAAGGCAAACTCTCCAACCGGCTCTCCTTCTCCAATATCTCCCAAAATTAAGGTTCCACTGATATCTTCTTTAATCGCTCTTAGCCTACCAGAAAGTACTATGTAAAGGATGTTTTCTTTGGCACCCTGATGGAAAAGATATTCACCGGTATTCAGTTCTTTTTTAGTACCTATTTTAAAAATTTGATCCAGCATTTCATCGCTCATCCCTCCAAAAAGCTTATGAAAAAGATGATGATAATGCGTATTAAAATCTTTCATCGGAGTTATTTGGGTTTTGAATTATTCATCAGCCTATCTTCTGGGAAAAATTGATCGAAACCCCGAAAAATAAACTTCAAATGTTGACTTATCACTCTCAAAATCAGTTATCTCAACTAATCTCGATAAAATTATCTGATAAAAAAATGAGAGCCGAAATAATTTTAGAAATTTGTAGTTGAAAGGTAAATTGAGCTCTGGCGTAGAAATTCCTTTGATGAAAATTCTAATCAAAAAAAGTCATCTTTAAGCCAACCCTTTTTTCAATTAGAGTTAATAATCTCCAAAACTTTTTCCTTTGGCAAGGCTTCCACAGTTCTGCCCTCTTTGCCCATCATCGTTTCTGCAGCAAAAAGTGAATTGATTATTGCTTCCTCTGTAGCGTCAATTACGGCCATAAAAAGTGGACTCATTTCCTCATTCGCTAAAAATTCTGACTTCAGTTTTTTATCAGAGGTATAAGGGATTCTAAGACCTTCATTTGTGGAAAAGGCAATCACATAATCACCCGAGCCATTGGAAGCAATTCCTCCAGTTTTTGCCAGGCCCATCATGGCACGCTGAGCCATTCTTTCCAAATTTCTTTCTAAGACGGGTGCATCCGTTGCCACTACAATCATGCAGCTTCCATCTGCTTTTTCCAAGGCATCTTTAAATGGGTATTTTCCCAATTTTTCGCCTACCGGAACTCCTGCTATTTGTAGGTTTCCTCCAAAGTTTGTTTGAACCAATACTCCGACCGTGTATCCACCCAAGCTTTCTGGTAATTTTCTGGAAGATGTTCCGATTCCTCCTTTCCAGCCAAAGCAAACCGTTCCAGTTCCGGCTCCAACATTTCCTTCCGCAACTTGCCCTACTTTTGCAGCCTGAATTGTTTGTATTACCTCATCGTGACTGATATGCATTCCCCGGATATCATTCAGAAAACCGTCATTGGTTTCACCTACCACTGCATTGACAGATTGAACATTTTCATTTCCCGGCTGACCTAAAGAATAGCGCACCACTCCTTCAATACCAGCAGCCACGCTGAGTGTATTGGTTAAAATTATTGGGCTTTCTAGGTTTCCCAGTTCCTGCACTTGAGTCACTCCTGCTAGCTTTCCGAATCCATTTCCAACAAAAATCGCTGCGGGCACCTTTTCCTGAAAGAGATTTCCATCGTGAGCTAGTATTGCCGTAATTCCGGTTCGAATAGACGTTCCTTCTATTTTAGTAAGATGCCCTACTTTCACTCCTTTTACATCCGTAATTGCATTCAAGGGTCCAGTTGGGAGCAATCCAAACTGAATGCCTAATTCTCTAGGGCGGCTTTGGGCAGAAATTTCCATATTGATAAATAAACAAAATAGGGCCGGGATAAGTAGACTTTTCATGCCTTTGAAGAATATTAAAAGGAAAATGTAATTTAGTTTTCCAATCCAGTTGCGCTGGAGAAGTTCTTCCAATATTACCTATCTTAAGCCCTCCATACAAGTTTAGATTTCCATGCTAAAAAAAGAGCGATACGAAGCCTTTATCAATTACTTTTCGGAAAACATGCCCGTAGCAGAAACGGAGCTTCAATACGAGGATCCATTTCAGCTTTTGGTGGCAGTAGTACTATCCGCTCAATGTACTGACAAGCGTATCAATATGGTCACTCCGGCCTTATTTCGGGATTTTCCTACTCCCGCTCATTTGGCTGCATCCCATTTTGATGAGCTTTTCCCTTATATCAAATCCGTTTCTTATCCCAATAATAAAACCAAGCACCTGTTGGGTTTGGGTAAAATGCTAATGGAAGAATTTGGCGGAAAAGTGCCTGAAACTGTAGCAGAACTCACCAAGCTTCCAGGAGTGGGAAGGAAAACCGCAAATGTGATTACCTCAGTAGTTTGGAATCAACCCAACATGGCCGTAGATACGCACGTGTTTCGCGTATCAAGAAGACTCGGCCTGGTTCCTCAAACTGCAAAAACACCTCTAGAGGTAGAAAAACATTTGATCCGCCATATTCCGAAAGAACATGTTCACAAGGCTCATCATTGGTTGATTCTACATGGCAGATATACCTGTTTGGCCAGAAGACCCAAATGCGAAGAGTGTAGCATCACTCATTTTTGCAGGTATTTTGAAAAAAACCAAGGAAAATTAACCGCCGAACCAAAGAAAAAATAAATGTGTGGCATTCATCTGATTTGGGGTAAAGGAGCCAAAGAAGAATCGATTCAGGGACTTCTAAACGAAAGTAGGCACAGAGGTCCCGATCAGGAAGCCTCTTTTAGCCCTTGGCCGGGGCTTTGGCTTGGTGTTAATCGACTCAAAATTTTACATCCCGGACCTGATGCTGATCAACCTTTTTGGGCACCAGATGGGAGGTCGATGCTTATCTGGAATGGAGAAATCTACAACTATCAGGATCTGAGAAATTTACTTCAAAAAATGGGAGTAGAGTTTGTTACCCATTCAGACACTGAAGTTTTGACTCATTGGCTGAGAATTTTTGGTGCAAAAGGTCTTGAAAAATTACAGGGCATGTTTGCCTTGATTTTTGTGGATTTAAGCAACCAAACAGTCTTGGTGGCAAGAGATAAAAATGGTGAAAAACCGCTCTATTATCATCAAAATCAAGATCGCTTAATCATTTCCTCAGAAAGCAGAGGAGTAGGCAAACTCGCGAAGAGCAAGCTGGATAAAAGTCAGTTGGAATATTATTATTACATGAGAACTCCCCTTCAGGGAAAGACATTTTTCAAGGGTGTCAAAGAATGGAAACCCTCCAGATTCAGTTTAATTCGACAGCATTCCGCTTTTCGCTGGGATAATATTCCCTCTCTTCCATCAGCACAACAAGAAGTCTCGAAAAATCGTCTTCAAGAACTGCTATTAGACGCCGTTTTAAAGCAATTTCATGCTGATGTGCCTGTGGGGATGCTACTCAGTGGAGGAATAGATAGCACCTCGCTTTATTCGCTTTGGTATCAGGAAACAGGAGTTCCTTTGCATACTTTCACCATCGCTCATGAAGCTGCGTATTCTAACAAATATGGAGATGCTGAGGCGGTCAAAAAACTTGGAAAAACTCTTCCTTCGGAAAATCATTTGATCCAGGTAGATCAAACCATATTTTGGGAAAACTGGGAGGAATATCTCAGGACTTTGGATTTACCTATTGGGGATTCGGCCAGCTTTTTAACTTGGCTAATTGGTAAGGAGGCTAAAAAACACGTCAAAGTACTGGCGTCCGGAGCAGGTGCGGACGAACTCTGGGGAGGATATCAGCGGCATCAGGCTTTTGATTTCTATTGGAGAAGAAAGGATTGGCTCCTGCGTCTAAAGCCACTTCTTCTCAAACTACCTTTGAACCGAAATTGGGAAAAGTTTCTGACAGGTATAGAGGAAAACCCTAAGAGAACGTTCATGAATTTTTCCGCACTGGAAAGTCTTCAAGAAGACCTCTTTTCAGATCATGAAAGAATTTTTGATGAGCGATTATCATCTTACAAGCAAATGTTGGATTTCGATCGAAGAGTTTATCTGGTTCAGGATGTCTTAAAAATTCAGGATAGTGCCTTAATGGCGCATGGAATCGAGGGAAGGTCGCCTTACTTGGATGAAGGGGTTATTCAATTTTGGAAAGAAATTAAATCTGATGAGCTTTTATTGGGGAAAAAATGGTTGAGGCAAATTCTCAAGGATCGAGGATTAAGTTGGGTGGGCAATCGTAAAAAAACCGGATTTGGATTACCTTTATTGGAATGGTTTTCAGAGAAGGGAGAATTCCGGGAAAGGATCTTTCAGGAACTAGCGACTTTTAAAAAAGATTATCAGGATATACTTCCAAAGGTTACCAATGAACTTTTGGAAAAGCCAGAGAACCATGTCAAAAGTCATTTTTTGACTTTGTACAACTTATTTTTACTAGCTGAATGGCTGAAAATTCAAAAGCTATGAAAATCCTTTACATCCACCAGTATTTCAGAACGCCCGAAGAAGGTGGTGCAGTTAGGTCATTTCATTTGGCAAAGGGCTTGGTAGAAAAAGGATTTGAAGTTGAACTTATTACTGGTGGGAATCAGCAGCACTATGATCAAAAATGGATAGAAGGAATCAAGGTCCATTATTTACCGGTTTCCTATGATCAAAAGTTTGGCTTTTTTCAGAGGATCAAGGCATTCTGGATTTTTGTAAAGCAATGTAAAAAGCTAATTCCAAAGCTAAATCGTCCAGACTTACTTTATATTACTTCCACTCCTTTGACCACGGGTTGGATTGGGCTTTGGGCAAAGAAGAAATTAGCAATCCCCTATATTTTTGAAGTTCGTGATCTCTGGCCGGAAGCACCTGTTCAGGTTGGGGCTATCCAAAATAGATTACTTAAAAAGTACCTTTTTCGGCTTGAAGCCAAAATTTATCGAAATGCATTAAAAATAGTAGCCCTTTCACCCGGAATCGCTGCCTACATCAGACAAATCAATCCACAGTTTGACGTTCAGATCATACCAAATTTCGCAGACTTAAAGCAATTTTTTCCTCAGGAGAAAAACCAAGACCTACTTCAGAAGCATGGATTAAATCCATCTTTGACTATAGCCTATGCGGGAGCCTTGGGAAAAGTTAATGCGGTTGACGAATTGGTGGATTTGGCTAAAATCGCTCAGCAACAGGGTAAGACCTGGCAATTTTTAATCATGGGAGATGGTAGCGAAAAGCAAACGTTGGAAAAGAGCGTTGAAAAATTGAGTTTAAAACAAGTCCATTTCTTTCCCTTTGGTTCAAAAGAACAAGTCAACGAATTATTGGGAATAGCCGACTTGGCCTGGATTTCATTTGCTCACTTACCTGTATTAAAGACAAATAGTCCCAATAAGTTCTTTGATGCCTTAGGAGCTGGCAAGGGTATAATTGTCAATCACAAAGGCTGGGTATATCAATTGGTCAAAAAGCATCAGCTCGGGATTTCTTGCTTGCCAGGGAAAATGGCTAGATGTTTTGAGCAACTGGAAATACTCGAACAACACCCCCAAACCCTGAAAAGTTACCAGGAAAATAGCCGTCTTCTGGCAGAAAACTATTTCACCAAAGAGCATGCTGTAGAGAGGCTTGCTCATCTATTAGATCCAGGAAAAAACCCTCCTAAGCAGGGGGACGAGGTCTATATCCTGACTGCCTGAAAATTTGCTCCGCATCCGGATTACCCATCAATTGGTATAGGCTCACGTCCTGGTTGAATACATAATCGTCCACAATATTCCATCCCAACCATCTTCCTAATCTTCCCGGAGCTTTGGTGCTGATGGCATCTGTGAATGGAGCCTCTCCCATATATTTTCTGATTTCAAATGGGTTGGTTTCATAAAGCAGCTCATTTTCCACAAAGTGAGCCCAGATAAATTCCTCATTGGCAAAGGACTCAGAAATCTGCTCAGGAGTATACCCAATGATAAACTGGTCAGAAGTGCATGGCAAAATTGCTTTAGTAAAATGGTAAGCTTTTCCATAATAAATCATCTCTGCCAAAAGCGTCTTATCCTGAGGGTTTGTTTGATTAAATCTGGAGGAAATTGCTGTGACAATCATCGGTACGATATAAGGCCTGTCATATCGTTCTGCCATATAGCGTGCAAGTTCTGGCTGAAATGTGTGGCTGGGAGGAAGGTAATAATCCAAACCAATGACAATGATGTCCTCAGTCACCACCAAGTCTGAGTTAAAGCCCGAAACAAATGTGTAAACCTTGGGTATTTTAAATTCTGGGAAGTAGTGTTTGATGTATTTAAATGCATTTTCCAGCTGCTTTTCCACATCAGAAAAATCTGTGAAAACCTGTTGCACGGAGTCATTCAGCACCTGCATGGCTGAGTCCTGATGTATAGCTAAAAGTTCGGAAGCCAATGTATCCAAAGAGGGATATAAGTCCGCCTGTAAATAAATTTGGGTAAACTCTGGATGTTTTTCCAACAAGAAGGAGAAATCCTCTTGGGTTTTTGCTGAAAAAAATTCCTGCTCCAGCCGGGTAATAGTAAGCTCCAGCTCTTGATCTAGAATATCTTCATCAAGCTGACATGTTTCTTCTTTTTTGCCGCAGGAAAATATCAATAGAATTAAACTGCTAATAAGAATTAACCTTGAAGCCTTCATGTGATTCACTTTTGATTCGAAAATATCCTTGCAATGATAATGAATGGAAACGAATTCCTTCCCTTTTGAGTATGCATACTTGGCCTTTCCTTAAGGATTGCTTTTCTTTCTGAAGTGAAAAATCAGCTCCTAACCGCTTTTGCATTTTCCAAACAGCTTTCCTTCAGAAAGGTGAGCAATATTGCTATGTTGGGCCTTTCTTTTCAACTGAGCCGAATCCTGAAAAAACCCATTATCTGGGGTCAGCCGACTACATTAAGTATTGAACCTACTACTAGCTGTAACTTACGTTGCCCGGAATGTCCTTCGGGCTTAAGGTCTTTCAGCCGACCTACAGGAATGCTCGAAAATGGGCTTTTTGAAAAAGTAATTCTACAATCCAAAAAACATTTGACCTGGCTACATCTCTACTTTCAGGGAGAGCCATTTCTAAATCCACGCTTTTTAGAAATGGTCAGTTTTGCAAATAAAGAGGGAGTTTTCACCTCCACTTCCACTAATGCGCATTATCTGGATAAGGAAAGAGTAAAGCAGATTTTAGCCAGTGGCCTGAAGCAACTGATAGTCTCCATGGATGGAATCACTCAGGAAGTCTATCAACAATACAGAATTGGAGGAAACTTAAAAAAAGTACAGGAAGGATTAGACAATTTAATCTCTGAGAGAAAAAGGCAAGGGAAGCTTTTTCCACGAATTGTACTTCAGTTTTTGGTGACCGGACAAAATGAACATCAGATTCCTGAATTAAAAAAGTGGGCGAAAGCTCTGGAAGTCGATGAGCTCCAGCTAAAAAGCACACAAATCTATGATTTTGAAAATGGCTCCGAATTGATTCCATCTGATTTGGGCTACTCCAGGTATATCCCTGCAGGGAACGGTCGCTGGAAATTGAAAAAGAAAGTGGAAAACAAATGCTGGAGAATGTGGCAGGGAGCGGTAGTAACTTGGGATGGAAAGGTAGTTCCTTGTTGCTTTGATAAAGACGCGACCCATGTGATGGGCGATTTTCAATCTCAGGCGATCAAGGAAATCTGGAAATCAGCTAACTACCAATCTTTTAGAAAACAGTTGCTAAATGACCGAACTCAAATTGAGATTTGTAAAAACTGCACCGAATAAGACTTCTTATCTCTTTGTTTTTGGTAGCTTTTTGGAACTATTTTTGGTTAAAAACAGAAATTCACGGATTTTTAAATTGCATATTTGTTTGAAATTCACCCGGGACAGCATTTTCGCATGATTCAATTAAAAAGATTCTGGTACTTTTTCTGCCTTTTGGCAGGCATTCTTCTCAGTAACCCTGAGCCGCTTATTGCTCAGCAAAACACGGATATTTCAAGTATCAAGGTTGATGAACTTAGTGATGAACAATTACAAGAGCTTGTCAAAAGAGCCAATGAGGCTGGACTCAGTACGACTCAATTTCTTCAAATGGCTCAAATGCGGGGAATGTCTGGAGCCGAAATCGAAAAACTACGAAAAAGACTTGAGGACTTAGACCTAAGCGGAACTGCGAGTCGGAGTACAAATGCCAGCAAAAGGGAGCCTAGAAGACAAATTGATCTGAATGAAATTACTCAAGGCATCTATGAAGTACAGCCTGAAGTAGAATCAGGAAATAGTCAATTGTTCGGGAGCAATCTTTTTTATCAGAAAAACAGGAGGCTAAGCTTTGAGCCAAGCCTGAACCAAGCCACCCCTCAGAATTATGTGCTCGGTCCCGGAGATGTCATTTTTGTAGATATTTATGGACAGTCAGAGCAATATTATGAAGCCACAGTCAATCCTGATGGATTTGTAATTCTGGATAATATTGGTCCAATTTCAGTATCTGGAAAATCCATTGAAGAAGCTACTGGAATTATTAGAAACAGAGTGGGTAGATTTTACCCCAGCTTGAATGGTCCGAATCCAAAAACCTTTTTACAAGTGACCTTGGGAAATGTAAAGACCATTAAAGTTCACATTTTAGGAGAAGTTAGGTTGCCAGGAACTTTCACACTCAGTGCTTTTTCAACGGTATTCAATGCGCTTTATGCAGCTGGAGGTCCTAATGATAATGGCACCATGCGCCAAATTAAAGTGGTCAGAAACAATAAGCAGATCGCGATGGTCGATGTTTATGACTTATTGATTAATGGTACCGCCAATTTAGACTTGCAGCTACGTGATCAGGATGTGATTTTGGTCACTCCCTTTATTTCCAGAGTAAGCATCAAAGGAGAAGTAAAAAGACCATTGACTTTTGAAATAAAGGTAGGTGACACATTCCAAGATCTTTTAAACTATGCAGGGGGATTCACTGATTTGGCATTTGAAGATAGAGTAGCTATATCGAGAATCACAGAAAATCAGCGCTCTGTGTCTGATGTTTACAAGAACCAATTTGGGATGTTTATTCTCAAAGGGGGAGATGAGATTACTGTAGGAAAAATCCTGGACAGGTATTCTAATCGCGTGCAAATCAAAGGTGCGGTGTATAGGGAAGGAACTTTTGCCCTGTCTGATGGGCTGACCTTAACCCAACTGATCAAAAATGCGGAGGGACTGAGAGGCGATGCCTACACCGAGCAAGCCAGCATTTTAAGAACCAGGCCTGACCTTAGCACTGAAATGATTCAGGTGAATCTAAAAGCTGTTTTGGCGGGCTCTATTGCTGATATTCCTTTAAAAAGGGAGGATGTAGTCCGCATATCCAGTATTTACGATATCAGAAATGAACAGTATGTTCAAGTTTTGGGTGAGGTAAAAAGGCCAGGGGTTTATCCTTTCTCTTCTGACATGACCGTGGAGGAATTATTGATTTTGGCAGGAGGCTTTCAGGAGTCCGCCAATCCTAATGATATCGAAATTGCAAGGAGATTAGAGGATACTGATTTAGGAACTTTATCAGATATCATACCTGTTCAGGTCAATCCAGATTTATCTTATAGAGCTGATTCCCAAACGCTTAGCCCCTATGACCAAGTCATTGTTCGTAAGAAGGCTAGTTTTACCATGCAAAGGTTAGTGGCTGTAGAGGGGCAAGTAAACTCTCCCGGTATTTTCGCAATTCAGAGTTCCGGAGAGCGGATTTCTGACTTAGTTCGAAGAGCAGGTGGACTCAATCAATTTGCCTATTCAAAGGGAGCAACACTGATCAGAAGAACAGAGTTTTTCAATACCGAGTCGGAGCAAATTCGAAGGCAAAGAAATTTGGAAGAACTTCGCATGCAACTCATGCGCGACCCGAACAATTCAGAAGCACAGGAAGAGTTGGTTCAAAGGCTTTTTTCCAATCTTCCAAAAGGGGACAGTGCTGACCAATCAACCGTTGCCAATACGAAGAGAGAGTCCTTAGACCAAATTGCAGCTGAAACTCCCGGTTTTAATGTGAAAATAAGAGAAACAGAAGCTGTGGCGATAGATTTGGAAACCATCTTAAAAAACCCGGGATCCGAAGATGATTTGATTTTGGAGGAAGGCGATGTACTATCTGTACCAAAACTTCTGCAAACAGTGAGAATGCGTGGAGATGTAGTTTACCCTACTACACTGCGACATGAAAACGGAAGAAGCTTGAAGCATTATATCAACGGAGCTGGGGGATTTGAAAGGAGAGCCAATAGAAAACAAACCTATGTGGTCTATGCGAATGGTGCCGTGAAAAGAACCAAAGGATTTTTGGGAATAAGGAGTTATCCATCTGTGGAGCCGGGGGCAGAAGTGATTGTTCCGACCAAGGGACCGAAAATACCTTTACGATTGGGTGATGTAGTTGGAGTCACTACCGGTTTGGCTACTTTGGCTCTGGTACTTTCCCAAATCAACTGGAATTAATTATGGCTGAAAACAAGCATTTTTCTGATAACCAGTTCACTTTGAAAGAAGTCATTCAGAACCTGAGAGATTGGTTTCGGTATTTTTTATCCCAATGGAAGACATTATTGCTTGCCGGACTAATAGGTGTGGTCTTAGGTGCTTTGGTTTCAATTTTTAAGAAACCCGTATTTCATGCTGAAACCTCCTTTGTATTGGAAGAAGGAGATACAGGCAGCTTGAGTCAAATGTCCGGACTCGCTTCTCTCGTTGGTGTTAATTTAGGTTCTTTGGGAAGCACGAGCGGTCTATTCCAGGGGGACAATATCATGGAGTTGTACAAGTCTGATAGGATGCTGGGAGAAACTTTGCTAAGCCCATTTTCTGAGGAAGAGCTATTGATTGATCGCTTTGTTACTTTTGAAGAGCTGGATGAAAAATGGTCTTCAAAAGTAGATATTCCCTCTATGGACTTTTCAATCTCAAGAGAGGAGTTTAGCGTAGCACAGGACTCCGTGGTAAAAGAAGTTGCCAAATTGATCAGAGAAAAGCAGCTGGCTGTTTCCAAGCCTGATCGAAAGCTAAGCATCATACAGGTTAGTATTTCTTCCAAGGATGAGGCTTTTGCTAAGGTTTTCAATGAGACCTTGGTCAATAAAGTCAATACTTTCTATTACGAAACCAAGACAAAAAAGACAGGGGAGAATTTGGCTATTCTCCAATCTCAGGCTGACTCTGTTCGGGCAATTTTGGATGAGAGCATAGGAGCATATGCCAGTGCGCAGGATAGAGTTCCCAATGCCAACCCTTTACTTTCCACTGCTACCATAGAAAGCCGCAAAAGACAGATTGATGTACAGGCCTCGGGAGCTGTTTATCAAGAGATCGTGAAAAATCTGGAAATAGCCCGGGTTAATCACAGAAACAATTCCCCGCTGATACAGATTATCGACTCCCCAAGGTATCCATTGAAAAGAACTGAAATCCTCTTGGTGAAAGGGATTGTTTTGGGTGCAGTTATTATAGGTTTGCTGGTGCTTTTTGGCTTGTATTTCAACAGACTGTACCAAAAACATGTGCAGGAGAGCTAAAATAAAGCTGCCATGTTTGAAAAACTCACATTACTTCCGCTCAGCAATTTCATTCGCAATAAGTCCATTCAGAACTTTCTCTTCTTGGGCATTATTCAGTCTTCCAATGTGCTGATTTCCATTATTTCCATGCCCTTGCTGATTCAAAGCATAGGGGTAGACCAATTTGGACTGGTTAATTTGGCGCTTTCTGTAATTGTGATAATGAATGTTTTGGTAGTATATGGTTTTAACTTAAGTGCTCCGAGAGAAGTGGCGATTAATCAGCAAGATAAGGCAACCTTGTCGCACCTTGTCTCCAACATTTTTTCAGGCAAAATCATTTTGGCAGCCATTGCTACAATTCTGATTCTTGTAGGAGCATTTGGGTTCAACCTTTTTCAGGAATATCAACTCATTCTGGTTTTCTCCTCTTTGCTTTTATTTTCCGAAGCCACGCTGCCCCTTTGGTTTTTTCAGGGAATGGAAAAGATGAAGTTGGTCTCTATTGCCAACATATTTTCAAAGCTCCTATTTTTAATGGGAATCGTTTTGTTTATCCACAGTCCAGAGCAAAGCCATTGGGTCAATTTTATGTTAGGCCTTTTTGGATTGATTATCAACATCCTTTTAATTTTTTATATAAATAGAGTTTTAGGAATTAAAATTATTAAACCAGAATGGTCTGAAATTTTAAAAAGTTATATTCAGAATTTTCTACTTTTTTTAAGTAGCGCAACAAGTTTTATTTCAACAAATGGTGGTTTAATCATTTTGAGCTTTTTCTCTGTGGCAGAAACCTTGGGGATGTATAGTTTGGCCGAGCGTGTTGTAATGGTCCTACGATTATTCCCTGCCTTGATTATTCAGGCTATTTTTCCCAATGCTTCCAAACTATATCAAGCCGACCCTGTCCGATTTTACAAGTTCCTCAAAAACGTATATCTCCGAGTTTTACTGGCTGGAATATTTATATCCGCAGGAACCCATTTTGCTGCGCCTTGGATCATTCAGGTTCTGTCACGAAGTGATTTGCAAGAGTCAGTAATGTATCTGAAAATATTGGCGGCGGTTCCCTTTTTAGCCTGCTTAAATGTGGGAAATGTAACGCTGCTGTTGGTTGCAGACTTGAAAGAATTACTCTTCAAGGCTAGCTGGATGATGTGCGTGTATATGATTATTGTATCCGCTATTTTAACCTATTACTTTGGAGGAATAGGTTTATGTTTCGGGATTATTTCCACCGAAATCATCGTGTTTTTGATTTGTCTGGTTTTGTTATACCGCCACGAAAAAAATCTCGTACATGGTTTTTACTCCTGATCCATCGGTTGCTATTATCCTAGTCAATTGGAATGGGTTAGATTTTACCCGGAATTGTCTGGATTCATTACTGAAATTAGACTTCCTGGACTTTAAAATTATTCTGGTAGACAATGATTCCCAAAAGCCTGAAGGACTAGTCCTGAAAAATGAATTTCCAGATATTTTACTAATTGAAAATGAGGAAAACCTGGGCTTTTCAGGAGGCAACAATGTTGGAATCAGAAAGGCATTGGAAATGGGTTTTTCCCATTTATTATTACTCAATAATGACACGCTGGTAGAGCCTGATTTTTTGGGAAAAATGGTGCTTGAAATGCAGCAAAAAGCTTCATTGGGAGTCGTGCAACCCATGATCTGTTTTTTGGATGATAGAGAAAAAATATGGTCTGCAGGCGGAAAATGGATTGAAGGACTGGGTCGGGCAAAAACGCTGGGAGACCGAAAAAATTTAAAAAAATATAGAGTTACCAGTTCTAATTTAGATTGGGCAACTGGTTGCTGCATGTTGATTTCCAGAGAGGCTGTTTTAGCAACAGGCTTATTGAACGAGCAATATTTCGCTTATTTTGAGGATGTAGAATGGTCTTTGAGAATCCGAAAGGAAGGTTTTGAAATCGGTCTCGTTCCAGATGCCAAAATTTACCACGAAGCGGGGGCTTCTTCTAAAAAGAAACACTCAGAAGGAACCCTCAATGCACGGGTATTCTATTTTCACGTGCGCAATCAATTTTTCCTTTTGAGAGGATTAGCTCAAGATGAATCCTCCAAGGGTTTCAAACCTTTAGAGGCTTATATGAGAACCCTTGGAGGCTTCGCCTATCATATGGGTAGGTTCACTTTATGGATGGTCTATTTTCTGCTTAGGGGACGTTTTCGAAAGCTCAGAGCAGTGGCCAAAGGCATTAGAGATGGGTTTTCAACACCACTTAGCCCAGCACCCCAATGGCCTTAATAGTATTTCTACTCATCACTTTGGCTGTCAGCGCAGGCTTTCTTTGGACTTTGGAAAAAATGATTTTTCAAGGTAAATGGAGCTATTTTATCTATTTCTTAGCCGCTTTTCTTCCTATTTATATCACTAGTCTTAGCGTAGTTTATTTAGCTACAGAATCTTCGGCTGTAGTAGGATTTTTTCAAATCTTGAAGGAGCTCATTATTCTTATAGCATTAGCCGTATTTCTTCTGTACAATAAGAAAATTGGCTCATATCCCTTCCGTTTGGTTGCCACAGATTGGTTTTTTCTGGCCTTTTTGGCTTTGGCTTTTATTTACCTTTTGTTACCCATAGGAGAAGCTTCCTTTTTAAACAAGGCTTTGTATTTTAAAAGCATGTTGATTCCTGGCTTGATTTATTTTCTGGGAAGAAACAGCTCTTTTCAGGATTGGGAAATAGGACGCATTTTCAAAATTATCTTTTTTGTGGCTATCGGGGCCTTTTTGGTCAATTTAGTAGAGTATTTTCTATTGAATGCCCATCTACAGCAATTTACTGGATATGCCCTTTTTAATTTATACATCAACGACATTGAGCCAACAGGGAATTACGGGTTGACTTGGACTTTTGAAACCACCAATGCCATGAAGCGCCTGGCGAGCTTTTTCTCTGATCCTTTGGAAATGGCGAGCTCTGTTTTGATGGGGTTTGCTGCGGGACTGATTTGGTTTCTGACCAGCAGACGAGAATACAGCTGGCTTTACTTATTGGTCATGGCTTGTTCTCTGGGAAGCTTGGTGTTCTCTGCCTCCAGAGCTGCCTTTGCCGCTTTTTTTGTAATGATTTTTTTCATTGCCTTGGTATTTAAGCTTTACAAATTAATTGGAGCTGGATTTTTGGCTCTAGTTGCATTTGCAATTTACGTGGTCTTTTTCGCCTCAGAAGACTTTTACTTCTTTGTACTGGACACTCTGACTTTTGAAAATACATCCAGCATAGGACACGTGGTTGAATGGCTTTTGGCCTTGGATTCGATGATAGCCAACCCAATGGGAATAGGTTTAGCGATGAGTGGGAATTTCGGAAGTGTGGAAGATGATCTTCGGGTGGGTGGAGAAAATCAATTTCTTATTTTTGGGGCACAATTGGGATGGATAGGAATGGTTCTGTATATCGCTACACTTTTTAGCGGGATTAGGACAGCACTTAAAGTTTTTAATTTTACAGATAATACTTACAACGCCAGAATTGCTTTTGTAGGAGGAATTGTTAAGGTTGGGTTGCTTTTGCCACTATTCACTGCAAATGTTGAAATTTACACTTATATATCTTGGGTAACTTGGTGGATGATAGGTTTGAGTGTTAGGGAGTATTCTAAAATAAAATATAAATGATTTTACATAGAGAGTGTCCACTTTGTGGGTCAAAGATTTTAAAAGGGTTTGCAATAGATACTTTAAGAAAAGGTCCTCATATTTCTCGGGTGAAGTGTGTGAATTGTAATTTAGTTTTTGCAAATCCTATGGCAGATGAAAAGGAATTAGAATCCTACTATAATAATTATTATGAAAAGGAACATTATGAAGCTGTTAATTACAAGCAATTAATTTCTGAACATTTTATTAGAATTTCTACTCTAAATGAGGAGTCTATCAGGAAAGAAGCAGTGTTTCTTAAATTGTTGGGGGGGGGGACTAGATTTTTAGACGTAGGTTGTGGTTTAGGGCTTGGTCTTGCCTATGCTAATCAAATGAATTGCGAATTATTTGCAACTGAATTTGATAGTGGTGCATTAGAGTTTGTTAAATCGCATTTTCCAGTTAAGACGTTTCAAGGAGATATTTGGCAAGCGAATTATCCTGATTCGTTTTTCGATTTTATTCATATTTCCCATGTTATAGAGCATGTCCTGGATCCAATCGCATATATTCAAGAAATGAAGCGAATTCTTAAACCTGGCGGGCACTTAGCTATTGGAACTCCTAACTTTTCAAGCAACCTGTATAAGATGCATCGTTGGATTAAGCTGCTTAAACTGGAAGTACCTGATATCATAGATGGAGTTGAACACACTTTTCTTTTCCCAAAAGAGTTGCTTCAAAAAATTTGTGAAGAACAGGGTTTTAATGTAGTTCAACATTTCACTCAAAACTACGGCGAAAAGCTGAGTAATTTGGTCAAGTATAAAATGTCACTGAAGAAAAAGTTAAATAGACTGGTTCAAAATATGTTTCAAGTCAATCAATGGATTGTTTGCGAGAAAAATTAATATGAATTCCTCCAATGACTAAAATAGTCATTTTAGTTTTTAGTAACTTTTTAAGGTGTTTCCACATTTTAAAATCTTAATAAAACCTAAAATTTATTAAGCCCTATTTGCTTAAACAACTTCTGGATTTTTTGAAGTTTTTGTAAAAGAGCCTACGAAATAGAGTAATTCAAGGTCCAGATTTATATCAGGACAGCAATTGGTGAGATGACTTATAAAGTTTTAGATTTTTAAAGATATGTGCCCAACCAATGAAGTCGATCATTATCTAATATGTCTTTTATAGGAAGACCCTAGCTTTGTTATTCACAATTTCTATAAATAATTTTTCCCCAAAGCCTGCTTATTCTTATTGAAGGTTGCTAGGATGACACCTTACATCACTCCCTAAGCAGCAACCCATCAGTATTTATGATAACCAAATAGCGGGAAGGCTGTACATTTTCAGACTATTCATTAAATAGGCAAGTATAACAATTGTGTACAGACGTAATAACCGAAAAAGAGACAACCCTGAGATAGCATCATCAGTTAACTTTTTGGGAAAAACTTTTAAGCTTTACCGTCGTCCGACTACATATTGACTGATACAGATCTCCGCCGGTTATAAAGTGAAATTTTTATGATCTCTGCCAAGAATAAACACATAAGATTTTCGATAGGGAGAAATTAAAGGAACTATACAAGAACTGGCTTTAGCCATCAATGTGATGATAAAAGTCTAGATCAATTATTACAGTAATTTTCATAAATGGCAACAGCAACAGTGGGAATATGGCTTTGACAGAAAAAGAAGGTGATGAGGTGGAAGATGATGAAGAAACGAAGGATTGAGAAATTGAAAGCAATCAAGTGTTTTAAAACTGGCCTTCGAAGAAACCTTAATCTATTGGTAAATCCGCATATGCTACAATTAATCAAATGCAAGAGCAAGAGAGCAGACTTTGCAAGCTTTCGACTTTACGGAAGGACTATCATCTACTTTGATATAGGGGATTAGGTGTGAAACTCACTTTCTCTACTCAAAAAAAATAGGAAAACTTAAAATGATTTTTGTTTTTATTAAATCTTTTCTAAATTGATTTACCTAAACTTATTTTATATGAAAAATTTATTTAAAAATTTTATAGGGGTAACTATTTTGGCCTCTGTTATTTTATTTGGTTGTCAAACAGAAATTGATGAACCAAAAGCTTTAAATGAAAATGAGATTTTTATTGAAAAGATTGAAAATCCAGATCCAAGGTTAATTAGCTACATGGAGTATTTTGGGTTGAAAGGGAAGTCAATTGAAAAATTCAATAATGATTTTCTTGTCGATGGAGATTTATTAATCACTAATCAAGATCTTAGTATTTTCACTGAAAAAAAACGAGATAATGAAGGAAAGAAAGGTTTAACTTCAGAAAATCAACAGTACCGTTTTCAAAATATTGTTAGTTATACTCCGAATGTTATAAGAAGAATAAAATATAAGTTTGCCTCTTCTGTGCCAATTTCAGGGGACGGTGGCCAATGGAGAACAGCAACCACAGCAGCATTTAATGAATGGAATTCAATAAGAAACTCAAGTCTTTATTTTGAGCCTACAACAGGGGTTGCAGATATTGAAATTTCGGGTTTTTTTTCCTCCGGATCTGGTATAGCAGCTGCGCAAGGGCCTAATGGATTAGGAAATCCAGGAAGTCAAATTTATATAAATACATATTATAATTATCTTTTATGACTATTCGTAATGTTGCACGTATGGATAGACCGCCGCGATAATCAGCCTGTCAAATAATTTTTCTCCAAAGTATCTTCTGTTGAGCTTGTAAGCAAATTCATCCAAGTAGTTTTGCAGATATTTTTCTGAAACCATGTGATATATCCCGAGGAGATTTTTCTTCAGGTTACTTATTGCTGTGTGTACCCAATTGAGTGTTCCATTTGTTGAATCCTTGGAAGATTTCACTTTGATGTGCTCCTCTACCATTTTTTCCAGATCGACATACGCGGTGTTTTTGTCGGTAAATAAAACCGAGGACGAATCCACGGTGGTTTCCACAAACTGTTTCACCGAATCACTGGTCACATCCTTAAGTATTTTCATTTTGAAAAAGCCACAATGGCTTCCTTTCTTACCGGAATCAGGATCTTCCAAAGGAGTGGATTCGCAAGCTACTGCAACAATCGCCTGTTTCTGACTACCCTTTCCTCGCTTTAGCTGTTCCTGAACCCTTTTACGGGTTGCCTTTTCCACATAGGCCTCGTCGTATTCAACCATCCCCTTGAGCAAATAAAGACCATCCCGTTTGCCCATGACTACTCTAATCTTATGCATCAGACTGAAAGCTGTTTGGTATCGTTTAAGTCCAAGCTGTCTTTGGAACTCCAGGCAAGAAAAGCCTTTCTTGGTAGCTGACATCAACAGAAACGCAGTAAACCAGGTATGAAGCGACAGGTTGCTGGCCTCCATCACCGTTCCGGCTTTTAAAGAAGTTCTCCTTCGACAAACACTACATTCGAAGAACTTCCTGCCCGAAAACCAATAGTGCTTAGGGAATCCCTTACAGGTTTTGCAGTAAATCCCTGCTTTTTGACGAAAGTCTTTCAGAAAGATCTCACAACTTTCCTCATTTGGAAAGTGATGGATAAAATCTATGATATTCATGGGCTTGTGTATTTTTCCACAAGTACCGCTTATCTTCATGACTACGGAAACTAATGTCACTAGCTGTCTAAGAATATTTGGCTACGTGCATGATTCCGAACAGTCATATTATCTTTCTTTGGATTGGAAAATTCAAACAATGGCGCACGAGATTGGCCACACTGTTGGATTTCATCATACTGATTATAATACACCAGGAGCAAACCCAAACAACACGGTTGGAATTTTGATAGCAGGAACATGGACAAGTGATCCTAATTCAATTATGAATCATCAACTGACTAAAGGTTGGACTGGTTTCCCTTATTTAGATCAGTTGTCAATAAGAACATTATATCCATTGGATTTAAGTGAAAAACCATTTTATGCTTATCAAAAAGTAGCAACTGGAGGGTTCAATTGGACGCCTAACTGGAATTTATACGGATTTGGAAGTCAAGGCTTCGCCTATTGGGGTTTTAATGGCTATGTATTTACTTCATCAAAACCAAATACTGTACCACTTTATAAATACCGAAATACGATTACCCATGTAGATTACATGACTACTAACCCAAATTTATCTAATGAATTCCCTAGTTATGCAAACCAAGGCCTATTAGCTTATGTTTATTCTGGCCCTGCAAGTGATAGAGTTCCTGTTTACGAATATTATCATCCTGATAAAGGATTTCATTTTACAACAATTTTAAACGATGGTGTTGTATCTTCTGGCGGATGGACTGGCGGGGGAATTGCCTTCTATGTTCTTAAAGTTGATCAGTTTAATTAATTTCTAATTTTCAAAGCTCATAATGCTTGATCACCTCCTTATAATCAAGGAGGTGATTTTTTATAAATATTTTGGATTCACTCAAAGATTCTAACTTTTAAAATTACTTTTCCTCTTTACCAATCACATGTTTTTTGAGAGATGAAGCCCTCGTAACTCCGGAAACAACTTTAAACCTCATTCCCCCTCTTCATAATCCATTGATATTCTAAGATCGCTTCAAAGGAGGGGCATTCTTTGATTCGTTCCCAAGGTTCTATGATTCCATTGCCGTTTTTGTCAGGCGAAAAGTCCCTGTGTCCTAAAATCTTGATGGCTGAGATGTCCTGAAACTGCCTGGCCCATTCCAAGGATTGAAAAATACAGGTTAGAATACCCGCTTGTTGTTCCACCGTACGTGTATCCATAGCCAAATGAATATTGTCAGGATGCACTCCACCCACATAACAAATATGAATGGCGTGCTGATTGTACCCCCTGACTCCATTACTGACTTGGTCTAATTGTAGCAATTGATGAATTAAGCCATCCACTTCAACCAAAAAATGATAGCCTGGAACCTTCCATTTTAGTGTCTCCTTCCAAAATCTTTCGATTCCCGCTCTGCCTGCAAATCCCGCAGAACAATGGATTACAATGTGTTTGATATATCGGGTTTTTGAGATCATGTGATTTTGTATTTGTATGATTGAGTAATTGAGTAACTGAGTATTTGAGTAATTGAATGGTCTGCTTTCTCGTCTCTCGCCTCTCGCCTCTCGCTTCTAGTCTCTCGCATCTCGTCTCTCGCATCTCGCATCTCGCTTCTCAACCCTCTCATCTGTTGTTTCAAAAAAAGCCGGGCAGGAAACCCGCCCAGCTTGATGATCAATAAGTCAAGGATGCATCCTCTTCTTCCAGCTGATTTTCATCCACTGTCAGTTGAGTGATGGTCACCAGGATAGTTCCTGCCGTTACAGCATGCCCTGCCCATAGCAGTAAAGCCGCCGGAACAGAACCTGGAGCTGTCAAAACCGCCGTACCTACAGCAGCTACTACCAACCCGATTCTTTTCAGTTTTTTAAAGAAGGGAGGTGTGGGGGCCAAAGCCCTTTGTTTGATTTCTGAAAATATTCCCATGTAATTATTATTTGTATTGTTTAATTATCTGTGCTTAAGAAAGTCGAGCTTTCCGCATCAGCTGCTTTTTGAGCAAAAGCAACACCTCGGAGATTCTGTCAATCTCAGCTCTCAGGCTTTCTTGCCTGGCTTTGATTTCCAGAAAATCCTCTTGCAGTTTTCTAAAGTCCTGAAACAGAAACTTGAGAAAATAAGCGATCACCGATAAGAGGATAGAAATGATCGCCCCAGTCAGGGTTAGGAGTAAGAAGGTATCTGACATGCCTGATAGGAATAGGGTATGGCCTTGGATTCTATCTGCAATTGGAGGATCTCTCCTCTTCCCCAATATTCTCCCAGCTCATCCAATAATTTTTGAAAAGCCAGTTTGGTGAACAATGGAGTGCCATCTGCTCGGTAACAGCTTACCGGACAGAGTTCGAAATTCCCCGGCAACTGATCAGCCGCCTTGGATAAAATCAAGCCCTTATCCCCTACCCGAATTTGCCAGCCGCTTGCTTCACTGTGAATGGGTTCCAGTTCATAGATTCCCTCCTCCATGCAGGAAAACTTGGACCCAAAGCAATTCTTAGGCGCTTCCCTGATAAAGCATAGCTGTCGCTGACCCAGGAAAAGCCTCCCCAGGCTGCCCCGGGGAGTATACCTTCGCTTCAGCAGCAGTCTCATCGCAACGAGACATTTACTCTTGAAGACCCTATGAAACTGGATTCCCTAGGTGAACAAAGACCCACTGGTCTATTCCAAAAGAGAATCAGATACTTTTTATCATTACCTATATGGATTATTTGAGCCATCAATAAGTTATTTATGATAAACAAAGGCTTACCATCTCAATTTCAGTCAGTATGAATGAACTTTAGATGGAATATTCTGTGACTATTCATTCACTTTGATGTGTTTGCCCGAAGACCAAATAATTATTCAGTTATAGGACTAAAAGGCAAAAATTCCATCATGTTCATTAAATGACCAGTTTGAGATTGTAGGGTACAGTATTCATACTCATCAGCTTTCTACTCTTTCTCAGTGAGAAGGAATTAAAGTGATGATGGAAAGGAGGAGCATGCAAACTCCTCCCAATTTTACCCAAGTAATCAGTCCATCCAAGCAATTTCACAACAGGCCAGATTCAGGGCCTTTTCCGGTGAGCTTCTTATTTCCAGTCGAAGACTATCCCGAAACCAATTGACTTGTGCAAAAGCTCTCATTAGATTACCGAAAGCTTTTGTGGAAGATGTCCCGGTGCCTTCAGACCTAATCTTATGGACTGGTAGAATTATTTGGGGAAATTCAATCCCAATCAAACCCTGAGGACAAAGGACACCTACAAAGTCTCCTTTTTGATGTTTCTTCAAGGAAAGAAAGGGCATCTGGTCTTCCTTCAAAATCAGGTAAGAACCTTCCGGAAGACAAGACTCTTTTGGGTTTCCTGAGATTCTTGGTTTTTCCAGCGTATGGCAGATTAGTTTATCATTGACGAATAAACTACCATGAGTACTGGTTGGCCAATATTCTCTTTCCAGAATGATTTTCATCAGACTCTAATTTTTCATTCAAGTCAAAGGAAACAAATCAGGATACTACCAAAATTGTAGCTGGATTCTGGGTCAAATCGTAGAGATCATATTTTGATCCGTTTTCCAATACCTGTAAATATTCCAATGCCATTGCAAAGAAATGATGAGTATCAGGAATTGAAGGTTTTGGAAGGGTTAATGCCAACTCTTCTTGTTCATTCATGGAAATAGGAATTTCACCTGAATTCACAGATTCCTCAGAGTAGGTTCCATCAACAAAGTTGATACTGGCCCGAATCAGAGAGATTCTGTAATGAGTTGTATTAACCACAGAACGGAGATAGGTAGCCGGCACCATTGCTTGAATAGTTACAGTAACCGAGTCAGGTTCATCCGAAATTTGTGGCTGTTTGAACAGAGTATTTTCAATTGTTGATTGATTGGAAAACTGGAAGCCTTTCATCAGCTGGATATTTCCCAACTCAAATCTTCTTTCCCCCCTGTTACTCAAGGTATCTGAATAGATCACTTTGGTAGCAATGGAATAGAGCCTATTGTGCAAGGACCCATCACTGGATTTGAGAGCAATGCCTCGAAATGCATCTTTTAAGAATTTAGCAGCATTGGCTGCTCTTGAAAATTCCTGGAGATTTTCACGGGTACGTCTGAACTTGGGATCTTTCAAGATCCGATCCTTAGAAACACCGCCTTTTTGCCGGGCTTTAAAACCGGTCCTCCCTTTATAAAAGGTTATATCACCGATGGTCCCTTCGAGTTTTAGAAAACTTGATTGTCTTGCCATAGCATGTTTATTTTAGTGTGAAACATGCCCAAAACTGAGATCAAGTATCTGAAAATCAAATTGAAAGTGGATTCTAGAGAATCTATATAAGGAGTGGATCTAGTGGAATTTAAGGAAATAAAATACTCTGTGGACTTGACAGTAATTCAAGCATGAATTGTAAGTCAGCTTTGCCGTAACTCTCCTGTAGCTTTCCTATTACTTTGAGGCAAGACTGTTGGGAGTAGGTGTTAGGCAATAGGACAATTAATATTGGAGTGTCGGGGTATTAGGGAATGAGGCTAGTTAGAAGGATAGTTATCAAACAAAATACAGGATTGGATATCATGGTGGAATAGTAATGTCAAAAGGTAAAATGAGATAATTAAAAGGATTTCAAGGCCGTCTAGATTTTCTCAAACATTCAAATGGATGAGCACAATTGAATTTTCTCAAGGGAATTCTGACTCTTTGAACTTGCGCCATAGGGGTATATAAGCTGTTTGTCTTGGTTGAAATGATGTCTGTTGAAATATTTTGAAAAGCGAGAAACCCTGTATTAGAATGGGGTTTAAAAAATGAGATTTTTATTCAGAGCTCCGCTTTTTGATTTGGACCCAAGATCCATAAAAGAAATAAGTGCCCATTGGCCTCAGGTAGTAAAAGCCATCAAAAATTCTTCGGAAAGTTTTTACCAAGAAATTAAGTCAGTTTCATTTCCTGAGTTGTCCGAAAGGAAACAACGAAAAGTCATTAAGTATTTGCTGAGAGGTAGGTTCAGGTCTACTCCTTTTGGATATTGGGCAGGTGTAGGGGTTGGTGAATTTGGAGATGATAAAAAAAATGAGTTGGATCTAACCGAAATACTCCTTTTGAACAAGATTGATTTCACTTCCAATTCGACGGAAAAACATGAACACTTTTATGTAGGACTTGAGGGATTCAAAAATTTTGGAAGAAATCAATATTTAAGTTTTTTAAACCGCGAAGAGCGTTGGGCTTTCGTGAGTATTCCTTCCAATCCTCTTACCCAGAAGCTAGAGAAAATTCTTTCTCAGGACAATAAAATCTCCTACTCAAAATTTAAGGATTGGTACTCCCAATGGCCAGAACAAGAAATTGAAGAACTTTGGACTCAACTGGTGGAAATGGGTATCATTCAAAAAACCTTTCAAAGGAGAGAAATGGGAGTAGTTCCCAAGCAAAAAATTGATCTTGTTTTCAAAGAAAAAATAGCTTTGGGAAAAGATAGTTTTCAGTGGGTTCAAGATTTTTGGGCAACTGCGGGAAATTTATTTACTGAGACAAAAAGCAGCTATATTCAATCATTTCATTTTTGGTTTCAGGAGCATTTTGACGACAGGTTTGTACCCTTACCCATTTTATTGAATTATCCGGATTTTGTTTACGGTAATTTTTTAAATCAAGTCTTATTAAACAGTGCGGACCCTTCAGGATATTTGAATTATTCCGGTTTGGACTTTCAAAATCCTGTTGATTTAAAAAGCAGATTAACAAACAAACCTGTTTCAGATGCAATTTACGATCTCAACTTCCTTATTAGAAAATGTAATCGAGGCAGGCTTTTGGTTGAAAACCTAGTTTGTAACAAGCCATTCAGCTATTTTGGAAGGTTCAATCGCTATGGCCCAATATTGAATTATCAAAAGGAAATAAGAGACACTGTTTTCCGGAATCAAGACATTATTTACGCAGAACTAAAAATTGTGGAATCCGGCAATGTCCAAGGAATCTGTCAGACAGCCCCATTATTCCAACATTACATTAGTCCAATGAAGGAATCTGGCCCCTGGGCAATTTCACTTTGTGATTTAGAACTGGGAATTAGGGAAGGTAACATCTTGATTTATCAACTAAGCACCGGAAAAAGGATTGTACCTGTTGTCACCCACCCATTAAATGGAAGAGAAATCTCCCATCCTTTAATCAAGTTGATCTGGGAACTAAATCAAGGACAGTCCTATAGGTTAGGGATCTATGAGTTTCAATCCAAGTCTTTTATTCCACAAAGCCCTCAATTTCAATGGGGTAATCTGATTTTACAGTGCAGAAAATGGAAAGTTTACGAAGAATGGTTTTCAGTCAGAAAAGATCTTGAACAGTGGCTCATCAGAAACCAAATTCCATGTCCGATAAAAATTGGAATTTTTGACAGAGAGTTACTTATCAATTGGGAGAAAAACGAAGAGTTCCAGATTTTTTGGGAAGAGCTGAGAAAAAAGAATAAACTCACTCTTTCAGATCCTATTTGGCTGGAAGACAACAGTTATATTTCAAAGGAATCTGCCCGCACTATCTACCCTGAATTTGCCATTAATTTCAGCAGAGAAAAAAAGGAATGGAGCTGGGAGGGTTTTATCAATTCTATTTCATCCGAGGATAAAGAGTCCTTGTATTATTTAATCAAAATTCATGAAGAGGATTTATGGGATTTCTTGGTTTATTATTTCTCCAGGGAATTAATCGAATATGTTTCAGTACAGAAAATCGTTTGGTATTTTTTAGTCTATCCTGAGTCTGGCTGCATTCAGGTCAGAATTCGGTTTTTAAGAGTCAATTCCCAGCAGAAAAAAGAATTATTCTGGTTGGGTTATGGGAAAGTCAGGAATCCCTTTTATTCCATTGAGTTGAGACCATATTATCCCGAAATCAAAAAATACGGGGCTGAAACTTATAAAATATCTGAAGAGCTATTCCATTTAGAATCACAATTGTTGATTGAAGCGATTAAATTTTACCGGGATGAAGAGCTTCGAAATCGTTTTTTTCAAGCAATCAGCTTAAAATTATGGAGCAAATTGATTCAAAAGACATTTTCCAAGGAAGGAGCATTTAGATTTCTTCAATTAAAAGTCAAGTCTATTCCCTATGAGCAAAAAAAAGATTTACTCCAATATTCCATGGATTTGGATTTTATGGGTTCCTTTCTGGATTTAGGATGGGAGAAAAACTATGAATCCCTTTTCCTAAACCTGCTAAATCTAAAGAAAGAAGAGGAAGAGAGGTTCAGGATTGTAGGAAATCACATTCATATGATGGCTAATAGGTTTTTTGGAGAAGAGCGTCAATCTATGGAGTTCCGGATATACATTGAATTGCATAAGTTGATCAGAAAGGAATTATTTAAAAGAGTCAAAGGGACAAAGGGAAGATCATGACCTCCCCCAGCCCGTCCTGGAGGAGGGGAGTGAACCAGAACCTGTAAACTAATTTTAGGGCGAGTCAAGCTGAGAAAATCCCCCTTATCCCCTTTTAAGGGGGAATTGATCCTTCTCAGATTTAAGGCATTGAGATCAGAAATTTAATCTCTTCAAAGTCTGAAAGGCTTAAGCTCTTCAATTGCCATGCCAGAGGCGCACAGGCCGGAGTAAGGAGGCGGAGGAATGGAGCTTTCAATTCAGCATTTAAATCGGCCGTCCCTATGGGACTTCGTCAACAATTCAACACCTTATCTGAATTCCAGAGATTGAAATCTCTGGCTTGGAAATATTTCGTCGCTATGCGACTTATAACTCCTTCGAACTGAAACCTATTTCAAAGCTCCGTAGGAGCGTAAAATGTCATAGCCCCGCCTGAGGACAGGCAGGGGTTTCAACCCCTGGTACGAAAAAACGCAACCCTCCCCCAGCGCTGGCCCTTTTACCCTGTTTGAAAGCGAAATCTCAATGCCAGCAAGAAAGGAAGAGAAATACATTAGAAATAAAAGAAATACGCCTGCGGCGAAATATTCCTAAACTTGAGGTTATCGATAAGATATTTTTTAAGATAAGAGAAGATATGCCTTCGGCGAGATATTTATCCCGTAGGGATTTCAGCTCGGTGGCAAAAAAATGACCACAAACTCTTCACCATGCCGTAGGTATGGCACTACATAGAAATACGGTAGAAATAAATAGAAATACGCCTGCGGCGAAATAATCAAAATATACCTAAAAGATAATTTTTAAGATATGCCTTCGGCGAGATAATCTATCAATCGAACTCGGATCAAAAGCTCCGAAGGAGCGGAGATTTCTTAGCCCCGCCACGGCGGGCAGGCGTGGGTTTCAACCCCTGGAACGAAAGACAAAATCGACCCCCAGCGCTGGCCCTTAATCTCCAATTGGAAACAAAATCTCAATGCCAGCAAGACGACGACTAAATCCAAATTGGATCAATTATTCTCTTTGTTCTTTTTTAGGCAAAAAAGAACCAAAAAGCCTTGTCGTGGCAAAGCTTCCCCCCTTATGCCAGCCCACGCCCCGCTGCCACGACCTCCCACCGCGCCCTTACGAATATTGGTATTGCGTGATTCCTAAAAAATATCCGCATTTTGGGTTTCGACCTCCCCCAGCCCCTCCTGGAGGAGGGGAGCAGGACAAGGGCTTGTAAATTAATTTTAGGGCGAGTCAAGCTGAGAAAATCCCCCTTGCCTCCTTTAAAAGGGGAATTGATCCTTCTCAGATTTAAGGCATTGAGATCAGAAATTTAATCTCTTCAAAGTCTGAAAGGCTTAAGCTCTTCAATTGCCATGCCAGAGGCGCACAGGCCCGAGTAAGGAGGCGGAGGAACGGAGCTTTCAATTCAGCATTTACATCGGCCGTCCCTATGGGACTTCGTCAACAATTCAACACCTTATCTGAATTCCAGAGATTGAAATCTCTGGCTTGGAAATATTTCGTCGCTATGCGACTTATAACTCCTTCGAACTGAAACCTATTTCAAAGCTCCTTTGGAGCGTAAAATGTCATAGCCCCGCCTGAGGACAGGCAGGGGTTTTAACCCCTGGTACGAAAAAACGCAACCCTCCCCCAGCGCTGGCCCTTTTACCCTGTTTGAAAGCGAAATCTCAATGCCAGCAAGAAAGGAAGAGAAATACATTAGAAATAAAAGAAATACGCCTGCGGCGAAATATTCCTAAACTTGAGGTTATCGATAAGATATTTTTTAAGATAAGAGAAGATATGCCTTCGGCGAGATATTTATCCCGTAGGGATTTCAGCTCGGTGGCAAAAAAATGACCACAAACTCTTCACCATGCCGTAGGTATGGCACTACATAGAAATACGGTAGAAATAAATAGAAATACGCCTGCGGCGAAATAATCAAAATATACCTAAAAGATAATTTTTAAGATATGCCTTCGGCGAGATAAACTATCAATCGAACTCGGATCAAAAGCTCCGAAGGAGCGGAGATTTTTTAGCCAGGGGTTTTAACCCCTGGATTCCAAAATGAACCACCCTTCCCCAGCGCTGGCGCAGAATTTCAAATTAGAAACGAAATCACCGTGCCAGCAAGACATTCGAGAAATAAAATGGAAACAGATAGAAATACGCCTGCGGCGAAATATTTCTAAACTCGAGGTTATCGATAAGATATTTTTTAAGATAAGAGAAGATATGCCTTCGGCGATATTTATATGGAAATACTGTGGAACTACATTGAAAAATGCCTGCGGCGAAATAATCAAAATATACCTAAAAGATAATTTTTAAGATATGCCTTTAGCAAGATAAACTATCAATCGAACTCGGATCAAAAGCTCCAAAGGAGCGTAATTTCTTAGCCCTGGGTGCAACCCAGGGTATAAATGCGGACGAAAATCCCCCCAGCGCTGGCCCTTAATCTCCAATTGGAAACAAAATCTCAATGCCAGCAAGACGGCGACGAAATCCAAATTGGATCAATTATTCTCTTTGTTCTTTTTTAGGCAAAAAAGAACCAAAAAGCCTTGTCGTGGCAAAGCTTCCCCCCTTATGCCAGCCCACGCCCCGCTGCCACGACCTCCCACCGCGCCCTTACGAATATTGGTATTGCATTATTCCTAAAAAATATCCGCATTGTGGGTTTCGACCTCCCCCAGCCCCTCCTCTAGGAGGGGAGCAGGTTCTGACCTACCATTAAGCAAAGGAATAAATGGGAACTTTTGGATGATCCAAATTTTTGTTGTGAAAGAAAGCAGATCCTAATCCTCGGAGGATTTTCTACTACTCCAGCTAAAATTTTTTGTTAAAAACGCGCCAAATGGCACATTTTGGCCCAACTATTTTTCAAATGCGCCAAATGGCTTAGGTGATTTTCAATTTTCTTTTTTAAGTTTCTTTTCCAATCACAATCAGATTGACTAAGCAGGGAGAACTCAAGGGCCTGATGCAGAGACTGATAGATTGACCCGGTTTACTTGGGTGTTCTGTTCATGAAACCTTCGAGGTTTGGAAAACCTCAAAGGTTAAAGGAAAAAGAGGGCCAGCTGTGGAGGCTGGCCCGGCAGCCTGAAAACCTGCAAGTAAGGCTGCAAAAAGTGAGATAAATATAGTTAAAATACGGAAGTTCATTTCTCTCGATGGTTTGGGTGAGAGACAAGCCAATACCGGTGAACCTCCTCCAGGGAGATGCCGAAAACCCTTGTTAGAGTAGGCAAACAACCAAAACGGTTTGTCCCTTTTTGATTCGTTAAAAAAGGGTCCAAAACGATGAATAAACTTTCAAAACTGCTTCCAGCACTGGCTTTGGTGCTGGGGGCATTTGCAGCTGTGGCTTTCACAAGTCCAGATAAACCTCAGCCAGAATACGGTCTTGACGGTAGCAACTGGATTAATGTGGAAAACCTGCAAATAGGTCAAGATTACCTCTGTAACGAAAGTGAAGAGGTTTGTACTCGAACTGCCCCTTCCATCACCGCGCCAATGGTGAAAGAGGGAACATTTGAGTTCCTGGGACAGTAAGTCCTTTACCGGGGAGGGCCTAGGCCCTCCCTTTGTTAAAGTAAATCATTCCATCTTAGCTCACGTGGAGGAATTGGAAATACATAGCCTTCTGAATTCGGGAGCAAGATACTTTCAGAGTTATTCCAACTGCGGTCTATGGTAATGGCCAAATCCGGGTCTTGGTTGTAGCGCCTTAAATCCAACCAACGAATTCCCCGAAATACCAACTCTTTTCTACGCTCCTCGATAATTCTTCGAAGCAGTTCCTTCCCAGAAACCCCAACCAACGGGGTAAAGGCCCCAGATTGAAATCGGTGCTCCAGCAAATAGTTCAAGTCGTTTAATGCCTGGTCCTCTCTTCCTAATCTGGCTGCGGCTTCGGCGTGATCCAATAAAACTTCATCTGTAGCCAGACCTGTAAACAAAAAAGCATCTCCGGTATACCTTCCCGTGAGAGAATACATTCCCTTCACGGGACTTGAACTGAAATAAACAGTTTTTCGTAAGTCCAAGGAATCATATAACTCATAAACTTCAGGATTGATCACCATTTGATTATTGACTGTAAACCTTCCCGAATACATCTTATTGTAATGAATCACCTCCTTATGGAATCGGGAAAATCTGTATCTGAGACTTAAGTCCAATTCATTAAAATCCAAAAGCGAATTCCTGATAGCTAAGGCATTGGCAGAATGTTCAAAAGCCTTTTCATAATCTTGAATCGAAAGAAATATTCGACTAAGTAAGGCCTCTACCGCCCATCTCGAAGGACGAGTAGGGATCTCAGGAAAATCTGGCAACTCTGTTCTGGCAAATTCCAAATCTTCAATAATGAAGTCATAGACCTCTCTTAAAGGGAATACAGGGCTTGAAGCATTAATATCCGCATCTCTTCGGATTGGTATTCCTTTTTGTTGAGTTTGATTAGGTACATAGGGCTCTGCAAATTGCTGGACCAAAGAAAAATGTCCCATAGCTCTGTAAAATCGTGCTGAGGCCTTCAGTTCCAACGCTCTTCTCTCCTCTTCCTGAGTTTTGGGAGCATAATCCAGAAGCCCTTCCAATACATTGTTGGCATAAAAGATTTTTTGGTAAGAAAAGGCCCAGTCTACCCCTGCATTATCAGGGGGGTAAATATCCTTTTCCCAGAAATAGGCCCCACTTTCTTCCAAGGTCATCAGGTTAAGCAAATTATTACTGATTAAAGCCTCATCGGAAGCTAAAAAACCCATTTTCGAGCTTGAATTCATGGATCTAGGCTCTGCATCCAAGAGTGCTTGGAAATCATCCAATGTCTGTGGAATAACCAGTGTTTGATCCGGTTTTTCATCCAGGAAATTTTCACAGGCGCCCAAAGTGAAGAGCGGTAAAATTCCCATTAGTAGTGATTTAATATTTTTCATTTTCATTTGTTTGATTAATCGTTTATTCAAATTCAATTCTTCAGAGGTGACGGTAACCAGCCGCCGGAACAGAAGTACTTGGAGCGAAATCCTATGAGAAATGCTTTATTTTTTCCTCTGAACTTTTACCTCTGAAGCATTTTTAGAAATTCACTGAAAGCCCCATAGAAAAGGTTCGGGGAGCCTGAAAGTTTCTGTAATCAGGATCTTTCACATCCTTGGCTGCCTTCCAAAGAATCCCCAGATTATCCAGATAGGTGTAGAGCTGCACTCTTTGTACCGGTAATCGCGAAAATTTGGATTTATCCCAAGTGTAGGAAACTCGGAGGTCCTGCCATCGAATATGGTCTCCTTTCCGCACTCTCCTACTGCTGATCCTGTCAAAGGTGGCCCTTCTTGGATTGTTCATTTCAGGATCAGAGGGGATATCAGTCATCTGCTCATCTCCTGGATTTTGCCATCTCAAAGCGTAATCCGAATGCGTAATTTCTCCCCTGTTCAACTGATCGTATTCTACCGACTCTTTTTTGAAATAATAGCCCAGTCTAAAGGAAATATTGGCCGATAACTCAAAGCCTTTCCAAAAGAAGGAATTTCGAAGGGCTCCAAAGTGGGTGGGAATGGAAGAACCCTCAAAAATCAAATCCTCCAGTTCAGTTTGATTTAAAATAGAAGCATAGTCCGAACTGGGTTCTCCATTTAGAAGTCCTAAAGGATCTCCTGTGTCAGGATCCAGTCCTGCAAAAGGAAAACTAAAAATGCTGTATAGGGGATACCCTTCTACCGGAACAGGACTGATACCAAAAAGCCCTGAGGAATATCCAGCAACTTGGGAAGCCGTTGGATTTTGTCTATAATCAACCACTTTTTCATTAAAATGGCTATACATCAAACTTGCATTCCATTCAACCGGCCCCTCCATGATTCTTCCATTTAAAAGGATGTCGAGCCCAATGGTATTGGTTCGGGCGTAGTTTTTGGTCAAATTGGACTGACCTGAAGAGGGATAGGTTGGTAAAACCCCAAAAAGATCAATCCCCTGCTTTTGGTACCCCTCAATGGAACCGGTCAATCGTTGTCTAGCCAATTCGAATTCCGTCCCGAAATTGACAATTTTGATGCGCTCCCATCGCAATTGGGGATTGGGAGGACTGAGAATGGAAAGCCAAGGCCTGCCTACCAAGCTGTTGCTAGCTGAGGTGAAATATTGGGCTGTGGTAAAGGCAGTCGCTGCGGGGTTAGTATTCCCATTAAACCCATAGCTCAGTTTGAGCTTCAAAAAGGATATCCAGTCATTCTGGATCCAGTTTTCTTCAGATAAGATCCAACCTAAACCCGCAGACCAAAGTGGAACTGCCCGGTTATTGGTTTTGACCCCATAAAGATTGGAAGCATCTCTGCGGGCAGAGACTGTTAGCAAATATCTTTTATTAAAGGTATAGCCAAGGTTTGCAAAACCGGAAAGAAATCGGTCTGTGAATCCTCCGTAGTTCTGTCTGAATGGTATTCGGTCCGGAAATCCGGTATGAATCTGGGTGTAGAAATTTAGGTAATCCACAGGCTGTGGAATTCCTGTAATTTCATCCACCCCATAGGCCCTTTCAGCAGAAATCCTTCGCTGAAAGTCCTTGAGCTCAAAACCAGCCAAAGCAGTTAATTCATGTTTTTCCCTCCAGACTTTGGAATAGTTGAGCTGCGTTCGCAAGGTATGGCTAAAAGCCTCCAGGTAATCAAAGTCATTGATGCCGCCAAGAGGGATGACCCTGGAAACCTCTCCAGAGGGCAAGAGTGTGGAATAAAGATTAATTAGGTTTCTGGAAAAGTAGGAACTGAGTGGATTGAGCTGTTCCCTTTTTCCCAAAGATCTCCAGTATTGGTAATCTGCCCGAAAACTAAGTCCCTCCAAGAATTCATAAGAAAGGGATGGATTAATTCGTATTTCATTGGAACTTTGAAAAGTACGGGATTCATTGATTTCCCTTAAGGGAAAGTAATCCCAATTTAACAATTCCGTATCCCGGAGGGATTTGATGAATCGGACTGTATAATTTCGGAATACGGGTAAAGGATTTCCTGACTCATCCTTCAATCGATCATATGGTGCTAGCCCTTCCAAAAAGGGAAAGCCGGATTGGTTTTGGGAATTGGCCAGATAGGTAGTCAATCCCACCTTCCATCTCTCATTGGAACTTCTCCAATTTTGCCGGAGGTTTATTGTAATTCGATGCGAAGATGCACTTACCTGAGATTCTCGGTTTCTGTCATATCCAATTCCTGCAAAGTAGGTATAATTGGGAGACCCTCCACTTACATTCAAAGCATATTGTTGGTTCAGAGAGCTTCGATAAAAGTCCTCCTGCAAATACGTCCGAAGATCTCTGCTTTTGAAAGCATTAAGTCGGTTCTCCAATTCATTTTCTGAAAGCTCCCCATTTCGAAATTGAAAAAGTGTCTCCACTACGGGAGATAAATCCCGTTGATCAAACGAATTGAAATCTCCATCGTAAAAGCCCTGATCAAATAGTCTTCTTTCCACCTCTACAAATTCTCCAATTCCCATCTGAGGGGCGTAAAAAGGATCAAAAGCCTGACCCACTGTAAGGTTACTGACCAGATTTACTTTTATAGGAGATGCAAATTTTCCTGATTTGGTCGTAATGACTATGACACCATTCCCAGCCTTTGCGCCCCAAATAGAAGCGGCTGCTGCATCTCTTAAAACGGTAATACTTTCCACATCATTGGGATTGATCGATGAAAGTGGACCGTCATAAGCCAGATTGTCCACCACGATCAAGGGATTATTGTCCGTAAACAGGGAACTGTTTCCCCGAATCGATATGCTTTCTCCCTTTTCCAAATCTGGTCTATCCCTGTTGAATACCAATCCCGGGGTCAAATCCTCCATCCGGTCAATCAGGTTTGTACTGACCCTTCGATTGATCAGTTCATTATCCAGGTAAGCAAAGGAACCCGTGGACCTTTCAGGAGTAAGTTCCTGAAATCCTGTAGATAAAACCTCGAATGAAGCCAATAAAAGCTCATCTTCTTTCAGGTAAATTTCTAAATCATTTGAAATTGGAAGAGTCAAATTCAATTCCTGGTGTCGGTAGCCGATAAAGCTGACCAAAAGGGTTTGATTTCCTCCCGGACTCTGGAGGGAAAATACACCTTCATCATTGGAAACGGTGCCCAGCGTTGTGCCTTTGATCAGGATGTTTACCCCGGGCAGGGTTTCTCCGGAGGCTTGGTCATAGACCACCCCTTTGATTAGATATTGCTCATTTTCTTGTGAATGGGCCAAGCTTATCAGCAAAAAGCCCAAAATCAGTAGTAGGATTTTTTTCATGGTTCTTGAATAGATGGGGTTGACAGAGTAGTTGGATAAATGGGTACTAATTCTTGAAGGCTGGCTTTAAAGCTTTCTTCGGTACGACCTGAAACCCAGATGCTCAATAGTTTCCCATCGGAATCCAACAGCATGGTTCTGGGATACCCGGAGATAAGGTAATAATCCAACCACGCTCTCCATTCTTTGCTTGGAAGCCGGTAATTGGGAATATCAGGACTGGAGTAGGTACTTAATTGTTCCTTCCATAGCTCGGGATTATTGTCAACTGAAATGGCTACCAGGTTGAACTCTTGATTGGATAAACCTGACTCCATTATTGGTTTTAGCACCGTATGGAAGAATTTGGCACTGTGGGAGCAGGTGGAGAAATAAAAATATAATAGCGTGGCCTTTCCTTCTAAATCCCGGATAGAAATGCTTTCGTCTTCCAGGGTATATAAGGAGGCCATCTTGATCTTGATGCCTGGTTCAAGACGGGAAGCTATTCCTTCCAGATGCCCCCGGTAGGTTTCCTTTCGGATATGTGATTGGATCCCTTCCAAAAAAGCAATCGGATCTTCAACTCTGTTTACATTTTCCAATGCATAGACGTAGAGCATTTGATCCTGAAGGCGTCCCTCTGTTTCGTTCAGTACCAGTCTGCTAAAGTCCGTATTATTCAGCGCAGCCTTCATTTTAGCCCATTCCATCGCCAGCAGTAGACCACCGGAACCAGGCCCCGAAAATTCTTGGTCGCTAAACAAGGGTTCCAGACTTTCTAGAATCCCCGGAATCTCTGATTCAATCCTTTGAACCACAAACTGGTTATGCTGGGCTTTTCCGATTTGATACCCATATCTTCTCAGGTGACTCAGCGTCTTGGCATAAAAGCTCCCCAGAATTTCCTGCTCCAGGAGCTTTATGCGGCTGTTACTTAATAAATGCTTTCGTTGAAAAAGTATATCTATCCCCGGGATTTCCTCCTTGGGAATAGCGAGCTGTCGGAATGCTGCTTCGATATCATCTTTCCCAAAATTTTGAATTTCCAATTGAGCTCCAAAATTCTGATAAGCAGCTTGGTATTGCTCCCGGTAATCATCTTTATCCAGAAATCCCTCTCTATCTCGTTCGATGATGACCCTGGGGGTTTCAAACTGATGCTGCTTTATTGCCCTTTGGACAAGATATTGGGTTTCCATCCAATCCCCTTCCGGACCTGCAAAAACCGTGGTGAACTTTTGGAGATCTAGGCCCAGCATCGCACTATCCCCCGGAAAGACAAGAAACTCATCCAGAATAGGCCTATCTCCCAGCATCAAGCTGACATAAGCATACTCGGTAAATTCCGGAAGGACCACTCTGAATTTTCGAACCCGTGGATCGAGGACCCCATCAAAGAAAGTCCCATGAGTTGTCTGGATTTCCAATACTGAATCCGGCAGGGCATCTCCCAAGACCTTCTTAAAAGGGCTGATCTGCATCTTCAAGGGGCCCAATGAATCCGGATTAATTAATTCACCATATAATATGGCTTTCCCTGAAAAAGGGGGAGCAAAACTCCGCTCCCTCCCTGGATGATGAGAATCAGCAAAGGCATTGCCGATCCCCAAGGGTGAGTCTGCAACTTGACTCCAACAGGTGAATTCACTTCCGACAAAGCATAGCCCTCCCAGGAAGCATGTGAATAGAATTTTTTTCATGCTCAAAAGAGTTGGAAGACCGAAGACCGGAGACGGAAGCACGGAGACGGAAGGGAAAATCAGAAATTAGAATCCTGAAAGCTGAAATGCCTAAACAGCAAGTTGATGGTAACCAACAAACACTTTATAGGATATAGCTCTCCCATTCCAACTCCCAAATGTCTTTAGGACTGGTCGGTCTTGATTAGAAATTGATTAAATGTGATAAGCGAAAATCCTCTGCAGCGGAAGGCTTATCTAACAGTCGACAGTCAAAAGTCGACAGTCAACAGTAACGTCACTCCCCGATTTGTGTGGATAGGCCCGTCGGAGTTTACAAAGTCCTTTTGGGCGCAATCAGGGAGAAAAAATAGGTTCAGATAGGGTTCTTTGGTTTTAGAGGGAAAAGGCGATCTCCCGTGGCGATACCTAGTTCCTCTGGTATTGAATAGTAGGCTCCGAAAGGAATCGGAATAGGCAGAGAACAAACTGACCCGCTTACCAACTGAGCATACCCTTCCGGCCCGTGGATCCTACAGACTACTGCCTGCAACAGAAAAGGAAGTAAATCAATCATGCTCGTTTTCATTAGAAATGAAAAATGGTAAAACGAGTCTATATCACGATAAAAATGGAGCACCATAGCCAAGGGCGCCAATCTACCGCACTGCAGGTTCCGACGCCTTTAGGAACGGAATTACGATAGGGCCCAAGAGCTATAGTGCATACGAAAGTACGCATAATAATCCCTTGAGCATTAACCTACCGTCTCGTCCTAATACAAATTGTCGGAATTGCAGTCGAGACTCATTTGATTAATGCCAAGTAAAAGGATAAGTCCTTCACTTATTCTTAAGTGTTTAAATATAAGTAAAGAATGTAAGATCAAAAATATTTTGACCATTTTTTAGACTAAATAATTTAATCCATTCGGTCATGGATAAAGATATTAACAAAATCCTTGACCAGATTTCGGCCCAAAGAATTGAAGAATTCATTAAATTCTTAAAGCTTACACCAATTGGGATGGCAGCATTTCTTGAAATTTCCACTGATCATATGTATTCCTTAAGAAAAGGGAGGAGGTCGATTAGTGATTCAATAGCCGAGTCTATTGCCACTAAACTAGGAATTACTGAGGCTGATGTTTACAATTCAAATTTTAAGCCTCGAAAGACAAAAGAGGGAGTTGACCATATGAGTAAATTCATAGTAACCAACAGTCACAATGCAAATTTTTTTCTAAACTTAAAAAACGAGAAAAGCCTCACTTTCAACATTCGCACAAAATTAGTTGAAAATGGATATTTCTATTCTGAGAAACGAGTAAGCCAAGTTGTAGAAGAGCTTGCCAGAATTCATATAAAAGTCTCTAGTGAGAGAGCCACCAAAAGCCTTCTTTACCTAGTTGAAACCGGATATTTAACATATCAAAAAAAGCCGTTTATCAAAAAGGATGGCACTGAAAGTAAACTTCAAGTAAATCATTATATTGAGACATAAAAATCTTGCTTGAACAATCCTGAAAAACGGAACAGTCTATAGTAAAGGGGTATTATTAGTGAGGAGAGGAAGGTTGCCTGTTCACCTTTATATTAATTCAATAATTTAATCTCCGTCCAGAAATTAATTTAAATTGACTATAGTTTCAAGCATTTAACATTTGTTTTATAAATTGGTTTAGCTTTTCTCAGTATTTGAAAATATGTTAAGTTGATTCATCATAGTTTGAGGAAGAGCACCATATTCGCCACTTAGGTAATCTTTTTCAAAAGAAGCGTCGCTTCTAACTCCTTGTTCATGAAGTGTCTTTAACCTAGTCCCCGACCTCCTTTCTTTTGAAACTAACACAATTTGATCTCTCCTTAGAATTCCTTGATTCATCAAATTTGTAAGGTGATTTACAAATAGTAATTGTCCTCCATGTGAATTTTCTTCACTACAGAATAATTTAACTAGAAAAGAGGTAAGTATTGGGTGCAGTCTTGCATCCAATTCATCTATTACCAAAGGAACCCCATTCATTAAACTATTAACAATCGGTCCAGCAATAGCAAAGAATTTCTGCGTTCCGGAAGATTCGTCTCTTAAATCAAAGCTAACAGCGTCTACCATCAAACCAGAAGAATCATAAACATAATGCTTAGTCAAAACTTTTAACTGATTGTGAACCTGTAATTTAATTATTCGTTGGATTTCATCATTTAAAATGGACAATTGCTGATTCGAAACATCTATCTCGGAAACTTCAAAATCATCAATATCAAATCCTGCAGTTTTGAATAGCCTTTTTAAATACCCTTTAATCTTAATATTTCTATATAAATCTGCTGTATAATTCTGAAATCCCAGGTAATTCGAGTCTGATATTATAGTTAAATTACTAAACCAATCATAAATCCATTTACAGATCTGGCCATTTAGTTGCGCAACTGTGGACAAAAACAAACTGTTATTTCTAAAAAAATCTTTTTTATTCCATCCTTCCCTAAACCTATTATTAAGGTCTATTTTTTCCTCTACCCTTTCAAAATAAAATTCTTCAGTCGTTTTCATTACAAAGAAAAGCCATTCTTTTCTCACAGACTCTCTATCAACCTCGAAACCATATCGAAAAATTTGACCGTTAACTGAGAACTCAATTTCGAAAAAACTTGGAGCATTTTTGCTTACTGTAGACAATCTAAATGGATCAATATCTATCAATTGACCAGGCTGATATAATCTATTGGAGTCTAACACAAAATTCCGCATGAATTCTAATGCTTTTACAACGTTACTTTTTCCGCTAGCATTTGGTCCATAAAAGGCTAGCGCCTTGAGTATTTTTTTTCCATTAGGGCCATCGGCTAAGTTTTCAGGGAATTGCTTAAGTGATTCACCCAAAAAAGAAACTGAAACCTTTTCATGAATTGACTTAAAATTTCCAATTGTGAATTTCAAAAGCATATATTTTCGAGTTTTTCGAGGATTTTAGACATATTATGTCTCAAAATTGAAAATTATATAATTTATTTTCGATTTTTTCGAACTTTTATTTGAACGGTATCTGTTTTATTAATACATTTAATATGAAAAGTTTATCTGACCCAAAAATCTAAAAAAAAAAATGAAGCAAATAGCGGAAAAGTAAAAAAACCAGGATGAGAATCATACCTGGTTTGCTTTCCTAGATTAGGAGACCTATATCTGATATAGGCATAAAGTACTATTGTTTTTGCACTTCAAACGTACTGCCTTTCATTCAGGAAAACAAGCCATTCGTGATTTTTCGCACAAAATGTGTCCTGGCTTATTAATTATTACAATTCAATATTCATTTGGAACTAACAGTTACTTGTTAGTTTCATATTCATATGTGATTTAAATTTATTCTGAATTATGGAATGATTATATACTTCAAAAAACAAGAAAACCAAAACAATAAAAAATGGCAACAAACAAACCATATGGCGATAACGCAAGAAAAGGGGCAGTCAAAAGTCGGTCCCAAGTCCTAAACCCAAAAACAGGTCAGTGGACTAAAAGAGACACGGAAACCGGGAAATTCATGGATGGGAAAAAGGATGGGACACCGTTTAAAGGAGTGAGAAAGGAGAAATAACAAAATGGAGAAAGAACGACTAAAATATTGTATTGATAGATTCGATGCTTTCTATGATACTGTAAACAATAAGAGCTCTGTTTTCTTAGGCCTTAGCACATTTATGGTAGGAGGACTAATAGCAGGATACCTGCCGATTATGGAACTTATAGTGCCAACCTCGGTCTTTCCGCTACTATATCTCTCCGCCGTAGGGATCGGCTTAATTACGATGATTATCCTAGTATTTGCATCTATTCCATATAGTGGAAAAAAAAGCGAATCGAGATATTTTTTTGGATCAATCTCAAGTTTATCTGCCGATCAATTCTATTCAAAATCTTTGGACTGCAATGATGAAGATGAACTTATTGACCTCAGATGTCAAGTTTACCAACTCTCTATTGGACTCGAATCAAAATTTGAAAAATTAAAATGGTCTGGATGGCTTTTGACCGCCCAATTCACTCTCTTGATTCCAATTATCATTTTGATATTAACCAACTTAAAATAAACCACCATGAAAATTTACAAAGATTACTTGGATGCTATTAGAAATACCATCGCATCTGATCCAAGATCAGGCAGACTAAGTGAAGACCTTTCCTATTCTGAAAGAGGAATAAAAAAAGGCTTTGATTTTAAAGCATTAAATGAGCAAGTTCCGGAAAAAAGGCTTTTGCCAAGTCTAGCCGAATTTGCCAACGAACTTGGTCTTTCACCAAACTTTGACCAGGTACTTGGACTTCATCCTCATTTTTCTCATTTGAAACATTCTGAAAGTCTGGAAGAACACTATATTGTTTCTATGTTCGTCGATATTAAAGGATCTACTAATCTTTTCAAAAAGTACGAGCCAAAAACTGTTTGGGGAATTACAAATACAATCCAAAGAGCAGCAATCCATACTTGTTTGATATTCGGCGGATATGTACATCGACTTCAGGGAGATGGACTATTCGTTTACTTCGGTGGTAAGGGCATCAGTATCTCTTCAGCAGTAAATAAAGCATTGCAATTCTCAAGCGTCTTCACATACTTCGTAAAAGAGGACCTTAAAAAATTATTTGATGAAAAGGGAATTGAAAAAATCGTTACTAGAATTGGTATCGATTTGGGTTACGACAGAGATGTAGTCTGGGGAATGGCAGGTATAGGTGAGATCAGTGAGGTTACAACTTGTAGCTTACATACAAGCCTTGCCAGTAAAATGCAAGGATCAGCAACTAGTAACGGGATTGTAATAGGTGACAATATTCTAAAGGAAAGTCCGAATCTCAATGAGTATTACACAACAGTTTGTGCAAGAACCGGAAATGAAAATGATCGTTACATTTTCCGAATACCTGAGGAGGGATTTAATTATACACAATATGATTTTGCGTGGGAGAAGTTTCTTAAAAAGCAGGATTTCATTGCTACTGATATGTTTGGGAATTTACAATTGAAAAACCAAACAGTTGTCATCCCTAATAGGGCCATTTCCAATCTAGCCCCAATAGCAGTTAAAAGTAAACCATATTTCAACTTCTGATGCCAAAAAAAAGCAAATTTGAAAAAGACTTTCTGGCGGTAGAGGAATTCTTTCCTAAACTTTCATATTTCTGGAATTCTAAATCAAAGCATTGGATAGTAAAAGGTGAACTTGATATCTGTGATACAGAAGGAGACTATTGGGAAACCTTTCATATAATAATCGGAATACCACAATGCTATCCGCACTGTGTCCCGATAGTTCTTGAAAACAGCAAACTAATCCCAAGAGATATCGACTGGCATATCTCTCAAGAGGGGGTTTGTTGCGTTGACATTGAGCATAATTTATTAGCAATGGCAAAGAGGGGAATTAATTTAAATTCATTTATTCGCGAAAAAGTATATCCCTATTTTGCCAATCAGATATACAAATTATCTGAAGAAAAGTATGCTGGAAAAGAATATTCCCATCACTTAGATGGTATAATCCAGTACTACATTGAGGATCTTAAACTAATTTCACTAGAAATTATTATTAATTTTTTAGAAAGGATATTATCGAATTCATTTATTGGAAGAAATAACAAATGCCCATGTGGAAGTGGGAAGAAAATCAAAGATTGTCATTTAGATGAAATTAATACAATTAAATCTATAGGCAGGAAAAAAATCGAAGAGGATTTGAAAAACATTAGATCGAAGGTTTCACTAATTTAAAAATCAGTCAATAACCACAAAGAATTGGGAAAATCTATCCTTATATTATTAGTTATTGAGCTGTTTTAAACTCAATAGGGGCATTTGCCCCTATTGATTTAACTTCATTGCCTCGATAGAAATATCTATCTAGCTCTTACTATACTTATGCAAATTCGTCTTCAAATTCAAGGGCTGGATCGCACACCGTTTCTATAGCAGATCCATATAATAAAAAGCCAGTAATTGTCAAAGGGGGTACACAACTGATCGGATTTTGATTAAGGACATACTCTTCTCTGAGTTTCATCAAAAGTCTTCCCAATGCATTCTTCCCTCTGAGGGTTTTGTCTTGATTCCTCATTGCCGCCCAATCCTTATCCTTTTTTGATACCTCCACTATGGGTCTATTTCCAGTATCAATCAGGACTTTTGAGAACTTTTCATAATTCTGGGAAAGCTTTACCTGCAATACCCAATACATGACATCATACTTAATAGATTCCCAATCTTGCCTTGTCTTGGCTAGGTATTTCCTACTGATCATTTTTGCAGTCATTGGGCTATGTTGCTCAATAATCTCCTGTTGGATTTCTGGAAATAAAGGATATCTACATACTTGATAAAGTGCTTCTGCAGTGGGAATTATAACATCATTTACCCGAATGGAAAAACCTGGAGACATATTAGATAGCCCTCCAAACTCACCCTTAGTGCTACTAAATGCCACCACTTCAGACGGTTGATAAATTCTTTCTGAAATTTTCATATTATAATTTATAATTTTTAATGAGATAGGCCTCTATTTTTTACACAAAATAACGGAATCCAGTCATGACCGGGTACATCCCACCAAAATACCAGGGGACATGTGTTGGAGACATTCCTCCACGTAAAAAACAAAGTGCCCGTTCCAAATGTTCGGTGAGACTTTACTGTGTCACCTAACGGTCTTTTCCTTGGATCTGGGGACAAAGATTTCACTTTCCCCAATAATTCTATTCCTTTTTCTAAGAAAATCTGCTCAAGTTTTAACCTGTTTTGGGAGTTGGAGAAGAATACCTCTTTTGAGGGCTGATTGGTATTTCGAAATGCAGGAGTATTGCCCGGATCTGTGATAGGCAGAGAATTCAGGTATTCTAAAACAAACTTTGGTTGATTTTGTACAGGATAAAGACAATTAAGCTTTTGATTATTCCACTTCACCTGGTTTTCAATCAAATAATCATACCAAATGGGGATTTTTTTAAAAAGTAATTCATCAACATTCTTCATCAATCTCCACTCAAAATTTCCTTTGCCTAGTTGGTGAATACAAAAAAAGCTCGATGCTAAGGTAATCGACCCTCCTAAAAGTAAATCTAAATTACTTCTACTTTTACCTGATTCTCCAAGCCATTTTACAAAGTCCCGATACAAAGTTCCTCCCGTAGCCAAAATATCGTCAACATAGATAAAGTGTTTTTTTGGAAACAATTTTAATTCTTCAATAGACGAACCGATTTTTTCCATAATAACCCTGTCAAAAATTTCTAAAAGATCCTTTTGGCTTTTATTCAGAGGCTGGAGATCTAAAAAACAAGTTGATTTTAAAAATTCAAGTAAGCTGGAATATTTGTAAAACTTCTGAAAGGCCTCTAAACTATCCAAAATTAAGGCCTCCGCCTTAATTTTGGATATGTAGGTCTCTGGGGATCAGTCCTAAAACTTGGGGGATTTGAGTGAATCGAGTTTCTTTGTTAAAAAAAACAATTGGAAGAAAAGGATTACCTCAGTTTACTTTTGCCTCAGGGGCTTTTGGAATTTTTCAAGGTTACCTCGGCAGCCTTTAAGGACAATGCTTATCATATTTATTTGGAAGAGCTCAACATTCATCCTGAACATCTTCAGGGAGTAAAGCTGGTTTCCAAAGGTTTTTTTGAGGAAGTTACCGTACAGGATTTCCCCCTGAGGGGTAAAGCTTGTTTCCTGAAAATAAAGCGGAGAAAGTGGTTGAATGAAGAGACGGGAAAGAATGTAAGCAGGGACTGGAATTTGGTAGCTAACGGCACGCGAATGACACAGGAATTCGCGCTTTTTTAAAAGGAACGACTGGACTCGTCCCCTGTAAGTTGTAAGAGTCTTGCTGAAAACTTCCATGTGAATGGAAAGGTCCTTGAACATCAGTATGTTTTTCATCTCAGTGACTTTCAGACTTGGTCTCAGAAATTCCATGCCAAGGATTGGATTCTCTTTCCGGAAAATCTGGGCACCCACCTCAGCATTGATGAAACATCCCTTTCTCAGGAGAGCTCTATACCGTACTGACCAATAAAGCCGCCAAAGGCAAAAAGGGAGCGTTGGTTGCTATGATTAAGGGGACTGACAGTGAGCGGGTAATTGATGTGCTGAGAAAATTACCTGAGGGCAAACGAAAGAAAGTCAAGGAAGTTACCCTGGACATGGCTGCCAGCATGGAACGAATTGTCCGCAGGAGTTTTCCTAAAGCACTGTTGGTTACCGACCGCTTCCATGTCCAGCAACTTGTTCATGAAGCCGTACAGGAAATGAGAATTGCCCACAGATGGGAGGCCATCGAGCAGGAAAACAAAGAAATGGAACTGAGCAAAGAGTGTGGCAAGCCATTTATTCCTAACAAGCTCGAAAACGGAGATACTGAAAAACAGCTTTTGGCAAGGAGTAGATATTTGCTTTTTAAGGCAGAGGATTCCTGGACGCCCTCACAGGCACACCGGGCAGAAATACTTTTCCATCGCTATCCTGATTTAGAAAAAGCTTATAAACTGTCCAGGTCTCTGGCCAGAATCTATCAGACCAGCAAAATCAAGGGAGTAGCCTTCACCAAACTAGCTCAATGGTACAACGAAGTGGAGCAGGCAGGATTCAAATCCTTCAACACCGTATCCAGAACCATCCAAAATCACTACGAAACCATTCTCAACTTCTTTGAAAACAGAAGCACAAACGCATCGGCTGAATCATTCAATGCAAAAATCAAAGCGTTCAGAGCACAGTTCAGAGGTGTGTCAAATGTCGAATTCTTCCTCTTCAGACTTTCCAATATCTATGGATAAAATTTTAGCCTCCCCAGATATTCAGACTGATCCGTCTCTGGAATAATATGCAAAAATTCTTCCAGTACGAATTCAGCACTATCTCCAAACTGATTTGCCCAGTTTAAAATATGCTCAACTGACATGGGATGTTTACATTCCTCATGATCGCAATGGTAATCCTTAATAATTTCGAAAATTTTCTCGGCCAATGATCTCATGTATTCGAAGGTAATTTTTAAAGCTAGTATTTAGGATACTGTTCCTTTTTATACCCCAATTAGCCTCACTAATTTGTGTTAGACATTTATCTACTCCCTAGCCTAGAAAAGGGGATTTGATCCAAATCCAATTAGATTCGGAGGTAAAAAATCATTCCCCTTTCCAATTTATTCTTTCCTTGATCTTACACCTTACAATTGAAGATAGTGTATTGACATCTAAATTTTTTGCCATAGCTTCACATAATAGCCAATTTCGATCCTTTTTGCGGAATGGGATATTATGCGTTTGAAGGCATTCAATCAGTTCATCTCTCCACAAAAGTTTTGCAATGTAAACCCCATCTCTATTCTTATTTTTTGCAGATTTCCTAATCTGTTCAATTGATCTAACTCCATCCACTTCTTTGCACAAGTAGATTCCAATCCATTTTGGGACAATATTCAATATTTTAGTACTAAACTTTCCTTCCGTAACGATTGATAAATAGTCAAAAACTTTAGAATAAGCTTCAATCTGAGATGGCAATCTTTTCAGAGTGTCTGATGCACTCTTTATTTCAAAGCCATGAAAAGAACCATTTATTACAGCTATATCAATTCTCGCTTTGGCAACAGGTAGGTTAAGTTCTTCAACAACTTTAGACTGATTATCAGAAATATACCTTTTGAGTTCAGTCTCTTTTAAAAGTTCTCGAATACAAGGGTCTTTCATCTCCGGCTAATTGAATATTTGCAAAGTAAACAGTTTAGAATGATTATCCATAAAAATTAATATGTACTCAAAGCAAGGAAGTCAGTAGTGTAATGTGGTGATTTTGCGAAATCTCAACCCAAGACCCTGCATTACCTGTCTTCCTTTTTGGATCTGAAATATTCTGCTGAGCATAAAAATCGATTCTGGCATCTCCCCATGAAAAAGTGGCACCACTATAATCAGAACTTGCAATAAGTTGCCCCGAAAAAGTTAAATATTGGCCATTTCCATCTGGATGATTACTAGATATTTGCCCCCTATAAATCACAAAATCATCTTCTTGAGTATATTTAATACTACAGCTCCCCTGAAAATTAGCTTCGCTGTAATAGGGATACTTCGTACCATAGTCGCTATATTTAACAGTACCCTTCACTCCCTTGTTTGATTGTAGCGAGGTCCATAAACCCCATTCATATCTATTTAAACGATAAACTCTTCCTGCAGGATTAAGTGAACCCAAATTCTCGGGAAAAGACCCAGCAGCCACAATCACATTTTCATAGTTCGACCTACCTGAAATTGAATTAATTACATTTAACGAAAGTGAAGTGATTATTCCATAATTTGATTGAGTAATTAAGCCGAAATCCAACAAAATAGAAACCTTATTAGCATTCATACCCAAACTTGCGGTCAGTGATGAGATTGCTGAATCTATATTCATAAATCCTCCACTAGAATTCGAAAATCTGATACATATCTTATTCACCTTTCCTGAATTCAATAAGCGAATTATAAGTCGGATATATCTTTGATCACTATTTTCTTGAACTATTGGAATAATCTCAACTCCTTGGGTATTTATATGAGATGTTAATTGGGAAATTGCAGTTGGGTTTAAGGATTTAATTAGAGATACATCTAAAAAAATTTGGTTTCCACCGCCGCTTCCCCAATCTTCAGAAAAAGTTTTAATTTTATCTATTGTACCATCTATTATCTGTAAAATAGGGCTTACATCGTCTATTACTGCTGGAGTTAATTTTGAAAGTGCAGTGAGCTCTCCAGGCTTAGAAAGAAGTATTGGAAAATATTTTTTCATCGTGTATAAGTTTACATAATTTCAAAATTGTAAATAGTTTAGGATTTTGGGTAATCCCAAAGAATATTATAAAAGTTGGCTTTGTCGCTCCTCCGTTTCCTTCCCGTACAGTAGTCGGTAGGAAAAGGTGATCATTTTATGCTATCATCCAGATCAGTGTCAAATGATGTTTGTTGGTTTCCGGATTTAAGCCCGAAAGGATTTTCTAAAAGTTGGTTTTTAACCTCACCCTTCTCCTCATTCTATACACTATCGGGAACGATCGATCCGTCTCAAAATGCAGGTTAATGAAAAGCAAAAAGTAGGTTAGTCGTTTTCAAGCACTAAAATACTTTTGTAAGAAAGGGAAAAAATTAAAAGAAAACATACCCTATACAGGGTATTTTTCACCCAAATTCCCAATGAAAACCTATAAAGGCGTTAAATAACTCTTTTTCAAAAGGGGAATTACCCAGGTAGTTGATTGCTGGCCATTCCACTTGACGCGGACTTGGTGTGGAAAAAAGAATTTGAGCCGAACAATCGCCGAATAGGCAGAAGGGACGATCTCACTTTCTTCCCGGGTAGTCTCCAATATTTCACGGATTTATTTTAAGGAAATAAGCTTCCCATGGTGCTTTGCAATTATCCGTAAGCAAGTGGGGCCACAATCTTTAGAATCTGGTTGTTTGTAGTGGGGAATAACAGTAGTCTATTTTAATTTGACAATATTCACAACAGGGTTCATTTCCTGAGTTTGGCTGTCACTATACTTATCATAATGGATAAAATAGAATAATTCATTTTCTAAATCCAGCGGTCGAATTACTATATCATCATTACCTGAGAAAGAGAATCCACCAGGCATATTTTTAGACAAGCCATTATTCAAATTAATATAAGCTACTCTTCTAAGTTCATCCTGAAATTCTATAATAATATGCTCATTGGATTTAATAATATTATAGATATTTAATGATTTAACTCCATTATTATCAATAGAGACATTATGATTGAAATTAAATTTTAAAATCGGAAAAAAATTATTCCCGATTTTTTCGTAAAGTGTGTCTCTGACTAACAAGTCAGGCGTAAGTACTGGCTTATAGAAATACAAACCAGTTTTATCTCTCGATATCCAATTCTTATACCTATATCCTGATATAATTTTTGAATCTAAGACAACCTTTCTAAAACTTATTGAATCTACGATTTCAAGGTTTTCATCAATTTTTAAAATGAAAGTCTCTGTTTGAAATTTCTTGTCAACTTCCCGCAAAAAATCATCCGTTATGGTATGCAATTGATTTTCATCAAAAAACAAATAATAAAGACCACCAGAAAATTTGGTCTCTTTGATAAACTTGAATTCTGAAGAAAACTCAAGTAATCTATAACCTGTTGATACATATATTTTACCAGAATCTCTATCCTCACAAATTGAATAAATTACACCTAATTCACCAGGTCCATCACCAATTGGTGCTAATCTGGATTTAAACTTACCATCTAGATCAAAAATCGAAATCTTCTTTAAATCGTCCAAAATAAATAAGTGATCATTTATAATTTTAACTTCATCTATTCTACCTAAATAAGAATCACTACTTGTCTCAAGTTGAATAGACGTTATCTTAGAAGAAATTTCTTGAACTTTAACTCTGTCGTTTCTTTGAGGAATATTTATTACTTCTACTTGATTTTTAGAATCTTCTTTTGAACACCCAAAAATTAAAATCAATAAGCCGAAAGTTACAATTATACTAAGTATATTTTTGCAATATCTTTGCAAAAAATTTGAAATCATTTCTAAATTTAAACTGCTTTTTTTACACCTAGAAATCATTATGTTTTCCATTTAAAATTTCAATTTTCTTTGAAAAATATTCGGCCCCATTAATATTTAAATAGGGCCGAAATTTTATTGTTCTGCTGCAATACAATGCGATCCTTCAGCACAGCCTGTTTCAGAAGTTGGATCTGGATTATCTGTCATTAATGTAAACCAATTTCCATCACCGCAATGGCATCTCCAGAATTGGCCTCCTAGAATCATCTTCATCTGACTTCTTCCCAAAATTTCATTGGTGCTAAGTCTCAGCATTTCTAAGCTTAATTTTTTCATCATTATAATTTTTTGATGTGAACTTACTCCAGAACGGACCATCCGATCTATAACTCTTTAAAATTACTTGGCTACAAACTGAATACCTATACCTTTTTTACTAATTTCTAGTAAATATTTACTAAGCTTAATTCGACCCCAATCGTCTTAAACCCTATCGCCTCCGCTGCCTCAATAAGCTTCAATAGACTGCTTGCTTCCTGAGTCGTCTCCAATATTTCCCGGATTTCTTTTAAGGAAATGAGCTTATCCTAGTGCTTAGGGATTAACCATAAGCTAATGCGATGAAGTCTTTTGAATCGGGTTAGTTGAAGTGAGTGGGTTCTTGAAGTGAAGAAAGGTTTTTTTTGAATAGGCTCAATGAAAGTCATCGGTGAATCAATTCTATTCCTATTTTTCAATTTGAATTACTTGGTCTATCAGCTCCCCGTCCAAGCTCCAGCCCTCTACTTTGATGCGAAAGCGATCGATGCCATACGGAACCTTGATTTTTACCTTAAATACTCCATCGGTGATTTCCGCAAGCGGATCCCAATAAATAGTTGGTTTTTTGGTAAGATATCGATCTGAAGATGGCGCTTTCGGAAACTCGGGGAAAGCTGTAAAACCTGGAACAGTAAAAAACTGGAAGCCTTCGGAATTGAATTTTGTTTCGATTTCAGGTTTGATTCTAAAACCCTTCTTGGTCTCAATCATAATTACCCCTGCATATCCAGCCATTCCAAAAACAGCTTTACTGATATTGTCAGAATATACTTTGATGGATAGGAGTTGAGACGGCTCTATTGAATTAGTTAGAAAATCCAATAATTCTCCTTTTTCCATAAAAGGCCTCGGTGATCCGTCCAAAATTAAAAGGGGAGCACCTACATTTTCACCAAAATTATAGTTTCCAAATTTTAATGTGCTTAAATTTAATCGAAGTAATCCTGCAATTTCTCCCATTGTTAGTTTTTCCAATTCTTTTGGACCAACTTCTTGGGTCGGTTCTCCATATCCATAATTTCGCTCAGCCATAGTCTCTCTCTCACGAGTTTCCTCTTTGACAAACTCTTCCAAAAGGATGTAATCTCCAGAGGTATCCAAAAAATAATCCTTGGATGAAATAGCTACTTTCCTGTAGGTAATTTTAGGCAAAGCAACTCCAAGTTCTGGTTTACCTAGTGATTCTAGTTCGACTGATCCAAATGGTCTGAGCTTCTCATTCATGGCAGCCACTGCTATCTGGGCGGTGTCTTGAAAGCTTAACCCAGTCGCCCAAAAGTATCCCAAAGAATCTGTCATGACCTGACCATAATCTTCCAGATCTCCCCGAACTATCGTGATGGGCTGGATTAGTCCCTGCCGTTTATTCTCCGGCGTAAATTTCCCTTTTAAGGATATTCCATACTCCACAGGATGGCTTAGACTGCTCTGAAAAGTTTCAGGCAAGCCTTCATACAGCCATTCCATGGTCTGTTCCAGTCGAATTCCCTGATTCATTTCTACTACTTGATCAGCATCAGTAATAGAAAGCACAAACTTACCGTCAATAGGATTTTCGAATTCGTCCAGAAAATCCAACTGTAAGTCCATTACCCGATAGTTCAGTGAATCACTAAGGGTGTAATCTGCCTTTACCACTATCGCATCTGAAAAAACTTCTAATGCTTCTTTCTCCATCTCAGGTATATAACCCTCCTCCATCACCACAAATGGAGCTAAAAACTGATCATCCATCAGGAAATTTCGATTCCAATGGGTATAAGCCCGAATCACATAATCACCCGGTTTCATTTCCTTGGGCAAAACTAGGGCTCCTGAGATTTTTCCCTGCTGGATTGGAAAGGTGGCCGATTGGATGATTCCGGAGTCTTCGGTTATAAGATCCACATGGACTACACGACTCAGCGAATCGGCCAGGAATGCATCTTGGTAAAGCATTTGTCCACCGATCCATGCTGTCTCTCCAGGGTAGAAATAGGGTTTGCTCAATGTAAGCCAGACTTTTTCCCGAAGCCGATTGAGTTGGCTAGATCGGCTCATGATTACCTCATCAGCTATTAGCTCTTCTATTTTAAAATCGGTAGTTGGGACAAAATCAAGTGGTAAAGCTCTGGCAACTCGCCTTCTCCCAAGGTAGCCAGAAAGAACTAGCTGGGTGGGGTTTAGTAGTACTCCATTTCGATCGACATCATAAAATCCCTCCGGAGCTTGGAGCCAACTAATCGGATGATATATTGTCGTGTAATAATCATTGGTCCATTCCTTCTTTAAATGATGCACTTCCAATGTTCCTTGAAGGAAAATTCGAAAAGTTCCGTCACCAAGTGGTCTTCGTAAAATAGAGTCTTTTCGGATTGGAATGATGGTTTTATTCAACTCTTGAAGAAAGTCATTGCTTCGATAGCTATCAATCGGGGCTGGTTTCGTTTTGAACAAAGCAAAATCACTTGAGTCCGGTGTATTAAGCAAAATAGATTGATTCAGATGCTTTAAAGAACCATAGTAATTGGCTTGTCGAGCCTCTTTCCAGCGGGAACTTCTCGCCAGACTATTAGATTCCATAGCTTCAAAAAACACCTGACCATAAAATCTGGAACCATCTCGCAAAACTCGAAAATCCTCTAGATAATAGGTTATATCGTAACCAAGCGCATCATTTAATATATGTATAGGTTCTTGGGCTGAGGCCTTCAGGTAATTTTTTCCATTTTTAACCTTGACTTTTTCAAAGTCAATTACCCATGGATTCAAAATCTCAATCTGTGATTTGTATGGATCGTCGGGAAGGGCCAGAAACACTTCTTCAAAGGTTTTTAAGTTCCTCTCCCAAGACTTATCCTGTTTGGCTTTAAGTTCAATCTCAGTGAGATTGGATTCGTTGAATGATAGCTCAAAAGTCACTTTCACCTCGCTTTTTCCTTCAAAAGAAATCATTTTGACTTCGGTCACATAGCCTACAAATGAGGCGACCAATTCAATCTGCGAAGGAAAATCACCGGATATACTAAACTTGCCTTCCGCGTCGGTAGCAATTCCCTGAGTGGTGTTGTTTACAAAAACATTGGCAAAGGGAAGCGGGAGTCCAGTATCCTTTTCAAGAACTAATCCACTGACTGTTTGAGCAGTAATATCTCCAAAGGCAAAAAATAAAAAGATAAAATAGAGAGCTCTCATGGGTGGGCCAGGTAAGATAAATGGTCTAAATGCTTCATTATTTTTTTGGAATGAAAGAGTTGAGGAAAGTTTCCTCAATTGATTAATCACAATTCACTCTACAGCCTAAAGCTGTTTGTCCAATTTTTTCCTAAAAGAAATAGCTAATAATCATGAGAACTGATTTATTGCTTTCTGTTCAATTTGAATTCTTTTTTTTACATAATATGTAATTGGATTTTTTAGAACACTCAATAACTTTATGTTTTCACCAGATACCAGAAACCTCTGAATTGAATTTAATCATGAATATTTTCTAAAAGCCCTGTCTTTATTATCCATTTTATAAATAGCAGAATTACAGGAAAATTTAACGGAAAAGATGATTTATAGGTTTACTTTATATGCCCTATTTCTAATTCTAAGAATGATAAATACGAGTTGGGCTAATTCTAAATTCATTTGGAATATTGATAATTCGATTTTTTGGTTTATAAACTTTCTTAAATAAGATCATATGATATAGTAATACTTCAAACTTGTTTTTATAGTATAGTTTTCCGTTTTTCCATCGAATTTTCCCGGGAAGACCTTCGATCACCATGAAATCAAAGTAAGCCTTAATGGTATTTTGAATTTCCATTTTTTTAACAACATGCATCATACTCTCTATTTCAGAATTCATTTCCTCCAAGGGAACATGATTCGAAAAAGAAGCAAAATGAAAGTTTGTTTCATCAAAGCAATAATGTTCAGAAGATAAAAAGACCTTTTTAAAATCTTTACTTTCCATAAATAGATATTTCATTTTTTTGGAATTCTTAAATAACAGAAAGTATCCCGTTAAAAAATCATGTCTAACGCATACTAATTCATTGTTATTCAATATGTCTTCTGTAATAAAAAAACGAATATCTCCCCATATAATATCCAAATCAATGTGACCCCAAAAGTCAAACTCTTTTAAATAATCTTCAAAAAATAACCCAAAAGCAGGCTTCAAATCACAAATTTTATATGGATTTGTAATTTTAATCAAAAAATCTAATTTATTGCTAGCCAGTTCATTAAATTGGTCAGGGGAAATATTTATTAGGCTAACATTTTCCGGAAACTCCAAATCATTCTTACTCTTATCTGAGAATATAAGAAATTGGATACTTGGATTGTTTTTGCAGGTGTGTAAAAAGTAGTTCAAGTACCACGGGAATGGACCAAAAAAAACGGAAATTAGGCAAATTGATTTCATTATAGTATATTAAACTTCCTTACCCAGGGAGGTAAGGAAGAATATTGAGAAGAATAATGTTTTTTAGTAACACAATCCTTCACAACCCATACACGCTCCACCTAGCGTGGGGTCTGTAAAACAGGCATTTGTGGAACCTCCAAAAGTTTTGCAAAATCCACAGTGAGTTCCTCCAGAACCAGCCATAATTTTACTCATTTCTTCTCGGCTTAACACCCCTTGGATGTTGCTAAGACTCATTTTGGTTAGTTTACTCATAATTAGTAAGATAATTGTAATTAAGAAAAAAGCTTGTTTCATCTGAGGATAGGGTACAAGCAACCAGACCCCTGCTTAGTAAAGCAATATTTTTAGGATTTTAAATTACTGTGCTGGTTTTCAAGAAAATAATATTCTGCTAAATCAGGGAGTATTCTATGCAAGTCTGCTATTGTATAGAGTGAAGGCAGTTCGTAATCATTGATAAAAATGGTTGGCGTTTTGGATACCCCAATTTCTTCAATCCATTTTTCCTGCAATTCCGCCATGGCTTTTACTTCATTGGATAGTTTTAGTTCTTTTAGTGGGTGAGAGCTTGCGAAACTTTCCACATTCATTTCGCTAAACCAAGAATGAATCAATTGTTCAGTCAATGAGGATTCTTTTTCAGTGTTATGAATGTTATCCCACCAATATTGCAAAAGGTATTGTGTGGAAGATATATCCTTATTGAATTGCTTATTTATTTTAACAAATCGCATAGAAACGGACAGGTATTCTTTATTAGACTCTACCAATCTAGATACCTCCTCATGCTGAACTTTACATGGCGCACAGTATAAGTTGCTAACTATGATTAATTTGATTGGAGCGTTTGGGTTACCAATAACTAATTCATGATAAAGCGGAGAATAGTGGGCTTTATTTTGCTGTTTTAACAAATCATAAAAAACCTTAGGGGAATTTTTGATTCTTTCTGAATGGACCGCTCGTTGGTAAAAAGTATTGAATTCTTGAGTTCTACTTCTGACTAAGAACGTTAATGACAAAATAATGGGATAAGAAATGGCTAATAGTATTGTTCCCAATAGGTCTTCCACTCCCCAATAAATTGTTTCGACGAAAAAATTGCCAATCAACATTCCGAATTGGAGAATTAGAATTGCTGATACTATGAGGCACAATTTGCACCAAGTTTTTAGTACGGCATATTGTAGATATACAGAATAAAGAACAGCGGGAATCGATAGTAAAGCTATACCCATAAATAAAGGCCATACTTCATTTATGGATCGGTCTGATAGTACAAATAATCCTAAAATCACTAACTGGAATACAAAAAGAGATATTATCAAATCTGAAAATTTCAAAAAGCCAAATACTATTGATTTTTCTGACTGTAATATTTCATCACAACTGGCTTTTTTACCTGAATTACAGAACTTATCTATCACGTCAAATTTGAAACCTAAATCTTTTGAAAAAATCAAATAACTAACTACAGCCCCGAAAATTGAAGTCATTACCCAAAAAAAATCGAAAATGGAATCAATAGAAAAGAGGAATAATCCTAATAATACAATGAGCGTAATTTTCAATAATCCTTCAGCCCCATTTTTAATTTTTTCCTGAAAGAAGTCTGATTTTTGTTGATCAGTTGAATTTATTAATGAAGGATTCACTGAAATAACTATCAAGCTTTGAGAAGCTATTTCTGATTTTAATTTTCTAAGGTTAGAACTAGTCAGAACTGAGATAAGTCCTTTAGCTGAACGCTCTGGTAGTATAAGGCAAGGACTTTCTAAACTTTCAATTTCTTCGCGATTAATCCTCTTGATTGAATGCACCAATTTCAAATTTTCTAACAGGTCTGAAACACTGAGAAGGGATGGAAACTCGGGATGAGTTAGCAGAAAAGTTTCTACATACTGACTTGAAATCGGGATTTTCAAGCGTTTTAAAAATTGAAAGACCATTTGTTCCATTTGTTATATTGTAATATTTTTAGATTAGTAAAAAAATAAGTTTAAGCCTCTCTTAAAGAATAGAAGGGCGTTTCTAAAATTAGTGAATGTTATATATTCAATTTATTTTGTTTTAAGTTCTTGAATCTTTGCCTTTAGACGTTCGACAATTGTATTGGAGAGATAATCCAATGAGCAAATAGCTTCCCCTTAAAGATGGCTTATTTACATATCGATCTACCAAATCTGTTCTAATTAGAATAGATTTTTGAAAGTTTATTTGTAATTATTAATTTACTCTTGATAGTTATTCCCTTTAATTAATAAAAAAACCAATTGTTATGTGGAGTTATCATTGAAAAGACTTTTCTACCGTGATTTATTAATGTAAATTACAAGCATATTTCCTGTTTACCTATACCTTATTTACTAAATTTCAGTAAATATTTACTAAATTAAGTATTCCTGATTTCCCTTAGATGAATCACCCCGCTGTAGGCTAAAAAGCGAATCTCTTCTTCAAATAGCCTATTGAGTTGAGGTTCACCTGATACTTCAAAAAAAGCGTGAATTTTTTTCGATACATTACACATAGAAACGTAGGGTTCCTTAGAAAGAATTGAAATAAGGTATGCTCCAACCGTGCCAAGCAAATATTCAATAATTGCTTCATGATGTCTGTCCCAAAGCAGTACCGTTTGATAATAATGAGGAGGAAGTGAGAGATTGTTTTCAATCGGATTGATTTTGACCCGAGTAAACAAAACAGAATTTTGAGACCAATCCCATTCAGAAATGATTAATTTACAATTGGGAGCCAAATTAAGCTCGGCCATTTCTTGCCATCGGTTATTCTTTAACACTTCATTGGCAGATTGTATGGCTGAAAACCCAGCGTCAAGCCCTGAATTGCCCTTATGCAGTAATTCGATTAATCTACGCTTTTCTTGTTCAAACTCATACACATCATCCAAAACCCTGAGGGTAGGTGAATCTGTCAATTTTCTGCCCAAATTATTCTTCAATTCAGAAATGGTGAATTTATCTCTTTCCAAGGAAATGCCTTCTTTTTCACAAATGGCAGAAAGGATTTGATCTGTTCTATAAAATTGCTCAGTTTCAGGTTTTGATAGATACTTAGAAGCAAATTTTATAGGGCTGATTGGCAGATCCCTTGGTGCGTCTTGAACTGTTTTTTCATATGACGCTGTTCCATAGTTTTCAAAGAGATCTAATACCCTAGCAAAGTATTTTGGATAATCCAGTCGTAATCGATGCGCTAGCTGGTCACAAACCCAACCATTTTTCTTGTAATCTCCTAAGGCATGCATAAAAGAGATATCATTGGGCAAGTGGTGGAAATTGGCAAAGGATTCAAAAAAAGAAGGATCATAAACGGTATCTAAAAGATACTTCACCTCAATACTTTGATCAGTACTCAGGCAATGGAAAATATACTGTTCAACTACCGCATTGAAATTTACCATTTGAAAAGGACTTAAAGATTTAATCTGTTTTTGATTAGCTGCTATAAATTGCTCGACCACCTGAAAATAATCTTTGAAAAATGCATAATTCTTCCCTCCTAAAATCCCAGCGTTACTTGCTTGGATTTCCATACCCTTCTCGATCTGATCTTTAATCGGCTTTGGAACAAATGGAAAAGTATCATCGACTCGCCCGACCAACTCTTTGTAATAATCAAAATCTTGCTCAATGTTCTGGGCAATTAGTTGGCTGGAAAGAATTTCATCAGGAAATGGGCTATAAACATATACATCCCCGTCCACATTGAGGAAAGGTTCTTCATGTAGTGTATAGGAATATATTTTTTTCATTACCCATAGGCCGGGAATTTTAACTATATCTAAATCATCCAGTTCAATTCTCACCTTTTTATAAGGTAATTTCAATTGATCAATTAGCAACTCTTTTCCCTTCCTATCGGTAATTAATTCCAGGTCTTCGTAAAATTGATGAAGTTGTAGGCAACTAATCGCCCAACTCATCAAATGATACGGAGCACTACACCATCCAAAACTATCCTTCAAGGGATCTTTCCCTTCGTCAATCCAAAATGTGTGAACAATTTTCATCTAGTAAATCATTATGGACCCAAATTTGAAAAACAAGCGCTCTGCCACACTCAGTTCCTCGGTTATGATTTCAGCATTTCCCAACAGTTCCTGGGTAAATGGAATTTCTCGATTGAATGAGGTCTTACTACCTTCGGGTAGAGTGGCATATACCAAATAGTTGAATTCTTCGTCAGGAGACACCGAAATGCTGGAAATCTTCCCGATTAATGCCCCATATTCCTGAAATGGATAATTGTCCAATTTGATCAGGACTTTTTGGTCAATGCTCACTTTTCCGGCATTTTGAGCCGCTATTTTCATGGCGCCCATTAGCTCGGATTTATTATCAGGCAATACGGTAAACACTAGTTCCCCTGAATTGACTTGCTGATTGGCTCCCCATACTTTTTGGAAGCTGACTATACCAATAATGGAAGATTTCATCAGATACAAATATTCCCAATCCCGCAAACTCCGCTTAAGTCCTTGATAGGATTGGATTAGGGCTTTCAATGACCTCGCTTCCTCTTCTTCCCGATTGATGTTGGTGTTTTTAATGGTCTGATATGCCGTATTCAGTGTTTCCTGCAATTGAGAGATGGATATGGCCATCTGATTGACCTGTTCTTCCATCTGCAAATACTCCATTTCACGGGATTCAAAATCCTTATCTGCAATGACCCCTTGCTGATGGAGGTTTCTGTTACGCTCATAGTCGATTTTGGCTAAAGAAAGTCTTCTGCTAAGTAATTCTTTTTGGGATTGTTGACTACTAATCCGTTTTTTGATTTCCTCTATGGATGCTTTGGTACCTTCCAACTGGCCCGCAAAAGGCTGTAACTCCCTGATCAATCGATACGCCAAATAATTCCTTTCAAATTCCAAAAACGGTAATCCAACTTCCCCTAAAACCAATTCTGAAAGAGAATCAACAGGAAATAAATAGTCATTTTCCTTCTCAAAGGGTTCTTTTTCTAGGGTAGTCTTCAAAAAGAATACATCTTCCAACCTAGCTGTACTCTTGATACCTGCCAAAAGCTGCCCACTTTTTACCTGATCTCCATTGGTGACAAATATGCTATCAATTTGACCTGTAAACCGGGCTGCTATTCGTTCTGTTGGCTCAGCAGTAGTAATCAATACTTTCGCTTCCACAAAATCAGGATATCGGATCAAAAAGGATAATCCTATCAAAAGAGAAAGCAGAATAAATATCAAAGTAATTCCCCATCGTACCAACCACGCCGGGGGCCGGGAAATAATCTCCTGAACTTCTTCAGAGCGAAGGTGAAGATTGTCGTTTTGGCTAATTACAGGCATGATCAGTTTGAGTTAATCTTTTCCAGTTCCAATTGATTTTTCACCAGTTCATAATAGATACCTTTGGCATGAACCAATTCCAAATGGGGCCCTTGTTCAACGATTTTACCCCGATCGATTACAATGATCTGATCCGCATTACGGACCGTACTCAATCGGTGGGCAATGATAAACACCGTTTTGCCTTGCATAAACTTCCGGAGGTTTTCCATGACCTCGCGTTCATTTTTGGCATCCAAAGCCGAAGTAGCTTCATCAAAAAAGAGCATTGCTGGGTTTTTGTAAATAGCTCGGGCAATAAAGAGGCGTTGCTTCTGACCAGTACTCATTCCTACTCCTTCATTTCCAATTTTTGTATTGAATCCAAGGGGTAGAGACTGAATAAAGTCCAGAATATTGGCGATTCGGGCAGCTTCAAGCAATCTTTGCTGATCTATGCTGTCCTGACCCACTGCTATATTGGCCGCTATGGTGTCGTTGAACACATAGCCTTCCTGCATGACCACCCCGCACTGTTCCCGCCAACTTTTAGCACTGACTGTTTTGAGATCATGCTTACCATAGCGGATTTCCCCGGAACTGGGTTCATAGAATTTTAGCAGCAGCTTCATCAGGGTGGTCTTACCGCTACCGCTTGCACCCACTATTGCCGTGACTTTTTTAGGCTGAATTTGAAGGTTGATCCCTACCAATACGGTTTCTTCAGCACCGACATAGCGAAAGGAGAGATTCTTGGCTTCCATGGCCTCGCCAGGTTCAACTGTTCTGACCGCCAGTTTTTCAGAATTTTCTTCATCTTCCTTGTCATGGATTTCATTAAGTCGTTCCAGACTGATTGTAGCGTCTTGATAAGATCTAACAAATCCTACCAATTCATTGATGGGGCCATTCAACTGTCCAATGATGTATTGCAGGGCCAGCATCATGCCCAAGGTCAGATTTCCTTCGATAACGAGCATAGCAGAAGTAAAGGTGATCAAGATATTTTTGAGTTCGTTGATCACGGATGAACCCACCTGCTGTGCCTGCTCTAGGGTTAAAGATTGAATGGATACCTGAAACAATCTGGCTTGTACAAATTCCCAACTCCAACGCTTTTGGGTTTCGGCATTGTGCATTTTGATTTCCTGCATGCCATTGATGAGCTCGATCACAGTGCTTTGTTCCTGGCTCAACCGGGCAAATCGCTTGTAATCGAGTTCTCTGCGTCGCTTCATAAAAAACAAGACCCAAACGAGGTACAGCCCACTTCCTCCAAGAAAGATCAAAAAAATAGTATTGCTGTAATAGACCAATACAGCCCCAAAAACGATCAGATTAAAGAAAGAAAATAGGGTGTTGAGTGTTGTACCTGTCAAAAGGTTCTCAATTCTGCGATGATCCCCAATCCGCTGCATGATATCCCCTGTCATCCTGGTATCAAAATAGGATATGGGCAGGTTCATCAGTTTGATGAAAAAATCCGAGACCAAAGAAATATTGATCCTAGTCGTCAAGTGCAGCAAAATCCAGCTTCGAAGCACTTCCACACTCATTCTGCCAAAAAACAACATAATTTGTGCAAAGAGAACCAAGTAAATAAAATTGATGTCCTGATTTTGGATTCCCACATCCACAATGCTCTGCGTCAGGAAAGGAAAAATTAGCTGCAACAAACTACCCACCAGCAGCCCTATGGCTAACTGCGCGATCAGGTTCTTATACTGGAAAAGGTAGTTGAATAGGAAGGTAAGCGATCGTTTTTTAGTATCCTCCCATTTCATTTTTCTGAAGACAGGGGTAGGTTCCAGTAGGAGAGTGACTCCTTCCTTGGTATGCTCATCAGCATTATTTCCGATCCATTGGGAGATAAACTCTCCCTTGGAATACGAAATCAAACCATAGGCAGGATCAGAGATATAGACGGTATCTTTTCTGATTTTATACACCACAACAAAGTGCTGCTTGTCCCAATGTACGATTAAGGGAAAAGGAGCCTGCATCAGCTTATCAAAGCTTAACTTAGCACCGATGGTCTTAAACCCCATTGCCTCAGCTGCATCACTGAGCTTCAACAGGCTGCTTCCTTCCCGAGTCGTCTCCGATATTTCCCGGATTTCCTTGAGGGAGATCAGCTTTCCATAGTGCTTTGCGATTATTCTCAAGCAAGTAGGCCCACAGTCTTTGGAATCGGGTTGGTTGTAATGGGGGAAGGAATTTTTCAAAACAATAATTTAGTCTCTTTACTACAGTATGCGGTAAAATAAAATTTGTGGATTTTTCTCTAAGCCATTCTCCTTATCCCTAAGAATGGAAAAATACCTATCTTCTTTAATAGGCCTTGGAATCATTTCATCTGTCATCTCCTGATTGAATAATTTCTTTAAATGACCTAAGGGACTATTACTTTCTAAATCAATCACAAAAAGATAAGGATAGTTGTCATAAATCACGCGTAAAAAAGCATATTTATCAGATATCACTATTTGGCTTATACTCAATTGCATTGAACTATCAAAACCAATTAAATGAATTAAATACTCTGGGGTCAATTTACCGTCTTGATGTCTGAAAATTGTATCTCTATCGGTATGAGAAGAAATCTCTCCCCGAATAATTGGCATGTAAAATAAGCTTAAATTACCTACTCGGCTTAATATCCTGGGAATGGGATGGATAATGTTGAAATTAGAATAAAAACTGTAGGCGGGGCTTTCATTATTCACAATTTCAAGACTATTGGGTTTAAATGAGTTTATCATCACCTCTCTAGGATGCTCTTTTGTTCCATTTATTGTTTCCTGTACTACCAGAAGCGTATCATCTTCTTTATAAAAAGATATAGGATGCCCCAGAAGTTTACTGCTTGTTGATTCAAATTTTCCTTCGAGGCTGTAAGTGAGAATAACCATTTTCTGCCAATCTGCCACATAGACAATGTTTTTCTTTTCATCTAAGTGAAGTGCATAGGGCATAGCATATTCATCTGGCCCTTGACCAAACTCTCCAATTTTAAAGAGAAACATACCATTGTTGTCAAATTTTAATAACCCTTGTTTTCTATCTAAAAGAAGGAAGAAGTTTTGCGAAAAAACCAAGTCTTGGATTGAAGTAAGGGGAGGGTTTCCGGGAACCTCAAGGTTTATAGAGTCTAGGAATTCAAAATCAAATTCAAGCGAACTTTCCTTCAAAAAATCTATTTTTATGTCAATGTCTTTAGTTGATTTAGAATAGTTTGGATGATCTTTATTTCCACAATTCTGAAATTGGAAAATTATTATGAAAAACAATATCCTAATAATATATTTCATGATCGATACTGATATCTTGGCCATTACAATATTCTCTATAAATATTAACTATTCCTTTATGGTTTTTCGTAACTTTGAAATATTAAAGAATTTTTCAAGTTTACTATATTTAAAAACATAATAATAGTAAAATTGAACTACTCCAAATAAAACTTTATGGAGTAGTTCTTTAATTGATAAACAAAATATCAGTCAACGTATTATTAAGTAACTTATTATGTTAAATTAGTATAGTGTAATCTGATACATAGCTTACAGAATCAATGACAAGACCACGTAAAACAATCTGGGTCATTATAGCACGTCGTCCCAGCATTACAAGAACCAGAGGTAGTATATGTACCATTTTGATTTAAGTTGGAGTCATAACGATAGCACACAGTGCAACCCCCATACCCACCAGTAATTTTCTTCATCTGACTTCTTTCCAAAACCTCATTGGTGCTGAGTCTGAGCATTTCTAAGCTTAATTTTTTCATAGTTTTTATGGATTTAAATTGTTACTAATTGATTTTATTTGATAAGCTAACCCTCCGACCATTTGAGTCACCGAAGACTGTGACTATTCATCGCGATTGAATATTTATTTTCTGCATTAGCAGCTTTTTTTTAGTTTAAGATATATTTCAAATCCTCCACTGCATAGGTCGATGGCAATTCATAGCCATTGATGAAAATCGTAGGCGTATGGGTAATCTGCTCCTTCTCTGCCCAGTCCAGCATGGATTTGAGGTTGGATTCCTGCCTTGCCAGTTCTCCGTAGAGTGGATACTTTGCCGAAAAGACTTCATAATCTTTCTTTTCCTGACTATACCACTCATCCAAAGCTTGGCGGGTTATTTCTAAATTTCCTTGAGAAGCAATCCCCAAAAGATGCCGGATAGTCTTTAGTCTTATCTCATCTCCTCCTCCGGGTACAAATACGATCTGTAAATCAATATTCCCGGCTTCATAGAGCTTCTCCAAAAGGGGATGCGTACGGGCACAGGGACCACAGTAGGGATTGCAGACTTTTAAGATATTGTATTTCGGATTTACCCCTTTTAGGAATATCCCCAACCCTTCGGGATTAGAAGTGATCTGTCTGGACTTGCTCAGGAATTGATCGAATAGCTCCTTATTAGACAGAATCTTGGCCAACTTGCTTTTGGTAGTGTATAGCTCTTTTTGAGCCATCAAGTAAGGCTTAAGGCTGATCCAGACCAGGGCAGAAGTCAAGAAAACAAATGAAAACAGTCCCAATTCTCTGAGTGCAAGCCAGGCTAAATCAGGCAAGAGAAATTGACTGACTGCCAATTCCACTACTAAAATCCCGGATATCCAAAGACAGAGGCGGCACCATTTTTTTAGCTTGACGCCCTGATAGTACAGCGAAAATGGGATAATCGCCAAACTGGAAATACTAAGGAAACCCAACAACGCTAGAGCCGATCCAGAAAATGAACTAATCAAGAGTAGGGAAGTGCCTGCCAAAAAGTAAGCAAAGGCCAGATTACCCAAGCTAATGAGTCCAGCTACTGAAAAGGAGTCAATGACTGAATTGCAATATGATTGATCTCCACCTCCACAAAATTGGGTAATTGCAGTATTCTTCTTATCTACCTCTGACCAGAGCAAAATGGCCGATATACCCAGGCCTGTTAGCTTTATTATGAAAAGTGCTATCGCTTCAAGTGAATAGGAAGTGCTATTATCCCATCCAAGGATACAAGCTAGTCCGACTGCACCAAGGAAATAATGAAGGAATTGATAGATCATCTGCTCCTTCCTTCGCTGGGAATATCTAGGCTCTCCGGAATGCTCTCCTTTTTCTACCACCAGAGTTATCCCAGTCCATAGGGTCACAAATTCTTTTCGGGCTTGCTTGATCAGTTTTCCCCTTTCATCCAAATATTCCACCCAATCTTCAGTGACTTGAGTCAAACAAGTGAAATAAGGATACGGATTTTTGTTGACCTGAACCACACAGGGCAGGGGAAGTTGATCCAAATTATCTTCTCCCATTTGGAGAGCAAGGCTTTCTACTTTGTATTCGGCCAAAGTATCGGATATAGCCAGTAAGGAATCCGGCTCAGGATGAGTGAGCAATTTTTCCTTTAAATATCCTCTAGTAAAAGGTAGATTAACTAATTCAAATAAATTTTTGAGGCAAATCAGACTATTTTCCATAAGCAAAAAACTAAAAAATCTAAATTTCTTTTTGATTTTAATTGTTGAATACTAATTTGAGACATCCTTAGGTATACTCCTAGTAAGATATTTCTAATTTTCAGTAACTTTTTACTTATTAATCTTTTATGTGTTTAGGAAGTCATTTGAAGAAAATTCGTGAAGAAAAAAAAATGTCACAACAGGAAGTTGCAGACCTAATTGGAATCTCTCAAAAATCCTTATCCAATATGGAAAGTGGTAAAACGATTCCAAATATCCTCCTATTGTCTAAAATTAGAGATATTTATGACATAGACATCAATGGACTTCTTGAAAAAGAAGGAATCTTTCTAACTAAGCCCACTATCCCTGAAGAAACGATAAATTTAAGAACCAAATGATTTAAATTCTAAAAACCTGAATTAGCTCATGAATAATTAAAAAATTTTTTGTCAATATTATCAAAAATAATATCTTAGTTTTTTACACTTTATCACTTTCTCATTGTCATTCGAACTCTGAAGTTATAAAGTACTATTTGGTAATTTGAAGGGTTCCTATTCAATTTAGACCAATGATAAATTTTCAAAGGAAATATTTTATTACACCTAAACTCCTTTTCATTCCCTCATCTGTTGGTTTCCAGATCTAGGACTTTGTTTTCCAAATTTGTCCAGATTTCTGTCAATAAAATTATCAAGGTTACTTCAGTTAGTTCCTAAGTCTAGGCAACAAAACTGGTACAGTTATTTAAGCGGTTAGGAACAGATGGACAATTATACTTCTAATCTTATGTCCTGGAATTTTTGGCCTCTTTAAATTCTTATTAACTAGAGAGAAGGAAAGAACCAAACGATTGGAAATAGAATCCAAAGAGAAAATCGAACTGGCTAAAGAAGCAAACCGGCATGAAGAATTTAAATTCTTGAATGGGAAATAACTTAGAAAATTTGAATGTTTTTTCCCCAAAATGGTCACATTTCTTATTTACCGGTCATCACGTGCTTAGGGAACATACAGTCTAGTCTAGTTCTTTTTATAGTCAAACAAAATATGACACCCCTCTTCTCTGTAGTCAAATTATCGCTTGGACTGGGTGGAATTTGCCCGCCCTGCATCCTGGCCCAAGGGTAAATGGCCTCCATGCACCCTGGCTTCCCGACACACTTCGTTTTCAGGACAGGCTACTCGCTAGATTAATCCTCTGAATTAATTCTTGACGCTCAGTCCTATCGGATTGTTTCTTAAAGCTTAGTCTTCGACTAGTGGATATTTTTGGCTTAAGGTCAAAAAAATTCAGTCCTTGAATTCAATTTTTTTTCTAAAGATCAAATTGCTTTCTCACCGTTTCCAAAATTCATTATTCAAATTCAACAATCTTGATTAGTTTTTAATAGATGGCAAGAGACTTTGTCAACAAAATGCTTACTTTGTAAGTATACTTTTGGTGATTTTCGCGAATTTTAGTGAATATCGCAGAATAATTGGAGTGATTTTCGCAAATCAAAATCATTTAATGCGCGCCCGCAAGTGACACAGTTCGATTACATCAAAGATATTGCCCGGTTTGGTCTTGAAAATGACCAAGAAAAGCTAAAGGACTCCCTCCAGGAGATGATCGAGCATGCCCGAAAAAGCAAAAAAACCAATCTGGCCATACAGCTACAGTCTATTCTGAAAGAAGCTATCCGCCATCACTCCTCGGGAGGATCCCTAAAGACCAGTTCGGGAATCCGATTTGAAGCTCCAAACAGTAAAGGGGTAGATGAGTTGATTCTTGACCAAGTCACCTCGGACTACCGACTATCTGACCTAATCTGCGCTCCTCAAATCAAAGAATCGCTGGATCATTTTATTCTGGAGCATCGGAAAAAAAACCTGCTTCAAGCATTGGATCTACCCATAGCTCATAAAATCCTATTTTATGGTCCATCGGGTTGCGGGAAGACTTTGGCGTCCTATGTCATTGCTGGGGAACTAGAAAAAATCCTACTGGTGGTAAATCTCGGAGCAATCGTCTCCTCCAAACTTGGGGAAACCAGTAAAAACCTTGCGAAGATATTTAAAATGGCTGCCTCAGGTGATTATATTCTGTTTTTGGATGAGTTTGACTCCTTGGGCAAGGTGAGGGATTACAGCCAAGATCATGGCGAAATGAAGCGGGTGGTGAATACCATCCTTCAATTGTTTGACTACCTACCTCAGTCCACAATTGTGATCGCTGCCACCAATCAGGTTGGCATGCTGGATGATGCTTTAATTAGAAGGTTTGATACCCAGATTGAATTTGAGCTTCCCACCGATCATGAAATTGAGGAGTTAATCCAATTAACCCTCAAGCGTGGGGTATTTACCTTGGATAGCAAATCAGGAATCAAAAGATTGATCCAGAAGGCAAAAGGGCTGTCCTTCTATAGCATCCAAAAGACACTTATCGCGGCTATGAAGCGGAGTCTTTATAAGTTGGAGACTGATTTGGTACCAGCTAAAGTTGAGATTGATAAAGCAATCTGGGAAAAATTGATTGAGGAAGAAAAAACCGCAATCAGTAATTCCGGTAAAGTCTAATTTTCTGCCTCCAAATCTGCAATTGCCTGAAGGTCATTCAAAAGCATGACATCATTATAAAGCGAACCTGAAAGCTTGGACTTCTTCGTTTTTGGGATTTCCTTTAGACTAATCACTAATGAGAAAGGATGATTTTCATTTTGCAAATGCCTTAAAGCCAATTCCGGAATAGTTGACTTGCCATAACAACGAATGGCAATAGAAACTGAAGGGTTATCAGGATCAAAGTGCTGACTGGAAATAAGAAAAGCGAGCTTCTGAACATTGGAAAATATCCTGTCTTCTACTCCAAAGTGATCTTCTGCCCAAGAGGCTCCTGATCGTAATTGGAAATTTTCTAAATCCTTCTGAGAAAGAATAGAAATATCCACCGGCCTGAATATTCCAAAAGAGATGTGCAGGGGAAGGTAGGCTAAATGATTGTTTGGGACGGGAAGGAATTTGTAAACCAATGTAGCTGTGAGTTCAATTTTGTTGGATGTCGACAGCACCCAATCCGGAAATCTCAAATCAAAGGAATAGAAATCACCGAAAGTAATGAGGTCCTCAATTACGAAAGTGATGGAATCCGAATTGCCTTCTATTAGCCTTTCAGGGTTTGGCCGTCCAAAGCCAATAAGATTACGATACAATTTTTTACCATCTGCTGAATCAAAGTGTGGTGGATTTATCCCAGCGGGAGACTGAGCAGCATTAATCAGCAATGCTTTAATGGAAGTCATCTGAAGCGTTGGATACTCCTTTACCAATTGGGCTATCAGGGAGGTGACCAAAGGAGTGGCCAGACTGGTCCCGGCCAGTCTTCCATAGTAGGGCGAATTATCTTGGGGACTGGTGAGCACTTCCATGGCAGCTTCCTGACTCAGATAATCTCCACCTTCAAATACCAAGTCTGGCTTTACCAAGTGCTTATTCTTTTGGCTTTTCTTAAGCTTTGAACCATTTATCGTGATGGAGATATCCCAATGAAACTTTCGGGAATAATATGCTGGATATTCTCTGGCAGGGGTAATCCCATCTGTGACTCCATTTTCGAAATTTCCTGCCAAGGCTCCAACAGAAATGTTGTTCATGGATTCCGCAGGCTCTTGCAGATTAGTAAATTCACAGGAATGACCAGGAATTTCCGGATTCGTTTGGTAATAAAATGAGGGGTATTGAGCAACAGGATCTAAAGAGCCATCAAACACCCAATAATCCATGTCATCCAAACTATAGTTGCCAACTGAATTGACAATAAGGATGTCCAATTCATAAGCGAGCTTGTCCAATTCGTACGCAAACTTACCTACGGGTCCGTTGTAAGGTTTTGAACCGGGAAGATTTAAGGAGATATTGAAAATCCTGATCCCGTAACTAAGATGGAGTTCCCGAATGTCATTGATTAAGGCAACAATGTTCAAATCATCGTTTTCTTGATGGATGGCCTTTATCACCGCCAATCTTGCCTTTGCGGGAATTTCCCTCAAAGATGTATTAAAAAAATCAGTACCGAATGCAATAAGACCTGCCACTGCCGTACCATGCCCTGAATCATCCCAATAGGGAGCTTTGCCAGTGTGGTCAATGAAGATTGGCGTTAATAGATCTTTGATCGGCTCTACCGAAATCTGAATTCCTGTATCTACTACACATACTATTGGCAAGTCCTCGTCAATCACTACTTTAAACCCATAACTACGGATCGGGGTGGCTACAGATCCAGGTTTTATCAAGGGTACCCTGGCAGAAGTGATCAGTCTTATGATGTCAAAGTTCTCAACAAGAATCTGGTCCAGCCCCGGAAAGCCGTTTTTGAGAAAAAGAAGATTCAGAGCCACCCGATTGCCAATTATTTCAACTCCTTTAGACTTTAAATAATCGGTCATAAAATTAAGCTGGACCCTAGCTTCTGGATTTTCCAATATATCGCAGATAGTCAAGTTAAAGCTTTCCTGACCTGATAAAACCCCTTTCCTTCCTTTGGAATCCAAAAGATAAAAATCACTGATCAAGGCCAATCGGGAATAAGGTTGATTTCGATGATCCTCACCTTCACTGAGGCTACTAATAGCAGTAATATCCGTACTAAAAGTTTGAAAATCATCCTCCTTTCCTATACTAAAGAGGACATTTCTATTGAAGTTGGATCTTTCAATTGCGGAAAAATTATATCTTCCAAAAAAGTGGTTTTCCAGTTCTCGGTCAAAAGTGACTATAAAATTGATTTGAATTAAATCGATATTGGTTGGGACTTCAAGCGTTTTACTTTTGATTCTATTTCGTGATGCTGAGCTATATGCATCAAGTTTCGCTACCAGAAAACGTTTTTTCTCCTCGGATATGGGAGGTAATGGTTCTGGCTTCTGTTCTTCATTTTTAGTATCTCGCCCTCTGGTTCTTTTAAAACCCTTGATTTTCGCTGGGCTTTTGGAGTAAAATAGGTGTGGAAAGTCTGGCATACCGGAAAGGTTAAAAATGAAAAGACAATTAATTGAAATATAAGATCAATAGGCTATAATTGAGAGGGCTATCTCCCGTTTGCTTGATCTTGATTTCATACTAGAAATTTAACTTCTCGTATCTTTCTTTCAATCGTAGAAAGTCAGCATTCGAAAGAAGCCTAATTCGGAGGTTTCTTTCGGAATTCAGGAGGTGAATTTTTTGAATTTTCGACCAGCCGTATTCAGCTCCAACAACCACATAATCTACTTTACTCGTTATGGTTGATTTAATTAGACCACCGTACCCCACAATAAAATCCTTACAGTCCTCTCTGTCCTCCGTAAGCTCCCCTGTGAAAAGGAATGCTGAACCTTCGATTTGGAGATCCTCAAGCTCTTTTTTTGAAATATAATATTCCGAGATAATATCAAGGTTGTAATTTTGAATCTTCAAGGTTACCGCATTTGAGGATACTTTATCCCTTAAATTATCGACATTAACATTTTGGATTAGCTCTCTATAATTAGGAGCAAGTTCTTTCAGCTCCTTAAAAATATTCGCGCATGCCTTTGCATCTTCTTTAGGTCGTGATGCTTAATGATGGGAACTTCAAACAGATTTGCAAGTTCAGTTAATTTCTTTGGCTTACCCGATATTTCGGCAAGCCTCATGGTATCTATGTAATCAATGCTGAAATCCTCTATTTTGTAGTAGGAGAATAGACTTTTCAAAACACTCAAGTCCATACTAGAATTGTGAAAAACGATCAGATTATTATTAAAGTATTTAGAAAACTCTAAATCCCATAGCTCTTTAAAATCAAGTGCAAATTCTAGGTCCTGTTCTTGAATTCCATGAAATCGCTCATGAGAACTTAGAATTTTTTCACCAGCAGGAGGGAGAATATAGTGTTTCTCTTCGTGCACGAAGGTGTTGTTTTTAACAAATGCCAAACCCAAAGCGCATGCACTCACTCTATTATTATTGGCAGTTTCGAAATCAATGGCTATAAAATCAAATTCAGAGTTGAAATATTCAGGGAAACTGTGTGGGTTGCTAAATTTGCCTGTTCTGATTTTCTGCACTATTGCATCTGAATACTGTGGCTTAAACTGATGGCCTAACTTTTTGGACTGCTCAAACCATTTCTCCAGAAAAAAGACCTGCTCACGTTCTAAAAAGTTGAGAAATCGAAATTCATTTTCGGTTTGAGGATTTACTCCTTCTACAGTAATTGAAATCTTGTCTTTCGATCTAAAATTGTTCTTAAACCAGCTCATGGGCGAGGGTTTATAATTTCCAACATTTCCAAGTAGTGAGGACTTAGTAAGGAGTCCAATTGTGCATTGACTTTAACTAATGCTTTGAAAAAGTCAAAACCTACAATTTTCTCCATTAAAATTCCTGCTCAAAGAAAAGGAATTTCATGGAGGAAAAAATACCCAGTACAGGGTATTTTTCATCGAAAACCCATCTAAAAGTTTAAAATGGATTTGTTCAATAGGGAAATTATCCATGTAAATCAGTTCTGGCCCTACCACTTTACAAGGTCATGATAAGGGAAAAAGAATTTGAGTCGAATAGGGTAGGAAAAGGTGATTCGCTAGATTTAACAGGTTAATGGTGATCTTGACTTTACGGGTTTTTTACGAAACAGATTCTACACCCAAGGCTCGGATCGCCTTCGTCGGTGCGGCTACAAAGGTTGGATAGCTTTTACCCCTATTTGTGGCAAATGCAGAAATGTATACCTATGTCGCTTGGCTCAGCTGGTGGATGATTGGATATTCCGTGAGGGAGTATGGAAGAATCCATTAACTTTGAGAAAAACGCATTAGTTTGAAAGTTTTACTTGACCTTCAATATCTCAACGTAGCCACCACAGGTATTAAAACATACATGATGGAATTGGCAAAAGCGGCCCGAAAATATCCCCATAAGGAGATAGAATGGATCTTTACCCATGAGCCGGATGAACAGGTGAAGGATCAAAGTTTCAAGGGTCCGCAAACCAAAATTCAAAGACTCAACTATCACCTGGATTACCTGAGATGGAAGGAGTTTCAGCTCCCTGATTTGGTCAAAAAGCACCAGCCGGATGTTCTGATTTGCCCTGATTTTGTCTCGCCGGCTGCATCTCTTCCTTGTAGAAGGTTAACAGTCATCCATGATGCGTTTTTTTGGCAAATGCCACAGAATTACCCGAGATGGTGGAGAAAGTACTTTTTGAGCTTGATAAAAAAAGGACTGAGAGAAAAAACTGAAATCATCACAACTACTGAATATTCCAGAGCCTCAATTGAAAAGCATTTAGGTAAAAACTGGCCAATATCAGTGATCTATCAAACCCCCAAGAGTCTGAAGGCGGCTAGTGACCAATCAATTATCAAAAAATTACTGCTGACGAAAAGCTCCTATTTTTTACATATAGGCACCTTTGATAAACGAAAGCAACTGCCTCTGTTGGTGAAAGCTTTTGCGGATTTCGTACGAATTACCGGTTCGGACAAAAAGATGGTTTTGGTAGGAGGCCCGGGACAAAGTGCCCAAATGAATGATTTACCATTAGTGGAGCGCCTGATTGAAGAATTGGGAATGAAGGAAAAAATTCTTCTTCCGGGATACCTGACTGATGGGGAAATTAAGGCTTTGTATGAAAATGCCTTTGCCTATGTTTTTCCATCAGAAAATGAAGGCTTTGGTATTCCAATCCCTGAAGCCATGGGCTTTGGCCTACCGGTGATTCACTCAGATCAGGAAGCCTTGTTGGAAGTGGCAGGAGGTGCAGGCCTTTCTTTTCAAACCGGAAATCAGGAGGACTTGCTGGAAAAAATGATTCATCTGGATCAGGAAAAGGAACTTTGTGAAAGCATGAAGGCTAAAGGGAAAATAAGATCTCAGGAATTTTCAGCTCAAAAATTTATTGAAGCCTTCCAAAGGAAAATTCTAGAACCGAGTTTGGTTGAGTAGAAAGACTCCTTTTCTCCTTAATCATCCAAAATGTTTACATAGGTTCAAAATAAATCAGTTTTATCGTACTTTTAGTCCCAATTCTTCTATGGTTTAATCATCACACCATTGTTTTGAAGAATCATTTTCTCCTCAAAGTTCAGGAATCAGCAAGGTTTTGAATATCCTTTTTCTAACAAGTTCAGCGGATTTATACGGTTCTTCCAGAATTTTTCTAGAAGCTATCAAGGCACTTCAAAAATCCGGTATTAATCCTGTTGTCGTTATACCCCATCAAGGGCCTCTTGAAATCTATTTGAGCGAATTGGGGATTCCTGTTTATATTTTCAATCTCGGAATTCTGAGAAGAAAATACGTCAGCCCACTAGGCTTAATTAATAGAGCTAATAAAAATCTTAAGGCTTATCGCTTCCTTTCAAGTCTCCATGAGAAATTTCAATTTGAATTGGTTTATTCCAATACGTTGGCGGTAATTATAGGCTCAATTTTTTCCCGAAGAAAAAACATTCCACATACCTGGCACATCCACGAGATTATACCAGGCCCCAAACCCTTGGTCAAATTGCTGAGCAGCCTTTTGGACAAAGGTACTCCTCAGCCTATAGCTGTTTCAGAAGCCGTTGCAGCCCATTGGCAAAAATTACTTCGAAAATCAAAAGTGCAGGTAATTCATAACGGTATTCCTTACCAGGCATTTTTGGAAAATGTAGATCAGGCTAAAAAGAGAATAGGAGTAGCGGAAAAGAAAGTCTGCATAGGAATGGTGGGTCGCATTAATCCTGGTAAAGGGCAATTGTTTTTTCTTGAAATGGCGAAGCAGCTTTCTCAGCAATATCCGGAAACCCATTTTTTGTTAGTTGGAGATCCTTATCCCGGTTATGAACCAATATTGGAAGAAATTCACGAAGAGATAAGAAGTAATCATTTGGAGTCTAAAGTGAGCTATCTGGGCTTTCGGAAGGATATTCCGGAGCTAATGGCAGCTATGGATATTTTTGTTTTACCTTCCATTTTACCTGATTCTTTTCCTACGGTGATTTTAGAAGCGATGGCAGCGGGAAAGCCTGTTGTAGCAACTCTGTCAGGCGGAGCCTCAGAGATGTTGGAAGATGGCAAGAGTGGATTTTTGATCCCCATAGGAGATGTGAAAAAAGGAGTAGAAGCTATCAGTCAGTTGATAGAAAGTGAGGATTTAAGGCTAGAAATGGGTAAAGCAGGCCGAGTTCGGGTTTTAGAAGAGTTCAGCTTGGAATCATTCGAAGAGAAAATTAAAAAGCACATATGGCAGCATCTGAACAGAAATTGAAAGTTGCCATCATGGGTGCCAAAGGATACCCCTATGTATACGGTGGGTATGATACCATGATTAAGGAACTCGGAGAGCGCTTGGTAAAAAAAGGAGTGCATGTGCGGGTGTATAATCACCGTGCACTATTTCCAAAAAGGCCCCGGTTTGTGAATGGTATAGAATGCATTTACACCCCTGCCATTGAGTCCAAAAGTCTTACTCAGTTGACTCATACTTTTTTTTCCATGCTTCACGCCTGTTTTTCGGACGTGGATGTGATCTTGGTAGTAAACTCCGGAAACGGTCCTTTTGGAATAATTTCCAAGGTTTTCAGGAAACCCACTGCGATTAATGTGGATGGACTGGAATGGTTGAGACCCAAATGGAAAGGCTTTGGCTCCAAGTATTTTTATTGGGCTTCAAAAATGGCCACACGATTTTATGATCAAATCATCAATGACTCAGATGAAATGAGAAGGGTGTATCTGGAGCTTTTCAATAAAGACTCCAAAGTCATTGCCTATGGAGCCAATCCAAAAGAAAGTGTTTCTCAAAGCTATTTGGAAAAATGGAAACTGGAATCAAGGACCTATTTCTTGATTGTAGGGAGGTTGGTACCTGACAATAATGCTGATTTGATTATCGAAGGTTTTTTGAAATCCGATTCCTCCAAAAAATTGGTGATTGTAGGAGATGTGCCCTTTTCGGATGAATGGGCCACTCAACTGAAAAACATTCAGGATCCTCGCTTGCTATTTACAGGCTATGTGACCGACCCCAATGAATTAGCGGCTTTGTACTCTCATTGCTTTGGATACTTTCATGGGCATGAGTTTGGCGGCACTAATCCTGCTATGCTAAAAGCTTTGGGATATGGTTGTGCGATTCTAGCTCTCAATACTCCTTTCAATCAGGAAATGCTTCAGAATGGCAAGCATGGTTGGTATTTTGAAAAGAATGCTGAATCAGTTAGACGAATAGTAGCCAAGGCAGAATCAGAGTCAGAAAAAATGGAATCTCTTCGAAAAACAGCAAAGGATGGCCTTATTCAAAAATATAATTGGGATTATGTGACGGAGCAGTACTTGGAGGTTTTTCGGGAGTTGGCGCGGAAGTAATTTTAAGATCTGAGATTTTTCAATTTTGATTTTCGAGGGACGTAGAGGCTTCACAGAAAAACTCAAAGACTATTGAGGGAAAATAAAAAATTGCTTCGCCTTTACGTCTCAAGAAACTATTTTTTTAAACCACAGAGGAATGATAGAAAGCATAGCTTATAAAGAACTTTGCAACTTCTTTTCTTCGCGGGAGACCTAAACCGCTGCGTCGTTGCGTCTCGGCGAGAGATTATGAGACTGCCGCGCTCCGCAAGCTTCGCTCGCAGTGACGACCAAACTTTTTATTTTTCTTTTACGATAGATCAAACCTTGCCTTTTTCAGCTTTCTGATTTTAGCTTTCTAACCTACCCTTTCCCCTTAGCTTCATTCCAATACACATCCATTTCTGCCAAGGTCATTTCAGAAAGGTTTTTACCAGATTCTTTAGCCGCATTTTCCAAATACTGAAAGCGCTTGATAAATTTTAAATTAGTTCGTTCCAGTGCCTCTTCAGGATTGATGTCAATGAAGCGCGCATAATTGATTAATGAAAACAACAAATCTCCAAACTCAGCAGTAGCTTTTTCCTTGTCTATTTCTTCTTCAGCCGCTGCATTGAATTCCTCCTTAAATTCCTGCATTTCCTCCTCCACCTTTTCCCAAACCTGATGTTTTTCTTCCCAGTCAAAGCCCACGCCTCTTGCTTTTTCCTGGATTCTCATAGCTTTGATCAGTGCAGGTAATGATTTAGGAACTCCCCCTAGGACAGATTTATTTCCTTTTTCCTGAAGTTTGATTTTTTCCCAGTTCTGACTGACTGTATCCGCATCATTTGCTTGGGTATCTCCATAGATGTGAGGATGCCTCCTAATCAATTTTTCGCAAAGCGAATGAGTCAAAGAAGCGATATCGAAGTTCCCTTCCTCAGAACCGATCTTGGCATAAAAAACAATATGTAACAGTAAGTCACCTAATTCTTTTTTGATTTCTTCAGAATTACCTTCTAATATCGCATCGGAAAGCTCGAAAGTCTCCTCAATAGTCAAATGCCTCAGGCTTTCTGTGGTCTGTTTTTTATCCCATGGACACTGATCCCTAAGCTCATCCATGATGGTTAATAGTCGGTCGAAGGCTGCAAGTTGCTCAGCCCGAGTACTCAAATTCGACATGATTTGGGAAACTAAGTTTGATTTGTGGTCGTTTTCGAAGTAAAGCTTTAAATTTGCGCAAATTTATCCGTTATGACAACTGTATTAATAACACTGGGCTTCGTGGCATTATTCTTCGTTTTGATGTCTGTAAGGCTCATATTCCTTAAAAACGGAGAATTTAAAGGCACTTGTGCCTCTCAAAACCCCTATCTGAACAAGGATGGAGAAACCTGTTCTTATTGCGGAAAAACCGTAGACGCCAACAGCAGTTGCGGAAATCCTGACAATGAAGTAGATAAAGTTCTCGCTAAATTCAAATAAATTATTGCCCCTGCCAACGCAGGGCTTTTTTAAGTTGTACTAAACCAATTTCTGTACGTGTCATTAATTAAATCAATCTCTGGTATCAGAGGTACTATCGGAGGAAAAGCAGGAGAGGGTCTTACTCCCATTGATGTGGTCAAGTTTACTTCAGCCTATGGTGCTTGGGTTTTGGAAAAAACCGGAAATGCCAAGGTAGTCATTGGCCGAGATGCAAGACTTTCTGGAGATATGATTTCCAGATTGGTATCTGCAACCCTACAAGGATTGGGAATCCATGTCATAGATCTGGGCTTGAGCACAACTCCCACAGTAGAGTTTGCTGTTCCTTTGGAAAAAGCAGGTGGAGGGATTATCCTGACAGCTAGTCATAATCCAATTCAGTGGAATGCATTGAAACTGTTGAACTCGAAAGGAGAGTTTATTTCAGATGCTGAAGGGATAGATATCCTTGAAAAAGCAGAAAATGAGGATTTTTCATTTGCTGAAGTCAAAAAATTAGGAGCTTACACCCAAATCGATGATTACATTGATCGACATATCCAGCATGTTTTGGACTTGGAATTAGTGGATGTGGAGGCGATTAAAGCCAGAAATTTCAAGATCGTGGTGGATGCAGTTAATTCCACTGGTGGGATCGCAGTTCCAAAATTATTACGTGCTTTAGGTGTTGAGACCATCGAAGAAATGTATTGCACTCCTGACGGCCATTTCCCACATAATCCAGAACCTTTGCCAGAAAACCTTCGGGATATCTCCCAAAAACTCGAAAAAGGAAGTTTTGATTTGGGAATTGTAGTCGATCCAGACGTGGATAGACTTGCTTTCATCAATGAGGACGGATCGCCATTTGGAGAAGAATACACCTTAGTGGCAGTGGCTGATTATGTTCTTTCCAAAACACCGGGTAATACTGTTTCTAATCTTTCCTCTACCCGTGCTTTGCGGGATGTGACTGAAAAAAGAGGCGGTACTTATACTGCTGCTGCGGTAGGAGAAGTCAACGTGGTAAATCAGATGAAAGAGTCTGAAGCGGTCATTGGTGGAGAGGGAAATGGAGGCATAATTTATCCAACTTCTCACTATGGAAGAGATGCTTTAGTAGGTATAGGTTTGTTCCTTACTCACTTGGCCAAATTCGGAAAAACAATTTCCAGATTAAGAGCATCTTACCCGAATTATTATATTTCGAAAAATAAGATTGAGCTGACTCCTGAAATCGATGTGGATAAAATCCTCACAGAAATCAAGGACAAGTACAAAAAGCAGCCGATCAATGATATAGACGGAGTAAAAATCGAGTTTGATAAAGAATGGGTTCACTTGAGAAAATCCAACACGGAGCCCATCATTAGAATCTACTCTGAATCTGACTCTGAGGCTACTGCTGAGCATTTAGCCAAGAAAATTATGCAAGATATAAAAGAGGTAGTAAGTGCTTCTTTGATTTGATAATACCCACCCAACCCTAAAGAGATGAAGGTTTATTTCGACAATGCCGCCACCACAGCAATGGACGATCGCGTGATCGAAGCCATGCTTCCTTTTATGAAAAACCATTACGGAAACCCCTCCTCGGTTCATAGCCATGGAAGGGAAGTTCGTTCCGCAATTGAGAAATCAAGAAAGAAGGTAGCGGAATTGCTAAATACCACACCAGCAGAAATATTCTTTACCTCTGGGGGCACCGAGGCGGACAATACGGCTTTGGTTTGTGGGATCGAAACTCATGGGATCAAGCATGCTATCACTTCTCCTGTAGAGCACCATGCGGTACTTCATACTTTGGAAGTTTGTGAGCAAAAAGGGCATATACAACTCAGCAAATTGGATGTCAATGAGCGAGGTGAGCTTGATTTGGATCAGTTGGAAGCCTTGCTCAAAGCCAATCCAAATAGTCTAATTTCATTGATGCATGCCAATAATGAAATTGGCAATTTGAATGATTTGAATAAAATTGGCTCTTTGGCGAGAGAGTACGGTGCATTTTTCCATTCTGATACCGTACAGACCATGGGTCATTATGTGCACGATTTGAAGAGTCTGCCAATCGATGCCTTAGTAGCTGGCGGGCATAAATTTCATGGACCTAAAGGTTCCGGGTTTTTATATGTAAGGAAGGATAAAAAAATCCACCCTTTTATTCATGGTGGAGCTCAGGAGCGGAATATGAGAGGGGGAACTGAAAATGTCATCGGAATCATCGGGATAGCTAAGGCGCTTGAAATTGCATATGAAGATATGGCAGGGCATGAGTCTCATATCAAAGCGCTGAAGAAGCATTTTGTAGAAAAGCTCAAAGCCGAAATTCCGGGAGTAGAATTCAATGGAATGTCTGCTGATTTGGAAAACTCCTTGTATACAGTTTTGAATGTAAGTCTTCCTCCTTCAGAGGCAAATGCGGGGATGTTGTTGTTCAATTTGGATTTGGAAGGAATCTCTGCTTCGGGAGGTTCTGCTTGCAGTTCTGGAGCAACTGTTGGATCCCACGTGCTAAGAGCTTTGAATCATAATCCGGAAAGAGATTCTGTGAGATTTTCTTTCAGCAGATTTAATAATATAGAAGAAGTAGATTACACAATTGGCAAACTTAAAGAGCTTTACCCTGTAGAAGTATAATAGAAAAAGGAGCTGAAAGGCTCCTTTTTTATTTTTGATTTACGAAGGGCGAATTACGGACCATTGAAATCGGCTTCAGGCTTAACTACTTAAATTCCTATTTGAATCATGATTAGCCTCCTATATTATACCAAGACTAGTTTTCAACTTTGATTTTTTTCCCACAGATTACCACAGAAAAAATCACAGATTCACGCAGATTAAAACAAAGTTTAAGAATAGGATCAGTGGGCATCTGTGTCAGAAATCTGAGAAAATCTGTGGGAAATAATTAAAGATTGCCATTGATTTTCCTATGAATCTCTTTATCAATTTGAAGTGTATTAAAATTAACCAATAGGCCCACTTTAATACCTGAGAGCCTCAAGTAAGTAAGGATTTGTTTATGGTGAACTTCATGAAGGTTTTCCAGGGGTTTTATTTCTACAATTACTTTTTTTTCGACTAGTAAATCAATTCGGTATCCAACTTCCAGCTTGAGTTCTTCATATACCATCGGAAGCCCCACTTGATGCTCCACATTTAATCCGGACTTCACCAACTCATACCCCAAAGCAGCCTCATAGCTGGATTCTAGTAGACCTGGTCCCAGAGTATTGTAGACTTTAACCCGAAATATGCATTAGACTTCTTATTACGAGTCCAAACCGCTTCAAAATCAATCGCTTTGCTGCATTTAGCTCAATCACCGTAGCGTTGCTATGCTTCATTCGCCAAATGCTTGATTTTATTGCTGTTTGATCTCTCACTACAGATTCTAATGCATAATGCGGGTTTAAAAATCGCACCCCTGACGATAAAAGTTATCTCATTTTCATGCATAAGATTAAAAATTAGCTAATCAAAAAACTAATTCCTTTGGCTTAACAATTAAGGGAAACCAAAGCTGAATAACCTGAAAAAAGGTATTTATTTCAGGTTGATGGATTTTCAGCTTTCAGAATTAATATTTCAGACTTTACATCTTTGGTCCTGGATATCCGATCGCATAGGGAGTCCAAATTTCATAGATTGGACTGCCGGTAGAACTAAGTCCACTGTGATGCCACTCTCCATCGATCATTTCATAATCGAAGCTTAGGCTTGCTCCAACCCTGGAGTCATCTCTGGAAAAAAACGTAATATTTTCAGTGTATTTCCCGTCTTTGGCTGTATATGTTCCGCCTCCGGAACCAGAGAATTCCTTTGTTTCTGAATTAAATGCGACCCACTGAAATCTGCCGCCAGAGAGTATTTTGATGGTTCTTCTAGCTCCAGGAGTATTTCTGGAGATTTCTTCTCCTCTTTTTCTTCCTGTGATTACCCAGTTTCCGGTGAGATCATCTTCCGAATCGGACACTCGTTCCCAGATTTCAACCAACATGTTTCCATTGATTTCTGAACTGATCACAATTTTTCCATCCACCCAATCCAGTTTATACTTATTGACTGTTCCGACTTGAAATGGATCTAGTGTAAAAAAATCCAGAATTTCTACATAACTGCCGCCATTTAGCTCAAAAGGCCCTCCCCCGGCACCTAGAAAATGATTATCTGAAATTTTCTTGGCACCAAAGGCAAAGTAATCGTCCTGATAAATTTTGATGTATTCTACATCTTCAACAGGCTGACCATTTTGATGGGTCATTTTCCAAGCTCCTTCAATAGATTGAGCATAGCCCATTCCGAAAAGCATAAGCAGGGGTAAAAAGAGAAACTTTTTCATAGGGTTTATAATTTTAGCCAAACTGTTTAGAGCTGTATTTCAGCTTTAAAACATACGTTATACTTCTAAATTTGATTAGTTCTTTCACTTAAATTCCAAAACAATTCAATAAAAACCAATCTTTACTTTTTGATTGGTAAAAAGGAGCCATTTTAGGCATAAACAATTTCTATGAAGGACTATACAGTAGGAAACTCTCAAGATCAGGTGCTGTCACTTTTTCCGGAGCGAGTCATAAAGAGGGTTGCTTTGGGTGAAAAAATTCTTGGTGTTATGCGCCTAGGCCAAGAGTTTTATGCTTTTGAAAACTCTTGTCCTCATAGAGGAGCCTCCCTGCTTCAGGCGAATATTAATGGTCAGGGTGAGATTATCTGCCCCTTACACCAATACAGATTTGATTTGAAGACCGGACAGGTAAAAGCAGGATACTGCCGAGATTTGGAAGTATTCCCTGCAATATTGACCGAAGGTGGCTTGAAAATTACAGTTCCTGACTCCTAATAACGGAAAGAGGCTTTAAGTCCACCGTAATAATTTCTTGTGGGAGCGGGTTGGTAGAATCTTCCTCCAAAAGGATTGAGGTCATTTCCCAAAGAGTAACTTTCATTCAAAAGATTATCTACCCCGGCATACAATTCAATCACGGTTCTTTTTCCCAAATTTTGAATAATTCCCAACCTTGTATTGACCAAGTTGTAGGCATCTTGATAAACGGTATTAGCGTCATTGAGTGGGATTTCGTCAGTAAACTGATGGGTAAAATTCAAGTAAAAGCCTCCTGCAAACCGAAAATCCAATTTGCTGACCAGATTATTTGGTGCAACTCCTGTCAGGTCATTTCCTGAAAAGTCATTTCCTCTTTGCTCATAATCTTTGAACTGAAAGTAATGACCAGTGAAGGCTGTTCCTGCTTTAAAGTTTCTAATAAAGCCCACTGCTTGTTGAATAAATACATAATCGATAGCTGCTTCAATTCCTTTTTGGTCAGTCGAGCCGGAATTTCTGAAAAGTACTACACCCTGTTCATTGGTGAAAGTTGTGATAGTTTCATTGAGCCTGAAATAAAAGGCTGTCACATCTACATTCAGGCGATTTTTGCCCATTCTATATCCCAACTCATAATTGACTCCTCTTTCAGCTTCCAAATCTAAATTCAAGCTGCCTTCATTAGTCCTTACCTCGTCTATAGTTGGAGGAGAAAATCCACTGCTGATACTACCAAAAATGGAGGAATAGGTGTTGAGAGAATAGTTGGCTGCTATTCTGGGTATCAAAATAGGGTCAAAAGTCCGGGTTTGTAAGCCCGTCGGTCCACCGGAAGCATTGATTTGTCTGTCTATTTCGAAAGAGGAAAAATTTTGGCTAAGACCGAGAGTCAGCAAGATTTTTTCTGTAGGCTCCCACTCGGCTTGCTGGAATAGAAAGCCTTGGGTGGCCTTGAGTTTGTCCGCAAAGCGCACTGTATCAGCTAGGCCATTTCTGTTTCCAAAATTCTGGGCATCTGTCAAAGCTGTTTGATATTCTCCACCAGCTATTATTCTGAATGGCTTTCCTGCCAAGTTCCAGTCAAAGGTAAACCTCGACCTACCTCCATATCCGAAGCCCAGCTCTTTTTTATAATCCAGAATAAAGGGATTTTCAAAATCGTTAGTAGTGAGATAAAGGGTAGTATTATTCTGGGCCTTTTCAGAAAATCTATATAAATGACCCAATGAGGCAAACACTGACTTCTGGGCAATAGAGCTATTTTGGTTGACAGAACCCGGTCTTGCTTGTCTAGGGTCCTCGGCTAGTTGCTGTGCATTTAATGCCCCGGGGATTTGATAATCCAAATCAGAAACCAATAATTGAGTTCTTAGCTCCTGCTTTTGGGAAACAGGCATAAATCCTCCCAGCTGAAAAACGGTTCGGTCCATAGCAGAGTGTTCTCTATACCCATCTAGTTTTTGCTTCACCAAGGAAGCTTCAAAGCCTCCCTTTCCCACTTGTTGAGAAATCGCAATCCTGCTTCTATTTAATCCAAAAGATCCTCCGCCATATTCTGCTGAAACCAATCCTCCTTTGGGATCAGCAGGGCTTTTAAGGTTGATTACTCCTCCGTTTCCCGCACCGTAAATACTTCCGGAAGGACCTTTGATCACTTCTGCGGTTCGGATATTACTGAGGTCTAACAAATTCAAAGCGGTAGTTCCGTCAGGGGCCGTGAAAGGAACGTCATTCCAATAGATTTTAACATTTCGAACACCAAAAGGAGCTCTGAGAGAACTTCCCCGAATCGACACCCTGTATGAAGCAAGTGCACGTTCTTCAATTCGGACTCCCGGTTTGGTATTAAAGGAATTGACAATGGAGGTCTCATTAAAGCGGCTAAAGTCCTGTTCCCCTACCAAACTGATTGCAGCTGACTGTTTCAAAAGCGGTCTTTCTGTTTCAAAAGCCGTAACAGTAAAATCCGACAAAGAATAGGACAAAGATTTGAGGCGTAGAATATAAGATCCAGGCTCAAAATTTCCTTGGATGGTTTCATAGCCTTCTAAGAAAAATATGGCGGATATTGGCTCAGAGAAAGGAATCTGGACTTTTCCTTCTTGATCAGAAAAAAAGCTCTTATCGTTTACTCTAATGAGTACCTTCTCTAAGGGTTTCTGAGTATCTGCATCCTGAATAGTAAATTGAGTTTGGGCTATCGAGAAACTGGCGCTAAGGGCGATAAGTAGGGTGAAAAGAATTTTCATATTCGAAAATACAAGTATTAAGACAGATTGGTTCAGGGTTTTGTATAAAGTCCACTGAGAATAAGCCAAGTAATCAGATTTTGTTTTTCAATGCTCTCAAAAATCTTCGGCTCTTCGGTTCTTCGGAATTTGTAATTCCGAAGTCCTATCGTAGGATTTTTAATCCGAAAGATTTAATTTTTGTTATGGCTTTTTCATATCAAATTCAGGATCAGGGGGCAGTTCATTTTGTAACTTTTACTGTGCATCAGTGGGTTGATGTATTTACCCGTGATATCTATAGAGAAAAAATCGTGGAGAGTTTAAGGTATTGTCAAATTTATAAAGGATTAGAAATTTTTAGCTGGGTTTTGATGACAAATCATTGCCACTTGATTTTAAGAGCCAAAGAAGAAAATCTAAGTGATATCATAAGGGATTTTAAAAAGTTTACTGCTAAAAGTCTTTTTTCTCTAATCAAAGAAAATCCCCTTGAAAGCAGGCGGGAATGGCTCAGTAAAATGCTTAGTATAGAGAATAGAATTTGGTTTTGGGAGGAAGGATATCATGGTGAGGAAATTTATTCTAGAGAATTTTTTGCTCAAAAATCAAATTATATCCATTTAAATCCTGTAAGAGCTGGGTTTGTAGAAAAAGAGGAGGAATACCTTTGGAGTAGTGCCGCAGATTTTTACGGTATTAGAAAAGGTAAACTAGAATTAGAGGTGTTTGGATAGTAAAAAAGCGGATTATAAATCCTACAAAACTGCCTCGGAATTGCAAATTCCGAGGAACATGGTGAAAAGAATTTTCAATCCGAAAGATTTAATTTTTGTTATGGCTTTTTCATCTGTTTATAATTTGTTTTTCAGTGGTCAGATGGAATGCCCAGGATAATCATACCCTCCCGATCCGCCGCGGCGGACGGGACAAGTTGTGTGAGATTTTTCCTCATGGGCATTTCATATCAAATTCTGGATCAGGGGGCAGTTCATTTTGTAACTTTTACTGTGCATCAGTGGGTTGATGATTTTACCCGTGACATTGATAGAGAAAGATTTACGAAAGGGCAGCCTTTAAGTTCCTTCTTTCCTTTTCTTTAAAAAATATGTAGTATTCCATATTAAATAGCCTTTATGAGAAATCTACTTCCTATTGCTTTCTTGCTGATTTTTAGCTTTTGCCAGCAAAAAGTATCCCCTCCGGAACCCGTCTATCCTATTCCCGATGAACGGCAAATCGTCTGGCAAGAAATGGGGTATTATGGATTTATTCATTTCAATATGAATACTTTTTCGGACAGGGAATGGGGGTTTGGTGACGAGTCTCCTGAGCAGTTTAATCCGACCGAGTTGGACGCCCGACAATGGGCAAGAATAGCAAAAAAGGCAGGGATGAAGGGCCTTATTATTACGGCTAAACATCACGATGGATTTTGCCTTTGGCCATCCGCTTACACAGAGCATTCAGTTAAAAATAGTCCCTGGCGTGAAGGGAAAGGAGATTTGATTCAGGAATTTGTGGATGCCTGTCGGGAATATGGTTTGGAAGTAGGGATTTATTATTCCCCTTGGGATAGAAATCACCCAGATTATGGAAAACCTGAGTACATCACCTATATGCGCAATCAGCTCACCGAACTATTGAGGAATTATGGGGATATTTTTGAGGTGTGGTTTGATGGTGCCAATGGTGGGGATGGTTGGTATGGAGGCGCCAATGAAACCCGGAAGGTAGATAAATTGACCTATTATGACTGGGAAAATACACATGAGTTGGTTAGAAAACTTCAACCCAATGCGGTGCTTTTTAGTGATGCCGGTCCTGATATTCGATGGGTTGGAAATGAGCATGGCTTTGCTTACGAAACTACTTGGTCAAATCTCTACCGTGATTCGGTATATGCAGGGATGCCGGAGTATTCCGAAAAATGGGCAGCTGGACAAGAAAATGGAACGCAATGGGTTCCTGCAGAATCAGATGTCAGCATTCGGCCGGGTTGGTACTATCATGCCTATGAGGATCATAAGGTCAAAACCTTGCCGGAACTGATGGAGATTTATTACAAAAGCATTGGCCGAAACTCTTCTCTATTAATCAATTTTCCTGTGGATAGAAGGGGTTTGATACACGAAAATGACGAGGAGGCTATTTTGCGATTTGCTGAAAAAATCCGGGAAGATTTTAAAAGAAATTTGGCTTTAGGGGCTAGCGTCACTGGAAGTGCAGAACGGGGAGATGGCTTCGAAGCTAGTTTGGCTGCTGATGGAGATTATTCCACCTATTGGACTGTTCCAGATGGGCAGATTCAGGCAGATTTAGAGCTGGAATTTAATGATGAAACTACATTCAACCGTCTCCTGATTCAGGAATATACGCCATTGGGACAGCGCGTAAAATCTTTTGTGTTAGAAAAGGAAGTGAATGGAGTTTGGGAAATTATAGCGGATGGAACTACAGTGGGCTATAAGCGCATACTTCGTTTTGAAGACCAAACAGCCGAGAAAATCCGAGTGCGATTTACTGATGGAAAAGATATCCCGGTGATATCCGAAGTTAAGATTTATCATGCTCCCAAATTGTTGGAAGCTCCCAAAATCCAACGAGAAAAGTCAGGAATGGTCACCCTGATTTCACCAGATCAAGGGCTCGATTTATTGTATTCTGTGGATGGTTCGGAACCGAGTACTACCTATAATCAACCTTTTCTGGTAGAAAATGCAATTACGCTAACAGTTCGGTCTTATGATCCGACAACAGAAGAATCAAGCGAAGTGTTAACAGAAAATCTGGGCCCCTCAAAGGCTTTGTGGAAGGCGGATCAGGAAGAAGGAATTGATGAAAAGGCTTCAACATTTGTGACCTTGGATCAAAATGTATTCAGCGTGGATTTGGGAGAGGTAAAAGCAATTAAAGGCTTCAGTTATTTGCCAATGCAGGCCAGATATCCCAGCGGTCATATTACCAACTTTTCTTTTTCAATCAGTGCTGATGGGAAAAATTGGAAAGAAGTCAGCTCCGGAGAATTTTCCAATGTCGTCAATAGTCCAGTTGAACAGCTCAAAAGGTTCAATCCAGTTAACGCCAGGTATATTCAACTAAAAGCCTTGAAAACGGCAGATGGTAAGGCTGCGACTCTTGCGGAGTTGGGCATTTTAACCCGCTGATCAAAAAGGAATTCCAGTATCCTATCTTATCTGGGATATTGGATGAAAATTCCCTACTTTCTGCTTCGATTAGCATAAAACCCAAAATTTAAACCTATGAATAGACGTCATGCTTTGCGGCATATTGCGCTGATTTCAGGCGGGCTGGCTTTGATCCCTTCCTGTGATTTCAGTAGTGACGATATCTTGGCCGCCTATCAAAAACTGAAAGTGAAGAGTTCTGAAAAAGAACTTCTAGGTGCCATTTCCAATACTATAATTCCGGCAGGTGAAATCAAAGGAGCACTTGAATTGGCTGTTCCCGATTTCATTTTAGTCATGGTCAATGATTGTATGGAGGAAGAGTCTCAGTCCAGATTTATGAAAGGATTAAGAGCGTTTCCTGAATTTACAGGAAAGGAATTTGATCAACTTTCTCCCAAAGAAAAAGAAGCCAAGGTCAAAGAAGGCTTGATGCTAGAGGGCGACGACACCGAGGAAGGAAAAGTGAAACAAGATATTCAGTATTTTCTCAATACAACCAAGCGCCTGACCATACAAGGGTACATGGCATCCGAATACATTCAAACAGAAATCATCCCTTATTCTCTGATTCCCGGAGAGTACAATGGAGCCGTGCTAATTTCTGATTTTCAAAAACCAAGAATCAATGGCTAATCTGAATATTAAAAGCAAGCAGGAAAGAACCTATCAAGCCATTGTAATCGGCTCGGGTATCAGTGGAGGCTGGGCTGCTAAGGAACTATGTGATTTAGGCGTGAAGACTTTGATGCTGGAGCGTGGTAGAAATGTGGAGCATATCAAGGATTACCCCACTACCAACATGCTTCCATATGAATTTGAGCATAGGGGGCAGGTTCCTGAGGATATCAAAAAAGAAAATCCCGTGGTCAGCAGATGTTATGCATTCCGGGAAGACGCCATGCATTTTTTCGTAAAGGACACGGAGCACCCTTATGTACAGGAAAAGCCTTTTGATTGGATTCGTGGCTATCAGGTGGGAGGGAAATCATTGCTTTGGGCTAGGCAAGTGCAGCGCTGGTCAGATTTTGATTTTGAAGGTCCTGCAAGGGATGGTTTTGCGGTGGACTGGCCAATTCGCTATAAGGATCTAGCGCCATGGTATAGCCATGTGGAAAAGTTTGCCGGGGTTTCTGGAAATAGAGATGGACTGGATACCTTGCCTGATGGGGAATTTTTGCCAGGCTATGAGTTGAATGTGATGGAGAAATATTTTCAGGAGCAACTCAAAAAGCATTATGGAGGAGATCGACATATGATTTCCGCCCGTTGTGCGCATATTCATGGAAATGCAGATTTCTTTGCGCAGCAGGGAAGAGCTCTGTGTCAAAACAGGAATCTCTGTCAACGTGGCTGCCCATTTGGAGGGTATTTCAGCTCCAATTCATCCACGATTCCTTGGGCTTTGAAAACAGGAAACCTGACTTTAAGACCAGACGCTGTGGTTCATTCTATCATTTATGATGAAGAAAAGGGGAAAGCAAGTGGGGTTCGAATTATTGACCGACTGACCAAAGAAATGGAAGAATTCTACGCGGATGTGATTTTCCTAAATGCCGCAGCACTGAATTCCAATTTGATCCTGATGAATTCCACTTCCAGCCGATTCCCAAATGGTTTGGGTAATGACAATGGACTCTTGGGCAAATATGTAGCTTTCCACAACTATAGAGCAGGAGTGTCTGGGGAATTCGAAGGCTTGGAGGAGTATACTACCACAGGAGGAAGACCTACTAGTGGCTATTTTCCAAGGTTTAGGAATGTCTATAAGCAGGAAACAGACTTTTTGCGGGGATATGCAGCAGGCTTTTCTGCCGGACGTGGAGTACGCCCCAATACAGAAGGTTTGGGAATGGATTTGAAAAACAGTCTTCTCAATCCAGACCAATATGGCCCATGGTATGTAGGATCCCATATGATGGGTGAGACCATTCCTAAAGAAAGCAACTATGTGGCTTTGGACCCGAATCTGAAGGATGAGTGGGGCATGCCCCAGTTGAAAATCTCAGTGGAATACGATGATAACGATGAAAAAATGGTCAAAGATTATCTGGAGCAAATGACGGAGATGTTTGAGAAAGCCGGGGTAACTAATATCCGCACTAGGGATGACCATAGGGCTCCAGGCTTGGACATCCATGAAATGGGTGGTGTAAGAATGGGTAAAGACCCCAAAACCTCCCTTCTCAATGCCCATCATCAGCTGCATGCAGTTCCCAATGTCTATGTGACAGATGGAGCCTCTATGACTTCAACATCCACACAAAATCCATCATTGACTTACATGGCCTTTGCGGCGAGAGCAGCGCATCATGCTGTGGCTGAAAGTAAGAAATAAGTCAGAAAGCTAAAGTGAGAAATCTGAAAATCCCAAGTCGTTAGGCTTGGGATTTTTGTTTCAAAATAGAAGGTTGAACCCAAGCCTTATGTTATCTGCGAAAGCAAAATTCCATGATTTGGACTTGGGGTCCATCCCATAATTATAACCATTGAGAACACTAGAAAAGGATAATATTGGAATATTAAGCTCTACTCCTAGCTTAGGAAATATTTGATAGTTAACTCCAAGGCCAGTCTGAGCAGTATAAGTATGGGGTAAAATGTTAGCTTCTTGCGAACTACTATTATTAATTTTTTGCCTGGTAGAACCCCAATTATGTTTTGCACTTAATTCGGCAAACAAGGAAAATTTATCAGTCCAAACCCAGTATTTTCTCATGAAGACTCCGAGACTAGCTGTATTTGTTTTCCCAACTGATTCTTCGACTACTGAAGACGGAGAGTATTTGATCAATCCCTTGCCAAAACCTATTCCTCCAGAAAGTCCAATGGCCCAAAGATCCGACACAAAATACCCTAGCGTTGGATTTATTTCAAATGAAGTTTCTCTTACGAAAATTGGATAAATTATAGTCGAGTTTGAACCTGCAATCTGATTGTTATCATACCTCAATTTTTCATTTGTCAAATCAAGAGATCCAATTACCAAAAATTTACCTTTATCAAATTGAGCAAAGCTTAAAGTTTGAAAGGTAAATAAGCTAATAATGAAAAGAAAAAGAACTTTTTTCATAATGAGTTGATTGGTATCCAAGATTGATTTAGAGCTGGATTAAAGCCTTAATTCTTCTTTATTTTTTATTTAAAAAAAAGTTAATTCCCAAGAAAATAGAACTTGTATTTAAATCGAAGCTAAAGATATTAGAGTTAGTAGAGGAATTATTCTGTACGCTCTCTTCTATTTGATAGACATAGGATAAGGGTTGAGCAGATAATTCAATTCCCAACCATTTTTTTGGAAAATAAGTAAGACCAACATCGATATGAGTAAAGAAATTTCTGCCTTTAGAAAATAACTCTAAGACACCTGCTGTATTTTGATCTCTCTTTGACCTTGAGTTTCCATAAGCTGCATTCAGCCCTCCGAAGAATGCCAATTTTTCTTCAATTGGAAAATATCTTCTGACAAATGGTCCGATCAGAACTCGATTAGATTGGCTTTGTATTTCTCTACCTGAGTTAAAAGAATCCTTGATCCTGGAGGAACTCAGGTTTGTTTGAACTCCTAGTAGCCAGTTATCGGAAATAAAGAGACCTGTAGAAGGTCTAAAAGAGAAATTATTTGATTTTAATGTAGCATTGTTATTTTCTATTGTCTGACTAGAGATATTGAGTTGCCCGCTTAAAAAAACAGAACCTTTTTCTGTTTGGGCAATTGTATTGAAGTAGCTGAAAAATAAGGAAAAGAATAGAAATAGTTTTTTCATGATAGGATAGAGTTAAATTCTTGGGTGAAAAAACGTATTATGAAAAACTCTGGTTGTATTTCAACTAAAAAACTACTATGGACCTAGGTAGCCATATGAAAACCAGTTGTAAAAAGTAAATATTCCAATTTGATGCTTTCAGTTGTCGATTGAAATTTTTACGGCAAGCTTCAAACTTTGTAATTGGCTTGGAGTTTGCCCAAGGTTCAGTATATACCAACATTTATTTACTATGAAAAAAATAACAGTACTATGCCTATTCTTTTTTGGCATGATATCCATGGCTAAAGCACAGGTAAGTGTCGGGATAAATATCCAAAACTCACGAAATTTTATCACAGTTGGCACGGACACAGACAAGGAGTTATTTGGGGAAGCTCGCCTCGGTTTGGGGAGAAGAACCGGTTTGGAATTGATGGGAGGGTATAATTTTGTCAGAAAATCAGATGTCAATGTGTACGTTGGCGCCGCTTTGGGGCTTTTTGACCACTACCACCCCAGAAGAGACAGATATTATGATGACACTTATCTAGCTATTCCTTTTGGGGTGTTTTTGAAACCATTCAATGATAAAAAGTTTGGTTTCGTGATTGAAGCCGCCCCTGTTTTCTACGGAGAGTACGGAAGCTACCTTCGTGGCGGAGTAGGGTTCAAGTATACCATCAGGTAGAATTTGAAAAAGAAAATTAGGCTATAATCTCAGAGGTTATAGCCTTTTTTGGTTAAGATGGATTTGTTTATTCTAGAAATTAAAAACACGCCTTAATTGTAGCATGAAGGATTGAAATCCGGAGGCTTCGCTTGCCAGCCGAGGCTGGGTCTTCGGTCTCCCATCTTCAATTCTTTTACTTAAAACTAAACTACCGAAGTATTCTCTTCTAACCTGAAAGAGATCACGGTTCTTCATGCTGAAAGAGATTCATATTACTCATTTAATAGCTGAAATTAATTTGTTTCCTTAATTTTGCGCCCTATGGCAAAGACAGCGACACCGGCGGAAAACGCCCAATTGAAAGATATTATTTCCCATGCTAAAGAGTATGGTTTTGTATACCCTAGTTCTGAAATCTACGATGGCTTGCAAGCTGTCTATGATTACGGGGCTTACGGAGTGGAATTGAAGAATAATCTCAAGCGCCTCTGGTGGGAAACTATGACGCGAGTGCATGAGAATATAGTGGGTATTGATGCGGCCATTTTTATGCATCCTACCACTTGGAAAGCCTCCGGTCACGTGGATTCCTTCAATGATCCCATGATTGATAATAAGGACAGCAAAAAAAGATACCGTGCGGATGTCTTGGTAGAGGAGCATGCTGCTAAAATGGAGAATGAGGGAAAAGTTGAAGAAGCGAGGCAACTCACAGCTGCTCTAGCTCGCTTGCTGGAAGCAGAGGACTTGGCCGGTGTGCGTGACTTGATCGTGAATACGGGTATAACTTGTCCTATTAGTGGTACTACCAACTGGACGGATGTACGTCAGTTCAACTTAATGTTTTCTACGCAAGTGGGTTCTGTGGCTGAAGATGCTTCTACCATTTACCTGCGTCCGGAAACAGCTCAGGGGATTTTCGTGAATTTCTTGAATGTTCAGAAGACTGCAAGGATGAAGGTTCCTTTCGGGATTGCACAGATAGGAAAGGCTTTCCGAAATGAGATTGTAGCACGTCAGTTTATTTTCCGAATGCGTGAGTTTGAGCAGATGGAAATGCAATTTTTCGTTCGCCCTGGTACCGAATTGGATTGGTATAAGCAGTGGTCAGAAACTCGAATGAACTGGCACCTGGCCTTGGGTACTCCTGCGGAAAAGCTCAGAAAGCATGACCATGAGAAATTGGCGCATTATGCTAATGCGGCCATGGATATAGAATATGAATTCCCTTTTGGGTTCAAAGAAGTGGAAGGGATACATTCCAGAACTGATTTTGATTTGAAATCCCATCAAGAATTCTCCAAGAAGAAGCAGCAATATTTTGATCCTGAAGTCAATCAAAATTACATTCCTTATGTCATAGAAACTTCGATTGGGGCAGATCGCTTATTCTTGTTGACTTTGTGCAATGCGTATACAGAAGAGAAGTCTGAGGAGAAAAGCAGAACCTATTTGAAGTTCCATCCTGCCATTGCTCCTGTGAAAGCAGCGATTTTACCTTTGACCAAAAAGGATGGCTTGCCTGAAAAAGCACAAGAAATCGTGGATTTATTGAAATACGATTTCAATATTATCTATGAAGACGCTGCTTCCATCGGGAAACGTTATGCAAGGCAGGACTTAATTGGTACACCTTTCTGTATTGCAGTTGATCATCAGACTTTAGAGGATAATACAGTTACTATCCGTCATCGAGATACCACTGAACAGGAGCGTGTAACGATCTCAGAACTTCATGGTAGAATCGCCGAAGCTACGAGTTTTAGAAGAATATTTGAGAAGATATAATGTTGAGTGCTTGATGCCCGATGATTGATGAAAAAAGCCTTGAGATTAAATTTTTCAAGGCTTTTATGTTTAGTCAAATTTTATACTAACAATCTGACTAGATTTTTAAGAGGATAAAACCTATAAAATTGAAGCTAAACCTGTAACTAGATATTATTGATAGAATGAATTTTTTCAAATAATTAAATTGTTATAAGAAGTGTCTTCTATCGATCTTTAATTCTCATCAAAACAATGATGGGGTTATCCTCAATTTTTATTTTTCCCAAGCTTTTTGTTTTGATTTCTTTTTCATCGTCCAATGAAAATGCAGGAAGAATAATGTCGACTAAATGGTCTTTGTATACCACTTCATGTCTAATCCCAGAGTAGTATGAACTGATAAAAATTTCTTTTGGAAAATCAGTTAAATCATTTATGATTTTCCTAGTGTGGATTGTAGTTTTCTCCTTCTTAAAATCAAGGTATTGAATAGTGTGGTTGAAATTTTTCTCTTTAAAATAATATGAGAAAGCGAGTAAATTAGGAGTGCTAGCATTCAAAACTGGAAATGTTACTTTCCCTTCTGATTCATTTTGAAGAATTTGCAATTGTTCTTGAATACTTAAATTTCTGATATTAGGATCTAATTTAAAATCTCCAAAATCCAATCTCAAATAAGGAAAAGCCTCTTTATTTTGCAATCGATAAATGGTATCCTGATACATCAATGAAATCAACAAAGTATCATTTCCTGTGTATGCAAAACTTTCTGTAAAGGGAGAAAAGCCTGAATTTCCAGGAGGTATATTTTTATCAAACAAAACTTTCTTCGTTCCTTTTTTGTCCACTGCAATAATATCCCCGTTAGTTGGGGAGTCATTTACAGTATTTTCTATTTGCTGTGTGGCGAAGTAATATATTCCGTTCTTCCTTCTGACTGAATTAGCCAATGCTATTTTGATAGGTTCCGATTTTATGAACTCAAGGTCAGGGAGAGAGTAAGAAATAATTCTTGTATTATCGGAAGCAAAATCAATTATCTCAAGACTTTTTTCTGATTCATCAACGAAAAAAGGACCTAATTGTCTATACCTGTCTGGCCCATCTCCCTGATTGGATAACTTTTTAAAGAATTCACCTTTTAAATTGAAAATAAAAATAGACTGTTGTGAACGGTCTGCAACATAAATAAAGTTGTCTTTAATTTTTATTTCAGTGATTTGCCCAAGAAATGACTTCTCATTTGTTTCTAGCTTAACATATGAAATGGAATCTACAAACTGCGAAAGATTGATTTCGTTTTTAGCCTCAGTAGGGCTTACTTGAATAGTTTTTAATTTTTCTACCTCAACTTGTTTTTCACTTTGAGTGCAAGATGACAAACCTAAACAAACTAAGATAAAAAGAAAATGGCTTAAAAATTTCATAGTTCTTCATTTAATTTGAATAACATCCGCAACCTCCTAAACCATTACATCTTGCTGTTTTCCATTTGGGGCAGCATGCCTCGCAAACCATAGATATGTTATTGCCATAAGTATATTCATAATACGAACAATAATTTCCATCGCATGATGCTTCACCTGCAAATCCTTGACTTGAAGCTTTTCCTATTGGAAGAATGCTTAAAATAATTGCAGTTATAACTAGGCTTAAAATTTTTAGTTGATTTTTTAGTTTGTTCATATTCTTTTTAATCTGAGTTGCAAACACATCCGAATGAGGAACAGTTTGGAGATTTACCTGCAGGACAACAAGCTTCACATGAATTGTAGGGTTTACCTTGAGCATAATAAGTGTAGTTACATGATCCTCCAGGACATGCCTCAACACCACCTAACGTCTGGGCGCCAATTTGAAATGATGATGAACCTAAAAGTCCTACCAAACATGCAGAAAATAAAATCATCAAAATAGTGAAGCCTCTCTTGAAAACAACTGAGTGAAAGTTTGAATTTCTCATAACTATTTATTTTTAAACAAGAAAAAAAAAAAAAATAGTCTAAGTCCAAATATTAGTTTTTAGCAATACTTCATTTTACATAGGCGGTTTGAATAAATTGCGAGTGGCGTGACAAGTTAAAGGAAACCAACACGTTTTAAGTTTTTTTATAATGTGGCCATCTGGATATAATTCTAAACGAGCGTTTAACGATCTCAGAACTTCATGGAAGAATCGCCGAGGCAACTAGCTTCAGGAGGATATTTGAGAAGATATAATATTGGGTGCTTGATGCCCGATGATTGATGAAAAAAGCCTTGAGATTAAATTTTTCAAGGCTTTTTTATGCTTAATAAATAAGTACTAAGCCTAACGCAGTTTTATCTTTTCTGCTGCCTTTTTTCTAAAACCCATTTAAAGTATTCTCAATCCAGAATACCTTGTGATTCATTTTTGGTGTATATTTACATCAAATGAAATTAAAATGACCAGACAAAGTATTACACTAACCAAACCAAATGATGAATGGCTCAAGTCCCAAGTGGATAAAGAGGAGTATTCTAGCAAAAGTGAATTGGTGAATGATTTGATAAGACAGGCGAGAAAGAAGCAAATAGAAGTCGACTGGATCCGAGAAAAACTTGAAAAAGCTGAATCCAGCGGATTTACTTCTGAAAGCAAGGAAGAAATTTTAGCTCAATCAAAGAATTTGTTAAATGGCTGAATATCGCTTGAGTCAAGCAGCTAAGATGGACTTGATTCGAATACACCATTTCGGAGTTCAGCGATTTGGAATGGCTCAGGCAGACAAGTATTTTAATTCGTTTTTTCAGTATTTCGAAATTATTGCCAAAGGCCTTATTCGTTAGAACCTGTAGATTTTATTAAAGAAGGATACCGACGTTGTGTTTGTGGGTCCGATAGCATTTATTTTCGAATTGAAAACGGGACAGTAGAAATTATGGCAAGTGTTGGGAGGCAGGATTTGAATTCCGTTTTGTAGAAACTTTACTGCTTTCTAATTTTTTTAATTCTTCAGTGAGAATACCCACGCACAGGTAAGTTCCGTCAAGACTTGACTCGAAAAAGAGATTTTTGCCAGCTTGTGATATAAAATCTTTTATTTCCTAGAAAATAGCTTCTGGATGATCAAAGTAAGGCGAATTGGATGGTTACCTGAAAAAGCACAAGAAATCGTGGATTTATTGAAATACGATTTCAATATTATCTATGAAGATGCAGCTTCTATTGGGAAACGTTTTAAAGCTTTTCATAACAGGAAGGAGTATGAATAAAAATACATAAAAAATGAATTGATTGTATTTTAAATCATTAAAAAAGTTTATGATTATCAGTTATTTGTAGTTTATATTTTTCTGAAATCATACTCAATTTTTAAGCTCATGAAAGTGCTTTTTTGAAAGAGTTTTTGAAATGATTATAACTCCAAGTTGATTTTTGTAGTTTGCTTTTTGATTAAGGTTATGTCTAAAAAAGCAATCATCATAGGTTCTGGAATAGCGGGACTGGCTTCATCTGTGCGTTTGGCAGCGAAAGGCTTCGAAGTGGAAGTCTTTGAGGCGAACTCATACCCTGGAGGAAAACTTTCAGAAATTCAATTAGGCGCTTACCGTTTTGATGCAGGGCCATCTCTTTTTACTCTTCCTGAGCAAGTTGAAGAACTGTTTAGGCTTGCGGGAAAGGACCCCAAGGACCACTTTGAATACCAAAAGCTGGATATAGCCTGCCATTATTTCTGGGAAGATGGCAAGCAAATCAAAGCATTCGCGGATATCAATCAATTTGCGGAGGAAGTGGAGACGAAATTAGGAGAACCTGCTTCTCATGTGAGAAAGGCTTTAAAAAACTCAGCCTTCATCTATGAGAATTTGTCTCCTCTTTTTATGCATAGGTCTTTGCATCAATTCAGTACCTGGACCAATGCTCAAGCGCTCAAATCTTATTTAAAAATGGGTCAGCTGGGTATTTTTTCAACTATGAATCAGGCCAATGAGGCCTTATTCGAAAACCCAAAAATGGTTCAGCTTTTCAATCGATACGCTACTTACAATGGTTCAGATCCTTATCAGACTCCTGCGACCTTAAATATTATTCCACACTTAGAATTCAATCGGGGAGCATATTTTCCAAAAAAAGGGATGCACGACATCACCCAGAGTATTTTCAAACTCGCGAAGTCTATGGGTGTACAATTTCACTTCAATTCAAAAGTGGATGAGATCCTGGTTGATAAAGGCAAGGCAGTGGGAATAATCGTTTCTGGGAAGGAAAAAAAGGCTGATCTAGTGATCAATAATATGGACATGGTAAATGCCTATAAGAGCCTTTTGAAAAAGCAAAAGCAACCCAAAAAGCTATTGAATCAGCCCAAGTCCAGCTCTGCCTTGATTTTTTATTGGGGAATCAAGAAGCAGTTTAAGCAACTAGGGCTACACAATATCTTATTTTCTGAAAACTATAAAGCTGAGTTCGAGCATATTTTTGAAAAGGGCAGTATATACCAGGATCCGACTGTCTATATCAACATTACCTCAGTCTGTAAACCCGATGATGCCCCTGAAGGTAGTATGAACTGGTTTACCATGATCAATGTGCCGAATAATCAAGGGCAAGATTGGGATCAATTGATTCAAGTGGCCAAGAAAAATATCATTTCCAAAGTGAATAGGGTGCTTCAAACTGATATAGAATCATTGATTGAGGTAGAAGAGATTTTGGATCCAAGAACCATTGAATCCAAAACTTCCAGTGCCCAAGGAGCACTTTATGGAAACAGCTCCAATAATAAGTTTGCTGCTTTTCTCCGGCATGCAAATTATTCATCCTTTATCAAAAATTTGTATTTCTGTGGAGGCTCTGTTCATCCTGGAGGAGGAATTCCTTTATCCCTTCTTTCAGCGAAAATTATGATTGGTTTTATAAAATAGCCAATAATTTAAATTTATCGTAAATTGAAGTATGAACTGGAGAGAACACATCACATTTGATAATCGTGTTTTGTTAGGAAAACCTACCATCAAAGGAACCAGGATTTCTATTGAGCATATTTTAGATCTTTTGGCTTCTGGATGGTCTGAGAAGGACTTATTGGAGAATTACCCAAGATTAACGCCCAATTCAATTCGTGCAGTTTTTGCCTACATTCAGGAAATGATGAAGGATGGGTTTCTTTTCTCAGAAGCTGCTGAAAGTGGTAAATGAAGTTTTTAGCTAATGAAATTATTCCTCAAGCCAGTGTGAAATACCTTCTAAGTAAGGGCTGGGATATAATTTCTGTTGGCTTGGATTTTTCAGGGATAAGTGATGAAGAAGTAATAAAAATCTCAAATGAACAATACCGGACAATTCTTACCCATGATAGTGATTATGGAGAATTGATCTTTAAATATGGCTTTAGGCCTAAGGTTGGTGTGATCTTTATACGTCAGAAACCAGAAAATCCTGAATTTACTGGAAGGCTATTGGAAAAAGTGGTGAACTCTAAAAATATTTCATTTGAAGTTGCTTTGACTGTGATTGATCAAAATTCAATTAGGCAGAAAAGATTTTGAACTGATTGAGATTTCTCACTTAAGACTTTCCAAGGCTTCTTGAATCAGATCTTGCTCAAATCCTTTTTGCATCAGATAACCAATGACCTTGTACCGCTTTTTATATGGATCGGACTCATTCGTTTTGGCCCATTTTTTTTCTGTTTCTGTCAATAAAGTATCGTAATATTCTTCCGGGTCAATTTCCAAAAGGCCTTTTCTGATTAATTCTTCAGGAATCTGACGCATTTTCAATTCCATTTTGATCCTGTTCTTTCCCCATCGCTTCAATCTGAACTTCCCTCTGCAAAAGGCTCTAGCAAAACGCTCCTCGTCTAAAAAATTTTCCTTGACCAAATAGCTAATAAGCTCTTCTGCCCTTTCGTCTGTGATTCCTTTCTCAAACAATTTCCTTCGAACTTCCCAAGAACAGCGCTCCTGATATGCACAGTAGGTGGAAAGCTTTTCCTGGGCTTCAGTAAAAGTCCAGGACTTTTTTCCAGACTGATTCAGGTTATTTTTTCCCCAACCGGACATTTTCCTTAATTTTATTCGAGATTATGACGATTTGAATATCCCAAACCTAATAAAATTTTAATTCTATCATGCGCAAAAAGATAATAGCCGGTAACTGGAAAATGAATATGACTTTTGATGAAGGCCAAAAATTGACCTCTGAGATCATAAACATGTTCAAGGACGAAAATATCCAGGATGTACACATAGTGCTGAATCCACCCTTTCCTCACCTTTTTCCAGTAAAAAAACTGATTGGGGATACCCCGGGAGTTTATTTGGGAGCACAAAACTGTTCGGACAAAGAATCAGGTGCATTTACTGGTGAAGTTTCTGCAAAAATTTTGGCTTCCTTCGGCGCGCAATATGTCATTATTGGACATTCGGAGCGAAGAGAATATTTTAAAGAAAACAATGAGCTGCTCTCTGTAAAAGTAAAACAGGCTTTAGAGCATGGACTGACTCCAATTTTCTGCTGTGGCGAATCTTTAGAAATCAGAGAAGCCGGTACTCACGAGCCTAATGTTAAGTTTCAGCTGACAGACTCTCTTTTTGATTTGAGCGCAGATGAGATCAAAAAAGTAGTAATTGCTTATGAGCCAATTTGGGCGATCGGAACAGGTAAAACCGCAACCTCTGACCAAGCTCAGGAAATGCATTTTGCTTTGAGAAGACATTTAGGTTCCAAATATGGCAAAGATGTAGCTGCAGAAATCTCAATCCTTTATGGAGGTAGTATGAATGCCGGAAATGCCGCTGATTTACTTTCCAAGCCAGATGTGGACGGAGGCTTGATTGGCGGGGCTTCATTGAAGTCAAGAGACTTTATCGAAATCGTAAAATCTTATTGATTCTATGGATTACCTGGAGTTTAAAATCAGTTGCCGGGAAGAATTCCGGGAAATCCTCATAGCTGAATTATCCGAAATAGGTTTTGATTCCTTCCTCGAGACAGAGGAAGGAATTGATGTATATGCCCCATCGGATTCTTTTGACAGGGAAAGTTTTGAAGGTGTATTGTCCCAATACCAAGATGCGGCGAGCATTTCGGTGAAAGAAGGGAAAGTTGCAAAAGTCAACTGGAACGAAGAATGGGAAAAAAACTATGATCCCATATCGGTAGGAGACCTAGTTTATGTCAGGGCCTCTTTTCACCCATCCCAAGCAGGATTTCAACATGAGATAGTGATCAATCCCAAAATGTCTTTTGGTACAGGTCATCATGCCACTACTTACCAAATGCTGAAACTTCAGGGCGAGGTAGATCATCAGGGGAAAAGAGTCTTGGACGTGGGTTCCGGAACAGGCATATTAGCCATCATGGCGCATTTGTTGGGAGCAAAGGAAGTTCAGGCATTTGATATCGATGATTGGTGTTTGGACAATGGCAATGAGAATTTCGCCCTGAACGGGATGGATATTCAAATGGGTTTGGGAACTATCAGAGATGTAAATCCTTCAGGTCTATTTGATATCGTATTGGCCAATATCAATAAGAACGTGTTGCTGAATGAGATTCCTATATATGCCGGCTTATTAAAGCCCGATGGCTTTTTGTTTTTGAGTGGATTTTACACTCCGGATGTGGATGACCTGATGGAGATAGCAAGTCCCTTGGGGTTAAAACTGGAAAAGCAGTCCGAGCGAAATCAATGGGCAGCTTTAGTATTGAGGAATAGTTGATATGCAAGAATTACTCATTTATGCGTTGATTTTTTTGGCACTGATTGGTCATTGTCTGCTTGCAGGAAAAATGTACCGAACTGTGCATTCAGATAAAAGTCTGACGATTACTGAGAAGAATGAATGGAAACTGAAATCCCTGATCTTTCCCGCGTATTTTTGGTTTGAGTACAAAAAACTAAAAAAAGCTCAGGACTGAACTATTTCGGTTTTCAAGGGCTTGAAATGCTACGATCTATTCAATTTGAAGAGATTTTCATCTTAAATACTTTTGTAATTTAGTCACATGGAGTACGTCTGGAAACAAAAACCCAAAGCCTCACAAAGCACAATTGAAAAACTGGGGAAAGAGATTAATGTCAATCCCATTTTATCAAATATGCTGATCAATAGAGGGGTGGAGTCTTTTGATCAGGCAAAAGATTACTTCCGCCCCAGCTTGAGCCAGCTGCATGATCCATTTTTGATGCAGGATATGCATCAGGCAGTTACCCGAATTGAAAAAGCGATTGCCAATCAGGAAAAGATTCTGGTGTATGGGGATTACGATGTGGACGGGACTACGGCAGTGGCTTTGGTTTACAGCTTTTTGAAAGGCTTTTATCCTTTGGTGGATTTTTACATTCCGGATAGATACAAAGAGGGCTATGGTATCAGTGAAAGAGGAGTCCGCTATGCCGCCGAGAATGACTTTGCTTTGGTAATTGCCTTGGATTGCGGGATCAAGGCCATAGACAAGGTCAATTTAGCTTCCCAGCTCGATGTGGACTTTATCATTTGCGATCATCATACTCCGGGCGAGGAGCTACCTAAAGCTATTGCTGTTCTTGATGCAAAAAGAGAGGACTGCAATTATCCATATAAAGAGCTCAGTGGCTGTGGCGTTGGCTTTAAACTGATTCAAGCCATTGCAAAAAGCAGGGGAATGGATGAGTCTAACCTGTATGCTTACTTGGATCTTTTGGTAGTAAGTATAGCAGCGGACATTGTGCCTATTACGGGAGAAAATAGAATTCTTGCCTATTACGGCCTAGATAGAATTAATAATACCCCAAGGGCTGGACTGAAAGCTTTGATTTTGCGAAGCAAAATCGAAAAGGAAATAGGGATCTCGGATATAGTCTTTAAAATCGGACCAAGAATCAATGCTTCTGGAAGATTAGAACATGCCAAAGCTTCAGTAGAATTGCTAATCTCTACTGATTTGGAGGAGGCAATTGAGCGAGCTAAAGTAGTGGATGAGGTCAATGCAACTAGAAGGAATTTTGATGAAAATATTACTCGGGAAGCCTTTGAAATGATCGCCGAAAGAGAAGAACAGGCGGAGTGGAATTCAACAGTTCTTTTCAAGGAAGATTGGCACAAAGGAGTTATCGGGATTGTAGCGAGTCGTTGCATTGAAAAATATTATCGGCCAACCATTATCCTGACCGAATCCAATGCCAAAGCTACAGGAAGCGCACGTTCGGTGGTGGATTTTGATATTTATGAAGCTATCGCTGAATGCTCGGATTTATTGGATCAATTTGGGGGACATAAATATGCGGCGGGATTGACCCTTTCTGTGGATAATGTACCAGCTTTTCAGGCGAAGTTCGAGCAGGTAGTCAAGAGCCGGATTGAAGAGGTTCATCGCAAGCCCGTAATTGAAGTAGACGATGAGCTTTTACTCGATCAGATCAATTATAAATTTCATAATATTCTAAAGCAAATGGCTCCTTTTGGCCCCGGAAACACCGAGCCAGTATTTAGAATATCCAATGTATATGCAGAAGATGTGGCGGTTCTAAAAGACAAACACCTTCGCTTTAAAATTGTCCAAGATGGCCAACTCACGACTCCCGTTTGTTTGGGTTTTGGAATGGCTGACCGAGCAAAAGATCCGGATTTAACCACAGTAAATATGCTTAGGGGAAGAATGCGGTTTGATATAGTTGCCGAGTTGAGAGAGAATTTTTTCAGAGATAAGAGTAGCTTGCAGCTTTATGTGAAGGATATCAAATTTGATTGAGAACTCAGCTAGCTTAAATTTGATACAATATCCTAAATAAAAAGAGCAGTGTGAATTAAGAGATTCCTCAAAAAATAAATTGTAATCTTATAAAACCGAGCATGATCAAAACCTCAAAAATTAGAGTGATAAGTACATCATCTGAAGGTTCCATTTGATTATTATAGACAATTATTAAGAGATGAAACTAAGGGCTGAACATTTGGTGAAAATCTACAAGGGAAGAAGAGTCGTGAATGACATTTCCGTAGAAGTAGAACAGGGAGAAATTGTTGGGCTTTTAGGTCCAAACGGAGCTGGAAAGACGACCTCTTTTTACATGATTGTTGGTTTGATTCAGCCCAACGAGGGAAAGATATTTTTAGAAAATGACAATATCACCAGCCTTCCCATGTATAAGCGAGCCCAATTGGGGATTGGTTATCTGGCTCAGGAGGCTTCAGTTTTCAGAAAACTATCTGTAGAGGAAAATATCATGGCGGTTTTGGAAATGACCAAAATGCCCAAGCAGCAGCAAAGGGAAAAAGTTGAAAGTTTATTGGAAGAATTTAGCTTGACCCATGTCAGAAAAAACTTGGGAATGGTCCTCTCAGGTGGTGAGCGAAGAAGAACTGAAATAGCCAGAGCTCTGGCAGTGGATCCGAAGTTTGTTTTGTTGGATGAGCCCTTCGCCGGAGTGGACCCTATTGCAGTTGAAGAAATTCAAACCATAGTAGCTAAGCTGAAAACCAAAAATATTGGTATTTTGATCACGGATCACAATGTTAATGAAACGCTATCTATCACAGATCGAGCTTATTTGATGTTTGAAGGGAGGCTTTTGAAAGCCGGAACAGCTGAGGAATTGGCTGCCGATGAGCAGGTTAGAAAGGTATATTTGGGAAGTCAATTTGAATTAAAACGGAAAATTTTTAACCAATAATGGAAGTACTGAATAGCTTCATGACCTGGATTTTCAAAAATCGATTAGGTCAAATTGAAAATTTTAAAGAAAATCCACTTGAAGTTCAGCACGAGATTTTTTTAGATCTGATAGAAGCAGGTAAGCGAACCAAATTCGGGAAAGAGTTTAATTTTTTAAGCATTCGAACTTATCAGGATTTTGCGAAAAATGTACCTGTACTCGATTATGATGGGATCAAACCCTATATCGATAAAATCATGAAAGGGGAGCAGTATGTGCTCTGGAATTCAGAAATAGAATGGTTTTCCAAGTCCTCCGGCACTACCTCTAGTAGAAGCAAATATATCCCTGTTTCGGAAGAGAGTTTAGAGGAATGTCATTATAAGGGGGGAAAAGACATGGTTTCTATCTATGTCAACAATTTTCCTGACTCCAAACTCTTTTCAGGCAAAAGTTTATCTATTGGAGGAACGCTCGAGAAAAATCCACTTAATCCTAATGGAACCGCTAAAGCTGGAGATATTTCGGCTGTCATTATGCAAAACCTTCCTATTTGGGCTCAGTTTGTCAGGACACCATCCCTTGAAACAGCACTCATGAGTGAGTGGGAGGAAAAAATCGAGAAAATGGCCAGAGAAACCATGGATGAAAATGTGGTTTCAATAGCAGGAGTTCCTACTTGGACTATTGTTCTTCTGAAGCGGATTATGGAGCTAAAGAAGGCTAAAAATATTTTAGAAGTTTGGCCAAACTTAGAAGTTTTTTTCCACGGTGCGGTGGCATTCGGCCCATATCGATCTCTTTTTAAAGAATTGATTCCTTCAGAGAAAATGAGGTACATGGAAACCTACAATGCTTCGGAGGGATTTTTTGGATTACAGGATAGGCCTGATTCAGACGAGTTATTGTTGCTTTTGGATTATGGGATTTTCTATGAGTTTATTCCGATGGAAGAATGGAGTAGCGAAAATCCAACCTTAATTCCATTAGGCGATGTGGAGGTTGGTAAAAACTACGCAGTTGTCATCACAACCAATGGCGGATTATGGAGATATAAAATCGGTGATACCATTCGATTTACCTCTACCTATCCTTATCGATTCAAAATATCCGGTCGAACCAAGCATTTTATCAATGCTTTTGGGGAAGAAGTGATTGTGGAAAATGCAGAAAATGCCATAGCCTTTGCAGCAGAAAAAACTCAGGCAACAATTTTAAATTTTACTGCAGCACCTGTTTATTTTGAAAGTAGCGGGTCTAAAGGTGCACATGAGTGGATCATTGAATTTAAAACTCCACCCAAAGACGGGGAGGAGTTTAAAAAGCTTTTAGATCAACATTTGAGAGAGATTAACTCTGATTATGATGCCAAAAGGTATAAAGACTTGGCATTAACCCAGCCATTGATCCATTTTGCCCAAGAAGGCCTTTTTGAAAGCTGGCTGGGAAAAAAAGGGAAATTAGGAGGCCAAAACAAAGTGCCTAGATTAGCAAATAATCGAGAATATCTAGAAGAGCTCCTTCCCTTATTGAAGGAGCAAGAGTAGAGGTTAAGGAATCAGCTTTTCCAAAAAAGCTCTGATATCCCTTGCGAGGGCATCAAAATCTTCTTGACGATTATACATCATGTGTCCAGCCTCGTAATACTTCATTTGAATTCTCTCCTGGGGGAAATTATGTCTAGCAAAAGTATATTCTGCATCAAAGAATGGAGTAATTAAATCATAATATCCATTTGCGACCATTACCTTGAGAGCAGTATTTCTGTGCATCACCTCGCTCAGTGATCTGGCAGTACTGACATAGCTTGGCTCCCAGTAAGCTCCGTCAGGTACTGGCCTCCATCTCCATGATGAGCCAATCGTACTATTTGAACTCAGATAAGGCTGATCTAGCTTTACTTGCAAATCGTCTAATAGATACTGGTTGAAAACTGCAGAATAGGCTGCTTCGGTCATGTAATCGCTGGGATCCCCTAACACCGGGCCTTCCGCAACTTGATCAGTCTCTACTGCCGCAAATCTTCCATCTAAAGTTCCGATGGCTTTTCCTTCCCGTCTCAATAATTCTTTTTTGAATCGGTGCATCAAGATTTGATTATCCGAGCGAAGGATATAATCTTTTTCCAGACCAGTGAAATAGGATAGCCTCTCTGCTATTTCCTCCTTTTCCGATGCAGATTGAAGCTCACCTTTAAATAAGGAGGGTAAATATTGCTCATAAGCAAATGTTCTAGCTTCCTGTGCAAATTCCTCAATAGATTTACCCTTTCCTGCTTTTCCATGGTAGCGAGCAGTGAGTGCCATCGAAGGGAGGTATGTAAAATTTGAAACCAGATTATCCTGCCAAGAAGAGGAGCCTTGATAATCTAAGGCCTGAGAAATCAGAATAATGCCATTAAGGGCTACATGTTGACCTCCTTCTTCCAGCACCTCCGCAACCTTAGCAGCCCGGGTTGTGCCAAAGCTTTCACCTGCTATGAACTTAGGGGCTTGCCATCTTTTATGTTCTTTAAGCCAAAGTCTGATGAATTGGGATATTGATTCGGCATCTTCTACTAAGCCCCAATAATCTTCATTTTTTCCCTTACCCATCACTTTACTGAATCCTGTACCGATTGGATCTATAAATACCAAATCTGTGATATCAAGCAATGCTTGTTTATTGTCGACAAATTTAAAAGGAGCAGCTCCATCATCTTGATTCGCTTCCGAGTCTACCTTGACTACTTTGGGGCCAAAAAATCCCATGTGTAACCAAATAGAGGCAGATCCAGGGCCGCCATTGAAAATAAAGGTGACAGGTCTTTTTTTATGATCCGAGTTCTCTTTTAAATAAGAGGTGCTCCACATCGATGCGGTGACCTCCCCTTTTTTGTTGGTTAAAAATGTTTCTTTGACCAAGGCTTTGTAAGAAATCTGCTTCCCGTTAAAAGTACCGCTGTGAATTGTTGCAAAAGCCTGAGGGCTTCGATTTACAGAAAGACTGTCTTGGGAAAACCCATTAATTAAAGTGCTTTGAAGCAAAAGTAGGATAAGGCTGAGTTTTTTGATCATGGCTGATTTATTAATGAAGTTTTGATCCATTGGGAACAGGTCTTTCCACCGAGGTTAAGACAATTGCGTTATCTGAATTTGAAAATCCGGTGATCAAGACTTCTGACATGAAGTCTGCAATTTGGCGAGGCTTGAAATTTACTACACAAACTACTTGTCTTCCCATCAAATCTTCATGAGAATACAGGTGAGTTACCTGAGCAGATGACTTTTTTATTCCAATATCTTCTCCAAAGTCAATCCAAATTTTATAGGAAGGGTTGCGGGCTTTTTCAAAATTTTCGACTTGGATAATTGTCCCAACCCGAAAATCTATTTTTTCGAAATCTTTGTAATCAATCGTTTGCATAAAAAAATTTTTATTATTTTTAGAAACCTTTTACAAACCTAAGAGTTAAACACTGGTAATCCAATTCTACAAATGTTCAATTATTCACCATTTCCTTTTAAAAAAATCGGATTCTTCACGGGGGCTGTTTTGGGAATGTGCCTGATGGCAGAAGAATCTTTCGCTCAGAATGATCGTGATAAAATTGAACCAGAATCGGCTAAAATCTTGGAAAAACCACTTTTTGACGAACAAAATGTTCAAGAAGTGATAATTCCGAAAGTGCTTAGTCCATCTAAGTCCAATTCAAACCCTCTTCCAATTCCTTCAACTCCTATCAGAAGAGAAGTTGTTTTGAATCCAGAGGGTAAAAAAGTTGAGCCACTACCGTCAACATTATCGTTCAACATTTTTCTTTATGTAGTGGACAAATTCAAAGCAGATTAATTTGTGTTTTCTTAATAGCAAAGAAAGAGGCTTTTTGGCCTCTTTTTTTATGCTTCTTGTATAAAGTTTTCCAGGTCTTTTAAGGTGATTTTACCTTCATAGTAGGCTCTTCCAAAAACAGCGGACCTGACTCCGATATCTCTCATTTTTTTAAAATCATCGATTCCTCTAATACCACCACTAGCTGCAAGGTGAATTGTAGGGAATCGATCAATAATTCTTTGGTATAGTTCCAAGTTTGGCCCTTCCATCACTCCATCCCTGGAAACGTCAGAGCATTTAAGATACTTCAGTCCTCTATCATAGAAAAACTCAATATGATCAAATAAATCAATACTGGTCTTTTTCAACCAACCACGGATTTTAATTTTATTATCTACTGGATTAGTATCAGCAGCAAGATTGATTTTTTCCCTGCCATAGGAAAGGATAAATTGTGCAAACCGCTCTGGGTAATTCGCGGCTGCTGAGGAAATAGTAACTGATTTTGCTCCAAATTCGAAACATTTAATCACGTCTCCATCAGTGGTAACCCCTCCTGTAAAGTCAACTTTCAGGTCCGTATAGCCTGTGATTGCTTCCAGAATGTGATAGTTTTTAGGCTCGCCTCTTCTGGCTCCATCCAAGTCTACGAGATGAAGTCTTTTAAGTCCGATAGACTCAAACTCCTGCGCTATAGCAAGAGGGTTATTGGAAATTACCTCTTCAGTAGCGAAATCGCCTCTTTTTAGACGAACGCACTTGCCATTGATAAGCCATATTGAAGGAATAATTTCAAACATATTGATTCTATTTACTGGGATTAGTTGGATAAGATAAAAATTTTCAATCAAAGATAATACAGAGTCTGTCTTTACTCATAAATATCCTTTAATTCTTTACTAATATTTAATAGGATACGTGCATTTTCTCCAAATAGGTTAAAAAATTCACCTGTTTGTTTTCAAAATGTCAATTTTCCTACTTTTCCTTGTGCACCAGATGCCCATAGGGTACCTTCTGACTGACTCATTTTCACAGCGTGAAAGCCCTCATTTTCTGAGCTAATTTTCTCCCAATTTAAACCTCCATCTTTGGAAAAATCAGTACCATTAGGACCTACAGCCACTACCCACTGAAATCTCGGGAAAAAAGAAATTCCCGATCTATATCCAAAAACACTAGTTTCCGAATTGATCCATTTTTTATCTTCTGGTAGAAAAATCCCTAAGTTACCTTCATTTTGATTTTCATGAAGATAATCACCACCTGTGACAATAATTTCTCCTTTACCTGTCGAGGTCAAAGCAAAAATACCTTGAGAAGATTCACCTTGTTGTAATGGGCTTTTAAATTTTTCCCATGAATTTCCCCGATCTTTTGAGACGTAAAGGTTGGCCTCTTTTCCGCCACTGCCTAAGTATAGGTGATCACCTTCAGCGATCAAAGAAGATGCACTGGCAGCAAATCCTGCCTCTCCCTCAGCTGCTTGGGGTAGGGAATCTATCAATCTCCAGCTTTCTCCCTGATCTACGGTTTCCAAAATTGTCCATCGCCCGTCTTCTGGATCTCCGAAGACATAGCCTCGCTCTTCAGTAGCAAATGTTATCCCGTCTAAAAAGGCCTTCTCAGAGGCTTGATGCTTTAACACCCAAGTTTTTCCTCCATCCAGGGTTTTATAAATGACAGCAGGCTGACCAGCTGATACTGCTACTGCTTTTTCTGCATCAAAACCATAAATAGATCTAAAATCTACGGTATCTAATCCGGCTATGGTACCTGAATCCCAGGTTTTGCCACCATCTAATGTGCGCATCCAAGTTCCCCGGCTTCCACTAACCCATACAATATCACCTGTAACGGGTGAAAGACCTCTCAATGAGCTCTCCTTGGGTGTGGAATAGATCTCCCAACCTTGAGGTTTTTCTGGTACTACTTCGTGACTTACTTTTTGACAGGAAAAAAGCGCTAGCCCTAAGGCAAGCGCCAACAATTTTTTTTGAATCATTTTTATTTATTGAACATCTACTTTTCGATAAGCATCAATCAATGCCAACTCTCCATCCTTTCCTGGCATGGCATTGCCGTGCTCCATTCCTAGAATTCCGTCGAATCCTTTTTCATGAATGAATTTAAAAACATTACCATAATGTATTTCGCCTGTTCCTGGTTCCTTTCTGCCTGGATTATCTCCGATTTGAATATAGGCAATCTCATCCCAGGTATTTTGCATGGTGGCAATAAGGTTTCCCTCGTTTCGCTGCATGTGATAGATATCATAAAGTATCTTACAGGAAGGACTGCCCACCGCTTTACATATCATATAAGTTTGATCTGCATTTCTTAAGAAAAGCTCTGGGGTGTCACTTAGGGGCTCCAAAACCATAGTCAAACCATGGAGTTCGAATATTTCCGCTCCTCGCTTTAAAGCTTCTATCACGTTGGCTGTTTGGATTCCGATTGGCATTCGTCTTTCATAAAAGCCTGGCACAACAGTCATCCACTTGGCATTGACTCTTTTTGCAACCTCAACGGATTTTTTGCAAGTATTCAGAAAGTTGTCCAGAAACTCTTGCTTGCCAGTCGTCAGGGATGTTTTCCAATTATCTCCACCATCCACAACAAATACTCCCATTCTCATATTTAATTGTTCCATGGTCTTGGCAATTAGGTTCTGATCATCGATGGATCGACCTAGCATCCCGTTGTCTTCCAAGGAGCGAAATCCCTGATCCGCCATAAACTTCAGTTCATCGGCTAAACCTCCAGGGGCTGAATTCTTAAACATCCCAAAATGCGGGGCAAAATCCATTTTGAAAGGCTCTTCTTCAAGTCTCTCGGAGTAAGCTGGAAAGCTTAATGCCCCTGAAACACTCATGACTGTTCCTCCTAAACACAGCTTTTTTATAAATCCTCGTCTTTTCATCTGTTTATAATTTGTTTTTCAAAGGTCAGATGGAATGCCCAGGGTAATCATCCCCCTCCCGATCCGCCGCGGCGGACGGGACAAGTTGTGTGAGATTTTTCCTCATGGACATTTCATGTGTAGATCAATTTTTTATGTCAAGTATGAAATTGTTTTTCCAATCAAGGGCTTTTACTACCTGATAATTTTTTTTCATTAAATCACCTGGGTCTTTCCTGGAATCGCATGAGGATAGTAGCCATCTTCATTTGGCAATACTTTAGGCGAAGTATCCCAAGCTAATTTTTCAGGGAAAAGGTCCACTTTGCCATTTAAGGCTTCTTCCCAAGTCAATACTTTTCCTGAATAAGTAGCGTACCTACCCATAATAGAGGTCATGGTACTTTTGGCAGCATTCTCGGCATCGGCAAATTTGTATTCACCTTTGAAAAGTGCATCCCAAAGTTCATTATGTTCTTGCTGATAGGGATTGACATTGTTTTCCCTATTATGAGAATAGATAGCATTTCCTTTCCAATCGGATAGGTTACCATGATTTCCAGCGCTTAAATAGGCTTTTCCTTTGGTTCCCTGAAAAGATTCATCTACTCTGTTTGCTGCGCCTGGGAAATGCCTGCATTCACTGTGAATTACCGAACCATCAGCATAGGTAAAAGTGACTACATGATGATCGAAAATTTCCCCATGCTCTTTTCCTGTTCTGACAAGCCTGCCTCCTGTGCCTTCAGCCTTCACGGGATACCCTTGTTTTACCCAATTTGCCACATCGATATTATGGACGTGCTGTTCAGTAATGTGGTCTCCACAGAGCCAGTTGAAATAATACCAGTTCCTCATTTGATATTCCATTTCAGTTTGTCCGGGCTGCCGCTCTCTTACCCAGACTCCTCCATCATTCCAGTAAACCTGACCCCCGGTAATATCCCCTATCGCACCGTCGTGAATTCGTTGAATGGTTTCTCTATAATTACTTTGATAGTGTCTTTGAAGTCCAACCACCACATTTAATTTCTTAGCCTTTGCTATTTCAGCCGCAGCCAAAACTCTTCTGATTCCTGCAGCATCTGTTGCTACCGGCTTTTCCATGAAAATCTGCTTTCCTTGATTTACTGCTTCTTCAAAATGCGGTGGCCTAAAACCTGGAGGTGTGGCTAAAATCACTACATCTGCTTCAGCAATGGCTTGTTTGTATGCATCGAAGCCCACGAACTTCCTTTCCTCCGGCACAACTACTTTTTCTGCTCCATATTTATCCAAAATTGGTTTCAAGCTTCCGTCTAGCCTATCCCGGAAGGCATCAGCCATAGCAACCAGTTTGATGGGATGACCGGTTTCGAATGCCTGAAATACAGCCCCGGTGCCTCTACCGCCGCATCCTATCAGGGCTAGTTTGAGGTGATTGTCAGGCGCAGCATAGGCCTTGGGCAAAACGAAGGGGGATGTTAATATTCCTCCTGTAATGATTGCCGAAGTTTTCATGAAATTCCGGCGTGAATGTTCAGGTTTCATAAGCAGGTTATTTTTAGGTTTAATAATCATCTATTGGAGCCTTGGTATAATAGGCTTTGATTTCTTCCGGACTAGGTGGGTTGAGAGGTCTGACAAGTCTCATTCCCAGGAATGGTGCTTCAGGGAACCACCATTGACTTTTTGGTATTTGCGGATCCAATTGCTTCCACTTTGGCTCACTTTGGAATCGTCTGGCGCTACTGATTTCTTCCGCCTTGTGCTTATAGCTTCCGCCTCTGACTACTCTGGGATAGAGTTTTATCGAGGGGTTTTGTGGATTCTTTTCCGGCGATCTCTCATAAAAGTCCGCTTCATATTGGTCGGAAGTCCATTCCATGACATTTCCATAGATATCAAAAAGCCCCCAAGGATTGGCTTTTTTTAAGCCAACTTTTTGAGTGCTTTCATTGGAATTTTCTGCTATCCAGGCGTATTCGGAGAGCTTCTTTGCATCCTCTCCAAAAAAATAGGATGACTTAGTTCCTGCTTTTGCAGCGTATTCCCACTCTGCTTCTGTTGGGAGCCGGTAAAAAATGCCTGTTTTCAAATATAGCCAATGACAATATTGAATGGCCCCGTATTGAGTCATTCCAATGGCCGGCTTTCCTTCTTTTCCCATTCCGAATGTCATATCCAGATAAGGAAGGCTTGGACGGCTAAGGCCGTCTACAACTTGCCCGATCGGGCCCTCTGAAATCGCTGTTTCATAATTTTTGTCTAAAAAAAGCTCAAAAGCATCCCAGGTGACCTCATGTGTGCACATCCAAAAAGGTTCTATCTCGACCCGGTGAGCGGGGGTTTCATCCGAATATTTTTCATTAGCCGAACCCATCAAAAAGCTTCCCCCCGGAATTGGAACCATGGTAAACTTTACCTGAGTTCCAGGAATGACTTGAGTATAAGCTTCAAACAGTTCACGGTTTTTCAGGATCCATGCTGTAAAAAGGGCCGCAATAAAAAGCAAAAGAATTCGATACCGGAAAAGCATAAATTTTGACTGAATCATGAATGAGTCAATCAAATTAGGGGAAAGTCCCCAAATAAAAAATAAAATTTCTTGGATTGATTACATCCTTTTAACAACCTCCTTTTTGGGGATTTTAATGGACCACATTCCTCTCAGGTCACCGATCTGATGACCTTTTGCCTGATCTTGTGGATAAAGCTCATTTAGCTTCTTTAATGTTTCATCGTTTATGTCCTTACCGGGTTCGCCATGGCAATTGAGACAAAGTCCTCCTGGTATGATGATGGATTTACTGTAGAGATAGACCTCCCCATTTTCAATTTTTTGAATATTGGGGGATGGTTCAATTTTATTCTCCATATCATACTCATAGGTTTCTAAAATCCTTTTTTCCATCTCATCCGGCTGATCTTTGGGGTTACGGTACTGATTGGATACTCGCTTTATTTTAACATCGTATTTTTTCGCTACCTCTTGTAAAATTGGGAGGGCATTTACATTGCAAAACTCGATAGCACCTGCCACCCCTTTTTCAGAGATTGCGTTTTGGAGATTTGAAATAAGTTGGTTTTGTGCCTCTTGACTAATTGAGTCTCCCCAAATCATGGCTGCTTCAATAATTTCAGCTTCATTCAGCTTTTTCACCTCCATGGCTTGGTTTACTTCTTCAAAAACTTCTTTAGAAACTCTTTCACCTGATCCACATGCTACCAGTACCGGGAAAAGAGAGAATATGACTTGCTTTTTCATCTTATGCGAATTTGTATTATTAAAAATACCCAACCTTGATCAAACACAGGCCAGTAAAATTGGTTTTTTTTGGTTTGGATTTAAGGCTTTCTACTAAACTGCTTTGACATGAGCGTAAATGACTTATTTTTGTTTTAGTACATTTTCAGCTTCATGAAAAAAATCTCTTTCTTACTCCTTACTTTTTTCTTTTCGTACCACTGTGCACAGGCCCAGACCTGGACTAGATTGCAAAGTTGGGGTTTGGACTTGGAAGCTGTTTTTTGGGTGAATGATAGCATTGCCTATGCAGGAGGGGAAAGGTTATTGATCAAAACAAGCAATGCCGGCCAAACTTGGGAAGAATTAACCTATCAATTCGATGGCAGAGTTGTAGATCTGGTTTTTAAAAATTCAAATTTGGGTCTTGCTGTAGGTAATTCGGGCTTGATTTTAAAAACTGTAGATGGAGGTAATTCTTGGTCCAAAATAAACATTGGGCAATCCTCCGATTTCCATGATATCAGCTATAATGGGGAAAACAATTGGATTATATCGGGCTCATCAGGAAAAATATTCGAGTCCACGAATGACGGGACTTCTTGGCAAGAAAATTCCACAGGCCAAACGAAAGCTATTTTTGGAGTGGAGTTTATTAATAGAGACACTGTTTATGCTGTTGGACAGGAGGGTTTGATATTAAGGAGCTTTAATAAAGGAGCTTCCTGGACAAGCCTAAATTCCGGCCTAACGGAATCTCTGTATGCTGTCAGGTTCTCCTCTCCATTAATTGGATATGCAGCTGGAGACAATGGAAGAATGATCAAAACCATTGATGGGGGTAATACCTGGCAACTATTGAATACTGGTACAAATGTCAAATTGAATGATTTGAAAATTGCTCCAAGGGATGTTAGAATTATTGTTGCTGTCGGTGAAAATGCTACTTCGGTCAGGTCTGCGAATTCGGGGTCGAGTTTTGCGCGAGCTAATTTGGGTGCAACCAACACCAGAAATATTTTAGGATTATCATTTATCCCTGGTTCCAATACGGTTTTTGCGTCCGGTCAAGATGGGTACTTGATTTCTTCCGCCAATGCCGGAAGCACATATACCCAAAGGTTGGCAGGATATAGAAATAACTTCACCTCCGTAGATTTCAAAACTGACAGGGTTGGATTTGTGGCTGGTGAAAGAGGAGAGTTTTTGGTTAGCTCTACTTCAGGCAGAACTTTTGTTTCAAGACCTATACCAGAACAATTTACCATCAGTGCAATTGATTTTTGGAATACTGCCTTTGGCTATATATCAGGTCCTGGGGGTAAGATTTATCGAACTAGTAACTCAGGCTCAGCGTGGGGAGAATTTAGTATTAACACTACCCAACGAGTAGATGGCTTTTATCTTTTTGCACCTTCGGTTCTTTACCTGGCAGGGACTAATGGCTTTATTACTAGATCTTCCGATTCTGGAGGTACTTGGGATTTAAGTGTTACTTCTAATTCCACGACCAATTTGAAAGATTTGATGTTTTTTGATTTTGCTATTGGAATTGCAATTGGCGAAAACGGCTTAATTCTATATTCTTTTGGTGGAAGTCAATGGGAGCCGGTCAATTCGGGTACAAGCAGGAATCTCAATGGGTTAGCAAAACTTGGGGAATTTCAAGCCATAGCCGTCGGGGATGGAGGTACTATTATCAAAACTGAGGACAAGTCTGAGACTTGGAGAAGTATTGACAGTGGAACTACCGAAGATTTACTTTCAGTTGATTTTTTCGATAGCCAATTTGGTTTTATTTCCGGCAAGAATGGATTGGCGCTAGTAACCAAGGATGGAGGAGAATCCTGGACAAAAATCGAGACAGGGACCAGTAGAAACCTGAATGCCGTCAGCGCGGGAACCCCTTTCATAGCTTATGCAGCCGGGGACGACGGAAGTATTCTCATCTATAATTGTGTCCCCCCCACTGGAGCATTAAGTGAGATTTCTGGTGCTTCAGAGACTTGCCTTGAAAGCCAGATATACCGAATTACAGATAACCAAATAGCCGGAACTCAATTGGTATGGAGAGTTGATGGAGGGCAAATCATCAACGGGCAAGGAACCAATACGGTTGAAGTCGAATGGACAGACCCGGGAAGAAAAGCCATCTTTGTAAGTAGAAGCAATTTTTGCGGAGCAGGTGAAACCTCTTTTCTGGAGGTCAATGTATCTCAATTACCTCCAGCTAATCTGAAAATTGATGGAAATGGGACTGTTTGTGAGACGAATGAGGAGTCTTACCAGCTTCCAAATCTGCAGGGTATCAGCTACACTTGGGAAGCCAATGGCGGAGAAATACTCAGCGGACAGGGTACCTCGACTGTTCTAGTTAAATGGATAAACCCTGGACTTGGAAGTTTGAAAGCTACCCCAGAAAATGCTTGTGGTCAAAGGGAAACAATCACTCTTCCCATCCAAATCAATGCATTACCTACTGCTCCGGACCAAATTTCAGGAGAGAACCTAGTGCCTCCAGGAGAACAAACCTATTCAGTAGCAGTCAATGAGGGCCATAATTATCAGTGGTCATTAAGCGCGGGTGGTAGAATCCTTGAGGGTCAAGGAACTGGGAAAGTTCGAGTTAGATGGGAAAGTGAAGGTAATTTTGAAGTTCAGGTAAGAGCGCAGAATTCCTGTAATTTTAGCGAGGAAATTAAATTGGGCGTTCAAGTAAGTTTGATCACAGCCTTGGAACCAAACAGCGGAGACAGTACTTTAAAAATCTTTCCCAATCCAAGTGAAGGGGATGTATTTATAGAATCTGATTTCTTGGATACATGGAACTGGGTGGAAGTTTCCAATCAGCGAGGTCAGGTAGTTTTTTCCACACCTGTTTCCCCGGGTTTAAAAAGTATAAGATTAACAGACTTGCCAAAAGGCTTATTGATTTTTAGACTTTCGAATAAGGATAGATTGATCAGTAAGAAAATCTGGATTCGTTAAAATTATCCAATTCCTAATTAGTTAAAGGAGAAGCGCTTCATTGATTAAGAATTCCAAATAATATTCTGTCAATAAAGAACAATATCTAATTTATTTCAAAAAATTCAGAATATAGGACTGAATGAACTTTTGATACAAAATAAAATAAGGAATTAGGAATTGAAAAAGTAAAAACTTTTATGGTGATTTGAGTAAAATATAAACCCAAATACCCATGCACCCAGAAAGTTTAATGATGTCCTATGGATACAAGCCGGAATGGTCTGAGGGAGCAGTCAAATGCCCAATTTTTCAGACGTCCACTTTCGTATTCAAAAGCGCCCAAGAGGGAAAAGAGTTTTTTGAGCTTGCTTATGGCAAGCGGGAAAGAAACGTAGGCGAGCAACCTGGTTTGATTTACTCTCGCCTTAATAATCCGGATTTACAGATTTTGGAAGAAAGACTATCTCTCTGGGATCAGGCGGAAGAGTGTTGCGTTTTTGAGAGCGGCATGTCTGCTATATCTACTGTTTTTCTTGAATTCCTGAGGCCGGGAGATGCCCTGCTTTACAGTATGCCTGTTTATGGCGGAACAGATCACTTTATCAACAAAGTTTTACCAGAATATGGGATCAAAGGAATCGGATTTACGGAGAATGAGACAGAAGATGAACTTTTGGCGAAAGCAAAAGGGCATCAAGTCAAAATGGTATATGTAGAATCTCCAGCCAATCCTACCAACTCTCTCTTTGACTTGGAGCTATGCAGCAAAGTAGCAAAGCAATTAGGAGACAAAGAATCTCCCGCCCAGCTTGTAGTGGATAATACTTATATGGGACCATTGTGGCAACACCCACTACAGCATGGAGCGGATTTGGTTGTTTATTCCGCTACCAAATATATCGGTGGGCACTCTGACCTGATAGCCGGAGCGGTATTGGGAAATGCCAAGCTGATGAAAAGAGTCAGAACCCTTCGGACATTTTTGGGAAATATGGCCGGACCTTGGACAGGTTGGTTATTGATGAGAAGTTTGGAAACTCTAAAGGTTCGAATGACTCAGCAGGCTGAAAATGCCCGAAATGTGGCAGATTTTTTGAAAGCTCATCCAAAAGTAGAAAAAGTATATTTCCTTGGGCATTTACAAGAAGGAGACCCGCAATACGATATTTATAAGAAACAGCTTAGCTGTGCCGGGGCGATGGTTTCTTTCGATATTAAAGGAGGAGAAAAAGAGGCCTTTGGTTTTCTGGATAATCTCAAATTATTCAAACTGGCCGTTTCCCTAGGGAGTACGGAGTCCTTAGCACAGCATCCGGCTACTATGACTCATTCGGATGTAAGTGATGCAGACCGAAAAATGTTGGGAATATCAGAAAAGTTGGTTCGCCTTTCCATAGGAGTGGAGCATTATGAAGACTTGATTGCCGACGTCAGCCAGGCTCTAGAGCAGGTTTAAGAAAAAAGGCGAGGATTATTCCTCGCCTCTTATTTTTACATATTGAAATAAGTCGCCGACTACTCCTCGTTTAATAAATGCTTTTTTCAAAATTGCCTCAGGAATATAGCCTGCTTTTTCAAGCACATTCATAGATTCCCCGTTGAAATCATATACTTGAGCATAAACTCGCTGAATGTCGAATTTGTCAAACAGGTGCTTGGTAAATAAACGCACAGCCTCCGTAGCAATTCCTTTTCGCCAAAAAGGTTCACCAACCCAGAAACCTAATTCCATATTGGTTCTCAATTCATCCTTCCCTCTTTCACAGCCGATTGCTCCTGCTAGTTTTCCTTGAAACTCTATAGCAAAATTCTGAGGGGGATTAAACTTTTGATTGTGTTCGATCCAATGCCGGGCATCGTGAATGGTATAAGGCTGAGGAAAACTATCCCTCAGATTCATGGCTATTTTTGGGTTGTTGGCAAGAGGATATAGCTGATGGAAATGGGCCTCATTCCATGTCACTAGGTTGATATCTCTTTCTCCGGCAATGATCATAAGAACTTTTCAGTTATTTCTTCAAGATACTAGTCAAAAATCACATTCTGCAATATTCATTCAACAATTATGCAAAAGGAAAAATTATTCCTCCAAACCCGAGCTCTGCATCTTCTCCAAGTTTTCTGCAAAGCGTAAAGCGGAGATAAATTCCTCAATGTGACCGTCCATTACCTCGGGTAGATTGTATACGGTTTTGTTGATTCTGTGATCCGTCACTCGTGATTGTGGATAATTATAGGTTCTGATTTTATCCGATCTGTCACCACTGCCAACCATAGATTTTCTTTGAGCTCCAACAGACTCATTGTGTTTTGCCAGCTCAATCTCATACAATCTCGAACGAAGTACCTTCAATGCTTTCTCGAAGTTCTTGATTTGAGACTTTTCGTCCTGACATGTCACAACCAATCCTGTAGGATTGTGAGTTAGTCTTACGGCAGAATAAGTGGTGTTGACAGATTGTCCTCCAGGCCCGGATGAGCAATAAGTATCTTTTCTGATATCATTCATGTCCAAGTGTACCTCCACTTCGTCCATTTCAGGTAGAACTGCCACTGAAGCTGCTGAAGTATGAACTCTCCCTTGAGATTCGGTAGCTGGAACTCGCTGAACTCTATGAACTCCCGATTCATATTTCATCATTCCATATACATCTGCACCGGAAATGGTAGCGATAATTTCCTTGTATCCACCTGCTGATCCAAAAGTTAAATCCAAAACAGTAAGCTTCCAATTCTGCATTTCGCAGAAACGCTCATACATTCTAAATAAATCTCCAGCAAAAATTGCGGCTTCATCCCCACCGGTTCCTCCTCTAATTTCAAGAATACAGTCTTTGGAATCATTGGGATCCTTGGGGATGAGTAATTGCTTCAATTCATTTTCAAGCTCTTCTTTTCTTTCCTTTAACTCCTCCAACTCAGCCTTAGCCATATCTCGAAAGTCAGGATCTTTTTCTTTATCCAGAATTTCCTTGGAACTCGAAATATTTTGCAGGACTAGATTATACTCATCGTATACAGCTACAATTTTTTCAAGGTCTTTATATTCCTTGGTTAGCTTGGCATACTTACTCATGTCCGCCATGGATTCAGGCAACACGATCAGTTGACCCACTTCTTCAAACCGTTCTTTTATTGATTGTAATTTGTCCAGCATACTATTTTATTCGCAAGGCAAAATTAAGGATTTATCTTTAGTTGCTGATTCCTTTCCTTATAATTGTCCTTGTATCATTTAGATTTGATTTTTCGTCTCCTACATTGATATTATTATTGAAATTATGAAATGCCCATGAGGAAAAATCTCACACAACTTGTCCCGTCCGCCGCGGCGGATAGGGAGGGGGATGCCCCGATAAATCGGGGTAGGGCATTCCATCTGACCACTGAAAAAACAAATTATAAACAGATGAAACGATTATCCTTTATATCAGCGATTTGCGTTCTCCTCTTTTCAGCATTTCAATGCGATGAAGAGCTTCCACCTGATTGTTATGATTCAAGGTTAGTCAAGGATACTGCAGCTTGCTACCAAATCTATGCACCTGTATGTGGGTGTAATGGGATTACCTATGGCAATGATTGTGAGGCTAGGTCCAGAGGGATTACTTCCTTTACCCAAGGTACTTGTGGGGATTAAAAAAGTAAAGGCCTTCATTTCTGAAGGCCTTGGATATTATTCAACTGTCACTGATTTTGCGAGGTTTCTAGGTTGGTCTACATTACAACCTCTCATCACTGCGATGTGATAGGATAGCAATTGAAGAGGAATTACTGAAACCAATGGAGCAAAAGCTTCGTGAGTTTCCGGTATCTCTATGACGTGATCAGCCATACTTTTCACCTGAGTATCTCCTTCAGTCACTACTGAAATTACTTTTCCTTTTCTTGCTTTCACTTCCTGAATGTTACTTACCACTTTCTCATAAGAACTATCCTGAGTAGCGATAAAGATTACTGGCATTTCTTCATCAATCAAGGCAATAGGACCATGCTTCATTTCCGCTGCAGGATAACCTTCCGCATGGATATAAGAGATTTCCTTCAGTTTCAAAGCGCCCTCCAAGGCTACAGGGAAATTGTAACCTCTTCCCAGATAAAGTGCATTTCTCACGTCCTTGTATTCGGAAGCGATATATTCGATTTGCTTATTTGTCTGCAAAGCTTTCTCCACTTTGGATGGAATAGCCGCAAGCTCATGCAGCAACTGGATGTAACGACTTTCCGGAAGCGTTCCTCTTTGGTAACCTAACTTCAAAGCCATCATAGCCAAAACTGAGATTTGGGCCGTAAATGCTTTTGTTGAAGCTACTCCAATTTCTGGTCCCGCGTGAGTATAGGATCCGGCATGGGTTGTTCTTGGGATAGAAGAACCCACCACATTACATACTCCAAATATGGTTGCCCCTTTTGATTTTGCCAGTTCAATAGCAGCTAAGGTATCAGCAGTTTCTCCTGATTGAGAAATTGCGATTACAAAATCTCTATCATTGATGACTGGGTTTCTGTATCTGAATTCAGATGCATATTCTACTTCTACAGGAACTCTGGCAAATTCTTCGAACAGATATTCAGCAACTAAGCCGGCATGCCAAGATGTACCGCAAGCCGTGATGATAATCCGTTCAGCATTTTGGAATTTGTTCATGTAATCACGTAGACCACCTAAAACCAATCTTCCGGATTTTGCATCCAATCTTCCTCTCAAACAGTCAGCGATGGACTTGGGCTGCTCATAGATCTCCTTCAACATGAAATGATCATAACCACCCTTTTCAATCGCTTCCAATTCCATCTCCAATTGATTGATGTATGGATTGGTCTCTACGTTTTCTATGGTTTTTACCTGAAGCCTATTATTACGGATTACAGCTATTTCGTAATCATCCAAATAAACCACCTTGTTGGTATACTCAATAATAGGGGTTGCGTCCGATGCCAAGAAATATTCATCTTCTCCAACACCGATAACCAAAGGAGAGCCTTTTCTAGCTGCAATTAGGGTGTCAGGTTCCTCTTTGTTGATCAGAACGATCGCATAAGCACCTACCACCTTGTGCAGTGCCAGACGCAATGCTTCTTCTAAAGAGCATTTATTATGAAGCTGAATGTCCTCAATGAATTTGATGAATACCTCAGTATCAGTTTCTGAATGAAACTTATATCCTTTCTGAATCAAGTCTTTCTTTAGGACCTCATAATTCTCAATAATCCCATTGTGGATCATTGCCAGTTTTTCGGAGGAGGAATAATGCGGATGCGCATTTACATCATTAGGTTCACCGTGAGTAGCCCATCTTGTATGACCGATTCCAATATTGGATTTGATATCACCATTGGACTCCAAATGTTTTTCTAACTCAGAGACCTTTCCTTTCTTTTTATAAATACTAAGGCCATTATGATCCAGCAAAGCTACGCCTGCACTATCGTACCCTCTATACTCTAATCTTCTTAGACCTTTGATAATAATGGGAAGAGCTTCTTGCTGCCCCACATATGCTACAATTCCACACATATTGAAAAATTCTTTTTGTTTTCTAGAACTTGCACAAAGAAACAGCTTTCATGCCAAAAAAAAGAATCCACTTTCTTAAAATTTGAAAGTGGACTCTTTTAGCTTCTTGAAAAGCAGTTTTTTATTTGATTTTTGAATAGATGGCTTTGACCTTGATTCGGTCTTTTCTTACTACCATTTGCCTCAATGATTTTTTGAAATTATCATCCTCGGAACCTACAGAAACTATTCCCCCATAAAAGAGCCAATCCTTATTGGTCAATGTTCCTCGGAAAAGCGCATTAATATGGGAGGTTATATCCGCACTATAAGTTTTGGAGGTTTGATTAAATAAAACCTGAGCTGGAGCTCTTACCATTGGAATTTGGTTTCCATTCTCATCGGTTTCTACCTGAGGTTGATTTGTTGATTGAACCGTGATAGGATTTCTATCGATGCTCCTTCGAATGAAATTATTGGTATCGTCTGTTAAATATAAATATCCAGAAAATAAAGGATTTTGAGTTTCAGGAAATGATTCAATTTCTCCCATTTCAAACGAAACTTCATTGAAGACAATCCCGGAAATTGAGTCTAAAAATTCATCAATTGGATGAGTGTTTATTTTAATGACCATCCCAAGATTAGCTTTTGCACCTACTTTATTCCCGACGTCATAAGCTGTTCTGTATTCTTGAACACTAGCAGTTGGAGTACCACTTCTATCGCTTTCAACATTTACAAAGCCTCTTGAGGTACTAGTAGTTATTCTGAAAGATGAGGCAACTGTATCAGCAAGGTTGTGATAATAAAATATAAACCCAGTGTTCTCACCTTGCTGAAGTCCAATTGTAGTGTTGTCTCCTTCTTTAGCTTTAATTGCAATACCTGGTAAGTATTGTCTGAAATTAAATATGTTGCTAAACTCTCTACTTCCTTTGTATAGCTCAAAAACTTCCGAAGCAAATTGTTGGTTTACTTGGAGTCTAACAGTGGTGTCTTTGGTTTCATTAAATGTTATTTCACTGGAAGCCAGCGCAGATTCCTGAAATGGAATTTTATCGGTGTTGAAATAAACCGTATCCAGAATCTGCTCATTTAATTTATGGACCGAATATGATTTTGGCTGATCTAGGTCAGTTCCATTGACACTTATTACTCTAAGAGTAAAGAACACACTATCAAGAATTGCATCAGCTTCAGGCCTTTTTTGACTAGAAGAGTATGAAAGTCTAGAATAGGAAGTTGCTTGGGTTACTCCAAAAAAGTCATCTTGTTCGTGCCCTACTGCCAAAATCCCTCTCCGAGCTGCATTGGTAGTCGTTTCAAAAGAGTCTAATAACACAACTTCCGCAGGTAGATCGAATTCAGCAAAGAAAACACCTACTTGGTTGTTTCCCGGAGCTAATTCGAGTCCTACGGAAGCTGGATCGGAACAAGAACTAATTAGAATTGTAAATAGTAATCCCAAGCAGGCTAATTTAGCCCGCAAGATTTGTGTATATGCCGTAAAGCTCTTCGTGAGCTTGTTCTTCTTCGTCAATGCTGATTTCAAACTTCTTATCTTTTGAGAAATCTTCTATTAATTGAGTTAATTCGTCAGAAACTTCTCCGCCCTTCACTACTAAATCGGCATATTCCATACCCATACGAATAAAGCCTTCGAAGTCTTTGCTTTCCAAAGGTGCTAAAATAGTGTCATCTATGTCCACCATCTTAACCTTGTTTAACAAATCATCGCCAAAGGTATGAGAAAATCCGTTGTTGTAGATAGCAAAAACTGATTTAGTGTCTTTGAATAATGGCTCATTCTTGTAAGTCGTCTTCAAATACATTGGAATCAAGGAAGTCATCCAGTCATTGCAATGTACAATATCTGGTGCCCATCCCAATTTCTTGACAGTTTCGATTACTCCCTTGCAGAAGAAAATGGCTCTCTCGTCATTGTCTTCGTAGAATTTTTGCTGCTTGTCATGGAATACGCTCTTTCGCTGGAAGTAGTCCTCATTGTCGATGAAGTAAACCTGAAGTTTAGCATTCGGAATGGAGGCTACCTTGATCACCAACGGCTTTTCTTCTTCACCAACAGCAATGTTAATTCCAGAAAGTCTTACAACTTCATGAAGTCTGTTTTTTCGCTCATTGATCAATCCAAACCGCGGTACCAAAATACGGATTTCCATACCACGCTCTTGCATGGCTTGAGGAAGTGTTCGTAGGAAATTGGCTACTTCTGAAGTCTGGAGAAAAGGGTTGATTTCACTGGCAACGTAGAGGATACGTAATTTAGACATGCTATATATTTTTTATGTAAAGTGATAAACAACGGCACAAATATAATAAAAAAAGCCTGAAATGCCTTGTTTTTCTGGATATTAATCTAGTTTTGCCTCTATTTACCCAAAAGTATCCCCTATCCCGTGCAGGTATTCCGTACAGGGGCCGATTGGAACAAAATCAGGCTCCAATTCATTCAATCAAATAAATCCATAGGTCTCGTGCCGACAATGGGTGCCCTGCATCAAGGGCATTTGGATTTAGTAAAAAAATGTGGAGCTCAGGCAGATTGTACAGTAGTTTCCATTTTCGTCAATCCTACTCAATTCAATAATCAGGAAGACTTCGAAAAATACCCTTCCAGTGTAAAGGAGGACCTCGACCTTTTGGAATCAGCGGGAGTTGATTATGTGTTTTTACCAGAAGTTGACACAATGTACCCCAGTTCTCCGGTGCTCAAATTAAATTTTGGCCACCTTGAAAGGATTTTAGAGGGGGCCTTTCGCCCAGGACATTTTAATGGAGTTGGAGTGATTGTGTCCAAGCTGTTTCACATCATTCGTCCCGATCTTGCCTTTTTTGGTCAAAAAGATTTACAGCAAGTGGCAATCATTCAAACCTTGGTGAGAGACCTTTCTTTTCCTATTGAAATAATTGTAGTGCCTACCAGAAGAGAAGAGGATGGACTTGCCATGTCTTCAAGAAATAGACGCTTATCTGATCTGGAGAGAAAAACAGCCTTAATCATTTTTGAAAGTTTATCGGTAGCGGCGAAGGAACTGAAAGAAGGCCGGGAGTGGTTAGTTGTCCAAGAACAAATCATCCGACAGTTTCAAGAACAAGAATCCGTGAAACTCGAGTATTTCGAATTGGTAGAAAGAGAGGCTTTTGAAATAAAAAAGCAGTTTGACCCACATCAAGAAATGGCAATTTGTGCTGCCGCTTATGTGGGAGAAATTCGATTGATCGATAACCTCATAATTAATTCTTAATTTTGCGGCCGGAAAAACTAAGCCAATGCAAATTCAAATCATGAAGTCAAAAATCCACCGGGTGAAAATCACTCAGGCGGAATTGCACTATGTGGGTTCAATTACCATCGACGAAGACTTGATGGATGCGGCCAATCTCATTGAAAACGAAAAAGTCCAAATCGTCAATGTAAATAATGGAGAAAGGCTGGAAACTTATGTGATCAAAGGGGAAAGAGGAAGTGGACAGATCTGCCTCAATGGTCCTGCAGCAAGAAAAGCTGCTGTTGGAGATATAGTCATCATTATCAGCTATGCAGGAATGGACTTTGAAGAAGCGAAGAAATTTAAACCAGTGGTGATTTTTCCAGATGATCAAAACCGATTGATCTGATGTTACACCCTAGAATCAAACAAACAATCCAGATTTTGATCTCTTTGGCGATCGCAGTCTGGATTTTTTGGTTTTTGTATAAGGACATTGAGTTCAATAACCTGGTGGAACAGGTTTTCTCCAGCAATTGGGCATGGATAGGTTTATCATTAGCCATTGCTTTGGGAGGTTATGCCTTGAGAGGCTGGAGGTGGACACTGCTCATTCAAGAAAATGAAGGAAAAAAAGTAACTCTTTCCGACGCCTATCATGCCGTAATGGTCGGCTATCTGGCCAATATGATTGTTCCGAGAGCCGGAGAAGTAGCACGATGCGGGGTCCTATCCCGAACCAATGGGATTTCCATTGGTCATCTTTTAGGGACGGTCATCTTAGAGCGATCTATAGACCTATTATTTTTGATTGCTACTATTCTATTGGCTTTTTTGGTGGAAAATGAGCTTTTCTTGAATCTGGCTGGTCAATTGGTAGACCTGGATAATTTAGGAGAAAAACTGGTTCAAAACCTTCCTTTGGTGCTGGGGGGAATTTTGGTTTTCTGTTTAGTCATTTATTTCATTCTAAGACGTTTTCGAGACAACGGATTTATACAAAAGATCCAGCACTTTCTTCGAGAATTGTATTCAGGGATCAAGGGAATCTCGACTCTAAAAAATCCCATGGGTTTTTGGTTGAGCTCTGTAGTCATTTGGTTGATTTATTTTTTAACCATGTATACAGTTGCATTAGGGATTCAAAGTACTGCCAATTTGTCCAGCGGCGAAGTGCTCCTAGTCATGGTAATGGGAAGTATTGGCATGGTTGCACCGGTTCAAGGGGGTATAGGAACCTTTCATGCATTGGTGGCCTTTATTTTGATACAGTTGGGAATATCAGAAGTAGACGGGAAAATCTTTGCAGCCATTATTCATGGCACACAGGTAATTTTGGTTTTGGTGGCAGGCTTAATTAGCTGGGTCATCATGATTCAAAAACCAGCTTGGATAAAACCTGACAAAAGCTAACTTCGTATTCATTTCTGCAAACAAAAAAATTATGTTACTGATATTAATTGTAGTCGTATTTGCAATCGCTGGCTTTGTAGTCAGCAGCAAGCTGAAAAGCAAGTTTAAAAAGTATTCTCAGACTGCTCTGGAGGCCAACCTTTCGGGTGCTGAGATCGCCAAACTTATGTTGGCAGATCATAATATTCATGATGTTCAGGTGGTTTCTGTTGAGGGGCAATTGACAGACCACTATAACCCTATGAATAGAACAGTAAACTTGAGTCCTGATGTATATTATGGAAGAAATGCCGCCGCAGCTGCTGTTTCAGCTCACGAATGTGGACACGCAGTACAGCATGCTACCTCTTACACCTGGCTCACACTTAGATCCAAGCTTGTTCCTTTGCAGAATATTTCCGGAAAGATTCTTAACGTAGTCTTAATTGCCTCTTTGTTCGGTGGATTTGCCTTAGGCCTGCCCTATCAATTCATCGGATATATTGTAGTAGGTGCTTATGGTGTCATGACCTTATTCACCTTGGTTACCCTTCCTGTTGAATTTGACGCATCTAACCGAGCTCTGGCATGGGTTCAAAACCGAAACATCGTCACCCGAACTGAATATGCCATGTCTAAAGACGCATTGAAATGGGCTGCCATGACTTATGTAGTTGCTGCTCTTGCATCATTAGCTACTTTAGCTTACTACATATTTATTTTCTTTGGCAATCGGGATTGATTCAAATCAAAATAAAATTCGGAAAGGGGCAACATTTTGCCCCTTTTCTTTTTTTACTATAAATTCCGCAAACGAAAATAAACCCGATAAATAAAAATGAATTTTCAACTGACAGAAGAGCACCTAGCAGTGCAGGAGGCGGCAAGAGAATTTGCAAATACTGAACTTTTGCCTGGGGTAATAGAAAGAGATACTGAAGCTAAGTTTCCAACTGAGCAAATCAAAAAAATGAGCGAGCTTGGATTTATGGGAATGATGGTGGACCCAAAATATAACGGTGGGGGAATGGATACCATTTCTTATGTCCTAGCTATGGAAGAGTTGTCAAAAATCGATGCCTCTGCTTCAGTCTCTATGTCAGTAAACAATTCTTTGGTGTGCTGGGGTTTGGAAAAGTACGGGACAGAAGAACAAAAAGAAAAATACCTGAAGAAACTAGCTACGGGCGAAGTTTTAGGTGCATTCTGCCTTTCCGAACCGGAAGCAGGTTCAGATGCTACTTCTCAAAGAACAGAAGCCACTAAAGAGGGTGATTATTATATTCTAAACGGAACCAAAAACTGGATTACAAACGGTTCTTCTGCAAGTGTTTATTTGGTTATTGCCCAAACAGACGCCAGCAAGGGACATAAAGGGATCTCCGTATTCATCGTGGAAAAAGGATGGGAAGGATTTGTAATTGGGAAGAAAGAGGACAAACTCGGAATCAGAGGAAGTGATACCCACTCATTGATGTTTACGGATGTGAAAGTTCCTGCTTCCAATAGAATTGGGGAGGAAGGATTTGGGTTCAATTTTGCCATGGAAACCTTAAATGGAGGTAGAATTGGAATCGCTGCTCAGGCATTAGGAATCGCTGCCGGAGCCTATGAGATGTCTGTAGCATATTCCAAGGAAAGAAAAGCTTTTGGGAAGCCAATTAGTCAGCATCAAGCCATACAGTTCAAATTGGCTGATATGGCTACTCAGATTGAGGCTGCCCGAATGCTCGTATACAAAGCGGCTTGGTTAAAAGATCAGGGCGAAGATTATGCACATGCATCCGCTATGGCCAAACTATATGCATCTGAGGTTGCCATGAATGTAACAGTGGAAGCTGTACAAGTTCATGGAGGGTACGGTTATGTGAAAGAATATCACGTAGAAAGGCTGATGAGAGATGCTAAAATCACTCAGATATATGAGGGGACCTCAGAAATTCAAAAAATAGTCATATCTCGAGGACTGCTTAAATAGTCGTATTTTTACTTTTTGAAGGGCGCAATTGAATAAAATTGCGCCTTTTTTAATTTATTTTAACTGATCTTGTAAAAATATTCGTTTTTTTAAATGGAAAAATTATATTTTTGTATCTCAATTTTTCTGCAATAAAATCATGGAATATTACAACAAGGTCATCGAATCGGTAAATGTAAGGTTTTTAAGGGGAAACAATTTTCAGATTGAAAAGCCCATTTCTATAGCCGACCACAAGGAATTTGACAATATGCTCGTCTTGCTTCATCACGGAAGCTTGAAGTTTGGAGAGGATCAGGAAATACTCAATGAAGGCGAAGTTCTTTTTCTTCCAGGAGAAAAAAAGACCTCGCTGACTTTTGGTGGAGGATCCAAAAAGGCTGAGGTATCAATGGACAATTTCCTGGAAAACAAAAAGAAGTATCTTCAGAGTATCAGTTTTAAGGATATTCGCAATGTTCAGGAAGACTGTGTTTCGATTGTTAGCTTTGAATCCAAGGTTTTCGATGTTGTAAACTTTTTCAATTCCTTAGATATTCCTGCTTTCATAATTCGATTCAATGATAGAATAGGAATGTTGATCGAAGATATCATGAAGGAGCTGGAGCAAAGCAGTGTAGGAAAAGAGAGAACTTTAAGAGCCTTAACAGAGGTGTTGGTGATTGAGCTGTTGAGACATATTCTGAAAAATCGTTTGTTCCTGGAAGAGCTTTCTACCAATGTTACCTATTTCAAAGACCCGAGGTTGATTGAGTTGTTCAAATTCATCAAATCAAACCTAGGTGGAGATTTATCCAATAAAGTATTGGCTCAGGTGGCCAATGTCTCAGAAGACTATGTGGGCCAATATTTCAAAATGCTGACAGGAATCAATCCTCAGGATTACATAGAATACCAAAGAATGGAAGCAGCAGTTGACTTATTGAGAACAACCAAAAAATCCATTCGGGACATTGGAAAGGAAGTTGGGTACAAAGACACAGCTTACTTCTGTAGAAGATTTAAAATGATGTATGGAGTACCTGCAGGAAAAATGAGACGCAGAGAATCTTTAATTAACGTGTAAACTTTGATTATACCAATCTTTAAAAGAAAGGACCTCTGTTAGAAAATGGGGGTCCTTTTCTATTTGGTTTCCGATGACAATGACATCTGCTCCGGCTTCAAAGCCCAAATGGATTTTCTGAAGGTTATCAATTCCACCACCAACAATGAGAGGCCCATCCAAATATTTTTTGACTTCCTGAATAACTTCCGTAGCTACAGAGGAGGTAGCACCACTTCCAGCATCCAAAAAGCACAGGTCCATTCCCAAAAACTTACCTGCCAAGGCAGTCTTCACTACTTCTTTGATTGATTTATTTAAAATTGGAAGGGTATTAGATTCCCTGTGCACACTTTTGAGCTCTCCATCATTGACTAAGAGATAAGCTGTTGGGAGTACCTCTAGCTCGGAATGATAAATTGATTCTGCTGCAGCAATTTGTTGGGAAATCAGGAATTCCGGATTTCTTCCGGATAATAGACTTAAAAATAAAATTCCATCAGCATGATTGGAGACCTGCATTTTGGAACCCGGGAATATTAGGACAGGAATATTGCCTGCTGCATTTTTTATTTCAAAGACAATCTCATCGAAGTTTTTTTCCCTATACTTACTTCCACCAATAAAAATAAAATCAAGCTGAGAGTCTCTGATTGATTTTATATGTGGGATAAGATTTTTATCAAATTTGGCAGGGTCAATCAGCCAGGCAATTCCTTTCTGTTTCTTTTCAAAAAGTCTGTGGAAACTCTTAGAAAGTGCCTTTTTCTTCCTTCCCATCAGCCTTTTCCTTTGTAAATAAGTCTTTGAAATATTTTTCTTTAGCCAAGGCAAGACCTAGTATCAACAATCTTTGACTCATGCTAGGCCAAAAGCTGGATTTTTTTGGTTTGGTCAATTTTTCCTCCAAATCCTTATCCAAAAGACCCTCTCTTTCCAAAACTTCAAGTGCTCTTTGGGTCTTTTTACTCTTTTTCTTTCTGGTGGCTTTCACAATAGCGTAAGCGAGTAAGCCTCCAGCCAGCACGGCTCCTCCTACTTTCAACCAATCCTCGGAATCTCTTTTGAGAAGGTCTAGCTGTTTTTGAAGCGTCTGCTCCAATTCTTCAGCTTGTTTTTCCAATTCATTACTCATCTTTCTTCTTGAGTTTGATTTTGCTAAAAATAAAATTCCTTAAACCTCCCTGTACTTTGGACTGTATTCCAATAGAGTATCGGCCCAAGTACAAAAGAACCAATAGAATAAGGTAAAACAGCCCTACCAACAAGAACCCAATAAAAGGAGATTCGAACTTAGTACTGAGGAAAAACGCCAGAGACAAGCTGAAAAACAAAAGTACTAATAGAGTCAGGCCACCAAGTACCACCAAAAGAATGGTTCGGGATATGATTCCAAGAAATTCTTCCTGAACTTCCTGCTTCACCATATTGACCCTGGTTTCGATCAAACTTTTGACAGTTTGTACTATTTCAGATACTTTGAGCATGCCTATTATTAAAAATGTAACTTTTATTAAGGACACTAATATAATTTAATTGCGACGAGCAAAAAAATCATACTTCCTCAGCTCTCTCCCCTTCTTCGTAAAATTTAAATCTCAACACAAGTTCTAAGGCTCTGCGAATCGCCTCATTGACAGGATAATGGTCACAAAGAGATTCGTCAATATCCCGTAGCTGAGTGTAGTATGCTGTCGCCATGGGAATATGCATATCCTCGTTGATCAATAAATTTACTTCCTGGAATCGATCAGCTTGGGATTCTTTAATAGGTTTACATGTAATCAATTCCTTTTGTCCAGTTTTAGTTCTTCTTGCAGAGCTGGCAAATACTCTACAAATCATGCCTCTGTTCTGATAATTGCCACAAAAACCCTTACTTCCATCCTCGTTTTGTGGACGGTATAGAATGCAGTTTCCGCCATTTTCCTGAGTTTCCAGAAGGCGAAGGCTTGCTTCAGCAACGCCCTTTTCATGAAGGTCTAAGGCTAGGGGTAAAAATTCTAAAATGGAGGCTGGAATCTTAGGGTTTGCACAGCAAAACCCACAACCCGAAATACAAGAAAGGCCACTTTCTGTGGTAAATTGTTTAGACTCTGTCTCAAGCTCAGCAAATAATTGCTGTACCAAGAGGGATTTTTCTGCTAAATTCAAGCGTTATTTAATTTCACGCAAAAGTAAGCGTAAACAAGCCGGTATGATTCCCGTCAGGTAATATTTTTTATTACTGAAAATCAATTGCTTAGGGTTTCCGCTTCTTTTTTGCGGAGGTTTTGGCCGACTATTTCGGTATGTCATCGTTTTCTTACTAAAAGTAAATATGTTATGAGCAATCTAGAGGATAAGCAGCAAGAAGATAAAATTAGGAAAGCCTTTAAAGAACGCGATTGGAGCGAGATCAAAAGCGCGGATTCTTGGGCGATTTTTAAAGTAATGTCTGAATTTGTGGAGGGCTTTGAGAAGCTTGCAAAAATAGGACCTTGCGTGTCAATTTTTGGTTCGGCTAGGACTCCAAGGGATCATAGCCACTACAAAATGGCAGAGGATATTGCTGCTAAATTGGTTCGACATGGATACGGGGTGATCACAGGAGGTGGCCCAGGTATCATGGAAGCGGGTAATAAAGGAGCCCATTCTGAAGGAGGTAAATCTGTGGGTTTGAACATTGTTTTGCCTTTCGAACAGTTTAACAACATTTACATTGACCGGGATAAACTGATCACCTTTGACTACTTTTTTGTAAGGAAAGTAATGTTTATTCGGTATTCACAGGGATTTGTGGTTCTACCAGGAGGATTTGGAACCATGGATGAGCTTTTCGAAGCCCTTACCTTAATTCAAACCAATAAAATTGGACGCTTCCCTATAGTCCTTGTCGGAAAAGATTACTGGGAAGGCCTTGTAGATTGGATCAAAAAAACTCTTTTGAGTCATAAGTACATCAATGAAGAGGATCTGGACCTTTTTTCAGTAGTGGAAGATGCTACTGAAGCAGTTCGCGTAATTGATGATTTCTACAGCAAGTATTTATTGAGTCCCAACTTTTAATGAAAAGCTACCACCTTTTTATCATCTATGGGTTATTGTTCACCTGTCTTATTGGGTTGGCAGTTATCTGGAAAAGTTCAGATGGTTCGGTTCCACAAGAAACAGAAGAAACTTTGATTCCGATGAGTCTGCCAACCTTACCGGCAGACTCTGTGCGGATCTTTGAGATACCCAAGGAATTGAGCTTTGCAGGGGAGAAAGTTCCTTTAGAAATCCAGGATGTGTATGAAAGGTTGGAGAGGGAAATCTATGTCAACGCCTATTGGCAATCCAATATGGTACTGCTAATGAAGAGATCCGGTAAATATCTGGATGAAATCAGTCAAATTTTGCAAGGAAATGGGATTCCTGATGATTTCAAATATCTGGCAATAGCCGAATCAGCCTTGATGAATGCTACATCCTCAGCAGGAGCCAAAGGGTTCTGGCAATTCATGGAAGATACGGCTAAAGAATATGACTTAGAGATAAGCAGAGACGTGGATGAGCGCTATCATTGGCAAAAGTCAACTGTAGCAGCAGCGAAGTATTTGAATAAAGCTCATCAAAAATTCGGGAACTGGACTGCTGTAGCAGCAAGCTACAACATGGGACAAAGTGGTCTTTCCCGGCGTCAAACAGAGCAATTACAGGAAGATTATTACGACCTATTGCTCAATGATGAAACGAGTAGATACATTTTCAGAATTCTTGCCTTCAAAGTCATCTTTGAAAATCCCAAGAAATATGGATTTGGGTTGAGGAAGGAAGATTACTATACCAATCCTGCTCTGAAGTCAATCACTGTATCTGATGATATTAAAAATCTCGCAGAGTGGGCAAAACAACGTGGCTCTTCCTACAAAGAATTAAAGCTTTACAATCCATGGCTTAGAGATCGAGATCTAAATGTGAAGAGAGGAAGGTCTTATGAAATTTTGCTGCCGGAATAAATTTCCTTATTTGTGATTTAAACTAATAATATTTGGGAAGTCCTGATATGGAAGAAGACCTTCCAAAAATCCTATTGAAGCCTGTTTTCTTCAAGAAAATTTTAAAAAAGACTTAAGAAACCTGAGATTTCAAAAGATTTTTTTCTCAAGGTTATCCAGACAAAAGTTTTGTTTGTATCTTTGACGGGCAAATAGGGTTACCTACAACCGATATTTGCTATGAATCGAAACTCCGATAAATTTCTCTTCGAAGCACTCACATACGATGACGTGCTCTTAGTTCCAGGGTATTCAGAAGTTCTTCCTCGCGAGACCAACACTTCTACCCAACTCACCAAAAAAATCAGATTAAACATTCCTCTTGTCTCTGCCGCTATGGATACAGTGACTGAGGCTGAGCTCGCCATTGCTATCGCTTTGGAAGGAGGTTTAGGCTTCATTCATAAAAACATGTCTATAGAGAAGCAAGCCGCTCAAGTAAGAAAGGTGAAGCGCTCTCAGGCAGGTATGATCTTAGATCCTATCACGCTTCATATCGATGCAAAAGTGAGGGACGCTGAAAATATCATGCGTGAATTTCACATTGGAGGTATTCCTGTAGTCGATGAAGATCGTGTATTGAAAGGTATTATTACCAATCGCGATTTAAGATTTATCAAAGATCCGAATAGACCGATCCGGGAAATCATGACCATTGATAATCTGATCACAGCCAAAGCAGGCGTCTCTTTGGAGCAGGCAGAGGAAATCCTTCAAGAATATAAAATCGAAAAGCTTCCAATCGTAGATGAGGAAGACAAACTTACCGGCCTTATCACTTACAAGGATATTCTGAAAAGAAAGGATAAGCCAAATGCTTGTAAAGACGAGTATGGACGCTTGAGAGTTGGTGCTGCTGTAGGTGTCACCGCAGACATTGTTGAAAGAGTAGAGGCATTGAAAGCTGCCGGTGTAGACGTAGTATCCATTGATACTGCTCATGGACATTCCAAGGGTGTGATTGAAACCTGCAAAAAGATTAAAACAGCATTCCCTGATTTAGAAGTGATTGTTGGAAATATTGCAACTCCTGAGGCGGCTCTTGCACTTGCAGATGCTGGTGCAGATGCAGTGAAAGTTGGGGTTGGTCCAGGTTCGATTTGTACCACCCGGGTGATTGCAGGAGTTGGAGTTCCACAACTCTCGGCCGTTTATGAATGTGCGCAAGCTTTGAAAGACAAAGGCGTTCCTGTAATTGCTGATGGTGGAATCAGATATTCCGGGGACTTGGTTAAAGCGGTGGCAGCTGGAGGCAGCTCTATCATGATCGGTTCATTGTTAGCCGGGACAGAAGAGGCACCAGGGGAAATGATCATTTTTGAAGGAAGAAAGTTCAAGTCTTATCGTGGAATGGGTTCATTGGAAGCTATGGAGTCAGGCTCCAAGGACAGATATTTCCAAGATGCAGAAGATAATATTAAAAAGCTGGTTCCAGAAGGAATCGTAGGTCGCGTACCTTACAAAGGCTTGGTTTCTGAAGTACTATATCAATTGGTAGGAGGCTTACAAGCAGGAATGGGATATTGTGGTACAAAAACCATTGAAGACCTTCAGCGAGACGGTAAGTTTGTGAAGATCACCGCAGCTGGAGTAAAAGAGTCCCACCCACATGATGTGAGTGTGACAAGAGAAGCTCCTAATTATAGCTTTAAATCATAAAAAAAGGCCGGGTTTGATCCCGGCCTTTTTTATGGCAATAACTTTTCGATTTCGTAATCCTGTAAATGAGCATTGAGCCAACCAGCTTCCAGGTAAGCACCATATTTTTTGTAAAAATTAATTGCGGGTTCATTCCAGTCTAATACCTGCCACATCATTCCTGTACAATTTGCCTCCAGGCATTTTTTCATCACCCGATCAAAAAGCAATTTTCCAGCTCCATTTCCTCTTTCAGACTCAGTTACCACAATATCTTCCAGGTAAAGACGCTTACCTTTCCAAGTGCTGTAGCGATAATAATAAATGGCAATTCCTATAATTTCACCAGACTCCTTTTTTTCACAGACAAAAAGGCCATAAACCGGATTGGCTCCAAAGCCATCCTTTTCCATCATTTCCAAAGTGTTGGTGACCTGTTCTGGAGCTTTTTCATAAAGCGCCAATTCTTTAATGAGTTCTAAAACTCTTGGAAGATCGGCTACTTTTCCTTCTCTTAGTGAGTACATATTTGTTTTCTGTTTTTGGATTTTCCTCAATTGAAAGCCTAAATTAGTCAAAACCTGAATAAAGCATGTTTCTAGCCATTGATGCCGGCAATTCCAATGTGGTTTTTGCGCTTTTTGATGAAAAAACAGGAAAATGGACCAATCATTTTAGGTTGGAAACCAAAACTTCCAAATTAATTTCCCAATTGGGGAAAAAAGTTCCTGTCTATTTTTTGGAGCACAACTTAACTCCTGACACAATTCAACAAATAGGAATGAGCTCTGTAGTTCCGGAAATCAATCAAATTCTCATTGATTTTTGTAAAAATTACTTCGGTCTAGAGCCTTATCTGATCTCTCCAAACAGCTATTCCAAGCTACCGATTAAGACCAAAAGACCTCAGGAAATGGGTACTGACTTGATGTGCAATGGACTTGCCGCTTGGTATAAATTTAAAAATGCCTGCATCGTAGTGGACTTTGGTACGGCTCTAACCTTTACAATTTTGGATGATTCCGGAGAAATAATGGGGGTAAATATTGTTCCAGGGCTACGTACAGCCATCAAGGCTTTATTTATGAATACCTCCAAATTACCCGATGTGGACTTGAAGCTTCCCGAATCAGCAATTGGAAAAAACACAGTTCATGCAATTCAGGCTGGAATCCTTTATGGATACACAGGTTTAGTCAAAGGAATGCTGGAAACCATTCGAAAAGAGGCCCAATTGGATTTCAAGGTAGTTGCAACCGGAGGTCTATCAGAAATTCTGACCTCACTAGAACAAGAGTTTGATACGATTGATAAAAATCTGACTTTGGAGGGTCTCAGATTAATGACTTTGTCAAATCTTTGAACTTACTCAAACCGTAATATGAAATTCGGATCGGGACAAATCTTTTGATAGTGTTCTAAATCTTTTTTTGAAGCTACCCCGGGAAAGTCACCCTGATTTCCCATCATATCCCACATCAGTTGAAAGTGTAAATGTGGAGGCCAATCCCCATTTTCAGGATAGGGACCTACATGACAAAATGCCTCTCCTTTTTGTATTTCTTGACCTATTTGTAGGCCTTTTAAATCTGTCATTGCTAAATGGCCATATAAACTGAAAAGCTGGGTGCCATCCAAGTCATGCTCTAAAATGATGGTAGGGCCATAATTCCCAAAACCTGCATTATCCTGGAAGCTGTGGATTTTTCCTGAATAAGGCGCGTAAACAGGCGTTCCTGCCTCAGTCCATACATCAATTCCCAAATGGATATTTCTGAAATCAGCTTCATCTGTGGCAAATACCTCTGACCTTCGATAAATGGCCCGCTGTTCCATATATCCACCTATTCCAAACTGCTTTCCTTTTGCTTTGAGTTGTTCAAACACAAATTGATCAAACTCCAAAGTGTCGCTTAGGTTCACATTTTCCAGAAAGGTATTAGCTGGACTAAAGTCCAGAGGAAGTGTATTATCTCTGTTTAGGGCTGTTCCCATTACAGGGAAAAAATCATTTGCTTTCCAATTCATATCCGAAGAAAGCAGATTTTGGATTCACCTAAAAATAATCCTCTCAAAATCCTGATTTTTGGTTGAAGGTTCCTAATTTTCAATTATGAAAGAGCAAGAGTTTCCTACCCTCAATGATATCCGCCATGCCTTGGTCAAAATCAAAAATTTTGTCCATCGCACGCCTATATTAACATCCACTGCCATCAATGAAATTGCAGGATGTGAGATTTATTTCAAATGTGAAAATTTCCAGAAAGTAGGGGCTTTCAAAGCAAGAGGAGCTGCCAATGCCGTATTGAAATTAAAACCAGAGCAAAAATCCAAGGGAGTTGCTACTCACAGTAGCGGAAATCATGCAGCAGCTTTGGCCCGTGCAGCAAAAGTGGCGGGTATTCCAGCCTATATAGTCATGCCATCCAATGCTCCCGAAATCAAAAAAAAGGCGGTCAAAGGCTATGGAGGTGAGATAATTGAGTGCGAGCCAAATCTTCAAGCAAGAGAAACAACTCTGGAAAAGGTGGTTCAAGAGACTGGAGCCACTTTCATTCCTCCTTATGACTTTATAGATGTTATTGAAGGACAGGCGACCTGTGCTTTGGAGTTTTTAGAGGACCAACCGGATTTAGAAATTATCATGGCTCCAGTTGGAGGAGGTGGGTTGCTGGGGGGCACGGCCCTTTTAACTCATTATTGGGATGAAGAAATTATTATTTATGGAGCTGAGCCCAGTGGAGCAGATGATGCTTACAGATCTTTAAAAGCAGGACATATCATCCCTCAAACCAAACCGAATACCATTGCCGATGGCCTTTTGACCTCAGTAGGGGTATTGAATTTTGAGTTGATCAAGAAATATGTAAAGGAGATTTTCCTAGCCACTGATCCACAGATTATCGAAGCAATGAGGATGATTTATGAGCGTATGAAAATTGTAATAGAACCTTCATGTGCAGTACCTCTCGCCGCATTATTGGCCAATAAGGAAAAATTTGCAGGCAAAAAAGTAGGTATTATTCTTTCCGGTGGGAATGTGGATTTAGGGAAATTACCTTTTTGATCTTCAGCTTGACAAAAAAAGAAGGGGTAATTCACTATTGAAAAAAGTGCAAGTGATATTACCAGAGTCCTTCTTCTCTATGAATAGGTCTGTTTTCTTTTGAACTTATAAAGGAAGCTTCGATCAGCTTTAGTACGCTGATGGTTTGAGGCACTTGAACTAATAGCTCTTTTTCTTTCAAAATTGCGTCAGCTACATTTTGATAAAAAATTCTATAGTCCCCATTCAGAGTTGAATAGGCTCTACTCTCATTTTCAAGATACAGGTTCCCCCAGCGTTCTTCTGGTTCCACCCCCCAGTCTTTTCCTTCAGGGCGAATATTTGCCTTGAATGCAGCTTCTTGGACATCCAATCCGAATTTTTGATAAGAGCCTTTTTCCCCCAAAAGAAGAAATTTGGGAGTGGGCGCATTGACTAAGACTCCTGCAGTAACTCGGGCTTTTTTATCTCCATAGTCTAGTGTGATATCAAAATAGTCATCTGCAACAGCGTGAGTTCTTTGTTTTCTGATATCTGCAAAAATACTTTTTGGCGCTCCAAAAGTGAGGACCACTTGGTCAATTAAATGCGAGCCTAAATCATAGGTGATTCCATTTCCAGGAACTTCTTTTTCCCTCCAGTTTTCAGAGACTTGGGGTCTGAATCGATCAAAATGAGACTCTAAATACACGATTCTACCCAGTAAATCTTGCTTCAATATTTCTTGAAGCGTCAGGAAATCTCCATCAAACCTACGGTTATGAAATACTGAGCAGATTAGATTATTATCTTTTGCAAGTTGCTGAAGTTCTTCCGCCTCATGGGAATAGATCGTTACAGGCTTATCAACCACTACATGTTTTCCGGCATTTAAGGCCATTTTGGCCATGGGAAAGTGAAACTCATTGGGAGTGGTGATAACAATTAGGTCTGCTCCATCCTGTTCCAGCAATGATTCCAGGCTCCTGTAAGTTTGAACTTTAGGATATTTTTGCTCACAGCGGTTGAAATTTCTCTCCACCACAGCTACTAAATCTAAATCTGGGCATACATCAATGAGTGGGGCATGCATTTTTTCAGCAACAGAGCCGAATCCTACAATTGCAGTACGTATTGGGGAGAATAATTTCATCACAGGTTCATTTCGTGGGCTTTATTGACCAGTTCTACTCTCGAGCTTACCCCGAGTTTATTGTGGATGTTTTTTCGATGCGTCTCTACCGTGCTTTGACTTAGGCCTAATTCTTCAGCAATATCCTTATTGGTCAGACCCTCTTTGATTAATTTAATTATTTCAATTTCCCTTCTGGACAAGCGGTATTTATCTCTAAAGGAGTCAAAAAATGCATTGGGGCGCGCCTGCTCGATTACTCGATCAAAATTTAATACATGCCGCCCTTCATGGACTTCTCGGATTGTAAAGACCAGTTCATCTGGGTCAGCATCTTTCAAAACAAATCCGTCAGCCCCTTTATCTATGGATTCTTTATAGATTTTCTCCTCATCGTACATGGAAAGTACAATTACCTTGGTTTGAGAATTACCTTCTTTTACTGATGATAACACCCCAAAACCATTCAAAATGGGCATGTTGAGATCGGTAAGTACTACGTCGACTTTGCTAGTTTCCAAAAAGTCCACCAGTTCTTTTCCATTGCTAAAAAGTCCAAGTACTTCTAGGTCTTCGTGTTCCTCAAGAAGGCCTTCAATTCCTTTGGCAAATAAGGTATGGTCGTCTGCAATAGCTATACGAATCATGGTAGTCAGGGTGAAATCGAAGTTAAACCTAAAATATTAAACTGGCAAAAGGAGTTTTATTTCGGTGCCTTTTCCTGGGATAGACTGAAGATGGAATTTTCCTCCTATAGTTTCCATTCGCTTTTTTAGATTGGTCATTCCACTGCCGGTGGAAGCAATACTTGAATCAAAGCCTTTCCCATCATCTTTGATCTGGATGAATTTTTCGGTTCCTGAAGAGTCAAGAGTTATGGTAATAGTTTCAGGTGAAGCGTGTTTGATAGCATTGTTGAGGCATTCCTGAATCACCCGGATCAAGATCATTTTTTGCTCTTTGCTAGGTTCCCAGTGGAGATGATTTGCAACAAATTCAGTCTTGCAATATCCCGATGCCTCAATTTTATCTAATTGCTCTTGAATAAACTCCTCCAAATTTAAATTTTCAACCCAGTCCAAATTCAAAGATTTAGAAAGGCTTCTGACCTCATTGATAGTTTTTGAAATCAATTCCTTCCCCTCAGCCTGTCTTTCGGGTTTTGATGAACCCAAATAAAGCTTAGAGAGTGAAAGCAATTGACCGATGTTGTCATGTAATTCCCTGCCGATATGGTTCAGGGTTTCTTGTTGAATCTCGTTTTCAATGTTCAACATCGTTTTTTCAAATTCAACCTGGAGCTGCTCTACCTTTTGCTTATTCTGAACTTGCCGCTGCCTGTGTAAAATTACCATCGCAACAACAAAAGTGGCCATCACAGCAGCCAGAAATACTCCTGAGAATAGTATAAATAAGATTTGACTGTCTTCTCCGCCCATCAGATTTCCGAGTTTTTTAGAAAATTGTTTCTACCTAAATAAAAGAGGGTATTGAAGACTATCGATAGTAAAAAGTACAAAATCATAGATGTGTAATTAAACAGAAAATAAATATCTACCCGATTAAAAGCTAAATATTCAAATGCCACGTCTGCCAATAATGTTAAAACTGATTGAAATAAGATCAAAGAGATGTACCAAAAAGGAAGGAACTGTACTGGATTAAGAGACAAAAAATAGTCTTCTGATATTAAATCCATGAAAAAGAATCCGCTGGCTATTATGAGAGTAATGTTACTGATAAAATAAAAGATCGGTTGAGGTTCGTGAATTTTTTCGATTCCTGAAATTGTTAAAACAATACCTCCCAGGATTAGGATTCCAATTAAGAAGTGCACTATTTTTCTTCTGGTTGGATTTTTAAGGTTTACCCGGATTAGTAGTAAAAATAAAATTTTTGAAAGCAGGTAATTGAAAATATTGAATACCCAAGAGTTCCACCCCTTATACGGATCAGATGTCAATAGATAGTGAATCCTTTCATTTAAAGGCTTATTGACTATCATATTGACAGCTAAGATTTCATAAAAAACCACTAAAACTAAAATAAGAAATGGCAGATAGAATTGTGGTTTCGCTTTTTTCTGTCTTGGAAGAAAGATAAAAAGGATGACTCCGGTCAGTCCAAGAATGACGGTAGATACCAGATAGTAATTGGAGAGAATTCTTTCCCAAAGTGCCTGTATCACATCCAGAATTATTCACAAGTGGGAGGGCAACTAGCCCCCTTATTATAGTATTCCTCTTCCACGCCAGCATGAGTCAGCATTGTGCCCTCAGCGTTTGCAGGAGAGATGACAAGGTTTAGCCTCCCGATATAATCATCCGGATTGTCGGGATAAAGTTGTTGGGCTGTTTCCTCAGTGTATTCTGTAAAATAAATTCTGATACCGCCTTTGTCAGGATCTGTTTTTTGTAAGAGCTCTTCAATCGTCTTTCTGTCAAAAAAGATCCAATTGGTTTGATTATCTACATTTCTACTTGGACCCTGACCTTTTCCGCCCTTTCGGATTTCATCGTCATATTTTTTCTTCATCTGGTCAAAGTCCTTCTTGCTGATTTTCATAGATGGCTTCCGTTAGCTAAATGGTTTTTAAAAAGGTTTATCGAGAAGATGAATATAGCTCATTTTATGCCTCTGATAAAATAAAAAAGAGGCTGTCTCATAAATAGTTTTCACATTTAGAGATATTCGATTTTGCGCAATAGAGGCCGATTTTTGATTTTCGGCCTCTATTTTTTTGACCGGGGTTCACATGAGTTGTTTTTTAGGGTCATGGATGGATACTGTGCTCCACTTGCTTTTGTCTTTGTTTTGGGATGAAAAAATGGACATTTAAGGCTGTTCATCCCGCCTTTTTGGCCAGGTTGTGGGCAATGGCCAGAAGGCCTGTTTCAACGGCCACTTTTGCGCTACCGCGGAGCATGAAACGGCTTCTGCCCTTGTTGTATTTGAAGTGTCCGAAGACCGGTTCGACATCGATGGCCCGTTGCTTTCTTTTCTGAATACCTCGCTCTGAGGTTAGCCGTTCCTTTGCTTTGGCTTTCTGTTGCTGGAGTCTTGTGTTGACCTTGATGACTTTGTTTCCCTCCCCGGGATGGCAAGCTGCGGAGAGTGGACAGCCGGAACAGTTTTTAGCCTGATAGTGGCGATAGTGTTGAACGAATCCGGTTGATGTTTTAATGCTTTTCCCGCTCTTTTCCATGGGCTGTCCCATGGGGCAGATGTAGCGGTCGTTTTGCGGGTCGTAATGGAGGTTGTCGAGTAGTCCGTAGACTTTCTTTGCTTTGGATTCCTGTTGAAGTTCTTTGTGGAAATAGTTGTACTTGACGAAGGCTTCGATCTGGTTTTCCTCCAGGAAGCAGTAGTTTTCCTCACTGCCGTATCCCGCATCGGCTGTGTAGCTGGAGGATAGAAACCGTAGAGCTGACAGTATTTTTCCAGATGAGGTTTGAGGGTCAGCGTATCGGTGGGATTGGGATGCAGGGAGTAGTTGACCACAAACTGTCCGTGGGTACTGAGCTGAAGGTTGTAGGCGGGCTTGAGCTGTCCGTTTTTCATGTGGTCTTCCTTCATCCGCATGAAGGTGGCATCGGGATCGGTTTTGGAGTAGCTGTTGCGTCCTGCCAGGATCTGTTCTTTTTGGTCATATTCTTCCAGTTTGGCCGGCCAGTGCTTTTTGGCGTAGTTTAGTTTCTGCTTCACTTTTTGTCCACAGGCTTGTCCTGCAGGGCCCGGTTGATCTTGTCCACGGTCTGAGACACTTTCTCCGGACTGGGGTTGATAAAGTCGGGCTCTTCGGCTCCCAGCTCCCGGGCGGCTACCGAACCTGCGTATTCCCAGAGTTCCTGGAGCTGTTTGCTGATCCGCTCCTTGTTCTTTTTGATCGCCTTACCCCAGACAAACGTGTAACGGTTGGCATTGGCCTCTATCTTGGTACCGTCGGTATAGACCTCCTTGATATCCAGAAGGCCTTCTTGATGAAGCAGCAGTACCACTTTGGAGAATATATCGCCGATCACCGGCTTGAGCCGTTCGGAACGAAAGCGGTTGATCGTGTGGTGGTCGGGACGCTGCATCCCCGAAAGCCACATGTACACGATGTTTTCCCGGGTAGCCTTCTCCAGCTTACGGGACGAAAAGCAATTTTCAAGATAGCCATAAACCAAAATCTTCAGCAGCATCCGGGGATGGTAGCTGCTGGCACCGTTTTGCCAATAATAGGCATACACCGAGGAAAGATCGATCTGATCCATCACCGAATTAACGGTTCGGGCTGGATGATGGGCTGGAATTAATTCTTCCAAACTCGGAGGAAGAAGCATCAGCTGGTTGGGAGAATAGTCTTTAAAGACTATATTCGTGTCTTGTTTTTGCACACCTCAAAATACCTATTTTGAGTTAAACAAGAAAGGCTAGCCGAGAAATCAGCTAGCCTATTAAACTATCTACTTTTGAGACAGCCTCTTTTTGTATGTGTGGTAATGGCTTTTATTCCATTCCCTTATCTCGCATTTTTTTGAACTCGTCGAATCGTCTAAATATGGCGACGGTGAATCCGATCAGCATGATAATGGAGCCAATCCAAAGTACATTGATGTAAGGCTTTACAATTGCCTTCATGACCACATAGTCTTTTTGATATTGATTGACCTTGAAAACAAATTTATTTTGTTCTGGGAGAATATTATCCAAAGTCACTTTGATACCTAATTCATTGTCCACCACCGGAAGCTTTCCAACTTGATTGTTTCGGATGATAAAAGTTGGTTCCAGTTTTTTCTCCACATCATAATCCAAAACCCGAAGCTTGGCTTTCACGGCTACATCACCTTCTTGAAGCGCGTATCCTTCGATTTGATTTAATACCTCTGCTCCGTCGAAATAGGTCACATAATCCGCAATGTGGAACTGTTCACCTGGAGAAACTTCATGAAACTGATCATCTTTCCACTCCGGATCTTCGTAGTCATTCATTGCAGCCACGTAGGTATACAAGTCACGATCAAAGTAAATTTTAGAGTCTGGAGAAGAAATCAAACCTCCCATGTTTTGATTGAATTGGGACATGGGGCTTAAGGAGAATTTTAAAACTTCATTTTGATAGTAGTCTATCTTGAAGTAGTCATTTTCTTCCAAAACCAGATTTACTTTATCGCCTTTCTTGATGAAATCTTTATAATCTTCCAGGGCAATAGCTTCATTCACATTCCCGGTTGATTCTAGAATCTTTGCAGGCACATATTCTGGAATACCCACCACTTTTTTCTGACGTCCCCGGTAGATTACTGTGTAGTCTTTCATCTGGGTCGGTTTGTTGATCCAAAGCAACACGTGCTCTTTATTCAATTCATCTTCCCAGCTATTGCTATAAGTAAGCCCAGACATATTGATGGAGATGGTATCTGAGTAACCTGAGCTGAACATGATACCAATCAAGATCATACCCAAGCCAATGTGTGCCAGAGATCCACCTGCCAATTTGAAGGTTGATTTTTTCAAAATTTTGAATAAAATCACCGCATTGGCTACAACAGTAAATGTTCCAGCCACTACAATTACCATATATTTCCAATCATAGACTTTGGCCAGTACGATTACCAATGCAGCTATGACTACCGAAATTATATAAGGTGTCAAAAGAGCGTCTTTCAACGCTTTTTTATCCATTTTTTGCCACCAGAAAAACTGGCCAACTGCCGTGAGCAATGCGATAGCCACTCCAAACCATAGCTGGAATTTAGTGTAAAATTCTACCTGATCTGCTGGGGGCGCCATATTGGAAATCCCCCCAAAGCTTTCCACCAAGGCGTTCCATGCAGGAATGGATGTAGGAAGGATCACCTGAAAGCCCATCAAACCTAAGGTAGTGGCTCCAATAAAAACCCAAAATTCACGGGAGTATACGGATGCTTCCTTTTCAGAGGTAGGAATATGCTTCCAAGCCCGAATGGTCAGGAATACTGAAATGAATAAGAAGAATAGCAGATAGATCAATAGCTGACCAGAAAGTCCCAAGTCAGTAAAGGAGTGAACAGACGCATCTCCTAAGACGCCTGACCTTACAAGGAAGGTGGCATACAGAACCAAAATAAAGGAAAGAATGACCAAGACTATGGAAGTCTTCAAAGCGGTCGCACTTTTCTTAAAAGTGATCATTGTGTGTATAGAGGCCACTAAAATCAACCAAGGTACATATACTGCATTTTCAACAGGATCCCAATTCCAATATCCGCCAAAATTCAATGTTACATAGGCCCAATAGGCTCCCATGATGATTCCCATTCCCAAGACCATGGCAGAGAAAATTGCCCAAGGTAGAGCTGGACGGATCCATTCAGAATATCTTTTGGTTACCAATCCTCCAATCAGAAATGCAAATGGAACTAAAGTGGAAGCATAGCCCAAAAAGAGTGTTGGAGGGTGAATGACCATCCAAATATTTTGCAATAAAGGATTAAGCCCAGTACCATCTTCCGGTATAAAGTCCGGATTCATCTCAAATATGGGTGCCTGCGTGGCGTCTCTCAGCAATATAAAAGGAGAGCTTCCCAGTTTTAAATCTCCGATTACAACTCCCAAAATCATGGATACTAAGAAGGCCTGAACCAGAGAGAACACAATCATTACAGGAGCTTCCCATTTCTTGTTGGTATGAATCAAGAATAGCCCAAGAACTACATTCCAGAAAATCCAAAGGATAAAAGCACCCTCTTGACCTTCCCAAAAACTGGAAATCATATAGTGAACAGGAAGCGCTTTGCTGGAGTGTGAATAGGCGTAGAAATATTCGAATCTATGATTGTAGATTATTTCAAAAAGTGAAAATGCAACCAAGACACTGGCTACAGCATGTACATAAAAGCTGATTCGACTGAATTTTTGCCAACTAGCTTTTTCAATCTCATTTGCTGAAAAATACTTGTAATAGGCAAATGCCGTAACCAATGAACTAACAAAGGCCACGATAGTCATCAAATGGCCTAAGTTGCCGATAAAGGTGTTAATCATGAATTTTTGGATCTATTGCTTTCTGCCTCACATTCCCGCCGCCTGCACTTCTGTTTCCTGATATTTGGAAGGACACTTCATCAGGATTTTGTCTGCGATAAATATCTGGTCATTCTTGTAAGAGCCAATCACTACTACTGATTCTGATCTTGTAAAATCAGCAGGCACTGGCTCGTTGTAGAACACTTCCTGTTCTGTTCCATCATTATCCACCAAAATAAAGGTAAAGGATGTTTTGTCATCTCTCACTTGAAGTCCCTCCACCTCACCAGATGGGTTCTTTTTCAATTGGCCAACTACGTGGATAGCTTTATCATTTCCATCCTGCTTCATTTCCAAAGCAGTATTGAAAGTTTCATAGCTGCTCGCATCTCCTATTGAAGTCATGATAATCACAATGGCTATAGCGATGATGCCGATTCCGATGATATGTCCTTTTTTCATAATTTGACTTATTTGGTGGAAACGCTTTTTTCCAGTTTACTGATCTTTCTTTCCGTACTGATTAGATAAACAGTAATTCCTGCGAAAATGATCCCAATTATCCCAACCAGCACGTAGATTTTTCCATCAGCTCTAAGCTGATCAGCCATTTCCACGGAATTATTGGAATAATCCGATTCTGTCACAGGGATTTTTTCCTGAGCCATGACGGATAGGCTCAAAACCAAGAAGAATATTGTTAGTAATTTTTTCATCTATCAGGAATTAATCATTTTATCTTCCAAAGTTCTTTCCACTCTACGCATTCTCACGCGGACTGTTGCTATCCAAGCACCCAAAAGCGTCCAACCGATAATGGCCGGATAGAAAACCATCCTCAATTTAGAGTCAAGGTCATAGGCATTAAAGCCAGGATTTCCACCGTTTCCAGGATGCAGGCTATCAGTTAATCTTGGCAGTACAAAGATGAGTGGAATAAATGCTGCAAAAGCAAAGATGTTGTAAATGGCACCTATTCTTGCTCTTTGCTGCATATCAGTCAGAGAGTTTCTCAGAATTAAATAGGCAAAATACATCAAAAGGCCTATTGCAGAGGCGTTTTGCTTGGGATCACCGCTCCAGTAATCTCCCCATGTAAATTTTGCCCAAAGCATACCCGTAACAATTCCAAGTACTCCGAAAAGAATCGCTGCATTGGTGAATTCAATCGCCATGTCATCGTGATTCAAATCATTGCTCCGTAGGTATTTGATACTGTAATACACAGATACCATCAACATAAGAATCATCCCAAACCACATCGTGACATGAAAATGCAATGCACGGATAGTTTCATTCAGAATTGGAAGTCTTGGAACGTCCATCAATAAACCTGCCGTTAAGGTATAAATGAGCAGGGCAATGGCCAGGATTTTCCACCAGGATTGGCGCATAGGGTAATTTTTGATTTTTCAAGCGCAAAAATAAGGCATAAGTTCCTGAAAACGTCGGATTTTCTCAGAAAAGACAAAAGGCCAAAGCTTATCTGCTCTGGCCTTTCGTTTGTACTCTCAAAACCTTTATTCGTTAGGAGTCAAAGGATTACTTTTTCTTATCAATCCATCTGGCAATTCACCTTCGGTACTTGCCACAATGGTACAGACGGTAGCATCTCCGGTAACATTGACCACGGTTCGGAACATGTCCAAAATTCTATCCGGAGCGATGATCAAGGCGATACCTGCAGCCGGAACACCGATAGATTCCAATACGATGATCAACATAATCAAACCAGCACCAGGTACACCTGCCGAACCAATGGAAGCTAAGGTTGCTGTCAATACAATCATCAGCTGTTGAGTCAAAGATAAATCCATCCCTAAAGCCTGGGCGATAAATACTGCCGCAACCCCTTGGTAAAGGCTGGTTCCGTCCATATTTACTGTAGCGCCTAGAGGTAGAACAAAGCTGGATACTTCCTCAGAAACTCCGATTTCTTCCTCAACCTGCTTCATAGTCACCGGAAGGGTAGCAGAACTGGAGCTTGTAGAAAAAGCCAATAATTGAGCAGGTCTAATAGCTTTGAAGAAGTCCAAATATTTGACCTTGGTAAAGGCCATCAAGATCAAAGGATAAATCACCATGATCATCATGAGCAAACCTCCGACGACCACAAGACTATATTTCAATAAAGCCAAAAGTAATTCTATTGCTGAATCCGGATTATCTCCGGCGATTTCTACAATTAGGGATGCCATCAATGCAAAAACACCATAAGGTGCAATCATCATGATATAGTTCACGATTTGGATAATGACATCATTAAAGCCGTCGAAGAAGGCGATGACAGGATTTCCCTTTTCCTTAGGAATTTGAAGCAAGGCTATCCCTACAATAATTGCGAAAAAAACTACCTGAAGCATAGCTCCATTGTCGGTAGTTGCCAGGAAAAAGTTTTGTGGTACAATATCAACCAAAGGCTGCAAAGGACTTTGTTGCTGTAATTCTGCCGCAACTCCCACTTTGGAGCCCGCGTCTCCTTCGTAAAGCTGCATCAAGCTTTCTCTAGTCTCTACCGGAAGACTTTTTCCCGGTTTGAAAATGTTTACCAAAATCAAACCAATACTGATAGCGATCACGGTTGTGACCAAATATGTTCCTATGGTTTTTCCGCCAATTCTGCTGAGTTTGGAGATGTCACCTAAGTTGGAAACGCCTACAATCAAAGAGGCCAAAACAAGAGGCACCGCGATCATTTTGAGCGCATTGATGAAAATAGTACCTATTGGTTTGATATAATCAATGGTGAAAGAATTAGGCAGGTTAGTTTTGATCACCACTAGACCGAAAACCAAGCCTAAAACCAAACCAATAATAATTTTTGTATGTAAAGGTATTTTCTTCCTCATGAGGCTGGGTTTAAAGATCTCGAAGTTTATTGGTTTTTGACAATAAAAGGTAATCAGCTATGACCAAAGCGGCCATTGCTTCCACGATTGGTACGGCTCTAGGCACTACACAAGGATCATGGCGTCCTTTTCCTGAAACGGTTACTTTTTCACCAGCCTCATTGATAGAGTCCTGATCTTGCATAATAGTGGCCACGGGTTTGAAGGCCACTTTAAAATAGATGTCCTCTCCGTTTGAAATTCCGCCTTGAATTCCGCCTGAGTGGTTGGTTAAGGTTTTGATTTGATCGCCTTCTTTTACAATGGCATCATTGTGCTGGGAGCCTCTCATTTTTACCCCTTCGAAACCGGAGCCAAACTCAAATCCTTTCACAGCATTGATGCTAAGCATAGCTTTTCCGAGCTCTGCATGTAAGCGATCAAATACTGGTTCTCCCAATCCAGCTGGAGTATTTTTAATCACACAGCTGACAATACCGCCAATAGTATCACGGTCCTTCCTAACTGAATCGATCAATTCGATCATTTGATCAGCAGTTTCAGGGTCTGGACATCTCACAATATTTTCCTCAGCTTTGTGAAGATCCAATTCTTGATAAGGTTTCTTCAAAGCAAGATCTCCAACCTGAGATACAAAGGCTTGAACAGAAATTCCTTTTGTAGCTAATAGCTGTTTGGCTATGGCTCCACCAGCAACTCGAGCTGCGGTTTCTCTTGCCGAACTACGGCCTCCACCCCGGTAATCCCGAAGCCCGTATTTTTCAAAATAGGTATAATCTGCGTGGGAAGGGCGAAATTTATCTGAGATATGAGAATAGTCCTTACTCTTTTGGTCGGCATTACGGATGACAATTCCAATCGGAGTTCCGGTAGTTTGTCCTTCAAAAATTCCGGAAAGGATTTCTATCTCGTCTTCTTCTTTTCTTTGTGTGGTAATTTTTGATTGGCCCGGTTTTCTTCGTTGCATTTCAGCCCGAATGAAATCTTCATCGATTTTTAAGCCTGCAGGACAACCTTCTATCGTTACTCCTAAAGCTACTCCATGGGATTCACCGAATGTGGTGATTTTGAAGAGCTTTCCAAATGAATTCCCCATTACTTCTTTCGAATAATTATAACCGCCAAAAAGACCACTGAAGCCAATAAGAGCAGGTTGATTGCGGTCGTAAAATAGTATTTATATCGCTCGTTTAAAAATTGGTTGTCTTCACTCCCAATTCTATCATAAATTCCTCCCAGTCTTTGACTGGAGATGGCTTGGTTTACTTTGCTCTCTCCCACCACTTTAATCTTTGCTGAAGGTCTGAGCGTATCATATACTGCTCTTGCAGGATCAAAATAGATCCATTCAAAATGCTTGGCTAGATCTACCTCAGAAGCTTCATTGATGGTGATATAATAGGTAAACTCTTTGATACCCGAAACTCTTCCATATCCCCGGTTGATTTGTTGTCTCACATTCGGGTCGTAGGTATTGAGATTACCTCCTGAGATTCTTCGAGGCTCTGAAATTGCGTTAATGTTTCCTACGCCGCTGATTCCAAAATTGTAATTGAAGCCTTCTCCGGTTTCTACTTCCAACTCAGTGATGTTTTCCCGTAATTGATATTGACCAACTGCCACCTCGTTTCTTAAAGGATGTGGAGGCAAAGGTTTCACTGTGATAGTTTTTGGAGCAGAATAAAAGGTCTTGAAGTCTTCCTGTCTATTTGCTCCAAAAAAAGTAGGGTTCTTTGCGACTCTATATTTAATCATTTCCCAAGGGATACTCGGAATCTGAATTTTTCCTTCGGAGAAAGGGAAGAAAGTTGCCTCATAAACCTTGTACCTCACCCAACGCTTATTGTTGATAGTGATTTGCTCTGGTTCGATATTGGAAATATTGTAGTTTTCCTCCCATGCATTGGAAGGTTTGATTTTTTTCAAAACTCCATCCAATTGCTCTCCTGGCTTATAAAAATTAAATGGAGCTTGATTATTTTCAGACATGTAAAATGCAAGTGTAAGAGAAAAGCCCTCACCTGCATATATTTCCTCCTTATCTACAGTTACAGAGAAAAAAGCCTCGTCGTCTAGCTCTATATATTCAGGTTCTTCGGAATTTCTTCCAAAAAACTCTGCAAAGGGGTCGTAATTGTTGCCTCCTAGGTTTTGGGCACTTACAGGATCCGTTACGGAGATAGTTTTGCCCGCGAAATCAAACTCTTTTCCGTTGATTGTTATAGAGAAAGAGGGAAGAGTAAACTCACCTTTTCTGGAAGGCTTATAATACTGAATAATACTATTGGAACTAGTCACCTGCCCGTTGATCACATTCATGGAGGATGATTGCGAAATTCCTTGTTTTTGGAAGCCCGGAATTTCAGGGAATTGATCGTAGGACTTGATTTTTTCGTTGGCTACGTTTATTTTAATGGTGAAAGTTTCATTCAGTCCTATCTGGTTTGGGCCTAATTCCACCTCTACTTCCTGCGCAAGGAGGTTTTGAGAGAAAAAGGTACAGCAAAATACCAAAAAGGAAATGATGAGCGTTTTAGACATAGTTGCGAAATTAAGGATAATTCCATTTTTGGAACCCTAATTTTACGTAACAATGAAGGAAAAGCCTTCGTATGGATACTTAAAATCAGTTAATAAACCCTAAACTCTTTAAACTATGATAGAATATGTGAAGACCATTTTGCAAAAAGTCAGCTTCTCAACCTATTTGTTTGAAAGGGAACTGCGAAAGGGCCTTCGACTTATTTTACCAACTGAAGTCGAGGAATTTAAGAACTGGTGCTATGAGATGTTTGGTAAAGTTCACCAATCAATTCTAAATCGGTATTTTCAACCTGCCATCTAAAAACAACAAGCCCCGATCAATTTGACCGGGGCTCTTTTTTGGTTGGTGGTTAATTAATGAAATCTGATTATCCGCAATCATCCTAGTTGCCTTATTTTCCTTGCTTGACAGGTTGGAAGACCGATGACCGAAGACCGAAGCTTCCGGATTTTGATCCTTTCAGCAGACAATAAGCTATATTTTTGTCAATTCTGGTAAGAAAGCGGATTTCCATATAATGAAATTAATCTTTGCTGGCAAAATCGGGATAAGCTCTCATGCCATGTTCATTGATATCCAGTCCTTCTACTTCTTCTTTTTCATCTACCCGAATACCAATAGTTTTTTTCATGGAATAGAAAATAATTCCTGCGAAAAGCACACAGAAAAATCCTACTGCTCCTACTCCGATTAGTTGGGATACAAACTGACTCCAGCCTGCCAAATCCCCAAAGATTCCGACAGCCAATGTTCCCCAAATACCTCCGACTAAGTGCACGGAAATAGCTCCCACTGGATCGTCCACTTTGATTTTATCAAACAGGACTACGCCAAAGACTACCAATCCACCACCTATAAAACCGATGATGACTGATTCATTCAAACTCATTTGATCTGCCCCGGCGGTAATTCCCACTAGTCCAGCCAGGATACCGTTGAGTACCATGGTGATATCATAGGATTTGAATTTGATGTAGGATACAAGCAAAGCTCCAAAAGCTCCTGCAGCAGCAGCCATAGAAGTAGTCACAAATACTTTGGAAACGGCTCCCGGGTCTGCGCTCAAAACGGATCCCCCGTTGAAGCCAAACCAGCCAAACCAAAGTAAGAAGACACCAAAGGTTGCAAGTGGCAAATTATGACCTGGAATAGCACTCATTCCTCTTTCGGTGTATTTGCCGATTCTAGGACCTAATAAGAAGGCTCCTATGAGGGCACCCCAGCCACCCACTGAGTGAACAATCGTAGATCCTGCAAAATCATAAAATGGAGTATCCAAAGTATTCAAAAATCCTCCTCCCCATTTCCACATTCCTACAATTGGATAGCAAATGGCCACGTAGAGAATAGAAAAGAAAATAAATGGCCCTAGCTTGATGCGCTCAGCGACAGCTCCGGACACTATCGTAGCAGCTGTGGCTGCAAACATTGCCTGAAAGATAAAATCTGTAAAAAAGGTATATCCTTCATTATAATTAGAAGTATCCCAACCTTCAGGAAGGTCGAGACCAAAACCGGCGAAGCCAAAAACAGCTCCTTCGAATCCCGCTCCCGGATACATCAAGTTAAACCCAACCAGTGCATAGGTTAAAAGCCCTATTGCAGGGATAATGGTGTTTTTAAATAGGATATTGACGGTATTTTTTGCTCTTGTCAGTCCGGCCTCCAGACTAGCAAAGCCCAAGTGCATAATGAAGACCAAAATGGTGGCCATCATCATCCACAGGTTGTTGACGGTAAATAATTCTTGCATAGGTTTGAATAGGTTCGGTGATTATTAAAGCGCTTTTTCGCCTTGATCGTTATTTCTGATTCTGTAAGCTTCCAATACATCGAAAACAAAGATTTTTCCGTCTCCGATTTCTCCTGTTTTACCCTCTTTCAGAATGCATTGAATGACTGATTCTACCAGATCATCTGTAGTGACGATTTCTAATTTCGTTCTTGGAATGTATGCGGGTTCATAGGCGACTCCGCGGTACATTTCCTGCCGGGCGTGTTCGAAGCCCATTCCCTTGATTTCATAGAATGAGAGAAATTTCACTCCCAAACCGGAAATACAGGCATGAATTTGCTCAAAGCGTGAAGTCCGGATAATCGCTTCTATTTTTTTCATTTTTTCAATGAGTTTAAAGGTTTGTTGAGAATTCGGCATGAAAGTACTTTAAATTTTACATGAAAATCAAAAATGGGTTAAAAAAATATCTTGATTTTTAAAAAATTGCCTCTCATTTTGATAGTTATGGGCGATAAATGACCCTTATTTGAAAAAATATATGTAAAAAAATAAAAGTCTGGATGAATTTTAAACCTGTCCAGATCCAATTTAGAATTTCATTTACTTGTTGCAGTGGGCAATTCAATTAATTTTGCACACGTTTTTAACAGATACACAGAGGAATGACTCAAAAACCAACTTTAGTAGTATTAGCTGCTGGTATGGGCAGTAGATATGGAGGGAATAAGCAGATTGACGGTTTCGGCCCTAATGGAGAAACCATTTTAGAATATTCCATTTTTGATGCCATCCGGGCAGGATTCGGAAAAGTCGTATTTATCGTAAGGCAAGAGATTTTGGATGTTGCCAAAGAAAAGTTTCTTCCAAAGCTTCAAGGTAAAATTGAAGTCGATTGGGTAATACAGTCTTTGGATAGCTTTGTGCCTGCGGAATTGAAACAAGCGGATAGGGTAAAGCCATTTGGAACGGCGCATGCAGTATTATGTGCAAAGGATGCAGTTAAGGAGCCCTTTGCTGTGATCAATGCAGATGATTTTTACGGAAAGGAAGCTTTCGAAGAGATCGGAAAGTTTTTGTCAAAAGATGCTCGTCCTCATTTACATGCCATGGTAGGCTATGCTATTCAAAATGTGCTTTCAGAAAATGGAACTGTAAGCCGGGGAGTTTGCGAAACGAATGAGAAAGGGCAATTGATAGGAATGACCGAGCGCACTTCAATCGCTCGTGAAGGAGGAAAAATTCTCAGCAAAGGAGAAGGTGAGGTGCTAGAAATCGCTGAAAACACTCCTGTCAGCATGAACTTCTGGGGATTTCATCCGGATGTTTTTGTAGATGTAGAGCAAATGTGGAAGGATTTTCTTCCTGCAAATAAGGAAAACCTCAAGTCGGAATTCTATATTCCAACGGTTGCAAATAATTTAATACAGTCAGGTAAGGCTGCTTTTGAAATCTTGCCTGGAGGTAAAACTTGGTTTGGAGTGACCTACACAGAAGATAAACCCGTAGTCATCGAGGCCTTAAAATCTTTGCATGATTCTGGAGAATATCCAGCTGAATTGTGGAAATAAATGAAAAGAGGCTTAGGCCTCTTTTTTATTTCTTTCTGGGGATTTTGGTATTTAATTACTTTCTAAAAAGGTGCATTGACCTGCATTGCAGGTATTAAAAATTAAACCTCTAGGAATATAAGATCTAATTCCTTTATCTTAGAAAATCCTTGGTCTGCGGTGATTAACGGTATTCCCATTGATAAGGATGAAGCGGCAATTATAGAGTCTGGAAGCCGCAGGTTATACTTTTTCCTAAGGTCAATGGTCCATTCCTTAATTTTTAAATTCCATTCTGTAAGAAAACAATCATTGATAAGTGCCTTTATCTTTAATTCTTCCGGCTTGGATATTCCTTTAAATCCAAGTAATTCAACTTCAGTGACAAACGAGATTGCAAAATCGAATTCCAAGAAGGGTTTGGCAATATTGTTTCCTTCGAGCAGATAGATTAAAAAATTGGTGTCAGCAAAAAAATCAATCTTCATTCTCTCTTATCTCTGTTTGATAATCAAGACCATCCAATTTTCTTTTTAGCTTTCCAAAGTGCTTTTGGAGCTTACCGGACTGATCTAATTGATCCTTTTTCTCTTTAAGAATCTTCTTTAAATCATCCTTGTTTTTTTTGTTTATAGTAATTGTCATCTCTTTCATTTTTATGTTTCAATATGAAAAAATAAGACTCTTTATAAAGTTAATTATTATATCGAAAATCTCCCATTTTAAGTTCGTTTCAATGACTGACTTGGCCATTTTCAACCCCAAAGAAAAACACCTCCGAATCCAGCTCAGTCAAAATGGCCTGTGAGCGTTCGGGTCTTGCATCTGTCAGAAAAATCTGCCCAAAGGTATGTTTGGAAATCAATTGCATCATTTGGGCAATTCGGGTATCGTCCAGTTTGTCAAAGATATCATCCAATAAGAGTAGAGGCTTCTCCCCCTTAGCGCTTTCAAAAATTTGGAACTGGGCTAATTTCAAAGCGATAATAAAGGATTTCTGTTGCCCTTGGCTTCCAATTTTTCGGATAGGGTGCTCTCCGATCAGGAAATTGTAATCATCCTTGTGAATTCCTGCATTGGAATTCTTGGTTATAAAATCCTTTTTCCGAAGGCCTTGAAAGTAGCTTGCAAAATCTTCTCGAAGTGCTTCCGTCTCATAGAGGATAGTTACCTTTTCCTGTCCTTGTGAAATTTCAGCGTAATGTGCCTGAAGCATAGGAGCCACCTCGTCCATCAATTCTGCTCTGCGCTTAGCCAAAATCTGACTTAACCGAATCATCTCCTCATCGTAACTTCCCAAAAGAGTCAAATCTCTTCTTCCTGTTTCGGCAAATTTTTTCAAAAGGGCATTCCGCTGTTTTAAAAAATGATGATACCGGATCAGTTGATTTAAATAGTTTCTATCCAATTGCGACAACAAGCCATCAAAAAATTTTCTTCTTCCCTCACTTCCACCTTTGATCAATTCTGTATCATCTGGTGCAATCAGCACCAATGGGATTAACCCTACATGCTCAGAAGTTTTGTCTAATGCCTTTCCGTTTTGCCAAATCTGTTTCTTTTTTCCTAATTCAAAGGTACATCTTACCTCAAGCGGTTTTTGATCCAGTTCAAATTGTCCCTTGATCACAAAAAAATCTTTGTTATGCTTCACATTCAAGGTATCACTAGATTGCACTGCACTTTTGGTGAGCGATAGGTAGTGGATTCCGTCTAAAATGTTGGTTTTTCCACTTCCATTTAGCCCAGTAAAGCAATTAATCTGCGTGCTAAAGTCCATTCGGGTCTTCTCATGATTTTTGAATTGTAAGAGTTCCAGGGACTTTAGATACATCTGTTTGGGTAATTATTTTAGCGGCAGCCTGATTTTTAGGAGAGGTTGGTTATATTTGGGGCCTAAAATAGCATATTTTGATCATTACGATATGGCAAAGAAAACTGCAGCGACCAAGTCAAAGGTAAAATATTCGAAAGAAACTTATACGTTCTGGTACGAGAGCATGCTCTTGATGAGACGATTTGAGGAGAAAGCCGGACAACTTTATGGTCAACAAAAAATACGCGGGTTCTGTCACCTTTACATAGGTCAGGAGGCTTGCGCCGCCGGAGCTATCACAGCTTTGGAGAAAGATGATAAGTGGATCACAGCTTACAGAGATCACGCACACCCATTGGGTTTGGGTACTGATCCAGGCGCTGTGATGGCAGAATTATATGGAAAAGCAACAGGAACAACCAAAGGTAAAGGGGGTTCTATGCACATTTTCGATAAGGAAAGAAATTTCATGGGAGGTCACGGGATCGTAGGTGCTCAAGTACCTATGGGTCTGGGAATCGGCTTCGCTGAAAAATATAAAGGCACCAAAAACCTATGTATTTGTCATATGGGTGATGGAGCGGTTCGTCAAGGGGCTGTGCATGAAGCATTCAACTTGGCCATGCTTTATAAGACTCCGGTGATCTTTGTGATCGAAAACAACGGTTATGCAATGGGTACTTCAGTTGCCCGTACTTCCAATGTTACCGAACTATACCAAATCGGAGAGTCTTATGATATGCCTGCATTCCCTGTTGATGGAATGAATGTAGAAGCTATCCATGAAGCGGTGGCTGAGGCAGCTGAAAGAGCCAGAAAAGGTGATGGACCAACTTTGCTGGAATTCAGAACTTATAGATACAAAGGACACTCCATGTCCGATCCTCAGAAATACAGAACCAAAGAAGAGGTAGAGGACTACAAGAAAAAAGATCCTATCGAGCAGGTATTGAAGACTATTAAGGACAACAATATCCTAAGCGACGAAGAGATTGAAAAAATCAATGCAAAAGTGAAAAAGCAAGTGACTGAAGCTGTGAAATTTGCAGAAGAGTCACCTTGGCCTGATGGTCAGGATGCTTTCAAAGATGTCTATATACAGGAGGACTATCCTTTTGTAATGGAATAATTCATATCCAAAGCTCAGAAAGCCATGAAAACTAGGTGGATTCATGGCTTTTTTATTGGGCTTTGTGTAATTCATAAAAAACGTATATTTGCGCCTGAAAAATCAGTAACATGGCAAAGAAATTAACCAAAAAAGCACAAGAAGATCCTAACGAACTTTTGGAAAACCCAGAGGTTTTGGCAGACAGACTCAGCAGAGGTGAGGCTTTTTTGAAGAAAAATAGCAAAATATTAGGTGGCGTTTTGATCGCTGCAATCCTATTGATAGGAGGAATTCTTTTCTTCCAGATCAACAATGCAAACCAAAATGAGAAAGCTCAGGAAGAAATGTTCCAGGCGGTATATTTTTATGAGCAAGATAGTATTGAGTTTGCCTTGAATGGTGACGGGATTAATCCTGGATTCCTTCAGATTGTAGAAGAGTATCCTCGTACTGATGCAGCCAATTTGGCTAATTTCTATATCGGATCTATTTACCTTTCTGAAAGAAACTTCACTGACGCAATCAATTATCTTGAAGATTTCTCTGCGGATGATTTCTTGGTTCAATCTAAAGCTTATGCTCTTTTAGGAGATGCATACTTGGAAACAGGTAACTTAGATAAGGCTATTTCCAATTACAAGAAAGCTGCAAGCAGCGAAGAAAATAAATACTTTACGCCTAAGTATTTATTCAAATTGGCCGTAGCCTATGAAGAAGCAGGAAAAACTCAAGAAGCTATTTCAACTTATGGAGAGATCGAAGAGAAATATTTCGAGTCTTATGAGTATGCTGCTGCACGAAAACACAAAGCTCGCTTAGAAGGCCTTGCCGCTAAGTAATGCTGAATACTAGCACCAATTAGAAGAGTAAGGTCCTTGCGATCTTACTCTTTTTTTGTTTACCACATTTCATAAAATTAACCTCAGATGGCAACATCATTAAAAAGTTTAAGTGAGCATAGCTCCAAGAATATCCAGGATATCAGCAGCAAAAAATTTGCAATCATTGTTTCGGAGTGGAATGAAGATGTGACGGAAGCATTGTATTCCGGCGCTTATCAAACATTGCTACAGCATGGAGCAAAGAAAGAGCATATCATTCGCAAAAATGTGCCAGGCTCTTTTGAACTGACATTAGGAGCTCAATGGTGTGCTCAGGATGAAAGTATAGATGCAGTAATCTGTTTAGGTTGCGTGATCCAAGGAGAGACTAAGCATTTTGACTTTATCTGTGATGCTGTTGCACATGGAATTACCAATGTTGGCTTGAAATATAACAAGCCGGTAATTTTTGGGGTTTTAACTCCAAACAATCAACAGCAGGCCATGGATCGGGCAGGCGGAAAGCATGGAAACAAAGGAGATGAAGCGGCAATCACCGCGATCAAAATGCTTGGTTTTTAAAGAGAACTAGCAGTAAAAGAATAGACTTTCGAGTCCCATTTTCAAGCTTTACCTATTATAACAAACCTATTATTCATCCTTGAATCTATTGTGGAAATTGCTTGATGATATACAAGCGAAAAGCAGCAGACTTAAGGGTAATCTAAAAGACAAACTCTACCAATGAAAGTAATGAAATTCGGGGGAACCTCCGTAGGAAAGCCCGAGCGTATGCATCAGGTGAAAGACCTGGTAACCCGTGGAGATGAACCCACAATTGTTGTATTATCAGCTTTGTCTGGAACTACCAATGCCCTTGTAGGGATAGGAGAGGCTTTGGCTGATGCTGATAGAATATTGGCAAAGGAGAGAATCGATGCTCTTCATGCTCACTATATGGATTTTTATCCTCAGCTTTTAAAAACTGAAAAAGGCAGAGCAAAGGCTGAAGATATCATCAAAGAACATTTTGAGTTTTTGAATATTATTTTGAAAATTTCCTTTAACGAGGCGATTAATAGAGATATTCTGGCTCAGGGAGAATTGCTATCCACAAAGTTGTTTTATACACTTTTGGAAGAACTCGAAATTCCTGCAGTATTTTTAATTGCCTTGGATTTCATGAGTATTGATGAAAATTCCGAGCCTGAACTGGGAAAAATCTCAGAGAAACTTAAAGCAATTTTAGCTCAGCATCCAGAACAAAAATTATTTGTTACCCAGGGATATATCTGTAAAAACCACAGAAATGAAGTAGACAATTTGAAGCGTGGAGGTTCTGATTACACGGCTTCACTTGTGGCTGCAGCGATCCATGCCTCAGTTTGTGAGATTTGGACAGATATTGACGGGATGCATAATAATGATCCTCGCATTGTGAACAGAACTAGACCTATTGCTGAGCTATCTTTCGATGAAGCGGCCGAGCTGGCCTATTTCGGTGCTAAAATCCTACATCCTGCTTCTATTTGGCCGGCTCAGCAATACAATGTGCCTGTCAGACTCTTGAATACCATGGACCCTGAAGCCCATGGCACTTTGATCAAAGCCGGAGTTGAAGCAAAGGGCGTCAAAGCCATTGCTGCCAAAGATGGAATTACTGCCATCAAAATCAAGTCCAGCAGGATGCTTTTAGCCTATGGTTTCTTGAGGAGAGTATTTGAGATTTTCGAAAAATATAAGACTCCCATCGATATGATCACCACTTCTGAAGTGGCAGTATCAGTGACTATTGATGACCTTACTCACCTGAAACAAATCTTAAAGGAGTTGGAGGTGTTGGGTTCTGTGGAAGTGGACGAAAATCAATCTATCATATGTATTGTTGGTAATATGGTTTCTGAAACCAGAGGTGCAGTAAAATCAGTGATGGATAGCTTGGTTGATTTTCCTATCCGTATGGTTTCTTACGGAGGTAGCCGACACAATGTCTCCTTATTGATTGACTCGAAGTTTAAAAAAGATGCCCTTCAAAACTTAAATGAGGGCGTGTTTACTTGGTAATAATTGAAAGGCGAGGATTTTTCCTCGCCTTTTTCCAAATTATTAAAGCTTTCCATGAAAAATAAAGAACAAAAACCCGGCTTTCTTCAGCGATTACAGACTAAATGGAAACTTGATAGCCTACTTCAGGTAGTTTTGGTTTTGGTAGTTTTCGCCTGTACGGGCTTTACAATTTTATTTATCAAAAACCCGGTTTTGGATTTTTTCGGAGTTGAAAAAGGTGGCTTTGTCAACACAGTTCTGTATCTCTTGCTGGTTTTACCGCTCTATCAAATATTCTTGTTGATTTATGGCTTTATCTTCGGCCAGTTCCGATTTTTCTGGGAAAAGGAAAAGCAAATTTTTCGAAGGATAGCAAAGCTATTTTCAAAGAAATCAGACTAATCCAAGAACTATTCTGCTTCGTATTTGATTACATGGATAAGATAGATTTTTAACCAAAACACTTTAATCCATGATTAGAAAATCAACTGCCGTATGGCAAGGAAGCGGAAAAGACGGTAATGGTCATTTGACTACTCCTAGCACAGTTTTAGACAAAACTCAATATTCTTTTAAATCCAGATTTGAGGATGGCGTTGGAACCAATCCTGAAGAATTGATAGCAGCAGCTCATGCTGGATGTTTTGCAATGAAGCTTAGCTTTAATTTAAGCGGAGCTGATTTTCCTCCTCAGGAATTAGATGTTACTTGTAATATAACATTCGAGGATGGTTCCTTGAAGAAATCCCACCTTGTGCTAAAAGCTAAGGTAGATGGAATTACAGAGGAAAAATTTGCAGAATTGGTGAAAGATGCGGAGGAAAATTGTCCTATCTCCAAAGTCTTAAACACTGAAATCTCTGTAGAATATACGCTGAATTAAGCATTAGGAAATTTTAAGAAAAAACAGGTCTTCAAAAACCTGTTTTTTTCTTGAACGGTACTGGAATTGATCCGTATAACAAAGTCTTGATTACTAAACCACTACCACCATGGAATCCACGGCTCATCCATTTCAGAACTCCGGTTCTAACAGAATGACTTTCATCAAACACGCGGGATTCACGCTAGCTCTGATGATTTTAATTTTGGCTTTTCAAGAAGGAATATCTTCCTCTTGGTTAATGCCTTTAGTATTTACTCCAATCGCTGCAGGATTGGGAGGAATTATTTTCAAAAACACGGAAGAATTAAGATACTCTTCGGGTCTGAAGCAGGCTTTCGGTTGGGTAATCGGAATAGCGGGCTATCTGCTATTAATTCCCATGGCTTTAGCTTTATAAGCTATTTCCATCGGAATTTACTCCAATTCTCCTGTTGTTTTGAATTCAGATAAGTCCAGGCTAAAAACCTGGATTTTTTATTGCCCTGAGCCATTTCAATAATCTCATATTCGCTTACAGCAACTTGCTTAAGTCTATTTGTAAGTGGCTTGAGGTTAGCTTCTTTGGAAATAAGGGAAGTAAACCAAAAACACTGATTCTTAAAATGAGCGCTTTCTTGAATCATTTGTCCGACAAATTCCAATTCTCCCCCTTTACACCAAAGTTCATGACTTTGCCCGCCAAAATTGAGCTCATTGCTTTTTAAGTTTAGATTCTTGGCTTTTCGTTGACTTCCTTGTTTTGCCTCCTGTGCAGAACTGTGAAAGGGAGGGTTACAAAGGGTCAAATCGAAGTATTCATCATGTTGAATAATTCCCTGAAATATTTTGGTTTCATTTTCTTGTTTCCGGAGATTGATTTTTTTGTTGAATGCGGGATTTTTAGCCAGGATTTCTTGAGCATTTTTCAATGCCGGCTCTTCTATTTCCGCAGCGACGAAGGACCAAGAATATACTGAATTACCAATTAATGGGTAAATCAAATTGGCGCCAGTTCCGATATCCAGAGCCTGAACCTTAGTTCCTTTAGGAACCTTTCCCTGATTTTTGGATGCTAAAAGATCTGCTAAATAATGGATATAATCTGCTCTGCCAGGAATCGGAGGAATTAGAAATCCTTCTGGGATATCCCAAAAATCCACTTGATAAAAATGTATTAATAGCGCCTTGTTTAGAGCTTTTACCGCATTTGGATCGGCAAAGTCAATGGTTTGATTTCCAAAAGAGTTGGTAAAGATGTGAACGGCAAGTCCGGGAAAGCTTTTGGCTAGCGCCTCCAAGTCGTAAGATAAGTGATGATAATTTCTGGAATGTAATGTGGGTTTTTCCTGAGGATTAGCTTTTGCCATGGTGCAAAATAAGCCTTCCTTTAGAATAATTTGATGTAGTCGATTTCTAGCTTGAAGCTTTCAGCCTTTTTATTCCCAATCAAAAATGCGATTTCTTCTACTTGATCTCCCGGGAAATTTTCCATGTTGAGGTCTCTGCCTCGGAAGGCAGGTTTGAATTGGTTTAAGGGGATGGTTATTTCCTCCCACTCACCGCTTGTTTGGAAACTTGCCACATAGGAATGATAATCTGATCGCTTTCTTTTAAACCGGAATTGATAGGTCTTTCCATCACCTCGAAGCCGAATTTTTACATGAGAAGCTCCATCTATGATGGTTTTATCAGGTTGATATCTGACCGAGGAAAAGCCACCATTATTTTCTAGGGAAACTTTCCCCTCAAATACTCCATGCCCATCTGAATTTATAGAGAATGAGCCATCAGATCTTCCACCCATGACCACATCATCGATAATTCTCCAGTCTGATTTCTTACTATCGGATTGGAAGTCGTAAAGAGTCATGCTCGTAAATAATTGAATGAAAACAGCCAATAGAACCACTTAGATAGAATCCACTGGCTGAGAAATTGTTTGGAAAAATAAATTTGTATGGTTGTCTGCATGTCTGCCAATTACCATATTTTCTTTGCTTGACCGATTGAAGGGTGAAGACCGAAGACCGAAGCTTCCCGAATTCTGATCCTTTTGCCTATTACTAAGCAATATTTTCTATTTAGTGGTGAAAAAGCGGATATAGACATTAGTTTGATTCAAAAACCAATTTCATTGTGATGGATGCAGTTTTGTTTTTTGAACTGGTGTTAAAGGCTCCTCCCCAGGAATAATCTTCTCCTGAATTTTGTCCGGTGATTTGAAAAACTCCCATATTGGCAGAAATCAAATCGCCTAGTTTTGCCTCTGAATTTTCAGCGATACGCTCCGCGCGAATTCTGGCATCTTCAGTTGCCTTTGCTATCATTTCCAATTTGAGCGACTCTAATTCGGTATAGTAGTATCGGGGTTGTTGGGAGTAAAAAGCAATTCCTTGATTTAATAATTCCGTGATTTCCCGGCTGATTTTTTCCACCTTTTCTACTTCCTTGGATTCAATTTGTAAGAATTGACTCAATTGATATCCAGTAAAGGTTTGCCCCATGTATCTTCCGTCATTGGAGTAGTTTTGCTGGTATTGGGGGTTTGTGATGACCGCGTTGAAAACCAATTGTTCCTTCGGAATTCCTTTGGAAACTAAATAGCTTGTGACCGATTCGCGATCTCTTTCCAGATTGGAATAGGCAGTCTGAAGGTCTTTGCTTTCCCGACTGAAATTTCCCTCCCATACGATCAGGTCAGAAGTGAAATTACTTTCTCCTAAGCCCGTCACATTAATGGTGCCTTGTGGCCTGTTTCGGTTGATTACTGCATGGCCCAGTACGATAGAAGAAAGAACTATGGCCAAAGAAAAAATAATGGAAGATGCTTTCATAGTGGTTTGTTAATGGATTAATATAAAAATTTTATACGAAAAAAAGCCCGGAAGGAATCCAGGCTTTTGGTCAATTCATAAATTTTAACGCTTAGAAAACCCGCTGCTTCAGAACCTGCTCTTTAGGGTTTTCAAGGTCAATGAGATATCCATTTACCACTGCGTATTTCAGTAAATCGCCATCTGCTATAAAGAAGTTTGGCGAAGAGCCTGTCTTCCAGCCGGAATTGAAATCTTTTTTACTCTGTAAAACCAGAATGGGTAATTGATGAAGATCTCCAGGCTTTCCATTTTTTATCTTAACTCCCAAATAGCCTTGTCTCAATAGCTCCATCGCTTCTTCTGAACTGATAGCTGCCAAGTTTTCAAATTCTTGCTCGAATACCTTACCTTCCTTAAAACTTAAACCTGTTGCATCTATTTCTTCAAAGCCAAAATAGACCTGCATATCTCCTAAATCTTCGACGTTTCCAGTAACATAAAAAGTACTGTCTGCATTGCTTTCTCTTCTACGAATCGCTAGATCGACAGGGAATTTTTTCCCCTCAACTTCGACTTGCATCTCTTTGATGATCAGGTCAACCAATTGTAAATCGTTGTCAGGGATTGCAAAGTATTCATCAATGCTATGCTGTGCGTAGGATTGGGTGGCAATTTGATGTAGAGCATTCAGGATTATCAGGAAGTTTAATTTACGGATATACTGCTTTTCTGGGTCACCAACATAGCCTCCAGATTCAATCAGGATCGTACTGGTTCCCCATTTTTGGATATTATCTCCAAAAGCTCGTGGCTCAAATGCATCGTCATACTTTCCTACCTGTCCGGGAATAAGCTCTTGCAAAAGCCTGTTCATTCCCACTATGGTTTTCATGGCTCTTCCTCTTACCTCATTGATTTCTGTTTCATAATTATAGGCAGGAGCTAGAACAGAAATAGTTGCCTGCTTCGCTGTATTTACCACATTATAATAAACCTGTTGATCATGTAGGTTAAACCCGAATTCGGGCTCAAAGCTGTCTCTTGCATTTTTTAGAATCACAGCTTCCGGAGAAATCTGAGAAATTGCATCCCTATTTAAATCTATGTCTAAAGCATTTCTCCTTTGAAATATTTCCGCTCCGTCGGGGTTGATCATGGGAATAAACTTGAGGCTGAGGGAAGTTTTCAGGAGCTTTCTCAAGCTATCAAATTCGTCTCCGGATGCTTCCAAGAAATTGAAAAGATCAAATATAGCCATGGTGGCGGTGCTTTCATTTCCATGCATCTGAGACCAAAGCATGACCTTGGTTGAACCCTTACCCCAATCCAAAGATGTTATGGATCTTCCTTCTACTGACTTCCCCAATTCTGTTATTTGAAAAGAATTTTGATGCTTTTGAATCAATGGTTGTAAATCAGCATGCTTGAATCGTCTATGAGTAATAGCGGGCTCCTTAAATTTTTCAAAGGCACTTTCCAAAAAAGGAGTATCCAGGCTTTCAAACTTTTCTTCATTTGCCGTTTTGCATCCAATAATAAAAACTAAAAACAGCAAAAACAGGCTAAATTGATTTCTCTTCATTATTTTCATGTTTTCAAACAGATAGGATAGGAATAGAAGTAAATCTAGGAATCTTCTGTTGAAAAATCGGCCTATTACTTACAATTCAGACTCTTTTCTTCCCATGAAATTATCTTATCAGGTATTTGATTTACCACTCCGACATACCTTCACGATTGCCCATCAAAGCAGGGATATTCAGGATACACTCATCGTGACATTGGAGGATGCAGGTTTTTTCGGTTTAGGAGAGTCCACTACCAACCCCTTCTACGGCGTCACAATTGATACTATGACGGAGGCCTTAGAAGCATTTAGACCTGTATTGGAAGGTGCTAAAACGGTTAATCCAGAATCGCTCTGGGCCATGGGTAAAGATTATTTCAAAGGCAACCCCTTTGCTCAATGTGCACTGGATATGGCCGCATGGGATCTATTCACAAAAAAGCAGGGGCAAAAGCTATTTCATTATCTTCAGTTAAATCCTGAAAACATCCCCACCACCAACTTCACTATAGGAATTGCCAGTATTGAAAAGATGGTTCAGAAAATGAAGGAGGTGGATTGGCCTATTTATAAAATCAAATTAGGAACTCACGATGATCTGGCAATTGTGAAGGAACTGAGGAAGCATACCGATGCTGTTTTCAGAATAGATGCAAATTGCGCTTGGACCGCTGAGGAGGCCATCCGAAACTCTGAAGAATTGGTCAAATTAGGAGTGGAGTTTATGGAGCAGCCTTTAGGCAAGGATGACTTGGAAGGAATGCGGGAGGTGTATTTGCACTCCAAGTTGCCTGTAATGGCAGATGAGAGTTGCATTGTAGAAGAAGATGTGAGAAAATGCCACGGTCTTTTTCACGCGATTAATGTTAAGTTGGTGAAGGCAGGCGGGATTACCCCTGGTTTGAGAATGATTCAAGAAGCGAAAAGATTGGGAATGAAAACCATGGTGGGTTGCATGACTGAATCCTCGGTGGGAATTTCTGCGATCGCTCATATCGCTCCACTTTTGGATTATGTGGATATGGATGGGGCGATGTTGCTGGCAAAAGATCCGGCAGATGGAGTTAAAATTAGCCCTGAAAAAGTGACCTTTCCTGAAAGGAATGGCATTGGAGCGGTTTTAGTATAAAAAAAACCGTGAGCGAACTCACGGTTGGATTTGGGTTATTTTGAATTAAGATTCCCCAACAATCAGTTTAAAGCCTTCTCCATGTACCGTTATGATCTGAACTTTGGGGTCGTCTTTTAATATCTTTCGAATTTTACTCAAATAAACGTCCATACTTCTGGCGTTGAAATAACTGTCATCTCCCCAGATTTGCTTGAGTGCGTGGGATCGATTGACCAATCTATTCATCTCCGAAGCTAGAAGTCTCAGCAATTCATTTTCTTTAGAAGTGAGTTTATGCTTGCCTTTAGGACCATCAAGGACTTGCTCATCGTAATGCAATTCAAAATCTCCGAAATTGTAAACTTTCAAGGCTTCTACTTCAGTCGATTTTTGTGTTCTTCTCAAAATTGCATTGACCCTCAACAACAATTCCTCCATGCTGAAGGGCTTGGTAAGGTAATCGTCTGCTCCGATTTTTAATCCTTCGATGATATCGTCTTTTTGGTTTTTCGCAGTCAAAAACAGAATAGGGAGATCATCTTGTACTTTTTTGATTTCCTTTGCTAAGGTAAAGCCATCCTTTTTGGGCATCATGATGTCCAAAAGGCAAAGGTCGTATTTATCTTTTTTGAATTTATTCCATCCTTCTTCCCCATCCCGGCAAAGTGTGGGCTCATAGCCTTTCATTTCGAGATATTCCTTTAAGATATCACCCAAATTTGGGTCATCTTCCACCACTAGTAGTTTTGCTTTGCTCATTGTTTTTTGGGTAGATTAATTGTGAATGTACTTCCTTTTCCCAACTCACTCTGTACTTGAATTTCTCCTTTATGGGCTTCCAGCATGGTTTTTACATAAGAAAGGCCCAATCCAAATCCTTTTACATCGTGGAGGTTTCCCGTTGGTACACGATAAAATTTATCAAATATTTTCTTCTGGGCGTCCTTATTCATTCCTATTCCTTGGTCCGAAATACTTACCCAAACTTGTTCTTCATTTTCCCAAGCCTTGATATGGATAGTGGGCTTTTCCCTACTATACTTATTGGCATTGTCGAGGAGATTATTGAATATATGAGTGATATGAAACAAATCTCCTTCTATCAGTCCATCGCTTAATTCATTTTCAAACTCAATATTTCCTTCTCTTTTTTCTATCTGCAATGAAAAATGATCCACTGCATTCTCCAGGAGTTCGGAAAGGTCGATGTCTTCCACCTTAAGTTTAAAATCCTTCTTATCTAACGCAGCTGCCTGCAATACGTTTTCTACTTGGGCTACAAGCCTTTTATTTTCATCTTTAATAATGCCTAAATACCGGGTTCTAAATTTATCCTGAGATGAAAGCTCAGGGTCCTGAAGTGCTTCCACCGCCAAACTCACCGTTGCTAATGGAGTTTTAAACTCATGAGTCATGTTATTGATGAAATCATTTTTTGTATCCGAAAGCGCTTTTTGTTTGAAAATGACACGAATTGCATAGATGAAACACCAGATGATTACTCCGATAAATAAGATGGAAGAGGACACGGGTAGCCATACCTGACGAAGTACATGGTTGTTTTTCTCCGGAAAGAATATGTAGAGGTAATTCTCCTTTCCAAAAATGTCATTGGGGAAAAGCTTGGCCTGTATGCCATATTGAACTAGTCGGAATGGTTCAGACACAGGTCCGATAGGCATCAAGAGACCATCGTCTTTTAACAGGCCCAATTCGAAATCTTCATAAATTCCTCTTTCCAGCAGGTGATTTTTGACCAGTTTTCTTACCTGAGAAGTATCAAGGCGGTTTAAAATGGCTTTTTGCCCAGCTGCCATTTCTTCCCAAGTTTGGTTAATCAGGTCAATTTTGAGGTTGGTTTTTTTGATTTTTTCCAAGGCATCCTCGGAGACATTGACCTCTTTTTCGAAGTTTGGATCCAAGTAGCTCCCTGTTGGTCCCAAACTGTATACTTCCACTTGGCTGAGGTATTGTAACTGCCTCTCCTTTTCCTCCAAAAGGATAGCCATTTCATCCGGAGTAAAAATAGTAGAGGCTACCTCAGGAGTCATAAGCGTAAAAAATCTTTCCATTTCCTGTAAAACGGATAAGTCAATTCCTCTGGATTCCAGCATCCTTCTGAAAGTAGCACTGACCTGAGGAACGGGAGTAATTTTTAAGGTATCGATGATAGAGGGCCCCCTTCTAAAACCTGATTTGGGGCGAATTTCAAAATCAATAGGTTCAATTTTCTCAAAAAGTGATTTTTGAAGAATGGGGTCCTTCATTAATTGGCTTAGCAAAACGTCACTAGCTTCACTCTTTTCGAGTTGATCTGTAGTCCCTGCCAATGCTTGATAGACATCCTGATCAAACCTTTCTTGATTGATTCGGATCGCATTTCTCACCCAATAGTATTGAAATCCCACCAAGCCAAGGCTGGCTACGGACATCAAAACAATTATTAAAGTGATCTTATTTTTGGACATGTTACAAATTTAAAGGCTTATCGGGGGAGAAAGGTAGGGTTAACAATATTTAACGGCTTGAATGAAAGACCATTGAAGGCAAGTTTAAATGGGATTTTGTACCCAGAAAGCCTCTTTGCGATGCTAATTGAGGGCTATTTATTCTTCATTCTAGGGCTATTTAGCTATCTTTGTGGCCAAATTTGAGAACATGCCACAAGCTATTAAACCTACTCATATTCAAGGAATTTCCTTGGAATCTATTGCTGAAAAATATGGAACGCCTCTTTATGTGTATGACGGTGAGAAAATCACCAATCAAGTGCATGCTATTCAAAAGGCTTTTCTGGGAGTACCTTTAAAAATAAAATACGCGACCAAGGCTTTATCCAATATCAGTATACTCAAACTGATCAAAAATGCGGGTGCTGGAGTGGATGCAGTCTCCTTGGAGGAAGTGAAATTGGGATTGATGGCAGGTTTTCAGCCTTCAGAAATCATGTATACTCCGAGCGGAGTAGGCTTTGATGAGATTCAGGAGGCCGTAGAATTGGGGGTAATGATCAATTTGGACAGTCTTCCTTTGATGCGAAAATTTGGTGAGGTCTATGGAAACAAAGTGGGCGCTTGTATCCGGATCAATCCTCACATCATGGCTGGAGGGAATATCAAAATTTCCGTAGGTCATAAAGCTAGTAAATTCGGGATTTCCATAGAGCAACTTCCTGAAATTCTGGAAATTGTCAAAGAAAAAAACCTCAAGATCATTGGGCTTCATGTGCATACCGGATCTGATATTTTAGATGCAGAAATATTCTTAAGAGGAGCCAATGTTTTATTCGAAACAGCGTTTAAGTTTCCAGACCTGGAGTTTATCGATTGTGGAGGAGGGTTTAAGGTTGCCTATAAGGAGGGAGATCCGAGAACGGATATTCAGGAAGTTGGAGAAAAAGTTAGCGAGGCTTTTCAGCAATTTTGTGAAAAATATGGGAAGCAATTGGAGCTGTGGCTAGAGCCAGGTAAGTTTTTGGTAAGTGAGTCTGGGTACTTGCTGGTGAAAACCAATGTAGTGAAGAAGACACCTTCCATTACTTTTGCAGGTGTTGATTCCGGCCTGAATCATTTGTTGAGGCCCATGCTATATGATGCTTATCATGATGTCTATAATTTGAGCAATCCCGATGGAAACACTCATACGTATAATATTGTCGGGTACATCTGTGAAACTGATACCATTGCTTCAGACAGGGAGCTTTCTGAAGTAAGAGAAGGGGATATTTTAGTAATCAAAAATGCGGGGGCTTACGGGTTTAGCATGGCTTCTAATTATAACTCCCGCTTGAGACCTGCCGAAGTTTTAGTATGGGAAGGGAAATCCCATTTAATCAGGACTAGAGAGACGATAGAGGATTTGACTAGAAATCAAGTGGTTATCGATATTTAGTCGAATGTTTCCAAAGGCAAGAAGTCTTTGGTATAGTTATTGAATATCGAGGGTGATTATAGATCTATAGTTTAGTTAAAAAAGGTCAGAAACAAATAATTGATTGATCACCCCAATCATAAGCCCTAGTAGTTTCATAACCTTTTAACATTCAAAATTCTTTTGCCAATTGGCTAATGGCTAATTTGCAGAAGGAGGGATTACGTATGGTGAGGAAATTAATAGGATTGGTACTTTTACTGGGGCTAGGGATAAACACCTTAGCTCAGGATGTACAGTATTCTCAATTCTATGCCGCTCCTCTTTATCTGAATCCAGCATTGACAGGTGCTTCCGAGCTTACCAGAATTGGCGTCAATTACCGAAATCAATGGCCTGGCCTGGACCAAAATTTCAATTCCTATTCATTTTACATAGACCATTATATTTTTGACTACAATAGTGGTATTGGTCTTATTTTCAATGGCAATAGAGAAAGTATGGCTAATCTAGCCACCAATGAGGTAGGACTTTCCTATGCTTATAAATTGCAGTTGGGACAGGAAACCTTTTTTAGATTTGGTGGGCAAGCAAGTTATATGCAGCGGGATGCTTTTTTCTCTGACTTGGTTTTCGGAACTCAAATAGATATCATCAATGGAACAATCGGCGGTATTACAGACGAGCTGGATGGGATTCCGATTGACAGTAGATACAACTTTTTTGATTTTGCTCTAGGGGGGATGTTTTACAGTAAAAACTTCTGGTTAGGTGCTTCTGCGCATCATCTCAGTGAGCCCAATGTTTCTTTTGTGGAAGGTCAAATGTCCAAACTCCCGATGAAGCTTTCAGCTCAAGGGGGATTCAAGTTTGATTTCACGGGAGGAAGAAGGGATTATTTTACCCATGCCTACCAAGAACGGGCGATTTCATTTGCATTTAATTACAAACAACAAGATCCTTTTAATCAATTGGATATTGGCACGCAGTTGTACCTGGATCCATTGGTATTGGGACTTTGGTATAGAGGTTTACCTACCAAAAACTCCTTACCCAACAATGAGTCAATTATCGGCTTAGTAGGAGTGTCACTTCCGACCGGTCTGGACATAGGATACTCTTACGATTTTACGGTCTCCAAATTAGGCTTGAGAAACTCCGGAGGAGCACATGAAGTCTCAGTTACTTATAGATTTTTATGGGGAGATGCCAAAAACAGAAACCTTAGGGCACGCACTATCCCTTGCTTCAGATACTGATTTTCAGAAGGAAAGCTGATTCGAACGAAAAAAAATCAAAAATATTTTAAAAAAATTTTGAGGCCTGTTTTTCAGGCCTTTTTCATTTCGTCACCTAAAAAAAGCTTCATCACCGCTATTTTTTGGAAATGGTAGAATTTCTAGAAAAATAAGATTTTTTAAAGCTGCATTTCATATTTGCTTCGTATATCCATACTCTTGGAAATTAGAATGAAACTATTATTATTAGGTGTAAATAGTGATTTCATAGAATATCATTTTGCTGTATATGATTTACAAAAAATAATATTCTAAAAAATGAAATACACAAAATACGTTTTATAAGGCAAATTTTACCCATCGAAATCCATAGTCAGTAAACGAAATGCAATTAGGGCTAAAAATATATGGAAAATCACTTCTTCTGCTCCTCCTGAGCATTGGATTGTATTTTCCTGTTTTTGCCCAATTTTCTTTTGAAGTTCCCAAATCAGCTAATGAGAGAATACTGACTTACAACTCAATTCAAGTAGAGGTTAGCGGTAAACTTGCTCTGTGCTCCCATTCTGAGAAAGGGCATATTAATTTGGATATCAAAGGAGGAACTCCTCCTTATACTTTTAGATGGAATACCAATGAAACCACTCAAAACAGAACCAATCTTTTTGCGGGTACTTACACAGTAGAAATTACAGATGCTACTGGATACAAGCATGTAGAAAAGATCATTGTTCAACCGCCTTTCCCTTTGATTTTAAATCCTGTTGAAAAGAAAGATGCAAGTTGCGGTTCCGGAAATGATGGCTCAGCAAAAATTTCTGTCAAAATCGGAAGAGGAGAGCCTTATAAAGTAAAGTGGAGCAATGGTCTGACCAATGTTTGGGAGGCAAACAATCTTAAGCCAGGAACATACACTGTAACCGTCATCGACAAATATAATTGTGATGTCACAACCAGCTTTGAAATAGGATCTGCATCTGCAGGAATGAGCGTATCGGAGTCTATCACCAACAGTTCTTGCCAAGGAAAAAATGACGGTACAATTTCTCTTTCTGTAAGTGGAGGTGTTGGACCATATACTTATAAGTGGAATACCGGTGCTAGCACTAAGGATATTTCAAACCTTAAATCCGGGATTTATGAGGTATTGATTAAAGATACTAAGGGTTGTGCTTTTCAGGGTATTTACAAAGTGGATGAGCCAAAAGGAATGGAGCTTAAGTCCAATGTCCTTGCTCCAAGCTGTTCTTCATCAGAAAATGGCCAAATCACTTTGGATATTAATGGAGGAACAGCACCATATACCTACTCTTGGAGCAATGGCATGACCGGATCTGAAATCAAAAACCTTCCAGCAGGTACTTACCAAGTAAAGGTTACTGATGCCTCAGGTTGCTTCATCCAACAAGAATTTAAGCTTGAAAATCAATCAGCATTAACTCTTCAGCTGGTTCAATCCAAAAACTTGAGCTGCTCAGGTGAAAATGATGGAGAAATTGAAATCAAAGTAACTGGAGCAAAAGGAACTGTTGATATCACTTGGTCAGACGGAGTAAAAGGTAGTCTTTCTAGGAAAAATCTAGCTGCTGGCACATATGAAGTGAAAGTGACAGATGAAAGTGGTTGCTCATCCACTAAAGCTGTTCAGGTTGGTCAAAATGAATCAATCACAGCCAGAATCGAGTCAGCCCTTGAGGTGAACTGTGATCAAGGTACAGTAAAAGGAAATGCTTGGGTTTCTTTCCAAGGAGGTAAAGCACCATTTAAAATTAAGTGGAGCACAGGTGAGGTTGACAAGAAAGAAATCACTTTCAACCAATCGGGAACGCTAAAGGTGACTATCACCGATGCCTTGGGTTGTAAAGTAGAAACAGAGGCGAAAGTAGATTTTCCTAAGGCGGCCACTCAGGGAGGAAGACTTGATTTTAACTATAGAAAACTGGTTATCAATGCTGATCCAGAAGTACTTACCCGGGAAGAAATACTTTTTGAAAGTGAGATTGCTCCTGAATTTATTGCCTGGGAGTGGAATTTCGGAGACGGAACAGTCTCCTCAGAAAAAGACCCAATTCATGTTTTTGAAAAAGCAGGGATTTATGAAGTGAAATTGACGGGCTTTGATATTTATGGTTGCTCTTCTTTTGAAACGAACAGAATTCAGGTGGCAACAGCCACTGAAATGGTAGTCATCCCGAATGCATTCACGCCAAACGGAGATGGATTAAATGACACTTTCTTACCAAAAATGAAGGCAATCACTGCCTTTCATATGGAAGTCTTCAATACTTGGGGAGAAAGGCTATTTGTTGAATCAGGTTTGGAAGCTCGTGGATGGGATGGATCCTACCGCGGACAAATCTTACCTGCAGGAAACTATCTATATAAAATCACCTATACCAACCGCGAAGGTATCCAAACTACCAAGAGCGGAGGAATCACCCTAATCAGATAGGTTATGAAAAGATTATTTACGTTTGTCATCCTAAGTATTGCATGCCTGAGCCTTCGAGCTCAGGATGTGCAATATTCCCAGTTTTATGCCGCTCCCTTGTACTTGAATCCGGCCATGGCAGGGGCTTCTGAGATGACCCGAATCGGAGTAAATTACAGAAATCAATGGCCAGGCTTGGATCAGTCTTTCACCTCATATTCAGCCTATTTGGATCATTATATTTTTGGAGCTAATAGTGGAATCGGAATAGTTTTCAACCGATCTGAGCAAAGCATGGCAAATTTGAGCGTTTCCGAAATTGGGGCAAGCTATTCTTATAGAGCCAGATTAGGGTTCAAATCATTTTTGAGAGTGGGTGGTCAGGTGTCTTACATGGATAGAGATGCATACTTTGGCAATTTGTTATTTGGAAGCCAAATCGATGATCAGACTGGAGCAGTGGGTGATTTCTCCGGTGAAAATTTGGGTTCTGATTTCCGTCATCAGTTCGTGGACTACAGCTTTGGAATGTTATTTCACAATGATAATTTCTGGTTTGGAGCATCTGCTCATCACGTGACTCAGCCTAATATTTCTTTCATAGAAGGAGAAATCAGCGAATTGCCTATCAAAGTTTCCGCACATGGAGGGATTAAATTGGATCTTTCAGGTGGTTCTTCTACCCAATTCTACAATCAAAGAACAGGCACTAAAGAATTGACTTTTGCTTTCAATTATAAAAATCAAGGGCCATTTACCCAGTTAGATTTAGGCACTCAGATTAACATCCAACCTTTGGTTTTGGGTGTTTGGTACAGAGGCATCCCAGTTTCTGAAAAATCCCAGCCTAACCATGAGTCTGTTATTGCCTTGGTAGGAATTTCATTGGGCGGCGGATTGGATATTGGATACAGCCATGATTTCACACTTTCTTCTTTAGGTAATGCAAATACAGGAGGAGCCCACGAAATCTCCATTCGATACAGCTTCTTGGCTGGCTCCGCAAAAGGGAGAGGCAGAACTTCCTCCATGCCTTGCTTCAAATATTAAAATCAAAACAAACCTCAATCAAAAAGGCTTTTATTAGAAAGCCTTTTTTTTATGTCAAAGACCTTACGCCTAATTCTCGGAGATCAACTTAACTCAAATCATTCCTGGTTTGATAAAGCCGACAAGAACAATCATTATTTGATTGCAGAAATGAGACAGGAGACAGATTATGCTCCTCATCATATTCAAAAAGTGCTTGCGTTTTTTGCCTCCATGCGAAACTTTGCAAAAAGTCTAGAGGAAGCAGGCCATCAGGTAATTTACTTTCAACTCGACGATAAAAATAATCCTCAAAAGCTGGATGAATTAATAGAGCAAGTTGTCAAAGAAGGTGAATTTGAAAGGTTTGAATACCAGCTGCCTGATGAGTATCGTTTGGACGAGCAGCTGAAAAATATTAGTGAATCTTTGGAAATTGAGTCTAAGGCTTATGATACAGAGCATTTTTTGACAGAAAGAGAATTCCTCAAGGATTTTTTCAAGGGCAAGAAGACTTATTTGATGGAGTCATTTTACAGGGAGATGAGGAAGAAGTTTGACATTTTAATGGATGGAAAGGAGCCAGTGGATGGAAAATGGAATTTTGATCAGGAAAACAGAAAGGCCCTGAAAGACAAGCGTCTTTTGCGTAAGCCAAAATTACATCCCAAAGATCTCAGTGATATTCATCAAATGATTGAAAAAGCGGAGGTCAAAACAATTGGAGAAGTAGATCCTAAAAACTTCTCTTGGCCAACTTCTAGAGAGGAATCACTGGATGTGCTGGATCATTTTTGCAAAAATTTATTGGTTCATTTTGGAGACTATCAGGACGCTTTGACTACTTGGGATCCTTATTTATTTCACTCGCGGCTCAGTTTTGCCATGAATTCAAAAATGCTTTCCCCACTGGAAGTGGTGGAGGAAGTAGAAAAATACTGGGAAGGGCATCGGAACGAAATCGACATATCCCAAGTTGAGGGTTTTATTCGCCAAATCATAGGCTGGAGAGAATACATGCGGGGAGTTTATTGGGCTAAGATGCCAGACTTTGCGGAGATGAACTTTTTTGGGCATGATCGCAAGTTGCCTGATTGGTTTTGGACTGGTCAAACCAAAATGAAATGCCTTTCCCACTCCATTACCCAATCTTTGGAGAAATCCTATGCACATCACATCCAAAGATTGATGGTCACAGGCAACTTTGCCTTGCTTGCAGGAATAGACCCCGATGAATTGGATCAGTGGTATTTGGGGATATACATAGATGCGATCGAATGGGTGGAAATCACCAATACGCGCGGGATGAGCCAGTTTGCAGATGGAGGAATCGTGGGGACCAAACCTTACGTTTCTTCAGCCAATTACATCAAAAAAATGGGCAACTATTGTGAACACTGTGCTTACAATCACAAGGAAAAAATTGGTGATAAAGCCTGTCCTTTCAACAGCCTATATTGGCAATTTTATGAAAGAAACCGGGAGAAATTAGAAAAAAACCCAAGAATAGGAATGGCTTATAGAACTTTGGACAAATTGAAAAATAAGCAGGAAATCCTCGATCAGGCTGAAAGTTATTTGGATAAACTTAATGAGCTTTGAGTTAGTTGAACCACACCGAAAAAGAGCTTAAAAGGAAAAAGCTTTCATTATCGGGTATTGGCACTCCAACTACTTCTAGGTTGTAATTTGGACTGAGGTATCTGCCCTCTAGTCTAAAAACTCCAAACTGTCCTATTTTTCGGTCCAGATTGAGAGATATTCCACTTCGCTGTAAACCGTAGTTCCCCATTGTTTCGGCAATTAATTTTTTGGGATCATTGTAATGCTCAATTCGTAGGGCAGTGGCAAAATTTGTAGTCCAATTGTATTGAGCAATGGCAGAAAAACCCCACCAAGCTCCACTTTCTTTACCTTCTTCGGACTGATATCCTAGGTGTAATCCAGAGATCATTTTCCAACGGTTTCCTAGGCTGAAATTTCCATATAAATTACTGAAATACCTTTCTTGCTGAGCCTCACGATTTTTATTTGTCCCCAAAAAAGTACTCCAATTTAAGGTAGTATTAGGATCAGGTTTATAAGTCATTTGAGTCCCAAAGGACGGGTCACTTTTGCCTTCTATTCCTTGAATCCTTTGCCAGCCATTAATCACTAACAAAGCGAAATACCACTTTTCATTATAATCCCATCCCAGGCGAAACCCTGTTTCGAAATATGGACTATTCTCTGCCGTCAAAGATCTGGATAATGTAAGGTTATCTCTTGAAACAGCGCTTTCTGAGCCAATATGAGAGGGTAAAACCCCAGCATCAAGCCAAAGAGTTCTGTTTGAATTCAATGCAAAACCGACATTGGCTTGGTTGATCCATCGGTAAGCTTTGGGCTCTCCAATTAAATTGTCTTGGGCATAAGTACCTTGTTGAAGTCCCAAGGTTGCTCTAAATCTACCTGATTTGAAACTGCCAGTAAGAAGGGCAAGATTTACATTAAATTGATTATGCCGGCTGTGATTGTAAAGGAAGGGATGCCGCTTAAATCCTTGAACATAAGAAAAATCATATCCATAATAAAGGTCGAGAAAACCACTTATTTCAATCTCTGTAGCCCGCTCTTGTTCTTGTGAGAAAGTTTGAAATGAGGCGAATAAAAAAGCTAAGAAAAATAGTTTTCTCATTTTTCGGTTTCGTTTCTATCCAATACAACCCGTGTTTTTGGTAAGGCATCCGGATAGTTTTTCTGAAGGAATTCTATCATTTTTTCCCTTACCAATACCCTCAAATCCCAAGCAGTAGGAGAATTTCGTGCCGATACCAAAATCCTACTTTCTACAGTCCTTTCGGAAGCATTGGTGACCTGAAGAACTTTGACTTTTTTATCCCATAGATTGGTCTTTTCCAGGATTCTGTCCAATTCTTCTCTCAATGCATCAAATGGAACCGTGTAATCGGTATATAGAAAAACAGAGCCAATAATATCAGCAGAGCTTCTTGTCCAGTTTTGAAAAGGCTTTTCCAAAAAGTAGGTTGTTGGTAAAACGAGACGTCTTTGATCCCAAATCCTGACTACTACATAGGTTAGATTGATTTCTTCTATCCAGCCCCATTCGCCTTCGACTACCACCGCATCATCCAGCCGAAAAGGCTGGGCAAAGGCGATTTGGATTCCTGCAATCAATGCCCCTATAGCTTTTTGTGCTGAGAAACCGATTATTATACCCGCTACACCTGCTGAGGCGAAGACTCCAACTCCGATTTTTCGAATAGGTTCGAAAGAAATTAATATCAGCCCAATTCCCAGGACTATGATAACAAAGTTGGTGATCTTTTGAAGGATGTTGAGTTGGGTGTAAACCTTTCTTGCCCGGAGATTATCTTCCTTGCTGATGTCATACTGTTTCAAAAAAATCCGCTTGAGAATTCCTGTAAAAACCAATAGACACCAAGTAAATCCCGAAATGATCAGAATGGTATTGAGGTGAGGAAGATAACTCCAAAAGCCTTCCCAAGATTCAGATTCTCCTTTGTAGTAGATTTTGGCTATGACCAGAAGAAGGGTGACCAAAAAAGGAATGATTAATCTTCGATAAATCTTCATTTCAAAAATAGGTTGAGAAGGCAGAAGATAAAAAAGGATTTGCAAGCATGCAAAAAAGAAAAACCGCAAGAGTTTTTAGCTCCTGCGGTTCCAAGCTTTAATCACCTATCCACTCCGCGACAAATAAGTTGGTGTCCCGAGTTCCGCCATTATTTCTATTGGAGGAAAAGACCAGATATTTACCGTCATTGGAAAAGACAGGAAAAGCATCGAAGGTGTCATTTTCAGTGATCCTGACTAATCCGGAACCGTCCAGATTGATCATATACAGATTGAATGGAAAGCCACGCTCGGTATGGTGATTAGAGGCGAAAATTAGCTTATTACCTGATGGATGGAAAAAAGGAGCCCAGTTCGCCTGACCCAAATCCGTTACTTTTTGAATATTGCTCCCATCTGCGTCGGCAACATATAATTCCATTTCAGTTGGCTTTACCAATCCTTCAGCCAATAACTCTTGATATTCTTTGATCTCCTCTTGAGTCTTAGGGCGGGAGGCTCTCCATACTAATTTGCTTCCATCAGGTGAAAAGAATGCACCGCCGTCATAGCCTAAATCTGAGGTTATTTGCTTTACATCACTTCCATCAATATTCATCGTAAACAATTCCAAATCCCCAGTGCGCATAGATGTAAATACAATTTTATCTCCTTTAGGGGATACAGTAGCTTCCCCATCATAGCCGGGTTCATTGGTCAGTTGGGATAAAATATTTCCGCTCAAGTCCGCAGTGAAAATATCATAAGTATCATAGATAGGCCAAACGTATTTTCCGTCATTTCTTCTTTCAGGAACGGGAGGGCAGGAATCTCCGCCCAGATGAGTGGAGGCATAGACGATGGTTTCATTGCCTGGAAGAAAATAAGAACAGGTAGTTCTCCCCAATCCTGTTGAGATCCGCTGAGGAGCGTTATTTTTCAAATCATCCTTTCTCCAGTCGGTATAGAAAATCTGATCACAGGAAGCTCCCCAGGCAGCATAGTCAGATTGGAAAACCAATAAGGAATCATCAAATGACCAGTAAGCTTCTGCATTGTTTCCCCCGAAAGTCAATTGTTTGATATTTCTGAGGTACTTCATTTCATTTTCTGAAAGAAGTAATGAGTCAGTAGCAGTGTGAGATGGAATTTCAAGCTCTTCGGTGCTTGAGTTTTTGGGAGAGCAGGAAAGGATCAAAGCGATCAAAGCGAATAGTAAAAGACGCATTTTGTATTCATTTTATTTTGCTGCGCGAAGATACCAATTATTATCTTTGGTCTAAACTCTTGCTTTTATGAAATCCAATACACTGATTATTACCTCTTTGATAGCAACTGTGATGCTGTCTTGCCAATCGGCTCCCAGCGATGATAAGCTCTTATCAAACTTGAAAAAAGATGTCAGTTTCTTGGCTGCAGACCAATTGGAGGGCCGTGCTATTGGCACAGAAGGAGAAGAGCAAGCTGCCCAATATTTGGCAGATCGTTTCAAGCAATTAGGAGTAGAGCCCAAAGGAACCTCCGGTTTCTTCCAGGAATTCACCGTTTCCAAACCATCCAATCCCCATGAAGAAGCAGTGATTGGCACAGATGGAGAAGGAATCACCGGTAGAAATGTTGTAGGCTTTATTGATAATCAGGCTGAAAAAACAATCGTGATAGGGGCTCATTTTGACCATTTGGGATTTGGCGGAGTAGGTTCTTTGCATAGGGGAGATTCGGCCATCCATAATGGAGCAGATGATAATGCCTCTGGCACAGCTGCATTGTTAGCTTTGGCAGAAATATTAAAGCATCAAAAGCATCAGTCCAACTTTTTGTTTATCGCATTTTCAGGAGAGGAAAATGGTCTTTGGGGATCTAATTATTTTATAAAAAATCCAACCATAGATTTAGAAACTGTCAACTTCATGATCAACATGGATATGGTTGGTCGGCTTAACGAAGAAAAAACCCTAGCCATCAATGGAGTGGGCACCAGTCCAAGTTTTGTATCTGCTTTGGATATGGTGAATGCAGACAGTTTGAAATTAGTGACTTCCGAATCGGGAGTTGGCCCTTCCGATCATACCTCATTTTACTTGCAGGATTTACCTGTTTTACATTTTTTCACTGGTCAACACGAAGACTATCACAAACCTTCAGACGATTCAGAAAAGATCAATTATGAGGGTTTGTTGAAGGTGGTGAGATACATAGAGCGATTGGTTGGGAAGCTGGATGAGGAATCCAAATTGGCCTTTACCAAAACCAAGGACAGTTCAGGTGATTCGCCCCGATTCACGGTTTCTTTGGGCGTAGTTCCGGATTATTTATTTGATGGCAAGGGTATGAGAATCGATGGAGTTTCCGAAGATAAGCCCGCTCAAGCTGCAGGCTTGCAAAAAGGAGATGTCATTGTGCAATTGGGAGATTCTACCATAGTGGATATGATGAGCTATATGCGAGCTTTAAGTGCTTTCCAAAAAGGCGATGAAGCGAAAGTATGGTACGAACGAGAGGGGCAGAAGCTGGAGGCACAGGTGAAGTTTTGAGGCCCAGCTGGAAAAATGCTCACGGCGTAGCAGTGGCGCACGGTATTGTCTCCCGCAAAATATTGAAGAGGCAAAGGGCGTGTGAAGCTATGCTTTCTATCCTCTCTATGTGGTTTAAAACAGGCTCGCGGAGGCGCAGCGGCGCGGCGGTTTTATTCCTCCCGCAAAGGATAGAAGAAGTAAAGAGTAATTGTGTAATTGATTAATCGAGTAATTGAAGGGGATCGTTGTTTGCTTTTGCCGATACTTCAATATTCATCATTCGATGTTCGATGTTCGATATTTTTTCAAGTATGACAAGGGTGTCTTCTTAAATTATCCATTTGATCTTCCACAAAGGAATGAAAAGGGCGTGTGAAGCTATGCTTCCTATCCTCTCTATGTGGTTTTAAATAGGCTCGCGGAGGCGCAACGGCGCGGCGGTTTTTTTCCTCCCACAAAGGATAGAAGAAGTAAAGAGTAATTGTGTAATTGATTAATCGAGTAATTGAAGGGGATCGTTGTTTGCTTTTGCCGATACTTCAATATTCATCATTCGATGTTCGATGTTCGATATTTTTTCAAGTTGATCTACCCCCCTATAAACTGGACAGAATTAGTTAGAGGTATTGAATTTAAATTATTTATTGATTTTGTTCGTATTGCAGAATGAACATCTTCACAGGGGGAACCGGAGCCTAGGCTTGGTTTCTCCTTGAAGAAAAATTTTACTTTCTTTCCATTAGTCCTTAGCCCTATTTTTTCTTGATTCCACAGGGACAAAAACTGCTCAGGGGATTTTCCAAGAAGCTCCTTTTTGATTCTTTTTCGATTATATACCCTGAAGAATTCTGAAAAAACTGCCCTTGCATGAATCAAATCCTGAAACTCGTAACCGGAGGTAACAGACTTTGATACGATGTGATGAAAAGATTCGATATGCCCATTTTGTTGCGGCACTCCAGGCTGAATAAATTCATGTTCGAAGGGTAGCTGCTGAATAGCTGATCGAAGTTCTTTAGATATAAATTGAGGTCCGTTATCGGTTCTAATCCGCAGCAAAGGTTGGGACTCCGAAGTCTCAGGATACTCTTGAAACATCCTCTTAATAAGGGCCACCACCTGGCCAGCCTTCATTCTGTAATCCAAGGTCCAAGCTAGCGCTAAACGGCTAAATGTATCCAGCGCAGTAAGCAGATAAGCTGTCCTGTTTGCTCCCGAAACATAAATGTACTTGATATCCAGTTCAATGGTCTGGAAAGGAAATTGCGCACAGGGACTGTTTGAAACTACCCGCTTTCGGCTTTTGGTTTCGTTCCTGGCCCTTTTTGGATAGAGGAGTCTGTGTTCTTTCATCAGTCTGTAAACCTTTTTCTTATTAATCAGCAATCCTCTGTTTTTAAGTTCCAGACACATCATGTCTGCTCCATAATTCAGAAAAGGCTCTAAACAGATGGATCTGATCAACTCCACTACCTGACCATTGGACATTAATTCCCCAGACTGCGTGGATGTATGTGTAGAAGGCTTTCTTCCTGCTTTTCCCTGTTTGGGCTTATAGTAGTAAGTGCTTCTCGGAATTTCGGCGAGAGGTAGCGCAGCGGCAGTCCTCAAACCCTGTTGCAAATAACGGTTTACGACTTCTCTCCTCTGTTCCATTCTGCAATCTTTTTTTTTAAAAGCTCAGACAGCATTTTCTTCTCCAGTTCTTTCTCAGCAATAATTTCCTTGGCCAATGCCAACTCCTTTCGGAGACGAATCAGCTCCTGTTCCTGAGATTTGCCCCGTCTGTTCTCTAATCCGTCAACCCCTTGGGCGTTATACCGTTCGGACCAGTCATAATATTGAGAGGGGGCTATGCCATGTTTACGGCAGCCCGCTATGACACCCAATCGCTGGATATCCAAGAGCATCCGCTCTTTTTCTTCCTTACTCCATCGTCTTTGTTCTTTTTTCACAATCATAAAATTAGTGTTTAATTCACTAATCTCAGTCCAGCTCTTTAAGGGGGTGAATCAAAGTATGACAAGGGTGTCTTCTTAAATTATCCATTTGATCTTCCACAAAGGAATGAAAAGGGCGTGTGAAGCTATGCTTCCTATCCTCTCTATGTGGTTTTAAATAGGCTCGCGGAGGCGCAACGGCGCGGCGGTTTTATTTTCCCGCAAAAGATAGAAGAGGCAAAGGGTTTATAAAGCTATATTTTCCATCCTCTCGATGCAGATTTAACAAAAAAAGCAGTGCAGGAGAAGGGTTATTGAGTTATTGGTTATTAAGATTTTATCCCTATTCCAAACAGAGGATAATTTTCCAAACTAGAAGAAATAAACTTTGTGATCTCCTTTGCGAACTCTGCGACTTTGCGGTAAAAAATAATCTTGCTGCGGTCTCGGTCCTCCGCAAAGGAATGAAGAGGCAAAGGGTGTGTGAAGGTATGTTTTCTATTCACTCTATGTGGTTTAAAACAGGCTCGCGGAGGCGCAACGGCGCGGCGGTTTTATTCCTCCCGCAAAGGATAGAAGAAGTAAAGAGTAATTGTGTAATTGATTAATCGAGTAATTGAAGGGGATCGTTGTTTGGTTTTGCCGACACTTCAATATTCATCATTCGATGTTTGATGTTCGATATTTTTTCAAGTTTGACAATGGTGTCTTCTTAAACTATCCTTTTGATCTCCCGCAAAGAATAGAAGAGGCAAAGGGTGTGTGAATTTATGTTTTCTATCGTTTCAGTTATTCAACCTTTGAGGTTTTTCAAACCTCGAAGGTTTATGTTTAGACCCAATCAAAACTTTGGGTTTTGTTCAAACCTAGAAGGTTTCATTGACCCTTTATTTTTTTAAGGCAGTATTTTTTCTATTGGATTAATTAGTTGAAATGACGTTCTTAGTCAAAGAAATGAGGTAAGGATTTTTTGACTGAAATAGCCGACAGTAAGCATTTGTTGTCGCTTTCCGTCGGATAAATGACCAAAACACCTTAGAAAAAGAGTTTTTAAAAAAATCTGCCCCTTCATACATAAGAAATATAGATGCTATTTCCTCCAGTTACTTGCCTGAATACAAATGCTAGCAGCGATTTAAAAATGACATTAAGGACACTTACATATTTATTGATCATAGTAACTGCTTTTGGTTGTGCCCAGAAAATCAAAAAGCAGGCGAACCCGCTAAACGAAAAGCTAGTTGGTGAATGGGAGCTTTATGTTGAAAAAACAGACGAATTTGACTTTTACAGGCCTTTTGGTATAGCTTTCTCAGATGATAGCGTTGAGTTTTTCAATGGCTTCTTCAAAAAAGAGATTGACTCAATAACAGGTAAACTACATTTCAGATATTTTGGGAATTTTACCAACTACAGGGTACGGTTTGACAGCATTTTTATTCGAAGTGTATTTGACCACACTTGGGACTATTGGAACTCCTTTGTAGAATTAAAAGGAGATACTCTCCTACTTGCTGGCAATGACAGCACTTTAAAAAAGTTTGTATGACTTAATTACACAGTGGACACAATTCAACAGTTTGACCAAATCGTTTATTCCAGTAGTGGTTGTTATGGTGAGTGCCCCATCTTAGACTTTTCGCTAGAAAGAAATGGACAATTCTTGTTCCAAGGAGAAGGGTATACAGAATCTCTTGGTTTCTTTAAAGGTAAATTGACCAGCAATCAGACTAATTTCATTTTCAACAAATTTCGAAAAGCAGATATCTTAAATATTGACAAAGACTATAGTGTTGGACATACCGATGACCAATCAATTACTACAACATATATTATCAATGGGAAAATTGTCAAGACAATCCATGATTACGGAATGGCAGGGCCTTCTGAATTGGTATGGGCATATATTCCAATATCAAATGCTTACAACCAGTCTAATCTTGACAGTATTCCAGAAGATGATCCTTATTATCCAAAACTTAGTTACTTCACATTTCATAAGGATTCTTTGATACTTTCTCTTGAAAAATCAGAAAGCTTCTATTTGTGGACCGAGCTTAAAAACAGCACTAAGGTTGACACAACATTCGATTCAAAATATGAATTGGAGTTCAGATTCAATTACACCTATTGGGGCCCAGACCCAAATGAAAACAGACAACATAAACTGAAAATAAAATCTATTGAGACTGACGGGAGACTTTTCAAGTTCTATTTTGAGAATGACGAGACAATAACCTATGACCTCGGTTACAACTTTATAGACAGAAATTTTGAAGAGAACAATTTTAGAAAACCAAAAGATTGGGAACTATAATAAATAAAATACTCTGCCAACATCGGTTATCGTAAATGCGGACTGACTGCTGAAAAAAATGAAGATATTGCAACTAAATAACATTCGGGCTGGTGGACAAAGATTCGGTTTCAAAATCCCGCATTTTCCATAGTCACGGCCGTTATAGGCATGTGTAAATAGACCGAGAATATAGAAACAGAATCATTTATAGTTTCAATACCTTATTGTTGGTTTATTTTAGATAATATGGAACAGAAATTTCAATATAAACTGTCAAAAAAGCAGAAGAGTGAAATAGCTCAGAATTTGATCGATATTTTACAGAAAGATGCAAAAATTAATAAACAGACAGTGACTTTTATAAGTAATTGGATTCGTACTGGACCAGATGAAAAAAGGAAGGCTTTTTTTGACGTGTGGGAAATTGTTTTAAAGAACTTTTTACCAAGGACTAGACCAATCTTATTTCGGGCGTGTACAAGGATTAGTAAAAATGGAAAGATAGCAAGTTTCACAGGACGATTAGAATGTGCAAGAAGATTTAGTAAAGGGAAAGGTTTTCTGATTATATGCGACACGAATGAAATACTTAAATTTGAAGAGGAATTATTTAAGCCTGGTGAGTATCAACACACATTTTATTGTATTTCTAGTGTTTTGGAAAAAGCAAAAAAATCTGGGGGTTGTGGATTTTCTGAACGGTTTTTGAGTGATTACGTGGGTGAAGACGAATATATTATGAGAGTTGATTTGGATAATATGCAAAGTTTTAAATGGATTCAAAATGAATAATAAAAATGAAAGAAAACACCTAACCCATGACAAGGCATATATCTAATGGGGGTAAACGGCTCCCAGCAAGGTTTCATTCCGCAACCAGCTTTGGTGTTAGCCGGCATGAAAGTGTTTCGAAACTGACACAAGACATATGCAAACCATTTCATTTAAAAAGAAATGTCCGCTCCTGCTTCAATGGATTGAATTTTTACTATAGTCAGGTCATCACCTTACTTTTATTAGATTTTTGTCAGGTTATAAGCTGATATTTTTGCTTTAGTCAGGTAATACCCTTACTTTTATATGTGTTTTATCAGGCTATAGCCTTACGATATGGATAAGAAGAAACTACAAATAGACCAACTTGAGTCTAGAATAAAACTGTTTTCGCCTACCCGTCAACTACCAAATCCGCCAACAGGATGGGTCAAGGCAATCAGATTAGCCTTAGGAATGTCCCTGCAACAGTTGGCAACCAAATTGGGAATGACGAAGCAAAGTGTTCAAGAGATTGAAATACGAGAAAAAGAAGGTGCGATAACCCTTAAGTCATTAAGAGAAGCTGCTCGAGCTTTAGATATGGAACTTGTTTACGGGTTTGTTCCAAAAGACGGATCCTTGGATGGGTACATTGAAAATAAGGCTCGTTCTTTGGCCGAAAAAATAGTTTCTCGAACGTCTAATACTATGAAACTTGAGAATCAGGAAAACTCTAGTGAACGAATAAAAAAAGCAATTGAAGAACGGACTAAGATAATCAAGCAAGAACTCCCTAAAACATTATGGGACTAGACCTGGAGTACATATATGGGCAAACCCCACTAAACGAAGATGAAAAGGAAGGCCTATTAATCTCAACAATTGCTACCCGTGAAGAATTAGATGAATTTGAACAACAAAATATAGAAGAAGCATTACAGTGGATTCTGACAAGATCTTTTAAAGCTGAAATCCTTTTGACCGAAAAATTTATATGCAATCTTCACAAACGAATGTATGGAAATGTATGGTCATGGGCAGGGAAGTTTCGGAAAACAGATAAAAACTTAGGTATTGATAAATGGCAGATACCGGTAGCTACAAAAGCCCTATGTGATGATTCATTGTTTTGGGTCAAAAATTCAATTTACTCACCTGAAGAAATTGCAATACGGTTTAAACATAGAATTGTAAGTATTCATTGTTTCCCAAACGGAAATGGACGCCATAGTAGGTTAATGGCAGATATCATTATCAATAAAATTTATAATTTACCCATGTTTAGCTGGGGGACAAGCGACTTGGTGCATCAAGGCGACGCTAGAAGTGCATACCTGAAAGCAGTAAAAGAAGCGGATAATGGTTTTATTCAGCCACTAATTGAATTTGCAAAATCTTAAAGAAATAAATGGGCGAAAGTAAACCAAAACCTAATTGGAATACTCATTTGATGCTGTAAACAGCTAAACCATTAATTCCCGCCCAAAAAAACCTCTCCAATTATCCCTAAACGACCTTACTTCTAGTGTCTCATCAAATTTCAAAATAGATGCTCAATCGACTCATATTTTCCATAGATATCCCAGCTGAAAAATCCAGTGTTTGGAAAGCTCTTTGGGAGGATGCGAACTATAGAAAATGGTCAGCCGCCTTTTTGGAAGGATCTTATATGCTCGCTGAAATTTGGGAAGAGGGAGGAATTGTACATTTCCTCGGACCAGATCAAAATGGCATTTACAGTAAGATTGAGCAATACTTTCCTTTTTCCATCATATCTTTCAAGCATATCGGGAAAGTGACAGATGCAAAACCCCAGCCTATAGATGAAGAAACCAAAACATGGTCAGGAGCCACCGAAACCTATAAGCTTATAGAAGGGGAAAACTCTGTAAAACTAGAAGTGGAAATAGATATAATGGAGGAGCATTTGGAATTCATGAAAGATAAATTCCCCAAAGCACTGGAGCTAATCAAAGAAAACTCTTGCTTATAGCATTTTTTCCCTAGTTCCTTTTTTCAAATTCTGCTTTTGCCCTATCCAAAAATTCAATGAATGCCGGAATACTGGTATCGTAGGAACGGGGATTCACTAGCAAATTTTCTTCATGATCCAAGATCACATAGTAGGGTTGCGCATTGTTTTGAAAGCGGGTGATTTGGAAATCGGCATTTTGCTTGCCCAAGGTTTTTTTCACTTTCCCATCGTATTCTGAAATGTACCATTCACTTTCAGGAAGCTCCAGTCGTTCATCGATATACAGCGCAACCATCACAAAATCCTCCTTCAGCCTTCTCAGAACTTCCGGGTCCAGCCACACATTTTCCTCCATTTTGCGACAATTCACGCATCCATGACCCGTAAAATCAATCAATAAGGGTTTATTGGCTTTTTTTGCGGCCTTTAAACCTTGCTCATAATCAAAATAGCCCTTGATGCCATGAGGAATTTCCAATAAATCCGAATAAACGACTGGCTCATCTAAAATATATTGGGACGACTCACCCAAAGCAGCTGCACCGTTTATTTTGAACTGCTGAGAAGTAAGGGGAGGTAAATATCCGCTCAAATATTTCAAAGGAGCTCCCCAAAGTCCGGGGATCATGTATACGGCAATCATCATACTGAGCAATGCCAACAATAGCCTGGGAACACCTATGAAATCTAGCGGAGAGTCATGAGGTAATTTGATTTTCCCTAAGAGATACAAGCCTAGAGCAAAGAAGATGACAATGTGGATTACCAAGAAAATATCTCGGTCTAGTATGCCCCAATGATAGACCTGATCCGCGATGGACAAAAATTTGAAGGCCAGCGCAAGTTCCAAAAAGCCTAAAACAACCTTGACGGAGTTTAACCATCCGCCAGACTTTGGAAGACTACTCATCCAACCCGGGAAAACTGCGAAAAGAGTAAATGGAATTGCAAATGCCAAGGAGAATGAGAACATGCCTAAAATTGGTTTGATCAACTCTCCTCCAGCGGAAGAAATCAAAATAGAACCTACAATGGGACCAGTACAAGAGAATGAAACCAAGACCAGAGTGAAGGCCATAAAAAAGATTCCGATTAAGCCTCCTTTTTCAGCTTTGGTGTCTACCTTATTCACAAATGAAGAAGGCAAGGTGATCTCGAATAAACCCAAAAAAGCTAAGGCAAAAACAATGAAAATCCCGAAGAAAAAGAGATTGGGAAGCCAATGGGTTGCTAACCAGTTTGCAAACTCCGGCCCTTGAATAGCTGCAACAGCAGTTCCTGCAATCGTATAAATTGCAATGATAGAAATCCCATAAATAAAGCCATTTCGAATTCCTGCTACCTTGGTTTTAGCTCTTCCGGTGAAAAAACTGACGGTCATTGGAATCATCGGGAAAACACAGGGAGTCAAAAGAGCTGCCAGTCCAGCTAAAAAGGCCAAGACCATAAAGCCCCATAAACCAGGGTTTTCTGTCCCTTCGATTTCTGTGGTAATTACCTGCTCTTGGGCGGGAGTTCTCTCTGCCGTTTCATCTGCCGGCAATACCTCCTCCTCTGCTAAATTAAATAGTCCGCTATCAGCAGAAGTTTGAGCATTTGGTTCAGTCGGGCTTTCTGTTTCAGATGCATTTGGCTGGGCTTTGAAATCAAGGATAATCTCTTCTTCATAATTGATGCATTGCCCTGTCAGGTCTGAGCACATCTGATATTCTAAGCTACCGCGGATCTCACCGGTGGTTTTAGAAAGGATCAAACTCTGCTCAAAAACCCCTTTTTTGATAAAATACGTTACCTCACCTTCCCAGACCTCCTCGTATTTTTTCTTAGCACCTACTTCCTGAAGTTTACCTTCGGGGGCATAATCATCAGAATTGCTGAGTTTCAAGGTAGTCAATAAAGGGCCCAGATTCGGGTCGAAGCTGGTTCCATACACATACCAACCCGCAGGGATTTCAGCCTCTAAAATCAGCTTTATCTCTTCTCCTACCTGAGGATTGGCGGGTTCAATTCTACTAGTCCAAACCGGAGCTTTGATGATTTGAGCTAAGGAATTGAAGCTTATCAGTATAAAAATTAAACTGAGAAAGCTAATATTTTGAAGGGATCTGAGGCTCATAAACTGATGGAAAATTAAATCAGGATAGATTTAATTGGTCGAAATGATAAGTGTTTATTGTTTATTTAAGCATTGAAAATTGCCTTTTGGTTCACTTCAATTTTCAATCTCTACTTTTTGTGACTATTCTGAATCAAGATTTTAATTATTTCTTTTTTTCTTTTCAAAATAGAAAACTTTTAAATCCCCCTAGCCCCTTGAAAAGGGGGATTGGCTAATTTTCAAATTTGAGTAAAACCTATTCACTCAATTTCTTAAAATGCCTGAAGAAAGCGGCGATAGTTTTTATTCCTATGAAGTAATTCTGAACCCCATAATGTTCATTTGGAGAATGAAGAGCATCTGTATCCAAGCCAAAACCAAATAAAATTGGATCCGAACCTAATTCCTTTTGGAAAAGCGCAACAATTGGAATGGATCCTCCTTCACGGGTTGGAATTGGGCGTTTGCCGAAGGTTTCCTCCATAGCTGCCTCCGCGGCTTTATAACCCACAGAAGAATCTGATACAACAGCCGGAGAGCCTCCATGATGGCTTTTCACTTTAACTTTCACACCAGTCGGAGCGATGGATTTGAAATGTTTTTCAAAAAGCTGTGCGATTTCCTGCCAGTTTTGATCAGGAACCAAACGCATGGAAATTTTTGCATAAGCCTTTGAAGGAAGCACTGTTTTAGCTCCTTCACCGGTGTATCCGCCCCAAATTCCGTTCACATCCAAAGTAGGTCTGATGCCTACCCGCTCGATGGTGGTATATCCTTTTTCTCCAAAAACAGTGGCTACGTCCAGTTTCTCCTCATACTCTTTCAAGTCAAAAGGAGCTTCATTTAATCTTCCTCTTTGCTCCGCGGTCAGTTCCTGCACTTTGTCATAAAATCCAGGAATAGTGATGTGCTCATTTTCATCTTTGAGAGAGGCAATCATTTTACACAGTACATTGATTGGGTTAGCCACAGCTCCACCATAAGTTCCGGAGTGAAGATCACGATTAGGCCCCGTCACCTCAACCTCCATGTAGGCTAATCCTCTCAAGCCCACAGTAATCGATGGATCTTGCATGCTGATCATATGGGTATCAGAAATCAAAATCACATCGGATTTCAATTTCTCTTTATTTTCTATGACAAAAGCATCTAAGTTGTCAGAGCCTACCTCTTCTTCCCCTTCTATCATAAATTTGACATTGCAGGGTAAATCTCCTGCTGCCATCATGGCTTCGAAAGCCTTTACATGCATGTAAAATTGCCCTTTGTCATCGGCAGAACCTCTGGCAAAAATGGCTCCCTCCGGGTGATTTTTAGTTTTCTTGATGACAGGATCGAAAGGAGGAGAATCCCATAATTCATAAGGATCGGCCGGCTGCACATCGTAATGGCCATAAACCAAAACAGTTGGAAGGGATGGATCTATGATTTTTTCACCGTAAACGATAGGGTATCCAGGCGTTGGGCAAATTTCAGCCATATCAGCTCCTGCCTTTTCCAGACTTTCTTTCACAAATTCCGCTGCGCGAAATACTTCGTCTTTGAATTTTGGATCAGCACTGACAGAAGGAATCTTCAATAAGTCAATCAATTCATTGAGAAATCGCTCTTTGTTTGCTTGGATAAAATCGTTTACTGCCATGGGTTTTGATTCTGTTTTTTGTTAAAGGCTTAAAATTATCGCTTTCAGGAGGAAATGCCTATTAAGTTTGCGGTTTTGTTGGGGAAAAAATGGAGTCGTCACTGCGAGCGGAGCTTGCGGAGCGTGGCAGTCTCAAAATTTCTCGCAGCGGCGCAAAGGTATATTCTCCCGCAAAGGATGAAAGAGGCAAAGTACGCAGGAAGCTATGTTTTCTATGTTCCCTATGCGGTTTAAAAAAATGCTCGCTGCGGTGCAGTGGCGCAAAGATTTATTTCCCGCAAAGGATACAAGAGGCCAAGGATATAAGAAGCTATGTTTACTATCGATTTTATTTTGTGGAAAAATACAACAGGATTCAAGTAGTTAATTGTTAATAGTTATTGAGTTCTCGTTTAGGGAAAAGCTCAATTTTGTCCAATGCTATGTGGGCTACTGTGCCTATGTGGTTTAAAAAATGCATCAAACGAATTGCTTTTTAGTATGCCGCGAAGAATAGAAGAAGCAAAGATTAATGCGTCACTGCGAGCAGAGCGTGGCAGTCTCAAATTCTTTCGCCAAGTATGATCAATAGCAAAAAGTTTTTTGAACTATGTTTTCTATATTCCCTATGCGGTTTAAAAAAATGCTCGCAGCGGCGCAGTGGCGGAAATTTTTATCTCCCGCAAAGGATACAAGAGGCGAAGAATCTATTAAGAGATGCTTTCTATCATTTCTCTGTGGTTTTAAAAAATAGCTTGCAGCGGCCCAGGGTGAGAGTTATGGGTTATTGAGTTATTAGTAACTAAGATTTTGTTCCTAGTCCAAACAGAGGATATTTTTCCAAACTAAAAGACATAAACCTTGCGATCTTCTTTGCGGCCTCCGCGTCTCTGCGGTAAATAAGATTCTCGCGGAGCCGCAGCGACGCAAAGTTTTATCTCCCGCAAAGGATGGAAGAAGCCAAGGATATAGGAAGCTATGTTTACTATCGATTTTATTTTGTGGAAAAATACAACAGGATTCAAATAGTTAATTGTTAATAGTTATTGAGTTCTCGTTTAGGGAAAAGCTCAATTTTGTCCAATGCTATGTGGGCTACTGTGCCTATGTGGTTTTAAAAAATAGCTTGCAGCGGCCCAAGGGAAGAGTTATGTGTTACTGAGTTATTAGTTACTAAGATTTTGCCCCTATTCCAAACAGAAGATATTTTTCTAAACTAAAAGACATAAACCATGCGGTCTTCTTTGCGGCCTTAGCGCCTTTGCGGTGAAATTCAATAACCTCTCAAATAAATTTCACTAGTTAGAAATTAACAAAAACCGGCCCTCTCCATGGTAAAGAGCTTCAAAATTGATTACTTAGTAGAAAGCAAGAGATCTTATGAAAGCGATTATTTGTCAAGAACACGGAATGCCGGAATCCCTGATCTTTGGGGATTTGCCAGATCCCAAAGCAGCTGCCAAGCAAATAGTAATTCAGGTGGAGGCATGTGGGGTAAATTTTCCTGATGTACTGATCATTCAAAATAAATATCAATTCAAACCAGAATTACCTTTCTCTCCAGGAGGAGAAGTGGCAGGAAAAGTTATTGAGGTTGGAGAGGGAGTTAAGCAATTTAAGCTTGGGGATTCTGTTTTAGCATTATGTGGATGGGGAGGTTTTGCTGAAAAGGTTGCAGTGGATATTGACCGTGTTTTTCCTCTACCTCTTGGTTTACCTTCCGAAATTGCTGCCACAACCTTATATACCTATGGCACCTCATTTCATGCCTTAAAAGATCGGGCACAACTCAAGGAAGGAGAAACCTTATTGGTGCTAGGAGCGGCAGGTGGAGTAGGGCTTGCAGCGGTTGAATTAGGGAAGTTACTCGGAGCCAATGTCATTGCGGCAGCATCTTCCCAAGAAAAGTTGGATTTATGCAAAAAGAAAGGTGCTTCGGAAACGATCAATTATGAAAAGGAGGAGCTTAAGAATAGAATCAAAGAGTTGACCGGTGGAAAAGGCGTTGACGTAGTGTATGACCCTGTTGGAGGAAATTTTACCGAAGCAGCTTTACGGGGTATGGCCTGGAAAGGAAGGTATTTGATCGTGGGTTTCGCAAACGGAGAAATTCCTCAAATCCCAATGAATCTACCCCTATTGAAAGGATGCTCTATCATGGGAGTGTTTTGGGGGCAGTTCTCCAAACTGGAATCTGAAAAAAGTTTTCAGAATATCGGACAGTTAATGCAGTGGATTCAAGAAGGAAAAATTCAACAGCATATCGGCCGGAAATATTCATTGGAAGAAGCACCAGAAGCCTTGCAGGCTATATTAGATAGAAAAATGCTCGGGAAAGGAGTGGTTGTTATCAGAAATTAGAGTCGAGAGGCGAGAAGTTAGATACGAGATGTTAGGTTGAGCTCCTGCCTTCCTTAAGCCGGGAGTCGAATGTCAGGCTGGGCGCCTGCCTGACGAGAGGCAGGGAGTCGATGCCTTTTTGCCAAATTTCATCAGCACTAGGTTTCGACACCCCCAATTAAAAACAAGAACCTTGTTTTATAGCCTAATTCTTACACTTAAACCGCCTTCACATTGACCTCAATATTCCCGCGAGTGGCTTTGGAATAAGGGCAACCTTCATGCGCTGCTTCAACCAATTTTTGTGCATGCTCCAAGGATTCTGCATGAGGGATTTTCACCTCAATATCTACTGCCAAACCAAAGCTATTTGGCCCATAATTCCCTAAATGTACTTTGGCCTTGATTTCTGAATCTCTTAAACTTGTTTTCCCGGCAACTGCACCCAAGGCACCACCGAAGCAAGATGCATAAGCAGCAGCGAATAATTGCTCAGGATTGGTTTTCTCTCCATCTCCACCAATTTCCTTGGGCATGGATACATCTAGGTCTATTTTGCCATCCTCGGTTCGAACATGTCCTTTTCTTCCTCCTGTGTTGATTGCTACTGCAGTGTAATCGATATTCAGTTTTTCCATATTATTTTTTGGCTGTTTTTAACTCACTAAACAAGTCTTGTAGCTGCTTGTTCAATTTTGAGATATCCAAACTGTCAATTTGCTCGAATTCAGCTTCTAAATTTTGAATAATGGTTTCCACCTTGCTTTGAAGACTTTTCCCTGGATAGGTCAATTCTACTTTAACCTTTCTTTCATCGGCTTCGCTTCGAATTCTCTTGACATAATTCTGAGATTCCAGTTTTTTGATCAAGGGAGTTAAAGTCCCGGAGTCCAATTCCAATTTTTCACCTATTTGATTGACATACTGACCATCTTCTTCCCAAAGCACAGAAAGAGTTAAATATTGTGGATAAGTCAATTCCAGTTCTTTAAGCCTCAATTGGAAAGCCTGAATTAAAAGTCTGGAGTTCGTATAAAGCAGGAGGGAAAGGTCTTTAAGATCTGACATAGCTAATTTTGTATTTGACTCAATTTAATTGGAAAAATGCTTTAAATAAAGTCTAATCATAAAAAAACCATCCTAACTGGATGGTTTTCAATTTTCTAGTCTAATAATACCGTCCTATCATCGGATGATCCACTATTTTTTGTTTCAAGAGTAAGTCATTAATAGGGCCATGTTTTTTGTAATAAATATTTCCTCTTGGTTCTATCAATAATGTGACGGGTAAACTCCCATCCCATTCTTTTCCGACTATATCGATCACCTCATATTTATCCTTTGTATCCATGATATAATTAGGCAAAGCAGAGGCTTTTCCTTTGAGGAATTTCAAAGCTTTGGCTTCTTGATCCGGACTATCCATGGAGATGGAGACAAACTGGAAATCTCGCTCCCCATACATTCTTTGCATGGTGATGAATTCAGGATACTCCATGATACAAGGCCCGCACCAGGTGGCCCAGAAATTTACCAGCATCAGTTCATCCGTTTTATTTTGAAGTAAATCCGCCAATCCCGATGTGGATAACTTTTCCAACGTCACAGGTTTTTCTTCCCATTCCTTGTTCATTTTGATAGTGTATTCATTTTTCCATGCCCATTTCATGGAGCAACCGAATGCCGGGGTTTGAGCCTGATCCGTTGGTAATGCCTCGCCTTTCAAAGTAAAGTCTATTGCCTGAGGTAGATCCTCTGCATTGGCAGTTCCGGGCTTTTCAGAACGATCGATCCTTCCGGAATAAGTCAACTTCCTGTTTTTGTCGAAAACAAAAACATGTGGGGTTGCAGTTGGGCCATAGGCTGTGGAAAACTCATGCGTATCCCCATCATAGAGGTAAGGGAAATTGAAATTTTTCATTTCAGCACGGATGCCCATTTCTTCAAATGAATCACTCAAATCTGTGTAACCCAATTCTTCAGGAAGAATGGCAATGGGGCTATTGGAGGATATTGCTACAAAAGCTACAGACTCATTTTTGTATTTATCCACAGTTTGAATAAACCTGTCTTCGTAGGCCTGCGCTGTCGGGCAGTGATTACAGGTGAAATTGACCACCAAAACATCAGAATCCCCAAAATCCTCCAGACTATAGTATTTTCCATCTACAGCAGGAAGAGTAAATGGAGGAGCTGAGTCGCCTATTTGTAATTGATTGATGGGCTGCTCTTCCACCAATTGGGGGTTAGCAACAAATGTGGATAAGTCTTCTTTTAACTCATCTTGAATCAATACTGATTCTTTCTTTTGAGAGCAGGAAAAACTGATTCCAACGAGAGTTATCCACACAAGAAATGTCTGATTTATCTTCATAGTAAATACTTGCTTAGGTTAAGGTGATATTATTTTGATAGGTATAGTGCAAATGGGTATTGGCTTCATAATCCTTCCCAAAATTTTGATTGATTGGATCCCAATCCAGAGGTCTTCCCAACTTCTTAGCGATATTTCCAATAGTGCACACCGTACAAGTGCTATGACCGATTTCTACCGGAACAATAGGGTCTTTTCTCCTTCTGATGGATTCAATAAAATCCACATGATGTTGGTTGAATGAAAAATTATCTGAACTCTTATCCAAGCCTAATTCAGGGATTGAAGTATCATAATTTCCTCTTGAGACCTTAATCCAGCCTTTTTCTCCCATAAACTTCACTCCCTGTCTTCCCTCATCAAATGGAGTTATCAACATTTCTATTCCGTCTGCATATTGATAGGTGAGAGGCTTCCCTTCAGTAGCCGGGATAACTTTCACAGGTCCGTTTCTGTCCATTCCTAATCCCCATTGAGCTACATCAATCATATGCGCTCCCCAATCAGTCATCAGTCCACCGCCGGTTTCTTCAAACCATCTCCATGCTGCCCAGAGTTTTTCATTCTCCTCCGGATTTAAGGAAATGGGTGGATTTAAATTCGGATGATACGGTATTTCTGGAATCGGGCCCAGCCATTTTTCCCAATTTAATCCGCTTGGAATCGCTTCAGGAGTTAAATCAAAAGGCTTGGGATGAGGATTATCTCCTACATGGACTAGGACTTGTTTAATTTTTCCCAATCTTCCCTTTTGCACATGATGAGCTGCGGTTTGAAAGTTCACTGCAGAGCGCTGCATACTTCCAACTGCCAAAACGATTGCATTTTCCCTTACTGCTTTGACCAATTCCTGACCTTCAAATACGGTAAATGTTAAAGGCTTTTCGAGGTAGATATCTTTCTTCGCTTTGCATGCATCTATTGCAATTTTTGCATGCCAATGATCTGGGGTGGCAATGACTACTGCATCAATATTCGGATTGGCTAAGAGTTCCTGGTAGTCCTCGTATAAATTGAAGGGTAGAGCAGTCCTTTTTTGATCAGCATATACTTTTTGAACGCGCTGTTCAAATCTCCTTCTTTTGATCTCGTAAACATCTGCAGCTGCTAAGACATCAACTCCTTCAATGCTCATCATTCTATTGAGCAAGCCCATGGCCTGTCGTCCTACACCAATAAAACCCAATCGAATGGTTTGTGGGTTTGGCTTAATAGTTTGAGCAAATCCGAATTGAGGAGCAAGGCTGAGTCCTGCTCCGGTAAGTAGACTGGTACCGAGAAATTTTCTTCTGGAAAAAGATTGTTTTGACATGATGATAGGTTATTGGGTTTGAATGCATTATTGTTTATTAAAATCTGATTAGCCGCAATCATGCCTGTTGCCTTATTTTATTTGCTTGACCGATTGGAAGACCGATGACCGAAGACCCAGCCACGGCAGGCAGGCGAAGGTTCCGTGATTCTGATCCTTTTATCAGACAATAAGCCGTATTTTGTTGTTACTGGTAAGAAAGCGGATATCCATATATTAAAATACTGTAATTCCTGAGGAAAGCGAAACACTGTTTGATAGGAATGCTATTGTAGGGATGAATTGATGAAATCGAGCATGAAGTAGCCGTTACGCACAGAGATGACTATCAAAAACGCGAGATTCTCCCGAATCAAGTTCGGGTCAAGCTATGTGACCTTTGAAAATCAATTATAGACACATGAAATGCCCATGAGGAAAAATCTCACACAAGGGGATGCCCCGATAAATCGGGGTAGGGCATTCCATCTGACCTCTAAAAATCAAAATATAAACAGATGAAAAATAAGTGATAGATGATTTTTTGAGTTGGCTGAACTCTTGAGCCTTTTTCTATATTAGTAAAGAAAGTATTTTTGACTATGACCATTCAACAACTCGAATACCTAATAGCTGTGGATAAACACAGGCATTTTGGCCAGGCAGCTGAGTCTTGTTTTGTAACGCAGCCAACTTTGAGTGCTCAACTTTCCAAATTGGAAAACGAGCTTGGAGTTATACTTTTTGATAGAAGTAAAATGCCTGTTATTCCTACTGAGATTGGAGTGCAGATTATCGCTCAGGCGAAAAAGGTGGTATCTGAAAGTAGAGGCGTTTTGGAGTTGGTGGCTCAGCTGAAGGGTGATATTTCTGGTACTATCAAATTGGGAATTATTCCAACCCTAGCACCTTATCTTTTGTACCGATTTGTGAGGAGTTTTCTGGAGAAGTATCCCAATGTCAAGTTGGATGTTCAGGAAATGGTTACCGAAGAGGTGGTTAAAAGACTGAAAAACCATGAACTGGACATGGGTATTATTGTGACACCACTCGGGGAGTCCGGGATTGTGGAAAAACCCATGTTTTATGAAAAGTTCTATGCTTACCTATCCAAAAATCACCCTCTATTAGCACAAAAAGAAATAAAGGCCAACCAAATTAAATCAGAGGAGCTCTGGATTATGCAGCAGGGGCATTGTTTCAGGGATCAGGTGATTAATTTTTGTGATCAGAGCACTAGCGGGCATCAAAATTTCCATTATGAGAGTGGATCCTTGGAAGGCTTAAAAAATATGGTCAATCGCTATCAGGGAATGACTCTGCTTCCGGAGTTGGCTACGTTTGAATTATCTGATGAGGAAAAGTCAAGATTAAGACCATTTGAGGGACTCCCGCCGACTAGGGAAGTGAGTATTATTCTAAATAGAAGTTTTTTGAAACAAAAACTGGTGGAACTGCTGTACAATGAAATAACAGAGGCCATTCCACAAGAGATGACCTCAAAGGCCCATGGCAAGATCGTCCGTTTTAAGTAATTATTCTTTCTTCAGAATATACCTTTGAGCAAGATCGCCCTTGATGACATTTCCCTCATTGTCCAAATGCCAAATTTTGCCTTCTCCTACCTTGTATCTTCTTGAAGCTTCCCCTAATCCTGCAAGTGTGATTTCGCTTCCTTTTTCATCCCAAACAAATGGGCCTGTGTAAGACTCTTCCAATGCATCATTTTTCCCCAAATAGGACGCTTTGTATTCATAAGTCCCATTGGCAGAAAGTGTGATTTTGGTTTCTATTCCTTCGCAGTCTGCACAGGGTAAAATACCCCTGTAGGTTCCTTCCCAATCTAAAGAGTTTTGAGAGTTATCTCCTGATTCAATAGGTATTTCTATTGCATCTGGAAAATCTCCCATAGCTACTTGCCCCGTTTCATCTTCTGATTCAGAATCAGAGAACTCCTTTTTTTCTTGTTTTCCACAGGAAATTAGACTCAAAAAAATGAGTGGTAGGACTAGTTTTTTATACATAGTTTCATCGTTGAAAGTGATTGGGTAATATGAAAATTTCTACAAATTTTCTATATAAGCACCCGATGCTATTCCCTTGAATGGCTTTTTAATTGCTAAAATTTATTCCGCTGAGAGGGATTTGCTCCTGCTTCCATACCCAACAACCAGTATAGTTGTCAATTGCTTGCTTTCAAGTAGCTCAGCTTGTTTTTTGTCCAAGTCAGCAAGAATAGAGTTACCCATATTTTCATAGAATGCTGCTCTTTCTTTATAATAATTTACGAAATAAGGGTTTTCGGCAATTTTTCTGTTCAGCCTTTCAAGAACACGGGCTGCAGACTCTGATCTTTCTGGGATATAAAAGCCGGTTTTTTCCGTTCCCGCTAATTTAAATTGAACCGTCAGTAAATATTCCTGCCCAAAGTATTCAGGACCTACCAAAGCAGGGCCACCTTGAGCAATTAATTTGTCAAAGGTTCTTGTTACCTCCTCTTCAAGCATTTTGTTTCCTGCTACTAGCATTGGGCTTTGTTTCAATTTTCCACTTTCATCAAATTGAATAACAAATGTTACTGGCCCCTCAATGCGCTCCGACCTCAGTTCACTACCATATTGGAGATTTTTGGACATGAATTTATTAAACTCATGGGTTCCTTCTGAATTTTGTGCCATGCTCCCTAATGAAAAATTCAAGAGAAAAATGGATAAAATAAGTAGCTTTTTCATGTTAATTGAATTTGGTTGCGTATGAATTTAATAATCTAACGCAGCAAAACCTATTAAGTTAGTATCTGTGTTAAAAATAATCTGATTATCCGCAATCATGCCAGTTGCCTTATTTTCTTTGCTTGACTGGTTGGAAGACCGATGACCGAAGACCGAAGCTTCCGGATTCTGATCCTTTTAGCAGACAATAGGCCGTATTTTTATCAATACTGGTAAGAAGGCGGATATCCATAAATAATAATTAGGAAATTAAGGTTTTTAGCTTTTTGCCAAATATTATTTTGATTATTTTCATCACTCCTTGATTATTAGTGTCTTGAAAAAAACTGAACTTTTAAAAAGTCTTTCCAGAAATCTGTCGCGTGCTCGTAACTCCAAAAACCTTAAAAGACAGGGAAGAAATAATACTGCTTTCCAGATTTTGAGCTTTTAAAAGATCTGCCGTTGCCTCTTGTTCTTGTCCCAGTTGCCGGTGTATTTGGGAGCGAAACCTTAAAAATTCCTGGTCGAATGGATAGTCCTGAACCAATCTATTGACAATTTTAAATGCCTTCTCAGGTTTATTTTTTTGCACGTAGCGGATTGCACGATTTTTATTTGATTCCTTTTCCTCGCTCAACATTTCAAAACTAAAAACTAGGAGATATTCCTGATTCAGATCCTTGTCGTCTACAATGATCGGATTCCAATTTTTTTGAGCTGCCTCAAATCCTTTCAGAACTTCCTTATTGAAAAAAGCTTTGTCTTCCTGATCAAGGCGGTAACTATCGATTGCACCTGTAGAATCAAATTTCAAGGCCAAACTCACATAACCCCCGGTTTTACTTCTTAATGCTTCCCTTGGGAATCGCATTGATTGATAGAAGCCTTTCTCCCAAGCTCTTTTGGCTTCCAATTTTAGAAGAGCGTTATCCTGTCCAAATGCCGAGGTCAAAGAGAAAAAAAGAAGAATTCCTAAAAGTTGTTTCATTTCGAGAGATTTTACTGATTCGCGATAATAAGAAGTTCAACTAAAAATAAATAATGTGTAAAACTATTAATTCATTAGGGTCAAATGATCTCAGGAGACAATGGGGGCCATGATGATCATTTTATACTTTTATGGTTAGCTAAACACCAAACTGTGTAAGGTGATGATCCAAATGTTTGTAAAACAAATTATTCCATTCCTGAGCGGTCATGGGCCCGAAAGAAGGTGATTCTTTTCCTTCAAAATGATCTTCGCCGAATTTTTGAGTTTTCCGTAAATAAGTAATCAATTGATTCTTTTCTCTTTCAAAATCTCTCCTATCTGAAATAATGAAAACAGGTGCTGTTCGGGCATTTTTAGGATATGGTTTTTCATTGACCACTCCTTTTTTTACAAAAGTTTTGAGCAAAAAACGCATCAAAGCATTGGGTTTCGGATGCTTATCTGTGAAGGCCATTTCATATGCTACTGCACAATGTGCCAGCATTTGATCCACTTTCATTTTACCCCAATTTGGTTGCGTATCGGGATTTAATCGGTTGATTCGGTCGATTAGCTCTTCGGTAACTTCCGCTTTGAAAATGTTTTTCATGTGTTTACAATTTGCTTTTGAATTGTCACATGGAATCTCGCAAAATAGAAACATTCCTGTGTCTGTCGATTCCGACATGCTCGATTTCAAGTGCTGTTAGGGTCTGAATTTTAAGCAAGTAAATCAATTATTTTCTCTCTAAAAAAATAATTATAGATTGGTTTATAAAATAAACCTATTTATATTTGTCTCGAAGATCAATTATCTGACACTATGGAAAAACAACTTTCAGGTTCTGAATCACTTCGCATTATTACGGAGATGATTTCAAATGCAAAAAGAGAAACGGCCGGGGACGGTGGGTTTCAAATGCTCTTATGGGGCTGGGTGATAGCCTTGTGTAATTTTGGCCACTATATATTATTTAATCTTGGCTATGAATATCCTTACATCGTATGGTTGTTAGTGGTGCCTGCTGCCTTTATCAGTTTCTGGAAGGGTATGCAACTATCCAGAAAAGCTAGGGTTAAATCTCATATTTCTGATGTGATCAACCAGCTTTGGATTACGGTATTCGTGGGGATTATCATCATCTTGGCTTTTATGCCTATTATTTCCTTCAATCAAAACCCTATCATTTTGATTTTGGCAGGGATTGGAATGTTTGTGACTGGAGCTTTAATTAAAGCTAAAGTCGTCAAAGGCGGTGGATTATTACTTCTAGTAGCGGCAGTAATCAGTTTTATGTTGCCGGTTTCAGAACAGTATTTACTGTCCGGTTTTGCAATCCTTTTGGGTTATCTTGCACCCGGATATTACCTCAAAAAACAGTATCGTGAGCGAGTTTAAGCCATTAGATCCTCTTTTACATTCACAGCTGCGGCTAGCAGTCATGTCCCTTCTATTAAGTGTGGAAGAGGCGGAATTTACCTTTATCAAAGAAAAGACAGAATCCACTGCGGGAAATCTTTCTGTACAGTTGGATAAGTTGGAAAAGGCAGGCTATCTGGCGATCGAAAAATCATTTCGTGGCAAAAGACCTTTGACTACCTGCAAGATTACTCAGAAAGGTGTGAAAGCCTTTGAGGCCTATGTGGAAAATCTTAAAAATTATATCAGTTAAAAAAATTTCTTTATTCAGTTTATAATATAAACCAATTTACAAATGAAAAATCTAACTCATATTCTCAGCTTGATTTTAATTTGTCTAGGCATCTCAACTTATGCAACTGGGCAGCAATATGAATTAAATCCTGAAATACAGGAAAGAATGAAGCAGCTTTCCTTTTTGGAAGGAAAATGGAAAGGTTCGGGCTGGCGTCTAGCTCAGGACCAGAAGAAATATACCTTTAATCAAACCGAAGATGTTTCTTTCCAGCTTAGTGGAACACATCTTCAAATAGAAGGTATGGGGATTTCGGATGGGGAGGTCGTTCATCATGCCATAGCAATGATCAGTCCCACCAAGGATGAAAGCCAATTTGAATTTTCCTCCTATTTGCAAAGCGGGCAAAAAGGAAATTTCAAAGCCGAAATGAAAGAGGGGAAGTTTTATTGGTATCCAAATGAGCAAGTCCGATACATCATTACTCTCAACGAAAAAGGGCAATGGTTCGAAATCGGTGAATACAATATGGGCGATCGCTGGTTTCAGTTTTTTGAGATGACCTTAGATAAGGTTGACTAAAAAGATATAGCTCCGGATGATTTCCGGAGCTTTTTTTAATAGTAAGCATTTCATTTTCTGGAGAAGAACTTCTATGGTTTACAATCTCCAATTCCTTTTCAGCTATTTCCATTAATTTTTCTCTCTCTGAATAAAATTTAATTATTCGTGATTTAGCTTGGAGACGGTGGGCATTCGGAGCCGTTCTCTTCCAGCCTACTCCTAACTCATTTAAGATCCTAACTTTCAATTTACTCTGGACATGCTGTATCCAAGGTGATGTTGTGTCCTGCCCTTCCCTTTCACTTTCATTAATCATTCATCTATATCTGGAATTTTAGGTGCTTTTATGCTTGGATAGCCAAACCAAATTGTGTTACCTCCTACACTGCTTCTACTTGTAATTATTCCACATTTAAACATTATATGACAAAATGACAATTGAAGAAAATATTCGTCTTCATTGAATTCCATAAACTTTACATTTTCATTATTTCTGAAATCCTTTATGAAATTCTCCAAATCTATCTTTGAGGCTATTTCTTGAATTTTTTCTTTACTTGGGTATTCGTTAAAGCTTATGTTTTCAAGTGCTTTTTTCTCTTTAAATTCAAAAACTCTCTTAGAATTGCCCAATATCAAACTGTCGATAAATTTTGAACTTTTGATATCATAACCCATTCCAAATTCATGATGCATTGCACCAGATAAAAAAGGAGCTTCGGTACAAATTTCCTTTGTTTCACCAGTGTTTAGATTTTTTGCAATGAACACAAGGTAGCTTGGAGATGACGTGCCTTGATTTTTGTAGGCAATATCAAATAACATATTTCTCAAAGAGTCTTTCCCTGCATTATAAAAAACATTCAATATTTCAACTTTTGCCTTTTCTGTATTATCACTTGAGTCTTTTCTTCCACAAGAATGGATTATTACGAAAATTAAAAATCCTAATATTTTGGCTTTCCTCTTCATGTTTGTTGTTGGTGTTTTTTAGGGTTGGACACAACGCCAAAATAAGAAATAGGTGATGATATCAATTGCGAAACTGGCGATCAATAGTTCAGTCAAATCAATCTAAAATCACCTTTTCATTTTTAGGATACTTCACCTCATATTGAAACCCTAGTTTCTGTTGAGATCCAGGAGGAACTGTGATTTGCCAGCTAATGATTCCAGAATCGCTATCTAATTTTCCGCCGGATAATTCAATGGCAGAAACAGATATGTTGGAGTTCACCGAAACCGGAATTTGATCCTTCACCTCAATGCTAATAGTTTGGGACTTATTATTTCTAAGTGTGATTTCATAGCCTCTGGACTCGGTCACATTGGAGCCAATGGTCCTTTTCTTGGTAAAGCTCTCGACTTTCTCGCGTTGAACAAGGATACTTCTATCCCTTCCCATCGATATAGCCAATGTATCTTCCAGAGCTCCGGCATTTAAGATTGATCTGCCGACAAAGCCATCTTCAAAATATAAATTGCTTTCGCCTTCTAAGAAGCTATACTGACTCCAATCTGCCAGATGAGCAATCAAGAACACATCCTTATCCAGCTTTGGAATGACCTTATACTGATAAGTTGCCGGGATATCATAATTTTTCAAATCAACCAAAGTCCGCTCTCCATTGGTTTTGATGGTGTAGGGTTCGTTTACGGAAATTTCTACGGTAGTTTGATTTTCTTGAAATGTGGTTTGAAGATTTGCAGAAGATGCAAGGCTTTTCTTGTAACTAGTAGCTTCTCTAACTGTGACTCCAGGTGTTCTTCCTTGCAATTGTTTGCTAATTCCAGCAACCACTACTTCCTCCAAAGCCATCATATCTTCCTCCAAAGAAACATTTATAGTGGATCGATTTGTAATCGGAACTTCCTGAGATTGAAAGCCAACAAATGAAAACATTAAGCTTCCGGCTCTAGGAGGAATGGTTAAATTATATCGCCCATCCAAATCGGTAGAGGTACCAACAGTGCTGCCTTTGACCAATACACTCACTCCCGGAATGGGTTGTCCGTCGCTAGCACTCACCACCACCCCGCTGATTGTTCCATTAAAGGGTTGTGTATTTCTGGGCTGGAATACGGTTAATCGGGCATAATTCAAGTCCCAGCGATCGATCTGTGGAGCCACACCGCTCTGATTGGGATTCCCATTGGAGAAACGCAATTTTACTTGATTCCAATCCACTCCGGTATTTTGATATACTTCCGCTTTGTAATTGATGGCCATTGGCGAATTCACATTTTTGACACGCACATCGTATTTCGGATACCATCCTGCATTGGCAACCAAATAATTGAACTCCAACTGTGCATTACCTGCAGATGGGGCCTTGACACGAACCCGGATTTCGCTTTTGGATTCTTGCTTACTTTCCTGAATGGAGCGAATTTGATTTTCTAACTGCCTAATCTGTACTCTTTTCTCAGCTCTTTTTTGATCCAAATTCATTTGTTCCGTTTTGATTTTCATCAATTCGGTATCATAGAGCTCTAGTGCTTGTCTGAATTCGGCAGCTGTTGGCCCTCCCTGATTTCCACGTAGATTTTTATTGGCATCCAGTAGACTGATTTTTTCCTTCAATACCTCCAGGCGGAGCGCATCCTGCTGCATGGAGATATCCAATTTGTTGATTTCTGCCTGTAATTTTTGAACAGTCTCACTTTGGTCTTTCTCTGATAAAAAATCCATTCGCTTATTTACCGCTTGAATGGTGAAGTTGCCAAAAGCTTTGACTTGAATGCTTTTTTCTTCCAAATAGGGGGAGAGCCCTTTGATAATAATAATGGATTCTCCTGCGGGAATGCTGGTCTGAGCCTTTTCAAAAACCTGAGCCCCATTTAAGAAAAGCGTCACCTCCTGGATTTGAGACTCGATTTTTTTCTCTGAAAAATCTTGGGAAAAGGAATAAAAGATCAGAGAAAAATAAAGAAGGGTGAAAAATGAATACTTCATAGCTTTTTAAATTTTATGAAAAGAAATAAAAAAATCGTTCTCCCCAAAAGATCAATTGATAAAAATTCTGGTGACTGAAGCAGGGTTTCTTATTTTTGCCCAAATTTTAATTTTAAAGAATGACTTTATTTCAATCCATTATTATCGCAATAGTCGAAGGCCTTACTGAATTTTTACCTGTTTCCTCCACTGGTCATATGATTTTAGCCTCTGCGGCCATGGGAATTCATGACGATGAGTTTGTAAAGACTTTCGAAGTATTTATACAGCTAGGTGCAATTTTGGCTATTGCCTTAATGTATATCAAGCGTTTTTTTCGATCGCTGACGATTTATTACAAATTGCTGGCTGCATTTATTCCTACCGCGATTGTGGGTCTTCTGGCTTATGATTTTATCAAAGGCTACCTTTTCAATCCTGTGGTAGTTTCTGTTTCTCTGATCTTGGGTGGGATTATTTTGATTTTCATTGATAAAAAAGTGGTGAGCCAAAAAGCCACTCATGTAGACGTAGAGGATATTTCTTACAAAAACGCCTTTTTTATCGGACTTTTCCAATGTCTTTCCATGGTACCGGGAACGTCCAGGGCTGCTGCCACTATCATTGGTGGAGTTTTCAATGGCTTGGATAAAAAGCAAGCAACGGAATTTTCCTTTTTATTAGCTGTGCCAACAATGATGGCTGCCGGAGGCTATGATTTGATCAAATCTGAATTGGTATTTACACAGGCCCAAATTATCATGTTGGCTGTGGGCTCAGGAGTGGCATTTATTGCTGCATGGATTGCGGTGAAGTTGTTTTTGAAATACGTTTCCAGCCATGGTTTCACCGCCTTCGGATGGTACAGAATTGTCCTAGGCGTACTTTTCCTCATCTTTATGTGGGGTACGGATTTGGGGTGATTGTCAAAGAAAAGACTCAGCCTTATATTCTAGATTCTTTTTTTAAGAATTTGAGTTTGACACGAATTTCAACTTGAATTTGATTTTTGAGGCTTTAGATCTATTTCTAAGGGTAAATTTTCACTTATTCTGGGCCAATTGACTTAATTTGTAAAATAGAATTTACGATAATATACTATTTTTGTAAAATACAATTAACAATTAAAATCAAAATATGTTAACTGTATTTAACAATATGTGTATTTTTGTGTAAAATCTATTTGCATCGTGGAAAAGCTTCTAAGCAACTCTCAAATAAAGATCCAGCGAGTTTCACTGGAGTTCATTCGTTTTCTAATTGAGAAGGTTGATTGGAACCAAAGACTCATTGCTATCAATGGAGCTCGTGGATCGGGGAAGACCACGCTTTTGCTTCAATATGCGAAAACTCATCTAAAAGCAGACGGGAGCAGCCTTTATATCTCTCTGGATGATCTCTATTTTATGGAGCATTCTATTAGAGAATTGGCTGAAGAGTTTTATCTCAGCGGGGGAAAGGTTTTGCTATTGGATGAAATTCATAAGTACCCGAATTGGTCTAGAGAACTCAAATTGATTTATGATGATTTTCCTGATCTCAAAGTTATTTTTACTTCCTCTTCGATTTTAGAAATCTACAAGGGTGAGTCTGACCTAAGCAGAAGAGCTGTAAGTTATTTGTTACCGGAGCTTTCATTTCGGGAATTTATCCAGTTGGAAACAGGGCACGTCTTTCCTTCAATTTCTTTGGACGAAGTTCTAAAAAACCATATAGAAATTGCCGCCCAAATGATTGAGGCTATTCAACCAGTAGCTCTTTTTCAGAGATATTTGAAGTATGGAGCCTATCCTTTTTTTATTGAAGGAAAAGAGACCTATCCTGAAAAACTTAGAAAAACAGTCCAGTTGATTTTGGAAGTAGACCTTATGGCAGTGGAGAATATGGACTATGAGACCATATTTAAGCTGAAGAAATTGATTCGATTGATTGCGACATCGGTTCCTTTTACTCCAAATGTATCGGAGCTAAGTCAAAAAACAGGAATTTCAAGACCCAGTTTACTGCGGGCGTTCGAGTTGCTTGATCGAGCCCGGATTTTCCAAGTTCTGCATAAACCTAATTCGGGTGTAGGGGCGCTTACTAAGCCTGAAAAACTGTACTTGGGTAATTCAAACTTGTCACATGCTTTGGGGGAAGAAAATGTGAGTGTGGGCTCCATTCGGGAAACTTTTTTCTCCAATCAATTAAAAGTTGGAAACACTGTAAATCTTGCTGACAAAGGAGATTTTTTGATCAATGAAAAGTGGAGGTTTGAGGTAGGAGGAAAAAATAAGAAAAGCTATCAGATCAAGGACCTTCCTGACTCATTTGTGGTCAAAGATGATATCGAAATAGGATTCAAGAATTTTATACCGCTGTGGCTTTTCGGATTTTTGTATTGAAGAAAACCCTCCTCAGAATTAACTGAGGAGGGTTTTTACTATTTGGAAGTTGAGCCTACTTATCTCGAAGGGTCGATCTTATTCTTGTTTTTCACATATTTTTCCAACCAGGTATTCATTTCATAAAGGGTATGCAAAATGGATTCCTGAGCGGCATAGCCATGGCTTTCATGAGGCAAGAAAACCAATCTGGCAGTCGCTCCATGACCTTTCAATGCATTGTAATAACGCTCAGACTGAATCGGGAAAGTTCCTGAGTTGTTGTCAGCCTCTCCATGAATCAAAAGAATCGGCGTTTTGACTTTATGTGCAAACGAGAAGGGGGACATATTGAAATATACCTCCGGCGCTTGCCAGTAGGTACGTTGCTCATACTGGAATCCAAAAGGAGTTAGTGTACGATTATATGCACCGCTTCTGGCGATACCTGCCGCGAATAGATCTGTATGAGAAAGCAAATTGGCTGTCATGAAAGCACCGTAAGAATGTCCTCCAACACCAATTCTATTTCGGTCTCCGATTCCCAGTTCCACGATATGATCAATTGCTGCTTCTGCATTTGCTACCAACTGCTCTATGAAGTAATCATTCGGCTCCTTGTCCCCTTCACCTACGATAGGCATCTCCGTCTGATCCATGATGGCATATCCCTGAGTCACCCAGTAAATCGGGGAGCCCCAGCTAAGTCTCGTAAATCTGTATTTGGATCCTCTTACCTGAGAAGCAATTTCAGCGGATTTATATTCTCTAGGGTAAGCCCACATCAAGACTGGTAATGGAGCATCTTTTCCAGGGGTAAATCCTTCTGGAGTATAAATGACAGCTGAAAGATCCAGTCCGTCCTTTCTCTTGTATTTCACCAACTGCTTGTTGATTCCTTTGATGGATTCGAAAGGATGCTCAAAATGGGTGACTTGAAGGGGAGCAATTCGCTTTTTGGTGTTTACTAACCAATAGTTAGGCTGGATGTCAGTACTTTCTTTGACAGTAATAAATTCAGAACCCTCTTCATCCAAAAGTTTCACCACTCTTTCATAGTAAGGTGCCTGTGATCTCCAGAGGATTTTTTGTTCTTTAGTTTTAGCATTGAAAGTAGATAAGAAAGGCATACTTCCTTCCGGGCTTCCGCCTTCTGAAGTCATGAAAAGCAAATCACCATTTCTCAATAATACATTTCTACCGTACTGGTTTTCGGTGTACATAGGATCTCCCGGATCATTGTAGATGTCGTCATAGGAGCGATCGATGATGACCCTTTTCGCCTGAGAAGGATTGGATGGGTTGATCACTGATCGGATTTCTCTTCTGGCTCCAAACCATCTTTCATTTAAAATCGCAAAATCATCTGTTGACCAAGCTATACCTCCAAATCGAAGGGAAGTAGAGGCTAACTTTTGTTTTTGACCTGTAAAAGGAGCCGCTAGGGTATAGACTATTTCACGCTCCTCCATTTTTACTTTGCCATCTCCTCCGTCTTGAGCTTCTACCCAATACAAAATCGCAGGTTTATCCGCTCTCCAATTGATGCTTCTTGGACCAGTGACAGTTGCATCAAATCCGGTTGGCCTCTCCTCATCCAAAGGAATTTCAGCCAATGTTTTTACTTTTTTCCCATCCTTGGACCAGATTTCTACATCATAAGGGAACCTGGAAGCAGGAACTAAATAAGAAAATGGCTTTCTAATGACATCAACCAAGATGTAAGATCCATCCGGGGAAAGGTCAAATGATTTGATCATTCCGCTGGCTCCCACTGCTTTTTTGTTGCCGTCCAATCCGATCAACATCATCTGAGAGTCCATGAAGTAGGCAAACAAAGCCTCATCATAAGGGTTGCTCAACAAATCCTGATAGGTTCGGGAAGGTGCGGCATTTCCGGTTGTTTCTTGTACGACAGGACCAGCCGGTGCAGCTGGCGCCTTCGGAATAGATCCGCGGCTTGGATTCACAGCTTTTACCAAAATCTGATTATCAGGAGTCCATGTCATTACATTTCCATAGACATCATTCAAGATGGCATCTGTTAATTTCTTAGCTTCGAAATTGCTCATATCTACCACCCACAGGCTAATTCCATTTACCTCTGTATTAGTGAATGCAAGATATTTTTCATCTCTGGAAAGGGCTAATCCTCCTATAGAGGCTTTTTCAGGAAGTCCCTTGATCTGGATTTCCTCACCACTACGGGTCATTTTGATTTTGATATTTTCCACTCCGCGGCTTCGGCTTGGTCCTGAAGTAGCAGGATTGATTCGCATTCCAGCGATTCGTAGTTCAGGCTGAGCCAATTCCTCTATGCTGGGATTATCTGCTCTTTCCAAAAGCATCATCCAGTCTCCATTCTTTGAAAAAGAAACAGATGGTGTACTTGGTGCATTGACCAGATCCGCTATAGCCTTCGGGGGCGTTTGATAGGTTGTTTGGGAAAAAGCCTGTACGCTGATTCCCAAGAATAACCCAAAGAGTAAATAGTTGATTTTTCTTTTGAGGTTCATATTCTTAGAAGCTTATTTCTTTGAAGTTACATTCGTAGGCTGTAGGAATATCAAAATTCTCAATTAGTGGTGATATGCCTATTTCAAGTGATGGATTTGGTGATTATTGAATTCTTTGAGGCTATGGCTAAAGTATTTAAATGGCTTATTGCTTATATTCGTATTCACCCCAAACTCACCCCGCTATGAAAACTTACCTAGGCATCGTATGCCTTTTCCTCATGTCCTATTCCCTTCAAGCCCAAAAGTTCAAACCCAGTGGAGGGCTGAATTATTCCGATGTAAATTCCTCAGACGATGTCTTGAATGGCAAAGGAGGCTGGCAAGCTGGCTTGGGACTTGAATTCGGTGAAGGAAAAATGTACGTGGAACCTGGCATTTTCTACACTGTAAAAAAACTGGATCTCACAGGCTCCTCCTCTCCTGATTTAACTGCCACATTTCCTGATTTGGAAGGCATAAGAATACCCGTGAATTTGGGTATTTATCTGGCAGGAAATTCAGAGTCAGCTGTAGCTTGGAGAGTATTTGGAGGACCTTCTGTGTTTTTTCTTACAGGTGATAATGAGGCTTACTCCGATGATATACAGTCGACCAACTGGGGAGTTTTTGCCGGAACAGGTTTAAATCTTTCAATTGTTTTTATCGATATGGCCTACGAATGGTCTGTCAACGATATCTCTACCCAATTTGCAACTATTGATTTTGGGAGGACAAATGGATTTTTTGCACAGGCTGGTTTGAGGTTTGAGCTTTAGAAGCTAGCAAAAAAAGTCCTTTCAGAAAATCTTTGCCTGATCGCTACATTCAATTCAACGCATAAAAAAAGCCCTGAATTTTTGATTCAGGGCTTAAGTTTTTATTTGGGATAAGGTTTATTTACCTCGCTCACCGATTGAAATCATTGCACATCTAAAGCCAATGTGGTTAGTGGCAGAATCCTGATGCATAAATCTTCTGGTACCAGGAGCCAACCAATATGTTACATCTCTCCAGCTACCTCCTTTATAAACTCTCATTTCGTCAGTGATCATTGATACCTCATAGTTAGACACGTCATCGCCGTATCCATCTTTTCTCAATGGGTTCAAATCATCTGCATCTTGGTAAGTCAATGGACGGTAAACATCATAAACCCACTCATTCATGTTTCCAGCCATGTGATACAAGCCAAAATCATTTGGAGCCATATCATACACGTTCGTAGGAAGGATTTCACCGTCATTTCTTTGGTTACCAGAGATACCTCCGTAGTCACCACGACCTCTTTTGAAGTTCGCCAAGAAATCACCTTGCTTACCCTTACGCTTTACATTGTATGGGTTTCTTACTCCTCTTCCATCCCAAGGATAAATTCTACCGTATTCTTGATTTTCGTCCAAATATTGCGTTCCAATCATGGCTTTTGCAGCATATTCCCACTCAGCCTCACTTGGTAGACGATAATCAGCCAAAGCAACTCCTCTTTCGATTAATTGAGTTTTGGTAAAGGTAGAGTCCAACCCTCTTTCTTTTCTAACTAACTCCTGCACGTAGTCTGTTCTCCATTTAGCGTAGATGTTAGCCTGAGACCAAGAAACTCCCGCTACCGGATAAAAATTGAAACCAGGGAATCTGAAATAATAGGATTGGTACATGTCGTTGAAAGACAAAGCTCCACCCCATACATCATCTTTAGGTTCTAATTTCTTCAATGAATCAGCGCTTACTTTTTTCTTCATGTCGAAAAGGAACTCACGATAGTCATTGTTCGTGATTTCGGTTTCGTCCATGTAGAAGTTGGCAACCGTGACAGTTCTTTCCAAGTTGTCTCTGAAAGCCATCACATCCTCTTCCTGAGAACCTAATACAGCTCTACCTCCTTGAATGAATTTCAAGTTAGGTCCAGGGATTTGTTCGGCATTTCTGGCTACGAAAAAGTTGGTCGAATCTTGTTCATCAAATGAAAATTCCGCACCGGTTGTAGCACTTTTCTTTCCTGGCTTGTTGGCAGTTCTTCTTCCATAGCCCGGAGTTTTGTTACAGGAAGAAAGAACAGAACCACCGACGATCATCAGTGCTGCTGCCCACATTCCCCATGATTTGTTACTGAAACGCATATATTCTAGGAGTTTAAATCTAGTTTAAGAGTGCTAATATATAGTCAATCCTAAGTACTTCCAATGATTTGAAAATTTGTTATTCTCTCAGTTTGAGCCAAAAAAGCCCGAAATCGGGAGAATCCTGCAAATTTCTTGTGCAAAACTGCAATATTTATGCCAGTTAAATTTTTTGAAAATCAGCTTGCTAGCATCTCTTTTAGCCATTTTTGTGCCATAGAAATGTCGGAAACATCCGATACAGTAAGAATCAAACGATTCTTGTGCTCCTTTATTTTAAAGTAACGTGAATTCAACTGTGCAAATTGCATAATTTGTTGAAAAACAGGGGATGAGTAGAAATCATCTCTGGAAGCCGGCAACAAATAGCATTTCATCTGCTTGTTTTTCAAGACCAACTTTTCTATTCCCAGTTTCTCTGCTTTCCATCTCAAGCGCACGGTTTCCATCAAGTCCACCACAGCTTCAGGAACAGGGCCAAATCTATCCTCCAGCATGGTCGCAAATTTGTTCAGCTCCTCTTCGTTTTTGATGGAGTCCAACTTGGAATAAAGCCCTAATCTTTCAGAAATATTGCTGACATATTCCTCAGGAATCAATAGCTCCAAATCGGTTTCTATAGTACAATCCTGCACCAATACCTTGACCTTTTCTTTCAGATCGGTTTCGAAGAGGGCAGCAAATTCATTCTCTTTCAATTCCTGTACCGCCTCATCCAGGATTTTATGATACATCTCAAAGCCCAAATCTGTAATAAATCCGCTTTGTTCCGCGCCAAGTAAATTTCCAGCGCCGCGAATATCCAAATCCTTCATGGCAACCTTGAAACCATCTCCCAGATCAGAAAACTCTTCCAAAGTTTGAAGTCTTTTTCTGGATTCTGGAGTCAAACCAGACATAGGTGGAGTCAAGAGATAACAGAAAGCTTTTTTATTGCTTCGGCCCACTCTTCCCCGCATCTGATGCAGATCACTCAATCCAAACATATGGGCTCGGTTGATGATGATGGTATTTGCATTGGCAATATCCAAACCGGACTCAATGATATTGGTTGAAACCAGCACATCGTACTCATGATTGATGAAATCCACCATGACTTGTTCCAGTTTTTTGCCATCCATTTGACCATGTGCCCCAACCACACGGGCTTCTGGGACTAGTTTCATGATCAAATTTGCAATGCTATCTATCTCACCCACTCTATTGTGCACAAAAAACACCTGTCCACCTCTTCTTAATTCATAGGCTACCGCATCACGGATAACTTCTTCCTGAAAGGTTTGTACTTCGGTAGTAACAGGCTGCCTGTTAGGCGGAGGTGTAGCAATAACTGAAAGATCCCTTGCTCCCATTAATGAAAAGTGTAAAGTTCGGGGAATCGGGGTGGCAGTAAGCGTCAGCACATCCACATTGACCCGTAAGTTTTTGAGCTGATCCTTTACCTTAACACCGAATTTTTGCTCCTCATCAATGACCAGAAGCCCCAGATCTTTGAATTGAATATCCTTATTGACAATCTTATGGGTACCTACCAGGATGTCTATTTCCCCACTTTTTACCTTTTCTACAATTTCTTTGACTTGCTTGGTGGTGCGGAACCTATTGATAAAATCAACTTTGACAGGGAAATTTTCCAGACGCTCCTCGAAGGTCTGATAATGCTGCATAGCCAATATGGTGGTTGGAACTAGTACAGCTACCTGCTTTCGGTCATTTACAGCCTTGAAAGCTGCTCGAATAGCTACTTCAGTTTTCCCGAAGCCCACATCTCCACAAACCAATCTATCCATTGGATAGGATTTTTCCATATCCGACTTGACATCTGAGGTCGCCAATGCCTGGTCTGGAGTGTCTTCATAAATAAATGAACTCTCCAATTCCACCTGCAAAACAGAATCTCTCGAAAAGGCAAAACCAGGAGCACCACGCCTTTTAGCATAGAGCTCAATCAAGTCCTTGGCAATGTCTTTGACCTGTTTTTTGGCACGGGTCTTCTTATTTTCCCATTCCGGTGAACCCAACTTGGACATTGAAGGAGCTTGCCCCTCCTGCCCGGAATATTTGGAGATTTTATGAAGGGAGTGGATGTTGACATAAAGCAAGTCATCATCCCTAAAAACCAATCGGACGGCTTCCTGCATTTTACCGCCTACCTCTACCTTTTCCAATCCGGCAAACCTTCCCACGCCATAATCCACGTGCACGATATAGTCACCAGGATGCAAGGCCTTAAGTTCTTTAATCGTTAGAGCTTTGGATTTGCTCGCCTTTTTTCGGGATTTGTAACGGTGGAATCTTTCAAAAAGCTGATGATCGGTGTAGCAGACTAATTTGCTTTGTCTGTCTTCAAATCCCTCTCTCAAGCCCAAAAGCATACTCTGCACATGGAGCGTAGGATCAAGTTCTTTGAAAATTCCGATTAAGCGATCAATCTGCTTTTCATTTTCAGCAGTGATAATATTTGAGAATCCCTTTTTCTCATTTTCTGCCAGACTGGCAACCAGCAGGTCAAAGTTTTTATTGAAAGAGGGTTGGGGCTGGGAATCCCATGTAATGGATTCACTTCCTTTCAAATAAAACTGTCTTCCAAACTCGACAATATTGAACTGAGCTGATTGCTCTTTAAAATCCTTTCCGGTTTCAAATAAATCTGCCGGCTTTAATAAGGTTTTGGTTTGATTGGTTTTGGCTAGAATGAAATCAAAGGCTTGTTCTGCTTTGTGAAAACACTCCGTCATCACATCTATGGTCAGTTGATAATCCTTGATCCATAGCTTGGTTTGCTCTGGTAAAAAGCCTAGAAATGACTGCCTAACTTCCTGTAATAGCTTGGTTTGGGTATTGGGTATGAGAGAAATTTGCTCAACCTCAGCGATGGAAAGCTGAGATTCTGCATCAAAGGTTCGGATACTTTCGATCTCCTTTCCAAATAATTCCAAACGATAGGGGTGTTCATTTGAGAAAGAAAAAACATCTAAAATTCCCCCTCTAATCGCGAATTGACCTGGCTCGTAAACGAAATCCGTACGCTCAAAATCATAGCTCGCAAGCAATTCTGACACAAACTCCATATCCACTTGCTCTCCAACCTTGGCAGTGAAAGTGTTTTCTTGGAGAGACCTTTTATTGATAACCCTTTCGTAGAGGGCCTCGGGGTAGGAGATGATTATTTTTGAACCCTCTTTTGCATCCAGAACCTGGTTTAGAATTTCGGAGCGAAGCAAAACATTGGCATTGTCTACTTCCTCGTACTGATAAGGCTTTTTGAAGCTGGAAGGAAAAATCATATGCTCTTCAGTAGCCAATAAGCTCTGAAGATCAGAATTAAGGTAAGCTGCTTCCTCCTTATCCTGAGCAATAATCAGATGAAAGCCACCGTGTTTTTGGAAAAAGGTGGCAAACAAGACCATATCAAGACTTCCCGAAAGACCTTTGATTTGGAAATCGGTCTTTCCTTCCTGAAGGATTTTTTCGGAAAAGGTCTGAAAAAAAGGGTCCGATTGATAGATGGATAGGAATGCCTGTCGGTCCAAGGAGTAAGCTGGTTTAAGTTTGGGAGCGCAATTTAGGGCTTTTCGCGTTTTTGAGTCTTATCGAAGAGAGATTCGATAAAATTGTGAACCTAAGGCCTGTTAAATTGTTTTGCCAACGTGAGCAATGTAAACGAACCGAAAACCTGGTTTCAAAAACTGGAGAGCCTTCATCCCTATGAAACTTTACTGTATTTAGGGATGATTGGTAGTGGGCTTATTTTCCTATTTATGGTGGCAGCTTTTTTATTCTCGGGCTTGGATCAGCTGGAGGGAATGAATCAGCGAATACCTATTTCATTCATGATTTCTACCTTTTTGCTGGTAATTAGTGGATACACGGCTACCCGGATGAGAATATTTTACCAAGAAGAAAGAACCGAAAAGGTCCTTCAGTCTTTGAGGAATACACTCTTTTTGGGTTTGGTTTTTACGGGTTTACAATTTACCGGGTGGCTGGAGCTACAGTCCATGGGAATCAACTTCAAAGGAATTCCTAGTGGAAGTTTTCTTTACGTGCTTTCTGGTATTCATATTTTCCACCTTTTAGGAGCTATGATTTTTGCCGTGATACTTTGGGTTCAGCTTCAAAAAAATCAGGAGGATAGTATCAAGCATTTGATTTTATTGACTAATCCATATGAAAAAATGCGAATTCGACTTTTTACTGTCTATTGGCAGTTTATGGATGCAATTTGGCTTATCTTATTCATGCTATTTGTTTTGAGCTTTTAAAAAGAAAATCATGAAACTCACCATAGAGTCCCCAGTAGAGCAGGATTATTTATCAGTTAAAGAAGGGTTCAACAAAGCCCTTTTTAAACGACTGAGTCCTCCTTTTCCTCCGGTCAAACTCATAAGATTTGACGGTTCCAAAAAGGGAGATATGGTTTCCTTGGAGTTGAATTTTATTTTTTTTAAGCAAAAGTGGACCAGTGAAATTACCGAGGACCAAACCAATGAAGAGGAATTCTTTTTCATTGACCGGGGAGTTGTATTGCCCTTTTTTCTCAAAAAGTGGACTCACAAACACCGCATTATCAAAAATGGAGAAGGCAGTATTATCAGGGATGAGATAGAGTATGAAGGGCCCAACAAGCTCCTTACATTCTTACTATACCCTGCGATGTTGGGTCAGTTTTTTTACAGAAAGCCCATTTATAAAAAGGTCTTTAGCAGAAGTTAAATCTTTGGTAGATTTTCACAGTTTTCAATTATGCAGTCCCCGTAAAGAACCAAGGAATGAGAAGTGATTGAGGAGCCAAACTCATTTCCGATTAATTCTTTGATCTCATTGATTTTTGGATCGGAGAACTCTCGGATTTTTCTGCACTGATTACATACGTGGTGATCGTGATGCTTGTAGGTCAAGGCCTGTTCGTATAAGGCAACTTTATCTTTGAACTGATGCTTCACAGCCAAGCCACTTTCTACCAGCAAGTCTAAGGTATTGTAAATAGTTGCTCGGCTGATCGTGTAACCCTTATTTCTCATACTTAGAAACAAGCCTTCCACGTCCATATGCTCATCTTCAGGAAGAGAGTATAACTCATCTATCACTGAAAAACGCTCCGGAGTTTTCCTGCTTCCTTGTTTAATGAGGAAGTTTTCAAAGATTTTTTTCGCTTTCTCGATCAGTGCCTTGTCTGCCATTTCCAATATTTTGTAAAAATAAAGATGGAGTATTATCCAATTTTTGGCAACAATACAGGATTTGTGAAGGCTAATTTGGTTTCAGTCTAATTAAGGATTGTTACCTTTCATTTGAACAAATATCCCGAAGAAAATGGTTATAAAAATAGAAAAAAGGTTTCTGAAAAAGCCTTAACTTATACCAATCACCCGATTGTGGATCGAATGATAAAAAAGACCCTGCTGATCATATTCTTTCTTGGGCTAACTCTTATTGATACCCAAGCTCAAGTGCCTGGTTTCTTCATGAAAGAGGACAAGAGAAGAGTCATTCTTCCATTTTATGCCTCAAATTCTTTGATCATCGTTCCGGTCTCTATCAATGGAGCCTATCCCGTAAACTTCCTGATCGATACTGGTGTGAGGTCCAATATTTTATTCAGTAAAGATTTGGGGGATGCGATGGGTCTGGAATATACTCGTAGACTGAATTTGATGGGGGCTGACGGTTCTGAAGAAATAATGGCATCGGTATCTCCTGTCAATCATATTGATTTAGGACCAATAGAAGGTTTAGCTCAAAGCTTATTGGTTTTAGAAGAGGATTTTTTGGAATTGGAGTCGGTGGTAGGAATACCTATTTATGGCATCATTGGCTATGAATTTTTCAAATTTAATCCTGTCAAAATCAATTATGATGATGAAAGAATAGAGTTTTTCAGGACGGATGCCATGAAGTGGAGGCCTCCTCTTTACAAAAAGATGCCGTTGGAAATTGATCAAAACAAACCCTATATCCGTGCTAAAATAAAGCAGAAAAACGGGAAAGTATTGGAATCAAAATTCTTGATAGATACCGGAGCCAATCATGGGCTGCTTCTCAATCGGGAAACATCCGAGAAAATAGAATTGCCTGAAGATAACCTGGAAGCAGAATTGGGCCAAAGCTTGGGAGGCTTGCTTTATGGATACATAGGACGAGTGGATTGGTTGAAAATCCAAAGCTTGAAGCAAAAGGAGGTCTTGACTTCCTACCCGGATGAGACAGCCTTCAGCTATATCATCAAGGAATCCGGAAGAATGGGAAGTCTTGGATCAGAGGTTTTGGGCAGAACAAGGTTGATTTTGGACTATCCAAGGAAGCGTGCCATGATGAAAAAAGGAGATAACTTCTATGCACCTTATGAATACGATATGAGTGGCCTCAATGTTAAAAAGATTCCTACAGACGATAAGCGATTTTACATTGGTCAGGTTCGTGAAGGTTCTCCGGCAGATGTGGCCGGAATTGAGGCTTTTGATGAAATTTTGAGTATTAATAAAATTCCAACCTTGATTTGGGAGCTTTCGGATGTGATCAAATTGTTTCGCTCTAGGGAAGGGAAAGTCATAGAAATCGAGGTGAGAAGGTTTTTCGATGAAGAATTGACCCGATATGAAGACTTTACTTATAAAATCAGGCTGGAAAAGCAGATCTAGCCTATTACTCTCTCCTTTTGAAATTTGGCTATTTTTGGGAAAAACATCCTCTGGGAAACTTATTTTAAGGTAATTTCGTCAATAGTTCAGTTTTATAACCCTAATGCAAAAAATGAAAAAGCTATTAATTCCAATTTTGATTCTGGCAGTTGTTGGTATTTTTATTTATACCAAAGCTGTTGGCACTTACAATACTTTTGTTCAGGCCGAGGAGCAAGTCAGTGGTCAATGGGCTGAGGTGGAGACTCAATACCAGAGGAGAGCAGACTTGATCCCTAACTTGGTCAACACCGTGAAAGGGTATGCTGATTTTGAGCAGGAAACCCTAACTGGCGTCATCGAAGCAAGATCTAAAGCTACTTCTATCAATGTGGATGCTAACAATCTTTCTCCTGAAAATCTCCAGCAATTCCAGCAAGCCCAAGAGCAGCTTTCCGGTGCTTTAAGCAGACTTTTGGTCACTGTGGAGCGTTATCCTGACCTGAAGGCCAACCAAAACTTCCTGGATTTGCAGGCACAGTTGGAAGGAACTGAAAATCGGATAGCTGTGGCTAGAAGAAACTTCAATCAAGAAGTGGTTGCTTACAATACCACCTTAAGAACGTTCCCGAACAACCTCTTTGCAGGTTGGTATGGATTTGAAACCAAAGGGAAGTTTGAAGCAGTAGCCGGAGCAGAAAATGCACCTACTGTAGAATTCTAAATTATGGCTGAAAAATTATTCACTTCGGCAGAGAAGAAGCAGATCGTGTCAGCAATCCAAACTGCCGAAGTTACCACTTCCGGAGAGATTCAGGTTCATATCGAAAATCACTGTAGGATAGATGTGTTGGACCGAGCGGCTGAGGTATTTGAAACCCTGAAAATGTATCAAACCAAAGACAGAAACGGAGTTTTATTTTATTTGGCTGTCAAAGATCATAAGTTTGCCATTTTGGGAGACGCAGGAATCAATGCAGTTGTGCCCAAAAATTTCTGGGAAGACATCAAAAACCACATGGCCGATTTGTTTAAAAAAGGTCAATTCACTCAAGGTCTGATTGATGGAATCCATCAAGCCGGCGAAGCTCTTGCCGAGCATTTCCCATACCAAGGGGATTCAGACGAAAACGAACTACCCGATGAGATTTCATTTGGATCTTAAATCCATAACGCTGTTTTTATTTCTTTTTTCTTTGGTAAGTCTAGTGGGATTTGCTCAGGATTTCCCTCCTGTTCCGAATCCTCCCAGACTGGTGAATGATTTTACCCAGACATTATCTCAGGACGAAGTGGCAAGGCTGGAGCGCAAACTTGTAGCCTATAACGATAGCACATCCACTCAGATAGCCATTGTCATGATTCGCTCTATTGGGCAGTATGATATATCTGATTACGCCTTTCAACTTGGTGATCAATGGGGAATCGGAGGGAAAGTGGACAATGGAGTTCTGATTTTGGCGGCGATGAACGACCGAAAAGTCTTTATCGCCACAGGATACGGAATGGAAGGAGTGGTTCCTGATGCTTTGGCAAACCGCATTGTCGATAATTTGATCGTCCCCAACTTCAAGATGGAGTCATATTATCAAGGCTTGGATCAGGCCACGGATATGATTATCAAGCTTGCTTCAGGTGAATATAAAGCCGAGGAGGTGATCTCAAATGGCAATCATGGTGGAGCCATATTTATCTTCTTGCTATTTATTTTCCTCTTTGTGATTTTACCTCTTTTGAAAAACCGGAATGACAATGACAACCACATGGGAGGAAGAGGTGGAGGAATTGATCTCCTGACTACCATTATGCTGGCCAATTTGCTGAAAGGCGGAGGAGGAAAGTTTGGAGACTTCTCCAAAGGTGGAGGAAGCTTTGGTGGAGGAGGTGGCGGCTTCGGCGGTTTCGGAGGCGGGAGCTTCGGAGGCGGAGGAGCCGGTGGAAGCTGGTAAAGCCCTTCTTAGAAAAAAAAATTAATACAAAAAAAGCGCCATCTGGCGCTTTTTTTATGATTCTTGCTCTCGGATTAAAGTACTCTTTCCAATTGAGAGAAGTAGAAGTTACCTTCAATTGCAGCGTTTTCATCAGAGTCAGATCCGTGAACTGCATTGGCTTCGATAGACTTAGCGAAGATTTTACGGATAGTACCTTCAGCCGCATTTGCTGGGTTGGTAGCACCGATCAAATTTCTGAAATCTTCTACTGCATTGTCTTTTTCCAAGATAGCAGCGATAATAGGTCCAGAAGACATATATGCGCAAAGATCCTTGTAGAAAGGTCTTTCTTTGTGAACCTCATAAAATTTACCTGCCAATTCAGGAGTCAATCGGGTAGCTTTCATTGCCACGATTTTAAAACCTGCTTCTTCGATCATCTTTAGGATTGCTCCAGAGTTACCAGCCTCGAATGCATCAGGCTTGATCATGGTGAATGTTCTGTTTCCTGCCATGTGTTTTGAGTTTACATTGGTTTAATTCGGCCGCAAAAATAGGGGAATAGAATTCAGAATCCGAGAAATTCCAAGGAATAATCCTCTATTTCGTTCATTTTCAATAAAATGACTAAGTTGGGAATTGTCAAAAAAATCCTGACCTTTGCGGACTACTAGTGCCTAAGTGCCGTTGAACCTATATAAATGGAAGCATTAGCCTCGTTTAAAAAAGAAATATCTTCACCCAAAAAAATATTCATCACCACTCACGTCAAACCAGATGCGGATGCGCTGGGTTCCTCCTTGGGATTAGCCAACTATCTGCTGAAGAAAGGACATGAGGTAACTGTGGTGACTCCGACAGATTATCCCTCTTTCCTGAATTGGATGGAAGGGAACGATTTAGTCTTGGACTTTAGTAGGGAAGATCATCAGAAGTCAGCAACCAAAGCTTTGAATGAAGCGGATGTCGTTTTCTGTCTGGATTTTTCTGTGCTCAACAGAGTCAATGAATTGGGTGAAATGATCCGTCAGTCGGATGCATTTATTGTCAATATTGATCACCATCAGGATCCGGAGGACTTCGCTGACTTCAAATATTGGAGTACTGAAGCTGCTGCGACCTGCGAGTTGGTTTATGAGCTGATCGTAGAATTAGGCGATAAGGAGCTGATTGACAAGGATATTGCAGCATCCCTTTATGCTGGCATCATGACGGATACGGGTGGTTTTCGCCATCCCAATACTACTAAAAATGTTCACTTGGTCGTTGCCGAATTGATTGATTTAGGGGCCAACCCTTCTCAGATTGCCAATTGGATTTATGATTCCAATTCCGTCAATCGTCTGAAGTTTATCGGTTTTGCGATTAGCCGAAGACTGGTAGTGAGAGAGGATATCCATACTGCCTACTTTGCAATCAGCAAAAAAGATCTTAAAAAATATCAAAGCCGGACCGGAGATACAGAAGGATTGGTCAATTATGCCTTATCTTTGGACGGAATCAAGTTAGCCGCATTGTTTTCAGAGAGAGATGACGGAATAAAAATTTCATTCAGATCCTCAAGTGAAGTAGCGGTTAATAAATTTGCTGCGTCTTACTTCAACGGAGGTGGACACAAAAATGCAGCAGGAGGTAAATCCGAAAGAAACCTGAAGGAGACCATAGAGAAATTTGAAAATCTAGTGGAAGAGCATCAGGATGAGCTTTTTGATCAAGAGCCTGTTTCCAGCAATTGATTTCAGCAACCTTAAAAATAGAATAACCACCTAATCTTTATGAAAAATAAATCTAGCCTTTTGGCAGTTTTGGTCCTTTTGACAGGATCACTTGTTCTTTCTTCTTGTAAAAAAACTAAAGTAACCGAGAAGGATGGAATCGAATATACTTATATCAAAGAAGGAAGTGAGAAGCCAGCAAACGGTGACTTCCTGATGTACCATTTGGAAATTATGAATTCCAAAGATTCTGTGATCTACACTACCATTGATCAACCGGTACCTGGCTACTTGATGGCAAATGATTCCATGCCTACTAATAATGGGATGGATGAAATTTTTATGTCTTTGAGAAAAGGAGATAGCATTCACTTTGAATCTACCGCTAAAACCATTTTCGGAGATAACTATCCTCCATTCTTGGAAGAAAATGAAACTGTGAAAATCAGATTGGGAGCTTTTGATATTATGTCAGAGCAGGCTTTGATGGATTTCTTCACAAAAGCGAATGAGGCAGAAGCTGCCAAAAGAGCTGAGCGGGCAAAAGTATTGATCGTGGAAGAAGGAAAAACCATTGAAGAGTACGCTAAAGAAAACGGTTTGGATGTGCAGAAGACTGAAAACGGTTTGTATTATGTGATTCAAGAAGAAGGAACAGGCGAAGCTATCACTCCAGGAACTACCATGTATGTGAACTATGCAGGTTACCTAATCGACGGAACTCTTTTCGATACTTCTTATGAGCAGCTTGCCAAAGACAACAACATGTATAATCCACAGCGTCCATATGAGCCACTTCCGGTAAATGTTGGAATGGGTCAGGTAATTCCAGGCTGGGATGAAGGTTTGATGTTGTTGAAAAAAGGATCTAAGGCTAAATTCTTGATTCCTTCTCCTCTAGCTTATGGAGAAAACGGAGCGGGAGCATTGATAGGTCCAAACTCCATTTTGGTTTTCGACGTTGAAGTGACAGACGTTCAAAAATAAGTAACCTAGATTTCAATTCATTTCAAAAACTATGAAACTCAGATTAACTTCCTTATTGCTAATTCTTGCTAGTGGTTTTGCTATGATGGCTTGTATTGATCCGGATTCGACCTATCAAGCTATACTAGAAAGGGACAAAAAGGCAATTGAGGAATATCTGGCAGCTAATCCGTTGACAGGTCCCAAGGATTTTGTAGATGAGTTGACTGGTTTTACAGTGATTTGGCAACAGCTTTCCAATAGTGGTAGAATGGTGGCTCCAGGTGATACCGTTCGTGTTAATTACACAGGAAAATTCCTAAACAATAAGGTTTTTGATACCACTATTGAAACTGTAGCGAGAGCAAATAATATATATACTGAGAATAGGCAATACGGACCCATCAGGTATGTGCAGGGTGGCGGGATTAGAATAAGACAACTTATCGAAGGCTTCGAGACAGCGGTAGCAATCATGGAAGTTGGAGATAAAGCTACTGTCTTAATGCCATCTGCCTTTGCATATGGACCTGAAGGAAGAGATAATATTCCTCCTAATACTCCCTTAATTTTTGAAATCGAGTTCGTTGAATTAAAGAAAGGACCACAGAACTAATGATAAAGCGTAATTCAATTCTTTTTTCTCTTCTCTTTGCAATGATGCTAATGTACGGTTGTGAACCAACCAATCCATTTGCAACAGGCCCTCTTTATGATTCGGAGGCCAATTTGGCAATTGATAGAGTGAAAATAGATGAGTATCTGAAAACTGCCGAAATTGACAGTGTCAGAAGAATACATGATCCAAGTGGGGTTATTATAATCGTACAGGAAGAAGGAGTTGGTTCAAGGCCTACAGGAGGAACAATAGTATATACAGACTACACAGGTTCCTTAATCAGTGATGGATCTGTATTTGATACTACCAGTGAGCAGGTAGCTAGGGATAACGATATCTATGTTGAGACAGCGACATATGAAATTCTTAAATTCACTTTGGGAACTGGGCAGGTTATTCAAGGTTGGGATATTGGCTTTAGGAGGTTGAGACCGGGGTCTAAGGCGGTGTTAATAATTCCTTCACCTTATGCTTACCGAAACCAAAAGATCAATGAAAGAATACCCGAGAATTCCATCTTACGATTTGATATAGATTTCAGAGGAATAGATTAAATAAAAAGGGCTTCGGCCCTTTTATTTTTTGAGCTTAGGGAATAAAGCAGGGACATTTTTTTGATACGTCTCGTAAGTTTTGCCGAAGGTTTGTAGCAGTTTTTTCTCTTCAAAATAAATCCCAAAGGGAAGGTAGATGAGTACGCAAATCAAATGAATGAGGGAACTCATGGAACTTGCCACAAAAAAGTAACCCAGAAATATCAAAATTATGCCCAGATAAAGAGGATGCCTCACTCGAGCATACCATCCTGATTGGATGAGTTCTTTCGTGTTAGATTCTTCTTTAATGCCTATAAATTCTTTCCAAGACCATGCTTTGCTACTTTTTACCAGAATAATAGTCCCAAAAGTCGCGGCCATGTATCCAAAGTAGCTTGAAATATCCGAACCCGGCAGAATTTTTTTAGTGGGGATTTGAATGGAAACATAGCCTATTCCGATTAAAAGCAGTAATGAGAATAAAGAATAAAAAAGGCGGTACCATTTATAGGCTGAACCTAATTTCTCCTTCAGAATTCTTTTTAACTTGGAGGCAGCGAAAACGCTGTGAGTTGTGTAAAATATAGCCCAACTCAAAGCTAGTATCCAATAGTCCATTCTAAGTATTACCCGGTAGAAGAAGAATTTTTATGAAAATCGGAATAATCCGCGAAGGAAAAAATCCACCAGACAAAAGAAGTCCTTTTACGCCAGAGCAAATCCAGAGTTTGAGTGAAAAATATTCAGACCAATTTTCCTTTTATGTAGAATCCAGCCCTGTCAGATGTTTTTCAGACGAGGAATTTAAGCAAAAAGGAATTAGCGTAGTGGAAGATTTATCTGCATGTGATGTGCTCTTTGGAGTCAAAGAGGTTCCTGTGGATAAATTAATTCCGGATAAGACCTATTTTTTCTTTTCTCATACAATCAAAAGACAAAGTTATAACCGTGGCTTGCTACAAGCTGTCTTGGAGAAAAATATCCGCTTGATTGACTATGAGGTTTTAAAAGATCAGGAAGGAAATAGGGTAGTTGCTTTTGGACGATGGGCAGGCGTGGTAGGAGCTTATAATGCTTTTTGGACCTATGGGAAAAAGACCGCACTATTTGACCTAAAACGTGCGCATGAATGTTTTGACTTGGCAGATATGAAGGCCGAATTGAAGAAAGTTCAGCTTCCACCAGTTAAAATCATTTTAACGGGAGCGGGTAGAGTCGGGAAAGGAGCCAAAGAGATCTTGGAAGCAATGGGAATCAAGGAGGTGAGCAAAGAGGACTTTTTGCATCAGTATTTTGAAGAGGCTGTGTTTGTTCAGTTACGATCAGAAGATTACAATAGGCGAAAAACAGATGGAGGATATGATAGGGAAGAATTCTATTCCAATCCTGAGCGCTACGAAAGCCATTTTCTCAAATATGCTGAAGAAGGTGAAATGTTGATTGCAGCAGCTTATTGGGATCCTGAAGCACCAAGGCTTTTCAAATTAGAGGATATCAATTCGGATGATTTCGCCCTTTCAGTAATCGCTGATGTCACCTGCGATATAGATGGCTCTGTCCCTACTACTCGGAGAGCTTCTACCATTCTTTCTCCTGTATATGATATAGACAGGGAGACTGGTCAGGAGATTGAAGCCTTTGGAAAGCAGAGAAGCATTTCTGTGATGGCCATTGATAATCTTCCCTGCGAAATTCCGAGAGAGGCAAGTCAGGATTTTGGCAATCAGTTGATCAAGTGGGTCATTCCTGCATTATTGGATGAGCCAGCTCCGATATTAGAAAAAGCTACCCTTGCCAGAGATGGAGATCTCACTTTAGAATTTATGCATTTAAGAGACTTTGTTTATCCCCATGAATAAATTAAACCGCTATTTGGAATCAACCCTTCTTAAACCTACCATGACCGGAAAAGAGGTTGACCTTCTTGTTCAGGATGCTATCGAGGAGCAATTTGTAGGAGTTTGTGTGCCTCCTTTTTGGGTAAAAAAGGTCAGTAGAGAACTGGAGAAGGAGGATATTCAAACTGTCACTGTCATTGGTTTTCCTTTTGGGTTTCAGGATACTGCCAGTAAAGTTGCTGAGACCAAAGAAGCAATCAAGCAGGGAGCTGATGAGTTGGATTTGGTTTGGTCTCAAACAGCCTACCATTCAGGAATGAATTGGCCGAAGATTGAGATTGCCCAAATAGCTAAAATCTGCCATGAAGAGGAGCGAATCCTGAAAGTAATTATAGAAACGGCTTATCTCAATGCGGATCAAATACAGGAGGCTTGTCTTATTTGTCAGGATGCAGGAGCAGATTTTGTCAAGACATCAACAGGCTATGCATCCAGTGGTGCCAAAGTGGAGGATATTCAATTGATGCGTCAAACCCTTTCTTCCCAAACAGGAATCAAAGCCAGTGGAGGAATCAAAACACTGGAGTTTGCAAAGGAATTGATAGCGGCTGGTGCAGACAGGATTGGAACTAGCTCAGCAAAAGCTTTGATGGATGCTTGGAAAGCCTCCCAGAGCTAATTATTCGGTGCTGAAATAAATCAGCAAGAATGGGATAATAAAAAAGGTCAAAAGGATATAGGCAAATCCAAGAAATCTGGATTTGACTGATTTTTTGCCCATATACAAAGCCAACCTGACCGGAAGAATTCTGAATTGAGGGAAGGACAGGATAATAATCGCCCCAAATGTATTGAATAGGAAATGCACAATGGCCAGGGCAATGGCAGCCTCACTCTTATAAATTGCTGCTAAAGCAGCGGTAATGGTAGTTCCGATATTAGCCCCGACTACAAAAGGGAATACTTTTTTAAGAGAAACTTTTCGAGTGGCAACCAGAGGTACAACCAAGGAAGTTGTCACAGTACTGGACTGGACTGCTGCAGTGAAGAAAAGTCCATAAGTGAAAGCTAAGCCAGTTTTTTTGAAGATCATATTGCTGATGTCCCGGAAGCTATCTACGACGAAGGCCTTATAAACTGAGGTCGCCAAAACTTTTATGGCTGCAAAAACCAGAAATACCGCCAGTATCGTGGTCAGGAAAGGAATATTAATCGTATCACTTACCCATTGCGTCAGGGGTCGAGTGAAGACTTTATTGTATATCAAAGGGCCAGTGAAGTTTTCGTCAGATCCGAAAAAATTAGCAAAATAAACAGCCAGGTTAGTCAAAAGTCCAAAATATAACTCTAGAGGTAATAGGACCAGTACCGTGAAAATATTGAAGATATCGTGGATAATACCTGCAGATAAGGCTCTTTTGAACTCTTTCTTTTTCATCACATAGGAAAAAGAAACCAACGTACTGGTAAGTGTAGTACCTATGTTAGCTCCCATGACCATAGGGACTGCTTGTTCCAGGCCTAAATTTCCGGCAGCTACTACCGCCACGATACTGGCAGTCACAGTGGAACTACTTTGAATCAAAGCGGTCATTAAAAGGCCTATGAATAGACTGACGAAAGGGTTGCGGGTTGCTAAAAATAAATCCTCTGCGACAGAATTATTGAGATGACTCATGGATACAGTCAGCAGATCAATCGCAAAAATGAACAGGAAAAGCGCCAAAAGCATGAGCACATAGCTTTTGGTTTTGTTTGGTTTAGAAGATTCTAGGTCCCAGCTTTCCATTTGGAATGAAATAAGTCAGATTTCAGTATTTTGCAATCGAAATGAAATTTAGCTGGAAAGGTAATTCCGCCGAGGTTCCGAATTTTCATTCAATTTCTGAGCAAAAATTGGTATTTTTTTACGAAATACAAGTCATAAACTGCCTTAAAGAGAAGATATTGGAAGGAGTTAACAATTTCTTAATACGTAAGGCTGAATAACTTCTGTAATTTTGTCCCGTTGCTTACCCGCCTCCAACCATGGCCAAGAAAAATATAGACCAAAACATCAATCAGGAGAAATTATCCAAAACGGCATATTCTCTTTTTGACTTCACCAAAAAGGAAAAGCCTTTCCTGATTGTGATTTGTATTTTAGTTTCAGTTGCTGCAATTATCACGCCTTACACCTACGCAGCTATGTGGTTTGGATTTGCTTTGGCGGCTTATTCTGCCATAGCCAATGACAGTATACAGACCATCGGTACTTTCATCGCCTCCAATCAGAATAGGAAGTGGTATTGGCTGTGGTTATTTATGGGCTTGATATTCGTGGGTACTGTTACCTATAGCTGGTTGACATTGGACGGAGATGTGAGTTATCAGCGATTGACGACCAAGGGACTGGAAAAGGCCCCTGAAAGTTTTGTATTTTTACAACTTGCGGCTCCGATTGTGCTTTTAATTATGACCAGGATGAGAATGCCTGTGTCTACGACTTTTCTTTTGTTGAATGTATTCACCTACAAAGCGGGTACAATCCTGGACGTAATGTTCAAAAGTTTTGTAGGATATATCCTTGCTTTTGCCATAGCCATGGTCGTATGGTTTGCGCTGGAAAGGTTTGTGAAAAATTACCTGAAAGGCCAAGCTAAACCTTACTGGATGGTCTTACAGTGGATCACTTCTGGTACATTATGGTCTGTATGGATCATGCAGGATGCAGCCAATATTGCGGTATTCTTACCTAGGCAGCTTGGCTTAACCGAGTTTTTGGTTTACACAGGTTTTGTTTTTGTAGGACTAGGATTCCTCTTCTATCTGAAAGGGGATAAAATCCAGGGGATTGTCAATGAAAAGTCCAATGTGACTGATGTCCGTGCAGCTACTATTGTTGATTTTGTTTACGCGATTATCCTTTTCTATTTCAAAATTTACAGCAGTGTACCTATGAGTACCACTTGGGTATTTATCGGGCTTTTGGGAGGTAGAGAGTTGGCTATCGCCATAGGGAAACATGGAAAGGCAAAGAAAAAAGATGCTTGGAGGTACAGAGCATTCAAGCTGGCAAGAAATGACGTATTCAAAGCTAGTATTGGTCTTTTAGTATCCTTGATATTAGCTGTCATCATCAATGAAGGAGTAAGAAATGAGATTCTGGATTACTTTAGGTAATGGAGCTCTTCTCTGACGAATACTATATGAATGAAGCCTTAAAGCAGGCACAAATTGCTTTTGAAGAAGGAGAAATCCCTGTTGGCGCTGTCATCGTATCCAAAAACAGAATTATAGCTAGAGCTTACAATCAAACTGAAAAGCTCAATGATGTCACCGCCCATGCGGAGATGATAGCCATTACCTCCGCAGCTAATTACTTGGGGGCAAAGTATCTTCCGGAGTGCAAGCTTTACGTGACCCTCGAACCCTGCACCATGTGTGGAGGGGCACTTTTTTGGTCCCAAATAGGGAAGGTTTTTTATGGAGCGGAGGATCCTAAGAGAGGTTTTCGGGAAACTAATGCTGGGATTTTACATCCAAAAACAGAGCTTCAAGGAGGCTTATTAGCTCAAGAATCAGAAAAATTGTTGCTTGATTTTTTCAAAAAGCTAAGAAATTAAAAGGAAATCATACTTTTCAGAACCTTTTCTTTCCTGACTTGGTTTTCAACACAGATTCTTTAAAGGATTTTAAATCAAAGTTTAACCAAAAAATTTTATAAAAAATGGCTTTTGAACTCCCATCATTACCTTATGCTTTTAATGCGCTCGAGCCACATATCGATGCTCGTACCATGGAAATTCACCATGGAAAACACCACAACGGTTATGTTACAAATCTGAACAATGCCGTGGCTGGTACTGATTTAGAAGGAAAATCTTTGGAAGAGCTAATGGCAGTAGCCGGCTCCAATGTTGCTGTAAGAAACAACGGCGGTGGTCACTTTAACCATAGCTTGTTCTGGTCAATTCTTTCCCCTAACGGTGGCGGTGAAGCAAGTGGAGAAGTAGGGAATGCAATCAATGCTAAGTTTGGAAATTTTGATTCTTTCAAGGAAGTATTCAACAAAGCGGCGGCTACAAGATTTGGCTCAGGTTGGGCTTGGTTAGTAGTGACAGCAGCCGGAAAATTAGAAGTTACTTCCTCCCCTAATCAGGATAACCCTTTGATGGATGTAGCAGAAATTAAAGGAACACCAATTTTAGGGCTAGATGTGTGGGAGCATGCATACTATCTTAACTATCAAAACAGAAGACCTGACTACGTTTCGGCGTTCTGGAATGTGATCAACTGGGAAGAAGTAAATAAGCGTTATTTAGCTGCTTTGAAATAAGCTGTTAGAAGAGTAAACACAAGCCCTGAGGGAAATCTCAGCGCTTTTTTTGTCCGTTAGCTGACGAAATACTGTACGCTTCTGAACGCAGAAGATATTTTGATTTTCAATAAAATGCCCTTTAAAGCTATTTTAAGCTTATTTTCTATTCATGGCATTTCATTTTCAATAGTAGGCAGGAATAACATTCAATCTTATTTGAAAATGAAAACTGCCAACTATTTATTTTTGACCCTATTTGTTTACCTATTAGGGCTTAGTAATCTCGCCGCAAAAGAGGTGAGCCGGATCTCCGGAAAAATTTTAGATCAAAAAGGTGCTCCTGTAGCCTATGCCAACGTAGCCTTGATAGCTGTGGAAGGCAATGGATTGATTGACGGAGCAGTTTCAGATGAAGACGGATCATTTATCATCGAGTCCGTTAAATCTGCGAAAGTTTCTCTAGTGGTCTCTTCCATAGGCTTCAATACCTACACTTCTGAACCTTTTGAATTGACTCCGGGACTTATAAAGGATATGGGAACTGTCAACATTCAGGATGAAATGACTGGCCTGGATGAGGTAACAGTTAAATCCACACGTCCTGAAATCATCATCGAACCTGATAAGACGGTGGTCAATGTAGAAGGCACTGTCATGGCCGAAGGATCCAATGCATTAGATGTCATAGGAAGATCCCCGGGAGTCTATGTAGATCAGGATGGAATCATCAATTTGAATGGTCGTTCTGGTGTAGTAGTCATGATCAATGATAGACAAACGTATATGTCTGCCACGGATTTAGCTAACTTCCTTAGATCTATGCCTGCAGATAATATCAAAAGCCTTGAGGTAATTAATAACCCTTCTGCAAGATTTGATGCGGAAGGTGCTGCGGGAGTGATCAACATCAAACTGAAGCGTAATACTGTTGATGGAGTTTTTGGAAATGTGCAGTTAGGCGGGCAATACAATGGACTTTGGGCTCCTATAGGAGGAGTGGCTTTGAATGTGAAAAAAGGGAAATGGACAACCAATGCCAATTTCAATCATAATCAATATGCCATTTTCAATGATTTGGACATCAATAGAAACTTTACGCTGCCTGAAGGAATATCTAATTTCAATCAAACTTCCAGAATTACCCAGCGTGATAAAAACTGGTTCTTCAACGGTGCCGCAAACTACGAGATCAATGAAAATCAAAACTTGGGATTGAATATTCAGGCATCCACTTCCAATGATGTCAATACCTCTACCTCCCTGACCAATATTACTAATCCAGGTACGGATATCATTGACTATTTGGACAGTAGAAATGATGCGAATGGACATAGCGATAGAATCTTTGCCAATCTCCACTATGATGCGAAGTTGGATACCTTGGGTACTAAAATCAGCTCTGATATAGACTTTACCAGAATGAATGCCAACAGTGAGTCCTTATTAGGAAACACTTATTGGTCTGGAGAAGATCAAGGATCAGGTATGAGAAATCAAATTCTGACTTTGAATGAAATGTATTACAATATTTTCACGGCAAAAGTGGATTTTGTAAAGCCTTTGAAAAATGGAAACACCTTTGAAACAGGCTTGAAAGGTTCTTGGGTAAATTCAGATAATGATTTGGACTTGCAAAGAGCAAACGAAGATGGTCCATTCCAGCCTGACCCAAGTAGCAACCGTTTTATCTACAATGAAAACGTGTTGGCAGCTTATGCTTCTTACAAAGGGAAGTTTTCCGAAAAAGTCAGCTATCAGGCTGGATTGAGAGGGGAATATTCTGATATCAGAGGAAACTCAGTTACCCTAGGTCAAATTAATGAGCAAAACTACTTCAATTTATTCCCTAGTGTATTTGTACAGCATAAAGTAAGCGACAACTATCAGATCATTTACAATGCAAATAGAAGGATTACCCGTCCGAATTACCGATTGTTGAATCCCTTTATTTATTACATAGACCCTTTGACTTCAGAGCAGGGAAATCCAGGTTTGAAGCCTCAGTATTCCAACAATTTTGAAATGAACCACGTGGTAAAAGGAGCGTACCAATTTACCTTGGGGTATAGCGAGACGGAGGATGCATTTATGCAGGTATTTATGCAAGATCAGGAAAGTCGAACTACCACTACTTTCACTGACAACTTTGACAAGACGCGAAACGCAAACTTCAGAGCTATCGTTCCGGTTCAAATCAAAGAATGGTGGAGCACATCCAATATGCTTCAGGTAAATTATAATCGCTTCAAATCTCAGATAGGAGATGACTTCTTGGATCAGGATCAGACTTCCTTTATGATGAGAACTCAGCACAATATGACCTTGCCAGCCGGATTCAAATTGGAATTGATCGGTATGTATATTGGACCTCAAATCTGGGGACAGGGTACCATAGACGGATTTGGCTGGGTTGAGGCAGGAGTGACCAAGTCTTTGATGAAGGATAAACTGACGCTGGCTGTGAATGGAACTGACTTGTTTAGGACTCAGGTGATCCGTGCGAATGTGAATTTTGCAGATATTGATACCAGCTTCAGACAATACAGAAGTAATCAGGGGGTCAGATTTACCCTGAGATGGAGATTTGCTCAAGGAGAAAGTTTCCGGGTGAATTCCAGTACAGGTAGTACAGGAGAGCGTAACCGTTTGAATTAATGTCAATCCCTTCCCGTATTGGGGAGGGATTTTTATTGATATTTATTATGAAAAGCCCGTAAGGAAAAATCTCGCACAACTTGTCCCTAACTTGATTCGGGAGGGGGATGATTATCCTTGGCATTCCATCTGGCCACTGAAAAACAATTTATAAACAGATGAAATCGAGCATGACGAAAACTTCACACACTGAGATGATTATCCACCATGCGAAGATTCCATGTGACCTATAAAAATCAATTATAAACACATGAAAAGAACATTCTTATTTGCCTTAGCTGTAGGCTTGACTTTATTCTACCCTGGATTAACAAAGGCCCAGGATTTTTCTAAAGCTGATCAGGTTTTTGATTCTTTGGATTTCCATGACAAATACATGGGAACTGTCATGATTGCGAAAAATGGGGAAAAGGTTTACAGTCGATCCATAGGATTTGCTGATTTCGAAAAAGGACAAAAGCTAAATGAAAACACCAAGTTCAGGATTGGCTCAATATCCAAAATATTCACTTCTGTTTTGATCATGAAGGCAGTAGAGGAAGGTAAGCTTCAATTGGATCAAAAGCTTTCGGATTTCTATTCCCAGATTCCCAATGCAGATAAAATTACTGTGGACATGCTTCTGAATCATAGAAGTGGCATTCATAATTTTACTGATGATGAAAACTATTTGGGCTACAGTACCGAGCCAAAATCTGAAGAGGAAATGATTGCTATTATCCAAAAAGGAGGAAGTGATTTTGAACCCAATTCCAAAGCATCATATAGCAACTCAAATTATATCTTGTTGACCTTTATTTTGGAAAAAACATATGAAAGTAGCTATGGCGAATTGTTGGCAAAAAAGGTAAGTCAACCTCTAGGTTTAGAGAATACGGAGGTATTTGAATCCGTTTATGTCAGTCAAAATGAAGCGAAATCCTATGCTTATAACGGAACGTGGAAAGTTGAAAATGAGACTCATCCGAGCATTCCTTTGGGAGCAGGCGCTATTTCCTCCACTGTGAGTGACTTGATCGTTTTCATCCAAGGGCTATTTGATGGAAAATTGATTTCAGAAAGTAGCTTGGCTAAAATGATGGAAATCAAAGAAGGGTATGGTAGAGGAATGTTTACCTTCCCGTATTTCGATAAAAAAGCTTATGGCCATACTGGCGGAATAGACGGTTTCCGCTCCTTGTTGGGTTATTTTCCGGACGATCAGGTAGCAATTGTGACCCTTTCCAACGGATTAAACTGGAATGCAAATGAGGTTACCCTTACCTTACTGAATGCGAACTATGGAAATGAGGTAAAAATTCCATCTTTTCAGACTTACGCTCTTAATCCTTCTGACTTGGACTTATATGTAGGTGAATACGTGACTACTCAAATTCCTATCAATTTTACTTTTGTCAAAGATGGCGACACCCTAGTCGCAAAGCCAAGCGGTCAGCCTGATACCAGATTGGAACCCATCGGCAAGCATCAATTCGAATTTTCAGCTGTAGGAGCAGTATTTATCTTTGATCCCGAAAAGGGGGAACTTACCTTCAAACAAGGAGGAGGAACCTTTAGCTATAAAAAGAAATAAGTTAAAAAGCCGGATTAATCCGGCTTTCTTATTTCTAAACTAAGGTGGTCCAATTCAATTGGAATCTGAGCACATTTTTAGAGTTTTTGGGGGTTTTCTATTTAATTAAAGTGATATAAGAAAATCAACACGCCGGTGAATGCAGGTTTTTTCTGATCTTTAATTTCAAGTTTTACTTCCACTTCTGCTTTGACAGTTCCTCGGAGGTTGGCTACGTTTTTCAAGTTGGCAATCAACCTTACTTCGCTGTCAACTGTTACGGCTTGTGCAAATCTCAGGGACTCGATACCGTAATTAATCATCATTTTGAGATTTTCCACCTTTACTATTTGTTCCCATAGATGGGGAACTATGCTCAGCGTCAGATAGCCATGAGCGATGGTGTTACCGAAAGCTCCTTCCACTTTGGCTCTTTCAGGATCAGTGTGAATCCACTGATGATCGTGCGTAGCATCTGCAAATAGATTGATTTGGTTTTGGGTGATTTTGAAATAGTCCGAAGTTCCGATTTCCTTTCCGTTGTACTGTTCGAAATCTTCAAAGCTTCTAATAATTACAGGGTTCATACTGGTGGTTTCTATTTTAAGCTTCAAATAGCTTAGATATTTTATGAAATCCAAGTAAAAATATATCTCGGGATGCACTCAAAAGTGGATGAAATGCAAGTTTTATAGTCTGAAAAAAATTTCGTTTGAAAATTTTAAATCTCTCTTGATTTTGAAAATTTAATTATTAATTTTCTTTCGAATTTTATAGTATTTTGAATATGATATTTGTCTTGTTAGCCCTGTGGGCTAGCTTTTTAACCGATCCCCTGGTTTCTAAATTTTCTCAAGAACCTCCCGTTTATTCCTCCATTTCACATTCCAAAGAGCTGATAATTGATCAGAATTTTGGCTATACGCTTAAGACTAACAAGAAAATAACTGTCTTGAGCGCAGAAGGATTAGGTCATGCTTCTGTCAGGATTTTTTATGATAAGCTGGTCCAAATTAAAGGCTTTAGTCTGGAGGTGATAGATCCTGCTACAGGCAAAACTATCCAAAAAGCCAAAATGAAAGATTTGCAAGACGCCGAGTTATATGATGGTTTCTCCATTTTTGCAGATAACAGACAGAAATATTATGTCGTGAACTCAGCCAAATTTCCGATTGAGGTTCATATTCAGACTGAGGTTTATTTCCAATCCAACTTCAGTTTTCAACCCTGGATTCCTGTAGAAAGTACTTTTCAAAAATTGGATGAAGCTGAATTAGCTATCATTTACCCTGAATCTATTGGGATTCGCTATCAGGAACAGCACCTTTCTGGAAACAAGACTGAAGAATCCTTGGCTGACGGAAGGAAAAAGTTGGTATGGAAAGAAGCCAATTTACCTGTACAGGATCTCAGCATTCGAGAAGAGGATGATCATCGTTTATATATCGCTCCCAAGGAATTCAAATTAGAGAGTTTTCAAGGATCTATGAACGATTGGTCAGAATTGGGCTTGTGGAAATACAAACTCAATGAGGGAAGGGATCAGTTGCCTCAAGAGTTTAAAGAAAAAATCCTGAAGCTGGTAGAAGGGATAGACGATCCCTATGAAAGGATTTCAGTCCTATATACTTACCTGCAGAAAAACTTTCGCTACGTCAGTATACAATTAGGCATAGGTGGTTGGCAAACCATGACTGCTACAGACGCGGTCAAATATTCCTACGGGGATTGTAAAGGCTTGACCAATCTTATGAAAGCCATGCTGGAAGCAGCTGGAATTCCTGCTTTTTATACCTTGGTCTATGCTGGCGAGGGAGAATCAGATATTCGCACAGATCTCCCTTCCAATCAATTTAATCATGTCATTTTAAGAGCAGAAATAGATCAGCAACCCGTATGGCTGGAGTGTACTTCCAATAGTTTGCCGGCAGGCTACTTGGGTTCATTTACCAATGACCGACATGTTTTAGTAGTGACTCCAACCGGGGGATATTTAGCCAAAACCCCAAGCTATGAGCAAAGTACCTGGAACCGGGTGGAGAATGAGTATTTTCTCCAACTGGATGAGAAAGGTGATGCCACGATGACTATGAAGCAGCACTTGGAAGGAAATCCAGCTTACAAGGCTGTTAGTATTTCCAGACAGCTTGATTCCAGACAGCAGCGAGATTATTTCAATAAAAACTCAGCTATTTCCGGATTGGTAATTCAAGATTATCAATTTGAATCCGAGCAGTTGGATTCCTTACCTATAGCTGATAGAACGGTCAAAGGAATTGTTCAAAAATTTGCTCAGACTACCGCCAAACGCCTTTTGCTTAAGCCATTTTTCACCAAAATAAAATTAGATGAAATAGGTTTCAAAAATTTTGATTTGGAAGAAACCTATGCCATAGATCTCCCAAAAGGAGTAGTATCAGAATTCAATCTTGAGCCTCTGGAAATCAAGGAGGAGGAATATAGCATTCACATTGAAAATCAGTTGAAAGACAATCAGCTTCTGGTTACCAGAAAAATTAAGGTTTCCATCAAAGACCCTAAGGATGAAGATTCCAAGAAAGTCCTGATTAGTAAAATCAACTCGGTAGGATATGGAACCTACCATTTTACCAAGCCCAGCCTAAGTCAAAAATAATATGAAATGCCCATGAGAAAAAATCTCACACAAGGGGATGATTATCTTGGGCATCCCTCCCGAAAGTCATCGGGATGACCCCTAAAAAACAAATTATAAACAGATGAAATCGAGCATGACAAAAATGTCACACACTGGGACGAATATGCTAAATGCGAGATTCCATGTGACCTTTGACATACAACTTATAAACACATGAAAAAGCAACTTTTATTATGCCTTCTCTTTTTATTGCATCTTTCAGGATATGCCCAAAAGGAGAAATTTGGAAAATATAATTCCAATGAAATTTCTTATTCGGAAGTTGATTTTGAACCAGATGCGGAGGCTGTAGTACTTTTCGAGGAAGGGGTTTCCAAATTCTTCGGGGAAGTTTTTGAAACAACCTACCATTTCAGGATCAAAATTCTAAAGGAGTCAGGAATAGCTCGGGGAGATGTAAAGATTCCATTCTATTCAGGTGATAATAGAACGGAAGAAATCAGTGGTTTAAAGGCTTTGATCACCAACTTTGAGGGAGATGAGCCACAGTCCATTAAGGTGGATAAAAATCAGATTTTTGAAGTTGAGGTAGGAAATGGATGGAAGGAATACCGGATTACATTTCCCAATGTGAAGGTGGGCTCTATTCTGGAGTATACGTATAAGAAAACGGATAAGAATATCACCCTTTTAGATGGATGGACATTCCAAAATGATATTCCAACCATCATGTCTTCTTACAGTATCACCATGATTCCGCAATTGGAATACAAGATGATTGGTCAAGGAACAAAGTATAATACTACCTCAGAAAAAACTGTAAATAACGGGACCTACACTTGGACGTTGAGGAAGCTGAATTCCCTGAAGGCGGAGCCTTACATGAATAATTTTGCGGATTATAGAGAAAGAGTTGAGTTCCAGCTTTCACGTTACCAAAAAACCTTGTACGAGTGGGAAGATGTACTGAAAAATTGGATCGTGCTGGGAGATGAGGTTTTGAGAGGTTATACGGATAAGGGGTATTTCCGAAGCTCTCCTTTGGAAAAAGTGATGGATGGCGTAGACTTCGAAGGAAGCACTGAGCTGGAGAAGGCTCAAAAGGCCTATTATTACCTTCAGCAGAATTTTCAACTTAACACTGAAAGTGGTTTCTTTCCAGACCAGCAAATATCTCAGTTGGTCAAAACCAAAGTGGGTTCGGCGGTAGAACTGGACCTGGCATTAATGGGTATTTTGAGATCTATGGGGATAGAGTGCCATCCAATTTTGGTAGGGTCAAAAGGTAGTGGAAGAAGTGATTTAGTACCTTTTCCATTTATCAACCAGTTTAATAGTGTATTGCTTCATGCGAAGCTGGATGGCAAAGAATATCTCTTGGACCTGGAAGATCCATTGGCCCCTTTTGGATATGTGGACTTGGATAAACATGTAAAAGCAGGGCTTTTTCTGACTAAAGAAAATAGCCAATTAGTTCCTATCAATATTCCTCATAATTCGAATTCAGTATTTACTTCAGTGTTGAAATTTGATGAGGAAAAGAATTTGATTGTAGAAGGATCGCTTCGCAGGTATTTTTACGAGGGTTTGCAGATGTCACATCGATCCCAAAATCTCCAAAAAAATAATGAACCCCTTCATAAGCTATTTACTTTGGATCCAACTTGGGAAGTAGTCAATATGGATATGCAGGATAATCTTAAAGAGGACAATTACACCACCACAAATTATACGATCAAGATCCAAGGCCAAAATTCAGAGGAAACTTCCTTGATGATGCTTACTCCTTTTAAGGTCGCTACTTTCAGTAAAAATCCTTTTACTCAGGATTTCAGGATTTTCCCTGTCGATTTCGGTTTTGCATTTTCAGAGACTTATTCTACCCTGCTGGAAATTCCCGAAGGTTATGAGTTGGACGATTATCCTCTCAAGGAAGCAATCAGCATGAAAAATGGGGAGGTGTTATTTTCTTATAATCCAGTGCTAATGGGAGATAAAGTTCAGATTGTAGCAAAGCTCGAAGTCAAAAAACCAACGATTGATGTTAGGCAGTATGCCAATTTGAAATATTTTATGGAAACTGTGGCTACTAAAATGAATGCTCCTGTTGTCTTAAAAAAAGTAAGTAATCCTTGAGGAATTAGATATGAGGTTGATTTTATTGTGTTTCCTTGTAATAATTTGCCAGGAAACGAAATCTCAAGTCAAATTTGGAGTTTATTCAGAAGAGGAGCTTTTGTTGGAGGAGGTAAGTTTTCAGCCAGAAGCAAAAGTTGTTACTCTTTGGGAAGAAGCCAATAGTTATTTTATGGTAAATGGGCTTCATACCGATTTTCATTATCGATTCAAAGTACTAGATGATAACCATGACAATTTTGGAGATATTTTAATTAATTTCTACCGGGGGAAGTCCTTAGTAGAGAATATTGTTAAAATTAATGCTCAAGTATCTTACTTAAAAGATGGACTAAGGATTACAGAACTGCTTCAAAAAGATCAGATTAAAGAAGTTAATCTAGGTGGTGGAGAGTTTCAATATGTGTTGATTTTTCCCAATGTGAAAAAGGGGACAATTATTGAATTTACTTTTAAAAAGATTGACCATCAATTTGGAATTTTAGAAGGATGGTCTTTTCAAAAAAAATACCCTGCATTGAATAGTAAATACACTTTCAAAGCTCCAATATTTTTTCAATATCAAATGATTATGCAGGGGAAGAAAGTAGCTGAAGCTGCAGTTATCTCTGAGAAAAAGAATTTGTATAGTTGGCTGAGAAAGGATGTTCCATCTTTACCAGAGGAGCCTTTTGTTGGAAACCTGATAAATTATCAAGAACGAGTAGATGGTTATTTATATTCAAGTGAATATGTTAATCCTGACGAATTAGAAAGCTCAGAAATGATCTATGCCAATTGGAAACAATTAGCTAACAGATGGCTGGATTATGAAGATATGAGCTCTTATTTTATTCTCAACCCTGAATCAATTCCAAACTATCCAAATTTTAAGTTGGACTCCCTCTCAGAATTGGATCAAGCGAAATTTTTATTTGATTATGTTTCCAAAAAAATTAAACTTTTAAATTCCTCTTATTTGGAGCCTATTTATCCTTTGAATGATTTGATCGAAAAAAATGAAGGGAATTCATTTGATAAAAACTTGTTTTTAGTCCATCTCCTTAGAAGAAAAGGTATTCAGGCTACCCTAGTTATGGTCAATGATAAGGCTAAAGGAAGAGAAAAATTAATAGAAGTACCCTTTATCAATCAATTTCACTCTTCTATAATTTCTACTCAAATAGAAGGGAAAAATTATTTGCTAGATGCTAGTGACTCAATTACTCCTTTTGGGTTAATTCCTCCTTCCAAGATGGTAGAGAAAGGATTTTTTTTGGAAAAAGATAAGGGAAGGTTAGAGGAGCTGAATCATTCGCATAGATCAGGTTCAATTCATTATATCACGTTGGAGAATGATTCATCTGGTACACTTAGGTTTAAAAATCAAATTAGATTTCTAGACTTAAAGGCTTTGGAGGTTGGGGAGGATCTTAGAAAATTAAAAGAGGTAGAAAAGTTTTTATCTGAAGAACCGATTTTAAAGGGGAATGAAATCAAAAATCCCAGTATATCAGATCAGCTAAGCTCTAGCAGATCAATAGTTTTAACTTTTGATTCTTTTGTGGGAAATGAATCAGAGGAAACAATTTTTCTTAAACCAATTCAGTTTTCAGAATTTAACAATAATCCATTTACCCAAGATAGCCGTATTCTTCCCATAGAATTTAAATATCCATATTTTGAAAATTTCAATATAAGCATTCCTATACCTGAGGGATTTGTTTTAGATGATTTTCCTGAGCAAACTAGTCTAACAATTCCTTCAAAGGGTGCCCGCTTTTCATATTTAGTTGAATTGGCAACCAATCAACTTAATGTTCTAGTCAAATTGGAAATTCATAAGGACAGATATCTTTCTGAGGAATATCCTGATCTCAAATATTTTTTAGAATCGGTTTCGTCTAAACTAAATGCCCCTATTGTGTTAAGGAAAAGCACGGTTCTTTGATCTTTATTGGAGAACTCACAGTTCTGACGATATTTGGACTAAATATGGGAAAATACATTCATGGATATCTGACAGAGGAGCAGGAGCGACTGATGAGCCAGGCGGGTATTCTGACTCCTTTAATTTATCCTTTCATTGATTTAAAAAATCGAAAGAATGTATTGGAAATAGGTTCTGGGGTTGGGGCACAATCACAGGTAATATTGAGCCTTTATCCTGACTTGGACTTGACCTGTGTGGAAATAGAGAAGTCTCAAATTGAAAAAGCCCAAATCAATTTATCCAGATTTTCGGAAAGGGAAATCAATTTTGTCAATCAAGATGCAGCAGAACTGAATTTAGAGGAAAAGTTTGATGCTGGATTTATCTGTTGGGTTTTGGAGCATGTAGAAGATCCAAAAAAGGTGCTAAGGTCAGTTTATGAGCACTTGCACCCTGAGGGGATTATCTATTTAACAGAGGTCTTCAATTCAAGTTTTTATTTTTTACCCAAATTGCCGGGTCTGGAGCGATATTATAATGCTTACAATGCCCATCAGATTCAAAGTGGAGGAGATCCTGATATTGGGGTCAAGCTGGGAAATTTGCTGCATGAAGTAGGTTTCGAGGAAATAGAATTACAAAGAGGTGGGTTTCATTTGGATCAATCAAGGCCAGAGGAATTAAAGCGCATGACAGCTTATTGGAAAGAGTTGATGAAAAGTGCTGCTAAACCTATGTTGGACACCGATTTAATCAAGGAGAAGGATATAAGGGAGATGGAATCAGACTTAGAAGCTATTGCCAAAGCTTCAAATTCCGTATTTTTTTATCAATTTGTACAGGCAAAAGCAAAGCGCAAAGCATGAAAATAATCCATTGGGTCAGCAGATTTATCCTAAAAATCATTATTTGGTTTTTTATCATATCAATTGGTTTGGTCATCATTTATCGCTTTGTGCCTGTTCCACTTACTCCATTAATGGTGATTCGTTTGGTAGAGCAGTCTTTGGATGAAAAAAAAGAACTGAGGCTTTACAAAGACTGGGTACCGATGGAGGAGATCTCCAGGCATGCACCTCAAGCGGTATATGCCTCAGAAGATCAAAAGTTTTTGCAGCATTCAGGTTTTGATATGGAAGCCATGAAAAAAGCTTGGGAAGGGAATAAGAAAGGTAAAAGAATAAAGGGAGCAAGTACCATAACCCAGCAGACTGTCAAAAATGTGTTTCTCTGGCCAGGTAGAAATTATGTGAGAAAGGGGCTTGAAGCTTACTTTACAGTTCTAGTAGAATTTCTCTGGCCCAAAGAAAGGATTATGGAGGTGTACTTAAATGTCATAGAAATGGGCCCCGGAATCTATGGAATCGAGGCTGCTGCTCAAACATTTTATGGTAAATCGGCCAAAAAACTTACTCGTGGAGAAGCTGCCATGATAGCTGCAGTATTACCGAACCCAATACGATGGAGCCCTAGGAGACCTACCAATTACATCTCCGGAAGACAAGGTTGGATATTGAGACAAATGAATAATCTTGAGCCCCTAGGCTGGGGAAACTAGGGCTTTGCAATCGGGACTTTTATTTTTCAAAAAAGCCTTTACTAGACTCTCACCCAATATTGAAATTTATTGCTGTTCCATAGTTAAGCGCTTTGATCTCAAGGCGAATAGCTAAAGACTTAAAATTGATCTTTCTGAACCAAAATTGTAATATTCAAAGCTTGAATTTTTTTCAGTACAATAAAACTGTTTTTCAGGATTCAAAAAGTGTATTGTACGACAACGAATCCAAATAAAATTTGTTTTAAAAAAAATCAAGGCTTAATTTTTTGTGTTAAGGGAATATGAATTCCAAGTTAAAAAATGCTTCATACAGGCTAATTTTGAGGATTAAAAAATGCAAGAATTTTTTATCCACATTTTCAATTATTTATCCACACTTTTCAACAATAGCATAATAAAGTGCTGAAAATCAGTATTTTAATAGCGATCAATAATAGGTAAATTTGTGGATAATCGAAGCTAACTGAAAAAAGGGCTGTTAAAATGAATGTTAAAAAGTGGATAATTTCAAAATCCAAATATTCTTTTAAATCGGCCTTAATCCTGCCTTTGTCGGATCAATCTTTTTCGGTAAGAATTGAAGATTCTGGACTTTGAAACAAAGCCCAAATAGCGTCCATCCTCTACTACAGGCAGGTTCCATGCTCCTGACTTCTCAAACTTATCCATGGCTTTTTGCATATTTTCAGTAGCTAATAGGATTTCTGGAGGACTATGCATTAAACTCCTAATTTGAGTGTTTTCTTGCTTTTCTAAGTCAAACATGATATCCCTGATGTCATCCAAGGTGATGATTCCACGGAGTATTTTATTTTCGTCCACAACAGGGAAAATATTTCTCTTGGAAATTTTAACCAAGTCGATCAAATCTTTCAGCTTGGACTCTGGGTGAATAGGTAATAAATCTCTTTCTATTACATGAGAAATATCTATCATATCCAGCAACTCTTGATCTTTGGTTTCTGGCAGCTGTTTACCCTTTTCCTTAAGTTGTTGAATATAAAGGCTGTCCTTTTGATAGTAAGTGGTGGTGATATAGGAGATGGCCGAAACGAACATCAGTGGTACAAAAAGTTCATATCCCCCAGTTATTTCAGCGATAAGGAATATAGCTGATAAAGGCGCGTGTTGAACTCCCGCCATGACACCGCACATAGCCACTAAGGTAAAATGAGCGAGAGGCAGGGGAATGTGAATTCCCAACATGTTTTTCCCAAAAGCGAAAAGGAAGCCTACTAGACCCCCGACATATAAGGATGGAGCGAATATCCCTCCCGATCCTCCTGCACTCAATGTCAAAGCGGAGGCAATGGGTTTAATTAAGATAATTAAGCCCAAAAAAATCAAAATCATGTACGGGTTTTCTATTGCAGAGAAAAATGGACTTTTTTCCAATAACTGGTTGGAGTTGCCATCAATAAGCAAGTTCAGTGTATCGTAACCCTCCCCATATATAGGAGGAAAGAAAAACAACATGAACCCTAGCATTGCTCCACCATACAGAATTCTGATGGTTTGGCTTTCCAGTCCCTCCATGATTTTTTCTGTTCGGACTACAGCCTTACTGAAATACAAAGAGACTATGCCGCAGAAAATCCCCAATAAAAGATAATAGGGCATATGGGCCGCTCTAAATTCTTCCTGAAGATTGAAATTGAAGACTGAATCCTCCCCAATCAACAACATGGAAGTCAGGGAGCCCGTCACCGAGGCAATCAGCAAAGGGATAAAGCTTGCCGTACTGATTTCCATTAATATGACCTCTATCGCAAAAATCACGGCTCCGATCGGCGCTCCAAATATGGCCGATATCGCACCAGCAGCTCCACAGCCAATCAATAAAGTTCTTTTTTTGGAGTTGAGATGTACCAAAACTCCAATATTGGAACCAATGGCTGACCCTGTTACCAGCATGGGTGCTTCTAATCCGACGGAACCTCCAAAACCGACCGTCAAGGCCGAAGTAAAAACCCTACTGTAGGTCTTTACTCTGGGTATTAAACTCTGCTTTTTGGAAATTGTAAACAGTACATCCGGAATTCCATGTCCACCAACATCTTTGAAAAGATATTTTCCTATTAGAAAGGCAGCAGCGATACCTATAATTGGATAGATGATGTACATGAAATTGGCATATTCTACATAAAAACCTTCAGTCAGAAAGTTTTGGATAGCATGTACTCCTTGCTTGAGAATCACTGCGGCCAGACCAGAAATCACACCAATGATGCCACTGAGAATCAAAATAAAATTTTGATTACTCATATGCCTTAATCTCCAAATCAGGAGTCTGGTTATGAAATCATTTTTTGCCAAAATCTACTTTTAATCAATTCCATACAAAGTAAGTAACCTATGGAACAAAGGAAAAATATCTCCTATTCTTTTGCCAAATCTTCGTCTAAAGCCAAAATGCAGTTCAAAATGAGTCGGCTGGCCTTCACATAAAATTCTGGATTAATATTTTTAAATTCATCGGTAACCTGATGATAATCTTGATGGTCTTCAACTCCAAAGTATAAATGAGGAACCTTTTTTTCGAAAAAAGCACCGTGATCTGATGATTTAGTCCAGTCATCAGCCCCTGTACCTGGGATATCATGGCCAAACATTAATTGAATGTCGGAATCAGCAGCGGCAGACTCCAATGCCGGTTTGAATTGTGGATGGTAGTGAGTTCCAGAAACATATAATTCCCCTTTTTCATTTCTGGATATCATGTCCATATTGACATTCAGTGCGATCACTTCCAATTCGAAGGGAAAATCTGCAACCAGTGCTTTTGCACCTTGAAGTCCCATTTCTTCTCCATCCAAAGCTGCAAACATCAGGCTATGCTTGGCCGGGTTTTTCGCAAAATAATCTGCCATTTCAATCAAAGCAGCCGTGCCAGAGGCATTATCGTCAGCTCCATTATATATAGAGTCGCCTTCAGCGTTCTTTTTCCCTACTCCCACATGATCGTAATGAGCTGTGATCACAATTATTTTTTTGCTCTCTGTCCCCGCTACAAATCCTACTACATTTTTTCCAGTGAGGGTTTTTCCTTCTCTTCGATTGTAAAACTGAAATTCCTGTAAATAATCTGGGTATTGAGAATTTAATCCTGATTTTTCGAATTCGGATACTATGTACTCTCTCGCTTTAAGGTTTTCAGGGGTTCCGGTTTTTCTCCCTTTCAACTCATCGGAAGAAAGGTAAACCATGTGTTTGATAAGAGTTTTTTCCCGTAAGGATTGTGCAGAAACAGAAAAATGAGCCAAGCAGATGATGAAAAAGAGGAGAAGTTTTGGTCTTTGGTACATGAGATGGTTAAAATTTCGTTATTTAAAGTCCGAATTTAATTTAAGTTTCTTTCCTTCCATTTCTCTATGAAATATTTAATTTTTCTGGCAATACTCATCTTGTCCCATCCAGTCAGGAGTCAAGGGAATTTACCGGAGACTTTTTTTGATGGAAAGTCTGTGGTTTTGATCTCTGCTGATCCAGCTGCCAGACCGGTAATGGATTGGAAGGCTGTTGCCGATTCGGTTCATTCTGCTTTAGTAAAAGCTGGAGGTGACCCAGTCGCTTATTACGAGCTTGAGCAGGTTTCCTTATCGGAGGAAGTACAAAGTAACTACGCCAAAGCCTTTGAGCAGCGTTTGATTAAAAATATCATCCTAGTCACTCGTCAGAGAAACAATGCGAGTATCCATGTAGGAAAGTTCAGTGGAGATGGGAAAGTCATCACATCAACTGCTCTTTTTGGTCTGAGCGCACCCAAAATTGAAGAAGTAGCGGACCAGTTTGGAGCTTTGGGAGAAAATGTCAGAACCAAAAACCTCCTGGTGATCGATATTCCTGAGTTTCCAAGTATAAGTCAAGGAGAAGCTGCCCAGCAAGCTTCCTCCAGTAAATTTTTTGCAAGAAATCCTCTAAACCTGGAAGTATTTAAACTGGGTGTTCCATTGGAAGGATCAAGTGCTGAGACCGGTTCTTTGACATATTTCAGATATGATTTATATGGTAAGTCAGCCGAACGGATATTGGCAGAACAAGCAGCCCAAAAAGCAGAGATAGAAGGAATTCTCAAAACAGAATATCCTTACGAAGTTGCTTGGCTTACTGAGGCGAAAACCAATCAGGAATTGATCAGGGACAGAATTCAGTTTCTATTGGTGAAAGTTGAAGGGAGAGAAGCGGACCTTAAAAAAAGTATGGGGCTAAATTCCGATCCTGAAATAGAAAATCAAACCGTGGTAAAATACTATATCAAGCTATTGGTAAGAGATGAATTATATATAGGACCTGAATGGGATGCTGATTCGGATTGGAGAGTAGCATTAAAAAATTTCATCAGGAATCTAAAAAAATAAACCTCCCCAAAAGGGGAGGTTTTGTCGCTAATAAACTTAGGGGTGATTACAGCAACTTTTACTTTTCTTTATATATGTGTTACAAATATGTTACTATGAAATAGTATAAAACTAAAGAAGTTACTTTTTTTTTATTATCCAATACTTTCAAAGATTTTTTAAAAAAAACTGACTTTTATTTAAAATTTTATATGTGTATCCTCATGTTTGCACGTAGGGATAAATTCCCGCAATAATCAATTGATCAAATAATCTATCCCCAAAATATCTCCGGTTGAGTTTGTAAACAAATTCGTTGAGGTAGTTCTGGAGGTATTTGTAAGTGATCATGTGGTTTATTCCCAGGAGTTTCCGCTTCAGATTGCTGATTGCTTTATGCACCCATCTGAGCGTGTCGTTGGTAGAATCTTTTCCGGAAACAACCGTGAAGTGAGTTTCTACAATGTCCTCTAGCTGTGAGTATGCGGTATTCTTGTCACTGAAAAGGACGATATCTCCCTCGGTGTTCCTTTTGATGAATTGCTTGACATGATCTCCATCCGCCTTGCCCAAAACTTCCATTTTAAAGTAACCACAGAACCTGCTTGTTTTGCCTGTATCCAAGTCTTCCAACGGAATGGATTCGGCTGAAACACCAACTTCAGCTTTTCTTTGGCTACCCTTGCCTCTTTTCAAATGGTCTTTCTCACGCTGTGGAGTGGCTACTCCGATATACCCTTCATCAAACTCAATCATATCCGTTAGTGTGTACAAGGCATCTCTTTTACCCATGTACACTCTGATTTTATGCATCAGCCTAAAGGCTGTCTCATATCTGCTTAGACCCAGTTGACGCTGGAATTCCAGACAGGAAAAGCCTTTCTTGGTAGCTGACATCAACATAAACGCCAAGAACCAAGTATGCAGGGAAAGCTTGCTTTTCTCCATCACCGTACCACTTTTGAGCGAACTCCTGCGTCGGCACTTGCTACATTCGAAAAATTTAGACCCACTGAACCAATAATGCTTGGTCATAGCACTACAGCTTTTGCAGCGAATCCCCACTTTCTCACGATGCACTTTCAAGTAAATTTCACAGCTTTCCTCATCAGGAAAATAGTTGATAAAGTCGATGATGTTCATGATTTTGGCTATTTTTAACCAAGTAACATCACTACTAATCCCATTACAACTAATTGTCACTACCTGTCATTATTTGGTTACGTGCAGTTATCCGAATACACATAAAATTTTATTCGAAAAATCGCATCTAATAGTAACTTTTGTTCAAAAAAGGGATCAAAGCAAGTAAAATTGCCTGAGAATAGTAATCTCTCCTAGTAAGCTTTCCATCTGTTAAAATACCAACTGACCCGCCTTCTTGCTTGGAATTTGTTCTTGAAAAAAACTGATCATCTGCATCACCCAGTTCCATTCCGCTTTTGATCAAACTGACTATACCCTCGGGTAGATAAAAGGTGCCGGTTTTGGCTTGACCCACTTGCCCATTATCATCTAAAATATAGATCCAGGCAAAAGCAAACATGCCATGTTTATCTTGGTCCAATCCACCTTCGATTCCTACCCAATAATTTCCTTCCGGAAAATTCTTTTTGGCATTTAGAGCTCTGTTTTTTGCTCCCAGCCAAGTTTCTTCATCTCCATAGGGCTGATCAGGTACGCCTGAAGATGTAGTGATTCCATTGATGTGAAATCCCTTGGAAAAAGCCAGTGAAAATGCGTCTTCCGCACTTCTTATTTTCACCGGATTTTTACTTCCTACGATAATAAGTGGTTTCTCTTGCTGTTGTAAATTCTGTCTTCTTGGAAAATTCATAAAAAAAAGAGCCCAAGCTTTCGCTTAGGCCATATTAGTGTATACGTTGTTTACATCATCGTCCTCCTCCATCTTTTCGATCATCTTATTGATGACCTCTTCCTGCTCTTCAGTTAATTCAGTCAGGGTGGTAGGGAACCATTGGAAATCTGCGGAAATCACTTCAATACCTTTTTCTTCCAATGCTTTCTGCATGGTACCGAAGTCTTCAAATTCTGTATAAACAAAAATCTCTCCTTCGTTTTCATCGATGTCGGTCAAACCAAAATCAATGAGTTCTAACTCCAGCTCATCCATATCCAATTCGCCTTGGGTGAATCTGAAAACAGCTTTGTGATCAAACATGAAGCTTACCGAACCGGAAGTTCCCAAGGAGCCACCCGCTTTGGTAAAATAAGATCTTACGTTGGCGACTGTTCGGTTTATATTATCGGTAGAAGTCTCCACCAACACGGCAATACCGTATGGACCGTAGCCTTCATATACAATTTCTTCGTAGTCTTTTTCGTCCTTATTAGATGCTCTTTTGATAGCTGCCTCTATCCTGTCCTTCGGCATTTGGGCACCTTTGGCATTCTGAATGAGGGTTCTCAGTCTTGGATTGGACGTGGGGTCGGGTCCGCCTGCTTTCACTGCCATCACGATTTCTTTACCTAGCTTGGTAAAGACCTTGGACATTTTGTCCCATCTTTTGAATTTTCGTTCTTTTCTGAATTCAAACGCTCTTCCCATGGATTTACTCGATTTAGGCCGTAAAAATAAGAAATCTTTTCCTTTTAGCGGTGGGATTGACTGAGTTAATCCACCCCATACTTTTTGAAGAATTCCCGTCTTTTTTATGTGTGATTTCGTATCATTTAAAAAACTTTAGTATATGACGGAACGCTCTCACTCTCCCCTTCCCAATATTCCAAAATCTCCATTTCCCAAGGTAGTGATCATTGGCGCCGGATTTGCCGGGCTCAAACTTGCCAGGAACCTAAATAAGAAAAAGCTACAGGTTGTCCTTTTGGATAAAAATAATTACCACCAATTTCAGCCACTTTTTTATCAGGTTGCCACAGCAGGTTTAGAGCCAAGTGCAATTAGCTTTCCGCTCAGGAAAATATTTCATCATTCAAAAAATGTAATCTTCCGAATGGCTGAAGTTGAGTCTTTGGACACGGATCAAAAGCGCTTGTTCACGGATTCGGGATATTTGGACTACGATTATTTGGTGTTAGCCATGGGGGCAGATACCAATTATTTTGGAGCCAAAAACATAGAGTTTTTTGCTTCTCCCATGAAGACTGTTTCAGAGGCTCTATACATCAGGAATAAGATTATTTCTAACTATGAGAAAGCAATCAACATAGAAAAGCAAGAAAACAGAAGAGCCCTGATGAATGTGGTTATTGTTGGCGGAGGGCCTACAGGTGTGGAGCTTGCCGGTGCTATGGCTGAGCTAAGGAATAATGTGCTTCCCAAAGACTATCCTGAATTAAGCTTTAAAAATATGCAGGTGGTGTTGATTGAGGCTGGTCCTTCCCTCTTAGCTTCCATGTCGGATGAAGCCAAAGAGCATGCGCTGGAATATTTGAAAAAATTGGGGGTGGAAGTCAAGTTGGAGACTAAAGTTCAGGATTATGATGGACAACAGGTCTTCCTGGAAAACGGCAATAAAATAGAAACTCAAACTCTCTTATGGGCAGCCGGAATTAAGCCTAACAGGATTAAGGGTTTGCAGGATGAGCTTTTTGCCAAAAATGGAAGAATTCTAGTAGATAAATTCAATCAAGTTAATGGGCTAGAAGGTGTTTATGCTTTGGGAGATATCTGTCTGATGGAAACTGATGATTATCCAAGGGGGCATCCTCAAGTAGCTCAGGTAGCATTGCAGCAAGCTAGTGCTTTAGCAAAGAATTTGGTTAACTATGAGGAAGGGAAAGAGGGGGAACCTTTCAAATACAAAGACTTGGGCTCAATGGCTACAGTCGGAAGGAAGTTGGCGGTAGTGGATTTACCTTTTATTAAGTTCCAAGGATTGTTTGCTTGGCTGACATGGCTATTTGTACATCTAATGGCCATTTTGGGAGTGAAAAATAAGCTATTGATTTTTCTGGACTGGTCTTGGAATTACCTTTCCTTTGACCCGAGTCTTCGGTTATTGATCAAGCCAAAATATGTTAGAGCCTCGGAGAGAAGAGAGTTGATTGAGGAAAAGTAGAATTTAGATTCATTAACAAATCGGTATTAAACTCAATCCATCAAATACAGTCTAATATCCAAAATCAAATAATGAAGAATATGAAATCGAGCATGTCGGAGCCGAAACACACTGGGATGCCCCGATGTATTGGGGAAAATATGCGACCTGCCTGCCACAGGCAGGGATTCCATATGACTTTTAAAAAGCAAATTATAATCATATGAAAAAATGGATTTTAAGTTTTGGATTAATGGCCTTGATTTCTTTTGGAGTGATGGCCCAAGGACAGCGCGGTAATACTAGGCCTAACCCTGAGGAGATGGCAAAGATGATGACCGACCGCATGACCAAGCAGTTGAATTTGACTAAGGAGCAACAAGAACAGGTTTATGCAATTCATCTGGATTTAGCTCAAAAAAGAGAGGAAGAAAGACAGGCCCGTAAAGCTGAGACAGATGCCCGTAAGGAAGAAGCTCAAAAACATGAGGAGCGATTAAACGAAGTCCTAACGGAAGAGCAGCGTCAAAAATGGGTGGAAATCAAATCAGAAAGACCTGTAAGAATGAGACCTCATGGAGAAATTATGGATAGAGACGATTTCAGAAAAAGAAGAGGTGGAGGCAATTAAATCTAAGGTAAATACACAAGCTCAAAGCCATAGCTTGTGAAAGCACACTTCATGGCAAAAAAAAACACCACCCGATCGGGTGGTGTTTTTCATTAAGGTTATTAAAAACAATTACTCTGTTCCTTCCAATGATTCTTCAACCTGGAAGAAAGACTCATCTTTCTGAGGAAGGGAAGAAGCTCCCATCAAAAACTCATCAACCTTGACAGCAGCTTCTCTTCCTTCAGAAATAGCCCATACAACCAAAGACTGACCCCTTCGCATATCTCCCGAAAGAAATACTTTAGCATTGGTGCTTTGATAGTTTTTGGATTTGGGCAGTGTGTTTTCCATACTCTCTACCCCAAATGCTTCCAATAAGCCATTTTGGGCAGGTCCTGTATAACCAATAGCAATAAATGCTAGGTCGCAGGGTACAATTCGCTCCGTGCCTTCTACTTCTTCAAAATTCATCCGGCCATCTTTTTCCATCCATTCCAGATCTACCAGTTTTAGACCGGTAACTTCCCCGGCTTCATTGCCTATAAATTCCTTGGTCAAAATAGAAAATACTCTTTCGGCACCCTCTTCATGAGAACTGGATGTTTTCAGCGTCATAGGCCATTCAGGCCAAGGATTCAAAATTGTTCTCTGTTTAGGAGGCTTGGGTAAGAGCTCCAATTGTGTGATTGAGGCAGCGCCATGTCTGTTGGAGGTTCCGATACAATCACTACCGGTATCTCCTCCTCCAATCACGATCACATGTTTTCCTTTTGCTGAAATAGGGTTTTCCTCTATTTCTCCACCTACAACCTGATTCTGTTTTCCTAAAAAATCCATGGCAAAATGGACTCCTTTGAGATCAGAACCTTTAATATTCAACGCTCTGGGTTGAGCCGCTCCGGTAGATAACACTACCGCATCGAAATTTCTGAGGATATTTTCTGCTTTGATATTGAAACCTACCTCGGTGCCGCAAGAGAAAATGACTCCCTCTTGCTTCATCAAATCAATTCTTCTGTCTATCACCCATTTTTCCAATTTGAAATCTGGAATACCATATCTCAATAAACCTCCGGGCTTTGCGTCTTTTTCAAATACCGTCACCTCATGACCAGCTTGATTTAGCTGGTCTGCCGCTGCTAATCCTGCCGGGCCTGAGCCTATGACAGCTACATGCTTGTTGGTTCTCTTTTTGGGAGGGTTTGCCTGAATTAGTCCTAATTCATAGGCTTTTTCAGCGATACTCTTCTCAATGAGTTCAATGGCAACAGGATCTTTATTGATGCCCAATACGCAGCTTGCCTCGCAGGGAGCAGGGCAAATCCTCCCCGTAAATTCCGGGAAGTTGTTGGTGCTTTTCAGAATGCTGATCGCCTGGGCCCAATCCTTTTCATAGACTGCATCATTGAACTCAGGGATTACATTTCCCAATGGACAGCCATTGTGACAAAATGGTATCCCACAATCCATGCATCTCGCTGCCTGATGATTTAATTTTTCGTCAGAAAACGGCTCATATATCTCCTTGTAGTCTCCCACTCTTTCCTGTGGGTCCCGACTAATAGGGGTTTCTCTCTTAAATTGTATAAATCCTTCTTTCGCTCCCATCTTACACCAATGATTTTGATTGTTCTAATGCTCTTTTCTCCAAAACTGCCTTGTAATCTCTAGGAATCACCTTGATGAATTTGAGTTTGGATTTCTCCCAATCCTCCAGGTATTGACTTCCCAAAGCACTATTGGTCAGCTTTACATGCCTTTTCACAAAGGATTTGATGGTGTTGTAATCCTCTTCTGTCAAAGGATCAATATCCACCAATTCAGGGTTGACTTCTGTAATGTAATCATGAAGAATATAGGCTATTCCACCACTCATCCCTGCGGCAAAATTTCTTCCGATCTCACCAAGATTGACGACTAATCCTCCTGTCATATACTCACAGCCATGATCTCCGATTCCTTCCACTACAGTTTTGACACCGGAGTTTCTCACACAGAATCTTTCTCCACCTTTACCATTAATATAGGCTTCACCGGAAGTAGCTCCATAAAATGCCACATTCCCTATGATGATATTTTCTTCAGGTTTGAACTTGGCATTTCGGCTTGGATAGATTGTCAGCCTTCCTCCGGATAGTCCTTTTCCGAAGTAATCATTAGCCTCTCCTTCCAGTTCAAAGCTTACTCCCTTGGTCAAAAAGCCACCAAAAGTCTGTCCCGCAGAACCCGTAAACTTGAATTGAATGGTATCATCCGGTAATCCCACGCTTCCATAGATTTTGGAAATCTCATTGGAAAGCATAGCGCCTACTGCACGGTCTGTATTTTTGATTTGAAAGTGGCCTGAAACTGCAATCGCCTGTTCCAAGGAAGGAAGAGCTGCTTTAATAAGTTTTCTATCCAATACTTCCTTCAAATCCCAATCCTGATCGATCTGTTTGTGGATACCCACATGATCCGGCACTTCCACTCTATGGAAGATTGGTGAAAGGTCTACCTTATCCCATTTCCAATGATTCAAATGACCGGTGGATTGCAATACATGACTTTGGCCCACCATTTCGTCTATTGTCTTGAAGCCTAAAGAAGCCATGATTTCTCTCAAGTCTTGAACCAAGAAATAGAAATAATTCACTACATGATCCGGGTCACCTGTAAAGAGCTTTCTCAGTTCAGGATTTTGGGTTGCTATACCTACAGGGCAGGTGTTGAGATGACATTTTCTCATCATAATGCATCCTTCCACAACTAAAGCAGCGGTGGAAATTCCCCACTCTTCAGCACCTAAAAGCGTTGCGATGGCCAAATCTCTTCCGGTTCTCAATTGTCCATCCGTCTGAAGCACTACTCTGCTTCTCAGGTTATTTTTTACTAAGGTTTGATGCGCTTCTGACAGTCCCAGCTCCCAAGGCAATCCTGCATGTCTGATGGAAGAGAGCGGAGAGGCACCTGTACCTCCATCTGCTCCTGAAATCAAAATCACATCAGCCATGGCCTTGGCTACTCCCGCTGCCACAGTTCCTACTCCGGCTTGGGATACCAGCTTCACATTGATTCTAGCCTTTCTATTGGCATTTTTCAAATCATAAATCAACTGAGCCAAATCTTCAATTGAATAAATATCGTGATGTGGAGGAGGGGAAATGAGGCCTACCCCAGGGGTAGAATGGCGAACTTTTCCTATCCACTCGTCTACCTTGTGGCCAGGTAATTGTCCACCCTCACCAGGCTTGGCCCCCTGTGCCATTTTAATTTGGAGTTCTGCTGCATTGGTCAGGTAATTACTGGTTACTCCAAACCTTCCTGATGCCACCTGCTTGATCGCAGATCTTTCCCAATCTCCGTTTTCTTTTTTCTGGAAGCGGATTTCATCCTCCCCGCCTTCTCCCGAGTTGCTTTTAGCTCCGATACGGTTCATGGCTATTGCAAGTGTAGTATGAGCTTCATGAGAAATGGATCCAAAAGACATAGCTCCTGTTGCAAATCTTCTCATGATGCTTTCTGCTGGCTCTACTTCTTCCAGAGGTACCGAAATTCTCTTTTTGAATTCAAATAATCCTCTCAAGGTCAAAGCATCTTTAGATTGCTCGTTAATTTTATCAGCAAATTTCTTGTACAGTCCGTAATCGTTGAGTCGGGTTGACTTTTGAAGCAAATGGATGGTTTCAGGATTGAAAAGGTGTTTTTCCCCCCTTCTTTTCCATTGGTAAACACCTCCGGTTTCCAAAACAGGACTTTCTGTATGATAAGCCGCTCTATGACGGATCAACACCTCTTCCGCAAGTTCATCAAATGAAACGCCAGAGATTCTGGAGATGGTGCCTTTGAAGCATCTGTCTATGACTTCAGGTCCTAATCCAATGGCTTCGAAAATCTGAGCTCCCTGATAAGATTGAAGTGTAGAAATTCCCATTTTGGAAAGAACCTTCAATAATCCTTTTCCAATAGCCTTTTGGTAATTATAAAACAGTGTCTTTTGGTCTTTTACTTCAGGGAACATCCCTTTTTGGAACATGTCCAATAAAGATTCCAGCGCCAGATATGGATTGATCGCAGAAACCCCATAACCAATTGCTGTTGCAAAATGATGGGTTTCCCGTATGTCTCCTGATTCCAGTACCAAACCAGCTTTGGTTCTTATCTTCTTTTTAACCAAGTGATGATGCACAGCACCGATTGCCAATAAAGATGGAATTGGTGCCCATTCTTCATTGCTATTTCTGTCTGAAATGATCAGGATATTTTTCCGCTCGGCAATGGCATCCTCTGCTTCCTGACACAGCTTATCCAATGCCTCCAGTAATCTGCCCGGCTGATGGTCTGCATTGAAATGAGCAAACAACTTCTTAGCTCTATAGCCTTGGCCTTCCATATTCTGGATTTTTTCCAGAGACTCGTTGAGCAAGACAGGCTGAGAGATATGGATTTGTCGAGTATGCTGAGGGCTTTCTTCTAGTATATTGTGTCCTTCACCAATTCTAGTGAAGAGGGACATCACCATTCGCTCCCGAATCGGATCAATCGGTGGATTACTTACCTGCGCAAATAATTGTTTGAAATAATTGGCGATATGTTGGCTTTGCTTGGATAAGACAGCAAGCGGCGTGTCTGCTCCCATGGAACCGATGGCTTCTTGCCCGCTTTTACCCATAGGTCCTAGGACCACTTTCAGTTCTTCAGACGTATAGCCAAATACCGTTTGGCATTTCTTAATATTTTCTGTGGAATATGGATGACTCAAAGTTTCCGGGTCTGGCTCCAGCCTCAACTTGATCCGCTGTTCATTTACCCATTGTTCATAAGGCTGCTTTCGGCATATTTCTCCCTTGACTTCCTCATCAAAGAGTACTTTCCCTTTTTCCAAGTCGGCCCAAAGCATTCTTCCGGGACTGATTCTACCTTTTTCAGTAATTGTAGCTTCCCGAATTGGCAAAGCTCCGGCTTCTGAGGAAAGGATTAATCGTTGGTCTTTGGTGATGAAATAGCGAAGTGGTCTCAGACCATTTCTATCCAAAGTGGCGCCTACTGATTTTCCATCTGTAAACAAAAGGGCTGCAGGACCATCCCAGGGCTCCACCAAGGAGGCGTGAAATTTATAAAATGCCTTTCGGTCTCTGTCCATGACCTCATTATCCTGCCAAGCCTCAGGTACCAGCATCATCATGGCATGTGGCAAGGATCTTCCGCTCAATGTCAATAGCTCCACCATGGCATCCAAGTTGGCTGAGTCTGAGTTCAGCTTATTGGTGATAGGCATCAGTTTTTCCAGTTCTTCATCCGAGAAAAACTGAGTTTTCATCAGCGTTTCCTTGGATTTCATTTTATTCAAATTTCCTCTGATGGTGTTTATTTCACCATTGTGAGAAAGGAATCTGAATGGTTGAGCCAATCTCCAATTAGGGAATGTATTGGTGGAAAATCTTGAATGGACGATTGCAAAAGCAGATTCTATTTTACCGTTTTGTAAATCCTTGTAAAAGGGTAAAACCTGATCAGTTCTCAACTGACCTTTGTAGATTAAGGTCAAGCTACTGAAGGAGGCAAAATAGAAAGATTGGTTGACACCAGGGATCTTGGAATTGACCTCAGAAGTAGCAAAGTTTCTTAGTACATACAGTTTTCTTTCCAAAGCAATCCCGGTGAGCCCTTTTTTGTGCTTGACAAAAAGCTGCTCAATATTGGGCATAACTTCCAATGCTCCTGATCCTGGAACTGTTTCATCTACCGGAACAGGTCTATAGCCGATGAGCTCAAAATCCAGATCTTCAATAATCTGATTCAGGAGCTCTTTTGATTTTTTGAAAAGTTGCTTATTTCTAGGGAAAAATGTCATGCCTACCCCGTAGTATCCTTTTTCAGGTAGGTTGATTTCTGTCCTGGCGGTAATATCTTTTAGGAAATCATGAGGAACCTGAATTAATACACCTGCTCCGTCTCCGGTTTTAGGATCTGAACCCCGGCCACCTCGGTGCTCCATATTGCTAAGCATATATAAGGCGTCACTGATTGTTTCATGAGTGGGATTCCCAGTCAAGTCCACCACAGCGCCAATGCCGCAGGAGTCATGCTCAAATTCTGAGCGGTATAACCCTTTTTGCATATATTTCAATAGATTTAATAGGTTCAAAATTTCCAAAAAATACGAAAAAAAATCTTTTTGTTAAAATAAAGGCAATGAAACCAAGCTTTTACTGATAATTTTCTGATGAATAAGATTTTTTTTGATTATTTATTAAATAAAAAGAGGTCCTAAAAATTAATAATATCCGTTTTAAAAACAGTTTTTTTAAAAAATTGGGGTAAAAATTTAACCTATTTTGGCTTCAATTGTGTGATTTTTCTGCAAAGTGCCTGAAATCTGGTTTACGGAAAAAATAATAAAAAATTTTACAGCTTATTTTTCTCTAATAGCAACTCTTTTTTACTCAATCGATTTCGAAAGCCAAATAATATTTTGTAATACTTATTTAACTAAAAATGAGTTCGTCAGTCGATGAATGGATGAGACCCATCTTGATGCTGATCTTTCAGATGTACTTTTACCTTTTTGATTCTTCTTGCATCTACTGCCAAGATGGTAAATTCAAAATATTCAAAATGGATTTTTGTTCCGTTTTTAGGAAGCTTATTATTCAATTCTAACAAAAGTCCTCCCAAAGATTCGCTTTCACCTTTGACGTCTTCAAATATTTGAGAATCAAGATCCAGTTTTTTGCAAAAGTCATTCAAGGATATTTTTCCTTCAAATATGAAAGTGGAGGAATCGATCTCTTGAAAAAACATATCGTCCTTATCATCGAACTCATCGTTGATTTCGCCAATAATTTCCTCTATCAAATCCTCTAAAGTTACCAAGCCTGAGGTACCGCCATACTCATCTACCACGATAGCCATGTGGACTCTTTTTTGCTGGAAATCCTTTAATAGGGTATCCACTCTTTTATTTTCCGGAACGAAAAAGCTTTTTCGTATTAATTCTTTCCAGGCAAAATTTTCATCCCGCTCTATATAAGGAAGAAGATCCTTGATATATAAGATGCCTTCAATATTGTCTATGGTTTCATGATAAACCGGAATTCTGGAATAACCGCTTTTATTGATTTTATCCATCAATTCATGAAAATCCATCTCGGTATCCACAGCTGTTATTTCCATCCGGCTTCTCATCACCTGCTTTACGGATAGAGTTCCAAAGTTTACAATACCTCTTAAAATGTCCTTTTCTTCATTAGGAGCATCTTCAGTTGTAATTTCTAAGGCTTGGTTTAATTCATCAACCGAAAGTGAATAGCCTTTCTTTTCTATTTTTCTTTCGATTAGGTTACTGATTGCCATTAGAAAGAGGGAGATAGGCTTGAGGATGGTTGAGAAAAAATTGATAGTCGGGGCCATGATCAGGCTGAATTCAATTTTGGCCTTGTTGGCATATACTTTTGGTACAATTTCCCCAAAAAACACGATAGCGAAAGTGACACCAATAGTTTGTATCATGATCACCACTATGCCTGTTGCGTTCATTCCAAAAATGCTCCAGGAAACGAATGTGGTCAAGGTTACTATCGCAATGTTGATCAGGTTATTCAGAATGAGAATAGTACTGAGTAATTGTTTGGGGCTACTAAGGAGCCTGGCAACATGCTTTCCATTTTTAGTCTCTTCATCGGCAATGGACTCTAAGTCCTCATTGGAAAGAGAGAAAAAAGCCACTTCTGAGCCTGAAACTAGGGCAGAACCAAGCAACAGGAGAATAAAAAGTAAACCGTTAAATAAAAGGTACCCTACGGAGGGCTGAGTAATTTGAGTAAGTAAATACCAACTCGGGTAAGGGTCGTCCATGTACTAAACGAGATGTTTGATGCAAAATTAAACAATTCCCCTGAATATCAACTTCAGGGGAATTGAATCAAAACGGTAAATCGTCATCTTCTGTATCCGGACTCAGATCCGGTCCTTGATTTCCTCCTCCTGTGGCAGCAGGTGCCGGATTAGGTTTGGATTGGTTTGTCGGAGCTCCCATTCCCCCGCTTTCCTGCCCCTGATTTTCTTGTTTTGAGCCAAGCATGGTAAAACTTAAAACTCTGATTTTGGTCCTTTTTCTATTTTGGCCTTGATCATCCTGCCAAGTATCGGATTTGATCTTTCCTTCCACGTAGATTTGCATTCCTTTTTTCAGGTACTGCTCGGCGATTTTCGCCTGACCACCCCAAAGCTCCAAATCGTGCCATTCGGTCTGATCTACACGGTTTCCATTTCTGTCTTTGTAAGATTCAGTTGTAGCCAATCTCAAATTTGCTACTACGTTGTCTCCTTCTAAATATTTCACTTCCGGGTCTGCTCCTAAATTCCCCAAAAGGATTACTTTATTTACTCCTGCCATAGCTTCTTATTTATAATTCTAGATCTAATTTTTGAAGTTAATCAAAAGCCCTGATCGTTCAAAAAGTTCACAATCAACTTTGGCTTGGCCAAGTATTCGATTTTTTCTTCTTCAACCAGTAAAAAGCCATTGTTTTTGGCCCATTCATTGAGATGAGCGATTTTTTCTTCCGGAAATTCTACCTCCGAGAAAACAGCATTCAGTTTCTGATGTGACAAAATATGTCGGTAATTTTTTGGAAACTTGACTGGAGTCTTTGCTGCTTCCGGCAAATTGAATTCAGATTCAGAATTTTCCTTCGTTTGCTCCACATGTGGAAAATCAAATAATCCTTCCCAGATATCGCCGGAACTTCTTTTTTTCCATACCCACTTTTCTCCGCATCGGATTACATAATAGTGTAGATGTCTTTCCTTGATTTTAATCTTATTGATTTTCACCGGAAGATCCTTGACCATCTTATTATTCAAAGCAAAACAGGAGGATGATAAAGGGCAGTTGTCACAAGATGGATTGGCAGGGGTGCAATGCCTTGCCCCAAAGTCCATCATGGCTTGATTGAATTCTCCAGGATGATCAGCCGGTATTAGCTGGTCAGCTAAGGCTTCAAATTGTTTTTTGCCTTTGCCGCTGGCAATATCTGTCTCAATTCCAAAGTAGCGGGCTAGTACTCTGAATACATTTCCATCAACTACTGCCTTGACTTCTCCGAAGGCAAAACTTGCAATCGCAGAAGCAGTGTAACTTCCCACACCTTTTAATAATAGGAGTTCTTTATAGGTTTCCGGAAAATTCCCGTCTAGTTCATGCCAAACGTATTTTGCACAGCTGTGGAGGTTTCTGGCTCGGCTGTAATATCCCAGACCTTGCCAAAGGCGAAGTACTTCTTCTTCCGGGGCAAGAGCGAGATCTTTTACAGTAGGATAAGCCTCGGTGAATTTGAAATAATAAGGCATTCCTTGGGCAACTCTGGTTTGCTGGAGAATGATTTCTGAGAGCCAAATTTTGTATGGATCTTGGATTCCTCTCCAGGGAAGTTCCCTTGGATTTGCCCTGTACCAACTTAATATTTGATAGGAAAATAGTTGATTATCAGTAGCTTTGCTATTCATGTAAGGATAAAATCTTTCGTGTAAATCTGGTGAATTTTTATGGATTTGTTTTTTAATTGCATTGCATCTCGTACATTTGCAGTCCCAAAAACACTTGGTTAATAGGTCGTTAAGCTTATTTCGTAATTTCTAAATTAAAATCACAGTGACAAAAGCAGAAGTAATCACCAAGATTTCGGACAAAACCGGAATCCAGAAGGATGATGTGACACAGACCATTGAGGCGTTCTTCAAGGTAGTAAAAGACTCTATGTCTGAAGGAGAAAACATTTACGTAAGAGGTTTCGGTAGCTTTATCAACAAGAAGAGAGCTAAGAAAATTGCACGTAACATCTCCAAAAATACAGCGATCGTAATCGATGAGCACTACATCCCGGCATTCAAGCCTTCCAAAGTGTTTATTGAGAAGATCAAAAACAGCAAAAAGATCAAGGAACTAGCTCCTCAGGATTAAGTCTAAGGAGACTTTGACATGAAAAAATCACAGCTCTTTCTCATAATCATTGGTGTTGCGTCAGTAGTGGCTCTATACGCACTGCCAAAAATTGTAGTGGATAATGAGGGGCAGAATACAGTAGGTGAAAACCAAACTGAAAATTCTCCATCAACTTCTGCCAATACCATGCATGAGAATGAGCTTTCTCCTGAAAAAGAAGCTACATTAGCTCAGTTGAAAGCAAAGGCAGTCGCCGGTTCAGAAACAATTTCTGAAGACATGAGACAGCTAGCTTCTTTATATCAGGAAAAGGGGAAGTACGACAGTGCGGCTTACTTCTTGAGTTTGGCGGCAAATCAGACAAACGATTTGAGTTTGGCTGAAGAAACTGGTAATGCTTATTTCGAAGCATTCACCTTTGCGCTGGATCAGGAAAAGGTAGCCTATCTTGCCGGGCAAACCCGAGATTACCTCAATCGAGTATTGGATAATGATCCTACTCGGATGGATTTGAAATCAAAGATTGCGATGACTTATGTGTCTTCAGCCAATCCAATGCAAGGTATAGCCATGCTGAGGGAGGTTTTGGCAGAAGATCCGCAGAATGAAGATGCCATATTTAATATGGGAATCTTGTCTATGCAATCAGGTCAATATAAAAAAGCGACTGAACGATTTGAAGAATTGATTCGTTATCATCCGGATAATCTTCAGGGGCAGTTTTACTTGGCTGTCAGCTATTTCGAAGCCGATCAAAAAAACAAAGCGAAAGCTCAGTTTGAGAAAGTAAAGGGGATGACCCAGGATGCTATGATTCTGGAGAGTGTTCAGAGCTATCTTGACAGATTGTAATTAAATGTATCACTATAAATAATAAGACTATGCCTTGCGGTAAGAAAAGAAAAAGACATAAGATCGCTACGCACAAGCGTAAGAAAAGACTAAGAAAAAACAGACATAAGAAGAAGTAATACACTTCTTCTTATACCCGTTTTTTGACAAAAACACACGTTCATTTACATAGTATAAGACGAGATTTTGAGTACGGAATTGTTAATTGATTCTGCTCAAAACGGGAGTCGAATAGCCCTTTTACAAGATAAAAGCTTGGTTGAGTTGCACTCTGAAGGAGTGGACAATCAGTTTAAAGTTGGGGACATCTACCTGGGGACAGTGCGAAAAATAGTCAATGGGCTGAATGCAGCTTTCATTGATGTAGGCTACGAAAAAGATGCCTTTTTGCACTACCAGGACTTAGGTCCTAATTTCAACAGCTTAGGCAAGTTCACCAAAATGGTGCGCAACAACAACTATAGCAATTACAATCTGAAAGGCTTTCAAAACGAACCTGAGATCGATAAAATCGGCAAGATTTCAAATATTCTTTCTAAGAATAACCAAATCTTGGTTCAGGTCGTCAAAGAGCCAATCTCTACCAAAGGGCCCCGATTATCCTGTGAGCTCTCTCTTCCTGGTCGATACCTCGTATTGGTGCCATTTTCGGATTCAGTTAATGTATCCAAGAAAATCCGCAGCAGCGACGAGCGTAAAAGACTTCTGAGACTCATCAATTCTATCAAGCCAGCTAACTTCGGTGTTATCATCCGAACAGTAGCAGAAGGTCAGTCAGTTACCGAACTGGACAAAGACCTCCGAAATCTTCTCAATAATTGGGAAGAGGGCATGAAGAAATTGCTGAAAGCCAGAAGCCGAGACAAGATTATAGGAGAGATGAGTATGGCTTCCTCACTAGTGAGAGACCTACTCAATGAATCCTTCGATGCAATCACCGTAGAAGAAGAATCCACTTACGATCAGATCAGATCCTACATCAGGACAATAGCCCCTGAAAAAGAAAAAATTGTTAAGCTTTACACAGGTAAAGCCAAGCTCTTTGAAAGTTTTGGAATAGAAAAGCAGATCAAAAGCCTGTTTGGTCAGACGGTCAGCCTCCCTCAGGGAGGATATGTGATCATCGAGCATACGGAAGCCCTGCACGTCATAGACGTCAACAGCGGGAACAAGTCCAATCAGGAAAGTGACCAGGAATCTACAGCATTAAAAACCAACCTGGTAGCTGCAAAAGAAATTGCCAGACAACTCCGCCTCCGGGATATGGGAGGAATCATCGTTGTCGATTTTATCGACATGAAGAGGGCCGAGAATAAAAAGGCCATTTACGAAGCGATGAAAGATGAGTTGAAATCTGACAGATCGAAACATACTGTTTTGCCGCTGAGTAAATTTGGACTCATGCAAATCACCCGACAGCGTGTCCGGCCGGAGGTTAATATCGTGACGAAGGAAACCTGCCCGGCATGTAACGGCACAGGCAAAATCCAGGCTTCTATCCTGGTTGCTGATAAATTAGAAAAAGATTTGGACCATATTGCCACTATCCAAAACGTGGACAAAATCCAAATCGGGCTGCATCCCTACCTGCACGCATACTTTACTACCGGCATAATTAGCCGCAGAGTAAGGTGGTTTTTAAAGTATTACAAATGGATTAAACTGATCAAAGATTCTTCCCTGCCGGTGACGGAATACAGATTCCTAGATGAATCTGGAGAGGAAATAGAACTTCAAGTAAAAAGCGAGACTGAGTAAGTCTCGCTTTTTTTATGGCTTGACAAATGAAGAAAAGTCCAGGCGTCCAAACATCACTTTTTCCTCTACTTCTCCAAAACCCAAATAGTAATAATAACCATCAGGCGTAGCAAAACCCTGATAGTTATTTGGTAAATTTTCGATCTCTCCCAATTTGTTGAAGTCTTCATCTAAGACCACCATCTTTGAAATGTGAAATTGGGTAGAAGTATCTTCATTTTCTTTTAATCCGGTTATCACATGTCTCAGATATACCTTTTGAAAAGGGTCGAAAGTGATCCAAGTATACCTTGCAGAGCTGTGATCAGGTTGGAAAATAGTATACTCTCCGGATGGAACAGTTTTACCTTTTTTAAAAATCAAACTTTCCTGAGGAGATGCATCAATCCATCTGGTTTGATTGTTTTCCAGAATCATTAAACTATCCACCACAGGGAAAGAGATAATAGCCTGATTGCTTTTAGAATTATAATAATGGGAATAAGGACCCAAGTTTGGATCCTCATAAAACTCTCTCAATTTTTCAGGATACTCAAAAGAAATATATTCCCATTCCTCTGAATTCAAATTCAATCTAACCAACCAATCTTCATAGCCAATTAGTTTTTCATTCATGACATAAGGGACGTCCGAGATGATTATTTCATTCTCATAATAAGTGATTGGATTATTTGGGAAGACCGTATAATTAGAATAAAGCCTGTCAGTGGGAGTAGAAGGCAAATTCCAGGACTGGATTACTTTTCCTTCGAAATTAGCCTGATGAATTTTTCTATCTGCATCTATTACAAAAATTCCATCCTTTGTTAAGGCACGTTTATAATCAGTATCACCTAATCCGTCTGGACCTTCTCTTTGATAGAACTTTTCAAAGCCTTTGTCGCCTTCAGGATAGCGATACCCAACAAGGTGGAGTTTTCGAAAGTCTAAAAGGAATCTTCCACTATCTGTTTCAAAGTAAGCTAAGCTTGGAGAAATAGCTGCTGTGTTTAAATCCTTTGAAAGGATAAGCGTGTCTTGAATGAGATTTTCAAAACTTTCAGTAGTTAAAACCTGCGATTTTTTATCGCTACAAGCCAAAAAAATTATGAGGATAGCACCAAGCCCAAAATTTAATATTGAAAAGGATTTTTTGGTTTTTATCATAAGCAGTTAGGACGAATGGAAAATATCTAAGGTTTTAAAAACTTAAAATTTGACCAGTTTTCCAAATGCCTGAATTTTAATTTATTAGTCAAAAAATCAGGAAATACCATTACTTTCTCTACACGTAACTCATGAATTCCAGACTCAAGAGAATCTAAGTATAAAATTGTTTCAAATGATTTTTGTCCGGAGATAGAGCTTTTTAAAGGAAGCCAGTTCTTAGGATAATAGGGTTCGTCATCAATATAAATTTGATATAAGTCAGGCATAGCTTCAATTTTCCCCCAAGAAATAGAGTCGAGTTCATCCTGAAATTTCTCTCTCAATGATGCAAGAGATTTATTATCATCTACATAAAAGGGAAGTCCCAGTTTGTAGGTGGAACCCTCCATAATTTGGCTTTGGGCATAGGCTCGGGGATATCGTTTCTCCTCAGGATGTACATCCTCGAAATAGTATTCAGAAATTGGCCAATTTATATCTGTTTCGCTTAGGTTCTTTTCATTAAAGAAAAGATCAAATCCTTTTACATCATTGAGGATGATTGGAATAGATAATAGAATAACTATTAGACCATACCAAACCGTAAACCACTTTCCGATATTAGATTGATAAGTAGCCCCAACTGAACTCAGCATTGTATTAGAATACCAATTCTTAAATTTATTCTTCTTCATGGTTGCCATCAGAATCGCATATGCCATTATACTGATGAGAAAAAATGCATAGATAGCCATAAATGGCAGATTAAACAGGACTTTGATAGCGATCAGACTTCCTAGGTAAAAGGTGAAAATTAATATCAAAATGGAAATGGAAACCGGGTAAGCCAAAGTCATGGAACAAATCTTTTCCATCCTTAAAACCATTTCATCCGGATGTTGATAAGAATAGCCTTGGGCAACCTTAAATAGTTTTTCCTGATTCACTCCCTTAGGGAATGCATAACTGAGCCCTAAAAGCCCTGCCCATATAAATCTGAGGGACAACTGAACAATGAAAAATATCTTAAAAACACTTATTACAACACTTAAATAAAATAAAACTAGCGTGCTAAGTAAAAAGCCTGCTCCAAGATCCTGGACCAAATAAGCCGAGAATTCATAAATCTTTGCAGGAAAGATGAATAAAAAAGCCAAAATTAAACCCGTGATGATAATCTCTGGTTCCCAACTATTTCTTTGCAGGTTTTCCAGCCATGTCAAATCATCTTGTTTACGATTACTATCCAGTTCTGCCATTTAAAATCAATTAATTAGCTAATTATACTAATTATTGATCCAACCATTGTTTAAATTCTCCAACTTTTTCACGGCTGACAATGACATCGCTGGAATCGCAGTTTCTAAGTTTCACCTTCAGTCGGCTATTGGAATAGCTGTATACTTCTTCGACAGCTGCAATGTGACTGATATATTTTCTATTGATCCTAAAAAATTGAGAAGGATCTAACTGACTTTCTGTTTGCTCCAGTGTCTGATCGATGACATATCTTTTTCCGCTTTTGGTTTGAAGAAAAGTCACTTTTTCTTCACTGAAAAATAGGTCTACCTCCTCAATAGAAATGCTTTGGATTTTTTCCCCAAACCTTACTAAAAATCTACTCTTGAAGTTTTGTGTTTGCGGCTTTAATAAGTCCTTGATTAAGGCCAGATCTAAGCTCGGTTTTATTTGCTGAGATTTAAACTTATCCACAGCTCTGTTTAAATCCTCAGGGTCTATGGGTTTTAGCAGGTAATCCACCGCATTTACCTGGAATGCTTTGATGGCAAACTGGTCATAGGCAGTGGTAAAGATGACGGGTGTGGATAACTTAACTTTTTCAAAGATTTCAAAGCTGATTCCATCTGCCAATTGGATGTCACAAAAGATTAAATCAGGATGTGGATAAGTCTGTAGCCATTCTACCGAAGATTTGATACTATCTAAGTTTCCATGAAAGTCGGCATCCTGGAAATGTGGCTTCAATAGCTTGAGAAGCCGATTTGCTGCTGGATTTTCATCTTCAATAATTAAGATATTCATGCCTCAATTTTTAATAAAGGAAGGATTACCAAGAATTCTTCTTCATTTTGAATCACCTCTGGTTTACGATTACTCAAAAGTTCATATCGCAGGTTGATATTATTCAATCCAACTCCTGTAGAAGGCTCTTCCTTTGTTTTTTTGGGCTGAAACGTATTACTTATCCACACTTCATTTTCTTTTTGGATTATGTGGATAAATAGGGGAAGCTCCTTGCTGATGATATTGTGCTTTACTGCATTTTCCAAAATAAGTTGCAGTGACAAGGGAGGTATCCAATGGCTGTTTTCATCGAATGTTTTGATAGAAAATTGGAGACTTTCTTCAAATCTTATTTTTTGTAAGTCCAGATAATTTCTCGCAAAATCTAGTTCCTTTTTTAAGCTCACCAATTCTTCATTCTGTACTTCCAAAACATATCGATAAATCCTGGAAAGCTTTTGAATAAATTCTGCTGATTTATCTGCGTCTTCATAAACCAAGTTTGAAAGAACGTTCAAGGAGTTAAATAGGAAATGAGGATTGAGTTGATCTTTCAGTCCTTGATATTGGGAAGCCAATTTTTCGGACTTCAATTTTTCTGCTTCAATTGCGGATTTTCTCCATTCTCCAAGCCAAGACCAAGTGGTGAATATGGACATGAAAACCAATGCAATTAGCATAGGCGTTGTGGTATATTGAAAAAGCTCTTTCCAAGGTATATTATCTATAAATATTTGCCTTGAAAGTAGAGCATAAATGACAATTACTATATAGCTCGCTATAAAAGAATATGCCATGTAGGTGGCAATAGTAAGAATGACACGTTTGATTGGATATTGAATCCATGACATCCTTTTGTCAAAGAAAGAATCAACCTGATTCCCGCCGAAACTCAAAACTGAGGAAAATATAAATGCGGCTATAAAATCCGGAAAAAGTGATTTGATCCCCTCCCAAGTCAGGAAACATGTGGGACAAAAAATTACTATGAGAATCGAAGCAATGATCAAATTGACCCCAATAAACTTCGGAAAGCTTTCCCAGATACTGGTTTCTTTTTCGCATTGATTGGGGTTAGTCATTCGGCTCATTGGTTCAAGATAGTTAAAAAGGCAGATTTTTGAATTATTCAATTATTAGATTCAAAAATCTACCTTATAAATAGAGTACAATTAAATTAATTACAATTATTCATCATCTGCTGAGCACTTCTTTTTCCCCATTTTGGGAGGATATAATCTTCAGTGATAATGCTTTCCTCCTTTTCAAACTGTTCCAAACTCAACCTGACCATACCGCAGGCTTTGTCGGTGCCACTTCCGAAGAATTGGGCCATTCCATATTCCATTTGAGCCATCAAATAAAGTGCTCTTGGGTTTTCCCGGTCAAGATTGATTGCTTTTCCAAATAATTGCATGGCTTGTGGACTTAAGTTTTGACCTCTTGAAGCAGGATCCAAACTGATTTTACCCATGATTGCATATCCTTTCAATGCAGTCACTTCGGAGTTGGCTGGCGCTAATTTTTCTGCCTTGTCAATATATTCCAGTGCCTGATCCAAATATTGATCTTTGTTTACGTCAAATCGAAATGCTGCCTCAATATGGATCAATCCAGCATAATATAATGGAAGCCATTCCTCACTTTTAGCTTCTGCAATTCGCAAAAAACCATTTGCTACTTCTTTGGATTGTTCGGCATTTGCTATTTGATCCATGGCAACAATCTGTTTTTTCATAGCTTTTTCAAATGCGGGATCAGATGCCATACTAAGACTTATCCACAGAAATGAAAGTGCGAAAGTTAAGATGAGCTTTTTCATAATTTATTGGTTTATAAGTTGTTTAATTGATTTGCGTTTTTGTCTTTAGAAAGGGTCAGAAAAATCCCCAAGAATAAAAACCTGGGAGCAACCTGACCACTTGGTATAGATTCAAATACTCCTTGGGAGTTTGCCTGCTGGGCAAACCTGTATCCAAATACATTCTCTCTTCCCAACACATTGTTGACTCCGAAATGAATGATCAAATTGGGTTTGGGTAAATAGCTCCAACTGAAGCTTAAACTTTGAAAGCTTTCAGTTTTAGAACTCATTTCCTCTCCATCATTTGGGTTATGGTAAGGGTATCCATCATTCATGGAAAAGCTGATTCCAAACTGCGATTTTAAGTCCAAAATGAAATGTTTGGCTACTACAGAGAAGTTGTGTTTGGGAGCGAAGGATGGCTGAACCTCTGATTGGAACTGGTCAAACTGTCTCTTGCTATCCACAAAGCTGTAAGTGATCCAATAGTCTGTGTTTTTAATACTTTTTCTATCTCTGAAAAAGATATCCACACCCTGAGCGTACCCCTTACCTAGGTTGGTCGGGTTTTGGGGGGGTTGTGGATAACCTTCAAAAACCACCAAATTCTCATATCCTTTATAAAATCCCTCTGCTCTGAAAGTGATACCTTCTCTTTGTAGTAAATAATTTAATATCAGGTGATTGGATTCCGTGTTCTTGAGTGTTTGATTCAAAACCCGTAAGTTTTCCACAGGCATTTGAGAGAAAGAGCCTGCAGCAAAGGAGACTTGGGAGCTTTCTGAGATTTTGTATGCTAAAGAAGCTCTTGGGTCTAACCATTGTTCTTTATTCAAGGAGCTTTGGCCTGCTCTAAGGCCTGCCCGAAAAACAAGATTTTTGTTGAGGTAGTAATCCCACTCTGTAAAAAGATAAAACTGATGATCTACATAATCTCTAGAGAAGTTGAGGTCTACCAAGCTTTCGTCAAACTGGTGATTGAAGTATTCTAATCCCGTATTCATGGATAATTTATCCGAAAAATCTTTGGTAGCAGTAAATTTCCCGTGTGCCAATTGATTCTTTCTTTCCAATCGAATACTATCAATGTGGATATCATCGAAGTTGGAAGAAAGAGCTGCCCCGGCAAATAAGGTCCATCCATTTTCAAAAGCATTCTTCCAATTGGTCTGTGCAAATGAATATTTATTTCTCAGCCGAATAAGTTGACCTCTACTTTCTTGACCTGGTTCAGGCTGCCATATTTCCATTCCCCCTGACTCTGTTCTGGCGAGTATTTTCCAAAGACCTCCTTTTGCTAATTTCTTTTGTGCCGATAATTCAATATCCCATCCATTCGGTGCTCTTTCCCAATCGAAATTTTGCTTTACCAAGGACTGATAAGGTTTTAAATCAAAATAATTGGCACTGAAAGTCAGGCTTTGCTTTTCTGATGAAAGCGTATGTGCATAACCTCCTCCAACAGACATGATGCTGAGGTCACCTTGACTTCTGATCGAAAGGTCTTTGGTATTCAAAGCTAAAGCTGAGGATAAGGCCTGCCCGTATTCGGCAGAATAGCCTCCTGTTGAGAAAAATGTTCCTTTGAAAAGGTTGGGGTTAAAGCGGGTTCGAGTTGGGACATTACCTGCAGTGCTTCCATAAGCATTGCCAACTCGGATGCCATCAATATAAATTCCCACTTCACTCGCATCTCCGCCCCTGACGAATAATCTTCCGTCATTACCAACTGTGCTTGTTCCCGGTAGTGTTTGGAATGCGCCCACGATATCACCCATTGCGCTAGGTGTAGTGACTATATCTAATGGCCGAAGTATGACTGATTTTTTTTCATCCGAAGCCTCCATTGCACCTGCGGAAATTGTCACAGCATTCATTTCTGTGATTGCCTCAACTAATATCTGATCTGGGATTTGAATGGCATTTCCTTCACAATGGATGGCTATCTCAATACTTTTAAAACCCATCAGTTGAAATACTAATACTTGAGGACCTTCTTCATCAGTTTCGAATTCAAAGCTTCCATCATCTTTGGAAGTACTTCCGTCATAAGATCCTTTGATAAGTACATTCACTCCAGGCAAGCCTTTCTTTTTTTCATCCAGCACTTTTCCTGAAATCTTGGTTTGAGAAAAAGAAATTGTGGATAAAGACAGAAAAAAGAAGATGAAAATACTGAGCGTTCTCATAGCGAATCATATTTGATCCGAATATGAGTTGCTTTTTACCCTTCAAAAATTAAAGTTGACTGAAGCGTCAAAATCGGCGACTGAAATGTCAGAGATTAAAGATGAAAAAAAATGGATTGATGCAGATTCAATAAAAAAGGGAAAGACAAGATCTTTCCCTCTCTTAGACTTCAGGCTTAAATTCTTATTCTGGAAATATTGAAGCATCCATTTTTGGAACAATCCGAAGTGCATTTTTATAATAAACCTTTTTCAAGACTTCATCAGGTAATCCCAAACCGTACATTCTCCAAAAGGCATGGTATTTTTTGTAGTAAGGGAAGTATTCATCCTCGGTTTCCAAAATTCTAAAGTAAGTGTGGAACTCTTCTGGATTGTAGGCGTCTTTACCAAAAATTAATCTGTCCTGATATTTGATGAAAAACTCTCTGGCTCTTTTAGGCTGCCTTCCAAACTCTTGGATAACTGCGCCGATTCCAAAATTCACATTGGGATATTTCTCCAGATGAGCGCTGGCCTTATCCAAGTCATTAGCCATCCAACCCATATGTGCATTGACAAAAGTTGTATTTGGATGCTTCTCGAAAATGTGATGCTGCTCGGCTATGATTTGCTCAAAAGGAGCAGGGTCAGTATCAGATCTTTTTCTATTGGGATGTGTTTTCAACTCCAACCATCTTTCATTATTGGCATCCATGGGTTCCCAAAACTGAGCTGGATCTGCAGCATGAATCAAAACAGGGATTCCCAGTTCACCGGCTTTTGCCCAAACCGGATCTAAATCTGGGTGGTCTATTGGAACTCTGTTTCCATTGATATCTTTTACACTTAGGCCTAAGCTTTTGTAGATTTTTAAGCCCACAGCTCCTGCTGCTACATCCTCCTCTAATTCTTTGACAGCGATTCTACTCCAGTTTTCATCACCAAAACCGGCAAAATTCAAATTGGTGAAGACCAGAAATCGTCCCGGTGCATGGGTGTTGAATTCCCGAATCATGGTTTTGATGTATTCCTGCTGGGAGTTGCTGTCTCCTCTGCCAAATCCACGACCGCTCAAATTGACCATTACGCCCATATTGAGCTCATTCATTTCGGAAACCAACTTATTCACCTTGGCCTGGTCAATTCCCCCCTGATGGCTGTGAATATCCACAAAAGGGAATTTGGCTCTGGTAACAGGGTTTTCAGGTACCTTCAAAGTGGAAGGAGGATTATATTCTTCAAAGCTCATTTCCTGAGCAGTTACATTGAAAATCAACCCGCTGAAGAATAGGGTAATTAGGCTTAGGCTAAGTTTGTTCATGTGCTATTAAACTCAATTAATGGTTTTGGGATGTGCCGTTCATAAAAAATCCCGAGCTAATAACTCAGGATATTCTTTTACCTGGCTGTTCCTCCTTCTATGACTTGACCGAAGAAGATGGCATTCATGTATAGTTTATTTGTTCCAAACCAGAATGCTCTAAAATTCATATTGTCTGCAAAGGCTACAATTCTTCCTCTGCCTACAGCGCCAATCTGAATCACTGACCCGTTCTTTAATCCAGGAAGATTACTAGGATGTAAATAACCGGAAGCAAGAGGGTTTTCGGTGTATACCAATGGGTTTGCGTATGGATTTGAAGAAGGCTCTAAAAACAGATTATCATTTCTGAAAGTATGAATATTAGCGGACTCGTAGCCGTAGCCGATTGGATGAGTGGTATCCAATTTTGCATTGAAAATTGCCCCACCAGTTACTTTAGCACCTGTGGCATTTTCATAGTTAGCATAAGATTTTTGAAGTCCTTTTTCTTGGTTATCCACAGTTCTGAATTTGAACTCTTTGATTTCATTTTGCGCCAGCCATCTTACGGCTCCACCTTTAGCAACCAGGGTATTTCCTCTTCCTATCCAGTTTTTAATGGTTTCCGCACCTGATTTGCCTAGGCTGTTATAATTTCCATCAGGCATTAAAATCACATTATAGCGATCAATCACGGTAGCGCTTACTCTATCCATTGGAAGCAAAGTCACGGGCATTTCATATCGCTGATCCAAGAGGTGCCAGATTTCTCCAGCCTCATAGCTATCAACTCCTCCATCCACCAAAAGTGCAATTTCCGGCTTATCCAAAGGTGAAATGAAAGTAGAACCCATATTAATTCCGGCAGTATAGCCTGTGCTAATCGCATGAATATCCACAGTTGATTTAGATGCGATTTCCTGTAGTTTTTGATAAAAAGCATCTTTGTCCAATCCAGACTCTCCCTGATCTATCAAAAGGGTTCCTCTCCCAAAGGTTTTTCCTTCCGGTGTAGTAAACTCAGCATTAGCTACTCTTACTAAGAAGCCTGCCTTCAACAATTGGTAGGCAGCTTTGGGTGAGTAATAATCAGTCCACTCCAAGGCATATTGATAGGCTCCAGAGCCACCAATTACCTGTCCGGGCTTAAGTTGGAAATCATTCTTATTGATCTCTTCTACACTAGCCAAATTTAGAATTCGGCTGTTGAGTGCCATGTAGTCCAAATTGAAGGCCATAGGGTATGTCCAGGCAGAGATGTCATAGAAAAGGGAATCAGCAAAGCTGGTTCTGGTTTCAAACATCGCCTTGATCAGACGGTACTGAGGTTGATCTGCTGGGACTATGTAGGAATTTTCCTTTTTAAATTCCCTACCATTGACGGTAATATCTTCTTTCAGATTGAAAACTTTGATATCATGCTGCAAAATCAAATCAGCCAAATGATATCCTCTTGCATCGTCTTCTTTGCTTCCAAAAATGTAAGCTTTATTGACATCGGCGTCAGTTTCGGTTTTAATGCCTACATAAAAGTCTCTCATCCATTGGTTCAATTCCTGCCTCATTTCCTTAGCCGCCTGATAGGAGGAAAGATTGGCTGTAAATTGATTTCTGATTGTAAATGGAAAACTCAGCAAACCATTGGCAGATTCCTGTAAGTGGCCCCGGGAACTTGCTTGCTCAAACAAAATTCCAATCGATCCCTGTACATCCGGGTAGGTAGAGCCCTTTCCATAGTAAAAGTCATCGTAGTTCTCTTGATTATAATAGAGAGATCCAATTTTATCCAATGCTTTGGCATGGTATTGCCCGATCTTTTCTGTGAGTTTGAAGTTTTTTTCTGGAGTTAGCGGGTGCATTCTCGCAGGAACACCTGGCTGGAAAAAGAAAGTGCTGTTGGTCCCCATTTCATGGAAATCTAAGTGAATATTGGGAAGCCAGCTTTGGAATACGCGAACTCTATTTCTGGATTCAGGATGTTGAACAGGAAGCCAATCTCTGTTGAGATCAAACCAATAGTGATTGGTTCTGCCTCTCGGCCAAGCCTCATTATATTCTCTCCCATTTGGATCTCCATTCAAATTATAAGCTTTGTGGGAGTTTACCCAGGAAGCAAAGCGGTTGAGTCCATCAGGGTTGATTGCTGGATCTAAGAGCAATACGATATTTTCCAATTCAGCCTCAATTTCATTTGCTGCCGCAAAATGGTAGGCTGCTAAAAGAGAAGCATTGGCACCACTGGGTTCATTTCCATGCACAGAATAACCCATAAACATCACCACAGGCATGGAAGCGATATTGACAGAAGCATTTGGATTTCTAAGCTTGGCCCGGTCGGCTTTGATTTGATCTATTTTGGCCAGGTTAGTTGGAGAGGAAATGGTCAAAAGCGTTTGAGGTCTTTTCTCATAAGTTCTGCCAGTTTCTTCAAATTTTACTCGGTCTGAAGCAGCAGCAACAGCTTTCATGTACATGACCAGCTGGTCGTGGCTTACGTGCCATTCTCCTACTTCATAGCCCAAAACCTCCTTAGGAGTTGGAATGGCAGGATTATAAGTGTATCCGGAAGGGAGATAATAGCTCAAGTCCACTTGAGCTTGACTAAAACCGGTGATAAAGCATAAAACCAGTATGAACGCACTTCTCATCATATCAATAGAGTGATTAAATTTTCGACTAAATTCTTACTTTATTTTACCAAAAAAAGCTATTTTGGAACAGTGGTAAAAATAATTGAAGAATCGGAATGAATTTACTTGAACCCAGTTTTCCTGTTTGGATAGCCCCTTTAACACTGGTTTTTTATCTGGGGTTTTGGATTTATGCTATTGTAGATTTGCTTAGGGCAGACTTCAAGGACTCCAGCCAAAGGATATTATGGATGCTGCTTTTAATTTTTGTACCGGTAATCGGGACCTTTTTGTATCTATCTATGTCGAGGACTATGAAAAAACGCAAGAGGTTTGAGCCTGATTTTCGCAGTCAAAAAGATTAATCTTTAAAAAAATGAGTGAACTACTATTTGTTAATAATATGGGTGGAGGTATTCTCCTGTTTTTGATCTTATTTGGAATAGCTTATTCCATCCTTTGGATTTACTGCGTGGTGGATGTCATCCGCTCAGATTTCAAAGATCCAAATATGAAGCTCATTTGGATCATCATTATTTTATTTGGACAAGTAATTGGGCCTCTTGTCTACTTGATTTTGGGAAAAGGCACTAAAACTACAACTAGCTAACAATGTTTGGGATTGGAATTATCGGTCTGGCGATTTATGCCTATACCATTTATGATGTGGTGATCAGCAACTTTGCGAACGAAACAGATAAATTAATCTGGATTTTAATCGTGATTTTGGTTCCACTATTGGGAACTGTCCTTTGGTTTTTAATTGGAAGAGGAAAAAGAATCTAGAATCAGTGCTTGAAAATATCTTTCAGGGCTTCCGATAATTCAAAGTATTCAAACTGGAAGCCTGCTTTTTGGATTTTCTGGCAAGAAACCCGATTGCCACCCAGTACCATGGCTGCCATTTCTCCTAATACTAATTTCAAAACAAAGCCTGGAACTCCAATTCCCAAATAGGTTTTGCCTTTGGCATCCGCAGCTTCTTTAGTGACCTGTTGATTAGTGCTGGGGTTGGGCCCAACAGCATTGTAAACTCCTTGTAGGGTAGTTTTTTCCAAAGCGTAGACAAACATTCTTGCCAAATCATCAATATGGATCCAACTCATCCACTGATCTCCTGAACCTAATGGTGCAGCAACTGGCGGTTTGAGCATTTCAGCCAAAGCGCCACCGTCAGCATCCAATACAATTCCAATTCGGAGCATGACTGTTCTGAGATGTAGGGATTCAATTTTCTTCACTTCATTTTCCCAAGCTATCACGACCTGAGCCAGAAAATCATTTCCAGCTGGTGATGTCTCATCTACTAATTTGGTTCCGGTATTGAAACCGTAGTAGCCAACTGCTGAGGCAGAAATAAAAGTCGTGGGTTTGGCCTCTGCTTTTTCGATTGCTTGGTGAAGAAGGGCTGTGCTTTTGGTTCTGGATTGAAGAATTTCTTGCTTTCTTTCCGCAGTCCATCTTTGATCAGCTACTCCTGCCCCGGCTAGGTGGATGACGGCGTCTGCCCACTCCATTGCCTCAGGGTCTATGGTTTGGGTATTGATATCCCAAACGAAGGATTTTCGCTTTTTGGAAGACCTACTCAGCCAAGCAACTGCATAGTCTTTTTCCTCCAATAGCTGGGTGATTTTTTGGCCAATAAGGCCAGAGCCGCCGGTGATTAATATGTTCTTCATTTTGTGTGCTAATAACCCTAAAAACTCAAATAAGTTCTCGGGAAGTGATTTTCCTAGTTTATCTCCTACTTAAAAGTCAATTTCTATTCCTATTTTGCCATTCTTGATTTAAACGGTCGCTTTGGATTACTCGAAACTGTTGAAATATTTTTTGCTTTGGCTAGTCTTAGGCCTTTTGGTTGGCTTGCTTTCGGGCTCTGCGTCCGCCTTTTTTCTGGTGGCATTAGACTGGGCAACCAACTTCAGGGAAGAGCATTTATTGGTAATTGCTTTACTTCCGCTGGGCGGTTGGATCATCGGCTGGACTTATTATAAAATTGGTCAAAATTCTGTCAAAGGCAATAATTTATTATTGGACGAATTATACCAAACCAAGAATCCAATTCCCCTCAGAATGACTCCCTTGGTGCTTTTTGGGACTATTTTCACCCATTTTTTCGGCGGTTCGGCAGGAAGGGAAGGCACTGCAGTTCAAATGGGCGGATCTTTGGCAGATCAGTTGACCAAATGGTTTAAACTTGAATCAGCTGACAGGAGATTAATCCTGATTTCTGGGGTTTCAGGTGGATTTGCTTCAGTTTTCGGGACTCCACTAGCAGGAGCTATTTTTGCTTTGGAATGGATGCACACGGGTCATTTCCGATGGAAATCTATTTTTCCAGCCTTTTGGGCTGGTTTGGTTGCTCATTGGGTTTGCGAATCGCTCTGGGGAGTGGGTCACACTATTTATCAAATCCCCGAGGTGGCGACTCATACTTTGATGAATTTACTTTGGATCATTCCTGCCGGAATTGTCTTTGGTTTATCAGGAAGATTATTTGCGGAAACCTCCCACTTTTTTTCCAAAGTTTTTTCTCAGACGATTTCTTATCCACCTTTAAGGCCGTTCATAGGCGGACTGCTGATCGCTTTATTTGTATGGATTTCGGGCAGTACCACTTATTTGGGTTTAGGAGTTCCCAGAATTGTAGAAGCTTTTGAAACTCCCTTGCCTTGGTATGATTGGTTGGCTAAAACAGGTTTGACTGGATTTACTTTGGGAGCTGGATTTAAAGGAGGAGAAGTGACGCCTTTATTTTTCACGGGAGCTACCTTGGGAAATGCCCTGCATGGTTTGATTCCGCTTCCCTTAGCTTTATTAGCTGGGATGGGATTTGTGGCCGTATTTTCCGGGGCAACCAATACTCCTATGGCCTGTACTGTAATGGGAATTGAGCTTTTCGGATATGAATCCGGAATTTTTCTCGCGATAGCCTGCTTCATCGCCTATATCTTTTCTGGTAAAGGAGGGATTTATACGTCTCAAGAGTTGGGATGGAAAAAGGCGTGGCCCTATTAAATAATCAAGGCTTAATGTCTACAGGGTGCCCGCAGTTTTTGCAGAATTTGGCATCTTTATCCAAACCATCCTGTCCGCAATAGGTGCAAGTTTTAGACGTTGCATGAAATTCAGGGCTTTTTTGCTTGGCCATTTCTGAGCTGACAATTCCGGTAGGAACTGCGATTATTGCATAACCCATGAGCATAATTAAGGATGCCACAAACTGTCCTAAAGGTGTCTGAGGAGTAATGTCACCGAATCCAACTGTAGTCAATGTAACGATAGCCCAATACATTGCTCTTGGAATACTCGTAAATCCAGCTTCCGGTCCCTCGATCAGATACATGAGAGTTCCCATAATCAAAACAATAGTCAGGACAGTGAATAAAAAAATCTGAATTTTAGTCATACTTGCTTTCAGAGACCTCCTTATAAAGTCTGCCTCAGCTAAGTATCTTCCCAGTTTTAGAATACGAATTACTCGCAAAAGTCGTAAAGCCCTCACTACAGTCAGTAATTGCACATTGGCAACAAAAAAGCTCAGGTAAACAGGAAGAATGGCAAGAAGATCTACGATGCCATAGAAGGAAGAAACATATCTAAACGTCTTACTGGTCAACCAAACCCGTAAAGCATACTCAATGGTAAAAAGAAAAGTAAAGATTAATTCAAGCGTAAAAAAAAGACGTCCGTATTCTTCTTTTAATTCTGTTACAGAATCCAGAACCGCCACGATTACAGAACCAAAAATCAGAATAAGCAGTACCACATCAAAAGTTCTTGAAGGTCTATCATTTGACTCAAAAACAATATGAGCAAGCTTTCTTTTGGTGAGCTTCATGGCTGAGTTTTTTCTTTGTCTCGGTGGAAGGGTGATGTGATTATTTTTTCTTTCAAATAGAATCGAAATCCTATCTGTCTACTTTCTTATCTGAATTTAGGAAATTTTCGGAAAGTGAAAGCCTATTAGTCAAGATAGTATACCCGCTTCACACGAGAACTGATATTTGTCAGCAGTTCGTAAGGGATAGTCCCGATTCGGTCAGCTAAGTCCTTCAGAGAGATTTGACTTCCATAAATAATGGCTTCATCTCCCGCTTTAACTTCTATATCAGTGACATCCACCATGACCATATCCATGCACACATTTCCTATGACTGGAGCTTTTTTTCCATGAATCAGTACATAGCCTTTGCCATTGCTGAACCTACGGTCATATCCGTCTGCGTAGCCAATGGATAGCGTGGCAATTTTACCTCCGTTTTCCAATCTTCCTTTTCGGGAATAGCCTATAGTTTCTCCGGGCTCTATCCTTTTTACCTGAGAGATGGTAGTTTTCAAAGTACTGATGGCCTGGAGCTCTCTGTCGTGTTTTCCGGTCACCTCAACTCCATAAAGGCCAATTCCCAACCTCACCATATCCAATTGATAGTCTGGAAATGCTACTATGCCTGCAGAGTTTAAGGCATGAAGAAGAGGCTTTTGCGAAAGGTGTGGAAGAATTTGATCCTTCATCCTAATAAAACTATCCAGCTGCTCTTGGGAATAATCTCTATGAATTTCCTCATCAGCCCCTACCAAATGGGTATAAAGGGACTGAATAATCAATTCCGGGTAGGTTTTGATCAAGTTGGACAAGGCTTCCAGATGCCCCTCCTCAAATCCTAATCTCCTCATTCCGGTATCCAAGTCTAAATGGACTTTCAATTGGGTTTGATTGTTTTTGCACCAATTCCCCAAACTGGTAAAGAACTCCAAACTGAAAACAACCGGTTCTAAATCGTAGGTTTTGCAGAGTTCGAACGACTCCTGTACCGGATTCAAAACCATAATAGGAAGTTGAATTCCCTGCTTTCTCAGTATGACTCCTTCATCAGTGAATGCCACAGCCAGATAATCAGCCCCTAAAGTTTGAAGATGATTCGCTATTTCTACTGCACCTCCTCCATAAGCAAAGGCCTTCACCATGACCATTACCTTGGTTTCTGGTTTAATTCTTCTCTTGTAGAAGTTAAAGTTATGTGTGAGTGCGTTGAGGTTGATTTCTAAAGTTGTACCGTGAATTCTCTGCTGAAGCTGGTTAACTATTTGCTCAAAATGATAAGCTCTTGCACCGGTGATCAATATGAGATCATCAGAAAAGTTTTCTAACCCAACCCACTCTGAAAGTTCCTGCGTACTTGCAAAGGCCTTGAATTCACTTTGAATCAACTCTTGCAAAGGATGGATATTTTCCCCTACAGCAACTACCAGGTCTAAGGAATGGGAGTTGATCAGTTCGGCTACTTCTGGATAGATTTTTTCGGGTTGACCCTGCTGTTGAAACTCGGATAAAAATAAAATCTTTCTTCTCTTGGGCCTCTGTTGCCGCATAAAATCCAATGATACCCTCAGCCCTGCCAAGTCATTATTGTAGGTGTCGTCAATAATCAAAGAATCATTGATTCCCGGTTTGAGGGTCAGTCTCATGTCCACCTGTCTCAGCAAATTGATTCCTTTTTGAATAGAATCTGAAAGCATGCCCAAACTCAATGCAGATACAATTGTATGGGTCAGATTTTCTAAGGAAGCCTGATCTGAGAACCGGGTGTAAAAAGTGAAAGTACTTAAATCAGATTTTATAAGAATGATTTTGGTGAGCTCATCCTGAAATTTGATAGCTCGTGTATAATCAGCGCCAGGCTGGTCGGACCAAGCAATTAATCGTTCATTTTCGATTGCTGTCTCAATGATTTTACTCAGCTCTTTTTGGTCTTTGTTGTATACCAAAAGGGCCGAATCCTTAAAGAGTTGAAGCTTTTCTTTAATTTTTTCTTCCCGGCTTTCGAAACCCTCATCGTGCGCAGTTCCAATGTTGGTAAAGACTCCCAAATTGGGTTGGGCAATAGCTTGCAAAGCCTCCATTTCTCCTTTTTTGGAAACGCCGACTTCTAAAATAGCTACCTGATGATAGGGCTGAATTTCGAAAACGGATAAGGGTAATCCTACTTGAGAATTATAGCTTTTGGGACTTTTTGCTACGGCATAATTTTGACTTAGAATCTGTCCCAGCCATTCTTTGACTATGGTTTTTCCGTTAGAACCTGTAATGCTGACCACAGGCTTTTCAAAAAGTTCACGTTGATATTTGGCAAGTGACTGGAGCGCCTTTCTTGTGTCCTTAACAGCTATATAGCAGGTCTCTTTATTCTGGATTTGAAAGGATTCAGAAACCAAAAATACCTGTACTCCTTCTTCTATTAATTGCGGGATAAACTTAGCGCCGTCCGCTTTGGCTCCTTTCAAAGCAACAAAAAGCGTCTGTGTGGGATTCAGAATTTGCCTAGAGTCAATGCTGACCCGTGTTAATTCAAGGGATAGATTTTTCCCAAGCAATTTCCCACCGGTAATGGAGGCAATTTGCTCAGGAGTTAAGGCATTCATCATCTTATTCTTGGCTAGTTGTTTTCTTTTTGAAAAAAACCTGGCGAATCCATCTTGGAAGGAAAATCGCTCCTAGAATCAAATATGGGTAATAGGATAGAAGCCTCCAAAAAATGCTGGTTACAAAGGTGTAATTGCCTAGAAACTGGGTGAAGAACTGCCCGAAGAAAAACTCCGCAGTACCCGAGCTACCTGGAGTAGGTGAAATCATCATAACGATCCACATGATTACCTGTCTAGCGAAAACAATGATGTTATTTTCTATTGACAAAGGCACATAAGCAGATATCAGTGCATTCAGCATCAAATAACGAGAGCTCCAAATAAATATGGTAGCAGCAATTACAGGAAGCCAATAATTTAATTTTTTACCGCTTAATTCTTTGGAAGCTTCGATGATTTGATTTCCGTATTCTTGGGCATCATGCTTCCATTTTCTCAGCCATTTGATAGAGAATATTTTGATCAAAACCCACTTGAAAACCCGTGGTCTGTAAAAAAGAGCCAAAGCCATGATTAAGCTGTAGGCGGCATAAAGTGCATAACTGATCCAAAAAATAGCCTGTAAGCTATTTTCCAATTGATTTTCCAGCACCTGACTGTTGGGGAAAATATTGCCTTTAGCAAAGAACAGAATGATAGGCGCTCCTATGACAAAAAAGAGGTTGTCGAGAATGGCGGTAACCATCACAAATGAAATGGCTCTACCTAATTTGATTCCTTCTTTATTTAAGATAAAAATAGCTACAGCGGTACCTCCGACAACTGAGGGAGTAACAGCAGAGGCAAATTCCCAAAGAATGATCACATAAATGGACCTTGTCCAGGTCAGCTCCCTTTGAGTGATTTCCCTGATCCTGTAGACATATCCCGCATCTCTAAAAATTATGACCAAAATGGCCAGAATCACGTAGGGGGCAGAAGCATCGAATACCCCTTTTAAAGTTTGGGCATCGACGCTCGGATCGAAATAGAACATTCCGAAAACGATGCCCAATCCGATTAAGATCGGTACCCAAACTTTGTTTGGATTGAGGGTTTTAAAGATTTTTTTGTTGTCTAGCTTCATATTAGGCTGTAGCGACCGGCTCAGTCTTTTCTACCCAAAAGTTATTAAAACCCTCTCCAATGACGATTGTTACTAAAGAAAGTTGTAGTAATTCCAGAATTGCCAAAAATGTGTAGATAACAAATATTTTTTCAGGTTTGTAGGATATGAATTCAGTGAAAGGAACTTGTTTTTTGAAGCTGATTTTTTCCAAGATAAAATCTTTTTGTTGCTCGATGGTGTAGGGATATTGGATTACTGTATGCTTGGTATCTTCCACACGAGCGGCCATTTTGGCCATACATTTTTGAAAAACCTTTAACAGCTTGTAGAGATCCAAGTCTTGCATTTCTGCGTCTACATCATCAACCTTATTGAGGGCTTTTAGTTCCGAAGCGATATTTCCGCGCTTTTGTTTCGAAAGTCTTTCTTCCTCCAAAGAGGCTAATTCCTCGACTACTGACTTATATTTTTTATATTCCAGAAGATTTCTGATGAGTTCTTCTCTTGGATCGATTTCCTCTCCATCCTCATTTAATTCCGGTCGGGGAAGAAGCATTCTCGATTTAATCTTCATCAGGGTGGCAGCAAAGAGGATAAATTCGCTGGCAACCTCTATTTCCATTTGCTCCAAATGATGGATATAGTCCAGAAAATCATTGGTGATTTTGGAGATAGGAATATCGTAAATATCCAATTCGTCCCGCTCTATGAAGAAGAGCATGAGGTCGAAAGGACCTTCGAAGAGCGGTAATTTGATTTCGAAACTCAAGGGATATTTAAATTATTGGTTAATTTTGCCACCTTGTGGCCAAAGATATTCAATTAAGACAAATTAATTGAAATTCAGGTCAGAGAATGGAGACTTTGATTTAGTTGCTATGCTAACTAAAAAACAAACCTAAGCTAGGGAAGTTTACCATTCCAGACCATTAAAATGTAAAGATACATGCTGATCGAACCAGGAGAATTATTAGCTCAAATTAACAGCCCAGCAGACCTTAAAAAGTTTCCTAAAGAGAAATTGGTACAAATCTGTGATGAATTGAGAAACTTCATCGTAGACAACGTGTCTATTTACGGTGGGCACTTTGGCGCTAGCTTGGGTGTGGTTGAGATGACTGTGGCTTTACATTATGTATTGAACACTCCTCAGGATCAATTGGTCTGGGACGTAGGTCATCAGGCTTATGGCCACAAAATTCTGACTGGAAGAAGAGATCAATTTCATACTAATAGAATTTTCGGAGGTATCTCCGGTTTTCCTAAAAGAAAAGAGAGTGTTTATGACACTTTTGGTGTAGGACACTCCAGTACTTCTATTTCCGCTGCGCTTGGGATGGCGATCGCTTCCAAGTATAAAGGTTCGGGCATTCAGCATGTAGCCGTTATTGGCGATGGATCTATGACAGGTGGGATGGCATTCGAGGCGATGAATCATGCAGGTGTTTCAGATTCCAATATTCTGATCATTCTCAATGATAATTGCATGGCGATCGATCCTAATGTCGGTGCCTTAAAAGATTACTTGACGGATATTACCACTTCCCACACCTATAATAAGGTAAAGGATGAAGTATGGAAGTTGTTGGGTAAGTTCAGCAAATTTGGAAGTTCAGCTCAGGAAGTCATTTCCAAAGTGGAAGGAGCGATCAAGTCAGCTGTGCTGAAGCAAAGCAATTTATTTGAATCACTCAATCTTCGTTATTTCGGTCCTGTTGACGGACATGATGTCAACCATTTGGTTGAAATCCTAAACGATCTCAAGGATATCCCTGGTCCTAAAATTCTCCACTGTGTAACAGTGAAAGGAAAAGGCTATGAGCCTGCCGAAAAAGGGAACCAGACTACCTGGCACGCACCGGGCTTGTTTGATAAAGTAACCGGAGAAATTTATAAAAAGACCCCTTCAAAGCCTCAGGCTCCAAAATATCAGGATGTTTTCGGGCATACGATTGTAGAGTTGGCTGAACAGGATGAGCGTATCATGGGGGTAACTCCAGCTATGCCTTCCGGATCCTCTCTCAATATTATGATGAAGGCCATGCCCGACCGTGCATTTGATGTAGGGATAGCAGAGCAACATGCAGTAACTTTTTCTGCAGGTTTAGCCACCCAGGGACTAAAGCCTTTCTGTAATATTTATTCCACCTTTATGCAGCGTGCTTATGATCAGGTGATCCATGATGTATGCTTGCAAAACCTTCCAGTTGTTTTCTGTTTGGATAGAGCTGGATTCGCAGGTGCGGATGGACCTACCCACCATGGTGCTTATGATTTGGCGTATTTCAGATGTATTCCAAATTTGGTAGTAGCTGCTCCTATGAATGAGGAGGAATTGAGAAATATGATGTTCTCTTCCCTTTCTCATGAGGGCCCTTATTCCATCAGATATCCAAGAGGAAATGGTGTCATGCCTGAGTGGAGAACAGCATTCCAGCAAATTCCACTAGGTCAGGGAAGAATAGTGAAGGAAGGTGAAGAGGTTGCTATTTTGACCATCGGACATATTGGAAATTATGCAGTGGAGGCTTGCGAGACACTTTCTGCTGAAGGATTAAATCCGGCTCATTATGATATGAGATTTGTAAAACCTTTGGATGAAGAATTACTTCACGAGGTTTTTGGGAAATTCAAGAAAGTAATCACCGTAGAGGATGGTTGTTTGATGGGTGGATTTGGTTCGGCTGTACTAGAATGGATGATGGATCATGAGTATCAGGCTCAGGTGAAGCGTCTGGGCATCCCTGATGAAGTGGTTGAGCATGGCGAGCAAATCGAATTGCACAGAGCTTGCGGATTTGACCCGGATGGTATTGCCGATGCTGTTAGAAGCATGAGCGAAGTAGCCAAGAGCATCTAAATAATTTATGTCTTCTGTATATTTTTTTGAAAAAGGACAGGGTCAGCCTGTGGTTTTGGTTCATGGGTTCTGTGAAATTGGAGCCATGTGGGCAGATTTTGCAGAAGAGCTGAGTAAAAATTACAGAGTTATTTGTCCAGATTTGCCGGGCTTTGGAAATAGTCCTTTGGAAAAATCACACCTCAGCCTAGAGGAGCTTGCAGTGATGTTGGAGGAATGGATGGAAGAAAATGAAATTTTCGAACCGATAGTTATTGGCCATTCTTTGGGGGGTTATGTGACCTTAGCACTTTTAGAATTGATGCAGCAGAAATTAAAGGCTGTTGGACTATTTCATAGTACGGCTTTCGCAGATGATGCTGATAAAAAGCAGATGAGAAATCGGGCAATTACCTTTTTAAAGAAAAACGGAGTTGACAAATTTGTAACCTCATTTGTGCCTCAGCTTTTCCCGGAGGACAGAAGAAAAGAACTTTCCACAGCTATTGAGACAGCTCTAGAACAGGCAAAGGAATCAACTTTGGAGGGTTTGATCGCATTTACAGAAGCGATGCGGGACAGAAAAGACCGAACCCAAGTTTTGGAGCATTTTCATGGTCCAAAATTATTGATTGCAGGCACGGAGGACGGCTCGGTTAAATTAGAGGCAAGTAGAAAACAAAGCTACTTGTTCACTGATTATTTCGAACTAGAAAATACCGGGCACATGGGCATGTTTGAGCGAAAAGGCGAAACCTTGGCTCTGATTAAAAACTTTTGTCAAAAGGCCTCATCCTAAAATACCTTTCACGATTCTATCCTTGTCATTAAGGTCTTGGATCAATTCAATCTTGCTGTAGCCCTGCTTATTCAGCAAGTTCAGTACTTCCTGACCGTAATATTCATGAATTTCAAAATAGAGCTTCCCCCCCTTTTTCAGGCATTTTTTGGCTTTCTCAGCAATGACCCTGTAAAATAAAAGCGGATCCTCATCTGGGACGAAAAGCGCCAATTCTGGCTCAAAATCCAATACGTTTTTGTGCATAAGTGCTTTTCCTTTTTCAGGGATATAAGGTGGATTGCTGACCAAAATATCCAAATCATCTAAAGGAATTTCCTCTTTCAGGATATCTATTTGATAAAATTTGACATCAGTCTTGAATTCCTTAGCGTTTTCTCTGGCGATTTGCAAAGCCCCTTCGGAAATATCCAAGCCATAAACTTCCGCTGAATTCATTTCCAAAGCCAGAGATATTGGGATACAGCCTGTGCCTGTACCGATATCCAGTATTCTTAAATGAGGTTGGGGATTTTCTTTGATAATCAAATGCACCAACTCTTCGGTTTCATTCCTAGGGATCAGCGTATCTCTGCTTACTTTGAATTCTCTCCCGTAAAAAGGGGCCTTTTCTAAAATTTGCTGGATAGGTTCTCCTTTTTTCAAACGTTCAAAATCTGACAAAAGAGCCTGAGGCAGATCCTTTTCCTCTAAAAAATGCATCATATCCACTCTTCTCAAGCCTAAATGATGTTCAAATAGCCATTCCACCAAGTTTTGCGCTTCCGAGAAATCGTAAAGCTCCAGGGATTGGGCCCATTTTTTTACCAAACTATTGTAATTGATCATAGTAGCGAAAAATGAATTAGCTCCGTAAAGGTAAGCACATCCCTGACTGTGGGAAAGTTGTCCGATAATATTAATGCTTGAGGAATGATGAGAAAATTACTGTTGCTTTCTATGCTTTTCCTGATTTCTGTAAGTGCTTATTGCCAGGAGAAAAAAGGGATTTGGTTTGAATTGGATGGGGTTTATTGGGAGAAGGCTTTGAAGCAAACCCAAAGTATTGCTCCTGAAAAAGCAAGGTTTGGGGGAGGTAGGTTTTTCGCAGGAATCCCATTAGGGAAAAGCTGGTCTTTGGGCTTGATGGGTTCTCATCATTCTTATTATGAGCCTCAGGAGACAGGATATACAAACAGGTCAATTTATGGGCCTCCCGCAGAAGATGGTAATTCTTATAGTATTGTTGGAATCGCCAGAGATCCCGTTTTGGTTGGCTTACAAAATGAATTGGTGGGATTTGGATTATTTCTTCAAAAATCCATCACATTGGGAGAAAGGACCTCTGTCAATTTCAATCTTTTTTCGATGAGGGAAAGAGGAGCAAATGCCAAATTGGAATTTTATCCAGATTATAGCTATCTGTTTTGGTGGCCATGTCTGAATTGTCTTTCTATAGTTCCCGGCCCATTTCTTATTCCTGTGGAGGAGACAAATTGGAGAACGGGCTTAGATGTAAGTTTCTCTTATGCTTTGAATAATTGGGTTGATGTAGGGCTTAGAGCGAATTTTCTTGAGTTTAGAAAACAAATCATTCAGAAGGAGCCAATGATCAGCAATCATATGGGTCAACCGAATCAGTTTTCGGTTTTAGGAGATATTTACGCTGGGGATTATTTTTATTTTGGTTCAGCAGTTCCCCGGGAAGGCATCAGAATTTCATTGACCTTCAAACCCTTTTGAGTTTCTTTTCGGCTAGTCTGAGAAAGAAAAACTACCTTTGTGCAGAATTTCTTTCTGATGAAACTACATAATAATACCATACGCGGAGTACATACCGCTTTAGAATCTATTTTTCAAGAAGGTCAATACGCTGACAAGGTCATAGAGCGTACCCTTAAATCCAATCCCAAATGGGGAGCGAGAGATCGTTCTTTTATCGCAGAAACCACCTATGAAATGGTGCGTTGGTGGAGGCTGATCAATTATTTGAGTCCTTCTGAAAGCTACTGGGATTTGTTTGGAACTTATTGGCTTATGCAAGGCAATGAACTTCCACCTTGGGAGGAATTTTCCGGATTAAACCCTGACAAAATCAAAGCAAAGTACGAGAGCTTGGACAAACCAGCCATTTTGGAATCAATTCCAGATTGGTTGTATGAGTTGGGGAAGAAGGAATTGGGGGAGAAGTGGGATCAGGAAATTCACTCTTTGAATGAAGAGGCAGAAGTAGTGCTTCGGGTAAATACTTTGAAAATCACCCGGGAGCAATTGAAAAACCGATTGGCGGAAGATGGAATCCGAACTTACATTGTGAAAGGATATCCAGATGCTTTGATTTTGGAGCAAAGACAAAATGTTTTCCGCAATCCGGCATTCAAAGAAGGCCTTTTTGAAGTTCAGGATGCTTCTTCTCAGTTAGTAGCTCAGGCCTTGGCAGTGGAGCCAGGAATGCGTGTGATCGATGCCTGTGCGGGTGCTGGAGGGAAGTCCCTCCATTTAGCTGCCCTGATGCAGAATAAGGGGAAGGTGCTTTCCATGGATGTGGAGGAGTGGAAGCTGCAGCAAACCAAGCTAAGAGCAAGAAGAGACGGAGTTTCTATTATAGAAAGGAAAGTGATCGAAGGCTCTAAGACTATCAAAAGATTGAAAGAGTCAGCGGATCGTTTGTTATTGGATGTGCCTTGTTCGGGTTTAGGAGTGCTGAGAAGAAATCCGGATACCAAATGGAAGCTGAGTCTGGACTCTATCGCTAAAGTGCAGGAAACCCAGCAGGAAATCATTCAAAGCTATTCTTCCATGTTGAAAAAAGGAGGTCAGATGGTTTATGCGACTTGCAGTATCCTGCCTTCTGAAAATCAAAAGCAGGTTGAAAAATTTCTGGCTTCTGAGGCAGGGAAAGACTTCGAATTGATCGAAGATCAAAAAGTATTGGCTCAGGAAAGCGGGTTTGACGGATTTTACATCGCGAGATTGTTGAAGAAATAAAGTAGAATTCCAAGGTTTAACTTTCCCATTTATTACTATAGGAAAGTTAAACCTATTCTTTTATTAAGCCCTTGCTCAAATATCCTAATCAACGTTGACAATTGGATATTTCCCTTACCATTTTCAAGTTTAGAGATATAGCTTTTTTTCGTTCCGGCCTTTTCAGCCAATTGTTCTTGTGTAAGTTTTGCCTCCTTTCTGGCTTCTTTTAGCATTTCACTTATGATAAACATTTGGGCATTTTCATCATATCTGTTTCTGCTTTCAGTGCCAACCTTTCCATGTTCTAATTCAATTAGTTCATCGAAGGTTTTGATTTTGCTATAGTCCTTCATCTCTCATTTTTTTTAATTCAAAATAATCTTTCATCAGTCTTTCAGCTTTTTCGATTTCCTTTTTGGGAGTTTTTTGAGATTTTTTTTGAAACCCATTAAAGAGGATAACTAATTTACCTTCGTCAAAGCAACAGAAAATTCTATAAATGTTTGATTGATACTCTATTCTTATTTCATAAAGGCCATTAGTTCCTTCTAGATGTTTTAGAAACTTTTCAGGCACCCTTTCGACCTGCTTGATAAGTTCCAGAACATATTGAACTTTATTTTTTGCCTTGATATCTAGGTTTTGATAAAATTCGATGAAATGATTTTTATGAAAAATAATACTCCTAGTCATCCATTCAAAGTTATCTCATAAGATAACATTTTCAAAAATAATAAGTTTCATTTTTTTAATCACTTTATTCTCTAATTCTACCATTTAATCAGATTTTTCTTGACGAGGCAATTCATTCCTCTAGGCAAATTGAAAGAATAGGAAAATTGTGTGTTTTGGCTAGATTTTCTGTTAGGCTTGGGTTGAAGAATTTGGTTAATCCTGATTTTTCTGTTTTAGCTAAAGTTAAAATATCTGGTTGATTGTTTTCTGCATAGTAGATAACTCCATTTTCGGCATCCTTTGCATTGATCAAGAAATGCTGTGTGGTATTATCTGACTCCAACATCTCATTGAACATTTCATCAATCTCAGCACTTTCATGGAAATCATAGGGAGTATTGATAAAAATTAAATCCAGCTGTGCTCCTAATAAGTCTGCCAGTTTTTTAAGTTTTTTAAAAATAGGCTTTTGACTTTTTTCCAAGGTAGATAGAAATGCAATCTTTTTGATCTCCTTGTGAGCTGGTTCTTCTTTTACAATCAGGATAGGAGTTTTAATATTTCTAAGCACCTTTTGGGCAGTAGAGCCAAGGTAAAAGGGTTTTTTTGCTCCTCTGCCTTCGGATCCCATTATCACCAAGTCCGGTTCGGCATTTTGAACATGCTCAAAAACCGTCTCCGAACCAAAACTGTAGATTAATGAAGAAAGGGCATTAATGCCCTGCTTTTCTAAATCATGGACTATTGATGAAAGATTGGATTTGGCATTGGCAATGGCATTCAGTGTCTCCGGATAAAACTTTTCCTTATCCTTGTCCAGCCTAACCCAGTCCACTGGAGTGCCGAGAATATGCATTACCTCTACTTTGGCTTTGAGTTTGGATGCCAGTTGCTTGGTATAAAAAAGGGCATAACCTGCTACCTCTGAAAAATCTGTCATCAAGAGTATTTTGGCATTGATTTTCATGGTCTTCCTTCATTGATGTCCTATAAGTTACGAATGATTCTGATCATATCCTTTGATCAAATTGGTGTTTGGAACTGATAAAAGTCAGTGCTTTGTGAAAAAATCCTGAAATGATTAAACTTAATGGAGTAACGAGTTCAACTCCTTCAGAGTTGGGATGCATCACGGTATATGGACTTTCTTTTACCACCAGTTTCACTGGCGGCTATTGAGGAGTTCAACCACTTCGTGGTTGGGTTGGCGGTTTCTGCAGAGTAGTGTTAGGCGTTTAAGAATTTAAGAGGATCGCTCCCAACACCTCATTGATGACTTGGGTAATATTAATCCTGAAAGGATTGAACCTTTCAATAACCACAGGCCTGCCTTTGCCGGTAGGCAGGTATAACCCGTGGAAAAGGAAGGAGCCCGACCTTGCTATCCTGACCCTGAATGGGTCAAACTTTATGGGGTACAGAGTTCAACTCCTTCAGAGTTGGAATGCTCGATGGTAGATGGACTTTCTTTTACCACCAGTTTCACTGATGGCTATTGAGGGGTTCAACCACTTCGTGGTTGGTTATAGGTTGGTGATTTCTCATCTGATTTTTATCTTGAAAATTTGAGCTGGAGTTGTTCAATTTTTTCTCTTTTGAAGAAATCGGATCTGCAGCATAGTTGACAATCCTGAAAGGATTGAACCTTTCAATAACCACGGGCCTACCTTTGCCGGTAGGCAGGTGCAACCCGTGGAAAAGGAAGCAGCCCGACCTTGCTATCCTGACCCTGAGGAGGTCAAACTTTTCCATTGCAAAGCCCCTATTTTTTAGAGTCCATGATGTATTTACTTTTTACTTCTTAGAAAAGCGCTTTTCTGCTATCTTTGTGGCTTGTTTTGAGCGGGATGCCCCGCGTGAGGGATAGAAGCGGTATCCATCCTGCGTAGCAGGAGGATAAGAGCGGATAGCCCGACCCCGCCCTTTTCGGCGGGGGCACGCCCAAAAGACCCGACATCCAAATCATTCGACAAATATTGGCTGTGAAAACGTATCAGGAATTCAAACAGGTTGACTACCCTCAAATAGGAGAGTCAGTCTTGGAGTATTGGAAAAAGAATCAAATTTTCGAAAAATCAATCGCCAACCGGGAGGGAGCCGAGACTTTTACATTTTTTGAAGGGCCACCGTCTGCAAACGGTACCCCGGGTATTCACCATGTGATGGCACGAACGCTAAAGGATATCTTTTGCCGATACAAAACGCTCAAAGGTTTTCAGGTAAAACGTAAAGGCGGTTGGGATACGCATGGATTGCCCGTGGAACTCCAAGTAGAAAAGGAGCTGGGAATCACCAAAGAGGATATTGGGAAGAAGATTTCCGTAGAGGAATACAATAAAAAGTGCCGTGAAACGGTCATGCGTTTCAAAAATGAATGGGATGACCTGACTGAGAAAATCGGTTATTGGGTGGATCTGGATGATCCTTATATCACCTTTGACAGCAAGTACATTGAGACGCTTTGGAGCTTGCTGAGAAAGCTCTATGATAAAGAGCTTTTGTATAAAGGCTACACCATACAGCCTTATTCGCCTGCGGCCGGTACGGGATTGAGTTCCCACGAACTGAATCAGCCGGGTACTTACAAGGATGTAAAGGATACCTCAATCACCGCACAGTTTAAGCTAAAAGGGCAGGAAAATACTTATATCCTTGCTTGGACGACCACGCCTTGGACTTTACCATCCAACTCCGCTTTGGCTATCGGTGAAAACCTGGATTATGTCAAAGTGAAAACTTTTAATCCCTACACCCATGAGCCTGTAAACGTGATTTTGGCAAAGGCCAGAATGGGGGCTTATTTGAATCCAAAAGCTTCAGAACTGAAGCTGGAGGATTATCAAGCGGGTGATAAATTGATTCCTTACCAAGTGGTGGAGGAATTTAAAGGGAAAGACATGTTGGGCTGGGAGTATGAGCAATTATTTCCAATCGAAGCTTTGGCATTGCCTCATCCGGCCTTTACGGTAGTTTCTGGGGATTATGTGACCACAGAAGATGGAACAGGAATCGTGCACCTAGCCAAAGCCTTTGGTGCGGATGACTTTAGAACCTTGGTACAGAATAATGTGCCAGGCATCTTCGTTCAGGATGAATTGGGTAATGATATCCCGGTTGTCGATAAAAGAGGAAAATTCCTTCCAGTAGTAGGAGAATACCTAGCTGCAAAAATGAAGGAGCATGAAATCACTGCTCATAAGGAGTATGGAGTGGATGATTTTTATGTGAAAAACTACACGGAGGATGATGAGAACGCGGCGGATTTTAAAAATACCGACGTGATTATTTCCATCATTCTGAAAAATGAAAACAAAGCCTTTAAGGTTGAGAAGTATGAGCACAGTTATCCACATTGCTGGAGAACTGATAAGCCTGTATTATACTATCCTTTGGAATCCTGGTTTATCAAAACTACGGCCTTCAAAGACAAAATGGTGGAGCTCAATAAGACCATCAACTGGAAGCCTGAAGCTACCGGAACAGGCCGTTTTGGGAACTGGCTGGAGAATCTGGTAGACTGGAATTTAAGCCGTTCACGATTCTGGGGTACACCTCTTCCAATCTGGAGAACTTCCGATGGAAGTGAAGAAAAGTGCATAGGTTCTATCGCCGAATTGGAAGCAGAAATAGAAAAATCCATCGCAGCTGGATTTATGAAGAAGTCTCCTTATGAAGGGAAAGAACTGGATCTTCACCGTCCCTATGTGGATGATGTGATTTTGGTTTCTGAAAAAGGAGAGAAAATGCTTCGCGAACCGGACTTGATTGATGTTTGGTTTGATTCAGGAGCCATGCCATACGCGCAGTGGCATTATCCATTCGAAAATGAGGATATTTTCAAAGCAAATTATCCGGCCGATTACATAGCAGAGGGGGTGGATCAGACGAGAGGTTGGTTCTTTACCTTGCATGCTATCGCTGTCATGCTTTTCGACTCTGTGGCATTCAAAAATGTAATTGCCAACGGGCTTGTTTTGGATAAAAACGGCAATAAGATGTCCAAGCGATTGGGTAATGCTGTGGATCCATTCAAGACCTTGAAAGAATATGGACCGGACGCCTTGAGATGGTATATGCTCAGCAATGCCAACCCATGGGACAATCTCAAATTTAATTTAGACGGAGTGACCGAAGTGCAAAGACGCTTCTTTGGAACGCTTCAGAATACGTATAACTTCTTCGCACTTTATGCCAATTTGGATGCTTTTGTTTATGATAAAACTAAAGCGGTACCTGTGGCACAAAGAGCAGAGTTGGATCAATGGATTATCTCCAAACTTCAGTCTTTGATCACAGAAGTGGAGGAAGCGATGGATAATTACGATGCCACTAGGGCAACCCGTGCCATCATGAACTTTACTGTGGATCAGCTATCCAACTGGTATGTAAGACTAGCCAGAAAACGATTCTGGAGAGGCGATATGAACCAGGACAAGCAAGCGGCTTATGAAACTTTGTATGAGTGTCTGTTAAGCTTGACGCAGCTGATGTCCTCTTTTGCTCCTTTCTATTCTGACTGGTTGTACAAAAATCTGAATGAAGCAGGTGAAGCCGGAAAAGAATCCGTTCACTTGACTGATTGGGTATCCGCAGACCAATCTCTGATCAATAAAGATCTAGAGGAGAGCATGGATTTGGCTCAGACGATTTCTTCCTTGGTTCACTCCTTGAGAAAGAAGGAAAAGCTGAAAGTCCGTCAGCCGCTACAGAGAATTTTGATTCCTGTATTGAATAAGAAAGTTCAGGCTCAAATCGAGCACGTAGCTGAACTCATCAAGTCTGAGGTAAACATCAAAGAGATTGAGTTTATCGACGATGCTTCCGGAGTTTTGGTGAAAGATGTAAAACCTAATCTCCCTGTTTTGGGTAAAAAACTGGGACCAAAGATGAGATTCGTCGTTGCCGCAATCAAATCTTGGGGGCAGGAAGAAATTGCCCAAATTGAGCGAGATGGAAAATACCCGATAGAAGTAGAAGGAGAGACCATTGAGTTGCTTTTGGAGGAAGTTTTGATTTCTTCTCAAGATATTCCGGGCTGGTCCGTAGCTTCTGATGCCGGAGTGACTGTGGCCTTGGACGTGACCTTGACTGATGCATTGAAGCAAGAGGGAGTAGCCAGAGATTTGGTCAACCGAATACAGAATCTCAGAAAAGACATGGGGCTGGAAGTGCAGGATAAAATCCGAATCAAAGTAGCGGACACCAACGAATTGGTCAATAAATCTGTAGGAGGGTTTGGAGATTATATTCAGTCCGAAACGCAGGCTTTGAGTTTGGAAGTCAGCAAAGAAGCAAGTACCGGGACTGTCCTGGATATGGATGATTTTGAATTGGCTGTTTTGGTGGAAAAAGCCTAAATAGCAAATAGGAAACGATGAACAAATACATAAAATACTTCGGGATTGCCTTTTTGGTGATTGTAGTGGATCAGGTGGTGAAGATGCTCGTTCATTTCCAAATGGACTTTGGCACTCCCGGACAGATTCAGATTTTTGGAGACTGGTTTAAGCTCCACTATACCACTAATCCCGGAATGGCTTTTGGGATGGAGTTGGGTACAGAATATGGTAAAATGATTTTGACCAGCTTCCGCTTGATAGCTATGTTTGGAATAGGTTATTATCTGTATTATATAATTCAAAAGAAAAATCATCCTGTATTTATAGTATGTATTGCTATGATATTAGGAGGTGCAATAGGTAATTTAGTAGATTCTATATTTTATGGTGTTTGGTTAAATAATGCACCTTATGATGCACCTACTCCCTGGTTTCATGGGCAGGTGGTAGATATGTTTTATTTTGATATCTGGGAAGGCTATTTGCCGGAGTGGTTACCTCTTTGGGGTGGTCAATACACAGCTCTTTGGCCGATTTTCAATATAGCTGATGCATCCATTTTCATAGGAGTTGCTATTATATTGATTTTCCAAGGCAGGTTTTTTCCAGAAAAAGAGGAAGAAAAAATCCCTGAAGAAAAAGTTGAGATTCAAGAATAAGTATAATTCAAGCCTGTTTTTTTCAAAGAAACGGGCTTTTTTATGTCAATTTTTCTAAAAAAGGCCGATATCAATCCATTTCTGCCCGTATTTTTATTAATTTACAAGCTAATTATTTCAAAAAAACTCAACTCTCACCGTATTTGTCTTGCTCAAATCCCCTGTTTGAGCGGGCAATTCCTGATCTTATAATTTTATGATTGTAGATTCTGACAAGCCCTTTCAGATCGTATATTCTATTTTTAATCATGAATTTCTAGGATTATTATTTGAATCCTTTGTGGTACAATTGGATGACAAAGGAAGGCTTTCTTATGCCTTTCAAAACATCAGTTCCGCGAATGCCAAGGAGTTTGACTCTGGCTTAGATGAAAAGGATTACAAGCTTATCAAGATGATGGATGCGATGCAACCGGAGGAAGTCATCAAGAGCTTTATCCCCAAAAAGAAAAACATTCGTCCTAAGGACTATTTAACGAAGATATTTGATTCCAAAACCGAGGATAAGAATACTCAAGCCTTGGTCGAGGCAAGGTTGGAAATTCAGAGGTCCAAGATATTGCCGCTACTTATCGGCAAAAGACTTTTTGAAATGGGAAGTGATGGAAATCCAGCTTGGAAAGAAATTCAGGTTAATGCCGAGCGGGCAACTGTCATCTTTCATTTTCATAAAAATCCAGATAATACCCATTACTACCCTACTATTAAGTTTAAGGGGGAGCGCTTGGAGTGGCAGTATAAAGGAGGTTATCTTATCTGTAAAGAGCCAGCTTGGTTGATTGTGAATTCACAGCTTTTTCACTTTGAAAAAGATATTGATGGAAAGAAGCTACAACCATTTTTGAATAAAAAATTTATCCTCATCGATAAGAAAATGGAGCCTACCTATTTCAGGAAGTTTATGGCTCCAATGCTAACCCAATACGATGTAGATGCCAGAGGATTTGAAATCACCATCGACAGAGGTACTCCCGAGGTTCTGTTGAAAATACAGGATTTGCCGGGAAATCAAGGCAACAATCTTTTTGGCGAGGAGGGTGAGCAGCTTGAGGAGGACAAAATTATATTTGAGCTCCGTTTTCAATATGGAGACACAGATTTTCCAGTGGAAAAAGGCACCGACAGTTCTGTGGGCAATTCAGTATCCTTGATTGAAAAAGACGGGGAATTTCTATTCAAAAAGACGATACGTAGTCTTCAGAAAGAAAAAGCATTTGGCAAATTCCTGAAAGATCTGGGATTGGAAGTCCGAGATGGAAAAGTAGCTCTACCCAAATCCAAAGCTTTTGAGTGGATCGGGGAAAATGAAGATGCGCTGGAGGAAAAGAAAATTAAAATCATTCAGCGTAAAAATGCCTCCGGTAAGGTATATCACCTAGGAAGGGCAAATATCGACATTGAGGTTAATGAAAACATTGACTGGTTTGATGTTAAGGCGCAGATTAAGTTTGGTATCTATCTGGTGCCATTTGCCAAAGTCCGAAAGCTGATCATGCAGGGTAAGACAGATTTTGAATTGCCCAATGGAGAGATCGCTGTAATTCCTGCATCTTGGTTTGTCAATTATTCAGAGTTGTTTTCTTTTATGGAGGAAGGGACTGCCCAGGATTCCATTATTATGCGCAAGCATCATTTGGCTTTGGCCAAGCAGTTGGAGGAAGGAAACCTGGTGCAATTGACGCTTACTCGAAAGCTCGAAAAGTTGCGTGATTTTGAGGCTATTGATGATTATGAATTGCCGGATTACTTCGAAGGTGAATTGAGACCTTATCAGAAGGCGGGTTACAATTGGTTAAGATTCTTGAATGAGTTCCGTTTCGGAGGCTGTTTGGCGGATGATATGGGTTTGGGTAAGACGGTTCAAACTTTGGCCTTGCTTGCCCATGAAAAGCAGGAGAATCCCGGTTTTTGTTCTTTGTTAGTCATGCCTACTTCCTTGATTTACAACTGGGAATTGGAAGCTCGAAAGTTTACCCCCGAACTGAAAATATTGGTTTATACCGGAACACAGAGGATCAAAGATCCCTGGAAATTCAGGGATTACGACTTGGTGCTGACCTCCTATGGCATTACCCGTTTGGATGTCAATATTTTGAAGGATTTTTACTTCAACTACATCATATTGGATGAGTCCCAAGCCATCAAAAATCCCGGTTCCAATATTGCGAATGCAGTCAATAAATTGAAGTCCAAGCAGAAGCTGATTCTGACAGGTACTCCTGTTGAAAATGGCACGATGGATCTTTGGTCTCAAATGAATTTTGTGAATCCGGGCTTATTAGGGAATCAGAATTCTTTCAAAAAGCAGTTTCTTCAACCAATAGAAAAGCAGAATGATAAGGATAAAGCCATCAAGCTCCATTCCATGATCAAGCCTTTCATCTTGAGGAGACTTAAATCTCAGGTAGCTACTGATCTTCCTGAGAAGATTACCAATGTGAAGTACTCTGCCATGACAGAGGAGCAGGAGAAAGTTTACGAAGAAGTAAAGTCTTACTATCGGGAGAAGATCATTGGGGAGAGTTCTCTAGTTGGAAGAGGAGCACAGCAATTTACCTTGTTGAGAGGCTTGACTCAATTGAGGCAGATTGCCAATCACCCGAAACTGGTACGAGAGGATTACAAAGGAGAATCCGGAAAATTGGAGGATATTACCTACATGTTGCAGTCCACTATTTCGGAGGGGCACAAAGTTTTGGTATTTAGCCAATTTGTGAGACATCTTTCCATTGTCAGAGAATATTTGGAAGAGCAGGGAATCACCTATTCCTATCTGGATGGTTCCACAAAGGATAGACAAGCTCAGGTAGAAAAATTTCAGGAGCAGGAGGATGTGAAGGTTTTTTTAATTTCACTGAAAGCCGGTGGAGTTGGCTTAAACCTGACCAAAGCGGAGTATGTATTCTTATTGGATCCATGGTGGAATCCAGCTGTGGAGGCTCAGGCAATAGACAGAGCGCATAGAATTGGACAGGAAAATAAAGTCATCATCTACAAATTTATCAGTAGAGGCTCAGTAGAAGAAAAGATAATGGCTCTTCAAAATCGCAAGCTGGCATTGGCCGGAGAGTTGATATCAACGGAAGAAAGCTTTATGAAAAGTCTGGATCAGGAAGATATTGCAGCCTTGTTGGATTAAGAGTCTTGGTATTAAATTGAGAAAGGCAGAAATTCAATTTTCTGCCTTTTTTTATTTGATTGATTGTCAATTAAATAGCAAGGTAGGTGCTCGACAGGTAAATAAATTATTGTTAAAAGGTAGGGAATGGAAACGATATTTTTCTAACTTATATCATACCTATTACCACTAATAACATCCTGCACATGCCTAGAGCCAAAGCTGAAAAAGAGCGGAAAATCTTTGTGCTGGACACATCCGTGATCCTGTACGCACATAATTCCATTATGAATTTTGCCGAACATGATGTGGTGATTCCGATTACTGTGTTGGAAGAGCTGGATCAGTTCAAAAAGGGCAATGACACCAAGAATTTCGAGGCTCGGGAGTTTATACGCTTGTTGGATAAGCTTTCCCAAGACCATATGATTCACGAGTGGACTCCATTGAATGGAAAGACGAAGGGAAATTTCCGGGTATTGATGAATCCGGAGAATAAACTCAATGCCAACGTGATTTTTGGAGAGGAGAAAAATGACCATAAGATTCTTAATGCAGCCCTTTATTTGAAAGAGCATGAGAAAAACCGAAAGGTTATTTTGGTTTCCAAAGATATCAACCTGCGGTTGAAGGCGAAATCCTTGGAGATCCATGCAGAAGACTATGAAACCGGTAAGATCAAGAACATCAATGAGCTCGAAAATACTGGGAAGTATATGTTGGATGATGTGGATCCGGCGGCTATCAACAAGCTTTATGAATCAGGATATATTGATGCTAAAACAGTCCTGGGCACGCGTAAGCGAAAAGCCAATGCTTATTATATCCTAAGAAGTGATAAAAATTCGGTTTTGGCCTATTACAATCCGGAAGAGAATATCCTGGAGCGAGTGGATAAAAAACTGGCTTATAATATCAAACCGAAAAATGCCGAACAGACTTTTGCTTTGGATGCGATTACTAATCCGAATATCAGGTTGGTTTCGATTCAGGGGGTAGCAGGAACGGGTAAAACTTTGCTGGCTTTGGCAGGTGCTTTGGAGCAGAGGAGAGATTATAAACAAATATTCTTGGCCAGACCTATTGTACCCCTATCGAATAAGGATATCGGGTATTTGCCGGGAGATATTAAGTCCAAGTTGAACCCCTATATGGAGCCACTTTGGGACAATCTGAAGTTTATCCAAAATCAGTATAAGGAAACAGATAAGGAATTCCAGAAAATTACTGAATTGGTTAATCAGGAAAAGTTGGTTATTCAGCCATTGGCATATATACGTGGTAGATCCTTGTCCAATATCTTCTTCATTGTGGATGAAGCTCAGAATTTGACTCCTCATGAGATTAAGACTATTATCTCCAGAGCAGGAGAGAACACCAAGATTGTATTTACAGGGGATGTCCACCAGATTGACACTCCATATTTGGATTCTCAGTCCAATGGCTTGTCTTATTTGATAGATCGAGTCAAAGATCATCCGCTATATGCACACATCAAGCTGGAGAAAGGAGAGCGGTCTGAATTGGCCAACTTGGCGAATGAGTTGTTATAGAATAGATTATTAGTGATACAGCCCTGTAAGTCAAAGATTTGCGGGGCATTTTGTTTTTAGCTGTTTTGGGAGAGAAAGTGGATTTTGAAGGTTTTTAGAAACTCAATTATTGTCTGGCGAAAAATTTGAAAAGATATTTTTTAAGATAAAGAAGATATGCCTTCGGCTAGATATTTTGGAAATACGGCTTGGGTTAATTTTAATCCCGTAGGGATTTGAGTTAGGTAGAAAAAGATATATGGAGCTTTTCCATTCCGTAGGTATGGAAGGAAAAGTTCAGGGTTCAGAGTTCAAAGTTTCCATAGCCTTCGATAAGATATTCTGTAAATACGGCTTGGGCTAATTTAAATCCCGTAGGGAATTGAGCTATGTAGAATCTTTTCTCTCGTTACTTTTTAGGCAAAAAGTAACCAAAAGCCTTGTCGTGGCTAAGCTTCCCCCCACAAACCAGCCCACACCCCGCGGCCACGACGACCCCCCGCTCCTTCACGAATATTGCTGATCGACAGAATTCGATATGGGTTCCGCATGTTTTACACGTAGTGAGTTGATAAGAGCTTCTTAGGAGCCTTAGATATTAGACTTAAGGAAGGGAGGAACCTAGTGCAGATCTTGAATCATGGTTTGGGAAGAAATCAAATTGCCAGCAAGAGATGCTTAAGAGATGATGTTAATGGAATGGTATAGAGGCTAATTTTAATCCCGTAGGGATTAGAGCTAGGTAGAAAGAAATAGATGAGACTTTTCCATGCCGTAGGTATGGAAGAGAAAGTTCAGGGTTCAGAGTTCAAAGTTTCCATAGCCTTAGGGAAGTGTTTAGAGCTGGATGGTTAAATAGTGCACTGATGATTTTATTCAGATTTCAAATCCTACTAAAGAGCCTCGGAATTGCTCCCGATAATATCGTGGATCCGAGAAGTATTGAAGAAGGTATGCCTTCGGTAAGATATTTCGGAAATACGGCTTGGGTTAATCTTAATCCCGTAGGGATTATAGCTTGGTAGAGCCATGAAAGATATGTAGCGCTTTTCCATGCCGTAGGTATGGAAGGAAAAGTTCAGGGTTCAGAGTTCAAAGTTTCCATAGCCTTAGGGAAGTGTTTAGAGCTGGATGGTTAAATGGCGCACTGATGATTTCATTCGGATTGCAAATCCTACGATAAGGCCTCGGAATTGCTCCCGATAATATCGTGGATCCGAGAAGTATTGAAGAAGGTATGCCTTCGGTAAGATATTTCGGAAATACGGCTTGGGTTAATCTTAATCCCGTAGGGATTACAGATAGGTAGAAAAAGATACATGGGGCTTTTCCATGCCGTAGGTATGGAAGAGAAGGTTTAGGGTTCAGAGTTCAAAGTTTCCATTGGGACTTGGGCGGACATTTAGCCAATTATTTCCAGAGATTAAAATCTCTGGCTAGATGATCTTTCGTCGCTATGCGACTTAGTTTAATGAAACCCTGATAGAAGATCTTGGATTTTTAAGACTATCGCCGAACCTTAGGATCAGTGCCTATGATTGCGACCCTTTAATTTTTTTCTTTTCGAAGAGCGATTTTATAATCCTCCGGAGTTCCTGTCAAATTAAGATTTACAAATCTGATGCGCTTATCCTGATCTTTATAGACAATGGCATCTTCCCTCTCTGGATCGATCTCTTCCTGTTTTTTACCAAATAAAGACTGGAAACCTGCCTTAGTGACAAGACCTAGCGGAATTCTTAGATAGTAATCCATGGTCAAGTCCAAACCTTGTTTCCCCGAAATTTCCATAAAGCCCAAACTGGAGTTAATTGTCATACGTGGAATCTCCAAGACTCCATTCTGAAGATTGAAGGTGTTTTGAAGTGTATCAAATCGGACTAGGTTGAGGTTTTTATCTTTAAAATAGCTAGACATGGCTTGAAGAGGAGTAAAATTCACCAAACTTCCATTGTGAACAGTCAAATCCATTTTTGCAGAGCTCTTTTCAATGATAGGGGTCAAATCAGGGTAAACCAAAAACTTGCTCTCAATCGTACCACTGATTTTTCCATGAAGATTTTGATTGATTAAGTAATCCTGTCCAAAGTTTTCAAACTTCACCATCAACTTATCCAAGTCCAATTTCTCTGCGTTCATCTTGCTCGAAAAATAGATTTCCTTTGGATTTGAACCGTTGAAATAGCCCTTCACATTCAATTTTCCATCAGCCGTATGCACCTCCATATTATCTAAATAGATAAAATGATCGGGCGTCATTCTTCCAGAAAATGAAAAGTCCTCCAACCAAAAAGTATGATAATTCAATTCCTGAACTGAGACTGAAAACTTAAAATCCGAGAATGGCACTTCAAAAATATTAAACGCCGAATCATGCTGTGTTTTGGTATTTGCAGAAGCATTGTAATTCATCAAAGCATCCAAGTCTAGCTTGGAGGAGGTCAGTTTAAAGACATTGTCTCGCTTTTGTAATACTGGGTCTTGACCAGTATACCAGGTGAGGTTAAGCAGAAAATCACTTTTACCCATTTTACCTGAGAAGTTTTCAACAAGCAGGTGCTCATCTTCAAAATGTACCCTGCCGTTAAATTTCTCTAGCTTGAGGGGATGCAGCTTCATTTTAGTGCTTAACTCAGTTAAATAGAAGTCTGCTGACTGAAACAGGCTATCATAATGCAGGTCAAGTTTCCCATGAAGTTTTAAGTCGACAAACTCTTCATTTCTATACTCCTCAGGCAGATAATTTGTGCCTTGATAGGTCAGCAAGTCACTTGGATGAAGGAAATTGCTGGTCAGGTCAAATTCAAAGCTGCTTTCTCCTTTGGTTATAGGTTGAAACCATTTGGGGTAATTTTCAATAAGCCCAGTAAAATGAAAATCGGTTTGATCGATTTCTCCTGAAAAATCCTTCAAGACAAGATTTTCTTCATCTATAATTACATCTGCATGAAAGTCATGAAAGGTGTGTGGATAATGTGCGAGTTTCCCGTAGAAATCTTCGATGTAAAACTCTCCTTTTGGTAAATACTCAAAATTAGAAAGTTGGTCGCCAGTCGTCTCGAATGCTAATTTGATGGAGAAATCGGAAATCTCTTCTGTTGTAGAATCTGCCAAAGCAGGATCAAATGCCAACACTTCCTTGAATTTTATTTTTTTGCTCGAGGCCAAAAAAGATGCTTTGACAGGGGTTTTGTATCCGTGAAATACTGCTGGGAAATCACTTAAAGTTCCTTTGAAATTGAAGTCATTTTCACCCAAATTGAATGATAAAGTGTCTAAAACTACTGCTCCCGAACGCATGACACTTCGCATATTGGCATTGCTGATAGGGATGGGGTGATGGGGTAATTTGAAGCTCAAATTGCGGACAGTTATTTCACTGTCAATTCCATTTTTCAAGGGTGCTGACTCATCGAAGGCAAAAGCCAAATCAGAAATCTCCTTGAAATGCATATCTACAGTCACTTCTCCTCGTAACTCGTCCAAAATTTCCACATTGAAAAATTCACTAAGAAACTCCAAATCCAGATCTGCATGTAGATCCACATTGATAAAGGGGTCCTTGAAATTTTTGATAAAAAATGTTCCCTGAAAGGATCCTTTTTCAGGCCTTACATAAAAGTTTTTTAGCTGAATTTCTGAAGACTCCAAGCTTCTCTCTTCTCCATTGGTGAAATAACCAGAGAATCGCATATCATCTACTCGCTTATTTACCCCGGGGTTGAGAAACCAGGCATTTTCGCAACCGAATTCCACATTGATGGCAGGCATATTTCCATTTGCTGCTTTCCCGATGACTGTTCCTATAAAATAGATGTCCCCTTCATTTTGATAGGCTTTCAAAGCATCACCTACTTCTTTTGGAGCAAAGGCTGCAAAGAGGTCAAAATTCGGTTTTTGTCCTTCTAGCTTCAAATTGGTATTCAGATCATCGTCCAAATCAAGTGTGCCTGCAACTCCTAATCTAGAGCCTTCCAATTCAATATAGCTGGGAGTAATTTCTATGATTTGGGTGGCTTGATTGAAGTCTATTTCCAGATTAAGGCTGATTGCTTTGTCAGAAAAGAAAGTATGCTGCTTATTCTGATCCACATCCAAGATTAAGTCCCCCAACAAATCAATATAGAAATGCTCTTCTGAAACCTGAATTTGGGAAGTAAGGGAATTTATTTTACTTACTATGTCCTGACCGGTATTTTGGTCTTCATAAAGCAGCGTAAAATTTTCAATGAGCAGTTCTTTTACGTCCACATTAAACTCACTCTCTAAAGAATTTGAGGAAGTCTGATCTATTCCTTTTGCGAGTAGGATATTGATATCTCCATTTGGATATTGGATTACATCCAAATGCCCGTTTTGAATTCGAATTTTTTCTACGTGGTAATATCCTCTAAGCAGATCCAACAAGTTGAATCCCAAATAAATATCTGAGGCCTGGTACAAAGGTGGTTTGTCCTTAGTTTTTGACTCATAAAAACTGACATTCTCTAGATCAATGGAGATATAAGGGAAATTTGCGAAAGGCGCGATATGAGAATCCTCGAGTTCTAAGAATCCATCGTATTGTTCATTGATTCTTTGGATTGCATTCTGTACTAATCGGTCTTGGTGGCTGAATAAAATTCCCAACAAAAAAATGGAGACGATGAGTAAAGGGGTAAAAATTAGAAGAAATATTTTTAATGGTTTTCTCATGAAGTATTAGCTCGGTATAGGCTTCAAATTTCAAAATCTTTTTAATGGAAAATGAAGGCTTGTTTTCCCATCAAGGATGTAAGTCTTACTTGTCTAACAGTAAAAGAGCCTAATTGTGTGACTAGGGTTAAATATACGTAATGTGACCTTAAATTGATTTGAGGGTTTAAGCCTTCTTTGTTTAATAGATATGCAAGGTTCAGGGTTCAATGTTCATGTGATTCGTGGTAAGGGTAATGATCAAATCATTTTTAGAATGGTCATAAATACGGATTGCAAATCCTAGGCTAGAGCCACGAAGTTGCTCCCGATAAAATCGTGGGTCCAAGGAGCATTGAAAAAGGTATTCCTTCGTCAAGATATTTTGGAAATACGGCTTGGGCTAGTTTTAATCCCGTAGGGATTAGAGCTAGGTAGAAAGAGGTAGATGAGACTTCTCCATGCCGTAGGTATGGAAGAGAAAGTTCAGGGTTCAAAGTTCAGAAGGAAGAAGGACTTGTGATTGCATTTTGAAGAGGTGATTTTATTCGGATTGCAAATCCTACGATAGGGCCTCAGAATTGCAAATTCCGAGGAGCATTGTTCTTGGAAGGGTTAGGTCTCCATAATTTTTCTAAAAGATTCTAAAAAAGGGTTTTGTTGGTGCAACCAAATTTTGTTCGGGATTTTGTCCGCACTTGGGGAATTGCTGTACGAAACCGTACAGACTCAGGAAGTAAAACCCTAAAATTAAGCGAATTAGGGCCTTTTTTAAGTTTGGGTCAGTTTTTGGCATATAGGTACCATACGAAAACAAACCAACTATTTACTGCCATGAAAGCAATACTATTTACCCAAAAAAATGTCTGTGCGGCACTGGGTTTACTAATGGCACTGACAATCGTATGGAAAGCGAAAACTGAAACCAGTCTTGCACAGCAAACTGCCCGATTTGAATATACTAAACCAACTTCTACTTCAATCGGTGAAGCGAAAGGTTCAGAGATGATCCAAATCTCTGAGGATGAAATTAACAGGTCTGATAGCGAATTGACACCTATCATTTAAGACCTAAAGAAAAACTCGTAAGGGTTAATTTGGTTGATTGTTTGGTTAAATGAAAGAGGCGGGTTTTACCTGCCTTTTTTTTGATAACAACCCTTGAGAAAAACTTGTATTTTATGGTATCAATCCTTCAGGAGTTAAAATTTCCTCCCAAGTTGAAAGATGTCTGAAAGGTGAGTCCAGATTACTATAGGAACAATTGTGGCTGGTAAAAGAACAAAAGGAAAATAATTGACAGCACGATTGGGTTGCTCAAAGCCAAATTGTTGGAATGGGAGCTCCGCTGAGAGAATTCCATTGACCAGGATAAAAAGGACGAAACAAAGGCCTATAATATTCCAGGCAAGCATCATACTTTTATTCACCTTCTTTTTAAAAAATAACCACCCCATGATAGGGGCAGAAATTCCTATTAAAATATCAAAATTCCGGCCTTCAAAAGTCATCAACTTTGGTACCATTTGATGGTTAAAAAGCCCAAAAAGCACTATCTCAACCGGAATACGAATGGAATGTAAAAGGGTGCTGATAAGGCTATCTCTTTTTTCAGCAATCCATTTTTGCTGCTTGGGAAGTAAGCCATAGACAACAAAAACTATCGATGGAAGAATTACCAATCCAAATCGGGGAGGGAAGGCTTGAGTTTCTTGATAAAAACCCAGATATGCTAAAATCGATTGAGCCAGAGACCAAACAAGGATGAAAGCAGTCAATTTTAAGGGCTTGCCATTTGAAAAGTAAAAAAATGCGATCGTTAGCCCAAAGCTGGCTAAAAACAGAAGTTCAATCCAAATAGGCAGGTTATCTATCATTTGTTTTTCGAATCCTTCCACTATTATAATGGGAGGGCTGTGGATTTTTATTTTTCAATGAATTGATTCGGCTTTTCTGAAGAAATTCTTGACAAAAGCAAAGGAGTTAAAATGCATGCAATCCCAAGAATTGATTTTAGCTCAAAATCCAAGAAATTCATCACAATTAGATAGATTCCGCATATCAGGAATATCCATCTATAGAGATTAGAATTCCAAGCAATAGCAGCTGAAATATAAGCTGCTCCAATTAATACAAACGTCCCTAAATTAATCATACCATCGTATTCATTATCAAAACCCCAAATCCAGCCTGAGATTTTCCCAATCAGAATGATGAAAAGAAAGCTGTAAAAAAGTAATTGGAGGACTTTTTTTAAATGAATCTGTTGCATTATTACGTAAGGTTTCTATCCTAAACTTTTTTGTAATTTCAATTCCTATCAAAGGAGAAATAGAAGTTACTTAAATGAGATTTCTCTCACGCAAAACCTCCTGCAAGGCTGTATTTTTATTTGGGGTTTTTACCAATCGGTAAATAAAGATTATCGGGAAAATCATGGGTATCAAAAACCCCGGCTTTTTATCAGAAGAAAGAGCCCAAGCCCCGAAACCAAAAATCAGGATTCCAGCCAAAAAACCAATGGCCACTGCATTGAATAGTTGCCCTTTTCGATACTTCTTTTTTTCGATCAATAGTTCTTCATCTGTCAGCTTGAAGAGGTCTTCTTTTTCCATGGGATCTTATAGTCTAAAGCTAGTTTAATTGTGATTCAGTCATGTTTCCTGTTTCATATCACTTAAATATCGCTGGAAATTCTTTGAATTCCATGGCCGAACTTACCCAAAAACGGCACTTTTCAAAGTTCAATTTTGATTGAATTCTTTAAAGCTTCAGTCACTTTTAATCATAAAATCCATTTTTTTCACAAATTAGCAATCATAAGACAGCATTGGTCCTTTCCGTATTTCCAACTTGAAAATCGGTCCTCTCTTTTATAATTAGTTGGTGATTTAATCAATCTCAATTTGGAAATGGCTATAAAAAGAAAAAGAAAGCAAGATATCCCTTGCTTTCTTTTTTGATTTGCCTAGTAGTTACTAAGGGCTTCTATTTAATTCAGGATTGGCTTGATCAATAATAAATCTTTATAAGGGCTGGCAGTTTCCCGAAGATGCAAATTGTCTTTGAATTCCTTTCTTGTAGCCAACTCATTTCTGCCTTCCATTCCCTTTTTCCACTCCGAAAAGAAAATGATGTTTGGATGATAGTTCTTGTCCTCAACGCCTAGACTAGATAACTGAGCGATCAATTCAAACTGAATTTTTGGATCAGATGCCAAGGGCAAAACCGCCTGAAAATACTGCTCCAGTTTTGGGGCATTATTAGGATCCAACCACAAGGCTGCAAACTCATAAGTGCCGCTTTCTTTCAATGAATAAGTAATGTCTTTGTCCACCTGGAAGTACCCGGTATTCAAGAAGCTCAATGCGTCATTCCGGATATTAACGATCTTGAGAAAATCAAAATCCTTCTCGAAAGCCCGCTTTTTTTCTAGACTCTCCCATTCGAAGAAGATAACCATTTGTGCTGGACTATTCCCTTGATCTCTTTTTTCTACCATGAATGAGCCAATGGGCCTTGCGCCATATTTTGGAGCAAGTGGTAAGGCCTGTGAGAAATACTCTTCGTAAAACTGACTTTCTTTTCCAGGTTGAATGGTCAAAAGTGCTACTTCTACAAGTGTTCCTTTTTTGAAGGTGATCTCTCCGGTTTTTTCTTCGGTAGCCCCGAATATATAGGATAGGGAAAGAATAAATAAGGTGGATAATATGCTTAGAATTTTCATGTTTTTTAAAATTTGATTTGTGAGTTATTGACGTATCTACTGTTTTCCCTTCTATGCATTAAACCCAAAAGCAGGACTTAAGTCATTAGAAAGGGACTTTTTGAAGAATGAGTCGTTAGGGATGAAATTTGATGTTAAGCTGCCTGAGTAACCAAAGCAGCGATGCCTGCATAGCTTCCCGTATAGATCTGTTCGATCATTGATTTAATTTCTACAGGATTAGCGCCATCATTGACTTCAAATGTGGAGGTGGTTTTAATCACCGCCTGAAAGTCATCTCCGGAAACTTCTATGGTACTGACTAAAGAACTGACTGGGAGGATAGGCTGCTCCGTGATGGCGTAGCTGAGCACATGATTTTGATGATCCAAAAGCAAGATCTTTTCGATCAACTCTCCTTGTTCTGCACTGCAGTAGCGTTTTAATCCTCCCTCACGGGTGGACTCTATTCTACAACTTTTGATGATGGGAGACCAAGTATCCACGCCTCCTACTGCACCGATTACTTCCCATGCCTTATCCATAGGTATTGGAAGTGTGACTGTTACGATTGTTTTTTCCATTGTACTGTGTTTTTATGTTTAATGAACAGTACAAATATCTAGGGTCTGGCCGGGGATCATTTTCCGCTTTGGTTCAAAGAATTTGTGTTTTGGCTCTTTCGATAATCAGAAGGTGAAATATTGAATTCCAGTCGGAAAACATTGGAAAAAGTAGTGACATCTTCAAATCCACAATCGTAAGCTATGTCACTGATTCTATCGGATGAAGTAGTCAGAAGTTTGGCAGCATGGGCAAGTTTTCGCCTTTTCAAATACTTGGCTGGACTTTCTTGGTATTGTTTGTTAAACTCCCGCTTGAAACTGGAAACACTCATACCGCATAAGAAAGCCAGCTGATCTATGGTTACCCTTGAGTAAAGATTGTTTTCGATAATCGAGGTGAATTTTAATTTACTGGGGAAGAAAATATCCGAAAAGAATCTTAACACGGATGGTTGTTGCTCGGTCTTTAAAAGAAGCAGAATTATTTCCTTTAGCTTTATTATTGCCAGCTCATCGTCCATCAGATTTTTTTCTTCAAAATAGATCATAAGATTACTGATAAAGCTATCGATCAAATCTGAGGAGGAGAATCGAATTGGAGGAAGTGCTTTTTTTGAATCGGTAAGGAAATCGGGGATTTCATTTTTGTAGGCCTCTTTTATGATTTCAGGATAAAAGTAAATGACAACCGCTTCACATTGGCTTTTCTCGGGTGTCTTGATATACTTTGAAATATGTTGCCCACATCTCTTAATCAAAGCCTCTTTGGAGTCCAAGACGACTGTCCCAAAGGGATCAATGGTTTCATAACTTCCGTCGAGTACATAGAAGAAACAAGCGCGCTCTTCCAGTTGAGTACTGTAGCTGAAAGGAGCCTTGATCCGCGCTTTTTCAAAGAGAGGAAGTCCTTTGCAGCTTATCACATCATAATCCTGTATCATGCCCAAAAAAAAGAAAATTCAATGACGAAGACTTTCCAATTTAGCTCAAAAATTTTCTAAAAAGAGAGGCTGGACTCTCTAATGAAATTGAATATGTTGAAAAAAATATACTCAAGCTAACTAATCAGAATAGGGCTTTCAGTTGAATAAAATTAGTCTTTCTCTTTCGTATGTTAAGAAATTTTTTTTGAAAAACAGACGATTCTATTGATTTCTTTAAAACCAATTAATTTGTGGAAAGCTAGGCTTTCATTATTCTGTATCTCCGCGTCTGAGGCAATTTCGCTGCAATTGTTATCCTTGCCCCATTCTTCCGCTTTTTTGAGTAAAGCTTTGGCTACTCCCTGTTTTCTGAATGGTGGCTCTACAAAAAGTCCTTCTACATAAACTACGGGAGAGTTACTGCATCCTTCTACATGGTCAGTTCTCAGGGAAAGGTGGACAAATGCGAAAAGATTATAGCCCTGCTTAGCTGAAAAAATTGTTTGATTATGTGAATCGATAATTTTTTGACAGTTCAAGGACTCCTCTTCATAGCTACATTCAGGCCAGAGTCTAATCATCAATTCAGTGACTTTGGGGATGTCACTTTCAGCTATTTCTTCGATCCTTAAGCCGTTCATGAATGAAAGTCTATGTAAATGGAGGATGGGTTGAAGTTCTATGCGATAGTAAACTTCCGGCTAATCAGATTCAGCATTCATTTGATTTATTTTTTTCAAAATAATTATGGATCAGACCATTCAGTTTTCTACCTCACATTACCATCATTATTGATCATAGGTCTTGAAACCCTCCAAGTGTTTTGCGGCTTCTTCCAAATCCATAATCAAAAATCCAAAACCCACACCCGGCTCGGTATTGTCTTTTCCGATCTGAAAACACATATACTTTCCGTCATCGGATATTACTCCTTGATTGGCCTTGTAGCCCTTATAGTTGGTGAAATGGGTTAATCTTTGCATTTCTCCTGACCCATCTAATTTCAATTTATACAGATCCAGTAAAGGCCAAGCATTTTTTTCAGAGTTACCATGCTCAACCAATGTGTGCAAACCATCAGGGAATATTCCTTCCGGCTCATCATAGCAGCAGGGAGAATTAGTGATGGTTCTATAATTTCCGGTTTCGCTATCTACCATATAGACGTCCGTATTATTTCCATTATTGATGGTATAGACTGAAAAGGTTACTTGGGTGTCGTGTGGAGGAACAAGACTTTGAGTTTCAAGGCTTGCATGGCCTAAAGAAAATGGCAACTGCTTTGAATCAAAAATCACTCGTTCGCTGGATAATTTGGGAATTCCATCTTCATAAACTATTTCGGCCATCAATAGCTTAGCCCGGTTTTTTCCGAGTTCAGGCAACTGGCGATCTCGATGTGTCCAAGCAATTCTCAACCTATTTCTGGAAACAGCAGGACCTTCAGCACAGAGAGTATTCAAAGGAACTGGGGGCTTCTGACCACTTTTATCCAGCACATACAACCATGTCATGTCACGCGCAATATCTCTTTCCTCTGCGATAGTTGGATCAAAAAGCTCCTTAGGACCTGCGAGGAGAATATCTCCATTGGATAAATACATGGCCCTGGTAAAACCATAATGGTTGAAATGTCTGGTTTTTGGGCGTACTACTCCGGTTGCCAGCTCCATTTCATATACTTCCCCCATGGGTTTGTCTAAGAAAAGAATAAATCGGCCGTCATGAGACCAATCCGGGCGCTCACCAAAACCGCTTACAAGTTTGATATATGGAGGCAAATCATCTGCGGGACTGCCACTTTTCAGAGCAGTTTCAGCTTTTATTTGATCTTGTCCAAATGCAAGTGTGGTGGTGAAAAGTAAGCAAACAAGTAGGATTGATCGCTGGATAATTTTCTTTTCTATAGTTGACATAGAGGAGAATATTAATTTGTTTAGGTTTAAAATTGGTCTGAGAGTGTTTTGAAAGGATTAGGCATCTAGACAGTCTTAGGAAAATATCATATTCAAAGTCTTTTCCTTTTTTTCCTGCTCCTAACTCCCTCAAGATAAGGAATTTCTTTTATTCTAAATCCACGTCAATTTCCAATAGCCGGCAGTATTTGGGCAATTTTTGTTTAGCACAAAAAATATTAATTCAGAATGAAATATGGCCAAGGAGAATTGGCACTAATTGCAGTTATATATCGTAAGGAGCAGTTTTTCATAATTATCTCCTAAGATGTATTTCAGCCCATCATAAAAACTTGGATAGGGTACGTGACCATAATTATCATAAGTAACGTACTTGAATGAAAAGTTAGCACCTAATTCCAATTCAACTTTTTCAGCAAATTCAAGCATGGCCAAGTGAACTTCTTTGTTAGGATCAAAGGAATCAACCAATGAGTTTGCCACAAATAATTTCTTACCAAGAAAACGTTCTTTGTTTTTGAACGCATTATCGGCTAGATCACTGAAAAAAGGATCCATATCTGCATACCAGCCGGCGCTATTTCCAATATAGTTTTGAAATAATTCTGGCCTTTCTAAAAATGCATACATGACAAATAACCAACTGAGAGATGTGCCTCGGATTGTTCTTTGTCTATTTGAGCGATATTCTTTATCGATGTGCGGTATAAGTTCTTTTTCTAAAAAGGAAAGAAAATGGGCTGCTCCGGGATTATCCACTTTGTAGGTTGGCGTGCTCAATGGCATCATGTCTCTATCTCGGTCTGTATTGAGAATTGCCACGATTATTATTTCTGCTCGGAGATAACGGGTTATCACAATGGTATTCAAAAGTGAGGTTTCGTTCCCATCAAGAAGAAAAAGAGTTGGATATAATTTGTTTGAGGATTGATAATCTTCAGGAAGCGATACAATTAGATTTCTATTTTCATTTAAAATTTCAGAATAAATACTGTCCTTCACTCCGATTTTGATATGAACATCTTGGGCAAAGCATATGGAAGTATTTATTAATCCGATTAAGGCAAAAAGTACAATATTATTTTTCATGTTAGGTTCGGATTAATTTGTTGACTGTAACGGGATTCAGCTTGGAGACGGCGGGCCTGTCTGACGCCAGGCAGGCTTTTGGAGCCTTCCTCTTCCAACCTACTCCTAACTTTTTAAAGATACTAAACTTTCAATTTACTCGGAACCGCCCGCCTGCCTGTATTCTAAGGTTTAAACAAGAAGATTTTCAGTTTTTTTTCATGCGGCATATTTTAGTATGTCTACATAGCTGGAATTTCGGTTGACAACAGCAAAAGCCCTTGCAATAAGTTTGTTTCTGATAATATTAAGTGTGCTCATTTTGCTTTTCCCTTCACCGGTTCTTCTCTTGTAATAGGTCTTCATCTCAGTGCTGTATTGGATGGCTGTGCCTGCACATAATGTCAGCAGTGTTTTAATTCTCTTATTCGCCAGCGGACTGGTTTTGGTTCTCCCTCGATAGGATGTACCTGACTGGTTGGGAAACGGTGCTGTTCCTGCATAACTGGCAAACTTTCTCCAGCTATCGAATAGGGTAAACCCTTCTGTTAAGACGATAAGTGCAACAGCTGTCTGTGGGCCTATGCCCTTGATAGAGTTAATCAGCTTATATTGGTTCATTAACAGTTCATCTTTGCGTAAAAGTTTGTCTATTTCTTTCTCCACGGTTTGGATCTGCTTATCCAAACAAGCGATCACTTCGGTATTGGATTTTTGATAGACTTTTAATTTGATTTCTGAAACTACAGCTTCATATTCTTTGATACGGGTGATGTAAGCTGCTCTGTCTTTTACAAGTCGCTCTCTGTAATTAAACAGCTTTTTGAGATCCTGGATGACCTTTTTGGGAAGAACAGTGGGGATAATCTTCTCCTGCTTTTCATAAAGATATTCAGCTATGTCTTTAGAGTCTGCCTTGTCTGACTTACCTCTTCTTATTCCCAAGGATCGCTTTAATTCAAGTCCTGAGATGATATAAAATGGTAGGGAGTGCTTTTCAAGAAACAAAGCAAGTTCTGAAGAATAAATCCCAGTGGATTCAAATCCGAAAAGCAGTTCTTCTGCGAGTATTAACCCAGAGTTTTCCATTACCCATTCCACCAGCTCCTGGTAACCTTTCTCATTATTTTCAAAGACTGCGTGGCATTGGTTGATCTTCAGATAGGCATCAAGTGTAGATTTACTTACATCGACTCCAATAATTGATTTGAATTTCATAATTTAGACATTGAAGTTTAACAAATGAGAGTTGCGGAAACTAAAACCTTTAACAGGCCTAAAGCCTAAAATTCTAACTGGTTACTGGCAACTCAACTAAGAATGGGGACTGATACAGGCAAGAGGTCGCTAGCCTAGCCGTGGCGAAAGTTCACCCCATTCTTTTTTAATTTATTCAATATCTGAGTCACTTAATAATCGTTAAGATATTAGCTCTGATTTTCTCAAATAATTCTACTTTGCAAACCTAAAGGCGGTGGGTAGGCTGTATCCAAGGTGATGTTGTGGTGTTCCCGTTAAAGCGGGACAGGCTGTGATTTTTATTCTTGAGAAATGAATTCAGCCCAAGAAACTATTTTTGTCTTCTCTATCTTCCCTAATACTAATAAGTCAGAATCTCCTGTTACTAAGAAATCTGCGTTACTATCAATCGATAGACTCAATAAGAAATTATCTTTTGGATCTCTACATTCATTGACTTTTGATTCTACCCTTATTAATTCTCCAAAAGTTTCAATTTGGTTAAGAAGTGCTTTGACATCTGATTTTTTAAAAAATCTTTTGAATTTGGGCCTTTCTGAAACTTCAAAAAACTCTTCAAGCAATTCTTACGAAAAAATTAGTGTTACTTCCCCAGATTCAAGAAGTTCATCCAATTCCTTTTGTCTCTTAGATATCAAAAAACTTATCCACAGGTTAGTGTCTAGAATTACCCTTCTATTTTTCATACCGGGCTTTGCGGACTGCTTCAACCTCTTTAGTAATTTCTTCTAAACTTGGGGCTTTATCTGATTTATTCCTGAATTTTTTCAATACTTCAGAAAAAGTATTATCAGAATTTTCTTTTCTAATCCTAATCAAATCTAAATTTGCCAAATCTTTCAAAAGGGCTTTAGCTTTGGGATTCAATATATCAACTCTAATAGTTTCCATATTTTTAATCTTTCTTAAAGATACGAGTTTTTTAAATCGGTGGTCATTTTATCCTGCACCACAACGTAAAGAGTTTTAAACGCAATCTGGCCAAAAAAGAGAAGCCCTGGAAAGACGGTATCCTAGATTGCGGTTAAAACTGTGTTGAACGAAGCCGTGGTTTGCTATGGGTATTTCTTTGTTGCTTTCTGGGTATTTCCAAGGCTCAAAGTTCACTTTGAAGCCAAATTTGGGTATTTTTTGCTCCTTGTTTATTAGTGTTTGCATGCAATTGGACGTAATATTCCCCGGATACTTGATTTACCCAATATAATCGGTTTTCAGGTTTCAAAGAACTTAGTTTTTGTTTTTTTATTCCGGGGCTCTTGTTTTTTTCAGGTTGGGATCATGTACCATTCGTCCATTTTGACAGCAAGGACAGGAAAATGCCTGAGATCCTAGTATTTTTTCAAGAATCTGGTAGGTGGCCAGTCCCTCTAGAGGAGATCGGATCAGTGGCTTACCGAGCAGTTCCAGGCAGAGCTCCATTTTGGAGGTTCCCCCACAGTAGGCCATAATTCCGTAGTATCGGATTTTGTAGAAGTTGTCGGGCAGGATATGCCGGAGGAACCGTGAGGCGAATTCCCGTACTGGAAGGGTCATTATTTTTTGTTTGTTGTCACGGTAGTCTTTCCACCGGAAGCTGACACAGTCGTCATTGCAAGACAGAATCCGGCTGTTGCTGATGGCTACCCTGTGGGTGTACCGTCCCAGATAGCTGATGACCTGATTGGCACCTCTGAACGTTTTTTTGATGTATACGTGCCAGTTTTTGGCATACAGCACCTTTTTGAGTTGATCCGGATGAGTATAGCTATCAGTTTGACTATCAGGAATACGAAGGCTGTTTTGAATCAGAAGTTTGGTCAAACCCGAGATGAAGACACCTCTATAAATGGAGGCCAGCGCTTTTACCGGGACAAAGAACTTGCGATGGGCATGGATCCACTGCATCCGGTCCGGGTCTAATCCCCCTGCCGGGACAAGCATGTGAAGGTGGGGATGGTAGGTCAATGCCTGTCCCCAAGTGTGGAGTACCGAAAGACTTCCTGTTTCTACTCCCAGAAAGTCGGGATTGAGAGCGGCTTTCTTTACAGCAAGTGCACTGGAGGCAAAGAGCAGATCATAGCAGATTTTCTGATTGAGGTAGAACAAGGGCCGCAGTGACTCGGGTATGGTAAAAACCAGATGGAAGTACCGGACGGGAAGGATCCTTGCTTTGAGTTTTTCCACCCAGATCAGCTGACGGGCATACTGACATTTGGGGCAGTGCCTGTTTCTGCAGGAGTTGTAACAGATTTTGTGATGATCACACCGGTCGCAGAGCAGGGTGTGACTGCCCATGGCGGCAGTCCTGCAGGCGAGTACTGAGGAGAAGGCCTTTTGCTGGCAGGCTGAAAGGTGAAGATCGGAAGCGAACTCCCTTCCACAAGCCCTGAAGACATCGGCAAGTTCGGTGCCGGAGGTCCGCTGATTGACGGTTTCCATCAGAGGGTGTCCAGAGGGCTTTTGATCTGTGAAGGCTCAAATTTGCAGACATGAAGATAGACCGATGTAGTTTTGAGAGACCGGTGCCCAAGCAGATCCTGAATAATCCGCACACTGGTTCCCTGCTCCATGAGGTGGGTGGCGAAGGAGTGTCTGAGGGTGTGAAAGGAGGCATCTTTGGATATCCCGGTAGATTTTAAGGCTTTTTTGAGAACTTCCTGTGCACTCCTGCAGCTGTAAGGCTGGCCGGGGATCATACCTTCGAACAGGTAAGTCTTGGGTCTGTAGGAACGAAAATAAGCTCGGAGTTGATCTAGAAGTCCTGCGGGAAGCAAGGTATAACGGTCTTTGTTGCCTTTACCTGAACTGATGCGGATCTGCATGCGGGAGCTGTCCAGGTCAGCAGGCTTGAGATTCACTACTTCGTTTAGCCGGAGTCCTGCCGCATAGGTTAGTGCCACCAGGCAGTAGTGTTTTCTGTTTTTGAGACTGGCCAGAATAGCAGTGACCTCTTCTTTGGAAAAAACCACAGGAAGTGTCTTGGGAACTTTGGGTCTGCGGATTTTGACCGGATCCCAATCGCTGCCCAGAACATCCACCTGAAGTATCCTGAAAGCACTAATAATCTGGTTAATGGCAGAAGGGGAAAGCTGATCCTGGGCTACTTTCTTAAAAAGATAATCTTTGAGTTCTGTCGAACTGATGAGATCCGGTGACTTGCCGAAGTGTCTGGCCATTGCAGCCACCAGGCTGATGTAGGTGGTGATGGTTCTGGGAGAGTAATTTCTGACCCGCATCTCTTGGAGCATGCGCTGTCGGAGGCTTTTTTTTCCATGTTTAATAAAGATTTAGAATGAAACATGGAATAAAAATAACCTTAGCATCTCAAAATGAGAACAATGTGTCTTGTTGTGAAATGGACTGCCGACGCAGTCGGTTTAGTTCAACGTTTTTGGGCTTGGCGTTCGTGCGGGATTTCAGGGCACAAAACTGTCAACCCAGCACTAAAGTTGATTTGAAAAACTACACTTGAATTTAAGCACTTCACCCCGCATGACGCCAAACCCATGTGTGTGCCTTGAATGGTGAATATAGACCAAAAAGATGGTCGTTCCAACGGGTGAAAGTCCCTTAAGCGCGGGAGTCGTTACCCGAAGCCAAGCAAGTGGCAAGGTGGTTTACCGTGAGGTATGCACTGAAGTAAGCCAGACTGCGGTGTCTGTACTGACGAAAAGGAACTCTATACTGAGGCTATGAGGCTGGATGAGGTAGCACATCATGCCGAAGTCCTAAGCTCTGGAAACAGAGATAAGCCAAAATAGTAGATAGAGCAGCGATAGACACAAGGATATTCATCTTACCGAGGGAGGTCTCTGGACGTCTGGAATGTCCAAGAGAAGTCAGCCGAGGTCATAGTAGTTATCGGAAACGAGCTGTAAATACTGCAGAGGTCTCACTGAATAACGAAGGACTGAACATTGAATCGCGTCCTAATTCGGATAGGAATCCCGCACATGCGAGATAGCCTATTCTTAAGCGGACAAGGAGAACAAAGTAATGATAGAAAGAGTACTTCAATCCAAAAACCTTTATAAAGCCTACCGTCAAGTAGTGGGTAATAAAGGCTCATCGGGAGTGGACGGTATGCAGGTGACCGAATTGAAGTCGTTTATCGACCAAGGCAGGACAGCTGTATTAACCGACATCCTGAAAAGGAGGTACGTACCTAAAGCTATCAGAGGGGTTGAAATCCCAAAGAGTAACGGAAAAACCAGATTACTCGGAGTCCCATGCGTAGTGGATAGATGGCTTCAACAGGCAGTTAGCCAGCAATTAGCCACCCGATTCGAATTAACTTTCGAAGAGGAGAGCCACGGTTTTCGACCCGGAAAGAACCTTCACGGAGCAGTAACACAAGCCCTGAAAAACATCAATGATGGCTATCAGGACATTGTGGACATTGACCTGAAAGGTTTCTTTGATGAGGTACAACACTACAAACTGCTTCAGTTAATCTACAATAGGGTAAAATGTCCCACAACTTTGTGGCTGATCCGAAAATGGCTGAGAGCACCAATCCAGATCAATGGAAAACTGCACAAACGCCGAAAGGGTATGCCACAGGGAAGTCCCCTGAGTCCATTGCTGTCCAATATATTATTGGACGAACTGGACAAGTACCTCAAAAGTAAAGGGTTGAAATTCGTGCGCTATGCCGATGACTTCAGTATCTATACTAAGTCCAAAGCATCCGCCCAAAAAGTAGGCAATGAAGTCTATCTGTTTCTGAAGAACAAACTGGATTTGCCTATCAACAAGGAGAAAAGCGGAATCCGAAGACCCTCTGACTTTGAGCTGCTAGGTCATGGCTTCGTGCCAACATACAAAAAAAGGGTAAAGGGCAAATACCAACTGATAGTGAAGAAGCAAAGCTGGGTAAACCTGAAACGTAAGCTCAAATGGATCACCAAGAAAACCCTGCCATACAGTTTTGAGGAAAGGCTTCAAAAACTCAATGAGGTATGGATGGGATGGGTAAACAATTACCGACTGGCCAGTATTCAGGCCAAGCTCAAACAACTCGACGAGTGGCTGAGGAACCGACTCAGATATTGTATTTGGCACGACTGGAAGAAACCCGAGCGAAAACGTAAAAACCTAATCAGACTTGGAGTGGATCATGACCATGCTTACGCATGGAGCAGGACCAGAAAAGGAGGATGGGCTGTGGCCCAAAGTCCCATACTCGGAACAACAATTACGCTCTCTAGACTGAGAAGAAAAGGTTATCTAAGTATGCTGGACTATTACTCTAAATCAAAGCCTGAGATTCAATGAACCGCCGTATACGAGACCCGTACGTACGGTGGTGTGAGAGGCGCACCGTGGGCCTATGGCTCACGGCCGTCTACTCGATGTGTGCTGTGTAAGCTATGATAAAGATGAGGGCAGGCCCTCGGTGAGGGTTGTTTAGGAACACTCACCAAACCACTTCTATGATGCATCTGCGGTAACAATGATGTGTGAAGCGATAGAAGAAAAGGCTGTTTAAATGGTCAGGTAAGGATAGAAGAGATGAGCGAAAGCGAACCTTCCGATGAAGTGACGAAAAGACCAGTCGTTGTCAAAATCCGGTTTATATCGAGAGGCCGGAGATAAGTATAGAAGGTGCCTAATTTACTGTCTATACGGCAACCGTCATAAAGGGGGCATGACTTCTATTCAGGCTTTATTGTGGAATCGCAGGAAGCCTATATGCTATGCCAAAAGGAAAACACAAGCAGGCAATACCTGTGAGTTGATTACTGATGAGTATATAGGTGACGGATGAAGTCGTAGTAGTGATGAAACTCCTGTAATGGGAGCGGAGCGAAGGGCTTCAATTATGCAGTTTTAATTTAAGAACAACTTAACTAGTTAAGGATGATTTTTAAAGAACAGACAAAGTCGGTACCAATTACCAAAGAGATGGTTTGGGAATCCTACAAGAAGGTAAAAAGTAATGGAGGTAGTGCAGGGATTGACCAGCAGAGCCTGTCGGAATTTGACAGGGTACGTTCCAAAGAACTGTACAAACTCTGGAACAGACTGGCTTCTGGAAGTTACTTTGCACCAGCGATAAAGCGGGTAACAATACCCAAGGCAGGGGGTAAGACCCGTCCTTTGGGAATTCCCACTGTAAGCGACAGGATTGCCCAACAGGTAGTAAAGACGTACCTAGAACCAAGGCTGGAATCAGTATTTGTGGACAATTCCTACGGATACCGCCCGAACAAAAATGCGCACACAGCAATCCAAAGCGTACAACAGAATGTACGTCGATACAGCTGGGTTATAGATTTGGATATACAGGAGTTCTTCGAAAATGTGAACCATGAGCTTTTGTTGAAAGCTTTGGAAAGACACACGTTCAGAGAAATGGGTATTGCTGTACATCAAAAGGTGGCTGGAAGCACCAGTCATACTTGAGGATGGTGCGGTCAAAGTATCCACGGGAAAAGGTACTCCTCAGGGAGGGTAATCAGCCCGCTTCTTGCCAATCTTTACATGCATTATTGTGTTGATAAATGGCTGGAGAAATTCCATCCATCCGTAATCATGGTTCGGTATGCTGATGACCTTATTATCCATTGCAGTAGCTATCAGGAAGCTGTCAGAACACTTACAGATTTGAAGGATCGTTTAGAAAAATGCGGCTTGAGAGCCCATCCCGAAAAGACGAAAATTGTTTACTGTAAGAAGGAAGGCAGAAATCTGAATGATTACCCTGTACAGTTTGACTTTCTGGGCTTTAGTTTTCAGCCCATGAGAAACAGATTAAGAAATGGGGAAGCTTTCTGCAATTTGATTGTAAGATGAGCCGAAAGTCCAAAGTGCGCATCAACGGAGAACTCCGAAAGCTCAATTTCCATAACAAAACCCAAAGGGGTATTCAGGATCTGGCCATATTGCTAAATCCAAAGATACGAGGGTGGGTTCAATACTATGGGAAGATAAGCCGAAGAAGTCTAAAACCGGTGTTCTATTATCTGCACCATCGATTGATCAGGTGGATTCTGAACAAGTACAAGAGCTTTAAAGGAAGCAAGGTCAAAGCAGTGAAATGGCTTAGACAAGTTACGGTCTCTTATCCAAACCTGTTCTACCATTGGGAACTGGGATACAAGTTAGTCTAACTTGATAGACTATAAACCGACTGCATAATAAGAGCCGTATGAATCGAGAGGTTCACGTACGGTTCTGTGAGAGGTTTAGGGGTGGAATTCCCCTTTACCTACTCGACTGGCAGCTGGCGTTCTTATTTTTTATAGACAACGTGTGAATATTCTTACAAACAAGTACTGTCTCGTTATCTCCATTTGACGGTATAAAATCTTTCATTTGTTTTAAATTTTTTTGGAATACTTGCAAGTATTGATTTCCGTAGTTCCTCAATCAATTTTTCTTTGTTAAAGTTTTTATGAACTACAAGGCTAATTTCTCTGCAAGGTTCTGGAGCTTCAAATCTGATTACATTATTTTTATCCAAATTTTCATTGAAAGCTAATTCAGGTATGAGTGTGTAACCTGATGTTTGTTTAATCATAATTTTTAGAGTTTCGATATTGCCTCCTTCCAATAGAATATTTCGATTTGGATTCAAATGCTTTAAGTCGCAAATATTTATTATTTGGTTTCTAAAGCAATGTCCCTGTTTGAGAAGCCAAATATCCGTATAGGTTAATTCGCTTATCTTTATTTTTCGATTTTTCAGCATTTGGTTCTTTTCATGGGCAAACAGTAGAAACGGTTCGTAAAAAAGGGGAATTTCTCGAAGCTGTGTGTCATTCAAAGGTGTTGCCATTATTGCTAGATCTAATTTTCCAATTTTAAGCGACTGAATAATTGATTCGCTCTCTAATTCTTCAATTTCAAAAAAAGTTTGATTATGCTTTTTAAAAAAAGAATCTACAAATGTTGGCAATAGATAAGGGGTCAATGTAGGTATAATACCGGCTTTAAAAATCCCTTTTATTTGACTGAGTTCATCATTAAAAATATCCTTAAGTTCTTGTATTTCTCTCATTATTTGACGGGATTTTGCAATAAATATTTCACCTAAAGGAGTTGGCTTTAGCGGGTGTTCGTTTCTGTCAAATAATGTTACGCCTATTTCTTCTTCCAATTTCTTTACCTGAATGGTTAGGGTTGATTGCCCAACAAAGCAGCTTTCAGCTGCATTAACAAAATGTCTGTGCGAGTCTAACGCAAGAACATATTTAATCTGTTGCAGAGTCATATTGATATTTTAAATAAGGATTACAAAAATATCAATTTGTTTGATAAGCAAACCTTTTTTTTCTTTGTCACGAATCAAAACGTAAAAAAATATGAAGTCTAAAATTTTAATCATTGCAATAAGCCTTGCGGCTATGCCCGCTTTGGCTCAAAAGATGACAACCAACTATGGGGCACCAGTTGGCGACAATCAAAATTCTAAAACTGTAGGTACACAAGGACCTGTATTGTTAGAGGACATCCACTTAATTGAAAAGCTGGCAGCATTTGACAGGGAGAGAATTCCAGAACGGGTAGTACATGCGAGGGGGGCAGGAGCATTTGGTGTTTTTGAATCGTCAGCTGACATGTCTGCTTACACGATGGCTGTACCTTTTCAAAGTATCGGTAAAAAAACTGATGTTGCTGTTAGGTTTTCAACAGTAATTCATGGTACGGGTTCCCCTGAAACAGTAAGAGATCCAAGGGGCTTTGCCGTTAAATTTTATACTGAACAGGGTAATTATGATATAGTGGGCAATAATTTGCCCGTATTCTTCATCAGAGATGCAATGAAGTTCCCTGATATGGTTCATTCATTAAAGCCATCTCCAATAACGAACAAACAAGACCCTAACAGATTTTTCGACTTTTTCTCACATGTACCAGAAGCAACACATATGCTTACACGTCTTTATACAGATTATGGTATTCCTCAAGGATATCAATATATGATAGGAAGTAGTGTACATGCTTTTAAATGGATAAACAGTAAGAGAGAAGTTCATTATGTAAAGTACCATTGGGAACCTAAACAAGGTGAGAGGAACTTGACTGTAAAAGAAGCTGCCATACAACAAGGACAAGATTGGCAACATGCTACTGTTTCGTTGTACAATGATATCAAAGAAGGGAAATATCCCCAATGGGATTTGTATGTGCAGATTCTAAAGCCATCAGAACTTAATAATTTTGATTTTTGGCCATTAGATGCAACTAAAATATGGCCAACGGATAAGGTTAAAAGAATTAAAGTTGGTACGATGACTTTAAATAGAAACCCTGTAAATTATTTTCAAGAGATTGAACAAATGGCAGTTTCACCTGGTTCATTGATTCCAGGGGTTGAGCCATCTGAAGACAAGCTGCTTCAAGGAAGATTATTTTCTTATTTTGACACGCACAGACACAGACTTGGGCCAAATTATCTTCAACTCGATGTTAATAAGCCCAAAAACAAAGTTGTAAATTATAATGCAGATAGCTACGCAAGTACTGGAAATGACAGATTTGAAAATCCAGATGTAAATTATCAACCAAGCAGAAAGGTTGCTGTTAATCAAAGCAGCGAATACAAATACTTTGAAACTCCAGTTAATAATGTGGTACTAACGCAAAACAACATTTCAAAAACTAATGATTTTGGTCAAGCTGGGGATTATTATCGCTCTCTTACAAAAGCAGAGAAAGATAATCTAATTAGCAATTTGGTAGGCGACTTGGGACAAGTTAAAGACAAAGAAGTTCAAAAAACTATGATAACATACTTCTACCGTGCAGACAATGATTTTGGTACTCGACTCGCCAAGGGTCTTGGATTTAATGAAAAAGATTTTAGATAAAGAATAATTATTTCGTTCGGGTCTTAGAACTGGCCCGAACGAAATAAATTTAAAATGCGATAAATATGAAATTACTTCTTCTTTTATTTACACTAACAGGATGTTTACAAGGAGCTGTAGCTCAACAAAGTTCAATATTATTAGATGAATGTAGAAAAGGAAACATTGATGGTGTAAAAAAATTAGTAGCATCAGACTCATCGTTAATTAACACCAAAGATGAAAAGGGATTTACGCCATTAATATTGGCAGTCTATAACAATCATGTTTCACTATCGCAATATTTGATTTCTAAAGGGGCAAATGTAAATGCTCAAGATAATTCTGGAAATACGGCACTAATGGGGGCTATTTTTAAAGGTTATTCCAGTCAAATTAATTTACTAGTCAAGTCAGGTGCTGACTTAAATATTCAAAATTTCAATGGAGCAACTGCCCTTATCTTTGTTGCAAATTTTGGAACTTATGAAATGGGAAAATTACTTTTAGAATCAGGAGCTAATAAATCAATAAAAGACGATAGAGGTAAAACACCTCTTGACCATGCTGTAATCCAAGATAATAAACGAATAATTGAATTACTAACGAAGTGACAAAAAGGGTGTACATCTACTGTCGCCTAACTGAGTTGTCGTTTTACGCTTGCTGCCAACTTATTTATTGCTGTACCTTTTTTAAATATACTTGCCCAATGAGGTCAAGTATATGCACCTTTGGTAACTTTTATTTTTTATAGACTGTCGAAGGGACTTTGAATTTTTTGAAGGCTTCTTTGACTTACATGGGTGTAGATCTCCGTTGTTTTACTGGAATTATGTCCGAGTAATTCCTGAATATATCGTAGGTCAGTCCCACTTTCCAATAAGTGAGTGGCATAAGAGTGACGCAACCAATGCAAGGTAACCGGCCTTTTGATACCTGATTTGTCTAAAGCTGATTTCAAAACTTTTTGGAGACTCCCTTCACTATATTTTTCTCCAGCCACTTGCCCTTCAAATAAATATACTTTAGGTTTTTCATTTTTGTAACACTCGCGTAGCAGTTCTAGAATTTTCTCACTGATTGGCACCAAACGGTCTTTCTTGCCTTTTCCTTGATTAATTCGTAGCATGCCCCGTTTTGAATCTATGTCCTGTGGTTTTAGATTCAAGAGCTCGGACCTTCTAAGACCACAAGCGTAAATTAAACTCAGCATCGTACGGTGCTTGATATTTTGATGAGCTCCTAGGATGGCTTTTACTTCTTCTTTGCTCAGGACGTGAGGCAATAATCTTGGGGTTTTGGGTCTTTCAATTTCGATCGGTTCCAGTTTTCGTTTGAGCCTGTTTGAAAAATATAACTTCACGGCATTGATGACCAAGGATTGGAAGGCAGCAGAATAGTTTCTACTTAGGATATAATCTTTGTGAAATAATTCCAAATCAGCATTAGTAATTTCTTCCGGGTTTTTGTTCCCTGTAAATCTGAAAAATAAACTGAGGCTTTGTGTGTAATTTTTAATGGTAGACTCAGAGTATCTTCTATTTCGCATCCAGTCCGTAAATCTTTCGAGCTCAGCAAGTGAGCGCGCACTGCTTGGCGCCAGCTTGATGTGTTGAGATTCCTCCGGCTCCACCAATTTTTTAAAGTTGCTATAGTCCAGCCAAGCTTTGCCCTTAAATAAGTTTAAAAGATTAGATATAATATCATCAGAGTAGGGGACTGCCCAAACCTTTAAATCCGTCTTCCACCTTGCTCCTGGAATAGTCTTGACTAGTTCTTTCAACTCATGATCAAAAGCAAATTCCAACAGAACTGCCGCCTTTTTCTGAATGATAGCGCTCTTGATAAAAATTGTTTTCATCGGAAAAAAATAAACGATAAAACAAGTTAAAATAAATTTTAAAAACCACTTCCTTTCTTCTTAGGTTTTAATGAAGATTATCATGATTTTTTGTCCACCTGCCAATATAGCAATAGGTATAGCTTTGAAGATCAATCAATAAACCGTCGTCAAAACCACCAATAATACCTCAGAACTGATCTCTAGATTTCTATTTTTTTCAGGATTGAGAATCAGTTGCTGCTCCTTTTTTAAGGAATTGGGCTTATATATTCCCAGAGCAATTTCTCCAAATTCAGATGCCTTGTCTTCTAATTGTCTAAAAGGAATCTGCCCAGGATTCAAGCCATATTCTTGTATGCTTCTGAAAATGATTTCTGCTCCTCCCGCAGTAAATAGCTCTTTAAAAATGCTGTTTACCTCTCTTTGCAAAGCAGTACCAGCTAAGAGATTACTTAGGATTAAAGGGCTAATAATCACTTCTGCCTTGTATTTCCTCAATAAGGTCTCATTGTGCGGATCTGAAAGTTCTAATAGGACATTGGGCTTTTTATCGAGTTTTTCTAGAAGTTCTTCCAGCAAGACATAGCCCACAATGGTTCGGGCATCGGCTTCTTCTTTTTCTAGAATTCTCCCACTACTGACCAAGATAATATTATCGAATGCAGAAATATCAATCTTTTGCAGGATGTTATCGTTGACAAAGTCTTCTTCTAGATGCTGAATTCTTATCCGCTCTGAAATGCTTTTTATTTTTTCCAGTCTAGCCTCTCTTTTTTCTTTGGGATAAACTGCCACGATGGTAATATCATAGTACTCATCTTCATAGGTGCTCAGCTCCCGAACCAAAGCTGGAATGTGGAAATTCCATCCCAATATCAGGATTTTTACAACTCCTGACTGCTCTTCTACTTTCAACTTTTCTTTGATCTGAATAGGGGGCTCTGGATTGTTGGCTATATTGGTTTTCAGTTCAATATCCGAGGAACTTCTGGCCATAAGCACCAGCCTGTCATTTTCTTCCAGTACAAATTCCGGTGCTACATTGAGCATGGGAGTAGGTTCCTCTCCATTATGCCTCACAAGACCTAAGATGACAGCCTTTGGAAATGCCGACCTGAGATCATGAATTGTTTTCCCCTTGACTTCAGGGTATTCTCTGCAATATAGATTGTTGTGTACACTATGACTTAAAAGCTCATTGTATACCACAGATAAGCCTTGAAGTCGTATGTTTTGAGCAATCAGCCTGCTGATAATGGTGTTGCTCCCAATTACCTCCATCGGTCCGGAGTAGGCCCGATAGGCGGCGTCTATTTTATTGTCATCTTGGATTTCAGCCACCACATAAGGGAAATTTTGATTTCCGGAAGATTCCTCTGCGGCGGCATTGAGTGACAATAAAGTTTTAATAGTTTCTACATCAGGGGTAACTAGTTCTTGATCTGTATAGGAAGAGCTTGGAATAATGATAGCAGCCGCATTGAGACTGTCGACTCGTTTGAGGTCTTCAGGGTCAATGGGTATCCCGGAGCGAAGTACTATGTCATCAGCAGCTTTTCCAATCAGAGGATTGCTTCGAAGTTCCTGAACATGCTCTGGTGTCACATCTTCTGCAAGAATGATCAAGTTCAGTCTTCTGGCTCCATAAAACTTCAAAAATCTTCTTAATCTGCCAACAGACTGAATAATTTCTCCTACAGTATAGCTTGTCTTGGAGTTCCAGCCTAAAATCAAGATGTGATTCTTTGCAGCAACCGGCGTAAAACCTTGTTCCAGGCTTCGGATTTTGGTATTCATCCAAGTGGTAATAATGGCCACCATCGAACCCAAGAATACCACGTATCCTAGCACCGTAAGTATTGTCGATACAAAGCGTCTCCAGTTGCCCTCATCATCCCCTAGATATCCAGGATCAGACAATCGTAAAAAGGCCCACCAAACCGCTTCTCCAAGATTCCCTGTGGGTTCTCCTGATGGCAAGACAAGCAGCCCCCCAATTAGTGATATCAATCCAATCAATAATGCTACATACAGCAATTGAACGTAAGCTCCTTTGACAAACTGGCGTTCAAGAAAAAATTTAATACTCTCTTTTATTCTAAGTCTTTTCATGCATTAACATTTATAGCCAATTCATTTTCCTGCGAAAGAATGGGAAGCTCTTTTAAAAACTGACCGTTCTTTAATTATACAAAAAAGAAAGCTTAGTATACTAATTGAAGATTGTTTGAGGAGGTTTTATTACTCTGCAAGTAATCTTCCTTCAGTTTAAAAACAGGAATTTTCATTTTGCGGTATGAGAAGGTGGAATCGAAAATGATACTGCTTGCTAAAAATCTAAATTTAATGGAATCGGATATCCATTTTATAAAATATTTTTTCCGATTATTCCCTGCTCTGCATTCTTTTACTTAGAACAATAAATTCTTTCTGAGGGGTTGTTTTTAGTTCACTGAATTTTATCGATTTATTTCCAAAATCGATTTTTCTTTGGATTCCAAAAAATGTTGAACGTTACTGGAATTGTTTAAAAGAAGTCTGGAAATATTAGTGGTTGTCAAATTACCAGATCTGAGCCAAATAATTTTGGGTGGAGAGTCTTTTACTAGACTCAAATCAACAAAGTCTGAATCGAAGGTGACAATTGCATATCCATTTTTCTTTGCAAAATTAAAGATTTTCAAGTCTGGAGCATTCTCTAACCCTTCAAAAAGAACATGTGTGGAACCTGGAAATTTTTCCTCTAAAAGTCTAACAATCTTAGATGATATGTTCTGATCAAAAAGTAGTTTCAAGTGGTGAACTGAAGTTTATGTTCTTTATCTGCTGCAAAAGCTAAACACGCATGTATCATTTCTTCATTTAACTCTTCAAAATCAGCAAGAATTTCCTCCTTTGACATTCCATTGGATAACCAGTTTAGTACATCATAAACAGAAATTCGGGTTCCTTTAATACAAGGCCTTCCAAACCTCCTATCTGCTCTGATTTCGATATATTTTTGATAATCCATAGCTAAATATACTGAATTATAAGATCATTTGTTTCCCCAATTAACCTTTGGATATTGATAATATCATTGATTTTGCTTCTGATTTTATCAAATCAAAAGGGGATCATTTTCCTGGATTATTAAAATCTTTTACGATTTATTACTTGATGATAATAAACCCTCCAAGGGATTTAAAACCCTTGGAGGGTACAAAAAAATCCTGCCTCTTTGGAAGCAGGATTTTTAAAAATTGGTCGGTGGGTGTAAACTTAACTTTCCGTAATTGTATTCAACTTGGCTAAGAAGCTATTGTAATATTGTCTTCCAACTTGTACTACCGATCCTTTCTTCAGAGTAATTTCTTTGGTATTAAAGCTTTCAATTTGTCCCAAATGAACGATGAAAGACTTCTGAACCCGTAGGAAAAACTGGGAAGGTAAAATTTCCTCAATTTCTTTCATGGACTTGCGGATGCTATAATCTCTATTTTTAGTGAAAATAGTCACCATATTTCCATTTGCCTCTACATAGTAAATCTCATCGTACGGCACTCTTTCAAAAGCATTGTCTGCTTTGATAAATACCGCATCGGTGACCAAATAAGGGCTTTCTTTTGGAGCAACTACGGCAGCTGTTTCCGTAGCAGGCTTGGTTCTTTTATTATAAAGCACGATTTCCACGATAGCGTGGATATCATTGGTGTTGAAAGGCTTTACAATAAACCCTGCAGGGGCAATTCTTTTTGCACGCTCAATGATGGTAGGATCTGAGTAAGATGTCACAAACACCAAAGGTGCATCCACCATCTGCTTTACAATTTCCCCCAGTTCAATTCCATCTTTATCACCCTTCAATTTGATATCCATAAATATCAAATCCGGACGATATTTTTTGATGACCTTGATACACTGATTGGCCGAGTTGGCAATGTCTATATTGACATAGCCAAGGAGCTCTAAGATTTCCTGAATATTCTCTGCAATACTTGGGTCGTCTTCGACTATTAAAATCCGCTCTTCTTTCATGGGTTTGGCAGATAATGCGTTTTAGTGGATGTATCGGGTTAAAAAAGCGATATAAAATTACTTTTCCACTAATTACAGAATTTAATTCGGGAAATCAAATGCTTTTTTTTGGTTATGAAAGTTATAAGCTCATCATTTCCTTGAATCGTGCTGCCTGTCTGCGACTTACCTCAATTCTGTCTCCTCCTTTTAGTGTGACAACCAAGCCTCCATTAAACCAAGGTTCTATACCTTCGACCCAACCTAAGTTGATAATATGCTTTCTGCTGGCACGGAAAAAGGACTTCTCATCCAGTCTTTCATCCAAGGCATTCAGGGACTTATGGATCATTGGCTTGAAATTATCGAAGTAGACTTTAATATAATTTCCGTCGGATTCGAATAGCCTTACATTGGACAACCTAACAAACCAGCATCTGTCTCCATCTTTGACAAATACCTGATCATCCAAGGTCAATTTTTTATTATTAGTCGAAGCAGCTTCTTCTTCACGCTTGATTTGATTTTCAATCTTGCCTGAAAGTCTCTGAATAGCTTCTTCTAATCTTTTGGGCTCGATAGGCTTCAGCAAATAATCCAAAGCATTTACCTGGAATGCCTTCAGTGCATATTCGTCATAAGCTGTGGTGAAAATTACGTGAGGAACATTGTCCAGCTCCTCCAACAAATCGAAACCTGTTTTCTCCGGCATTTGAATATCCAGAAAAATCACATCGGGATTGAGTTGATCTATCTTCTCCTTGGCATCCTCCACATTCACTGCTTCTCCGACTACTTCGACGGTTTCCAGCTGATTTAATAAGTTGATCAGCTCTTTTCTTGCCAATCTTTCGTCATCAATAACTATGGCTCGCATATTTTTTCAGTTTATTGTTCTAAAGTTACTCTTTGTTTGGGGATTTTGATTTCGGTGATAACAAATTGATTCCCGGAATTGAATATACGGAACCTAGCTTTATCCCCATAAATTAACTTAAGCCTTTGTACCGTATTACTCAAACCATGGCCTCCATCGGCTTTGGGCTTCAAGCTCGGAGGAGTTTTGAGATAGCCGCTGTTTTTAACTTGGATATACAAATCATCCTCCAGTCCTTCCCTGCATTTGATCTCAATGATCCCCCCTTTTACCAAATTAGAAATCCCATGCTTAATGGCATTTTCCACTATGGTCTGTAGCATCATTGGCGGGATTTTGTAATTGAAGGCCTCGTCTTCAATTTGATATTCTACCTGCAGCCTTTCTTCAAAGCGGATGGATTCTAGCATGAGATAATCTTTTACCGTATTCAGTTCGTCCTCAAAATCAATGGTCTGTTTTTTATCCATCATCAGTGAGAAGCGAAGTATATTCGAAATTCTCGTGATCGCATTTTTCGCCTTGTCCGGATCTTCATCCACTAAAGCTCTCACGCTGTTCAAAGCGTTGAAAATAAAATGTGGATTGAGCTGGCTTTTCAGATGGTTGAGGCGGATTTGATTGATTTTCGCCTCATATTTTAGGGTATTGTTGTAGTTGTCCAGAAAGTGAAACAGAAAATACAGCAAAAACCACATGGCATAAAAAAGAAAAGCTATAAACAGGTTGGCTGAAATAACCAGTAGCTGAAAGTCATTCTGTGGGTTTAATATCCCAAAAGCAATGTTGATTAGAATCTGTACAACCACATTGACTAAACTCAGAGCCAACATTGCCAGGACGGACTGCAGTAAAAGTTGAGGAATGCTCAACTTGAACCAATCGTAGGTTTTGATTATGTAGCGAATAAAATGAGTTGAAAGCAGATAAAATACCGCAAGAACAATAAAGCCCCAAACCTGAACTTGATTGATTCCGGTGGAGGAAAGGGATGCAAAAAGTATCTGGACAAAAGCAATGCTTCCCCAGCCCAGAATTTGTAGCAACCAGTATAAACGAATTCTATTCATAGAACCTCAAATATACTGAAGCTATGAAAAGGAATCAGTGGATTGTGATAAAAGGAATATAGCACTGATTTGGCCTTGAATCAGCTATTTAATTCAATTTTCAGAAACTTGCCTGTATGGCTTTTTGCATTCTTCGCAATCTGCTCAGGTGTGCCTTTTGCGATTATAGTTCCCCCTTTGTTTCCTCCTTCAGGCCCCAAATCCACCACATAATCAGCTACTTTGATGACATCTAGGTTATGCTCAATAATCAAAACTGTATTGCCTTTGTCTACCAGCTTTTGCAAAACTTTCATCAGCATCTCAATATCCTGAAAGTGCAGTCCTGTCGTGGGTTCATCCAGAATATAGAAGGTTTTTCCAGTGTCTTTTTTGGAAAGCTCAGTTGCCAATTTCACCCGCTGCGCCTCACCTCCGGATAGCGTAGTAGCATGCTGTCCAAGTGTGATATAACCTAAACCCACATCATTCAAAGTCTTGATCTTTCTTAGGATTTTCGGTTGGTTATGGAAAAATTCCACTGCCTGCTCTACCGTCATATCCAATACATCGGAAATGGATTTTCCTTTGAATCGTACTTCCAAAGTTTCCCGATTGTAGCGCTTTCCTTTGCAAGTTTCGCATGGGATGTGGACATCAGGTAAGAAGTCCATCTCAATCAATTTCATCCCGGCACCCTCACAGTCCTCACATCTTCCTCCTTTGACATTGAAGGAAAATCTTCCCGGTTTGTATCCCCTGATTTTAGCCTCCGGAAGTTCTGTAAAAAGTGTCCTGATATCTGAAAATACTCCCGTGTAAGTGGCGGGGTTTGATCTTGGTGTTCTACCAATCGGAGACTGATCCACCTCAATTACTTTATCCAGGTGCTCCAAGCCTTTGAAGCTCTCATAAGGCATGGGGTCTTTTTTGGATCCATAAATATGTTGCCTCAAAATGGGATACAATGTCTCATGAATCAAAGTACTTTTCCCTGATCCGGAGACGCCGGTGATCAAAGTCAGAGTGCCTAGTGGAATTTCTAAATCTACATTCTTCAGATTATTTCCACTTGCACCTTTGAGAATTAAGCTTTCGCCTTTTCCTTTTTTGCGTTCTTTGGGAATTGGTAGCCCAAGTTTCCCTTTCAGATAATCGGCAGTTACTCCTCCTTGCTTCAGAATTTCCTCGGGCTTGCCTGATGCAACAATATGTCCGCCGTGTCTTCCTGCTCCCGGTCCCATATCCAGCACAAAATCGGATTCGAGCATCATGTCTTTATCATGCTCCACTACCAGCACCGAATTACCAAGATCTCTTAGGCTTTGTAGCGCCTTGATCAATTTGACATTGTCCCGCTGGTGCAAGCCAATGCTGGGTTCATCCAAAATGTAAAGCACTCCCACAAGCTGAGTACCTATCTGGGTTGCCAGACGGATTCGCTGAGCCTCTCCACCAGAAAGCGTTCTTAATGGTCGGTTGAGCGTCAAATAATCCAAGCCAATATCCAAGAGAAAACCTATCCTCTTTCTGATTTCTTTCAATACTTCCTGACCGATGATCTGCTGCTTCTCAGTCATGCGGCTTTCCACGCCTTCAAACCAATCTCCTAAAGCTCGGATATCTTTATGAGCTAATTCACCGATGTGCGTATCGTCGATTTTGAAGTGCAGTGCTTCCTTCTTCAGACGATATCCATTACAATCCGGACAGGTCTGAGTGATGGTAAACTCCGAAACCCAGTCCTGAATTTTTTCAGAACTGCCTTCCTGATACTTTTGGAGGAAATTGACGATCCCCTCGAAGGTTGTATGCCACTTCGTTCCTGGATATTTCACCGAGTCCACAGCTACTTCCACCTTATCTCCGTAGAGCAGGACGTCCACCACATTTTCAGGAAGCTTATTGATAGGCGTACTCATACTGCATTTGTAATGCTTCAGGATCGCCTCAATTTTCTTAAATATCCAGATATCTCTATATTCGCCCAAAGGAGCAATTCCCCCTCTGGTAATACTCAGACTGGGATCGGGAATGATACTTTCTTTGGTGATTTCTTCAGTAATCCCGAGCCCATTACAGGTAGGGCAGGCTCCATATGGACTATTGAAAGAAAAAGTGTTAGGGGCAGGCTCATCGTAAGAAAGTCCTGTTTCCGGATCCATCAAGTACTTGGAGAAATGATGAATTTCTCCTTCCTCATCCCGAATCATGATCACCCCTTTGCCATGTTGCAAGGCAGATTTGAGAGATTGAGTGATTCTAAATCTATCGGACTCATCAGCGACAATACGATCGATTACAATTTCAATGTCGTGAATTTTATAACGGTCCACCTGCATTTTGGGAACCATTTCCATTACCACGCCATCAACCCGAACTTTGGAGAATCCCATTTTTCTGATCTGCTCAAAAAGCTCCCTGTAATGTCCTTTCCTTCCTTTGACTACCGGAGCAAGGATATAGAGTTTTTTTCCTTCAAACTTGGAGAAAAGTTGCTCGATAATCTGGTCTTCTGTTTGCCTCACCATCTTTTTCCCTGTTTCATAGGAAAAAGCTTCTCCTGCTCTTGCGAATAGCAATCGCATGAAGTCATAGATTTCGGTAACAGTACCTACTGTGGAGCGAGGATTTTTCGAGGTGGTTTTTTGCTCTATGGCAATTACAGGCGAAAGCCCATTGATTTTATCTACGTCGGGTCTTTCCATCCCACCTAAAAAAGAGCGGGCATAGGCTGAAAAGCTCTCCAAATATCTTCTTTGTCCTTCCGAATAAATGGTGTCAAAAGCGAGGGAGCTTTTTCCGCTTCCGCTCAGACCTGTCACCACCACCAGTTGGTTGCGGGGAATTCTGACATCCAGATTTTTCAGATTATGCTCTCGGGCACCAAAAATTTCAATAAATTCTTCCTGAGAAGCAGTGGATTGACTCATAAATCGATGGGCAATTTTAAACGGCGAAGGTACTCAATTATCGATTGATTACCAGAACTACTCCAATAACCTGAGGACTGCCTGTCTGGTTTCCAGAATTGGGTATTTTCCTCAATTAAACTGTCAATTCCAATAAATTTCCTTCAGGATCTGATATTACAGACTCATAATATCCATCGCCTGTAGTTCTGGGTCCATCTAAAATCGGAATGCCCGCAGATTTGAAAAATTGGGTCATTTCATCCACCTTTTCTTTCGAGCCTAAAGAAATAGCTATATGAGCATAGCCTGAATATATTTTTGATCCTTCTGCCCTGCTTTCCAGATCTTGTCTATTCATCAGCTCCAGTCTTGCACCATTGGGGAATTTTAAAAAATAAGAACTGAACCCTTTTTTTGGATTGATATAAAGCTCTCCTGCTTCAAGGCTCAGGTAATGGCAATACCAATTTTTCATGCTCTCCAGATTCTCTACCCAAATGGCTATATGCTCTATTTTCATCTGTTTATAATTTGTTTTTCAAAGGTCAGATGGAATCTTCGCATTGGTTCCCCGATACATCGGGGCGTCTCTCTGTGTGTCACTTTGGGTCGTGCTCGATTTCATCTGTTTATATTTTGATTTTTAGAGGTCAGATGGAATGCCCTACCCCGATTTATCGGGGCATCCCCCTCCCGAAACAAGTTCGGGACAAGTTGTGTGAGATTTTTCCTCATGGGAATTTCATATTATTTACCATTCTCTTCCCACTGGAATCACTTTCCAGTTTTGATCAAAATAAGGGGTCTTTTCATAAAACCAGCGATAGATTCTTCTCGCATTTTTAGCGAAGTCAGGGTCTTCTGATTTTTTCGTCTCAAATTCGGTTTTGAGCTTTGGATCTTTTGCTAGCATTTGAGCAATCAAAGGCTCCATAATGTAAGTCTCCATATATTCTGTTTGGCTGAATACGGAATTGAAATATCCCCATTGAAAAAAGCTGTCCACGGATTCCTCTTCCAATAAAATTACTGCCAGTTCCCCCAAAGCTTGGTCAGTTTTGACTCTTATGGAGCCTGGAAGGAAAGTTTGCGTTCGGTAGATTTTTTCTGAAGAAAATTCCTGCACTCTCATTAAGCCTTCATAGGGCTGACTGCCCATTTTAAAGTCTATTACTTTGGAGTATTCTAGCCTGATGTCTTTTGGCTCACTCAAGATTTCCAAATCAATCCCGTGTAGCTTTAATTTTTCAATGACCTCCGACCACTCTGAGGAAATCCAATAAGCTTTGGGAATAGGGACTGTTTGCACAGGCACGTCCATCAAAAGGGTAGGGACTTCCTCAGTGATTGCCTTACCTTCCCAAACCACATATTCGGATCCAGTTAGGGAAGATTTTTCTTTTCTGGATGCTATCCCTTTGAATTGCATGGTGTCGGCTGGGCTCTCCCTAAATTTGAATTTCACATCAAGGGATTCCTTTGCCTGATTTTGATCCACAGCAACCGCTTTTTTAACTGCGTCAAAATGCTTAGCCATGGTCAAAATCGCTTGTTCCATGAAGACATAAGTTCCCAATACGCGTTGTCTGAATGGCTTTAGAGAGTGATTTTCTATCAAAATGGAGGGTAAATGCCTAACATCTCCATAGGTATGAGAAAATCTGGGGCTGAAAGAAAAGGCTACATTTCCGGAGGAAAAATCATCCCCATTCGCAGCGAATAGAAGAGGACCTGGAATATGACCCTTGCTACTCAAAGCAGCATCAACTTCTTTCTGAAAAGTATTAGCTAAAAACTGACTGATAGCAGGGGAATATCCTCCTGTCTTTACAAAGCCGTAAGTGATGTCATATTGATAATCTGCACCATCTGTGACATGCACATCCACATATAAATCCGGCTCATATTCATTGATCACTTCTATGACGGCCTCAACTCCAGCAGTTTCGATTTTGGTAAAATCCCTATTGAGGTTTAGGTTTTTGGCATTGGTTCTCCAACCCATTTCTACCGGCCCTCTTTGATTGACACGGCCATAAGGGCTTCTTCTTTCATGTCCATCCACATTAAGTATGGGGATAAAAAGAATATTGGCCTGATCCAATAAGTGGCCTTTTTCTCCATGGATGATATCGCGGATCAACATCATGCCTGCATCTTTTCCATCGATCTCTCCGGCATGGATTCCCCCGTGGAAAAATATCAGTGGTTTCTCTTCCTTTTTTAACCTTTCTCCGTCAAAAAATTGATTTTTGGAAGCGATGAGTATCCAAATATCCCTTCCCTGTTCACTTTTGCCTAGGCTTTTAAGTTGGAGGTAAGGACTGGAGTCAGCTAATTTTTTGATCCAAAGGTAGGTTTCCTCATAAGTTGGAGATTTTTTCAGGTCGCTTGCTTCTCCTGGAGTTATCCAAGGATGATCTTTCGCTACAATGAGGGCTTCCGATTTTCCTTTCCAGGGCAAAAGTGGAGGCATTACATCTTGAGCATAAGTGAAAATTGGTAAAAGGATCAGAAGGAGTAGGGCTTTTTTCATCATTACATACAATAGAGAGGCAAAATAAAAGCTCAAATCGAATTATCCGATTTGAGCTTTACAGAATGGTCTAAATATCTTTTGAATCAGGATTTGTACATTAAATCATAGTATTCTTTCGCCATTCTATTACTTTCAAAAAAGCCGATGACATCTTTCATGCCTTTTTGAACTAAGGCTCTCCAGCCTTCTGGATTATCGTAATAAAGCGGAAGGATTTCTTTTTCCAGCACTTCATAGAGCTTATTCAAATCGTACTCGTCTTGCTCTTCCACATGCATGGATGCATAGTTAGCTGGAGGAACGATGAAGCTGTTTTTTCCATGCTCTGCAAATTCACAGATCCACCCGTCAAAAGTGGAAAGATTTACCCCTCCATTCATGGATGCGGTCATACCCGAAGTGCCAGAGGCTTCTCTCGGCACACGTGGATTGTTCAGCCAAATATCAGACGCCTGCTTGAGACGCTTGCTCAGAGTCAACTCATAACCTGTACACACTGCCATATTAGGATATTGCTTGCTCAAATGAACCAGCTGGTTGAAAACAGAAATGGCATTGTAATCTAATGGATAAGGCTTACCCGCCCAGATGATTTGAATAGGATACTTGGAGTTTCGCATCAAAGCATCAAATCTGCGGATATCCCGAGTGATCAATTCGGCTCTTTTGTAACTGGCAAATCTTCTGGCCCAAACGATAGTCAGTACTTTCGGGTTCATGAGTTTACCTGTCTGATCTGCTACGATATCAAATGCTCTTTTCTTCAAAAACTGCTTTCTATCTTCAAAAAGAGCCACATCGTCCTGCTCCATGTAATGATAGAGTTGCTTATCCGCCCAGTATTTGAAGTTTTGGGAATTGGTAATGTGGGTAATTTCCGGGATGTTTTTGTAGGATTTCCACATTTGCCTACTGACTTTTCCATGGAGTTCAGAGACTCCATTCGCTTTTCTGGCGAATCGAAGCGCTGCTAACGAGTGATTGAAAACATCACCTTCCATACCGGTGAGTTTTTTCACTTCATCCACAGAGTATCCGTTGAAAAAGCTCATTTTATTCAGTAGATGAATATCGTGTTTTTCATTTCCGGCCTCCTCTGGGGTATGCGTGGTGAAGACCAGTCGTTTTTGAACTTCCTTCTTGCTGCCGAATTTTCTCATTAGATGAAATACGGCACTGACTCCATGAGCTTCATTCAAATGATATACATCCGGATTAAAATTGAGAATATCCAATAATTTGGCTCCGCCTATACCCAATAGTAAACACTGCGCAATCTTGGCTGCAGTGTCGGAGTCATATAATTTATGAGTGATTGTCTGACTGAGATAGTCATTTTCAGGAAGGTCTGTGCTCAATAGAAACAAGGGCGCAGACTTGAAAGTATCCGGAGTCAAATAGAAAGCCTTGACCCAAACTGGCACATCATGAACTGTTACCTGAAACTTGATCCCTGTATCCTCCAAGAAGCTGTAGGTCTTTTCGTACCACTCTGGCTTAAGTGTTTGGTCATGATGCCTCGTCTGATCGTAATAGCCGTATTTCCAAAGGATGCCTATACCAATCAGGTTTTGTCCTAGTTCATAGGCACTTCTGAGATGTGAGCCTGAAAGGAATCCCAAGCCACCTGAATAGATTTTTAAAGGTTGGTGAATGGCAAACTCCATAGAGAAGTAAGCCACTTTTTCAGAATAGTCTGAGGATATCGAATAGGGTACTTTATAGTTTTTAAAATCTGTCATAGTTGTCTGAATAAGAGCGCCTAATTTATGGGAAAAGAAATCGCTTTTAAGCAGAATTTTGAGGAATGTATCAGGAAAATTTAATGCAACCGGTTGAAATCGAGCTTGAAGGTGATATTAAAAAATCAAGTGGATTATCATGGGCATAGTTGTTATGTAATGCAAGATTCTCTGATCATTTCCTTGATTTTAACCGAGAAGCTGGTTTGCTCTTAATTGAAAGCCGATATTATTTTCATCATTCTAAAGCCAAAAACTTTTAGCTGAGTCCACGAAATTATTAAGAGGCGAAATCATTGAAGTAAGATATAAATACTGTCTTGCTGATTTTTTTTAAAATAAAATACCGTAATAGATACAAAATACATTCCAAACAGTATAAAGAATAACTTAGCTATTTTATTGTAGATTCTTTAAAAGCTGATAAAAGTCATCCTTTTAGCCAATTCTCGTCAAGTTTTAATCCAATCGCTGAACCTACTTTTGGATCAACAAACAAGTTCACTAACCCTTTAATGCGATGGAAAGGCTTACAAAATACATACTGTTGACGCTGATCTTGGGAGTACTCCAAATACAAGTTGGATACGCTCAGCAACAGTTGTTTACAATCAAAAATTCAGCAGAGGTAAAAGTTTCCGGCACTTCTACAATTCATGATTGGGATATGGTAACCGAAGGTCCTTTACAAGGCCAGGCATCCATAAATCTATTGAGTGGAAAGCTGGAAGGAATTCAAAGTTTGACGATAAAAGTTCCTGTGAAATCCCTGAAAAGCGGAAAGAGCTCCATGGATAAAAATGCTTATGAAGCTCTTAAAGCAGAGCAGTTTCAGTCAGTTGATTTTCAATTAATCAGTCTGGACGAAATTCAGAGCAACTACCTGATGGCCACCGGAAAACTCAGTATAGCAGGAGTCAGTCAAACTGTAAAAATGAAGGTCAATTACCAGGTAAATGGAAATTCTGTCCTTTTCTCCGGTAATCTTCCGATCACCTTTACTCAATTCAAACTTAGTCCACCGACTGCTGTATTCAACACCATCAAAACCGGTAACGATTTACAGATTTCTTACAAAGCGATTTACGAACAAAAAAATTAACCCTTATCTCAATTGGTTATGAAAAAGCAATTAACCTGGTTTGGCACATTGGCGATAATTCTCATGGCGCTGAGCCCTTTGGCAACAAATGCACAAGAAAAAACCGAGTTACAATATTTTAGATCCAATGATAAAGAAGGTCTAAATGTATTTGAAACTCCGAAAGAAGCGAAAGGTACCTTTGATAAGGTAAGAGTATTCGTTGGAGGTGATTTTGCACTCCAATTTCAGACCATTAATAACTACAACAATCTCAATAATTTGGTGGAATTAGGTTCCAATTTCAACCTTCCTTCTGCTAATCTTAACATCAACACCCAATTAGCTGATGGTATGAGATTGCATTTGAGAACTTATCTTTCTTCTAAGCACCATGTAGAAGCTTGGGTAAAAGGTGGTCACCTTCAAATTGATAAGTTGGACTTTATCAGACCTGGTTTTATGGAAGGTTTTATGAGTGTTGCAACCATAACTGTTGGTTTGGATGAATTCAACTACGGGGATGCTCACTTTAGAAGATCTGATAATGCCCGAGTGATTTACAATCCTTTCATCGGAAACTATATAATGGACTCATTTTCTACTGAGGCATTCGGAGAATTAACCATTCAAAATAATGGGTTTATCGGAGTCATTGGTCTTACCAATGGTAAACTCAATCAAAATGTAATTGTCAATGATAACTCTGACAATAAGGCTTCTTTCTACGGAAAACTGGGTTTTGATAAGCAATTGAGTGATGATTTACGCCTAAGATTAACAGGTTCTTGGTACTTGAATAATGGTACTACCACAGGTACTTGGTTGTACGGAGGAGACAGAGCTGGTTCTAGATACTACGGAGTGATGCAGGCTTTGGAGGGAAATGCAAGTGATTTCGAGGGAAGATTTAATCCAAGATTCAAGCAAATGACCGCGATGCAGTTCAACCCTTTCATCAAATATAGAGGCTTGGAATTCTTCGGGATCTATGAAGTGGTTAACAACTCTCCAGACCAAGGAGATGGTCAATTCACTCAAGTAGCGGCAGAAACACTTTACAGATTTGGTACCACCGAGCAGTTTTACCTAGGACTCAGATGGAACTCAGTGAATGGTAATGCAAATAGCACTGCTCCTGATACCAAGATTACAAGATTGAATTTAGGCGGAGGTTGGTTTATGACTAAGAATGTGCTTCTAAAATTAGAATATGTAAATCAAGAGTATAAGGACGGTTTTGCTCCGGATAGCAAATACTTTGAAGGTCGCTTCAAAGGTGTGAACTTGGAAGCTGCGATTAGTTTCTAATCCAGAAACTAAACCACCCCAATCGGCCCTGTAAACGGGGCCGATTTTAAAGTTTTACAGCTATGGAAAAGATATTGATCTCTCTTATTATTGTAATACTGTCATTCAGTTTCAGCTTAGAGCGTAAAGTAGAGATTACGCATTGGAAGGTATCTAAGGAAAGTGTGGTTGAAATTTTAGGTAAAACCAATGTCAATCAATTCGAATGTGCAGCTTTAGGTTATCAGGGGAATGATATATTAATTGAAACGCTTTCTCCCGAAAAGCACATTGCTCACTGGTCTGGAGAAATTGTGTTGAATTCAACCAATTTCAATTGCTACAACAAGTTGATGACCAAAGATTTTCATGAAACTGTCAGAGCAGAAGAACATCCTGAAATAAGAGTAAGGTTTTTAGATCTTGTCCGAACCAACCCCAACACCCCCTCTGAAAGTCTCAAAGGGAATGTTGAAATTACTCTTGCTGGTGTGTGTAGAAGATTTCCGATTTCCTGTCAATTGCAAATCAAGCAAAACGGAAAAACTACACTCAGCGGAAAGCAAACAGTTACTTTTTCAGACTTCTCAATTAATCCGCCTGTTAAGTTTTTTGGTACTGTGAAGGTTCAGAACGAAATCCAAGTCCAGTTCGGGTTAGTATTGGAGCAAATTTAAATTAAGCTATCAAAGCTGCTAATCCATTGGCATCCGGCTTATTTTTCACTTGACAGGTATCATCAAGAATCATGGTTTCTCCATTTGCAACCTGATATGCTGGCCAATTTGGAAGGCCTCCTCCATTCGGATTCCCTGTTTTCATAAAGGCCAGCAATGCAGAAGACATCTTATCAGACAAGGCTCTTGGTCTGGCTCCTCCTCCAGTATGCGTGTACATGCGGTCGGTATTCTGATACCAGAAACAGATATCTATGCAGTGAAATGCTTTCATGCGTCCATCATAAAGATTGGGTTCCCAACCAAACCAGGCTAAATAAACAGGCGCAGATTGGGAGGCTTTCGCAGTAGAAGTGTTGATAGCACCCTGACGGTTGGATAGGATCATTGCCCATAGATCTGCCGGAGATGCATTTGGAAAGTCCTTTGCATAAGCGGCATAAATAGCATCAGATTGTTCACCAAATCTACCTTTTAGCTGCTCCACTACCCCGGCTTTATCTATTTTTTCCAGTTCGGCATTGGTTCGGGTTGGGTTCCATTCATGGAATGTGGTACAAACCATCAAAGGCATATTGGCTGCATGGTCTGAAGTTTCTGAAAAGAACTCACCTTTCGGAATATGCACTCCATCAGCAACAGGACCAAAACCGCCTCGGAAGCCTGGTTGAGGGTTATCTTTCCGCATTCGAACTAAAGCACGATTTGCGATATCTAAATACTCTCTCCACGAAATTTCCTGAATTTGATCCAGCGTAGCAGGCGTTAGTTTTGCCTCCTCCATGACATAGCGACCCAAAGTCTGCGCATATTCTTTGTCATTAGCTTGAAGCATGCTGCCACTCAGCGCAACACCTTTATGCACCTTACCTTCTGAAGCGGGCATGGCCATGGTGCAGGTTACTTTCGCACCTCCTCCGGATTGCCCCATGATGGTGACATTTCCAGGATCTCCACCAAAATTTGAAATATTAGTTTTTACCCAGTTCAAAGCCGCAATGATATCCAACATGCCAACATTTCCTGAGTCTTTATATTTATCGCCTCCAACACCGGATAAATCAGTGAAGCCAATTGGTCCCAATCGATGATTAATAGATACGAAGACGATATCTCCATTTTTGGCAATATTTTCCCCATGATAGCCATCCTGCTCAATTCCATTTCCATTGGTAAATCCACCTCCGTGAAGCCAAACCATCACTGGGCGCTTTTTCCCATCAGCGATTCCGTTGGTCCATACGTTTAGGCGCAAACAGTCTTCACTGACATCGTCATAGTTCCAATGATCCGCAAAAGAGTAGTGGACATTTGCATACCGATTATCCATAATCTGGGGAGCGGTGTTTCCCCACCAAATAGTAGGTTTGACATCAGTCCAGGGCTCAGGTTTTTTGGGTGCCATAAATCGGTTTTTTCCAGCAGTGTCTGCTCCATAGGGTATCCCCAAGTAGGTAAATACGCCATTCAGGATATAGCCTCGTACTTTTCCTGAGTCGGTATTGGCGATTGCTAAATTATCTCCGATTTGGAGAAACTGATCCTCCGAAGCCGCTTTCGGTGCGGAGGAAAGTGCATGTGCTTGTGAAGCGAATGGGATGGAAGCGGCGAGTGTTCCGGCGCCAACTTTCTTAAAAAAATCTCTTCTGTTGGTTTTCATAGGTAAGGGAATTTATGGTTTATTGTTTCATTATGATAAAATAGAAAAAGAAATTGAAAATCAATACATAAAGCCAAAAATCCAGAGAGGTAGACTTTTTCCAGCAGGGAATTCCAAATCGTCTTTTACCAGAAAATGTTTATCACTGAGCAGTTGATTTCGAGTTTTACTTTTTCCACCGACTTCAAAATGATATTCTTGATTTACCAAAAAATCAACTGAAGGTGAATAATTTAATCGATGATTTACTTTTACCTGACTTTGAAAAAATATTTCCCTAACTGTCCCTTTTTCAGGTTTAATTTCAGCCAAGGCATAGAGATAGTTGGTGTTGTTTAAAAAAATTTTTTCAGGCTTCTGAAGCGTTGATATACTGATTCCTGCGGGATATTGGAGATCAATTAAGCGTGCTTCTGCTAAATAGCTAAGATATAGTGAAAGTGAATTTCGATGTATGGCGGTCTTCTCGGCAAGCGAACTTAAGTTAGGTTTGAAGGGTACCCGTTGTGAAATAATATAAAGCAGTTGAAGCAATTTTTTACCGTTTCTGATGTCAAAGCCTTTTATTTCTGCCATGTCATATTCCACAATTGTTCTGATCATTTGCCTCAATTTCTGAAAATAAAGCTCCTTATTTTCTCCTGAAAAAGGGAAATAGCCAGTAGTCAAATAATCATTAAAATAGGAGAGAGGTTTAAAATCGTTGGGAAATAGCTGTCTAATATCTCCTTCTGGGAAAAGTATTTGATCCATTTTGAGGAGAGGAAGAGCTAGCTTATGTTTAATTTTCAAGTATTCACGAAAGGAAAGTCCATGTAGCTCATACATGATCGCTCGCCTGCTAATATCCCCTTCCTGTTTGCTGATATCAATAATCGAAGATCCAGAGAAAATAATCTGAAGGTCTGGGTAGCGATCATGTAAATTTTTAAGCTCTCGAGACCAACTTGGATATTTATGAACCTCATCCAATGCCAATACTTTACCACCTGTTTGGTAAAAAGTCTTTGCAGTTTGAAGAAGGTTATTTTCCAAAAAATACAATTCGTCCAATGAAAAATAAGCAACGAGCAGTCCTTCGCTTTTTTTCTTTTTAAGGTATTGGAGAATTAAAGTAGTTTTTCCTGTTCCTCTAGCCCCTTTGATACCAATCAGTTTTTCATCCCAAGCAATCTGGTCTTTTAAATATCGCTCAAATTCAAGGCTTGTATTATTGATTAGTGAATGGGAGATTTCAAGTAATTCGTCCATTTTGCACATTCATTTGTGCAAAAATACAAAAAAATGCACAATCAAATGTGTAAAAATGCTTTTTTCACTTCTCCGCTCCTGAGTAAAAAAGCCGACCCCATTTTAAGGAGTCGGCTTTCAGCTTTCTTACTTTAGCTTTTGATTTCAGCCTTCAGAATTTATATTTCATCCTTTCCCTACTGTCCAACCAAGAAAATTGCATTGCTCAGTACTAATTTTCCGGATTCCCAGAAACCACGGAAAATAGGATTATCCACGAAGTAAACAATCTCTCCACGACCTTGTCTTTCCGAACCGATAGCTAAGGATCCTCCCATTGTGGATTTGATTTTATAGCCTATGTAGCCAGTTCTGTAGGAGTCATTGGAGCTGATTTTCCCTGCATTGACTCCGTCGATCAGGTAGGCAAATTTGCTGGAGTTGTTTTTCAGCGTATAGAATTTACCTTGGGTTCCGTAGCCCAAAGGATGTGTTTCATCCATATCAACTTGGTAAATGGCTCCTGCAGCTCCGCCTGAAATTGCTAAACGTTCTCCCTCCTGATAAGGCTCTAATCGTTCTTTTCTAGCCAAGGTGTCAGCTGTTTTTTCAGCAGATTTTTTCTCCTCATCGGTATCGAAAGTTTTCAGAGAAAAGCCCTCCTTGTTTGCAAAAAGATTTACTGCACCATCAATGGCAATAACCTTTCCACCTGCGCGAACCCATTCCATGACTTTATCCTGAGCTGCTTTATTCAGTCCTCCGCCCCACATGGATGGGAGAATGATTACATCGTATTTGCTTAGGTCATATCTGGCCATGTTGTCCAATTCCAAGTTTGAAAGTGGATAATTCAAGTCCTTTTCGAAGAAATGCCAAAGCTCACCGTAATTCAGAGAAGAAGTTCCAGCTCCTCCCACCAATGCAACTTTTGGGGCCTGGATAATTCGGATATTAGGTGAACCAAAGTCCTTGCCTTCTTCCATGTAACCAGTCATGGTTGTTTCAAGGGAGATACCAAATTGATTGGCAATTTCCGTAACTTTTTTATCGAAGTCAGCGACATATTCATTACCTCCTTTAGTGATTAGCAGAGTGCCGGCTGGGAAGCTTTTCCCTTCTGTTTTGAAAGGGAATTCAGGATATTTTACTCGTATGCCTTCTCTTAAAAGTGCTGCAAGAAAAGCTGCATCTCTTGTTCCTTCCCATTTAGCGATATAAGCTACTGGCGTTTTTCCAGGAATATTTTCCGCAAAACTTACTTTCTCATAAGCTCCGGCTGGGTCAAGTCTGCTTTCTAAAGCGTAGGCTTTCAAATTATAGGCATATGGTAAGGCCCATGAAGTAATATCGTAAGTGATGCTATCATTCAGTTGAGGATTGGGCTCGAAAAAGACCTGTGCCAAAACTGATTTAGGTTGATAGGCCGAGATAACAATGTCTTTATCTGTGGTGCTGAAAGCTGCACTTTTTCCGCTTTGATATTCGAAACCTCTCAAACCTGATTTACTTCCTGCCTTTCCATACCGGATTCCATTTTTATCCAATAGCTCCAATAACTTGGCAATTTGTGCCGGGTTGCTTTCTCCTTTGATAACAAAGCTTTTGTATTTCCCCTTCGGATTGGTTGAGTTCTCTTTGTAAAACTTCGCAAACTGCTCCAGAAGTTTTGATGCATTCTGGCTGGTTACTTCGGCAGCAGACATAGCAGCGGTATAGTGTCCTTCAATTCTGTAACTCAGCGTTACTGTATCTCCTACGGCATTGAAACCGCCTCGGCCAGCCTGACCTCCTCCACCTTGCTCTATGGTCATTCCGATTGCTCCGTTAAACATAGGGTAAGAATCTCCATAAGAAGGATAGAGTAAATCAAATCGCTCTTTGGTAAAATAAAATCTACCCATATCATCGAAATACTTGGCTGTATTTCTTCCAAAAATATCCTGGAACTCATGTTGCCAAGCAGTCAATTGCTCATGTAAAGGTTCAGCGGCAGGAGCCATGTAGAAAGGATTATTGATGCCTTGCTCATGAAAGTCCAAATGCAATTGCGGCATCCACTGCTGATACACTTTTAATCGGGCCTGAGACTCTACTTGCACCTGCCATGCCCAGTCTCTGTTGAGATCAAAAAGGTAATGGTTGGCGCGACCTCCGGGCCAAGGCTCATTGTGCTCCACAGACTGAAGATCGGGCTGGAGGATGGTATTCATCTTTTGGTTGTACCACATGGCATAACGATCACGACCGTCAGGATTGATGGCTGGATCGATGATGATAACCTGATTTTTCAGCCATTCCTGGGATTTTGCATTAGTAGGATTAGCAAGTGTATGAAAAGCTGAAATAGCCGCTTCCATCCCTACAGATTCATTTCCATGCACATTGAAAGACATCCAATTAATTGGGATAGCTGTAGAGGGGGTTCCTTCCATCAAACCTGCTCTTTTGAGGTTGTCGGTCCGGATTTGCTCCAGGTTAGCCATGTTTTCAGGGCTGGAAAGGATAGCCATGATCAGCGGACGCTTTTCATTGGTTTCTCCATATTGGATGAGTTTGACATTAGGATTATTAGCGGCAACGTGTTCGAAGTAGTCCACCATGCGGTGATGAGGAGTGAATCGGTCACCGGGCTTGTAGCCTAGAAACTGCTCAGGTGTTTGGATTTGCGCTTGCGCGAAAGTCCAGCATACCAAGCTGAAAAGGGTGAAGAGTAGTCGTTTTTGCATAAGAGAAAATTTCATTGAATGCCGAATTTAAGGCTTAAAGCCAAAGAGATAAAACCAGCAATGGAAAAGCGAAAAAAAAGCTACTTGGAAAAGTATTCCAAATGGTCAAGTACTATGAAAATCGTAAATTATACTTTCGATTTTCATGGTAAAATGCCTTCATAAAGAAATAAAAAAAGCACATTATCGAATCGACATTGTGCTTTGTGAGTGGGATCTAAGGGTTCCGATAGCTACCTTAGGTTTGTCAGATAGTAAACTAGAAGGATTTGGAGTATAATTGAAGCCCTGTCAGCGACCCAGCGATAGCTTTAGGTGTAAGAGGCCTAACTCGATATTTGGGACTGACAGGATTCAAGAACCAAGACCTGTATAAGATATCAGTCAAACCTGTTAAGGTTATTAGGTAAAGGTTCTTTTTACTTCAATTATCTAATTTCAAAAGTATGCAATTCGAAACAGTTATCGGAATTGACGTTAGCAAATTATCTCTTGATCTTGCCCTGATTAGCCGTGATGGAGAAGTGGAAAGTTTCAAGGTTGAAAACAAACCACTATCCATTAAACGATTCTTTAGAAAGATTTCCAAGACCTTCGACATGAGTAAAGCATTGATATGTGCTGAACATACCGGACACTATGGCTATCCTCTGCGAAAAGTTTGTTTGGAACATAATATAGCACTCTGGCTGGAAGGAGGTGCAGAGATCAAACAGCGGTCAGGAGTCACCCGATATAAAAACGACCGAGTGGATGCCATCCGAATAGCCGATTATGCCAAAAGGCATCAAGACAAAGCCAAAATCCAAACCGTAGAAGACACTACTTTGGAAGCGATTCGTTCCCTATCCAGTGAAAGAGAGTTGTTTATAAAAGAAAGAGCCAAGTACAAAACCCATATTAAAGATCTGAAAGGCTTTATGGATGAAGAGCTTTATAAAGCAAGAAGTAGGAGACTCAAAAAGCAAGTCGAGTCATTGAGCAAACTTATCAAGGATATAGACCAACAAATCAAAACCTTACTTGAAGCCAATGAAACCCTTTCTGAGCAAAAAGCCATATTGACTTCTATTGATGGGATCGGGGAACAAGTAGCTTTACACACCATTATCGCAACTGGAGCATTTACCAAGTTCGGTTCTGGGAGGAAGTTTGCCTGTCATGTGGGAGTTGCTCCGTTTGCCTTCGAATCCGGGACAAGCCAAAAGTCTAGGAGAAAGGTCTCCTACAGAGCCAATATTCATCTCAAGACATTGTTCCATATGGCAGCTCTTTCAGCAGTTAAAATGAAAGGAGAGTTTAGAGACTATTTTGAGCGGAAAGTAGCTGAAGGGAAGAATAAAATGACTGTAATCAATGCGGTGAGAGCAAAACTCATCAACAGGATTTTTGCTCTTATCCGAGACAACAGAAAACATGAAATAAATTATAATTTACCCCTTGCCTAATCCATAAGAATATCGAGGACGAACCCATGACCTTTGCTCTGTCAAAGGATCGCTATAAACTAACTGAGCTAAGATCCCAAATTATTATGCGAGGATAGGAAACCTTCGAGGTTTTTTAAACCTCAAAGGTTTAAGCGAACCCCTCCCTCAAATACTTCGCGGTGTAATTTTCATCTTCTTTCGCCAAATCCTCTGGAGTTCCTGCAAAGGTCAGATGTCCTCCTTTATTCCCTCCTTCTGGGCCCAAATCAATTACCCAATCGGCAGAACGGATGACCTCGGTATTATGCTCAATGATGATCACAGAGTGACCCTGATCGATTAAGGCGTTAATAGAGTGCAAGAGTTTGCTGATATCGTGGAAATGAAGCCCGGTGGTGGGTTCGTCGAAAATGAACAGCACATGATCTCCTGACTTGGTGCCTCCTTTCCCTAAGAATGAGGCTAGTTTCACTCGCTGAGCTTCACCACCAGAAAGGGTGTTGGAGCTTTGGCCCATCCCGATATAGCCCAGGCCGACTTCTTGTAAAGGTTGTAGTCGATTGATGATCTGAGTTTTTCCTTTGAAAAATTCCAAGGCTTCATCGATGGTCATATCCAAGACTTCTGAAATATCCTTGTCTTTGTATTTGACGTCGAGAATCTCATTTTTGAAACGCTTGCCTTTACAGGATTCGCAAGTAAGATGGATGTCCGCCATAAACTGCATCTCTACTGTAGTGACCCCTTCACCTGCACAGTTTTCACATCTTCCTCCGTCCACATTGAAGGAGAAAAATGCCGGTTTGTAGCCCCGTTGCTTAGATATAGGCTGCTCCGAAAATAAGGTTCGGATGGCATCATAGGCCTTGACATAGGTCACTGGGTTGGAGCGGGAGGATTTTCCTATCGGGTTTTGATCCACAAACTCCACTTGGGTGATTTTTTTAAAATCCCCTTCAATCTTGTCGTATTTTCCGCTTTCATCTATGACTGTTCCCAGCATTTTACCCAAAGCTGGATAGAGTACCTTTTTGATCAACGTAGATTTTCCTGAGCCGGAAACCCCCGTGACCACTGTCAGGGTATTCAGCGGAAACTTTACCGTCAGGTTTTTCAGGTTGTTTTCCCGGGCGCCTTTGACGATGATGGAATCTTTCCACTTCCGATTTCCATTTTTCTGAAAGATTTTTTCTTCCCCTCTCAGGTACCGGGCGGTATGAGTTTGACCGGAAGAGATTAATTCTTCGATGGGGCCTTGAAATAACAATTCACCTCCATTGACTCCCGCGTCCGGGCCAATATCTATGATTTGATCCGCGGCTTTCATCACTTTGTCTTCATGCTCCACTACGATCACCGTATTTCCCATATCCCTAAGCGATTTTAAAACCCCAACCAGGCGATCCGTGTCTCGGGGATGAAGTCCAATGCTAGGCTCATCCAAGATATACATGGAACCGACTAAAGCTGAACCCAGTGATGTGGCCAGCTTGATCCGTTGGTATTCCCCACCTGATAGTGTGGAGGTCAGTCGGTTCAATGTCAAATAGCCTAAACCTACCTGATCCATAAACTCCAAGCGGCTTACAATTTCCTTGAGCAGTCTATTCGCAACCTTCGCTTCATGTGGAGCTAATTCCAATTGATTGAAAAATCCTAAAGCCTCGTCAATTGGCATTAATACCAAATCGGTAATGGATTTTTCATTGATTTTCACATAGGATGCATCCTTCCGAAGTCTGGTTCCACGGCATTCAGGACAGGTAGTTCTTCCCCTGAACCTGGAAAGCATCACCCTATATTGGATCTTGTGAGTTTTGGTTTCTAAGTCTTTGAAAAATGCGTCTAAGCCTTTGAAATACTTATTTCCAGTCCATAGCAAAGCCTGCTCTTTTTCGGTCAAGTCCTCAAAGGCTCTATGGATGGGAAAATCAAACTCAATTCCTTTTTTCAAGAGTGGTTCTAACCATGAGCGGGAGGATTCTCCTCTCCAAGGTGCAATAGCTCCTTCGTAAACAGACATGGTTTTATCTGGAATTACGAGGTCCGGATCTATCCCTAATACATTTCCAAAGCCTTCGCAGCGTTTACATGCTCCATAAGGATTATTGAAAGAGAAAAAATTAACAGAAGGCAATTCGAAGCTCATTCCGTCCAATTCGAAGCGGTCTGAAAATGCTTTGGTTTCTTTGCCGGGAATCGTGATTTTACAGTCGCCATGGCCTTCGAAAAGTGCGGTTTGGATGGAGTCTGCAATTCTGAACTGGTTGTCTTCGTCATCCTTTCGCACAGCTGCACGATCTATCAGGATTTCATAATCGCCTTTGGGTACTTTCTTTTCTTCTAAAAGTTCTTCTACAAAATAGGCTTCCCCGTCAATCAGAATTCGGGTATAGCCTTTTTGTAACAAAAGTTCCAACTCTTGCTCAACCTTTCTACCTCTCGCTACTTGCAGAGGGCAGGAGATCATCACTTTCTCTCCCTCCTCGAAGGATAGAATGTAATCTACAATATCAGTGACTGTATGATGTTTGACTTCCTTTCCAGAGATCGGAGAGAAAGTCTTCCCAACTCGCGCAAATAATAATTTAAGGTAATCGTAGATTTCAGTGGTTGTCCCTACAGTGGAGCGAGGGTTTTTGGTACTTACTTTTTGTTGTATTGCAATGGCCGGAGCTACACCTTTTATGTATTCTACTTCCGGTTTTTCCATTCTGCCCAAAAACTGCCTTGCATAAGAGCTCAAACTCTCTACATACATGCGTTGGCCTTCGGCAAAAAGAGTGTCAAAGGCGAGAGAGGATTTACCGGAGCCCGAAAGGCCGGTAACGACAACAAATTTATTTCTGGGGATGGCTACGCTCAGGTTTTTTAGATTATTGACCCTCGCGTTTTTGATAATGATGTATTCTTTGGGATCGAGTGAATCGATGTCTTTTTTCTCAGTCAAGGTGCTCAAAGTCATAGGGGACAAAGTTAATCATCTAACCCTAGAAGTCATGGGAAAGTTTATTTCATTGCAATGAGGGCTTAACATACCAAACGTAAGTAAGACTGTCTTAAAATTTCACATAGCGCCGCATCTGTGTAATTTTTTTTACCTAGATATTTAAAATTTTCACCGCTGAGGCGCAAAAAGCGCAGAGAAAACTTACAAGTTATTTACAACTCGCTTAATCCCATCAGTTAATCTCACAACATTAAAATTCAATAATAATCCTAATTTCAGATTGGAAAGTTTTAAATATGTCAATACTTGAGCTAAATGGATCGGATTAAATTCTTCGATAGATTTCATTTCTACAATCACTTTTTCTTCCACAAGAAGGTCAATTCTATATCCTGTATCAAGTTTCATTTCTTTATAAGTAACTGGCAATAAAACCTGCCGTCGAAAAAATAAACCCTGATCCTCAAGCTCAAATGCAAGACATGCCTCATAACTGCTCTCTAAAAGACCTGGTCCTAATTGTTTATGCACATTGATTGCAGCTCCAATTATCTTAGAAGAAATTTCATTTTCTGTCATTGCTAAAAAAAATTTTGATTAATTAACTATATTTTATTTATAAAATCAACTAAACCTATTTAATACCTGCGATCTTCTTTGCGATCCCTGCGCCTTTGCGGTTTAAAAATGGATTTTCTACCGGCCTATGCTTTTATCACCGGTAAAGAAGGTAGGAGAAGGGGCTTCGTGACTTTATGGGGGATAACTTTTTGGAGAATACCAAAATCTGGAAAATAGATTTTAAATTAAGCTCCACTTTAGTAGCACTGAACATTTAATAAAATATATAATCGAAAGATCCTAATACCTCAAAAATGTCGTTTAACAGGTGTTCTAACTTACACATAATTACACCTTATCTTTTGTCGTCTCTTTTCACTTCACACAAAGATTGCCTCTTGAAAGGTTGAGCACTCACTTTAAAAGCAGTAGGATATCTTGAATTGTTGAAAAACTCAAGATATGGTTGCTTTGGGATTATAAGATTTTAAATATCCATGAAAGGATATTTTGCCCCTCGCAGAGTCGAGGTACTTCCAACTTTTTCCCTTATTTCGTGGCATGGATATTCAGTTTTTGGTGGATGGATTTGCGGAAGGTTTGAAGGCCATGACTTGGCTCGAAGCTATAGCCGTATTTTTTGGAATCGCTTCCGTGTTTTACTCCATGCGCGAGCATATCTGGGTTTATCCCACTGGGATCATTTCTACCCTGATTTATGTATGGATTTGTTTCCAATATAAGCTCTATGCAGATATGGGGATCAATGCCTATTATTTCAGCATGTCCATTTACGGCTGGTATGTCTGGACGCATCCAAAACCTAATCAAGCTGTTGTGCCCGTCACTTGGCTTAAGCCTAAAGGTTGGATTATTTCCGGCTTTATATTTTTAGCTTCTTACGGAATCCTTTCCTTTGTATTGACTCAATTTACAGATTCTGATGTTCCATATTGGGATTCATTTACCACATCTTCTGCATTTGTAGGCATGTGGTTGATGGCCAAAAAGAAAGTTGAAAATTGGATTTGTTGGATTATTACTGATTTAGTCTCAGTTCCTTTGTACTTTTACAAAGGGTTGATTTTAACTTCTTTTCAATTTCTATTTTTCACAGTCCTAGCATTTATGGGCTTATTTGCCTGGATAAAATCTGCAAAAAATTATGCAAAATCCTAAAAGGATCTTGATTTTGGGCCCTGAATCTACGGGCAAAAGTACTTTAGCATCGGATTTGGCTGTTCATTACGATGAACCTTGGGTTCCGGAGTTTGCTAGAGAATACCTAGAAATGCTGGACCGTAATTATTCTTATTCCGACCTTTTGAAAATCGCCAAAGGTCAGATGGCTTTGGAAGATGAGAAATTTCAACAGGCACGGAAGTTACTTTTTTGTGATACTGATCTTAGGGTGATTCATGTTTGGTCTCAGCACAAGTTTGGTAAAGTGCATGATTGGGTGACTCAGGAAATAGGAAGGAGAGCTTACGATTTAATTCTATTGACGGATATTGACTTACCTTGGGAGCCAGATCCTCAAAGAGAGCATCCAGAGCCGGAAATGAGGCAGTTTTTTATGGATTGGTATGAGCATCTTGCTATAGAAAGCAAGTTTCCATGGGAAAAAATCAATGGTGATCCCAAAACAAGGTTAAATAGAGCTATCGAATTAATTGAGTCTCTGTAAACTTCTTTCGTCATTTTCTACCAAAAGATAGTGTAGCCGCTTCTACCAAACGCATCATGGCAGGATGGACATTATTATTTAAAATAATGATGGTTTTATTTTCTTCGATAAATCGAACAATGATGGTCTGATAGCCCGGATTGTCACCATTGTGCTTGACCATTTTACCAAATGGACTTTTGGGCTCTAAATCCCATCCAAAACCATAATAACTTCTGGTGCCGTCCTTGAGTCGATATGGGCTAAATGCCTCCTCTAGAGTTTTGGGGGAAATTAGTTTGTTGGTATACAAAGCCTGATCCCATTTCAAAAGATCCTGGGCAGTGGAACTCACTCTCCCAGGTCCTTTTCTATTTCCTAGCCATAAAGTATAATCCGATGCTCGAAATCGGTTGGCATTCACATAATTTCCATTCTCATCCTTTAAGTGGCCTGCAGCAAAATTGCGGACTTTGGATTTTTCATCTAAACTTCTGATTGCTGTATTTTTCATGCCCAATGGCTCGAAAATCCATTCTTTGGACAGAACCACAAAGTCCTTCCCGCTTACTTTTTCTACAATACTACCCAATAGTACATAGCCTGTGTTGCTATACTCATATCGTTCCCCTGGTTTAAAAAGAATAGGAGGGGCATAGATTCTTAAATACTCCAAAATATCAGGGTTGCCGGCAACTTTACTTTTATCCCAGTGCTCATCCATGATGGCCTGGTAGTCTGGGAGTCCTGAAGTGTGAGTTAATAAATGACGGATGCTGATGCCTTTATATGGGATTTCCAAATAATCCGAAACAGGATCATCAAAATCCAAAAGGCCTTTTTCCTTACATAGCATGATCATCATAGCTGTAAATTGCTTGGAAACGGAGGCCATTTCGAAGATGTCATCTTTTTGTAAAGGAGTGTTTGACTCATAGGACCTCATTCCACTCGCTTTTTCAAAAAGTATTTTTCCTTGGTCAGCTACCAGGACCACTCCGGAAAAGCCTTCATTACTTGCCCTGATAAATGCCTCTTCTAGTAATTTTTGTTGAGCGATCCCTTGCGAGGAGATAAAGAATAGTAGCAGAAAGACTTTAACAAGCTTCATAAGCTAATCAGATTTGTATTTACTTCAAGATAGCTAAGTCGCATTGCCTTTCAAAGCTTTAAAATTCATTGATTTCCCATTGATAAAATCTTTTGAGAATAAATTCTGAAAAGCTTTAGATTATAGGTGTAATGCTTAAACTTATGCCTAGATATTTCCTGATTTCAGAAATCATTCTTGCTTTTATAAATCAAGTTGAAGCCCAAACTTCTCAAACTGAAAGGGATTCAATTGCCAAGTTAAGCCATGCTGATCATCAACTGATGCTTCAAAAGTTAGGAATTGAAAGTCTCCGCCCAGGACCTTCAGGAAACCCCTCTGCTCCGAATGCTGCAAATTCAGACGAAAGTAAAGCCAAACAGTACAAGGAGGTTCCCGATCCTTTGGTTTTTGAAAATGGCTCTTCTGTCCAAAGTTTGGAGGATTGGGAGAGAAGAAAAAAGGAGCTTTACGGTTTATTCGACTTGGAAATGTACGGGAAAACTCCAGCCAACTTACTAAAGGTAAATTGGATAATTGTGGAGGAGAAGGATAGTCTTATTGGAAAGCAAGAATTCAGATATAGAAAGTTGAAAGGAAAGGTGGACAACTCTTTCTATCCTGCAATTGAAGTGGAAATAGATTTTGAATACGGGGTGCCCAAGAATACCGAGGAGGGAGTGCCATTGGTGATGGAGTTTGGTTGGAACTGGCCTGCAGGGATGAGGAGACCGGCTCAACAAGGTCCCAGCTGGCAGGAGCACCTCTTGCAAGAAGGTTGGGCTTTCGGAGTAATTATTCCCACCAGCTACCAAGCTGATCATGGCGCAGGTTTAAGAGCTGGAATTATTGGCTTGGTGAATGAGGGGCAACCTAGGAAGTTGGATGATTGGGGTACACTCAAGGCTTGGGCTTGGGGTGCAAGTAAAGCTTTAGACTTTTTGGAATCTGATGATTTAATCAATCAGGAAAAGATTGCAATTGAGGGCTTATCCAGGTATGGAAAAGCGGCATTGGTAGCCTTGGCCTATGAGCCACGATTTTCACTCGGCCTGATTGGAAGTTCAGGTGCTGGAGGAGCAAAATTACTCAGGAGAATTTTTGGGGAGCAAATAGAAAATCTTGCGAGTTCAGCCGAATATCATTGGTTTGCTCCCAATTTTATCAAATATGCAGGTCCATTGAATCAGAATGATTTACCTATAGACGCGCATGAATTGATTGCCCTTTGTGCCCCGAGACCATTTTTTATCTCAGTGGGTTCACCAGAGGTGGAGGGGCAATGGATTGATGCAAAAGGGATGTTTGAGGCTGGCGTTTTAGCAAGCCCTGTATATCAATTTTTGGGTATGAAGGGACTGCCCACATCTGAGTTTCCGCCTCTTGGAACATTCCTTAAGTCAGGTGAAATAGCATTTCGTCAACATGAAGGAGGGCATACTGTGGGACCGAACTGGCCTTACTTTATCGAGTGGGCCAAAAAGTATTGGGAATAAAAAATAGGCTGTCTCATTATTAGCTCTATTGTCAGCCTGATCGGAGTCGAAGGCCATTTCTATCGTTTTGGCTTACATTTCGACTTCGCTCAATGTGACAAATTGCACTTTTGAGACAGCCTCTTTTAATAGATTGAAAAAAATTAATCCATTCCTCCCTTTCTGGTAGGAGATCTCATAGATGGCCATTCTGTGGGCTCACCATTTCTACCAAGTGGAATTCTTCTTTCGCGGGATACCATATCTGGTTCTTCGCAAGCCATATAAACCATGATGGCGGCCATAATCACATTGTTTTGCACATCGTCAAAAACAATCTTGTCATAGGTGTCCAAATTAGTATGCCAGGTGTAGTTATAATATGACCAGCTTAGTGAACTCAATGAAAAGGCAGGAACTCCTGCAGCTACAAAGGATGCATAGTCAGATCCACCGCCACCTGGATTTCCAGGGAAAGTGGTTTCCACATCTCTAGTGATTTCTTTAGGCACTTTATTCATCCAGCGACCCAAGTATTCGTAACTATCTACAAAGCCTTGACCTGATACATTGGCTACTCTTCCGGTTCCGTTATCCTGGTTGAACAATGCCTGAATCTTATCCATCATTTCAGGATGATCCTCTACAAATGCTCTTGAACCATTCAAGCCTTGTTCTTCTGAACCCCAATGTCCCACCAGAATAGTTCTTTTTGGGTTTGGATAAACTTGCTTCAACACTCTCATAACTTCCATCATCATGATAGTACCGGTTCCGTTATCTGTTGCTCCGGTTCCTCCATCCCAAGAATCGAAATGCGCGGATAGCATTACGTATTCATCTGGCTTTTCACTTCCTTTGATTTCGGCAATGGTATTGAATGTAGGAACTACGCCGGTTTCTTTGGACTGTGCGTTGATATGAATTTTTGGTTTTTTGCCACTTTCAGCAAGTCGATATAGCATTCCATAATCTTCCAATGAAACATCAACTGTTGGCACTTTTTTGGTGTAGGCAGAGAAGATTTTATTCGCTCCGAAACCCTGAGACCAATAGGAAGTGATAATACCTAACGCTCCAGCATCTTCCAAAGCTTGAGGTAGTTCCCTTCTTCCCTGTCCGGTTTTTTGAAGTCTTTCGTTCCAAGCCCTGTTAAGCTCAGTTCGTTCTTCTTTCATTTTCTCAAAAGATTCTTCCGTTGCCCATTCTTCCCAGTTATAATCCGGTCTACCGGTGATCTGCGGGGCTGAAATCATCACATATTTTCCTTTAACAGAAGGAAGCCAAGCTTTGAATGCAGCTTCGTCTGCTAAATCAGGGATGATAACCACTTCTCCCATAGCACCACCTTTAGGGGATGCAGGAGACCAGGCTAATTGCATTCCCGAAAGGGACTTCACCCAAGGTTCCATCATATCGATATGGGTAATCCCTCTTTCCCATCCTCTCCATTCGCCCCATTGCTCATTGCGGGCTTCTATGCCCCAGGATTGATATTTTTTTACTGCCCAGTCATGAGCTTTCTGCATTTGTGGAGAACCTACCAAACGAGGTCCAATTCCGTCCATCAGTTCATGACCGATTGATTTAAGCTGGGAGTTGTCCCGGGCTTCTTTGATAATATTATCAATAACTTGATCTTGGGCCTTTGCCTGTATGCCAAAAAGTAGCATCAGACCCATGCCAAAAAGGTATCGTTTTTTCATAGGTGTTTTGTTTAGGTTCTAAAAGTATAGGAAGTAGCCGAAAAATTCGAACCGCTGGTGGAATGTAAATTCAAAAAAATGAGGCTGTCTCAAAAGTAGATAGTTTAATAGGCTAGCTGATTTCTCGGCTAGCCTTTCTTGTTTAACTCAAAATAGGTATTTTGAGGTGTGCAAAAACAAGACACGAATATAGTCTTTAAAGACTATTCTCCCAACCAGCTGATGCTTCTTCCTCCGAGTTTGGAAGAATTAATTCCAGCCCATCATCCAGCCCGAACCGTTAATTCGGTGATGGATCAGATCGATCTTTCCTCGGTGTATGCCTATTATTGGCAAAACGGTGCCAGCAGCTACCATCCCCGGATGCTGCTGAAGATTTTGGTTTATGGCTATCTTGAAAATTGCTTTTCGTCCCGTAAGCTGGAGAAGGCTACCCGGGAAAACATCGTGTACATGTGGCTTTCGGGGATGCAGCGTCCCGACCACCACACGATCAACCGCTTTCGTTCCGAACGGCTCAAGCCGGTGATCGGCGATATATTCTCCAAAGTGGTACTGCTGCTTCATCAAGAAGGCCTTCTGGATATCAAGGAGGTCTATACCGACGGTACCAAGATAGAGGCCAATGCCAACCGTTACACGTTTGTCTGGGGTAAGGCGATCAAAGAACAAGGAGCGGATCAGCAAACAGCTCCAGGAACTCTGGGAATACGCAGGTTCGGTAGCCGCCCGGGAGCTGGGAGCCGAAGAGCCCGACTTTATCAACCCCAGTCCGGAGAAAGTGTCTCAGACCGTGGACAAGATCAACCGGGCCCTGCAGGACAAGCCTGTGGACAAAAAAGTGAAGCAGAAACTAAACTACGCCAAAAAGCACTGGCCGGCCAAACTGGAAGAATATGACCAAAAAGAACAGATCCTGGCAGGACGCAACAGCTACTCCAAAACCGATCCCGATGCCACCTTCATGCGGATGAAGGAAGACCACATGAAAAACGGACAGCTCAAGCCCGCCTACAACCTTCAGCTCAGTACCCACGGACAGTTTGTGGTCAACTACTCCCTGCATCCCAATCCCACCGATACGCTGACCCTCAAACCTCATCTGGAAAAATACTGTCAGCTCTACGGTTTCTATCCCTCCAGCTACACAGCCGATGCGGGATACGGCAGTGAGGAAAACTACTGCTTCCTGGAGGAAAACCAGATCGAAGCCTTCGTCAAGTACAACTAGTTCCACAAAGAACTTCAACAGGAATGCATAGCCAAGAATGTCTAGGGACTTCTCGACGACGTGCATTTGGAGCGGCAAAACGACAGCTACATCTGCCCCATGGGTCAGCCCATGGAAAAGTGCGGGAAAAGCACCCCAAAACATCATCAACCGGATTCGTTCAACACTATCGCCACTATCAGGCTAAAAACTGTTCCGGCTGTCCACTCTCCGCAGCTTGCCATCCCGGGGAGGGAAACAAAGTCATCAAGGTCAACACAAGACTCCAGCAACAGAAAGCCAAAGCAAAGGAACGGCTAACCTCAGAGCGAGGTATTCAGAAAAGAAAGCAACGGGCCATCGATGTCGAACCGGTCTTCGGACACTTCAAATACAACAAGGGCAGAAGCCGTTTCATGCTCCGCGGTAGCGCAAAAGTGGCCGTTGAAACAGGCCTTCTGGCCATTGCCCACAACCTGGCCAAAAAGGCGGGATGAACAGCCTTAAATGTCCATTTTTTCATCCCAAAACAAAGACAAAAGCAAGTGGAGCACAGTATCCATCCATGACCCTAAAAAACAACTCATGTGAACCCCGGTCAAAAAAATAGAGGCCGAAAATCAAAAATCGGCCTCTATTGCGCAAAATCGAATATCTCTAAATGTGAAAACTATTTATGAGACAGCCTCATAAATTTATTTTCCTTCAGGCTTATAAATTGCCCCTGTGGCAAAATCTACGATGGCTCCTGGCCAGAATAAAACAATGTCAGCGATCAAAGCAGCCACTCGAACTTTTCTTTGAGGTTCACCCGGCGCAGGCTTGGTTCTTTGATATTCTGAAACTGGTCCACCAAAAATTGTGGCACAACTTGACATAGAAACAACTAGTAGTCCAATGCTAAGGGATTTTAAAACTTTTTTCATAAGAATGGATTTAGTTAGGTTTTATTAAAATTGTTTTTGAAAAATGATCATGTAAACCCTTCCCAGACATAAAGTAGCTTATAAAATAGAAAGGTATTATTCTGGAAACAGTTCGGATTAATATCTGAACAAGGCTTGGCTTATTGTGATGATGGTAGTCAACTACCTTGGTTCCGGTAATTTTTTTTCCAACCGTTTGTTGAAAGAGTGCCTCGCAAACAAAATAGTATAGGAAATAAACCAGTATCAATACATATCTCTGATTTTGAAGTACTTCTGCTCCAAAAACAAATGTTGACCCAACAAGCAATAAAAAATAGGCTGTGGAGTCAATAATAAAATTTAAAAGTCGTGCTGTCCAATTCATAAAATACCTCGTAAAAATATAAAAAATTATCGTATTCAAATAGGATTATTAGTTCTCTGAACTAATAAACTGAATGTCACATGGAAAATTTCACAGTTATTTATTTTTGATAAAAAAAATCCAAAATGCCCCCACTCCTCCCAAAATTGATGGAATTTAATTTTTGATTGAGTTTATTTACAGGCGTAGAGCAATCTCAATTGACAATGACCCAAACTGAAAATTTTCCTGCATTCTTAATGACTCTTTTGCAACAACAAGCCGATGAAAAATCCATTGCTTGGCTGAATCAAAAAGTAGAAAAATTTAAAGAATCAGGCTCCAAGACAGGCTTTTTTCTGGCTTTTAGTCAGGCTTCACGTCATTTCAGTAAAGATCTTTTACAGATTTCAGAGCAAAAGGCCCAAGAAGCAGAAAAGCTTAGCAAAGGCTTTGAACCCTCTTTTTGGAACGTCCTGCAAACAGCCCGTACCTATTTGCTGCTTCATTATCCTCAGCAAAAGCAAGTTTGGTTTGATGCAATAAATCAGCTCTTTGAAACAGCCGATATGCATGAGCATCAGGCATTATTTGCAGCTCTTCCTCTTATGCCCTTTCAGGAAGATTTGCTTCCTCGTGCTATTGATGGTTGTAGGACAAACGTCGCTTTAATATTTGATGCTATTGCATTAAACAATCCATACCCTTCCACTTATTTTCCGGAGGCCAACTGGAATCAGATGGTTCTGAAAGCCGTCTTTATGCAGAGACCTCTATATCGGATTCAAAATCAGGATAGTAGAAGAAATCCTGCATTGGCAGAAATTGCTTCTGATTTTGCCCATGAAAGATGGGCAGCAGGAAGGAACGTAATGCCGGAGCTATGGCGTTTGGTTTCTCCGTTTTTAAATGATGAATTCTTCAAAGACCTCAAAAAGGTGATGAGCTCGGCAGATGAGTTGGAGAAAAAAGGAGGGGCTTTGGCCTTGTATCAAAGTGATTTTCCTCCCGGGAAGGGGCTTTTGGCAGATTTCCCTAACTTGATTCATGGAATTGAGTCCAAATTCATCACCTGGGAAAGCATTGGTCAGGAGTACCAACAAACTCGTCTTTAATTATTGCAAAGAATTACTTAACCATAGAAAATCATGTCCATGTATATAGATCCCCATATTCATTTGGTTTCCAGAACTACCGATGATTACGAAGCCATGCAAAAAGCCGGGATTGTGGCTACTATTGAACCCGCATTTTGGCTCGGACAGCCCCGAACAGAAGTGGGTAGCTTCAAGGATTATTTCAGCACTTTGGTAGGTTGGGAGCGTTTTCGAGCCAGTCAATTCGGTATTGTCCACTACTGCACCATGGGTCTGAATTCCAAAGAAGCCAATAATATTCCTTTGGCGGAACAGGTCATGGAATTGCTGCCTTTGTATGTGGGAAAAGAAGGCGTAGTGGCAATAGGAGAAATTGGCTATGATGATCAAACGGAGGCTGAGGATAGGTTTTATCGGGAACAATTGGAATTGGCTAAGGAAGTGGACCTACCCGTACTGATTCATACCCCACATAGAGATAAGAAAAAGGGAACTTACCGCTCCATGGATGTGGCAGAGGAGCATGGCATGGATCCGGGCTGGGTCATTGTAGATCACAACAATGAGGAAACAGTCAAAGAGGTTTTGGATAGAGGTTATTGGGCTGGATTCACGATTTACCCGCATACCAAAATGGGTTCCGAACGAATGGTAGAAATTGTCAAGCAATATGGCCCTGAGCGAATCATAGTGAACTCGGCAGCTGACTGGGGGATATCTGACCCTTTGGCTGTACCAAAGACAGCCGACCTTATGAGAAAAATGGGCATACCTGAAGAGCACGTGCAGATGGTTACTTACAAAAATGCCTTGGCTGCATTTTCACTTTCTGGCCAAATGGATGAAAAAGACTGGTTGAATGCGCCTCCAATCGATCAGACCAAAAAAATGGGAGGGAACTCTGTGCTTAGAGGTGGGCAGGTACCTAGAGTCGAAGGACCTTCTGATCGCGTGGAAAATTAATCTATGAGTAAGGGCAGCCTATTTGCATACCTTCAGTTAACCCGCCCAGCTAATGTGGTAACTGCTATTGCTGATATTTGGGCAGGTTTTGCCATAGCCGGAGCTTGGACTTTCATGCAGGTAGACTGGAGTCAGGGAGCTGGAGATTTTTGGCAAAATTTGCTTTGGCTTTCGATCAGTACAATAGGTTTATATGGGGGAGGAGTAGCTTTTAATGACATAGCAGACGCCGATTTGGATTCGGTGGAGAGACCCGAAAGACCTATTCCTAGCGGAAGGGCTTCCAAAAAGAACGCAATTCTTATGGCTTCCTGCTTACTTTTGGGAGGTATTTTCTTTGCTTTTTTGGTCAACATTTTCGCAGGCTTTTTGGCAATTGCAATAGCTATTTGCGCTTTACTATATGATTTTTGGGGGAAGCATCAGCAACTCTTTGGACCCATCAATATGGGACTTTGCAGGACTGGAAATCTACTGCTTGGTGTAGCTGTTGCTCCGGAGGTTTTGCAAAAACTCTGGCCAATTGGTGTTTTGCCCTTGATTTATGTAGCAGCCATTACTATGGTGAGTCGTGGAGAAGTGCATGGAAAAAATAAAAAAGCGCTATTTGGTGGTTTTGGGTTGTATATATTGGTTATTTCTGGGATTACTTTTCTGGCGAAAGTCCAAAAACCTGATTCATGGGAAGTCTTTCCCTTTTTGATTTTATTAGCCTTTATGATATTTCCTCCTTTGACTAGAGCTATTCAAAAACAGGAACCTGCCTTAATCGGAAAATCTGTCAAAGCAGCAGTAATATCTTTGATCATAGTCAATGCTTCATTAGCTGCAGCCTTTGAAGGATGGATAATCGGTGCTATAGTTTTATTGCTTCTGCCGATTTCTTTATGGTTGGCTAAGAAGTTTGCCGTGACTTGATTTACTTTAGGATTGGTTTTCAAATCATTTGAGAACTTTCAGCCCTAATAACCTATTATCCTTGTATGAATACCATTTTAAAGCAGCGGTTTTCAGTTTCTTTTGAGTATCCGGTCTGTTTTTCCGAAGATATTTTCAATCAAGAAAATAAGCTCTTTGCTTCCCTTTTTGAAAAGGGTAGAAAGTGTAAGACTTTTTTCATCATTGACAGTGGAGTTGCGCAGCACCACAAATCCCTTTCCGATAAAATTCAACAGTATTCCGAATCAAATTCGGACTCATTCTTTTTATGTGCGGATCCCTTGATAGTTCCTGGCGGGGAGGCCTGTAAAAATGATGCGAGTTTCTATCAGAAAGTAGTTGAGGCCACCCATATTCATGGAATTGACAGACATTCTTACATAGTAGCCATAGGAGGAGGAGCCGTTTTGGATATGGTAGGTTTCGCAGCGGCAATTTCTCATAGAGGGATAAGATTGATCCGGGTACCGACCACAGTTCTATCCCAAAACGATTCCGGTGTGGGAGTGAAAAATTCTGTTAACTCATTTGGGAAGAAAAACTATTTGGGAACCTTCACCACTCCAGTTGCTGTCATCAATGATTTTAATTTTTTGGAGACCTTAGATGATAGAGATTGGAGAGGTGGAATTTCTGAGGCTATCAAAGTTGCCTTGATTAAAGATTTCTCCTTTTTTGAGTGGCTGGAACAGCACGCTGCTCAATTAGCGTCCCGCTCGCTGGAGCCAATGAAAGAACAGATTATGAGATGTGCTCAAATGCACATGGATCATATAGCTGGGAAAGATCCTTTTGAAATGGGTTCCTCAAGACCTTTGGACTTTGGACATTGGGCGGCCCATAAACTGGAGCATCTAAGCAGCTATAGAGTTAGACATGGCGAGGCAGTAGCCATAGGAATTGCTTTGGATTCCACATATTCTTACTTGAAAGGCTGGATAGCCAAAGAAGATCTGGATAGAGTAATTGTATTGCTACAAAATCTCGGATTTTCATTGTACGAGCCGGAATTATCCGGTGAAAATTTAATCAAAGGTTTGAGAGAATTTCAGGAACATTTGGGAGGCCAACTAACCATTATGCTTTTGGAGCGATTGGGTAAAGGAGTGGAAGTTCATGAAATGGATCATGCTATGATTGAAGAGGCAGTAAAAATGCTAAAAGATTGGAATCAAGAAGCTATAAGCAAATCCTAGAATGCATATTTCAGATTTTCACTTAAGCTATTGTAGTAATATCCACCCGGGAGAAAGCTGGGGGGCTACTTTTCAAAATTTACAGCGATATATCCCGGAAATCAGGAGTAATCTCAATTTTCAGCAATCCTTTGGAATAGGCCTGAGATTATCTCATGAAGCAAGTTTGGAGCTCCAAAAGCCGTCAATTATAGCAGAATTCAAAGCTTGGTTAGAATCCGAAAATGCCTATGTCTTCACCTTAAATGGTTTCCCGTATGGAGATTTTCACCGAACTACAGTAAAAGATCAAGTGCACTTCCCGGATTGGACTACTGAAGAGAGAAGGGATTATACGATTAGATCCTTCAGAATATTGGCGGGATTAATTCCTGAAGGATTGGACGGAGGAATTTCTACTTCTCCCATATCTTATAGGCACTGGTTCCAATCTGAATCAGATCTAAATGCTGCCATGGTCAAAGCTAGCCATTATTTATTGCAGGTAGTGGAGGAGTTGGCTTTGATTGAAAGAGAAACTGGCAAATTTTTGCATTTGGATATTGAGCCTGAACCGGACGGTATTTTGGAAAATTCAGGTGAGATGATCTGGCTTTTTCAGGAATATTTACTCCCAATTGCAAAGGAAACTTGGGCTAAATCCAGGCATCTCAATGAAGCTGAAGCAGAAAAATTGATCAGGCGACATATTCAGGTTTGTTATGACGTTTGCCATTTTGCGATTGTTTATGAAAAGCCTTCTGAGACTTTTGCCAAGTTTGCCAGCGCAGGAATCCAGATCGGGAAAATCCAAATATCTGCTGCCCTGAAACTCCTTTTGGGGGATGATAAAAAATTGATTAAGCAAAAACTAGAGCCTTTTGTGGAGTCAACTTATCTCCATCAGGTTGTGGGAAGGTATCCAACTGGTAAGTTGGTTTCTTATCCGGATTTGCCGGATGCCTTAGCCAAAATCGAATCAGCCAACGAAGAGGAATGGAGGATTCATTTTCATGTCCCATTATTTATAGAAAGCTATGGGGACTTACTTTCTACTCAAAGCAGTATTGTTGAGGTTTTGAATGAATTGGCCTTGAATCCAGGATTAACTAACCATTTGGAGGTGGAAACCTATACTTGGGAAGTTTTACCTGAAAAAATGAGGCTAGATATGGGAGAATCTATTTCCAGAGAGTTAGATTGGGTAATTCAAAACATGAAAAAATGATGAGAAAAACGGTAGTGCTGGATATTGTTGCGCTTTCTTCCCGAGTGGTTGGCGAGCACACGCCTTTTCTCAAATCATGGATTGAAGGCAAGAAAAAAGCTATTATTGAACCTGTTCTTCCAGCAGTAACATGCTCTGCACAGTCTGTCTATCTCACTGGAAAATATCCTTCCGAACATGGAATAGTCGGAAATGGCTGGTATTTCTATGATGAGTGTGAGATTAAATTTTGGAGACAATCCAACAGGCTGGTTAGATCACCCAAAATCTGGGATCATTTAAAAGCTGAAAACCCAGAATTCACTTGTGCTAATCTTTTTTGGTGGTACAATATGTATTCCAGCGTGGATTATGCAGTTACTCCGCGTCCTTTGTATCCGGCTGATGGAAGAAAGCTTCCAGACTGTCATTCTCAGCCTATGGAACTCAGAGATAGATTGCAAAAGGAGCTTGGGCAATTTCCTTTATTCTCTTTTTGGGGTCCCAATACCAATATTTCGGCAACTCAATGGATAGCTGATGCCGCAAAAAAAGTCGATGAGTGGTACAATCCTACGCTCAACCTGATTTACCTACCACATCTAGATTATGGCTTGCAAAGACATGGAATAGATTTCGAAAAAATCGGAAAAGACTTGCAGGAAATTGATCAAGTGGCTGAAGACTTGATTACTTATTTTGAAAAACAGGGGGCTGAAGTATTACTGCTTTCTGAGTATGGGATCACCAATGTGAACCAACCAATCCACATTAATAGGATTTTGAGGTCTGCAGGATGGATTCAGGTAAAAGATGAGTTGGGTCTGGAAACTGTAGATGCTGGCACCTCGCAGGCTTTTGCTGTGGCAGACCATCAGGTGGCCCATGTACATATTCAAAATGAGGCCATTTTCGAGGAGGTGAAAAGTTTACTCAGAAGTACTCCTGGAATAGAAAAGGTACTGGATAAAAATGATCAAGTGGAATATGGGCTAGATCACAAAAGATCAGGGGATCTGGTGGTGGTAGCTGATAAAAACTCTTGGTTTACATATTATTTCTGGATGGATGATGCCAAGGCGCCAGATTATGCGCGCTGTGTAGATATTCATCGAAAGCCAGGATATGATCCTGTGGAGTTATTTTTAGATCCGAAAATCAAAGTTCCTTTACTGAAAGTGGGTTCAAAAGTCCTGAAGAAAAAACTAGGCTTTAGATACTTAATGGATGTGATCCCTTTGGATGCTGGCTTGGTAAAAGGAGCTCATGGAAGAATTCCAGAGGAGGATATTGATAAGCCCTTTATAGTGGGGGGAAAAGGGCTGATTTCTCATCAAAAAATTGAAGCTGGTGATGTATATGATTTAATATATCATGCTGTAAAAGGTTAGACTAGGTTCAGTTTTTCTTTTACTGAATCGATATTATCCTGTTTTTTAGGTTCCCTGAATTTTTTGCAGTAATCAGTGTGATATTCATGTTTTTCTAAAAATGTCAGTTGAAGCTCGTTCCAAGCTTGCTCAGAAAAACTTGGATTGAAATGCTTTAATTCATCAAAAAGCTTATTCCCTTGTCTTTCAAATTCATTGGTTCCCAGATATTCCAAATCTGCATCGGCAATAATTTTTTCCAGTTGATTGGTTGGAGATTGAGGGATTTTGGTAGCCATAATCATTCCGCAGATTTTGGATAGATCTGACTCGGAAATATCTTCAGAAAGGTAGTTTCTTGCGATTCCGCAACCTATTTCCTCATGGTTTTTTGGATTTTCTATAAAGCCTGTATCATGAAACAAGGCAGCAAGCCTCAATAAGAAGAGCTCTTTTTCTGATACATCTTCGATCCTGGCCAAAAAGATAGCTTTATCCATCACATACTCTGTGTGGGCCAGATTATGATAGGTCAGGTAGGAAGGCAATTGCTCCAATATATTCCTGTAAACTTTCCGTTTTATTTGCTCAAAGTCTATCATACATGCTTTTTTCCTACTTTTTTAATGACTCCGCCTTTTACTTCTTTGATAGTTTGGACATAGAAAAAGGCCTTAGGATCGATTTCCTGAATAGCTAATTTGATTCTATGTACTTCCAGACGGGTTACTACGGTCATAATAATATCGCAAGGGTGCTTAATATGAAAGGTTTCAGGGAGATAGCCCCTTTCCCCTTTATATACCGAAATTGCTTTTTTAAAGTCTTTGACTATCAATTCTTTGACCAATTCGTGTTCTTTAGAAATAATTGTCAAAGCGGTGTACTCCTCGAAGCCTTCTACAATGTAGTCAGTAGTCTTTATTGCGGTAAAATAGGTCAGTATAGAATACATTGCAGGTTCTATGCCAAAAACATACGCAGCGGAGAGCATAATCAGACTATTGAGAAAAACAGTTATCTCACTGGCAGTCAGGGCAGAGTTTTTATGGAAGTACTCTGTGATGACTTCAAAGCCATCAATTAAGCCTCCGCCTCGAATAATTAGCCCTATTCCTGTACCCATCAAAAAACCTCCGAAAACAGCTATCAGTACCTTGTCTTCTGTTACGGTAGGTATTTCCATGAAATGTAAAACCAGAACCAAAAGAAAGACCGAAAAGCCTGACTGAATGGCGAATGTCTTTCCTATCATCTTCCAGGCCATGTATAAGAAAGGAAGGTTGATAACTACCAAAAGCAGGTTTAAATTGATTCCAAACCCCAAATTGACCAAGATGGCTATACCGGTTACTCCTCCATCCAAAAATTTATTGGGAAGCATGAAAGCCTCTAATGCAATCGCTGCAAGAGCTACACCACAAATTGAGTACACTAAAGAGTGGGGGGAGAAAATAGTTTTCCAATCAATCGATTTGGCTGACGATTCTTTCATTCTGGTAGCATAGGGTAAAAAATCATTTTTTGCAGCTAAGCGCTAGCTTTTAGTTTATAGTAAGGGTTCTGAATCCTAATTTAAGGAAATAAAAATTTAGTAGTTTGCCAAGAACAAAGAGTAATTATTTCACTTTTGGCTCAAAAAAATTAGACTTTCCTTAAAAAAAGGAACAGCCAAGACAATTCTTGGCTGTTTCCTCCTCAAATTCTGCTTAATTTTTCAAACTGGTGGTCACTTTTGGAGCCTCCTTGGTCCAAGAGCTTACATCCAATTTTCGTGGATTGGGATAAACTTCATCCAAGGTGTTACCATCATACAATCTGCCATCTTTAACCACATGTGTGATGGTATTGGTATTCCTGATATTTTCCAAAGGATTGGATTCCATGATTACCAAATCCGCCAATTTTCCAGTCTCGATACTTCCCAGGTCTTTGTCTAAACCTAAAGCTTCAGCTCCCAGAATAGTGGCAGTTTTCAAAGCATCCATGCTGCTCATTCCTCCGCTGGCCACTGACCATAGCTCCCAATGATAGCCCAAGCCTTGTAGCTGACCGTGAGATCCTACACCTGCCAGTCCTCCGCGCTTTACCAACTCGTTGATTCCTTCGGCATGTTTTTCGAAGACATGGTCTTCCGGAGCAAACCAACCACCCAGTCCGCCAACTCTTCTTCTGGCCTTGGAATTCAGCTCATTATATGGAGTGAATCTGTTCAGTTTAGGGTCATGCAGTGGACTTTCTGTGGTGTAATAATAATTTTCAGCCCAAGGTCCGCCATAAGCTACCAAAAGGGTAGGAGTTACCGCCATTTTACTTTCAGCAATAGTCTGTATCACATCTGAGTAAAGTGGGTATACAGGGATAGAGTGTTCATGTCCTGGATATCCGTCGAATAATTGGGTCATATTCAGTTTGTAGTCCAAGCCGCCCTCCGTAGTAGGCATTAGCTTTTGATCTTTAGCTGCCATGATTACCCACTGTCTGTGCTGTCTATTTCCAACCAAATACATTTTGATGTACTGGGTATTATAATACTTGCTGTATTGCTTCAGTACATTTTTGGTTTGATCCAGAGATTTTAGATTATACATCCAGAATCCTACTCCAGGACCTGTAGAATAAACCCGAGGACCTGGAATCATTCCTGCTTCCACCATGTCACCATAAGTCAATACGTCAGTCGTAGCCGTCTGCGGATCTCTGGTTGTGGTCACGCCATAAGCTAGATTAGCGGCATAGATCCAAACGGTATTTTTGTGAAGATTCCAGGTTGGCCACATGTGAGCATGGGTGTCAATAAAGCCCGGAGTGATGGTCTTACCTGTTGCATCTATGACTTTCGCATTCCCCGCGTTGAGGGTTCCTGTTTTTCCGACTGCCTTGATTCGATTGTTTTCAATCAGGATATCTCCATTTTCGATGACTTCTTCATCTTTCATGGTGATGATTCTTGCATTTTGAAGAAGAATTGTTCCTTTAGGAGTATCCTTTGCGAAGTATACTTTTACCTGATGCTCAGCAGGCTTATATTCTTCTTTTTCTTTGAGCTTAGCCTTGTGGATGCTATCTGCTTTGGCCAATTCTTTGTCTGCTTTGAATAAGGAGTCTATCCTTTTCTTTTCAGCTTTCGCCAGAGAATCTGCTAACTTAACCGCATCTTCTCCTTTAGCTTTCAAGGTAGCCACACTGTCAGCATCAGCTAGTTTCTTTAGCTTTTTGGCTGTTTTTACAGAGTCTTCAATAAACTCTGCCCGAGTTATGTCATATACCCAATGTCCGTTTCCTAAAGACCAATGCACTTTTTTCCCATTGGCTTCCCAAGCTGGCCATTCTCCACCGATCTCGGTAAGTTGACGTGCAGGGAAATTGGCTGATTCAGGACTTCCCACGTTGATGGTTGGAGTTTTCCCAGCCTTTGGTATTGTTACCACATATACATTGTTGTTGATTTGAGCCAGTGCCAAATCACCTTCCGGAGCCATCAAAATCGTACTGGCGCTGGATGGTTGCATTTGAGGCTCTCGGGCGCTACTTCCCTCAGGGAGCATGCAATAATTAACTGCATCGGCGGTGCCGTAAGGCTTACCCATAATGTATTTTACAGAAGAGAAATCCTCATTATGCTCATGTCCCTCATGATCTCCTGCTGCTGTTCCAAAAGGAGTAATACCAGATATTTTAGCATAGGTTTTTTCATCCGTTCCATCCCACTTCACACTCATCAGCGTGCCTCCAGGTCCATTTAGGAAAATACGGGTAGTATCTTTTGTAAAATGTGCATTTCCGATATTTCGGGCATCCATGATTTTTCTGAATGCACCTCCAGAAGCCGGCATCCATGCTAAAATAGATTCAGCTCCGGAAACTCCCGGTCCTTCTGCTTCCTCCATGAGACGCTTATCGCCTTTGAATACCACAATTTTATTATTAGGTCCCCAAACTGGTCCCATGTAAAGAGCACTTTCTGTAGTAAGCTTTGTTATTGCTCCATTTCTTCCGAAACTAGCTTTATAAAGATGTCCACCTGCCTTTTCATCCCAAGTGGTAAATACCAACTGGCTTCCATCTGGAGACCATGAAGGCATGGCTTCGGTAAATTCATTTTTCGTAACCCTTTTAGGTTCGCCATTCGGGTAGTCCATCACATACAGTCTATTGAGTGCCGTGAAGGCCAGTTTTTTGCCATCCGGTGAAGGAACAGCATCTCTGATTTGTGTAGCCAGTTTAGCGGTGGTGTCTTTGATTTCATAATTGAAATAGAGCCTTGGACCCATTGCCAGTTTCACATCTGCTTCGAATGGGATCTCTACAGCCGGACTGCCATCTACAGCCAATTTCCATATTTTCCCTCCATAGGAAGCGATGATAAATTTGCTATCCGGAGTGAACGCCATAGCAGGCAATACTCCCTGAGGCGCGATGGACTCCGGCTCATCCCGCTGCACAGGATAGGCTAACCATTTTTCATCTCCTGTATTGAGGTCTCTAAGGACCAAACCGGTTTTATCTTGCCACCTGGATCCATAAACCATCCACTTTCCATCTTTGGATAAGGTAGGAGTGAAGGCCGAACCATAACGGCTGGTGATATTTGTGATTTTTCCTTCCTCAAAATCATAATGTCCAACCTGATATTGTGGAAGCATGGCATTGTAATTCCAAGCGCCTGTTCTATGCGAGAAATAGACTTTTTTTCCATCTGGGCTTACCACTGGGTCGATGGTTTTCATCGAGGAAGGGTTTTCATTGAGTTGAATTCCTCCGCCTCCATCTATATGGTACATCCATAGCTTCGGAATACGACGGCCTTTACTCACGATGATATATTTACCATCCGGTGTCCAAGCAGCTCCAGGTACATCTCCATTTTTATCTTTGGTTACCTGAACCGTGTCCTTCTTGACCATATCGATATACCAGAGATTATCATTTCCGGCTCGGTCAGAAGTGAATAAGATTTTTTCTCCATCAGGAGAGAATCGGGGATGAGTCTCATAGGCAATTCCTGTAGTAATCGGGCTTGCCTTTCCACCTTCAATTGGGATCGTGTATATGTCTCCCATCAGGTCAAAAGCGATTGTTTTGCCATCAGGACTGACATCCAAACTCATCCAGGTTCCTTCTTTCGCAGTAAATTTTACTTCCCGCTCAGGCTTGAGGGGCAGGTCCTTGAATTTTGGATAATCTAGGGAGTCTTTTTGGGTACTGTCTTGAGAAATGGTGTGATTCACCAGTGATTTTGGGTTTTCCCTGCCACCAGGAACCATAGCTGCCATAGACATGGTAGCTCCTAATGCCACCAATAGTGCAGGTTGGGTAAGTTTTTTCATTTGATTATAAATTGGACAAAGACTAAATTCTGTAGGGATTGATTAAGATTTATGTTGAGATTAAGCAGGTGAGACTAATTGTTTATATGGTCAACCTGCAAAACCTTGACAGGATGAGCTTTATTTTTAAGTTTCATTTCCCCAATGGTAGAAAAAGTAAAGCTATCTTTAATTTGATCGACACATTTTTCCAAGACTAAAATTTGGCCCGGATTAGCCGCAGTCTGTAATCTGGCGGCTACGTTCACCGTATCTCCAATGACTGTATAATCTAATCTTTTCAAAGAACGGGAACCTATATTTCCTGAGACCATCTCACCCGAGTTAATTCCGATGGATACTTCAGGTTTGAAATTTGTCTCTTCTGAAAAAACCGGGATTTGAGCCATTTTTTCCCGGATGGAAAGTGCAACCTTGATGGCTCTTTCGAAGTGATTCTCCCCCTGAAAAACTGCCATAATTGCATCACCGATAAACTTGTCCACACTTCCTTTCTCCTCGATAATCTCTTTGACCATTAGGTCAAAATATTCGTTGAGTAGTCCCACAACCACGTTGGGCTCTTCGTTTTCAGAGATTTTTGTAAATGCTACCAAGTCAATAAAAGCCACTGATGCATCGATGGTCTCATTTTCCATCAAGCTTGATTCCAGCTCCTTATTACCCATAAAGTTCAACACCGTTTCATCCACATACATTTTGAGAATGTTGTTTTCACGGAGGGCTTTAAGGGTGGATTTGATTTGGTTTCTGTACTGAATAGTCTTATCAAGAGTGATTTCCAAATCACGGAAATCTACGGGTTTGGTAATGAAGTCAAAAGCCCCCAAATTCATGGCTGTCCGGATATTTTCCATGTCTCCATAAGCCGAGATAATGACGGTTTTAAGCAGTGAGTTTTTTTCTTTGACTTTGGAAAGCAGGGTCAGACCGTCCATCTCAGGCATATTGATATCGCTCAGGATCAAATCAATATCCGGATTTTCTTCAATGATTTCCAAGGCTATTCTGCCGTTGAGTGCAAACTGAAAATCGAACTCACCTTCACGGATTCTTTTCCGGAATTTCTGTTTGATCAGAATTTCCAAATCCGCTTCATCATCTACTACCAAAATCTTGACCATGGGTTCTTAGTTTTTTTCTGACATCAAAGCTCCAATTTCTTTCTTAAGGGAATCAAAATCAATGGGTTTGGTAAAAAACTCCTTTGCACCTGAACTCATGGCTTTTTCATAATTTTGACTGTCCCCGTAAGCAGAAATCATACTGACATTGATCTGGGGAAATCTATTTTTGATTTTTTCCAAAAGCTCCAATCCGCTCATACCAGGCATATTGATATCTGAAAAAACATAAACTACCTGAGGGGGATGCTCGCTGTCTAAAACTGTCAAAGCTTCATCACCTGAAAAAGCAAAGCAAAGCTCTAAGCTTCCACTTTTGATCTCTTTTCTGAACTTTTGACGAAATAGCATTTCCACATCTTTTTCATCATCAACTATTAAAATTTTGCTTTTCATCTGATTATGGATTGATTGTTAGGGTTGTGACTTAGGGTCTGGAATTCTTGAAAATTGCAATTGGCTTTTCCAGAAAAACATTCGGCCCTAGACATTTTGATCTTTCCTGTTTTCATGATTTCGGTAATTTGATTGTGAAAACAGTGTATTCACCAGGTTTACTGTCTACTACTATTTCACCTCCATGTCCTTTGGTGACTATGTCATAGCTCATAGAAAGCCCTAAACCTGTACCTTTTCCAGTTGGCTTTGTAGTAAAAAAAGGCTGGAAAATTTTCTCTTTAATTTCAGCTGGGATACCTTTTCCATTATCTGAGATTTGGATTTCAACACCTGTACTGATCTTCTTGGTGTTGACGGTGACGGTAGGCATAAAGTCTTTCTCACCTTTGGCATTCAATTCTTTTTTCTTTTCGTCAGCAGCATAAAAGGCATTGTTGATCAGGTTGAGAAATACTCTGCCCAAATCTCCGGGAACTACCTGAAGGATTCCGGCTTTAGGGTCTAGATTTAATTTAAAATCAGCCGTGAAACTTTTATCCCTTGCCCTTAATCCATGATAGGAAAGCCTTAAATATTCATCTGCTAATGCATTGATATCTGTGGGTTCTTTTTGACCGGTATTGCTTCTGCTATGTTGTAGCATTCCTTTCACGATGGAATCAGCCCTTTTGCCATGGTGATGGATTTTGTTAAGGTTTTGGATCACATCTTCCAAAATTTCCATAGCATCTTCAGTTTTCCCGGCTTGCAATTCCTCTTTGAGTTCGGTCAACAACTCTGTGCTGACATCTGAAAAGTTATTGACAAAGTTGAGCGGGTTTTGAATCTCATGAGCAATCCCTGCCGTCAATTCTCCTAAGGAGGCCATCTTCTCTGCATGGATCAATTGGTTTTGTGCTGCTCTTAGCTCAGATAAGGTATTTTCCAATTCATTTTTTTGCTCAGTCAGCTCCTTGGTTCTTTGTTCAACTTGTCTCTCTAATTGATTTTTGAGACTTTCAGTTATTTTAAATTCTTTCTCTCTTGCTAGAGCCTTTAGCTTTTCCTGTTCCAGGGCTTTTCTTTGTTTGGAATTATTAATCCACATGGCAATAGCCCAGATAAAGGCAAAAAATTCAGCTACTCCAAAATAATTTTCCCATTCGGTATAAAATGATTTATTGATGAGTTCAATGGATTCTCCCAGCACATTAACTGCCATGATAGGAAGCCAGGCGTATATCATTCCTTTGCGATGGTGAAGCTCAGGGTTCTTAAGTGTCACCACGACAATAATAGCTGCCAGAACAAAAGATAAAATAGTGGCAAGCCCACTGATTAAGGGGATCTTAACGGCAGCAATTCCAATAATAGCTGCTGCTGCGACCATTCCACCGTTGAAAATTCGTTTCCATTCTGCAGATACCGTGATCAAGCCCATGGGTTGCTTGAGATAGTATAACAAAATCAAAGAAATTATTCCTAAAACCATAGTAGGCTAGTTTGGGTAAAATTTATGATTTAGATTTTGGTTTAGTAGGTAGAAAGATAGTAAAAACTGTCCCTGAATTCTCACCGGTTTTACTTTTTACACTGATTTCACCTTGGTAAGACTTGATAATATCATAGCTCAAAGAGAGTCCCAAGCCTGTTCCTTGCCCTGTAGGTTTGGTAGTGAAGAAAGGCTGGAATATTTTTCCAATCACATCCTCAGGGATACCCATCCCGTTATCGGAAAGAATAATCTCCACTCCCTTATCTGTTTTCTTGGTGGCAATCTTTACTTCAGGTTTATAGTTTTCAGACTTTGTTTTTTGAGACTTTTCATGGACAGCATGAAAGGCATTGTTGCACATATTGATCAATGCCCTTCCAACTTCCTGACGGATTACTTCCACTTCCGGAATATTGGAAGCCAACTCTGTTTTATATTCGGCGCTAAAGTCTTTTTCTTTAGCCCTGACCCCGTGATAGCTCAGTCGCAGGGATTCATCGCAGATAGCATTGAGATCTGCGAGTTCTTTATTGCCCACGCTGGCTTTGCTGTGTTGAAGCATTGCTTTGACAATCGCATCCGCTCTCATGCTATGAGTGGCAATTCTGTCCAGATTTTCTTTGATATCTCCCGCCAATATTCTGGCAGAATCAAATTTTCCTTCATGAATCTCCTGATTCATCTCGTCCATAAGTTCATGACTTACTTCAGAAAAGTTTTTTACAAAATTCAGTGGATTTTGAATTTCATGAGCAATTCCAGCTGTCAACTCACCCAAGGAAGCCATTTTTTCAGCCTGTATCAGTTGGGATTGGGTAGCCTTTAAATTTTCATGTGCAGAAGCTAAATCTTCGTAAGCTTTTTCAATTTCTTTGGCATGCTCGAGTTCCCTTTCCTTGGCCTTTTCTCTCTCTGCCTTCAGCACCCTATTCCTTTGGTAAATATTGATAGGATAAAGGAGTGAAAGGAAAAGAGCTGCATAGCCCAAATAGGCCCACCAGCTTCTATACCAAGGGGGCAAAACGGTGAAAGAATATAAGGTCGCTTCGGTCCAATCAGCCCCTTCTTCAAATGCGGGTCCTGAGTATCTTGCTCGAACTTTAAAAGTGTAATCTCCCTCCTGAATATTACCAAAGGTAGCGGATGTCCTTTTAAGTACCGGACTCCAATCCTCATCATAGCCTTCCAGAATGTATTGATACTCTATCAAGAATGGCCTAGACAATTCATTGGTCCCGTATTCAATATTGAGATGATTGTGTTTGTAAGGAAGTGTGAGGTTGATAGGAACCGGGAAAAATTCACTGACTTTATCAAAGGTAATTCCCTTGAAGCGTTCCTGTAGATCACTTTCTTCTTCCGAATTGAGGATTTTTTTGAAGGTTAGCAATTCCTCAGTGGTTTTAGCCGCCTGATTAGAAATTTTGCTCGAAGCCAAGGTTTCCCAAGAGATGACTTCTTCATTGAGCCTTACTTGTTTGATAAGTAGCTTGGGTTTGGAATCATTTCTGGAAATTTTTTCTAGGTCAATTCTTGCCAGTCCTGTTTTGACGCTTCCTGTCCCTGCCCAGAGAATACCCTTGGAATCTAAAAACATGGCATTTTGCCCATCAGTCAAATCTTTGACAGGGTATCCATTATCCGAATTATAAATCTGCAAATTTTGGATAGCATCCACTGAGTCAGGAAAAAAGTCGAAGATGGAAATCCCCTGATTGGTACCTATTGCCATCTTGTTCCCGGGAAGATCTACGATTTGAAGAACATTGTTGTCAGGAAGTCCATCTTGACTGTTATAAGATTGAAAAAGCGATCCTTTTGATGGGTCCCAACTAGCAATACTTTCTTTCTTTGTTTTGCTTAAAAAACTGAATCCAGAAGTGGTGCCTATCCACAGATTTCCGTCTTGGTCTTCTTTAATGCGATTCACTCCATTATCGATCAAGCCTTGATTGGTGGTAAAGTTGATGAAAGTTTCTCCATCAAATCGGCTCAGGCCTCCGTCAAATGTACCTATCCAGAGAATCCCCTCCCGATCTTCCAGGATGCTGATGATTCCATCTCCGGCCATTCCATGTTCTGAAGTAAAGTGAAGGAGTTCGCCTTCCTGATATTTTAAGATTCCATTATCAGTCCCTATCCATATAGATCCGTCTTGTGTTTCCACCAAGGCATAAACTTCATTGGAGGGTAATCCTTGATCCACCGAATAATTCGTGAATTTTTTATCGTCCAGAATACTCAGGCCATCCCCAGCAGTGGCTATCCATATTTTTCCTGACCTATCCTCCAGAATACTAAAAACTATTTCACCGGCGAGTCCTTGGGAAGGGTAATAAGATGTGAAAGACTGTCCGTCAAATTTACTGATTCCTCCATCTGCCGAACCAAACCAAAGATTCCCCTTTTGATCCTCCATTCCGCTTAGAATGATATTTCCGGAGATTCCATGGCTTGTTGTAAAACTCGTAAAACCAAATCCATCTAACCTGCTGACTCCACCTCCGTCGGTACAAAACCACATTTTCCCTCCAGAATCCAAGGTCATATCCTGAATGTTATTTCCTGCTAGGCCCTGTTCAGTTGTATAAGTTTTAAATCTTTTTCCATCCCAAAGACTGGCACCTCTGTCCGTTCCAAACCAAATATTTCCGTCTTTGTCCTCAGAAATCGAGCGTACAACCGATCCAGCCAACCCTTCTTTTATCCCGATTGTTTGGAAGCTTTTTCCATCGAATTTGGTCAAGCCTCCTCCTAAGGTCCCCATCCAAATGGTACCTTTACTGTCTTGAAAAATTGATCTGATTCGATCAGATGACAATCCGTCTTTAAGGGTATAAGTTTTGAAGGTTTTTCCGTCGTATTTGCTGACACCTCCTCCGTAGGTGCCAAACCACATATTGCCTTCCTTATCCTTAAGAATACTGATAACTATATCGTTTCCTAAGCCATTTTCAGTAGAGAAATTGGTGAATTTTTCTCCATCGTATTTACTGACTCCTGCCCTGTCTGTGCCAAACCACAGGTTTCCTTCATTGTCTTCACCAATAGCCCATATAACCAGACTTCCGAGTTGGTCTGCCAGATAATTAGTGAATGACTTTCCATCAAACTTGCTTAATCCACCATCTGCGGTACCGATCCAGATATTTCCATTGGAGTCTTCAAAAATGCTTCTGATGGTGATGCTGGGTAGTCCGTGGATTTTTTTGTAATTGGTAAATTCCACTCCATCAAACCTGCTCAGCCCTCCTCCATTCGTACCAAACCAAATATGGCCTCTGCTATCTGTAATGGCACAGTGAATGGCGTCTAATGCCAATCCATCATCTGAAGTGTATTTATTAAACTGTGACAATCCTCCTGCACCAAGGAAATAAGGATCCCCTTGAGCATCCAGAATAACTTCACCGTCTTCGTTTCTGAGTTTAGGCAATTCCACCCTATAGGGAGGGTCAATCCCGTTTTGGCTTTGACTGACTAATGAAACTATTTCCGGACCAGACTCTACTCCCAGGCTAAACTGTTTAGGCTTTTGTTCTTCCGATAAATCGGAAAGGGTGGTTTTATTGGGTGGCTGTAAATCTTCAGGAAGTCTTGAATTTCCCTCTTCTGCCCGTGGACTGCAAGCTTCAAAAAAAAGTGTAATAAAAAGAACTCGTAAAAAAATTGATTTCATGAAACCTAGATTAGGCGATGGGTTGACAAATTTTCAATTTCAGCTTTAATAAGAAAGACATTTCAAAAGATTCTATTTTTTCCAAAAGCCTGAATTTCAGCATTAATGTACGAATTGTAGCAATAGCTTAAAAATTTCTTTATTTCATTTAGTAAGGGTTAAGATTTCTTTCAATCTAAAATGATATTTAAGATCTCTATTACCAGGATAAAAAAATCGCATCAATAATTACCCCTCTACGGTGTAATTGTTTAAGAATAGAGGACACTTAAAATAATGTACCAATAATGGGGAGGAGAGCATTCTCGAAAATCACAATAATCATTTTAATTGGCTTCTAAAAAGGATTTTCATAATTGAAGATTTATCAATTGGGAGAGGCTATAATTTAAAGTCAAAATAGAGATGCCTAAAAGACCAATTATACCAACTTCAATTATACATTTACAATAGTTTAAATCAGCTTTTTCTTTTTCTTCAGAAGGCAACATGGCATCCAATCTTTGATTGTTTGAATGAATTGATATACAGTAAGTTATAAAATAATGCGCGTAAGAAAAAAATATTTTAAACAATAAATTCTGACTGAATTAGCTTGTTTTATAGACAGATAGAAAACAGAAGATTTTTTAATAATCACAAAATCCTTTTTTGGGGATAAGCAACAGCAAGTCTTGACTCCTGTGTGAATAAGGATGGATACCGAATAATTATTTTTGGTCTTTCGTCGAAAGTACTTTCCTTTTTTCTTCTTAGATTTCTTAGATACTAATTAAATCATTAATCTATGTATAAGGCGACCATACTATCGTTTTTGTTTATTTCTATTTTTTATAATCAATCTAAGGCCCAAGAAAAACCGGGATATTTTATGCATCCGGATTTGCATGAAAATACCATGGTTTTTGTAGCAGAGGGAGATATTTGGACTGCATCAGTATCTGGTGGAATGGCAACTCGCCTAACCACGCATCCTGGGGATGAGTCCGATCCCAAAATCTCCCCCGACGGAAAATGGGTTGCGTACGCCGCCAGCTATGAAGGCCCTACTGAGGTCTATGTAATGCCGATTTCCGGAGGTTTACCCAAAAGGTTGACTTACGAACCCTCTGCATCTATCCCTGTAGCTTGGAGATCAGCCACAGAACTGGCTTATACCACCAATCAATATTCCACCTTGCCCCGACTGAGGACCGTTGTGGTAGATGTAAATTCTAGAGTAAAGGAAGTTCTTCCTTTGGAAATGGCCGCAGAGGGAAGTTTTGATCGGGAGTCAAACACCTACTTTTTTGTAAGACCTACCTATCACAACAATGTCACTAAACGCTATCAAGGAGGAACAGCCAGACAACTTTGGAAATACAGTAATGGAGCTGCGGAGGCGGTCAAACTGACCAAAGATTACGCCGGCGAAGACCATCATCCTATTTTTCACCAAGGACGTGTCTATTTCATTTCCTCAAGGGATGGAATCCAAAATGTTTGGTCCATGAAACCGGATGGCTCGGATATCCAACAGCACACCAAAGAAGTATCTTATGATGTGAGGGAGTATTCCCTTTCTGGAAATACGTTGGTTTATCGTTCAGGAGCGGATCTGTTTCAAATGAATTTGGGACAAAGCGAATCCCGAAAAATTGCGATCAATCTAGTTTCGGATTTTGATCAGTTGAGGGAAAATTGGGTAGACAATCCTGCCAGCTATATCACGAATATTTCTGTGTCCAATAATGGAGAAAAAGTGGCTTTGACCGCTCGGGGTCGGGTTTTTGTCTTTCCTGCAAAGGATGGAAGAATGATTCGCCTAAGTAGAAAAGATGGGGTGCGGTATCGAGATGCAGTTTTTACAACAGATTCCAAGGATATTTTGACCTTTTCCGATGAAAGTGGGGAGTTTGAAATCCATCAATACTCTGGTTTGGGTTTGGATCAGGGAAAGCAATTGACAGATAATGGAACCACGCTTCGATTCAATTTGACTCCTTCACCGGATGGAAAATGGCTGGCTTGGATCGATCTCAACAATGATCTATGGATTAGAAATCTTGCCACGGGAAAAGCAGTCAAAGCCAACCTTACAGATGAAGACCTGCATGGCAGTATGTCTTGGTCGCCTGACAGCCAATGGCTGGCTTATGGGCAGGCAGCTTCAAATACATTTACCCAACTCTTTGTCTTCAATCCGACTACGGAAAAGCGAGTTACCTTGACTTCCGATCGCACCAACAGTCTCAACCCGCAATGGAGCGCTGATGGGAAGTGGATTTATTTCCTTTCAGACCGGAATTTTGAGACTAAAGTGGGAAGTCCTTGGGGGCAGCGTCAACCGGAACCATTTTGGGAAAAGCAGATGAAGATCTATCATATTCCGCTTCAAAAGGGTTTGATTTCTCCCTTTACTCCAAAAAATGAGCTGAAAGCAGAGGAGAAAAAATCAGAGGGTCCTGTAAGCGTGAAGATCGATGAGGAGGGACTGATGGAACGCGTACAAGAAGTACCCGTTACAGCGGGAAATTACAAAAATCTGATCGTGACAGATAAGGCCTTGTACTACCATCGAGTTGGCCCAGGTCCGGGAGTGTATTACGGAGGTGGTGCTTCCAATGAAGATGAGCCTGCACTGATGATGACTCCAATTTCTGAAAAGTCTGAGCAAAAGGTTTTTGCAGACAAAATCAACAGTTATGCAGTTTCAGCCAACAACAAATATGCTTTGCTTCGGCAAGGAGCCAATCATTTTTTAGTGGAGCTAGGGACATCTCCTGTTTCGGATTTATCCAAAAATAAGTTGGATCTGAATGGGTGGAGGTTCAGTATAGACCCTCGGGAAGACTGGAAGCAGATCTATACTGATGCTTGGCGCATGGAGCGCGATTATTTTTACGACGCAGGTATGCATGGGGTAGACTGGGATAAAATGTACGAGAAATACCTTCCTCTAGTAGATAGGGTGACTACCCGAAATGAGCTTTCAGATGTGATAGGAGAGCTGATAGGAGAGCTTTCCGTTTTGCATACTTCCGTTCGTGGAGGTGATACCCGGGATGGAGATGACAATATTCAGTTTGGAATGCTGGGAGGGCTTTTTACTAAGACTAATCAAGGTTACAGGATCGACTACATCTTCCAAAGCGATCCTGACTATCCTGATGAGAAATCACCTTTAAGCCATCCTGCTTTCGGCATTCAAACAGGCGATGTGATCACACATATCGATGGGACTTCAGTTTTGGAAGTAGCGGATATGCAGGTTTTGCTTCGAGATAAGGCCAGAAAGCAAGTTCGCCTAGCAGTAGCCGGAAAGGGAGACTTTATAGTCGAGCCTATGAGTTCGGGGCAAGAAAGCAACCTGCGATACAACGATTGGGAGTACACCCGAAGATTGGAAACCGAAGCCAAATCCAATGGAGATATTGGCTATGTGCATTTAAGAGCCATGACTTCAGGCGATATCGGACAGTGGTATCGGGATTTTTATCCTCAGTTTAAGAAGAAAGGCTTGGTCATCGATGTACGCCACAACCGCGGTGGGAACATTGATTCCTTTATTCTGGAAAAATTGATGCGAGAAGCTTTCTTCTACTGGAAAAGCCGCACGGGAGAACCTTACTGGAATATGAATTATGCATTCCGAGGGCATTTGGTTTTGCTAGTGGATGAATTTACTGCCTCTGATGGAGAGGCTTTTGCCGAAGGCTTCAGAAGACTGGGCTTAGGCAAAGCGATCGGCGCGAGAACCTGGGGAGGAGAAGTTTGGCTTTCAGGTGTGAATACGCTTTCAGATAATGGCATTGCCCGGGCTCCGATGAATGGGGTGTATGGGGAAACTGAAAATGGGACAGAATGGCTGATTGAGGGAGTTGGTTTTATTCCTGATATCGAAGTCATCAATCTGCCTAAGGCAACCTTCGATGGAAAAGACGCCCAATTGGATGCAGCGATTGAGCATTTGCAAGAGTTGATTCAAAAAGACCCACGGCCGGTTCCAACGCCACCGGCTTATCCGGATTTGAGTTTTAAGAATGGGAAGAATTGACCTACAAAGAGGGCTTGCAATTATGCAGGCCCTCTTTGATTTTAACCTTTTGCCATAATCCCTCCATCAATTGTATAAACGCTTCCGGTAATCCAAGAAGCCTCTTTTGAGGCTAGAAAAAGAACCAAATTAGCAATGTCTTTAGGCTTTCCCAGTCTTTGGATCAGGGTATTATTGCCGGCATTTTCTACAGCTTTTGCAGGATCTGGAAAGGCCTTCGCTGAATCATGAATCAGTGGGGTATCCACCGGCCCGGGACAGATGCAATTGACACGAACTTTTGGGGCATAATCTACTGCGGCTTGTTTGGCAAGTGCTATCAAACCAGCTTTGGATGCGCAATAAGCCGGGTGATTAGGAAAGGATTTAAAGCCGGCAATTGAAGAATTGATGGTAATTGAAGCTTGACTGCTTTTTTGTAATACAGGAAGTGCTGCTTTTAGGAGGTAAAAAATTGAGGTCAGATTCACGTCTAGGGTTCTATGCCATTCCATTGGTGATAAATCAGTGATAGAGCCTAAGCCCAATCTTCCTGCATTGGCAGAAATGCCATCAAGCTGTCCATATTTTGTGACCGCTAAGTCTACTAGTTTTTGATTATAGGCGGGATCACTGACGTCTCCAGAAAGGAAAATGGCATGATCTCCCAATTCATCGACAAGTTCATTTCCGGCAATTTCATTTCTTCCGCTTAAGATGAGGTTGGCTCCCTCATTTGCAAAAGCCTTCGCTACGGCTCTTCCCATGCCACTGGTGGCTCCTGTGATGAGATAGGTTTTACTCTCAAATTTTAAAGATTGAGTCTTCATTTTTAAATAAAAGGAGAAAATTGATTTATTCCTATGTCTCCAATTACTGATAAAATTTTCCGAAAGGCGGCTCAGTGCTGAAACTCCAACCAAGAGGAAAATTCAGCGTGGTTAAATGCTGCTGAGATTTTAATAGATAAAGAATCATGCCTGCCGAAAGGATGGTGATTGTGTTTCCAAAAGTGATTTCAAAACCATTATGAGTAGATTTTATTTTCCTTCAGGGTTAGGATATTTTTTTTTAATCTTCCAATCGCAGAAATCTCGCCGCATTCCCATAAAATATCCCTTCTTTATCCTCAATTGTCAGGAAATCCAAACTGTTCAAAAAATCGATAGACTTCCCGATTGCGTAAGGCCATATCATTTGATCAGAACCAAACATCACTCGATCCAGGTAGCCTGCATGCTTGATGTTTTTGAGAAAATCCGTGACATATCGTTGAGTGTTGGGCTCCACCCAAAGTAAAACAGCAATATCCGTATAAAGCTGGGGATAGTAGGCCATCAATCGAATGGCATGTTCCGGCCAATCCTCTCCTCCGGCGTGCATCAGATACACCCGTAGTTTGGGATACTTGACCAAAACATCTTCTATCAAATAAGGATCACCTAGTTTCAGTCTTGCTCTTGGGGACCAGGAATAGGTGCCTCCTGGGTCTCCACCTCCGGTATGCACAGCCACTGGAATGTCATATTTTTCACAAATCTCGAGATAAGGTTGCCAAATGGGATCGCTGAGCGTGGTACCGCCGTAGTAGGGACCCAATTCTCCAAAGATTTCGATTTCACCTGCTTTGATCATTTGCTCAAACCGCTCAATATCTATTTCGTAATCATCTGGGGAAATAGATAAAATACCCTTGATTACACGGTTATCTTTATCTTTTTCCTTCCAGATTCGAACACTTTCGGGATTACCACTGACAGCAGCCTTAACGATATTAAACCGCTCAAATGCCGCAAAAGTCTCTATGCGATGTTGCTCAGCATTTGCTGAACTCTTTACTCCATAGTGATCTGTAGCGGAAGGTTCCCGCACACCAAAATCACTCTCCGTGTAGGAGTGAATGTGCATATCAATAATTCTGGTCTGGCCGAAAGAAACCACTATGGGAAAAAGTGCCCAGCCAACTATTGCTAAAATTTTTTTCATGTTGAGGTTATCATTTGATTCTACCGTACTTCTTTAACAGCTCGACGACTTCGTCTTCTGGTAGTTCGTATACCGTCGTATTATTTTTCCCCACCATGGTTTCTGCAGCTACCAAGGCATTCAGAATTGATTCTTCGGTCGCTTGGGCGGTTGCCAGAAAAAGGGCTGACATTTGATCATTGGGAATCATGTCTACCTGTTGATTATTTTCTCGATCGGCAGCCCCAGAATTGGCAGTAGAAAAGGCAATGAAAATATCACCGGAGCCATTCCCTCCATATCCACCTACTCGACTGATTCCTATAGGTACTCGCCTTGCTAATCTTTTTAATTGATGGGGAAGCAGCGGAGCATCAGTAGCCACGATCACAATGATGGATCCTCTTTCTTCTTGGCGATTCAATGGATCTAAAAGAATCTGTCGATCGGAAATTTCTTTGCCTACAGGTACTCCGGCAATAGTCAGTGATTCACGAGTGCCATAATTGGCCTGCACAAGCACGCCTAAAGTGTAGGTGGTATTATTGATCATAATTTCACGCGAGGAGGTGCCTATTCCTCCCTTGAATTGATGACAGATCATCCCGGTGCCACCGCCAACGTTACCTTCTGCTACAGGTCCGGATTTTGCATTTTCCAAAGCAGCAAAAACATGTTCTTTTTTAACATGAAAACCATTGATATCATTTAAATCCCCATCGTATGTTTCGGCTACTACAGGCAATGCCCAAAATACGTCTGGTTCACCTGGTAATGGATCAAAATGATTGTTTTTAAACTCCCATTCTATCACCGCATCTCTGACTATACCTACACTGTGGGTATTGGTAATGGCAATGGGTCCTTCCAAAAAACCGGATTCTTCCACCCAAGTAGTTCCTGTCATTTCCCCATTTCCGTTTAGGCTATACCAGCCTGCGAAAACGGGATCGTATTGCTTGCCTCTGGGGAAAATAGTGGTCACTCCTGTTCGGACAGGACCTTCCCCTACTATCAATTCTCCCTCTCCGGATATCAGTGTGGTATGACCGACTTCTAAGCCTTTGACATCAGTGATGGCATTGAGTTTTCCTGTTTTTCCATCCAAGGGGATTCCTAAATCTCTTGCCCGATGGTTTTGACTGTAGACAATGGTAAGTACAAATTGAAAAATAAGTATTAGGATTAATTTTCTCATTATTAAATTTTTATAGGTATACCTGATACAATATAAGCTGATTATTTTCTTAGTATTTAAGGTTTCTTTTCTTTCAAGAGTAAGCAGTGAAACTGTAACCAAAAAATTTTCAAAGCATTCTATAGTATTAGCGAAACCTACTGAATGATTTGAAGCTACAAATTCCACCATCTTCTTGTTGGATTCTATAAATTCAGTTTTTCAACTCTTGCTGTTTGAATGAGTCTATTTTTTATAGATCAACTCCCCTGAATTGAAGTTTGCATTTTCAATTCCATTAGAGTAGTAATATAAAGCTCCAATATCTCCTTGTTTCTTTCTTGAGAGCTGGTCACAGTATAATTGTGAAAAGGGAATAGTTTTTACTTGTCGAAATCCTTCAATCCATTCTTCAATATTTTTGAATATTGTGTCATTTAAATGTGGCGGGATATTGGGTTTTCGCATCCAAAGCCTTGGACTTTCTCCGGCCGAAAGGTCAAACTCTTGCCAAGGTTCAAATTCCAGCCCTTCTTCGTCTTCTGGTCCAATAGCCTCAAACCCTATGATAAGTATAAGTACAAGAGAAAGAATATATAGCATGACTTTCTTAATCATGATTACCTGATATATAGGATAGGGAATTTATTTTTTATTCCACTGAAGTACGATCTCGCAGATAAAGAGCGGAACTACCCAAGAAAGCCAAATGGCCGTGGGGCCGGTCTCTATAAATGAGCCAAGCTCATTATAAAATGGTTGGCTTGTGAGCCAGCGAAAGAGGACAAAGGCAAAGGTCACCACATAGCTTCTGATCATCCATTCTTTATGGAGGCTGATTCTGCGCAAAAGAATAAACCGAAAAGCCATTCCTGTGGTACCAAACCAAGCTATAGCCAAGCCTATTAGAGCTAGACTCCAAGTCCAATGAATAGCGATACCAGTGGTCAGAGATAGCGCAATTGAGCTAATTACTCCAACCAGAATTCCGGAGATATAGGCCATTCCCATCATCCGATGAGCTTTGAGATACCTATTTCTAAAAGCGGTCCAAAACTGGAAAGGACCAAGGCTTAAGGCAATTAAACCTCCAGAAATATGTCCGATTAATGGCCATTTCATCACCCAAAATCTCCCGAACACACCTTCTTCCAATCCGAAATATGGGAGCGCATCATTTAGGATAAATTTTCCTGCTAATAGAACCATAAAAGCAACACCCAACCAGGTAAACCAAGTTTTAAAGGAGAATGCTTCAAGAGTGCTGTTTTTTGCCATGATGTGTAAAATGCTTAAGTCTTAATGCTTACTTAGAAAAAATGGACAGTCGATATGAAGTCAAGAAATCATGGCGGTTTCGGTGTCTTGGAAATGCTATACCAGGTTTAAAGACACCGTTTTATTTCCATCAGATCAAGCTGTATCAGTTCCTGCTTGCATCATTTCCATGATCTTCATTCCTTATTTTTTTGAAATCTTTCTTAGAAAATTTTCAGGGTTTCACCAGTTTTATGAAAGCCAAGTAAAGGAGATCTAGGATCTCCTTATTTTGACTGATTGACCTTTCATCAATACTTCGGCATTCAGTTGAATTGGTCAAAAGCAGAAGTCTTTACTTTTAATTATTTCCAAGATGACTAATTTCTTCGTCCATTTTGTAGATATAGCTCCAAGTGCTTTCTAAAGACGAACGGAATTTTGCTTGTAACTCATCTCTTGTTTTCTTCCCGGACGCATCTTCTACAGATTTCCAAACGCTATCCTGCATTACATCCATTTCAGCATAATTTTTATATCCTGTTACCACATGGTAGTTTGGACTGCTAGGATCGCCGGTTTGCCAATTATACCAATACCCACGAATAGGCAACCCAGAGCTTTTGCGTATCGCTTCAACTTCTTTAACCACTTCCATCATTTTATAGCCATTGGTCTGGTTAAGCTTGAAAAAGCTTACCCTGATAAGGTTGGCTCCAAAGGCATTAGAATTACTTATTTCCGGCATAAAGCGTGTAATATGATTGGTTGCAGTTTCCACGTGAGGATTAATCAGGCTGAGGGCAAGTAATCGGCAATCCTTTCCTTTTTCATCAGTTTTATCCATTTCAGCCCAATTTGGCATGTTGGTGGCCAAAATGTAAACAGTGCCTTCTCCTTGCTGTCTTTCCCACATTCGCCAAGTCCATTCTCCTCCGTCTTTTAAATAGCATTCTTTCCATGCTTTGATACCTTCTCGAAATTGCATGGTATGACCAGGCTTAATAGTAAACTCAGTGACAGAAGTTAGTGGTCCCAAAGGAGCATCTTGAGCATTTACAAATGGGCTGATCGCAATTAGCAGTACCAACCCTAACAATTTTCTCAGTGTTGCTTTCATCTTTATTTTTTTAGGTTAAAAGATTATTTGATTCAATCTCTCATTGAATTTGCAATTCAAAAAGTAAAGGAGGACGGAGCTAGTTGTTTTCTGTCCGAACTAGTGCAGTTTTTTATCAGAGGCATTTAAAATGCAAAAAAATGACTTTTAAATACTAAAAATTGTTTATTTTCCAATATGAAAAGAATCTTAGTCTTCTTTTTACTTTTTTGCCAACTTTCGGGTTTTGCCCAAATTTCCAATAATGAGGGATTGATTGAATATCAAGCTGTTTTTGAAAACACAGATGACTTTGGTCCAGAATATCTTGAATTGATTGAAAAATCACTCCCAAAAGTTGAGGGGTCTGATGTAAGGCTTCAAATGTTGTGGGATTTAGGCTATTATACGCACACGAGAAACCTTCGAAGATCACTCTTCTTTATCAAACAAGGATTAGAAGAAGCCCAAAAAGATGGAAGCAAAATCTGGGAGGGGCGAATGCAAGTAGCTCAGGGAGCTGTATTGCTAAGAATGGAGCAACTTGATCAAGCAGAGCAAGTTTTGAAAAGTGCGCTGGAAAAGTTACCTGAATCAGAGACTTGGTTACTACTCACTAATTTAGGCTATGTCTATGAGCGTAGAGGAGAATTGGGCAAAGCCTTTGAATTTGCCAGTCAAACGCTTCAATTGGGAGAAAAATACGGCGATACCAAAGCCATTGCTATGGCTTATTCAGATATCAGCAATTTGTTTTGGAAGCAGGGAAAATCAGAAGAAGGGTTGGAGTATGGCCTGAAGTCGCTCGCGCTTTTTGAGCAGAGGGGCATCAAAGACTTGGACTTTGACTTCACATTGCATGTCACTGGCAATAATTTGGTTATGCTTGGCAGGTATCAAGAGGCTCTTCCGTATTTTCAACGCTCCACCCAAATAGGCAAGAAATACGGCTTTTATAATAACCTCAGCGATACCTACATTGCCTTGACAGATTTATACTTAGCGTTGGAGGATTATTCAAATGCCGAAAATTCCGGGAAGGAGGCACTTAAATACGCCGAGCTATTACAGAATGAGTTTATGGTTGTTCGCTCTTTGCTTTCTCTGGGGAAAGTGAAAAAAGAACAAGGCTTTTATGAGGAAGCCACCATATACCTTAACCGAAGTATCCGGACAGCTACTGAGGATTTTGGGGACCGCTACTTTTTAGGGTTGATTTATAGGGAATTGGCTGAATCATACGAAGGCTTACAGGATATTTCCAATTCATACAGGGCTTTTAAAAAGTATCATGAACTCAATCAGGCAGTGTTCAATGCAGAAGCAGATCAGCGAATCGCCCAATTGCAAACAGCAATGGATGTAAATCAAAAAGAAAGTATTATTTCCCTGCAGGAAGAAGCTCTTAAGCGTCAGAAAATTATCCAAGTTTTCACCCTTTTGATCACTGCATTGATGGTGTTCTTCCTCTTTTTTCTTTATCGGGTTTTCGTCAAAAGAAAAAAATATAGCCAGCTTCTGGAAAGACAAAATTTAGAAAAGGAGTTTCTGCTGAAAGAAATCCACCATCGTGTCAAAAATAATCTGGAGACGATTTCCAGTCTCTTGGCTTTGCAAACGGCCCAAATCGATAATTCGGAACTTCAGGATATTATGGTGGAGAGCCAAAACAGAGTTCAGAGTATGGGCATGATCCATCAAAATCTATATCAAGGGGAAAATTTGGCGGCTATTGAGATGAAAAATTATTTCGTAAATCTGGGTTCATACATCATTGACTCCTTTGATGCCACGGATCGAATAAGTATGGAAGTCAACATGGATACTTTGGAGTTGGATGTGGATCGCGCTATTCCAATAGGTTTGATCGTTAATGAACTAATCACCAATTCATTGAAATATGCCTTTCCGGATAGACGTAAAGGGGAAATTATGGTTAGCCTTAAAGAGGATAAAGAGCATCTTTATCTAAGGGTAGCAGATAATGGAAAAGGTATGAGTAAAAGCAAATCAATAGAGGGAACTGGATTTGGTACCCAGCTAGTGGAGCTCCTTACTAAGCAGTTGGATGGAAAGATGACCTTGAGCACCCAACAAGGAACAGAAGTTTTTTTCGAATTTAAAACAAAGAAGGCGGCATGAGTGAGAAGACGAGAATTTTGATTGTGGAGGATGATATGATTATCGCTGCAAATATTTCTTTGCAGCTATCCAAGTTAGGATATGAAGTGACAGGAATAGAGTCCAGAGGAGAAGAGGCAGTTAATCATGCTTTAGAGAACCGACCCGATATCATTCTCATGGATATTCAACTGAAAGGGGGGATAAATGGGGTGGAAGCAGCTAAGAAAATCCAGGAAAAGGCTTCCATTCCTTTAATCTATCTTACGGCCAATTCAGACGAGGCTTCGTTCCAAATGGCAAAAGAAACCAAGCCAGATGCATTTATATCTAAACCATTCAATAAGCTTAATTTACAAAGAACCATTGAGTTAGTTGAAGAGAAGATCCAAGGAAAGGGGGGGCAAATACCTGAAAGCAATTCTTTTATTGAAAGCTTAGACGATCGAATTTTTATCCGAAATAATGGGAAATTAATCAAAATAATGTTGGATGAGATCCTTTATATCGAGGCCGAAAGAAATTATTGTAATATCATTACCAATTCTCAAAATTATTTGATTGTCAGTCCATTAAATACATTTTGCCAGAAAATGGAAAACAAGGATTTTTTGAGAGTTCACCGCTCTTATGTAGTGAATATCAGAAAGCTTGATGCTGTAGCCGATTCACACTTGGAGATCAAGCGCAAGGTAATTCCTGTTAGCAAAATGTATAAGGAGGATTTAATGAGAAGTATTCGTAAAATCTAAGCTTATCCGATTTTTCCATCCCCATTCAAATCTTTGCCAGTATGCTCCTCTAGGATTTGAAGTGTTTTTTTTAAAATCTGTTGGGTTTTGTGCAATTCATTTTCTAGGTAGGCCACGCGTGCTTCCAGCGTAGAGGCTCTGGCTTTCTGATCAGAAATTTGGCTTTGTTGGATTAGGTTCCAGAAGAGTCCCATAGTTGAAATTGTTTAAAAATTAGTTTGTAAGGTCCTAAAATAAAAAAAATCCCCATAGAGATGGGGATTTTAGGTGGGATAAGACAAGTCTTAATTCATCATGGTGGAGTCAGCTGCTGCGGCTTGAGATTTTTCATATTCCATTATCGCCATCATAATTGGAGCATTGTCCCAATAACCAAAGTCCTTGACAATTTTTCCATCTACAAATTGAAATGTCTCGTGAAATGGAACTTCGAAAGATTTTCCAGATGCAGTATGGGTTCCTTTCCAGACTCCCCAGCAATTCACCCATTTTTCGCCTTTATCAGTGGTGACCATTTCAATAGCACTATCTTCTATTGTTATGGATACATTGGAGAAATCATCTGCCTGAGCTTTTTGCTCCTCAATCATTTTATCCACGGAAGTAGGATTATCTTCAGTAGCATTATAAAATATCTGTGCATCTGCAGCATAATATTCCCTTTGGCCTTCAAAATCTCCCGAGGCAGAAGTTGCCAATAATGCCCTTGCGGCATCGATTTCAGGAGATTGTTGAGTGTACCTTTGTTCCTGCTGGCAAGCAGATAAAGTCAAGCCAAACAGCATAATTAAAATTAACCTTTTCATAGTTGATGGGATTTAGGTGTTTTATTTGAAATAATAGCTAAAATACCAAAAAAACAATTGAAAATCAGTGAATTATGTCATTAAATTACACTTATTAATCAAAAAGCTTCCTCTTTGTTGATAAAGTAATAATTGTACTTTTTTAATTTTACACAATTTTAGTAGGTAAGGAAATTTTGAACTCAGAACTTATTCCTATTTCACTTTTAATATCCAATTGTCCTCCGTGGGCCTTGATGATATCATGGGTAATACTTAATCCCAAGCCTGTTCCCTCTGTTCCTTTTTTGGTGGTAAAGAAAGGTTGAAGGATCTTGTCCTTGATCTCATCGGGGATGCCAGGGCCATTGTCTTCTACTTCGATGATGACTAGATTTCCCTTTGCCTTTGTTCGCACCGAGAGTTTGGGCTGATACAATTCAGAATTCATTTTGCTCCGCATGGCATCAAAGGCATTGTTGCATAAGTTGACGATGACTCTGGAAAAATCTTCTGAAATTAGATTGACCTTTTGGACTTTGGCATCGAGATTCATCTCTATGTCTACATTGATCGGATTTTTCCCTGCGCGCATTCCATGGAAACTCAAATTGACATATTCCTTCAGTAAGGCATTGAGATCGGTGGGTTCCATTTTACCTTCTCCACCTCGGGAATGCTGCAGCATGGAGGAGACGATTCTATTGGCGCGAGTACCGTGTTCATAGATTTTTATCAAATTTGATTTGATATCCGAAAGAATTTCGCCTGTCTCTACAGCATGCTCATTTTCCTGAATTTGATGAATTTCCTCCAAAGCTTCCTCGATCAACTCCATTGAAACTTCTGAAAAATTATTGACAAAATTCAGTGGGTTTTTGATCTCATGGGCGATGCCGGCGGTGAGTTGTCCTAGAGAAGCGAGTTTTTCTTGCTGAACGAGTTGCTCTTGGGCTGCCTTGAGATTTTCATAGGCTTTTTCGATCTCCTTGGCTTGGGCCAGCTCTCTGTCTATTGCCTTATCCCGTTCTTTTTTGGCAGCTCTTCTTCTTTGCTCCCGGATAAAAAACATAGCCAATAAAATAATTACTACCGCGTAAATAGAATAGGCCCACCAAGTCAGGTACCAGGGAGGGAGTACTGTAATCTTAAGAGTTTCAGGTTCCAGGTTCCAAACTCCATCTAGATTCATGGACCTTACCTCAAGCACATATTTGCCGACAGGCAGATTTGTGTAAGTCAAGCTGCTATTGGTGCCTGCATCCTGCCAGTCTTCATTGAACCCGACTAACCTGTATTGGGATTGATTTTGCCCATTTCCACCAAAATGAATAGCAGCAAATTGTACAACCAAAGTAGTAATACCTGGAGGGACTACTAGAGAGGAAAGCATGTAGCTTGGCTGCCTTTCTGCTGAGTCCAAAAAGCTCTGATAGCTTTTACCGTCCAGTAGAATTTCTTTGAAAAGAATCTCAGGGGGATAAGGGTTGGTTTTGATTTGGTCTGGATGAAAAATATTTGCTCCGCTGTTTCCAGAAAAGAAAATTTTTCCTGATGCACCCCGGTAGTTTAACCTTCCGAACAGCAAGGATTGGAGCCCCATTTCAAAACCGAAGCGCCGGAAGTTCCCGGAATCAGGAGAATATTGGATTATTCCATCGGATGTGGCAAAGTAAATTTCCCCGCGATCATCATAGCTAATTGCATTGATTTCCAAATCAGGGAATGCTGTTTCTTCCAGATTTACCCAATGCAAGAATTTTTCATAGGTTAAATCAGTGTAACCGAAGCCCTTCCTCATGGCCACCCAAACTCTATTTTGTTTATCAATTATAGGTTGGGCTGTAAAGTAGTTTTGCTCCCTTTTGCCTTTAAGATTTAATTTCTTGATTTCTTTTGTTTGGGTATTTAAAGTAAAAAGCCATTGGCCTGACTCTCCCGAAATAGTAGCTTCTTCCAAAACCCCAAGTAAATGTCCATTAGGGTCAACCAAGTAAGCATCTATATCCAAAAATTTACTTTCACGATCGATTTTTGTGAACTTTTCAGATTCCGGATCAAAAAAGTCTAATCCCTCATTATGGGTTATCCAAAGTTTCCCTTGAGGATCTTCTGAAATATTGAAAACCCAATCATGCGAAAGAGAGTAGGGGTCAGAGGCATCATGTTTATAGCGAATTATTTGATTGGAATTAGGCGGTATTCGGTTTAGTCCTCCATAATTAGGGCCTGGTTGCCCGGTACCTACCCAAAGAGTTCCGTCAGAAGAAACAATTGTTTTCCAAGGGAAGTAATGAGACAATGCTTTTCCGATGGTTTTCCCTTCAGAAGGAAGTGGTTTCTCAGCACCTATGCGTTCTATTATTGTTTTTCCGTCTTCCGAAAAATGTATGAGCCCCTTTTCCAATGATGCTCGGGCACCCACCCAAAAGGTTCTGTCCTCCATTTCGACCGCAGATAAAATATCTGCGATTACATTGCCATTTTCATCCCGAAGAAGGCCGAAGTCCGATTGGTATAAGTTGAGTAAACTTAAACCATAGGAGAATCTAGAAGCCCACAAAATCCCCTGGCGATCAATGTATAAATTGCAACCATGATCACTCTCCATGGGTAGCAGCCCTCGGGAATTGTTAATTTCAGAGTTTATTGTTTCCATCTCCCCGGTTTCCAGATCAATCCTGCTAATAGCATCGATTTGATTTAGCCAGAGATAATTCCCTTGAAGTTTGTAAGAGTTATATTCTTCAAAACCTTTCACTTTTAAAATTTCAGGACTACTTACCCTGAAAAATTTCCAATCTTCATTTGGGCTTTCCCTTTTAGCAAATCCGTTGGAGTTAAAAATGACCGCACCTTGACCCCCATATGGGAATACTATCGTTGGTGAGGTTTGGTTAAAAGAAGTTTTCTCTTGGTTATTTTCGTCAATTGGGAAATCTTCGTAGCTGTATTTCCCTTTTGGAGATCGGGTTCCTATTTGGATATTATTTTCTTGAAAAGATAAAAAATTCAATCTCCCGTCTTTACCTTCATTTAACTCACGAACAGCTCCTTTTTTTTGGCCTTCTTCCAGGATGAAGGTTTGTGAGACGGGGTCAAATCGCTTGATTCCAGATCCTGTTCCGACAAGTACATTTTTGTTTTCAAGAATCTTGAGGTCAAGATATCTGATTCTCTCGTCTATATTTTCAAAAAATAAGACACTGTCATAGGAAGGGTTATAATATCCTAAATGGCCTGTTTGTATTGAAATCCATACGCCTCCCTCCTGATCAGATTCTATATAGCGTCCGTCATAAAAAATCTTCTCATATTTTTTTCCATCAAATCGATATACTCCGTCCCAAGTGCCTATCCAAATAAATCCAAAAGTGTCTTGGTCTATATCCGTTACTGAGGTAGTAGGCAGGCCATCTTCCGAGGTAATATTTCGAAAAACGGGGCTTTTTGTTTGCCCAAAAATTTCAATTGGAGAATAGTAACCCATCAAAAGTGCTAGGACTGTGGATCTGATAAAATGTCTCATTTTTTTAATTAAAAGCTTGAATACTCATTTCTTCTTTTAGACCTATACCAAGGCCATTTACTCTTTCCATAAAAGACAAACCCTCTCTAATAAACTGATATTCTTGAAAATGTATTGATCAACTCTTTATCTCTAGACATGGCATCAAAATCATAAGAATTGGTGATTTCCAGAGTTTTAGGGTTAGTGTGCGCCCATAGATACTTGTTGTAATCAGTGAACTGAGTTTCCGTATCAGCAGACAATCGTCCGAAGGTGCTTTTCACTTGGAGTAAGTAACTGTACAATTCCGCCAATTCATTTCGTAAGGGGATATTGCGAATTAGGTTGAGGTTGCCGCTTTCTTTCATTTCCTCATAGGTGAGCATGGTGGGCAATTGGTTGGTTGTCCTGGGAAACCATACTTTCGCAAAATCCACTATTTCCTTTTCGTAATCAGAGAGGGGAGTTCCTCTTTCCAGCAATTGTTGGGCTTCTGTGATGGATGAAAGGATTTCTCGCATTTTCTGCTTTTGATTTCCACTTATTTCAACTAGGCGATCCAAATCTTCCGCTATTCTGCTTAGGTACTCATCGGAAAGCTTTTTCTCTTTCCTCTCTTCATTCCAATTGTTCACCTGCAAAGCCAAGAGTATCCCAATCATGACCAAAAAAATCTCTCCCAAAGCGTACCAGATATAATTGCGAACTTTGTCTTGTTCGATTAGTTTTTTTCGGATATGGCGGAAGAAGCGGAGCATGTTTAGAGTTCGTTTTTTTGATTGATGATCATTTCCCGAAGCAGCTCAGCTTGATTCTTAAATCTGTTCAGAACTTCGCTAGTCCTGGTTTTGGATTGAATCGTTATGGGCAATATTTCCAGAAAATCAGGCTTAGCCATCATTCTACTGAATGCTTCCATTGCCTCTTCTGGAGTGTAAGTTTCTGAGCTGCTAAAGCTACCGACTCCTATTTGTTGCTCCGGGCTAAGGATACCACGGGAAAACTTCAGGTAGTCGATTTGGAATTCCTGGCGAATAAAATTGTATTGATCCCGATTGTTGAGATTTGAATAATAGGTGGAAAGAGTCGTTCTGAGCTCTTCATTTTGGATAATGGCTAACCTTCCGCTAGATTTTATTTCCTCAAAAATGTGATCGGAAATCACGGGATCATAGGTGTATCCGGCATACTCAATACTTTCAATAAAGTAGGTTGGCTCCCAACTAATTAGCTCCGAAGAGTCCATAGCTTCCAAAAGAAATTCGGCCCGCTTCTTTCGACTTTCATTGGCTTCAAGAGAAGTTGAAAAACTTTCTATGTCTTTCTCTAAATCTGCTGCCAATCTCTGCAAATAGCGATTTTCCAAGTTTCGTTCTTTCCTTTTTTCATTCCAATTATTGACCTGCAAAGCCAAGAGTATCCCAATCATGACCAAAAAAATTTCCCCAAGGGCATAAAGAACATACTTTCTGGTATTGTCAGAGAATAGAATCTTTTTTCGAATATGTCGGAAGAATCGGAGCATTATTTTAGATTTTCTAATTCTTGAGACACTGCTTCCCTTAACTCATTGGCTGATTCATTCAATCCTTTGGAAAACATAATATGATGGGACCATTGCACTGAAAATTTTGAGAAATAATTGATCAGCTTTTCATCATTTGCCATTGATTCAAAATTGAACTTCGAATTGACCTTGATTCCCCTAGAAGTAAGGCTGCTGGTGTCAGGTATTGAGCGCACAAATTGATCTATATAAAATACAGGATTCTGACTCTGATAACCTATTTGTACAAGCACTTCATCATTGGACAGAATATCTTGATCCAACTGGATTAGCTTTTTTCTAAGATCGAGGTTACCAATAAGACTAAGGTCCCCATTACTCCGCATTTCATCCAAGGTAGTTAGGGAAGGGTGCCGGTAGGGTATCTGGTAATAAAAGTGAAGCGTATTTTCAAAAACCCTAACTTTATCCTCAGGCAGGTTTTTTGATTCCAAAAAATCTAAAGTTTCCAAGATTAAATTTCTGATTGAAGTAGAGCGTTTCATTGCCTGGTTAGTTTCACTGATGAAGATATCAAGGTCTTCAAGAATCCTTTCGTGGTAAGTGATTGATTTGATTTTGGCTTTCCGCTGCTCATTCCAGTTATTCACTTGAAGGGCAAGCAAAATACCGATCATTACCAATAGGATTTCGCCAAGGGCGTATAGCAAATATCTTCGGATCTTACGCTCTTCCATCAACCATTTTCTTATATGTCTAAAGATTCTGAGCATTTTTTCTTTGGATTAATTTTTGTCGATTTCCTGATTAATTAAGTTCAGAATAGGAGCTGTAAAGGATTCCATCGATTGCTCATACAGAAGCTTTAATTCCAGATTTACAGCGGCTACATTCCGCATATGATAATCAGAATCAGGATCCGATAGGTAGCCTGGAATATCTGTTTCATATGACTCCATGATGTCATCAGTCAGCTTTTCGGTTTGGGTACCTAATTCCCAGATTTCATTCATAATCAAAGCTGAAAAGTACCGGTGTATGTGGGCATTGTAGACTGATCTCCTTGTATCTCCCTCGTCGTACAAAAATGATTGCAGGCCGTTCATCCTGTTCAAATAGGATGAGATTTGTTTAATGATCTCCTCATTTTGGATGATCCCCAATTCACCATTGGCCACTAACTCATTGTAAGCAGGGATATATGGAAGATAACTGCCGCCTCGCCCCACCAGAAAAACGTCTCTTACAAATTCAGGAGGATTCTCTATTTCTGAATCAATCTCAAATGCACGAAGCAGACGCTCTGCTTGCTCTGCTTTATATTTTACCAGACTAATGCTGCTTTCCAGGTTCAAACTGTCTTGCACCATCTCCTGCTGCAGGCGTTTGAGCACATCCCGCTCACGATTTTTGGTTTTCCTTTCTTCATTCCAATTATTGACCTGAAGGGCGATCAAAATCCCAATCACCACCAAAAATATCTCTCCCAAAGCATAGATTAGGTATCGGGATAATCGGTTTTGGATCAGGAGTTTTTGCCGTAGCCTTCGGAATAGGGAAATCATATCAATTAGGTTTTTGAAGTTTGAGGATAAATATGGAACCTTTTCCCTCCTCACTTTCTACTGTCAACTCACCCCCATGTGCCTTTACAATATCATGGGTAATACTTAATCCCAAGCCTGTTCCCTCGGTCCCTTTTTTGGTAGTGAAAAATGGCTGAAGGATTTTGTCTTTGATTTCTTCAGGAATCCTAAGTCCATTATCCTGAAAGCTAAGTTCTATTTTGTCTTCTAAACGCTGAGTTTTGATTTGAAGGCGAGGTAGGTATTCCCCATTATTGGTAGTGTTTAGCTTTTCGCGCATTGCATCAAATGCATTATTGACGATGTTCAGAACAACCCGAGAAAAGTCTTCCATTACCAAATTAGCCTCCCCAACATTTTCATCTAATTGAAAATCCAAATTCATATTAATCGGGTATTTGCCCGCTCTCATTCCATGAAAGGCTAGCGTGGTGAATTCTTTGACCAGATCATTAATCCGGACTGAACTTGCTTTTCCTGTACTTCCACGGCTATGTTGTAGCATAGATTTGACTATACTGTCAGCTCTGCTGCCATGCTCATGAACTTTGGTCAAATTATTTTGTACGTCAGTGAGAATGTCGATAATATCTTGTTTGGTTTCTGATGAATCCAGTTTTTCCAGTTCCTCAAAAACCTCCTCGATCAATTCCTTGCTCAATTCTGAAAAGTTGTTGACAAAATTTAAAGGGTTCTTGATTTCATGGGCAATGCCAGCTGTGAGTTGACCAAGTGAGGCCAACTTTTCTTGTTGGACCAGCTGGGCCTGGGCAGATTTAAGCTCTGCCAAAGCTTCTTCTACAGCGACTCTTTTATGCTCCAGTTCTTCAATGGTTTCCTCCAGCAAAATGGCGGTGGTCCGTTTTACTTTTTCGGTTCGGTCTAGCTTGAAGGATAAAATCTGAAGTTCTTTATCCACATCTTTTAAAGACTTCAGCATAGCCTCCTTGACTTCAGGAGAAATATTGGGCTCCTGCTGTATGAAGTCTGACACCTCTTGAAGATTTTTATCCATTTCTATTTTTCTTTCAGGGCTATACAACAGGTCGTTAGGTTGTGCATCTCGAGATTACCACCGGCCATTCTCCCAAGCTCGGCATTCGAAAACATTCCTACCATTGGAACCTTCCACACGTTTTTTACACCTTCTATTTCTGCATTCATCATGGGACCAAACGAAAGTATTCTACCCGCACAACTGAACACCACCACTGCATCTGCTTCAGGCATTTCATCTTGTTTGAGTTGTTGAACTCCTTTCACTACTTTTTCCATCACATCCCAATCAGGGGGAAGAGAAAAGCGGATTTTTGAGCCTTGAGGTACAGTGCCACTAGTGAAAAAGGAGCGGTCGGTCCAATCCACAACCAAAGGAGGCCGCATGACAGGGTCTCCATTTTCCCGTTGAAGTTGAAGGGGGAAGTTGGCAGCGATTTCAATTAAAAGGTCTTTATTATCAGGACTGATATTTTCCAGTCCACCATACTTGGTTGTGATATCCAGTGCCGGCTCATTATCGATTGTGAAGACATGGTTCCCTTCGCTTTTTGTCACTATTTTTTCGGTTCCCATTGCTTTCCATCCGCAGGTAGCAATACCGCTTACTTTTACTTTTGATTCATCCAAGGCGATGCATACCATTCCATTATTGCTTTCCCATTCATTGGTAAAAACCCAGGTTTCTTCAAAAGCATAATCGTCACCCGCAGCTCCGCCGAAGGCATTTACCTCCTCACCGATCGTCTTTCTAAATCCAAGTAATATTTCTTCCCCATCCGTTGCTGCATTGCTGGTCGCTATCAGAAAAGCGAGCTGTTCAAATTCTTTTTTTGCCTTTTGAGTGATGCTCTTAGCAGTTTCTTGGTAGTTATTTGACTTAAACTCATCAGCATAAATTCTGAAATGCTCTTTTTTCATATCTAGAAGGAGAATAGCTACAGACTTTGTCTCTATGTCTTCGTCGATAAACTCCCCATTGGTACTGCTTCCAAATACCGCAATGCCCGCTTCATCAAGCAATTGGCTGATTCCCTTTCTGTCTTGGGAAACTGACAGAAAAACGATTGCTAGCGTAGGATGGAATCCATCTGCCATGCTTTCGGTAAGCGCGCTTTTTATTTCTGCGGTGGTTTTTCCTTTGATTGATTTCGCCTTCATAGTTTTATTGGTTGATGGGAATTTATTTTTCTTTTAAGGCTACCCAGCTTACAGTGGTACCATGAAATTCAGAGGGGCCATCATCTAGTTTTCCAAATTCACCCAATGAAAAGAAGCCTAGCATAGGTTTTTTCCAGGTTTCGGAAAGTCCCTCTATTTCTGATGAAATCATGGGACCAAAAGTCCCTAGTCGACCGATGCAGGAAAAAATGAGCAAGGCATCTATCTCAGGCATGCTCTTTTCCTTTATAATCTGGGTACTTCCTACCACGATATCGATGGCATCAAAGTCTGGAGGTAGTGAAAATCGAAAAGACTCTCCTTCCTTCACCTCGCTGCCTACCATGATGGACTGGTCGGCAGTATTCCAAAAAATTACTGGTTTCATAATAGCATTGCCAGAGGCTCTTTCAAACTGTAAGGGATAACCCAAGTCCGAAGGAAGCAACCCATCGCCTTGCTTTTCATCGGTGATTATTTCTTCTCCTAAAAAGCGCTTGATGACATTTACAGCTGGTTGGTCATCTATACTATATACCCAAGCGCCTTTACTCTTGGTGATTTTTTTGCTGGTTCCTACTGGTTTCCAACCCGAAACAGCCAGCCCATTCATCATTACCTTATCACGGTCTATAATCAGTGCCAATATTCCTGCATAGGTTTTTGAAGAGTTGTTGAATAAAATTCCTGAGAAATCCTTGGGATTGCCGGCAACTCCTCCCATGATAGGTACCTCCTTGCCAGCTGATTCAGTTAATCCTTTGATCACCTCGTCACCAGACATTCTAAAATCTATGGGTGAAATGATAAAGCCAGGGTTCGTGAATGTTTCTTTGCCGATTTTTCCGGTTTTTAATCCGGCTTCGTAGGCTGAAGAATCATGATATTCTTTTAGGACAATCCTGAAATAGTCTGGATTCATATCCAATAACATCACTACAATATTGTGCTCATCAATACCGTGCCCTGTAAATTTTTGAGGTGCAGTAATACCAAAAATCTTGATGGAATGTTGGTCAAATTGCGTTCGTAAATCTTCTGCATTTTCCGTTTCCGATAAAGTAATGATGGCAAGCGTAGGTTTAAATCCACTTCTTAAAGAATTATCAAGTGCTAACTGTATTTCGGTGGGCGAATTTCCTTTGATGATTTTTGATTCCATTTGTCAAAGTTTTAAATGGATGTTGAAAATGGTTTGTCCTGGTTGTGATTGAATGTCCAATCTACCACCATGGGCTTTGATAATATCATTTGTGATACTGAGGCCTAGCCCTGTTCCTTCAGTGCCCTTTTTGGTAGTGAAAAAGGGCTGGAGGATTTTGTCTTTGATATCATCTGGAATACCGGGGCCATTGTCTTGAATACTGATCAATACCTGATTTTTCTGCCGCTTAGTTTTGATATCCAGGCTAGGAAGATATTCCCCGTTGTTTGAGGAATTCAGTTTATCGCGCATTGCATCAAAGGCGTTATTGGCAATATTCAAGATGACTCTTGAAAAATCCTCCATGACAAGGGTTGCTTCTCCGGCATTTTCGTCTAAGTCAAAATTCAGATTTACGTTTATAGGGTTTTTTCCTGCCCTCATTCCATGGAATGCCAGATTGCTAAATTCTCTAACCAGCTCATTTATCCCGATGGAAGAGGCTTTTCCTGCACCGCCCCGACTATGTTGCAGCATGGATTTGACTATTCCATCAGCCCGGCTTCCGTGCTCATGTACTTTGGTGAGATTGCTTTTGACATCCGTTAAGATGTCAATAATATCCTCTTTGATATCCGATGATTCTAACTTTGCTAGTTCATCAAAAACCTCTTCTATCAGCTCTTTGCTCAATTCTGAAAAGTTGTTGACGAAGTTCAATGGATTCTTGATCTCATGGGCAATGCCGGCCGTCAGCTGTCCCAGGCTCGCCAGCTTCTCCTGCTGAATCAGTTGCTCCTGGGTAGCTTTCAGCTCTTTCAAAGCCGATTCAGCCTTGGATTTTGCCAGTTTAATTGCTTCCAAATCCTTTTCTGCCTGAACTGCATTCGCCTCTGCGATCTTTAAATCTGTAAATCGGGTATAGGTCAGATCAAAAACTCCAGCAAATTTTTCAAGTAGGTAAAGCGCCTCTTCATATAATGGCTCGGGACTGGTGACTACCAACATACCTTTGGAAAAGAATCCTACAGTCTGTACCCGTCGATTGTGTTGGTATTTTTGATTAAATGGGATTCTGATCTCCTCCTTCATAAATTGAAGCCATTGATCCAATTCTTTTCCCTGAAGGTCTATTACCAAGGATTTTTTTCCTTTTTTCCAAGCCTGATAGGCTTTGGAGAGCGTGGTTTCCTCTGTGATTCTACCCGAAAATCTACTGTCCAGTTTATTGCCGCCTTGAGCAGTTATCCAGAAGTCAATCGTTTGATTTTTCTCATTAATAATCCCGATGTTGATTCGCTCATGGGTTACTCCCAAATTTTGTAGCTGTTCGAATAATACTGAGGCTGTTTCGGATAGTTCTTCAGATCGCTGCATTCCCATGGTTCTGGATCTAACCCGCTCCAAAGCAGCTTCTATTTGAGCCTCCCGCGCTTGGGCTTCCGCTTGTTTTAAATCACTGAATCGGGTGTAGGCCAAAGAGAAAACGCTGGCAGCCCTTTTCAAAAGCTTCCAACTTTCGTCTGAAATTTCGCCAGGTGATGCGGCTCCCATAAATCCCTGACTGAATTTGTAGAGATGGTAGGTTCGCTCCGGAATTTGGTTTCCATAAAACTCCTGAATACTGAAATGATGTGACTTTTCTGCACAATAGGATATCCATTCCGTACGGTGCTGGCCCTGCATCTTTATGGAGGTTTTGGAAGAGCCTGATTGGTAAAATGATAGCATTTCTCTTCCTACCCATGTATCCTCCAAGCGGATAGTCATGTAGTCGGAAATCAGTTTTTTATCATCCTGGATAGCATACCAGCATTCTGTAGTTTCTTCATCTGCATGGTGGATGTAGATGGAGCTGGTCTCCAATTCCTCAACTCCCAGGAGCCCCATTTCTTTTCTGAGAAGAGTCGCCACATCCACCAATTCATCCGGTTTCTGCATAGACATCGCTCTTGCTCTGACCCGCTCCATAGACGCTTCTATCTGAGCATTTCTTGCTTGCTCTTCAGCCTTTTGGAGATCGAGAAATCTGGTATAGGCTTGTTCAAAAACCTTTGCAAAACGAGGGAGTATATCGGTTGTTTCCAGATACTTGAGTGAGGAAATTAGGATATAGCCGTTTTTAAAGGAGGCTCCGTAATCAATTTCCCAAGGCGGGGCGGCTGGCATGGGAGCATTTCTTGATTCAAGATCTTTTATAGCCACTTGAGCGGAAGGAAGATCAAAAATATCCTTGAAGTGTTGCTCAATAAAATCACCGGGAATTTCGATAGAGAACAATTCTTTTCCCGCCTTCCACTGATCATATCGATATTGATGAATATAGTCTAAATCGATGGGGACAATAAACGGGCTGAGCATACCTCCACCCGGAATACTGTGCCATTGCTCTACATGGCCTTCATGCTTATCGCAAAAGACTATCCCTGCCGCGAATAAATCTTCCCCAAAATTCCGGAGTTGGTCAAACATCTCAGTAGTCACCACCCCAAAATCTGCAGCGCTTTGCATACCCATGGAATGGGATCGGATTCGCTCCAACGCAGCTTCAATTTGCGCCTCCCGGGCCTGTTCCTCAGCTCTCTTGAGATCTCTGAACCGTTTGTAGGCTAGGCCGAAAACGTTCGCTGTTCTGCGCAAAAGGTTTCTGGAATCCTCATCGGGATAAGAATAGGTGACCATAATCAACGCTCCGCCTGAAAACTCCGACATGGCCCAATAGGCTTTCAATTTGTCTCCTGAAGTATCAGCCTTGGCTTTTGAAAGGTGCCAGTATATCTCCGGAGCATGCTCTTTCATCAGTTCAAACCACTGCTTATATTTTTTACCTTCATTGACCAGAACATAGTCCGACTGATCCGATGCATAATAGTCCATCATTTCTTCAATGATCAGGCTTCCGGATTTTGGAAAAATAGCCATGGATTGCATAATTTCACTCTCACTCCCGTGTGGATGCATGGCCCCCCAAGACTCAAAATGGTTTGGATGCAGGTCGTACAGATGAATGGCACACACCTCGAGATTTTTCTGGCCCAGCATCCCCATTTGTGTACGCAGCTCCAGAGCTACTTCTTTTAACTCATCGGACGTTTGCATGGCCATAGCTCTGGACCGTATCCGTTCAAGAGCGGCTTCAATTTTGGACTCCTGAGCTTGTTTCTCCGCTTTCTTAAGATCCAGAAATCGGGTATATGTCTGATCAAAAACCTTGGTAAACCTTTTGAATATATCCTGTGAATCGGGCACCTTTTCATAGGTGATGAATAGAATAAACCCTTGGTTGAATTTACACAAGTGATTGATCTGATAGGTGGGCAGCGAAAGCCCAAGTCTTTCAATTTCGTCAAAAGTGGGTTTCAGGTCCGGGAATGATTTCATGTATGTATAGTGCTCCTCCAAGGCTTTACCTCCAAGTTCCTGAACTAACATTGTATCGTCACTCTGAATGAATTCACCCATCTCATCGAAAGAGGCCTCACCATAAAGGCGAAGCTGAAATGGGGTTTGAAGGGTTCCTTCACTACTCATGCAGCAGGTAGCTGTTTTTTTATCCTCAGCCAGAATATTATACCCACAGCTCCATGCGGGGATCCCTAATGCCTGGACTTCCAAAAAAAGCAAATTGGCTACTTCGGGTAATTCAGCACTGCTTTGCATGCCCATGGTCCGAGACCTGATTTTCTCCAAGGCTGCCTCAATTCGAGCTTCTCTGGCTTGGGCTTCTGCTTTCTGCAAGTCCAGAAACCTTATATAGGCTTGCTCGAAAACTTTACCGAAACGGATGACGATTTGATTATCACTATCAGAAAAGGGCTCATCAGTATACCGGAGGATTTGTAATCCTGAGTTTTTCATGAAAGTTAAAGTCGTCGTAAACGCAGAACTTTCCTTCATGAATTTCTCTATTTCCGGATTGAAGGAATTGGTGTCCAACAATTGTTGGTAATACTCTTTCATGACTTTACCTGAATAGGTTTTCATAAAGAGTTCTGGTCGCTCTTTGATGACTTGATTGTATTCGCGTTGGACTTGGGTACCGCTGCTGTGGGTGATTCGAAGGGGCTTTTCTGAAATAGCTCCTCCTACCCAGACATCGTAATCCGAGTCGTTTTCAATTACCCCGCTCATAGCCATGGCGTCCAATGGAACTCCCAAGGCCAGCAATTGCTCCCGCATTTCATTGGCTACCAATTGCATTTCCATGGTGTTTTGCATACCCATGGATCTGCTTCTTACTTTTTCCAAAGCCGCCTCAATTTGAGCTTCTTTTGCTTGTGCTTCAGCTTTTTCCAAATCCAAAAAGCGCTGATAAGTTCGACCAAATTCTCTGGCAAAGCGACTGACTATATTTTTTTCCTCCTCAGTGGCTTTGCGGGAGTGGTTGAAACCCAGATAGCCAAATTGGAAATGACCCTGAGTGGTAAAAAGTCCATTTGGGAAGTCTTCAGGGTTTATTTTGTGACCCTCTGGCAAAGCACTCATCACTTCAGATAGTAATTCCCATAGGTAAGGGAGGTCTTCTGGAGCATAATCAATGGTATTTACCGAATTGGGCTCACAGCTTTTCCATTGGGCAAAGGCCTGATTCCAAGCCTCAATGGCATGAATATCGATTAGCTGTTCTGCCACTACGCCATTGTCAGCGGTGGTCGTCAGCCTGATGCTAAAGGTTTCATTCGCTTCATCAAATAAAGTCAAATGAGTCAATACCGGATTGATTCCTAGTAAGTCGAATTGATCAAATAGAACGCAGAGCACATCAGTTAACTCATCAGTTTGGTGCATGGCCATGGCTCTCGCCCTTACACGCTCCAGGGATGCTTCGATTTGAGCCTCACGGGCTTGCTTTTGTGCTTTTTCAATATCCAGATAGCGTTGGTATAAACGGCCAAACTCACTGCCAAACCTGCCTAATATTTTTTTCTCTTCTGTTGTTGCTTCTCGGGATTGATTGATTCCCAAGTATCCAAATTTGCAATTTGCCTCAGTTGTGTGAATCCCATTCGGAAAGTCATTCGGGTTGATCTTTGACTCCTCTGGTAGGGATGAGAAAATTCCGTCAAACAATTCCCAAACTCTTGGCAGCACATCTGGTGAAAAGTGGATATGAGTGATTGTTTCAGGGTTTTGAGATTTAAAAGTTTCCACAGTATGAGACCATGTATCCATCGCATCGAGTTGCACTACCTGTTCGGCATGCACAGGCTTACCATCCTTGCTCGTCATTCGATAGATAAATGTGTTATTTTCTAAGTTGATCAGTGTCAAATGGGTCCAATGTGCATCGACTCCCAAGTGGCTTAATTGATCAAACATCAAGGCTAAAACTTCAGACAATTCATCCGGATGATGCATGGCCATTGCACGGGCACGAATCCGTTCCAGTGCAACCTCAATTTGAGCTTCTCGGGCTTGGGCTTCCGCCTTTTGAATGTCCAAAAAGCGTTGGTAGACTCTTGTGAACTCTTTACAAAAGCGAGACAAGATTTCTTTTTCCTCGGGAGAAGCAGGTCGCAAATGGTCGTAGCCCAAGTAACCAAAGGGTGTGTAGCCTGCCATGGAATAGCCTCCATCTGGGAAATACTCTAGCTTCATTCTTTCATCCTCCGGCATCGCATCAAAGGTTTCAGAGAATATTTCAAAAACCTGAGGAAGGACTTCCTTGGAATAAAAAATAACTTCTACCGAGTCGGATTTGTCATTAATAAACTTATCATAAATCCCTTTTAACTCTTCCATACTATCTACATGAACAACCTGCTTTTGTGGTTGTCTGTGTTTTGACTTTCCGGAAGCCCTATAGGTGAGTGTTCTATTTTCCCGGTCAAAAAGACTTAGAAAAACATTCATAGGATGAATTCCGAGCTGGTCAAATTGTCGGAATAAAACACTAAGTACCTCATGCAGTTCATCCGTACTTTTCATAGCCATGGATCTGGCGCGCACCCTTTCTAAGGCCAATTGAATTTCGGATTCCCTTGCCTGAGCTTCTGCCTTTTGGAGGTCTAGGAATCGGGTATAGGCTTGCTCAAAAACCTTTGCAAATCGTTTGATGGTATCAATTTCATGTTGGGCTAAGGACTTCCCTTCAAAATCATTGATGTTGAACACAGCATTTTTGACTGCTATCATGGAAATGCAATAGGCCTCACTATTGAATATCATCTGAAGGATATCTTCCGGCAATTGCTTGAATTCTTCAGTGTGCTCAATTAAATGATGATAAAAAGCATCTTTTTCTTCTTTAGAATAATGTCCTTCAAAAAAATCCAATTGCTTTTCCAGTGCATGGTATAAATCTTTCGGTACAGGATTCTCAAAGTAGGGGAGACGATAATTGGTGATGACCAAACCTCCTTCATTCTGTCCACAAACAAATGCATTGAGGTCTTTTGAATCTTCAATACCGGTAGCGATTCCAACAGCTGTAAAAGGTATTTCTAAGTCTTTCAATTTTTCGAAAAGCACAGCTACTACCTCATTCAATTCATCACTTTTGTGCATGGCAAGTGATCTTGAACGGACCTTCTCCAATGCTGCTTCAATTGTGGCTTCACGTGCTTGGAATTCTGCTTTTTCAAGATCGAGAAAACGTATGTAAGCTTGTTCAAAAACCTTGGTAAATCGCAGGAGAATTGAGTGGTCTTCTTCGGTGATATCGCTATTCTTAGCCAATGCTACAACGCCATACTTATGATTGCAGTCAATGACCTCCATCCGATTCATCTTTTTCTTTTTCTGAATTTGCTTAAAGCTCGGATGGCCTGTCATCTTGCTCAACTCGTCCATAATTTTGTCAACTTCCTTCTTGCCTTTCCAAGACAGGTAAGAAAATTTTTCACCGCCTCTCCAGCTTTTGATGGATGAGTCTTCAAAAGGTGCTAAGGGGACAATCGCAGTATATGGTTCGTCTATGACTTCTTCAACTGGGGAAAACCAACAATTCGAAACCCCTTCTTCCAGCATAAAAATATTTATCCAGACTTGATAGAATTCGAGTTTCAGCTCTGCAAATTGTGAAAAAAGTACACTCACGACATTTGCTAGCTCGTCAGTTTGATGCATAGCCAAAGAAGCAGAGCGCACGCGCTCAAGACAGGTCTCTATTTGTGCTTCACGTGCTTGGTTCTCTGCTTTTTCAAGATCGAGAAAGCGAGTATAAGTTTGTTCGAATACCTTGGCGAATCGTTGAAATAAAGCCTGGGCCCCTGATAGGGGTTCTAGTGTAATAAATAACAGATTGCCAGAAGCAAAATTTGCCACATGGTGGATTTGCCTTTCTGGCAAAGGAAATCCTGCATCCATTGATTTTTGAAATGCTTTTTTGAGCATTGGGAAGGAATGCAAATACTTGAAATAGTCCTGCATCTCTTTTCCTGAAAAGTCTTTCTTTAAAAAGCTTTCCCCCTTTTTCCAAGATTCAAATTGGCGCTTGTGCCAATCGTTTTCCTCTATGAGTATTCTGAATGGAGGGTTCATGGATCCATCCGCATTGCACATCCAAGAAATAAGATGTTTTTGTTCTTCGTCCCAAATAGTAAATCCAGAGCTGTAGGTACTAATTCCAAGACTCTGCAATTCTTGAAATAATAAGGAAGCAGTAGCTGCTAGCTCGTCACTGGACTGCATAGCCATAGTCCGCGCCCGAATCCTCTCCAAAGCCGCTTCAATCTCTAATTCCCTGTTTTTTTCCAGTAAATCGGCGGTTTTTTCTTTGACGAGTTTTTCTAGCTCTTCAGTCTTTTGTTTCCAAATGTCAATCCCCCAGGTATCCTTTTCACTCACTACTTCCTCAGGCTTTGATCCATGCCAATGAACTACTTTCCATTGCTTACCAGAATAATTCAATACTGTAGAAAAGCGCATATACATTTCTACCGCTTCTTCACCGGTTTTGATGGTTGCATAAATATTTTCTGCAAAGACCGCGGAATTTTCATCTTCAGAAATAAATCGATGAACCGGCTCATTCCTCCATGTGATGTCCAAACTCTCACTTTGGATTTTTTGATTATTCAGCAGTTTTTTAAACTCCTCAATGCCCAGGATTTTCTCATCCATTGCGGTACCAAAACCCATGACGTTCTCATCTACCAGTCCCTCTAATAGATTGGGCTCATTGGACTCTAATCCTACCTTCATAAATTCCCGGTAGGTCTTTTCCAATAGTTCTTTCTTCGATCTTTCCATCTGGTATTAGCTTATGGGTAATGAGATAAGAAAACTTGCTCCATCGCCGGCTTCACTTTCAATTTTAATTTCTCCCCCATGAGCTTTTACTATATCATGGGTAATACTCAGGCCAAGGCCTGTTCCCTCGGTACCTTTTTTTGTTGTAAAAAAGGGATGTAAGATTTTGTCTTTGATTCCGTCAGGAATTCCGGGCCCATTGTCTTGGATACTGATCAGCACCTTGTTTTTCAGTCGTTTTGTTTTGATTTTCAGACTAGGTAGATATTCCCCGTTTTTGGTAGAGTTCTGCTTGTCACGCATCGCATCAAAGGCGTTGTTTGCGATGTTCAAAATAACTCTTGAAAAATCCTCCATCACGAGTGTTGCCTCTCCGGCATTTTCATCCAAATCAAAATCCAGTTTGACGTTGATAGGATTTTTTCCCGCCCTCATACCATGGAAAGCCAGATTGCTAAATTCTTTTACGAATTCGTTTACTCGGATTGCGCTTGTTTTTCCAGCACTTCCCCTACTATGCTGCAGCATAGATTTTACGATCCCATCTGCACGGCTACCGTGCTCATGAACTTTGGTTAGATTGCTTTGGACATCTGTTAAAATATCCATGATTTCTTGTTTGATATCCGATTCATCAAGCTTTTCCAACTCTTCAAAAACTTCCTCTATCAGTTCCTTGCTCAACTCAGAGAAGTTATTCACGAAATTCAAGGGGTTTTTAATCTCATGAGCAATACCTGCGGTCAGCTGTCCTAGGCTCGCCAGTTTTTCCTGCTGAATCAATTGTTCCTGAGCAGCTTTCAGCTCTTTCAAAGCAGATTCAGCTTTGGACTTTGCTGCTTTTATCGCCACTAAATCTTTTTCTGCCTTTTTCAAGTCCTCAAAACGCTTGTACGCTAAGTCAAAAACACCAGCAAATCGGGTCAAGGTGCTTACAGCTTCTTCAGGAGGATTAGGCACATATCCGGGTAAACTATAGCCGATTTCTCCTTGAGATGTCTTTGCCATAATAAAAGTGAGCCCTCCAATATGCTTGATATCATCCATGGTTGGGGCATTTGGGTCTACCTTTTCAAAATCGCCTAAAGAGACCATTTTTTGAACATAGTCCATGGCGGTGTCAATATCCATCGGAAAAATCAGGGTAGGTTCACTGCCTCGTTCCCAATTGGCAACCAATGGGATATCTCCATGAATATGCCGAGGTAAGGTCATGACCATGCCTACCTGTGCTCCATCTCCAGAGGTCATGGCTTTCTCATATTTGTCAGGTAGCCAGCGCATGTACCAGAAATATTGGGCTTCGTGGCCTAACGATACGAATTCACTTCGGATACTGACCATAATATCTAATAGGTCGGTGGATTCTTGCATGGAAGTCACCCTAGCCCGAATTCTTTCCAAAGACAACTCAATTTGCCCCTCCCTTGCCTGAGCTTCTGCTTTTTGAAGATCAAGGAATCGGGTATAGGTTTGCTGGAATACCTTCCCAAAACGTCTTAGGATCTGGTTTTCTTCCTGGGTAAATGGGGTAGTGGTATAATTTTCGAAATAGAGCCCTACATTATCCATCAGTACTGTAGAGATGGAAAGACCCGGTTGAGAAAAATAAAATTTCTGGGTTTCCTGAGGTAAGTCTGGAATGTAGTCAAAGAGCTTTCTGTAAAAGCGGTTTTTGGTTTCAAAGTCAAGGAGGTTGGTGAAAAAGTCCTTGCCATTGGCTTTTGCTTCCCGGAAACTATTCCAATGTGGAGAATCGAAATAGGGAAAAGTGATTTGGGCATGTACTTGGTTTTCATCAGCCAACCAGATATTCATGTCCTCCCGATTTTTATAGTCCATGATAAATCCCGTATGCTCAATTGGGATTTTCAGCGCTCGAAACTGCTCATACACCACCTTGATGACTTCGTGAAGTTCCCCACTGTTGTGCATGCCCATACTTCGGCTTCTCACTTTTTCAAGAGCCGCTTCAATCTGAGCTTCTCTAGCCTGTGCTTCTGCTTTTTGAAGATCTAGAAACCGGGTATAAGATTGCTCAAATACTCTCCCAAAACGTTTCAGTATGGCATTATCCGCCTCCGAAAAAGGAACACCTTCATGATTGATGATAAAAATGCTGGTATGTTCAGATACCACACAGGATCGGGTATATCCTCCTTTGGTTTCCAAGGTCTGTTTTTTCTCTTTGTTACTGAGCGAAGACCAAGGTGGGTGATTAAACAAAAAGGTGAAAAATTCGACTTTTTCTTCCAAGGTAAATTCCTCAGTGAAGAAACTGGGGCCTTTCTTAACTCTTTCAAGCAGGTTGGTATAGAAAGGCTTATCAAAGCGGGGAATATGAATTTCTTCAGAAGTTTCGGCCGTGCCCCCGGCTCCCCAGCACTTGAGTTCTGTATCCAGTTCACTGTTGATCACGATAAATGAGCCTCCGAAAATTGAGAGATCCAAGCGAAGCAATTCTTCATGAACGGTATGAATGACAGATTGCAATTCGCTGGTCTGGTGCATAGCCAAACTCTTGGAGCGAACTCTCTCCAACGCCGCTTCAATCTTAGCTTCCCGGGCCTGATCCTCTGCCTGTTGAATATCCAGAAAGCGCCTGTACGACAGAGTAAATACCTGATGGAAGCGCTTGAATATGTGCAGAACTTCCTGGTTTAATGCATGATAAAGCGAAAGACCCAAACCACCTTTCCCAATAGAAAGAAAGCAATAACTCAGTTCCTGAGATTGGTCCAATAGTGGGTCTGAAAAATGATTTTCTGCTTTTCTATGGGCCGCAAACTCCTGGAGTTCTTTTCCCTGAATGCTCCCGATAAAATGTCCATCTTTGGAAGCCAACATTTGCCGAACCATTTCATGTTCTACCGGACTTTTGAAATACTCGGTTAATTCTATTGCCGTTTTTTTATAGGCTGGAAAGTATTGATAGCAGAGGTAATGCCCCTTTACTTCATCGATGATGGCAGTCTGAACATTCCGGATTTGCTCCACTCCAAAAGCATTCAACTGATCAGCTATGATTTGACAAACATCCAGCATATCATCAGGCTTTTTCATACTCATAGCTACTGCCCGAACGCGCTCAAGAGCAGCTTCAATTTCCAGTTCCTTGGTTTTATTCTCCAGTTCTGCAGTTCTTCTTTTGACTGCCTGTCTAAGTTCAAGGTTCTCTTGAGAGACCTTTTCCAGGGCCATGGTTTCCCCGTCTTCAACCTTCATGTCCGGAAGTGATCCATGTTGGTGGAGCACTTTCCAACCTAAGGGCGTCTCGTGAAGCAATGTGGAAATCCTTAATTTGGAATAAAAAGCCCATTCTGGCTCAGAAATCACGTAGATGTCGCAATTCTCTATGGTCAAAAACATCTCCCCAATGGCTTTAGTAATGATGTTTCTGTTTCTCATCTCTGCTTTTCCTACAATCTCCTCGATCTGATTTTTAAAAAAAGCTATACCCTCAGCCTTATTGTGGCACACCTCCGTTTCAGAGGTGCCAATCATCTCAAAATCCTCATCCAGGGTGGAGGAAAAAATGGGAATATTCCCCTTGATATAGCTGTCCCAAAATTTATGGTAAACTTTCAAGGCCGAAGCTTCCCTCGAAGCATCAATATCTATCATTTTTTATGTCTAAAAAGATTTTCAAGCAGGATCCCGAGAGCTTCCTATTCACCCATATTTGTTGGAGTTTTTATATCCAATAGTGAATGGTGTGGGGAAAACTTTGGGGTTTGTGCCTGATTTTATGTTTAGTTGAATTGCCTTTGTTGTTGGTAAAAGGCTAAGTGGCTTAGGAAAATAAAAGTTGGTTGCTTTAAAATACAAAATACAGCTTACAAACCACTATATATGTGTCTGATTTTCAATTTAATTTGACAAAAAATAAGTTGGCTCATTTATATTTTTATTGAAAAAATACAAGTTTTGGAAGGGTGTTAGTTTTCAAGATATTGCTTTATATCTTTTTGAATGGACTGTAACTGTGTAATTCTACTATCCAGTTTGCTTATCATATTAAAAGACCTGCCCAAATCCGCGACCACATAGGATTCAAATTCCGGTTGATTTAGAAATTTTTTGAGTTCCTCTGGGGATACGCAGGGTCTTAGGTCTTCGATTGATTCTAATAGGAGATAAAAGTTTTGATTGCCCTGACTGATCAAGACTTGGTCTGAGCTTTCCTTATCCAAAAAGTTATTCGGTAAACTTGCCATCAGTGGTTCAAAAGTGCTTTCAATAAATCTTAGAGTGGAGGTCAGTACGTTTTCGATTTCCTGAAAACTGGAATAGTATTCTACCAGTTGTTTCAATAGTATTTTATTTGAAAAAGCAGCAATTGATCCAGCACTTTTGGCAGCTTCATAGCTAGTATCAAAGCTAATCGCGGACTCGCTGTAATAAAGAGGCTCGGTGTGTTTTCCAAAATCCCCAGGATTAATTGCCTCATTAGGCTGTCTTATTTCTTTGAGTAACCAGGTAAGGTTTTCAATTCTGTTTTGATAAAATTTTGTTTGAGTTTCTAATCTTTGCTGATCACTTTCAAGATCAATCAAAACTGATTGATAAAAGGAAATTTCTCTTTTATGATCATTTCGTTCTTCTTTCCAGGTATTAATCTGAAGGGCGATCAAAATTCCAATCGTAACCAATACAATCTCTCCTAATGCATAGGCTAAATAGCGGGTGATCCTATTTTCCTGCAGAAGTTTTTGGCGGATTCTACGATAAAAGGAGATCATTTCAGCTGATTTTTTATGGATGTTCTCAAGCTGGAAATTTCAGCTAATGCAATTTCCATTCTGCTAATTGAGCCCTCTCGATTATCCTGAAACATTTTGAAGAGAACTATATGACTAGGATTTTTAAAAAAATCCTCCAGATTTCTGGGTTCCAATCTGTCTTCATAATCAAAATCATAGAATTCACTTTTGACCACTGGAATCCAATCTACATTGAATGAATTTTCCACATCCAATATGGCCTGATTTAGACGGAATAGGACTTCATCATAGTAGTTGATTAAATCGATTTGGAGATCCTTATCTGAAATCACATCAATCCCCTTGGATTTTAAAACTTCAAAGCCACTGGATTGAGACTTGAACCTCTCAAACCTGATGACCTTTGCCATCCATACATAGAGATTTTCCTCAAAAACTCCTTTTTCCACCTGATCTAAAATGGAATCAGTGGTCGCATTCGCAATGAGAGCTTTTTGTAGCTCCGCAGCAATCACGCTAGAGTCTCGACTTAGATTTTGATCAATGAGTGAAAGAATCTCTTGCTCAAAATTTCTTGATTTCCTGCTTTCATTCCAGTTATTCACTTGTAGAGCAATCAATATTCCGATGACTACTAAAAATATTTCTCCTATTGCGTATGCTAGGTATTGGGTAACCCTGTTTTGCTGCAGGAGTTTTTGACGGATTTTTCTAAAAAATGAGATCAATAGAGCAAAATTTTCTTGAGAAGATACTAAAAAATCCCTGATTATTAGCGTATTACTAATGTATGTGGTTTACTTCAATTAGAAATTGCTACACATTGATCTTTGTCTTGACTGATTAGCTACGAAAAAGGCTTTGCCTAACTGACAGGAATCGCGGGTTCAAGATCAAACCCGGCCTTTCTAGATGTTCATTATTCAAGACGTTTAAGCTCTGTGTCCAGGTCGCTGATCATGGTCTCTACGTCTTCTTTCAAATTAGCATAAAAGTAATCCAAGTAGGATTGAGTTCTGTTTCTTTGAGTTTTGATAAAATATAGGAATTCAATGTCACTTTTTAATGCCTCAAAATCCAGTGGAATTAGCTCTCCGTCAAAATTCGATTTTGGAAAGTTTAACCCAGACTCAAACCTTCCGGGAAATATATGTCTCAACCCATAATGGACTTCATCCAATTCCTCTGATTCGGCTTGGAGAAAAAAATCATACTGTGAATCATAAACTTTGACAAGTTTGGTCCGGATGTCCGGATTGGATATGATATCCAAACCTTTAGACTTAAGGGTTTCAAAGGCACTGGTAGAATGCACAAAATGAATGGGTAATAATGTATAGTTAAATAATGCTGCCAGAGAATCATGATATTGTCCATCATTTTCCAACAAGTCGATAAAGGTCTCTAACGCGAAAAGTGATTTTTTAAAATCATTAATATTGAGATTGATATCTTTTAGGTCTGTTTTAAGCTCTGCCCTGCATCCTTTCAGGATTTCAATTTCTACCTTTTTTCTTTTTTGATTTTCGCCATAATTATTCAATTCAAAGGCAATAAAAATACCAATGACCAGTACGATAATCTCCAGTATATACTCTGGCCATTTTTCTTTGAGGGCGGAAAGGATTCGTTTCATAATTGAAAATTACCTGAAATGATTTGCATGAGTTCTATGGTTTCTCCATCTGGACCTGTGAAGAAAGCGGTTTTAGCTAGTATGCTTTCCGTTTCCACCTGCGTAATCGGTCTAGAGGATAATCCTCCCGCTTTAATAATTCGCTCACTTGCTGACTCAATATCTTCTACCTCTATCCCCACATGTGCATAGTTGGCCCTAGTATTATTGGGAAGAGAATCAAGTGTTTCTCCAATTTCCAAAGCGAAATAATGTCCCGGAAATTTTAGTAAAGCCAAATTGATCTCCTGTTCTACCGTCTGGCCATCTTCCAAGGTTCGCTTTAATTTTTTTATGTGCTTGGTCACTTCCAAATCGAACGCTGAGGTATAAAAATCCAATGATCTATCCATGTCTGATACATGCAAATACACATGGTTAAATTGGGGTGTCCTAGGACTTGTAGCTGTATTGGACTCACAACTCAAAATTGCCAGAAATACTAAAAATGGGAGAATTCTCTCCTGAATTGATCTACAAAGTTCTGTTTTCATTTTTCTGTGTTTTAGTAAAAATTTAATTTTTACTTACCCGTTTAATTCTAAAATGTAATCCCAGCATTTCAGATGGTGTGACTTCATTCCGGTAGTATACCTAAAGAATTACCAATATTTCCTTGACCACAAATAATATTTCTGCTATCGCGTATGCCAGATAGCGGTATATACGATTTTGCTAGGGCAGTTTTTTTCGAATTTTTCGGAAATAGGGAATCAATTTTTATTGAGATATGACATGATAGCTTTTTTTAAATCTTCATTCTTTTGAGCGAAACTTTCAATGTTTGATCGCATTATTCTCAGCTTTATCCCTGATTCAAATAAAACTTGCTTGATTTCTTCATTTTTAAACTCTTCAAAAAATCGTTCGTCATTGATCAATTCAAATTTCTGTCTATCGGTTTCAATTTGCTGACCAAAATTCAGCAGCTTTTTTTCCGCGAGAAATGGTCTTACCATGACTTCAATGATTTCATTATGATTTAAAATAGTGAATTCCAGCCAATCAATGAGCAGATAATGATCTAAAAGAATCCTCCGCAATTCCTGATCTTTTACCTCATTGGGCAGGTTGGGATTATTCTTTTTGATAATTAAAATATTGGGTTCTGAAGCCCGGATCAGGTCCAAGTTTCCGACCGCTTCGTCAGTTATTTTATTTTCTGAAAGTAATATAAGGTTGTGGTGAACAGCCAGGATTTTATCTGTTCGTGACTTGATACTATCGATGCTGATCGAATCTGTTTTCAGGTTTTCCAAAGCGAAAAACAATTGCTCTCGCTCTTTTTTATGCTCCTTTCGCTCCTCATTCCAGTTATTGACCTGTAGCGCTATCAAAATCCCGATGACCACCAAGAATATCTCACCCAAGGCATAGATTAGGTATCTCGTGACTCTATTTTGGGTTAAGAGTTTCTGGCGGATTTTACGAAAAAATGAGATCATGAATCCTTGTGGATAGGAAGTGTAATTTTCATTTCTGTTCCTTTTCCTTCTTCGCTTATGACTCTCAACTCCCCTCCATGCGCTTTGATAATATCGTAAGAAGGAGAAAGTCCTAAACCAGTTACTGAGCCTGTTGGCTTGGTAGTAAAGAAAGGCTGAAAAATTTTTTCTTTAATGGAATCCGGTATTCCATTCCCATTTGGAGGAGTATAAACGAAAATTGCCTCTCTAGCCTGGAAATAAATTTTTCCCTTGCTCTCTCGGATAGACCAGATATCGTTAAAAATAAAATCAGCGGGGTAGCCTTTTAAAAGTGACCGTTCTTTGATTTTGCCAGTGGAATCCGAAACAACAGTTCCAAAATCCCCTAAGGCACCATAATAAAAAGTTCCATCCGATGCCGAGAGCGTGGATCGAATATTGGTATTGAATTCTGTACTTGGAGAGGCTAAAAGATTCCAATTTTTACCATCAAATTTTTGTAGGCCTGAGCTAGTCCCTACAAAGAGAAAGCCCTCTTTATTTTGATTGACATTCCAGACTTGCTGCCCTGCCAAAGAATTACCCCCGAATACATAATTGGTATAACTAGGTACGCCTTTAGATGAATTGATTTGGGCGGATGTGGAAAAGCTGATCAGCATTAAAAAAAGCGGGAGAATAGCAAGGCTTATGCGAGGAGCGTGAAAAAGGGATTTTTTTGGATGTGCCATAATTCTCAGAATTTAGTAGTTAAGAACAATCTCAATCACACTCGAACAGAGTCTGTTCTTCGAAATTTTATATTATTCAAAAGTGATTTAGCGTTCAGGTCATAGGTAATTCTATAATAAATTTGGTTCCTCTTCCAGCCAAGGTTTCGATAGTGAGTTGCCCCCTATGGGCCTTTATGATATCATGAGAAATACTCAGTCCCAACCCGGTTCCTTCTTTTCCTTGTTTGGTAGTAAAAAAGGGTTGAAGAATTTTGTCTAAAATTTTCTCAGGGATACCTGGACCATTGTCTTCTACTTCGAGAAAGACTGAATTTTTGTCTGACCGAGTTCGAATGGTAAGACAAGGTTTATAATCTAATGCATGTTCTTTGACCTTTGTTTTTAAGGCATCAAAGGCATTGGTACAGAGGTTAATGATGACTCGGGAAAAGTCCTCTTTGATCAGTGGTACTTTAGGAAGATTTGGTTTTAGTTCGAGAATTAGTTCGAGTTGAATTGGGTCTTTGCCAGCTCTCATACCATGAAAGGCAAGATTCGAAAACTCGCCAATCAATTCATTTAAATCATTTTTTTTCATTTCACCGGATCCGCCTCTTGAATGTTGAAGCATGGAGGTCACAATTTCGTTAGCTCTAGACCCATGTTCGTAGATTTTTTTGAGGTTGATTTCGATGGTGTGTAGCAGATCGGTCATTTCTTCCAATCTCGCCGACATTTTGGGGGTATTGTTAAAGGCTTTGGCCGCATTGATCTCTTCTAAAACCTCGTTAACCAATTCTATACTGAGGTCCGAAAAGTTATTGACAAAGTTCAGTGGGTTTTTGATCTCATGAGCAATACCGGCAGTAAGCTGGCCTAAAGAAGCAAGTTTTTCCTGCTGAATTAATTGGTCTTGTGTAATCCGGAGGTCCTTCAATGCGATTTCAACATTCTTTTTGGCTATTTCTAGCTTAGTGAAATCTTCATACCGATCATAGGCTACCGAAAAGTTACCTGCCAAAGTTTGGCAGAGTTCTTCATTCTCCGTAGAAAGAGACTCTGAATTTCCGATATAAAGCATTCCTTGCTTGAATGGAAAAAATTCAAGGATGAGTTGTTTAGGAACAGGCCCGGCAACATAGTCTTTTTGAGAAGAAATAAATCCCTTTTCACTTAAGCTTTCGACCCAATTGATAAAGTCCGTTTCACTCCACTTTTCCTGATGGCGTTCTTGCTTTTTCCAAAAGGTATGTACGTTTTGAGTCAAGCTTGTTGCATCAAAAGGAATATGTAAAACAGCGATTGATTGTTGATCCTGAGTATTTAGGAATACATGCATTAAGTGATTTTCCTCCTCTACAATGAAAATTCCACATCGTATGTAGGGAACTTTAAGCTTGGATAGTTCTTGCCAAATCAGCGGGGAAATCTCCTCCAAATCTTCAGCTTTGCGCATAGAGGCGATTTCCGCTCTGATTCGTTCGAGGGATGCCTGTCTGGAAGAGATCAAGGCAAGCTTTTCTACGGCTTGCCTTTTTTTATCCAATTCTTCGATAGTTTCTTCCAAAAGTATGGAGGTAGTCCTTCGCATCTTTTCAGAGCGATCGAGCTTAAACTCAACGATGCTAAGATCCCTTTCTAGACCCTTTGCGGAGCGATTCAGTTGCTCCTTTTCTTCTTGGGAAAGCTTTTCTGACTGGGAGATCAACTCCAAAATTGTCTGAATATTTTTATTCATAAAATGATTCTAAAGAAAAAAGAGGGCTCTTTTCGATAGGTTTTCCTCCCTTTTCTTTTTTCTAATAGTTATTTCTCAGATAGTCCGACTAATGAGCAGGTGTTATTATGAAATTCGTGTTTGCCTTTGGTTGATTTTCCCATTTCACCATAACTGAAAAATCCAGCTAAAGGAGCATCCCAAACATTTTTGACTTGGTCGATTTCGTCGCTGACCATCGGGCCAAGAGAAAGGTGTCTGGCTTTGCACGAAAACATAATCAAGGCATCAGCTTTTGGAAGTTCATTTTTTTTCACTTCCTCACATTCATCTACTACCTTTTCGATGACATTAAAATCCGGAGCTAGCGAAAATCGGATTTTAGAGCCTTGCGGAACACTGCCCGCACAGACTAAAGACCGATCGTTTTTGTTGGCGAATAATGGGGCTCTAATTACAGGCTCTGTTCCTTCCCGTTGGATTTGCATAGGGAATTCCGAACCCACATTCACGATGACCTCTTTCCATTCATCGATGTTTTTATTGACGCCCATATACTTGATGACCACATCGAGTGCGGGTTCATCATCAATGGTGTAAACAGTATTTCCTTCACTCTTGGTGATGGTCCTAACGGTACCTACAGGTTGCCAGCCACTTGTAGCCAACCCTGCAATAGAAATCTTGTCCTCGTCTAAAATCAATACTACGATCCCTGTGATATCATAATGGCCGTTAGTAAAGGCAAAAGTTCCTGTCATGGTAAAATCATCCCCCGCCATACCTCCAAAAATGGTGACTTCTGGACCTACGGCATTTTCTATTCCTTTGATGATCATTTCTCCATCGGTACTGATACCCCCTGAAGCAATAATGAAGGCTGGGTTTTTAAAGGTTTTCAATCCCAATTCTCCCGCTCTCTTGGCTACATCCAAAATATTCTCATCCCCAGTCTCAAAGTGTACACAGTGGAAATATTCTTTTTTCATATCCAAAAGCATAATTACCACGGACTCCTCACCAATATCCCCATCGATAAATTCTCCTGCAGTGGTTGCTCCGAAAATACTGATGTCTTTTTGCTCTAATAGTTGGCAAATAGCTGCCCGATCCTGCTTGATGGATAGAAATACGATGGCTAAGGTAGGCATATATCCATCTGAAAGAGAGGCTTCAAGGGCCTGACTGATTTCGTCCAATGAATTTCCTTTAATTGTTTTTGCTTTCATGATTGAAAAGATTTTATGATTTGATAGTGCGGGCGAAAGAATCCGTAGCAAAGGCTGGAAGCCCAAATGCTTCTTGCTGTAGGACATAGTCACTCATGATGAGTGCCCCTTCTACCCATCCCTGCTCGGGAGACCAGGATTCATTACATACAAATAAGTCCTTAGCTGGTGACGTAATATGGGGGTAGACATCTTTGAGATCATCGATATTGAGCTTGTACTGGTGATAGCCAAAACCATACGGTGCTTGACCCCAAACTCGATAGGTAGTCAATACTGGCTTGGGCACATAGGCATCCTCATCCAATCCGAAGAGTAATTTGATTTGCCGCATGATTTCATTGACCAAGGATGTAGAGCAGGCAGTTGTACCAGGAGGGTTCTTTGGGAATTCCTCAGACTGATAGCTTTCGCCTACATTTTGCATTTCCTTCCAGAAGTTTCCTCGGATGTAGTCTGTGTATTGAGTCAAAGCAGCAGGGCCATTGTAATTGTTGTCCGCAATCGAGTCTGCAGGAAACTGTGAAAAGCTGTAAACAGAGCCCAGTGGAAGATCTGTGAAATTAGGCCCATTCGTTAGGTTTATTTTCTGAGCTTGATGCCACCATCGCTCCTTGAAATAGAGCCCTACCTTGGTCAATTCCATGTTTTGAACACTATTGACTGCACTCATAAACTTTTCATTTCCTGATAGAATCGGCGAGACTTTGATCAATTCCTTAAGAGGCTTTTTTGGAATGGCAAGAATCACCTTAGAAGCTGTGTATGATCCGTGAGAGGTATCGATACTGTATCCAGAATCAGTTTTGGTGACAGATTTGACAGTTTCCTTCAAATGGATGCTTCCACCAGCGCCCTTGATTAAGGCAGCCAAGGCATTGGGCAAGGATTGAAATCCTTTTTCGAGCGTTTGAAAATGAGCGTTTTTAGGATCTGGAAAATCAAATAAAATCTGAAGTCCTTCTCCTGCATTGATGTAGTCTTGAAAAGGTCCCATAAACCCAACTACGTGACTCAGCATTTCAATACATTCTTCCGTGAGGCCATAATTGCGGAGAATACTCCAAAATCCCCACTTATTGATTGGAATAGCCTTTCCTTCAAAATTTTTATAAGTACAGTTGTTTCGGAAGTGCGCCCATTCAGCAGGAGAGGAGGGACGTTTGATGCTGTTTTGGTCCTGAATATCATTCATGACTTCCTTCAAAATATCCGAAGGATCTTTGCCTTGTTCATTGGGTGCCAAATTGAATAAGGTAGCCCAAATAGCCTGATTACCTTTTTTAGCCTCGGCTTGAGAGAAAGACTTTCCTCGTACGTAGTAGCGGTTGTTGTCATCTCCCATCACGAAATCTACCGTATTTAGCTGTGCCTCCGGATATTTCTTGTTTTCTTCATTGATAGCATCAATTAATCCCCATAGATGCTCCATCCCTTTTCCTCTGGGGACAAAGCGCATTCCTCCCTCTTCATCGTGTACTTTGTAGGTTTTTCCGTCATGCCCCTTGATATCCACAAAAGTTGTTTCAAGCCTTCCGCCTACTTGTCCCATTTTTTCCAAAATGGTCACCTTGGTTGTTGGTTTTTCTTTCAGTAAACGCCAAGCTGTGAAAAGTCCGCTCATTCCAGCTCCGACAATTAGGACTTCAGTGGAGTTACTTGTTTTTTTTGATTTGGTACTCATGATAAAAAGAATTAGAGTTTAAGATTTATTTGTATACAAAAAGCTTCCAAGCTGAAGGGTAGTCTCGCTCGTCGAGATTGATGCTCACTAGATAGGTAGAGGCTGTATCACTAGCTATATTTTCCAATAGGGACTGCAAATCACCTATGGTATTGACTACTGCGCTTTTAGCTTTCCCCGCATTATTTGAAAAGCCTTTCATGAGGTTTATATAATCCCATTCCTGAAGGATATTGGCTTCTTCAAATGGTGCAGAGGAGTCCTTCTTGTAAGGGTCCGAGTCCAAAAGCATTTGTTCCACTCCATAGACCTTATTATTCAGTACAAATACGACGGTATTTCGACCTTCTTGTACCATGGTAGAAACGGCCTGACAGGTCAATTTGAAAGCACCATCACCCACTATCACAAATGTTCGTAGATTATCTCGGAAAGATGCCCCTAGGCCTGCAGGTACACTCCATCCGATGGATGCCCAGATGTTTTGAGCTAGAAATCCATCCTGCCTATTGATTTTTAGCGAAGAGGACCCTCCGAATGAGGAGAGACCGATATCTGCCACGATCAGGTGGTTTTCATCGACATGTTGATCGAGTACTGCAAAGAATGAATCGTAAGTGATTTGAGTTTTTGGTGCAGGGATGGTTGGAAGTGGCGGAGGGCTTGGTTGCTCCCATTTAGATTTATATTTGTTTTTTTGGACCAATGCAATTACAGCATCCATCACCTGTTCCAGCGTGACTTGTACGTAGAGGTTTTCCCCATCTTTCACCATATCTCGTGAGGCGAATACCGGAGAAATATTTCCTGTTTCGGGGCTTTTGGACCCAAAGGTATTCAAGTCTGTATTCCATACACCTAATCCGATAATGGCAGTGGATTGCTGCAAGTAGAAATTGGTGTGTTCAGTCGTAAAAACCCCGTCATGCATCCCCAGAAACCAAGGATTATCCTCCGAAACCACTGCCTTGCCCAAGAAGGACGTGACATAAGGAGCTCCAATGGCTTGTTGTAGGGTAATGAATTTAGACTGCAGTCTCTTGGTTGAGATCTCTTTTCCTATCCAAAATAGCGGCTTTCCTGTTGATATTTTCGCATAAACTGCATTAGCTGCATTTTCTATAGCACTCACAATCTGACCAGCATATTTATTTGAAGTTGGTGGTGCCGCCATGCTTTGAAGAATAGGTAAAGACTCATATCCATTTACCGGACTTAATGTTCCTTTTGGTTCGGCACAAGGCATGTAATAACAATCCTCCATGATTTCGATTGCTACTGGTTTGTTTTCACTGATGCAGGCTATGATAGCCGAATCAATCTGAGAGGCTGCCTTCAGAGGGTTGGATATTCGCTCAAATGCTACCGTGACTGGAGAGTACACGGTGCGATTAGTATCCTCGGTGCTGACATTGTGATGGTAGAGTTCACCTGCATTGATTTCATCCATGAGCTTGGTGTTACTCAGCGTTCCGATAATTGCTACTACAGGAATGCTCTCTACGAAAGAGCCTCCTATTGCATTCAGCAAACTGAAGGATCCGACTCCGGTAGTCACTGCGACAGCTCCAAGTCCATTGGCTCTCGCATAGCCATCTGCTGCATACCCTGCATTGAGCTCATTGCAATTTCCAATTCGGTTGAGATACCGATCACCCTTGGGGGTTTTGTAGGTGTCGATGATTTCTAAAAGGTCACTGGTATAATCTCCCGGAACCGAAAATAATTGGTTTACGCCCAACTGGTGGAGTCTGTAGGCTAGGTATTTCCCCACGTTCATTGCATTGGGGTCGAAAGTGTTTGAATCAGGCATAAAATGAAAATTAAAAGATTAATAAAGTTTAAATATTGTCACTGTGAACAGTTCTGGCCTGATTTTTCAATCCATTAGATCTAATTTCAATTGCAAACTTGTCAAATCCCCGTGTGGGATTTTTCAGGATAGAACGCTATAAGTAAAAGCCGATAAGTCAAAAATTCTTTCAGTGAGAAATTTACTCTCCATTGATTTTATTCTTCCTAAAATACAAAAACTGCTGTTAAATGCAATAATTTGTATTTGAAATTTCTATGGGAAGCTAAATAAGTTCAACTTTAACTAAATATCTAAGTGAGTAGAAATTTACATTATCTTTTATCAGTTTTCTGTTTTTCCAATGTTCTCGAAATTCCACTCTTTGATTAAGATAATTTTTCAGGGTAAGGAGAGTAATTAGATCGGGATGAATGTGGATAAAAAGTTTCCGAAGGAAATAGATTCTTTTCCGATTAGCTCAAGCCTTTGCAAAATACTTGGCCTTTAAACTAGGTCATAGAAAATGCTTCAGCCAAAGATTTTGCTGATTTTAACCTGTTCATGGAGATTTAAAAAATATTATTCTAAAACCAAGTTTTGAAGTAGTTCGACAAGGTCGTTCAATTGTGTTTTTATTGTCATAAGATTATTGACCTTGCCGGTCTCATTTCCAATGAGGGATCGTAAATCTTTTTTTAAGCTTTCGTCTTGGCTAAAGATTCCTACTACAGATTTTGTCGTATCATATTTGATGGATTTCTCGCAGTTTTTTGGCAATACTATCTGATATCCATTTCTGGATTTGATGTAAATATCATTGCATTTGGCTAGAACTTCTGTTTGTATCAATAAGGCCTTTTCAGGAAGTAATCCAGTTATTTTCTTAGATTTTTTCTAAATTCCTCGCTATCAACCTAAGAAACTTCCCATGCTACAAAAAATCATCGCTTTTCAACTGTTGTTAGTTTTGTTAACCGGCTTAACTTTTTTTGCTGAGGCTCAAAAAAAGGAAGAGGGAAAACCTGCCATTTATGAGACGGCTTGGAATAGTCTTTCTTTTCGATCTATCGGGCCTGCATTCACTTCTGGCAGGATAGCAGATTTTGCGGTTAATCCAGATAATCCAAGTGAATTTTATGTGGGGGTTGCTGCAGGCGGAGTTTGGAAAACCACCAATAAAGGGCTCAATTTTGAGCCGGTATTTGATTCGCAAGGGTCTTACTCGATCGGGGTGGTGGAGATGGATCCAAATAACCATAACGTCATCTGGGTAGGCACTGGTGAAAATAATAACCAGCGAAGTGTGGCCTATGGAGATGGAGTTTACAAAAGTATGGATGGAGGAAAAAGCTGGGAGCATAAAGGGCTCAAAGAATCTGAGCATATTGGGATGATTGCCATTGATCCGTACAATTCAGATGTGGTGTATGTAGCGGCAACGGGCCCACTTTGGAGTGCTGGAGGAGATAGAGGACTATACAAAACAACAGATGGGGGAGACAACTGGACTAAGATTCTTGATATCAGTGAGCATACCGGTATCCATGAAGTCCACCTCGACCCAAGAAATCCCAATGTGATTTATGCTGTAGCGCACCAAAGAAGAAGACATGTATTTACATACATCAGTGGAGGGCCTGAATCCTCTGTTTACAAATCTACCGATGGTGGAAAGAGTTTTCGGAAGATTGTCAAAGGACTTCCGAGTGGTGATTTAGGCCGAATTGGGCTGGATATTTCTCCTGCTAATCCGGACGTGATCTACGCAGTGGTAGAAGCGCAAGAGGATAAAGGTGGGTTTTACAAATCCACAGATCTTGGAGAATCCTGGGTCAGACAAAGTGACTATTCATCCAGTGGAAATTATTATCAGGAGGTGATCGCTGATCCGGTAGATGTAGACCTGGTCTATGTGATGAATACCTACGCGGCCGTTTCTGAAGATGGAGGGAAGATTTTCAATAATGTAGGTGAGCAGAATAAGCACATCGATAATCATGCGCTTTGGATTGATCCTAAGAATCCAAACTATTTACTCAATGGAAATGATGGGGGAGTTTATGAATCCTGGGATAGAGGGAAAACTTGGCGCTTCTTCCCAAATCTTCCCGTCACTCAATTTTATAAGTTAGGAGTCAGTAATGACTACCCCTTCTATTATGTTTATGGAGGTACTCAGGATAATTTTTCCTTTGGGGGACCTTCGCAGACAACTGAGACGACTGGAATCAGCAATCGCAACTGGTTTGTGACCACACTGGGTGATGGTTTCGAACCCCATGTGGATCCTGAAAATCCAGATATTATTTATAGTCAATCACAGTATGGGAATTTGGCCAGATTTGACCGAAAAACAGGTCAGACAAAGAATATTGTCCCACAGCCATTGGATGGAGATTATTCCTACAACTGGAATTGGGATTCACCTTTGCTTGTAAGCAGTCATGACCACAAGCGCTTGTACTATGCTTCCGATCGAGTGCATCGAAGTGATGATATGGGTGAAAGCTGGCGCGAAGTGAGCGGTGACCTGACAAGAGGGATAGATCGAAATAAGCTAGAAGTGATGGGGAAGGTTTGGCCCATGGATGCCGTGGCAAAAAATGAATCCACCACGCCTTTTGGGAATATCGTGGCAATCGCAGAATCTCCAATAGATGAAAATCTACTGTATGCTGGAACTGATGATGGACTCATTCATGTGACAACAAATGGAGGGGAAAGTTGGACGCGCTACAATTCATTCCCAGGCGTGCCTGACATGACTTATGTAAATGAAATCATCGCCTCTGCTCATGATAAGAACACTGTGTATGCGGCATTTAATAATCACAAACGAGGCGATTTTAAACCCTATCTTTTGAAAAGCACAGATATGGGAAAAAGCTGGACAGCCATCAAAGCAAATCTGCCCGAGAGGGGATCAGTTTATGCAATAGCAGAAGACCCAGAGGTAGCAAACTTGTTATTTGTTGGGACTGAGTTTGGATGTTTTACTACGCTTGATGGGGGCCAATATTGGCAAAAACTATCAAAAGGACTGCCCACCATCGCGGTACGGGATATCAATATTCAGGAAAGAGAAAAAGACTTGGTGCTGGGTACATTTGGAAGGGGATTTTATATCCTTGATGATTATTCAGCACTACGAGAATTGTCCAATGAACTTTTGGAAAAAGAAGCGCATATTTTCCCTGTTTCTGAAGCTTTGCAATATGAGTCTTACAGTCCGATCGCTGCAAGTAAAACCATCTCTTGGTTGGGCCCAAAAGGATTTCAGGGAGAAACCTATTACTTGGGTGAAAATCCGCCATTTGGAGCAGCATTCACCTATTTTCTAAAAGAGAAATATCCTACCCTTGAAAGTGAGCGAAAGAAAACTGAAGGGGAGAAAAGAAAAGCTGGAGAAACTGTTTATTATCCGAGCTACGAGCAACTTCAAGCTGAGAAAGAGGAAGAAAAACCTTTTCTGATTTTTACCATCAAAGATGTGAATGGTGAGGTGGTCAATGAGATTAGAAGTAGTCCATCAGATGGCATCAATCGGGTATACTGGGATTTAACATATCCTGCAATCGATCAAGTGAATACCAGTCTCGCAGATCCGATGAAGAATCTTTCTTCGGGAATAATGGTGCTTCCTGGGAGCTATACTGTGGAGCTGGCCAAGAGTATCGATGGAGAAATAACTCCTCTCACTGCAGCAGTTCCATTCGAGGTAAAAACATTGGATAACCAATCGGTCCCTATCTCAGATCCAGCCGCTATGCTGGCTTTTCATCAGCAGTTGATGGAACTATCCAAATCGGCAAACGGAGCTAGAAATTCTTACAATCAACTGCGGGAAGCTTTGAAATATTTTCAGGCAGCTGCAAGAGTGGTGAAAAGCGCTTCGCTGGACGAAAAAATTAATGCCATGGAAAATACCTTGGATGAGATTGAGTTGACCATGTTTGGAGACCCAATCAAAAACCAACTTGAAATCGATCAGGCGCCATCACTGATAAGCCGGGTGAATACAGCCATTTATGCTGGATCCACAAGTTTGACGGATCCCACGACAACTTCGAAAGAGGTGAAAAGAATAGCTGAAAAATATTTGAGCCCGGTCATCGCAAGCTTAAAGGAATTGGTAGAGGTAAATGTACCAGCGATCAATACGGAACTCGATGCAAATCAAGCCCCTTGGACTCCAGGAAGAATTATTGAGATGAAGAACTAATTATAGGTCTGGATGGCTTAGGAATTCTAAGCTAGTTATAGAAATGAAGGGAGCTTGGTTTATGGAGAAGGCTCTTAAACTTCCATGCAGACTGTCCAAATGCGACTAGTTCTCTAATTTCTCATTTTCTACCTACAAGAAACCGTCATATTGAGAATCATATAAAGAAATCAATTGCTTCCGAAGATCGGAATTGGAGATTATATCTAATTCTTTTGGCTTGGCCGTTTCAAAGAAACTAATTGAGTGGACAAAATGAATAGGAAGAAGTGTGTTATAAAAATAGGAGGCAAGTGAACCATGATTGGTGGCATCGTTTGCCAATCAATCAATGATTAGATTTAACTAACTCTGGCTTTATCTTAATTCCTAAATGTTTAGATTGATTTCCTTCAGATCCGTCATTAACTCTGATTTGCACTCTTTTAGGATTTCAAGTTCTTCCTTTTTTCTTTCCAATTGTTAACCTGAAGCGCGATCAAAATCCCGATGACCACTAAGAATATCTCACCAAAGGCATAGATTAGGTATCTTGTGACCCTATTTTGGGTTAAGAGTTTCTGGCGGATTTTTCGGAAAAATGAGATCATGAATCCTTGTGGATAGGAAGTGTAATTTTCATTTCCGTTCCTTTTCCTTCTTCGCTTATGACTCTCAACTCCCCTCCATGCGCTTTGATAATATCGTAAGAAAGAGAAAGCCCTAAACCAGTTCCTGAGCCTGTTGGCTTGGTAGTGAAGAAAGGTTGGAAGATTTTTTCTTTAATGGCATCCGGTATTCCATTTCCATTGTCTTTGACTGAAATTTCCACTCCATTTTCATTCTTTTTGGAGGAGACGATGACTTCAGGTTGATAGCCGTTACTGCCCAGTTTTGCTTTTTCATTGACTGCATAGAATGCATTGTTGATAAGATTTAAAAATACTCTTCCCAAATCTTGAGTTACTACTTTTATTTTAGGTAAATCAGGATCTAAATCAGTTTTGAAATATGCTTCAAAGCTTTTGTCTTTGGCTCTTAGACCATGATAGCTCAATTTAAGGTATTCCTCTGCCAACGCATTGATATCTGTTTCTGACTTTTCTCTGGAATTGCTACGACTATGTTCAAGCATTCCTTTTACAATTGCACCGGCTCTTTTGCCATGATGGTTTATTTTAGAAAGATTTTCTTTCAAATCTGAAGCAATAAGTTTGACCTCATCAAACTCCCCATTCTCTATCTCTTCTTGAAGTTCGTCAATTAGCTCTTCGCTAACTTCTGAAAAGTTGTTGACAAAGTTTAAAGGATTTTGAATTTCATGTGCGATTCCTGCCGTCAATTCTCCTAAGCTAGCCATTTTTTCTGATTGGATCAGTTGGGCTTGAGTGGACTTTAAATTTTCTAGAGATTGGTTAAGTTCGGCGGTTCTCTCTACAACTTGATTCTCTAAGTTAATATTTAAGAGAAAAAATCTGTATCCAATTAGTAATGCCATTCCAAGTGGGATAAAGACATATGTCATTACTCTAAAAATTGAAAAAATTGTATTTGGTATATTGAAGAAATTTTCGAAGAACACTGCAATCAAAATACCTATTAGAGATCCTAAAAAACCAAAAGTTGCAATTCCAACACCCTTTTGCTTTTCATTTTTTACCTTAATGAGAATTTTAACAGTAAATACTATTACCAGTATTAAAAATAGGCCTCGGAATAAAAGAGAATATGTGAAAGGCCAAATGATTGTAGATATTGCCAATATTGGTACAAAGTACGGTAAATAAGTAAATGTTTTAGAGGGCTTTAGATTAAAAATAGAGCTGATAGCGAAGGGATAAAAAGAAATTGCCAGCCCTGAAGTGAGAATTGCATAATAAATGCCAATTAATATATAAGAAAAAATACTAAAGTCATTTAGCTTAAAAATAAATGGAGTGATTGAATGAAATATCCAAAATAGTATTATAAAATTTACATAATAATATGTGTTGTCTTTCGGGTCTAAATAAATGAAAAAGGATAAAAGTATAAATATAATCAATAACATTGAGATTGCCGAATAAGTTACAATTTTATTGTTGTTCTCATCCTTTGTTATTAGATCGTTTATTTGATTTCCTGTTATTCCAATACCAAAACCAAAACTTCCACTTAAAATATCTAAATATTTTTTATATACTTTCCCATTATGGTAAGAAAACCTGACAGCCAATAAGTGTTTTTCTTTTGGTAGAATCTGAATTGGCCTATGGAGTTTGCTAATTGGCATAAAAGTCTTCTCCTCCTCAGGAGTGGAAGAGAATTTTCCATAGGTGTGAACTAATTTCCCGTCTAGGTATACTTCTGCCGCCCCCCAAGTGTAAAAGTATAAATTCCAAGGTTGCTCGTAGATACTGGAATCTGCCTTAAAGCTTAGCCTAAACCAACCATAATTATTCCATAATGAATCTGGTATAGGTTCTGAAAGACCTGAAGGGGAAAAGCGGGTCCAATCACTATCATCATAGGATGGATTTGCCCATTCTAAATTATCTCCTCCTTGGAACTTCCAATCTTCTAAGCTGCCTAAACTAATTAAATCCCGGTCCATCATGGAGCTAGTCACCGTAATGAGGGAGTCTTTGGGGCCAATAAATAGAATTAGGTTGAGTAAAAAACAAAAAACCATACCATCAAACAATTAGAACTAACTAAAAATAGTCATTTTCTTTAGTTAGCCTATTATTTTTTACGGGTAATTATCTGGTTTTCAGAATATGACACTTTTAGTAAGGAGTCCTTATTCCTAAAGGAAAATGATAATATTCTATTCGATGTCAGGTAAAGCCACAAACAATTCTGACTGAATCAACCATTGCCCGGACTTTTTGGTCCATTGGGCTGCATAATTTCCTCCTACGATAGATTCTCCCGAACCTTCCGCAAATCCTTTCCATGTTCCACTTTCCCAAGCAAGTTGAGTTTCAGGGTTGACGATGATTTCATCGGGAGTTCTTATCCAATACATCCTTGGGCCACTTGCTTTCCTGATATATTCCAAAAGCTTAGTTTTTCCCGAAATCAAAGTTCCCGCCCCAGTGGTAATCAAAATATCGTCCGTCAAAAAAGTAGCATTGAGCTCCTCATCAAAAGCGCCTAGGGCTGCATTGGATTTTGCCCTGAGCGCAAGAATCTGCGATTCTTCAGATTCTTGCGCAATAGAGCATATAGGCAATAGTATTAATATGATCCCGAAAACAAGTTTCATTTCTTGTCTCTGTAATGATTAAACCAACTCAAAATCGCTGCATTCTTACCTAATAGCATACTTGGTCTATTGACTAAGCCATGAGAGGCATTGGGAATTCTAACCATAGCAGACTCTACACCCTGAAGCTTGAGTGCCGCATAATATTGCTCAGACTCAGAGATAGGAGTTCTATAGTCGTTCTCTCCCGTTAACAGCATGGTTGGAGTTTTTACATTTCCCACCAAAGAGATTGGTGATCGTCGGTGATAGTATTCTACATCTTCCCATGGTTTTGCTCCAAACCAGTATTTGGTGAAGAATACTGGATTATCTGCATGCAATACAAAGCTGTACCAATTGATTACAGGCTTCGCGACGACGGCAGCTTTAAATCGGTCGGTTTTTCCAATGATCCAAGCAGTCAAGACACCACCGCCAGAGCCCCCTGTCACAAATAAATTGTCCGTATCGATATAGCCTTTTTCTATAACAGCATCTACGCCTGACATCAAGTCTTCGTAGTCGTGATTTGGGTAATCATGGTGAATAGAATTGCCAAATTCCTGACCATATCCCGTACTCCCTCTAGGATTGGTATAGAGCACCACATATCCCGCAGCCGCATAAGCTTGAATTTCATACGCAAAAGACGGTCCGTACATGGCAAATGGACCTCCGTGAATTTCCAGGATGAAAGGGTACTTTTTGGAAGGATCAAAATCCGGAGGCGTTACAATCCAGCCCTGGATTCTTTTACCATCAAAACTGGATTCCCACCATAACTCTTCAGTTTTTCCGATTTTCCTGTAGGAGAAAAGGTCGTCATTCAGGCGAGTAACCCTTGTTTTAGTTCCATTGCTCCAAATGGCTAAATCTGCCGGGTGTTCTGGACCTCCTTCTGTGAATGCAATTTTATTGTTGGCAGAAACAGAATAAGTTCCCGAATTGTAGGGTCTTCCCAAATCCAATCCTCCCAGCCCATCAACTATGGTTCTTACTTTGCCGGTCAGGGCTACATAACCCACTTTGGTATCGCCAAACTCATCATATTGAAAATAGATGCCTTGTCCATTGGCATCCCATTGAGGATTGGAGGCATCCCTATCCAGGTCTTCCGTTAAATTTTTCACACCGCTGCCATCAGTATTCATCACGTATAGGTGAGTGACCTGATATCCCTGAAAAGTGTCATTGTTCCCTGTGTAGGCAATCTTTTTCCCATCAGGAGAAAGCACCGGGCCAGAGTCAGGACCAAATCGGTTAGTCAATGCTTTGATACTTCCATCAGTTAAGTTCAGTTGATAGATTTCTGAATTAGCTGGTTCAAACTCTGCATTCTCTCTAAGATTGGCGGAGAAGAACAAAGATTTTCCATCCTTTGACCACACCGGGCTTCCATAATTGTGGTCATCCGAAGTCCATTGTCTGGCAGTGCCACCGGCTAAACCAATGGTGAAAATCTGTCTGTTTCCAGGTTTTACATAGCCAGCTCCATCTCTCCTGTAGACCATCTCGTCAATGTAGATAGGGGCTGCATTCCAGTCCGCTCCTGTAGGTTTTGATGGGATGTTGAGTAGCGATTTTGGAGTGGAAGGCACAAATTGGGTGAAGGCCAAACTCTGATTGTCGTAAGACCAAGAGACAGAGCCCGGAGGAACAGCCGAATTGGTCAGGGCAACGGAGGTTTGGGTATCAAAGTAATGGACGAAAAGCTTGGTCTTGTCATCTTGTTGATTTGAAAGAAATGCAAGCTTGGTTCCATCATGAGACCATACAGGAGCGTAGTCCCGCTGATTTCCCTGAGTGATGGGACGGTTCTGACTTCCATCGCTATTGACAATCCAGAGATTTGAATAGTCTCTGTCAGTCATGATATCCTTAAAATTACGGACATATACCACTTTGCTTCCATCCGGTGATATGCTGGGCTCAGTGACATATTCCATATCGAAAAGGTCCAGTGGCTGAAGGGCTGTCTTTACCTGAGCCTCTACTTGGGCAATCATTCCCAGACAAATAATCCAGAGTAAGAGTATTTTTTTCATGTGTTTATAATTTAAATTTTTAGGACAAATGGAATCTTCGCATGGATTTAATACATCCCTGCTGGTTGCCTTTGTCCCATCTTGATTTTATATGTTCTTTTTGATAGTTCTCAATTTTTTATTCTTAAAAATAGCAACAGGAATATAGAGTAAAATTAAAACTAGGATAAATATCCCCAGTGCCAGTAGCTCTTTGTTAGTTAATTGAAAGAACACCCAAGCCAAAGCTATAAGTGTGATAAGGCCAATCAGATTTCCTCCGGGAACCTTGAAAATTTTCGGGTCTTGATTTTTGCTATTCCATCGAAGTTTGAGAAAAGCCAAAACTGCCCCAAAATAGATAAGTAAGGAAGCTCCTGTCACTAATACCAGCAAGTATCTAAAGCTCCCCGAAGCAGCAAACCCAAACTCCAGAAAACCCAGAAAAACTATCGCCACAAAAGGGCTTCTATAAGTTGGGTGAATCTTGGAAAAGACATCGGGTAATAAGCCGTCTTTGGCTCCTGCATAAAGAACTCTAGGAAGCAATGTCAAAATAGAGCTGAGCGTACTCCAAACAGCAATAAAAGAAAGGGCTAAGACTATTAAAAAGCCTACTTCACCGAAAAGCGCTTTTGCCAGTTCAGCCAAAGGAGCCTCCTGGTTGCTTAGCATGGAAGTGCCCAATACACCTTGTGCGGCAAGATGGATGGCACAAAATGCAAGAATCACCAAGACTACACCTATAATGAAACCTAAAGGGCCTGTTCGGCTGGGATTTTTCATTTCCCCTCCTGAAGCCAAGGCTAGCTCTCCGCCCAGGAAAGCAAAAATCAATAAAATGGAAGCCTCTCCGATTTTCCCGAATTCCGGGAATCCCTGCCAAGCGATATTGGCAGGGTCAATTCTTGTAAAACCAAAAATCACCAATAACATTAATGAAAGGACTTTGGTCCAAGTCAAAACTTTGATGAAAAGCATACTGTCTTTGATTCCTTTGATATTAAGAAAGCAGCTGAAAATGATAATGGCTCCAAAAAAAGTGATTCTAACCCAAGTCAGCTGGAAAACGGGAAAATAGGTTCCTGCTATGTCTGCCAAAGCATTCATCAAGGCACCACAAGCCAAGACACCTACTCCCAGCCAATAGAGAATGTTAGAAACAAAACCTGCCATGGGTCCGAATGCTCTTTGGATATACACGTACATCCCACCGGTGTCGGGAATTCTGCTACTCAGCTCGCCGAAACATAGTCCTAAGCAGAGAAATATCAGCCCACAAAAAATGTAGGCCAGGATACTGGAAGGGCCCAAAATTACATAGACCAGAGCGGGCAAAAGAAATATCCCACTGCCTATGGAAATACTTAAAACATTGGTGATGACGCCCATCAAACCCAGTTCTCGTTTCAGTTCTCCCGATTTACTTTCTGACATAGCGTAGAATTATTTTTTGGGTTGAGGAGTTGGAGTTTGTACGCCCACTTTTTTGGACCAAGTATCCCAGTCTTTCAAAAGCTCTTGATATTTTTCTGGAAAAGTGTTTTTAAGGTCATTTTGCTCAATTAGATCATTTTCAAGGTCATATAGACCAAAATTTTCCCTTTCGAAAGGAATTTTTAAATTCAAAAGCTTCCATTTTCCTTTTCGGAGCATTGCATAGCCCCTATGCTCCAAAGCGAAAACATAAGTGGAATCATGAGCTTCTGACTTTTCATTTTTCAAGATGGGAAGAATAGATTCCCCTACGGGTTTTTGCACTGCTTTCTCCTGAAATTGATCCGGGTATGTGATGCCTGCCAAATCATAAATAGTTGGGGCGATATCCATGACGCTTAGAAATGAATCATGGATTTTTCCTTTGAGATTGACAGGACTTCCTGAGATGATTAAAGGAGCAGTCATTCCACCTTCGCTGGTAAAGCCCTTATAGAGATAAAAAGGAGAGCTTCCTGCCTCCGCCCATTGCGGGCCATAGGAAATAAAGGAGTTTTCTTTTCCCATTTGGGAATATTCGTCTGTGTAATATTCTTTTAAGAATGGCCCGAAATAATCCGAATAGAAGAAATCTTCTCCAGCTGCTCCATTATCAGTCATGAAAATGATTAGCGTATTTTCATAGGCTCCTTTTTCCTTTAAAAAAGAGAAAAGTCGACCAATATTTTCATCCAAATTATCCACCATTCCTGCATAAAGCTCCATTTTTCGGGCCTCTTTTTTTTGTTCCTCAGCACTCAATGAGTTCCAAGGTTTGATAGCAGGGTGGAGAGGAGGAACCTGAGAATTGCTTGGAATCATTCCCGCTTCTTTAAGGGACTCCAATCTATCAGCTCTTAATTGTTCATATCCCGCATCGAATTTTCCTTTATACTTTTTCCAATATTTTTCATCTACTTGAAGAGGCCAGTGGGGAGAAGTATAGGCTGCAAAAGCAAAGAAAGGCTGTTGATCATCCAAATTGGAGGATATATATTCCAGAAGTTTATCCGTGTATAAATCAGTGGAATAGGCTCCCTCTGGCCAATTTGTTTCAACTCCGTTTTCAGTGTAAATGGATTCGGGAGTTTCTGGAAATATCCCACGCGAACTGTAATGATTGGCTCCGCCTTCTAAGGTGACAAAGGAATTTTCAAAACCCTTGTTGGCAGGATTAGCTTCTTCAGTCAAGCCTAAATGCCATTTGCCAGCAATGTAGGTGTGATATCCTGCTTCTTGGAGCAAAGAAGGAAGAGGAATGACTCGGTCACTGAGTTTGCCTTCATATCCGGGTACATCACTGACCAAATCCTGCGAACCCATTCCTGCCACATGACTGTAATTTCCGGTCAATAGCATGGCTCTTGTGACAGCACAAAAAGGGGCTGTATGAAAGCGACTGAATCGAATTCCTTCAGCAGAAAGTTGATCCAAATTTGGCGTTTCTATGTTTCCTCCAAAGGATCCTAAATCTGCATAACCTAAATCATCGGCAACAATCAAAAGGATATTTGGAAGCTTTTTTTGAGGAGCCTCTTCTTTTCTTGAACAGGAAAAAATAAGAAAAAACAAAAATAAATACAGAGTCGCTCTCATTCAGGATATTAGATTCTGTCAGAAGATAAGCATTTCTTATAAAAATCAGCTAATTAGGTTGATCTCCTGTTATATAGAAGTCTCCAGATCCTAGTTGGAAAATGGTATGAATAAAAAAAGCTTCCCCAATTTAAAGAAGCAATAACCAGAGTTAAACTGGCATGTTTTGCTCTATTGGGGAAGCTTTTACAGAAGTTATTTAAAGCCTTAGGCACTCACTCTGTTGGGAGCCCAGCTGGCACACATCATACCAGGAGCAGCGTGTTGTGGATTAGCGCAATCCTCTCTTTCGTATCTCAAACAGGTAGTGCAATTTCTATCATCTTTCAGTGCTGCCTTCATTTCAAATTGATCGCAGGTATAGTTGCCTGAAACTTCTACACCATGGACTTTACATACTTTGTCAGCTTTTAAATTTTCACAGTTTTGACAATTATTTCCTAATCTGATAGCCATAATAGTTTTGTTTAGTTTAAATTCTAATCTAATAGGCTGTTTGCATAGAATCAATTTAAATAGCTGTAAATCAATTAATTGTAATTAGACTGATTTGAAATAAGAAAAAGTTAGAACTTTTTGGAAGGCTTTTAGTTTGTGGTGTTTTTGTCCTTGTTTGTCTGTTTTTCTGCCAGTTAGAAAAAAAATGGCTAAGAGTCAGCTTCCGAAAGACTCGCCTGTCCAAGCAATTCGCTAATGAGTAAATGAGCAGATAGGCAAAACATCCACAAAAGATTGCTTAATCATTGATATTTAGGAGGATTCCTTTATTTAATGCTTTGCATTTGAATTTCCTGGAATTTTTGAAGTTGATTTTTCTTTGGTTCAACGTACCACATATTCAATAAGCCCTTACCTTTTACTTGTACTTTTCCTCTATGCTCGAAACATAACTCTGTATCGTCTTTGATGAGATTATAAGTGAGCTCGGAGATGTTGATTTTATTGAGACCGCAGCAAGCTTCCATTCGCTGAGCTGTATTTACTGTATCTCCCCAGATGTCATATTGAAATTTTTTGATACCCACTATACCAGCTACCACAGGTCCCGTGTTAATACCTATCCGCATATCAAATTTGGCTTTGGAGGGGATGGATGGATCAAAGTTTCTTTGATTGATAAAATCTTTGACTTTAATAGCAGCCTTGATTACATCATGTACATTAGATTGATTATTCAATCCCCCGGCTGCCAAATAGGCGTCTCCTATGGTTTTGATTTTTTCCAATCCAAACTCTTCCATGATCAAATCGAAAGCTTTGAAACAAATATTTAATTCATACACCAATTCCTTGGCGGTGAGGTGCTGAGCTTTTTTGGTAAAGTCAGCAAAATCTGTGAAAATGACAGTGACTTCTTCAAAATCCCGAGCTTCTGAGTTTCCCTTTTCTTTTAACTCCTCAGCAACTTTTGCCGGTAGTATATTCAGTAATAATTTATCTGATCTTTCCTTTTCACGCTGAATGATTAAACTTGATTTTTTCACAAACTTGTATCTTCTCCACCAGCCGATTGCTAACACCAAAAAGAGAACACCACTTACCATAAAAATGATGCGTTGGTTTCTTGCGACCTTCAGTTGCTCGTCAAATAACAAGGCACTTTCCCTCCTTTCCTGTTCGTTTTGAATACTGTCTAAAAGTTGCTGTTTGGCAAATTCATAGTTGAGTTTCATTTGGGTAATGCCCTTGGTATTGGATTCGTTCCGGATACTATCTTTAAGTTGTGTAGCTTTTTTCAAATAATCCAATTCTGCTCTGTAGTCGCCTTTTTCTTCTGCGATTTCCATTAGTCTTTCATAGGCCATTCGAATGACTTTGACCTCGGAGGCAGATTGTGCGTTTTCCAGAGATTTTTCGGCATGGATCTGTGCTTTTCCTAGCTCTTCTTTTTCTACATAAAGACTTGCCAGCCTATTATGTGTGTAGGCTAAGCCTCTCGAATACCCTAAAGAGTCACGGATTTCCAAGGCGCGTAATAAGGTTTTCTCTGCAAGGTCTAGATCTCCTTTGATCGCATAGTTATTCCCCAAATTGCTCAGAGATAATCCTATGGAATAGGGGCTATTGCTTTCATAGGCTTTTTCTAAAGCCATCTGGTGGTAATAAATAGCAGAATCCAGTGGACCGGTATGCTCAAAAATGATAGCTAAATTATTTAGGCTGGAGTGAATTCTTTGAGGGTCTCCTTGAGATTTTTCCAAGGCCATTGATTTTCTGGCGTGGAAAAAGGCTTCTTCATAATCATGCTGATCATAATAAACCAAGCTCATATTATTATGTACACTTGCCAGCCCGAGGGAGTCATCCTTGGCCTCATACATATCTAATGCAATGAGGTGGTTTTCTATGGATTTTTCTATATCTCCAAAAAAGGCATAAATACCAGCTACAAAAGTGTGTGCTCGAGCTTTTTCTCTATCAAGTCCAGCCTCCTGGAGTTTGGGAATCAGATCCTCTATGGGCTTAGGATTATAAGTTGAGGGTTCATATTCCTGCTTGGCCATGATTCTGTAAAATTCGCTTTTAATCTGGCCAGTTGAATAGTCTAGTTCCTTGCTGATTTCTAATGCCTTTTCGGCACATTTGATGGCCTCCAGATAATTATAGTCCCCATATTGCTGATAGGAGAGCTCGCAAAGACTGTCGATTTGGGCAACAATTTGCCCTTGCCCCCTTGCTATAGAGCAGCTGATTAAAAATATCCATATGTAGTGAAATCTAATTTTCACCTTTCTGTCTTTTTTGTTTCAAATACTCATAATGGCTATTATCGGAAGGACTTCTGACAATTTTACTTTCCGGTAATGGCCCCAACTGCTGGACTGCCAAATCCATAGCTCGCATCATTTGAGCTAGCTTTTCCGGGTTTTCCTTTGCTAGATTTTGGGTTTCTCCCGGATCAGATTTTAAATTAAATAGCAAGGTGTCATGAGGAGCTACAGCTTTCATTCCCGGACTTCCCTGATATCCCCCAAAAGGCCTCTTCACTTTCCATCCTTCCTCCTGATAGGCTCTTTGATCTGCTCCCATGAAGTATAGAAATTCCTTCCCCTCACGGGTTCCGTTTTCAAATAAAACCGTGCTAAGGTCTCTTCCGTCAATGACTCTATCTTGCGGAATTTCGGTACCAACTATTTTACAAAAAGTAGGAAACCAATCCATTTGAGTGGCTAAGTCTTCATATACCTGGCCGGGTGCAATTTTGCCTTTCCACATCGCTAGGGTAGGAACCCTGACTCCCCCTTCAAAAGTGTATTGCTTACCTTCTCGAAGTGGACCTGCCGAACCTCCATGATCTTCCATAACCAGCCATGGACCATTATCGGAAGAGAAAATCACCAATGTATTTTCCATCAGTCCTTTTTCTTCCAGCTTCCTCAAAATCTCCCCAACACTCCAGTCTATTTCTTGAATCACATCTCCATATAAGCCTCTTTCAGAACTTCCCTCAAACTCCGGCGATGCGTAAATTGGCACATGGGGCATGTTGTGAGCCAGATAGAGCAAGAATGGGTTTTCTCCAGCATCTTCTATGAATTGCAGGGATTTCTCGGTATAGGTCTTGGTCGTAAACCGCTGATTAACTTGAATCGAGTCCACTTCAAAATCTTTGAGATAGACTACCGACTCCATATCATTGCTGTAAGGGATGCCGTAATAAGTGTCAAAACCCTGGTTCAAGGGTAGAAACTTTTCCATGTGCCCCAAGTGCCATTTTCCCACAATGCCTGTTCGGTAGCCTTTCTCTTTTAAAATCTCTGCAAAAGTGATCTCCTCCTGATCCATTCCGGTGAAGCTTTCCGGGAAAAAAACTGAATTGATGCCCATTCTCTGAGGCATTCTACCTGTTAAAAGGCCGGCTCGGGAAGGACTGCAAACAGGGGAGGCAGAGAGAAACGAAGTGAATTTGATCCCCTCTTTTGCCATTCTGTCAATATGGGGAGTCTTGATATCTGTAGCTCCGAAGCAACCTAGATCGCCGTAGCCTAGGTCGTCAGTGAAAATAAAGACGATATTAGGAAGCTCGCTTTTTTGTTCGGTAGGGAGCGTCTCCTTACAGGCAAAAAACAGCAGTGAAAAACAGAAAATCAGACTAGATTTCTTCATGTCTTCTAAGGATTAGGCGGGTTTAACCAAGTCATCTTGAGGATATATACATTTTCTTTTGGACGATCCCGGGAGTCAGTAGCGACAGCAGCGATTGCATCTATTACTTCCATGCCTGAGATGGTTTGCCCAAATACCGTATAGTTTTGATCTAAATGAGGCGTTCCTCCTATATCTTGATAAATTTTCCTATGATGCTCTGGAATTGTGTATGAATCAAAATCTTGAGTTTTTACTCTGCTTTCCCATCGACTTGCCAATTCAGCTTGCAGTAAACTATCCTTGGACTCTCTGGCTTGTTCAATAGAGTCGAGCAAGCTTTTGTTATTGGGATTATTGACAGCAAAATGTCTTTGTAAAAAGGAATTGATTCTTCCTTCATTATGTGTTAAGAGACTGTCATTTTGGATTTTTCCCTGAACCAAATAAAACTGTGTACTGCTAGAAGCCCTCGCAGGATTATTGGTTCTGGCAGCTCCCAGCGCTCCTTTTTGATGAAAGAGTTCTGGGTGGATTTCTGCCGGAATTTGGTAAGGCAAGTCTGCGCTACCTAGTGGATCACCAATGACAGCTTCTTTGCTTTTGATATCTCCGGCCTGAACCATGAAGTTCTCAATCACCCGGTGAAACAAGAGGCTGTCATAAACATTTTCTTGAACCAATTTCAAAAAATTATCACGATGTAATGGAGTTTCGTGATAGAGTTCGATAATTATAGGACCATAGCTAGTTTTGATTTCTACCTGTGGCCTGAGTTGAGCCTTGGCAGCAAACACTGTCAATGAAAATACAAGAATTAAAAATGCTCCTTTTTTCATCTGTTTATAATTTGTTTTTTAGAGGTCAGATGGAATGCCCAGGATAATCATTCCTCTGTGTGATATTTTTTTCTCATGGGCATTTCATAATAATTTTGTGAGTAAGGACTAGGTTTAATGATGATGGGCCATTCGGTGTTTTTTCAAAATGTCTTCACCGAAATCATTGCCTTTTTCCCTCCAAATGGTGTGGATATGGTTGGCATTATCCAGGAATCCAACATTATCATATTCTATTAGAAAATCCGGACTATGGATAATGTAATAATGCGGTTTCATCGGCTCATAACTTCCGATCCAGGCAAAATATATTTGGTCCATACCTGCACTATGTAGTTTTTGCAGGTATTCCTCGGATTTTTCATGTTCTAGATTGGCTATATATTCTTCTATCAAGTAGTGCAATATCTGTTGCTGGGCTTCTGACATTTCGGAACCTTTGATTCCCTGATATTCTTCTAGCCACTGCGGCCTTCCCGGGCTGGTGATGATATCACCGGGAACCTCCATGGCTAGTGTTGCTTTGGCTTTTTGCTCATCATTGAGTGTATTCACCAGCCAAAAGCCATAATCTTCTTCCTTGCTCAAGGGTCTAAGCCCTGCATATTGGGTGTTTTCTACTACAGCAGGATCTGAACCGAGGAATAAAGGAGTCATTGAAAAATTATCTCCTGATACAGTTAAGTTCAGGGAAATATGATGCCCTTCAAATTTTAAGCCCCAGACAAGGTCCGTTTGCGGATTGCCCGAAATCGCAATAAAATAGTTGCCATAATCCCAGTTGAGACCGCGTATCATTTTTATAGAGTTTTCATTGATAGCCCCCTCCTGGTATTTTATTTCAAAAAGTTCATGCAGTATATCATCTACTTGCATGATGGCGAAAGTTTTGAGATATCCTTGGGAACTGAGGATTTCACTCAAAATCTGATGAAAGGCAATTTTGCTTTTGTCAGATAGCTCACCGAAGGCCAATCCATTTCTTGGGGCCAGCCCTAGGGGGAGGTTTGTCCAGTCAATTCTTGCGCTGTCGGTAAAAGCTATGCTGATTTGCTGCCTTTGTTCACTTTCCAAAGTATTTAAAAATTCATTGGTCTTAGTTTGAATAGATGAACTAGACTGGCCGTAAAGATTGGGAGCAACCAAAAGCACCAAGAAAAAGAAGCAGTATTTCATAGAAATTATTTTTTGAAAAGATTCAGATAACTGAGGACCCTGAAAAACTAACTTAGAATGGAAGGTCTCAGAACCGATGTCAATATACCATTTCAGCTAATTATTAGTTGGGCTCAGCTGATGAAAAGAGGTCAACCACAAAAACCTGTGGAGGTAAATTTTTGACCCTTAGGTAATTTACTTGAAAAAATTCAAAAAATCTAATAAATGTTATATAAAAACTGCTGTTTGAATAATAAAAAATGGACTTGAAAGGGACAGATTGTGTAAAGTTTTTTTATTTAGTGTTTACTCTGGCAATTTGGTTATTGAGTTATTTTGAAAGGAGTAATTGTGTAACTGAGTAATTGATTAATTGAGTGTCAGTGCTATTTTTGAATTCTCGTCTCTTGCTTCTCGCCTCTCGCTTCTCTCTTCTCGTCTCTCATCGTCGTAAATCTGAAATTTATCTCTGCTCTAAGGTCGAAGTAGAACTTCGATATTCAACATTCATCATTCGATGTTCGATATTTCTGGGATGTGTAATTGAGTATCGTTATTTTGAATTCTCGTCTCTCGCTTCTCTCTTCTCTCTTCTCGCTTCTCGTCTCTCATCGCCGTAAATCTGAAATTTATCTCTGCTCTAAGGTCGAAGTAGAACTTTGATATTCAACATTCATCATTCGATGTTCGATATTTCTGATCTACCCCCCTATAAACTGGACAGAATTAGTTAGAGGTATTGAATTTAAATTATTTATTGATTTTGTTCGTATTGCAGAATGAACATCTTCACAGGGGGAACCGGAGCCTAGGCTTGGTTTCTCCTTGAAGAAAAATTTTACTTTCTTTCCATTAGTCCTTAGCCCTATTTTTTCTTGATTCCACAGGGACAAAAACTGCTCAGGGGATTTTCCAAGAAGCTCCTTTTTGATTCTTTTTCGATTATATACCCTGAAGAATTCTGAAAAAACTGCCCTTGCATGAATCAAATCCTGAAACTCGTAACCGGAGGTAACAGACTTTGATACGATGTGATGAAAAGATTCGATATGCCCATTTTGTTGCGGCACTCCAGGCTGAATAAATTCATGTTCGAAGGGTAGCTGCTGAATAGCTGATCGAAGTTCTTTAGATATAAATTGAGGTCCGTTATCGGTTCTAATCCGCAGCAAAGGTTGGGACTCCGAAGTCTCAGGATACTCTTGAAACATCCTCTTAATAAGGGCCACCACCTGGCCAGCCTTCATTCTGTAATCCAAGGTCCAAGCTAGCGCTAAACGGCTAAATGTATCCAGCGCAGTAAGCAGATAAGCTGTCCTGTTTGCTCCCGAAACATAAATGTACTTGATATCCAGTTCAATGGTCTGGAAAGGAAATTGCGCACAGGGACTGTTTGAAACTACCCGCTTTCGGCTTTTGGTTTCGTTCCTGGCCCTTTTTGGATAGAGGAGTCTGTGTTCTTTCATCAGTCTGTAAACCTTTTTCTTATTAATCAGCAATCCTCTGTTTTTAAGTTCCAGACACATCATGTCTGCTCCATAATTCAGAAAAGGCTCTAAACAGATGGATCTGATCAACTCCACTACCTGACCATTGGACATTAATTCCCCAGACTGCGTGGATGTATGTGTAGAAGGCTTTCTTCCTGCTTTTCCCTGTTTGGGCTTATAGTAGTAAGTGCTTCTCGGAATTTCGGCGAGAGGTAGCGCAGCGGCAGTCCTCAAACCCTGTTGCAAATAACGGTTTACGACTTCTCTCCTCTGTTCCATTCTGCAATCTTTTTTTTTAAAAGCTCAGACAGCATTTTCTTCTCCAGTTCTTTCTCAGCAATAATTTCCTTGGCCAATGCCAACTCCTTTCGGAGACGAATCAGCTCCTGTTCCTGAGATTTGCCCCGTCTGTTCTCTAATCCGTCAACCCCTTGGGCGTTATACCGTTCGGACCAGTCATAATATTGAGAGGGGGCTATGCCATGTTTACGGCAGCCCGCTATGACACCCAATCGCTGGATATCCAAGAGCATCCGCTCTTTTTCTTCCTTACTCCATCGTCTTTGTTCTTTTTTCACAATCATAAAATTAGTGTTTAATTCACTAATCTCAGTCCAGCTCTTTAAGGGGGTGAATCAAGACTCCTCTATCCAAAAAGGGCCAGGAACGAAACCAAAAGCCGAAAGCGGGTAGTTTCAAACAGTCCCTGTGCGCAATTTCCTTTCCAGACCATTGAACTGGATATCAAGTACATTTATGTTTCGGGAGCAAACAGGACAGCTTATCTGCTTACTGCGCTGGATACATTTAGCCGTTTAGCGCTAGCTTGGACCTTGGATTACAGAATGAAGGCTGGCCAGGTGGTGGCCCTTATTAAGAGGATGTTTCAAGAGTATCCTGAGACTTCGGAGTCCCAACCTTTGCTGCGGATTAGAACCGATAACGGACCTCAATTTATATCTAAAGAACTTCGATCAGCTATTCAGCAGCTACCCTTCGAACATGAATTTATTCAGCCTGGAGTGCCGCAACAAAATGGGCATATCGAATCTTTTCATCACATCGTATCAAAGTCTGTTACCTCCGGTTACGAGTTTCAGGATTTGATTCATGCAAGGGCAGTTTTTTCAGAATTCTTCAGGGTATATAATCGAAAAAGAATCAAAAAGGAGCTTCTTGGAAAATCCCCTGAGCAGTTTTTGTCCCTGTGGAATCAAGAAAAAATAGGGCTAAGGACTAATGGAAAGAAAGTAAAATTTTTCTTCAAGGAGAAACCAAGCCTAGGCTCCGGTTCCCCCTGTGAAGATGTTCATTCTGCAATACGAACAAAATCAATAAATAATTTAAATTCAATACCTCTAACTAATTCTGTCCAGTTTATAGGGGGGTAGATCAGTCTGTGTTCTTTCATCAGTCTGTAAACCTTTTTCTTATTAATCAGCAATCCTCTGTTTTTAAGTTCCAGACACATCATGTCTGCTCCATAATTCAGAAAAGGCTCTAAACAGATGGATCTGATCAACTCCACTACCTGACCATTGGACATTAATTCCCCAGACTGCGTGGATGTATGTGTAGAAGGCTTTCTTCCTGCTTTTCCCTGTTTGGGCTTATAGTAGTAAGTGCTTCTCGGAATTTCGGCGAGAGGTAGCGCAGCGGCAGTCCTCAAACCCTGTTGCAAATAACGGTTTACGACTTCTCTCCTCTGTTCCATTCTGCAATCTTTTTTTTTAAAAGCTCAGACAGCATTTTCTTCTCCAGTTCTTTCTCAGCAATAATTTCCTTGGCCAATGCCAACTCCTTTCGGAGACGAATCAGCTCCTGTTCCTGAGATTTGCCCCGTCTGTTCTCTAATCCGTCAACCCCTTGGGCGTTATACCGTTCGGACCAGTCATAATATTGAGAGGGGGCTATGCCATGTTTACGGCAGCCCGCTATGACACCCAATCGCTGGATATCCAAGAGCATCCGCTCTTTTTCTTCCTTACTCCATCGTCTTTGTTCTTTTTTCACAATCATAAAATTAGTGTTTAATTCACTAATCTCAGTCCAGCTCTTTAAGGGGGTGAATCATTCGATATTTTCTGGGATGTGTAATTGAGTATATGAATGTCGTTATTTTGAATTCTCTCGCTTCTCGCCTCTCATTGTCCTCAATCTTACCCCGAAAGCTCTCGGGACATAACTCGCAAATCCCAATTTCCTTCATCCTTCTCGCTTCTACCTTCTCACTTTCAAATCTGTCATCTTGTCACTTTTTTGGGTTTGGAACAGGCATTGATAATCCAATGATGTCAATTATTGTATTCACCAAACTGATTTATACCCATGCAGGAAAAAGGTACCATCTCGATTCATACCGAGAATATTTTCCCGATCATCAAGAAGTTTTTGTATTCCGATCACGAGATTTTTCTCCGTGAACTCGTATCCAACGCCGTAGATGCTACTCAGAAAATCAAGCGCCTTGCGACATTAGGTCAGTACAAAGGAGAATTGGGTGACATCACTGTGGAGGTTTCTTTTGATGAGAAAAAGAAAACCATCACCATCGCTGACAAAGGCCTGGGGATGACAGCTGAGGAGATCAAAAAGTACATCAACCAGATTGCTTTCTCCGGTGCCACCGAATTTGTGGAGAAATTCAAAGATGCCAAAGACGCCAATGAGATCATTGGTAAGTTTGGTTTGGGTTTCTACTCTGCTTTTATGGTGGCCAAAAAAGTGGAAATTCATACGCTTTCCTATCAGGAGGGAGCTGAACCGGCGATCTGGACTTGTGATGGCAGCACTGAATTTGAAATCAAAAAGGGTAAGCGTAAAGACCGCGGAACAGAGATCGTTCTTCATATCAATGAAGATTCAGAAGAATTCCTAGACAAGTGGAAGCTCCAAGGCATCCTGGACAAATATTGCAAGTTCCTGCCTGTTCCGATCAAGTTTGGCACCAAAACCGAATCCGTAGAAGATGGGGTCGATGATAAAGGAGAAAAGAAATGGAAATCCGTTGAAGTGGACAATATCATTAACACCACTTCCCCGATTTGGACCAAATCCCCAAGTGATCTCAAAGACGAGGATTATCTGGCCTTCTACAAGGAGCTTTACCCTATGAGTGAAGATCCGCTATTTTGGATTCATCTAAATGTGGATTACCCATTCAATTTAACGGGTGTCTTGTACTTCCCGAAGGTGAAAAACGAATTCGAGTTGCAGCGGAATAAAATCAAATTGTTTAGTCGCCAAGTCTTCATTACCGATGAGGTGAAAGATATTGTCCCTGAATTTTTGATGCTTTTGCATGGAGTAATCGACTCTCCTGATATTCCGCTCAACGTATCCCGAAGCTTCCTACAGGCTGATGGAAATGTGAAGAAAATCAACAATTACATCACGAAAAAAGTAGCGGACAAGCTTTCTGAGCTTTATAAAAAGGACAGAAAGGCCTACGAAGCCAAGTGGAATGACATCGGACTTTTTGTGAAGTACGGTATGATCTCAGAGGATAAATTCTATGAAAAAGGCAAAGAATTTACCCTGCTCAAAAATACCAAAGATGAGTATTACACGCTGGATGAGTACACCGAAAAGGTGAAAACTATCCAGAAGGATAAAAACGAGCAGACTATCTTCTTATATGCCACAGACGTGGATAAGCAAGACAGCTTTATTGCCTCTGCCAATAAGAAAGACTATGATGTGTTGGTTTTGGATTCTCCGATTGATAGCCACTTTATCCAGCATATTGAGACCAAGCTGGAGAAAACTCAACTCAAGCGTGTCGATGCGGATGTAGTGGAAAAACTAATCCAGAAAGAAGATAGCTATGCGAATTTGCTTACCGAAGATCAAAGCAAGCAAGTGAAGGAGCTCTTCGAAAAAGCCATCGATAATAAATCCTACACAGTGGAGATTGAAGGCTTGAGTCCTGAAGAAATGCCAGTGACTATTACGATGGAAGAGTGGATGAGAAGAATGAAGGACATGGCGCAGACGGGTGGAGGACCGATGAGTTTCTATGGACAAATGCCGGATAGCTATAAAGTAGCCATTAATGGCAATCACCCAGTGGTCGATAAAATCTTGAAAGCTGAAGGAGAAGAAGCCCAACTGCAACTGGCCAAGCAAGCATTTGACTTGGCGAAACTGTCTCAGGGACTTCTAACCGGTAAGGACCTCACCGCATTTGTTAAAAGAAGTGTAGAGTTGATCTAACCTTTGATGACCTTTGAGGTCTTCAAGACCTCGAAGGTCTTCTTTACTTATCTAAATATTCAAACCTTGGGGTTTCAATCCCGATAGAAATCGGGACTCAAAGGTTAGCCCAATCCCCATCTACCCGACGGGGATTTTTTATTCATACACAATTTTTAGTGTTTCATACCTTAAAAATCAGTTGTTTATTAATAAATTGTATTTCAGGAAGTTATAAATATAAATATTTCTAGAAATAAATTTTTATAGCTGATAATCAATTGCTTATGGGCCTATCTGAAAAAATTTTAGTCAAATTCTTGACTTTATGGATGGGGGGGGTAAGTTTAGTTCAAGTTTTTATCGATGAGGCTTCCCAGATTCAAGTAATAAGTGCAACACTAAAGGTTTAAGGAAGGAAGCCTAGGCTTCCTTCCTTAGGCTGAAGAATTAAATTAGTGTTGTCATGCAGAAATTCAATCATCTCAGCCCAGAGCAAAGGTACCAAATCGAAATTTTAATCAAACAAGGGGTGACTCAGACCGGTATTGCCCGAGCTTTAGGAGTTCATAAAAGCACCATTTGTCGGGAGCTTCGTCGGAACACGGGTCTACGCGGGCGCAATGCGGGTGAATATGTCGCTCGTGTCGCTCAAAACAGAACCGATGAACGGCATAAGCTTAAACCCAAGAATATCCGTTTCAAGGCTGAGCTAAAGGAACAAGCTCGAGTTTGGCTCAAGGAGGAAAAACTGAGTCCGGAATTGATTGCTGCCAAATGGGAATTGGATGGAAACCCGGGCGTGTCCCATGAAACCATTTATCAATGGATTTGGAAAGCCAAGAAAAGTAAGCATTGGTCATTGACCAGAGATCGGGAGCTTTATAAATGCCTCCGCCATGGGAAAAGAAAGCGAAAAAGAGGCAATTACAGAGATTCCAGAGGAATCATAAAGGAAAGAGTGCCTATTGAACAACGACCTGCTGTTGTAGCCCTAAGGGAGCGAATAGGCGATATAGAAGTCGATCTGATGATGGGTAAGAACCACCAGTCTGCTCTTCTGGTCTTGGTAGATAGGGCTACCCTGATTACCACTATGGAGAAATTATCCGGTAAGAATGCTGATGCTATTGAACAGAAATTAGCTAAGCGAATCCAAAGGATTGGGCCTTCCTTTTTCAAATCGATCACCTTTGATAATGACATGGCTTTTGCAAACCATCACTTGATTCGAGACAAATACAATATCCCAACCTACTTTACTCGGCCGTATACTTCGCAGGATAAAGGAACTGTCGAAAACAGAATAGGATTGATTAGAGCTTTCTTACCTAAAAAAACTGACCTCAATGAAATCTCAACAGAACAAATACAAGCAATCGAGGCTAAAATCAATAACAGACCCGTTAGAAAGTTTAATTACCTTAGTCCAATACAAAAACTCAAACAAAAATTAGGTGTTGCACTTATAAGTTGAACACGGCCTTTTTAATAAAAACATCAATTTTAAATCTTTAAAGCAAATGAAAAAAATCTCTGTATTATTAATTCTATGCCTTATTTGTTTTTGGCATTTTGAAGTATTTTCCCAAACCCTCGGGGGCGGAGGGGGCAATACGGTTGAGTGTTTCTCCCAATCCTACACTCAAGATGACTTTGATTATTATGATTGTGGAACTTGTCAAAAAGTTGATGGGCGAAGAGGATATGGCAGTATTAGATTATGTAACACTTAAAAATTAGGAAAAATGAAAGCTAAAATAAAAGTAATTGCATTTGCACTCATTATTGCGACTTCTTTCTCATCATCAGTGATAGGTCAGACACTTGGAGGAGGTGGGACTGTAGACTGTTACTCACAGTCACGTGACGCCGAGGATTTTGATTATTACGATTGTGGAACTTGTGAAAAAGTTGAGGGAAGAATGGCATTTGGAAATGCTAGACAATGTTCAGTTTAAATATTTTGGAGCCCAATTTTTTGGGCTCTTTTTTAATTTCGATAGGTTTGAGAAAAAAATTTAAAGTATATATCGCGCTTATAATAATAATTTGTTCATGTAAGAACTCTAAAAATATTGAGGTCCCATTAATTAAAATGGATGGAATTGAGATATTAAAAGATGAAGTAGGCGTTTCTAGTTTTTACACGTTTCAAGACTATGTCCTTCTTAAAATGAATAAAAAGGTAGGATATGGATTAGCTTTATATCATAAGTCCAATCTAGAAAAACCACTTGCTAGATTTGCGCCATTTGGAGAAGGACCTGATGAATGGGGGGCAATCAGAGTAAATGGTCAAACTTTATCAAAAAATGGAACAAATTATTTGGTTTTGAATGACGGTTTTAAATATAGAGTCCGACTATTGAATCTTGATAGACTTATAAAAGATTCAGTTGAAGTTTATGACTATACTTATGACATTGATAGTAAACATGGGTTAAGCCAATCAATAACCTTTCTGAATGATTCAATTATTGTATCAACTCCTGGTATTGATTCAAAAGAATTTGGGAGACTTAAATTTTATAATTTAAAAGCGGATTCATCTTGGGTTTCAGACCTGTTTCCTCAAGTATTGGACCAAAACTTAAGTCCATTTGATTTCTATTCTCTATATTTTTCTTATATACATGTCAACGAAGGTTCTAAAAAAATAGCTTCCTCTATGGATGCTTTTGATCGAATAGATATATTTGACTTCAATGGAAATTTGGAAAATTCTTATCTTGGAGAATCGGATCATTATATAACAGAGAATCCAAAATTGAAAGAAGAAGGAACATTTCCTCCCTATCCTGTATATTACAAATACTCTACCTCTTCACCTAATCATATTTATGGTCTATATTATAATCAGTTGAATGTTGAAATAGAACAAAAAGAAATTCAACCATTAATTAAAGTAATAGATTGGGAAGGGAATTTGGTTGCTAATTTATTGGTAGACGAATACTTAAGTAATATAGAAGTATATAAGGATGAATCTTTTCTAATTGGAATAGATAAGGTTAATGAAAAAATTATGCTTTACGATCTTAAAAAAGTATTATTATAACGACTATTTTTTAGGGTCTTCTAAAATCATATATAATAAATCAAGTATTATTGAAAATAACTTTTGGTAAATTAGTGTCAAGGTGAAATTGTTCCTAACCGCTTAAATAACTGGACCAGTTTTGTTGCCTAAACTTAGGAACAAAATGATCGAAGACTTACTTAAAAACGCGCGACTTTCTTCCGGTGGTCGAAAGCTACTCACTTCACAACAAAAAGCCTTTATTGTAGAAGATTGGGAAAGTTCTGGCTTATCTTGTCCTGAATATTGTCGCCGACACGGGCTGATCACCAGTCAGGTGTATAGCTGGCGTTCACTTGCTAAATCAGGAGCCATTATGAGTATCAAAAATCAAGGTGACCTACATTCCAAAGCTGAATTGGAAATGCTTAGAAAAGAGAATGAAGAGCTCAAGAAGGCTCTCGGGGAATCTACTTTGGATATTAAGATCCTAAAAAAAAAGTTAGAGATGGATCAACTTCGAAACAAGAAATTGAATCGTTATCCAGACAATTCGGAGTAAGCATGAATAGGATTATCAAGACACTGGGAGTCGCCAAATCCTCTGTATATTATAAAGCAAAGCCCTATCCTGAACGAAAAAGGACAGTGCGAAAAGAACTGTGTGAGCAGATGAAACTGGCTGTTGTAGAAATCACGGCAAAGAAATCCACCTATGGGGTACCCCGGGTCAAGGCGCTGCTCAAACGGGATTATGGGCTCAACGTGACCAAATACATGGTGCACCGCTACATGAAGGAAGAAGGGTTGTTGATTACCCGACACCGAACCAGAGGCAGCAGCAGATCCCATACAGGGCAGATAGCAGTAGAAACACCTAATACGCGATGGGCTAGTGATATCACTTCGATTAAATGCTGGAATGGGGAAAAGCTCCGGGTGGCCTTTCTTCTCGACTGTTGTGACAGGTCCATCATCGCCTGGAAAGCAGGAAAACATATGCAGGCAGTTGATATTGAATTAATGGTTCAAGAAGCCTTACATATCCGCTTTGGAGAGAGTTTGCCTGAACCGGATACACTGCAGTTTTTACATGGCAATGGACCGGAATTCATTGAAAAAAAGCTCAGAGCCAGCTTGAAATCCTGGAATATAATCGATTGTAATACCCCAACCTATTCACCACAATCAAACGGGATGTGTGAAGCCTTCAATGCTACATTTAAACGAGATTATGTCTATGAGAGCTGCCTGGATAATCCAAAAACCGTACACAGGCAAATACAGAAGTGGATGAATGAATACAATACATATGCACCACATTCTGCATTAGAAATGAAAACACCAAATGAATTTTATAACTTTAAAATCGCTGCATAACTAGTCCAACTTTCAAGCGGAAAGAGCAACCTCAAGATTTAATCGATTAATGTAATTTAATTTTAAAATGAAAGAGATGATGTAAAATAGATTTAGGTATGTATTAAAATCCCCTAGAAATTTGGGGATTTATTATTCCCCACTCCCGTACTAGGCTATTCCAAGAATTGGATTATTTTTGTTTATGCTTTCCAAAAAAACCAAGTACGCCCTTCATGCCCTCACTTATCTGGGCAAGCACCGGGATGAAAAAACAGTGCTGATCCATGATATAGCCGAAGAGCATGGGATCTCCCATAAGTTCCTGGAGAATATCTTGCTCGAACTCAAAAAAGCTGGCATGCTGGGAAGTAAAAAAGGAAAAGGGGGAGGTTATTATTTGATCAAAGATCCAAAAGATATTCCACTTTCCAAAGTGATTCGACTCCTCGACGGACCTATTGCTATGCTCCCCTGTGTGAGTTTGAATTACTACGAACCCTGCGACGAATGCAAAGATGAAGCAACTTGTGGCATCAATAAGGTGATGATTCAAGTTCGAGATGAGACTCTTAAAATACTGGAAAACAAGACATTAGCTGATATTTTAAAAACTTAACAAAAATTTTTTACCATAAACCCTATAAAATATGTAGGCTTTATATACTTTTGTTTTTCACTCCCGTTGAAACCTATATGATTTTAGATCAGCACATTAAAAAATGGTTTGAGTCCAAAAAAGGGACAGACAGTAATTTGAAGAGTCTCATGAAGTCTATTTCATGGCGAATCGTGGGGACTATTGATACCATTGTTATCTCCTTTATTGTGACGGGTCAATTGACCATGGCGCTTTCAATCGGTTCGGTAGAAGTAGTCTCTAAAATCCTCTTGTACTACCTGCACGAGCGGGTATGGGAGTCTGCAACAAAAACAAAAGAGCATGAGCCTGAAAAAGAATATGCAAGATCTTGAGCACAGATTAGATCAATTGACGGCCAAGGAAAGCTTGGCTTTGATTGCGGATCTTTTTCCCGGAAAGGTGGTATTCTCTACTTCATTGGGTCAGGAAGATCAAGTCATTACTCAATTGATTGCTTCCCAAAATCTACCTATTCAAATCTTTTCCTTAGATACAGGAAGGTTGTTTCCGGAGACTTTGGAATTGTTGGCACGCACGGAAAGCAAGTACCAAACGCGAATTAAAGTCTACTATCCAGAACGGGAATCGGTAGAAAACCTAGTAGCAGAGCAAGGGATCAACGGATTTTATGAATCTGTTGAGAATCGTAAATCCTGTTGCTTTGTCCGCAAAGTAGAACCTTTGAAAAGAGCTTTGGCAGGAAATGAAGTCTGGGTAACGGGACTTCGTGCTGAGCAAAGCGCCAATAGAAGCGACTTGAAGCGGATCGAATGGGATGAAGCCAATCAGATACTGAAATTCAATCCTTTATTGGATTGGACTTTTGAACAGATGATTTCCTACATCGAGGAACATAAAATCCCTTATAATCCACTTCATGATAAAGGCTTTATCAGCATAGGTTGCGCTCCATGTACACGGGCTATTCTTCCAGGAGAAAATCCCCGTGACGGGCGCTGGTGGTGGGAAGACTCAAAAAAGGAGTGTGGGTTGCATTCCAGATAGCAGTGGTCAGTTTGCAGTTCGCAGAAGTCTGAGATTGACGTCACTGCGAGTCCCGCAGGGTGAAGCAGTCTCATAATTTAAAAAGTGTTTGAAAAGATTGCTTCTCCCGATTCTCGGGATCTCAATGACTAATGTCAGATGATACTTCGAAATTCATTATTCGATGTTCGAAATTCGAAATTGAAAAAATTTGAAGATTGAAAAACTAGCCAAAGAATATCTAATTCTGGAAAGAATAAAGAAAATAATAACGAATGATGAACGCTGAATGTCGAATATCGAAGACGGCGTAAAACATAAATTAAAATTGTATTTCCATATGTCAAACCTATTCATACCTAACCCCAAAGAAGCAGAATCCATCCATATCCTTCGGGAAGTGGCGGCGCAATTTGAGCGCCCTGTTTTGCTTTTTTCTGGAGGAAAAGATTCGATTACCTTGGTCAGATTGGCTCAAAAGGCATTTTTTCCAGCTAAAATTCCTTTTCCGCTATTGCATGTGGATACAGGGCATAATTTTCCGGAGACCATAGAATTCAGGGATCAACTCGTGGCGGAGCTAGGCTTGGAACTGATTGTCAGAAAGGTGCAAGACTCCATCGATCAAGGGAAAGTTCGTGAAGAAAAAGGGCGCTATGCCAGCCGAAACTCCTTGCAGACTACCACCCTTTTGGATGCGATCGAGGAGTTCAAGTTTGATGCCTGTATCGGTGGAGCAAGAAGAGATGAAGAAAAAGCCAGAGCAAAAGAGCGGGTATTCTCCGTTCGGGATGACTTCGGCCAATGGGACGAAAAAAATCAGCGGCCGGAATTATTCGATATGCTAAACGGTAAAATCCATGTAGGGCAAAATGTGCGGGTTTTCCCGATTTCTAATTGGACTGAATTGGATGTTTGGGAGTATATCAAAACAGAGAATATTGCGATTCCAAGCATCTACTTTGCGCACAAGCGGGAGGTCTTTTTCCGAGATGGATTGATTTGGACCGCTAATGAGCACGTCTTTCGCGAAGCGAATGAAGAGGTGGTAGAAAAATGGGTTCGATTCCGTACCGTTGGAGATATGACCTGTACCGCGGCAGTACTTTCCGAAGCCAAAACATTGGAAGATGTGGTTGCTGAAATTCGGGAATCTACACTCTCCGAGCGTGGAGCCCGCATAGACGACAAACGCTCAGAAGCAGCGATGGAAACGAGGAAAAAGGTGGGTTACTTTTAAAAAGAAGCAAGAATCTAGATACGAGAAGCGAGACATTCAAAAAGAAAAAGAAACACGGTTGAAATAGGATAGAAATAATTCCCGCAAGCGGGAAGAAATACTCGGCTTGAACCGATGGTAAGTATTTCGCCTAACGTAGTGAGGTCTATTTCAATCTATTTCAACTGTATATCAAAAAATAATATGGACATCCAAGGAAGAAAATTAATCAAAATCGCAACTGCAGGATCGGTGGATGATGGCAAAAGTACCTTGATTGGGCGTTTGCTTTATGATACCAACTCCCTGACTACAGATAAGATTGAGGCTATTGAAAAAAGCTCCAAACAAAGAGGGTACGATTATTTGGATTTTTCCCTGGCAACGGATGGTTTGGTTGCCGAGCGCGAGCAAGGGATTACGATTGATGTGGCGCATATTTATTTCAATACCGCCAAAACCAATTTTATCGTAGCCGACACTCCCGGGCATGTGGAATATACCCGAAATATGGTGACAGGGGCTTCTACTTCCCAGGTAGCAATCATTTTAATTGATGCCAGAAAAGGTGTTATCGAACAAACCTACAGACATTTCTTCATTGCCAATTTGCTTCGCATGTCTCATGTGGTAGTGGCGATCAATAAAATGGATTTGGTGAATTATGAGGAAGATGTTTTTCTAAAAATCAAAGCCGATTTTGATGGGTTGGTGGCTAAGAGTTCCTTTTCCGAAGAACAGATTACTTTCATCCCCGTTTCAGCCTTGAAAGGTGAAAATATAGCCAGACAGTCAGAAGCAATGCCTTGGTATGTTGGAAATACCTTATTGGATCATCTGGAGGTTTTGGAGCCTCAGGATTTGCAGGAAAGTGCGGTGGCCAGATTCCCTGTTCAATACGTAATCCGTCCAAAAACAGAAGCCTACCATGATTTCCGTGGATTCTCTGGAAAACTCTATGGCAATGAACTTCAGGTTGGGGACCGAGTAGCCGTCCTTCCATCCGGAAATGAGTCTACTATCAAGAGCATTCATTTCTTTGAAAAAGAAGTGAATGCAGCAGCTCCTGGTGCCTCAGTGGTCATTTCCTTGGATGACGAGGTGGATTGCAGTAGGGGAGATATGATTGTGAAAGTTGGCGAGGAACCTAAAAGTGAGAAAATCCTTGCTGCCACACTTTGTCAGGTAAACTCAAAAGTGCTCCAAGTTGGACAAAAATATATCCTTCAGCATGGAGTCAATCGGGTGTTGGCTAAAGTAGATCGCATCGAAGCCAAGGTCCATGCGGATTTCTCTGGTGAAGAGGAAACCAAACAGCTTAAATTGAATGATATTGGAAAGGTCCATTTTCGTCTGAGCAAACCAATTCATTACGACTCCTATCAAAACAATAAATCGAACGGAGCTTTTATCCTAATCGATGAAGGAAGCTTTGATACGGTTTCGGTAGGATTCATTGATTAAGTATGAATTCTAAAGTATGAAATCTGAAATGCTTCCAAATCTCCCTGTTTTAGAGATGGTTGGAAGAAAGGATGATTTAAGAAGTATGACGAACTGTTCAATTATTTGGAAAATAATAAAGTAGAAGAATTAAATTATTGTCAGCCTGAGCGGAGTCGAAGGCGATATACTTTAAATTCAGAAACGAGATCAAATCCCCCTTTTCAAAGGGGGTTAGGGGGATTTGAGTTAATTTCATTGAGTGGAGTAAAAGAAGAAAAAAAATCTAAAGATCAGCCAAGTCCTAAACCTTGGCTTTCTTTCAAACCTATTAACCTATAATCCCGATAGGGATATAAAACTATTACGCTATGCAAAGTTTTCGAACCGAATTGGAAAACCCCATCGTAGAGCGCGACATTCTGGAATTAGAGCGGAAAATCGCGCTTTTCAAAGAAGGGAAAATCGACGAGGAGAAATTCCGTAGCCTGAGACTAGCTCGAGGCGTTTATGGACAACGGCAGCCCGGAGTGCAAATGATCCGGATCAAGTTGCCTTATGGAAGAGTAACTGCCCCTCAGCTAAGAAGAATCTCCAAAGTTTCGGAAGAATATTCCACGGGGAGATTGCACATCACTACCCGTCAGGATATTCAGATTCATTATGTGAGTTTGGATCGCACACCACAACTTTGGGCCGAACTCGAAAAGGATGATGTGACTTTACGGGAAGCTTGTGGCAACACGGTAAGGAATGTGACAGCATCCGAATTGGCAGGAATAGATCCCAAAGAGCCTTTTGATGTTACTCCATTTGCAGATGCAACTTTTCGGTATTTCCTGAGAAATCCGATTTGCCAAGAAATGGGCCGAAAATTCAAGATGGCCTTTTCTTCATCGGAGGATGACACCGGCTTGTCTTATCTGCATGATTTGGGCTTTATTCCCAAAATCAAAGAAATCAATGGTAAGCAGGTGAGAGGCTTTAAGGTGCTACTCGGTGGAGGCTTAGGTTCCCAACCTAGACATGCGGACCTAGTCTATGATTTTCTGGAAACGGATCAGCTGATTCCCTATATCGAAGCAGTTTTGAGAATTTTTGACCGGCATGGAGAGCGGGCCAGAAGGAATAAAGCCAGGATGAAGTTTTTGGTTAAGGATTTAGGTCTGGATGCTTTTTTAGAATTGGTCGAGCAGGAAAAGAAAGCCCTTCCATTTGCCAGCTATCCCATTGATGCGGCAAGCTATGAGGTTGCCCAAAGCCTACCTAATCCTGAAAAACCTGAACTGAAATCCGAGCTGGGCTTGGATTATGAGCTTTGGAAACTGACTAATGTCTTGCCTCAGAAACAAGAGGGCTATGTAGCGATCGGGGTGCGTGTTCCGCTGGGAGATTTTTACATTTCTCAGGCCAGAGCTTTGGCGGATTTGATTGAAAAATATGCCAATAATGAGCTTCGATTTACGCTTCGTCAAAACTTCCTGATACGTGATGTTCGGGAGGATTTGGTGCCTTTTTTCTATCAGGAACTGAAGAAAATCGGTTTGGCAGAAAGAGGCTATAATTCCTTGGGTGATATAACTGCCTGCCCGGGTACTGATACCTGCAATTTGGGGATCGCGAGCTCTACGGGAATTGCTTCAGAGTTGGAAAAAGTCATATTTAACGAGTATCCGCAATACCTCAAAAATCAGGATTTGGTGATTAAAATTTCCGGATGTATGAATGCCTGTGGCCAGCATAATATGGCACATATCGGTTTTCAGGGCATGTCTATGCGTGTTGGTAAGACGGTGATTCCTGCCTTGCAAGTATTGCTTGGTGGTGGAAATTTGGGTGATGGAAATGGTCGTTTTGCAGATAAAGTAACCAAAATCCCGAGTAAAAGAGGACCTCAGGCTTTAAGATTGTTATTGGATGATTTTGAAGCGAATGGCGAAGATTTGGACTTCCTCAGCTATTATGATCAGAAAGGACAAATGTATTTCTATGAATTGCTGAAAGAGTTGGCGGACCCTGCAAAAGTGACCGAAGAAGATCGGGTAGACTGGGGCAGAAATGAAAATTACGAGGTAGCAGTAGGCGTGGGTGAATGTGCTGGAGTTGTGATTGATTTAGTGGCAACCTTGCTTTTGGAAGCCAAAGAGAAATTGGATTTGGGACAAGAAGCTTTGGAAAATGGCAGATGGTCTGACAGCATTTATCATCACTATGCAGGTTTGATCAATGCTGCCAAAGCTATTTTGCTCAGCGAAGATATCAGTACCAATAGCTATGCAAATATTATTTCCCTCTTTGATGAGCATTTTGTCAGTAGCGGAAAAGTAACCTTAGACTCCACTTTCGCTGAGAAAGTTTACCAAATCAATCAGCATGAGCCTACTCCGGAATTTGCGAGAGCTTACGCCAAGCAGGCTTTGGAAATTTATCAGGCATTGAAAAGTTATAGAGAGGAGGAGGTGAACGCATGAGAGAGCAAATTCATCCCAAGGTAAGTTTGGTTGGCGCGGGTCCGGGTGATCCAGAGTTAATCACTTTGAAAGGCATTTTAGCTTTAAACACTGCAGATGTGGTATTGTATGATGCTTTGATTGATCCGGTTTTATTAAAACATGCTCCCAAATCTGCCATCAAATTCTTTGTTGGCAAGCGCGTGGGCAGGCATTCCAAACCTCAGGAAGACACCAATCAGCTTTGTGTGAGCTTGGCAAAAAAACACGGTCATGTAGTACGCTTGAAAGGAGGAGATCCTTTTGTCTTCGGGAGAGGCGGTGAGGAGATTGAGTATATAGAGAATTTTGGGATTCCCACTGTGGTGGTTCCTGGGATAACTTCTGCTGTAGCAGTTCCTGCTGCCGCTGGTATTCCTGTTACAAAAAGAGGAATTTCTGAGAGTTTCTGGGTGGTTACTGGCACAACTACTGCTGGCGAATTATCCAGAGATTTAGCCTTAGCTGCCCAGAGCACTGCAACTGTTGTGGTTTTGATGGGTACCAAGAAACTGAATGAAATCGTTCAAACCTATCGCAATGCTGGAAGGGAAAATCTTCCAGTAGCCATCATCCAAAGTGGGACTACTAGAGAAGAGAAAATCACGGCTGGTTTTATCTATGACATTGCTCAAAAAGCAGTAGAAAATCAGGTGGAATCGCCAGCAATCATCATCATAGGAGAAGTTGTGAGGGAAAGTATGAGACTGGAGGAAGTGTATCGTGAGTTTGTGAAAATTGAAATGCAATAGAAATATGCCCTTGGCGAAATAAGTCTTTGCGAAATACGATTGAAATATCCCTCGCATTCCTCGGTGAAATAGACTCCCTGCGGTCGTGAAATATAACATAGATCAGTTATTCAATTATTTCGCTCGACAAAGTCGAGCTTATTTCTAAGGTATTTCCATTGTATTTCATATTTCTATTCTCTCCTTTCTAAACTCTATAAATCTAAAAAATGAACCATCTATATCCCATTTTCCTGAAAGTTCACGAACTCAATGTTCTCTTAGTTGGAGGTGGTTTTGTGGGCACTGAGAAACTGGAGTTTTTGCTAAAATCGAGTCCCAAGGCACAGGTAACCGTGGTGTCAAAAATGTTCCGACCGGAATTTTTGGAACTGGCGGAAAAAGCAGAAACAGTTACCTTGATTGAGGATAGCTATGATGAAAAGTACTTGGGTGGAAAACACTTGGTAATTGCTGCAACGGATGATAAAAAGGTAAATCTTCAAATCCGAAATGAGGCTAAGGAGCGCTTTCTTTTGGTGAATGTAGCAGATACTCCAGCCCTTTGTGATTTCTACTTGGGCGGGATAGTCACCAAAGGAAACTTGAAAATTGCCATCTCTACCAATGGAAAATCACCTACAACAGCCAAGCGACTTCGCCAATTATTGGAGGAAGTATTGCCTGAAGAGATTGATGATTTATTGGATAATCTGAATGCTTATCGGGACACCTTGAAGGGTGATTTTGAATACAAGGTTAAGGCGATGAATGAAGTCACGGAGGCATTGGTGAAAAAAAGATAGGCTTCCTGGATAATGTCTCCCGCGGAGTTGCAAAGAAGCAAAGGCCTCGTTAAGACAAATAAAAATCCCGTAGGGATTAGAGCTAGGTGGAAGGATGTCCCAGAGGATTCCCTCCATGCCGTAGGTATGGAAGAACTTCGAAGTTTCGTCTCTGAAAAAAGAAATACGATTGAAATACGCTTCACTTTGCCTCTTTATTTCTTTGCGGGCGAAATATCTCCCGCGAAGAGGCCAAGAAGCGAAGTCCAATTTAAAAATAATTATAATCCCGTAGGGATTTAAGCTGGGTAGAAAAGATGTCTTCAGAGCACATTTCCATGCCGTAGGTATGGCAGAATTTCGAAGTTTCGTCTCTGAAAAAAGAAATACACCCGAAATTCGCTTCGCGAAATAAAGTCGGCTTCGCCTCCTGAAATAAATTCTCTCGCAGCGGCGCAGCGACGCAAGGGAAATTATTGATTTGAATAAAAATCAGCTTTGGGCCTCTGGCCAGATCTGTGATAATCTGTGTTTTTTTCTGCGCTGAACTTGCCTGGCGGCAGTCAGGTCTGCGGGAAAAAAAATCTCCCGGCAAGAGGCCAAGAAGCAAAGATTTATTTAATGTCTTAACCTTGATGAGACCGCTTCGTTCCTCGCGGTGACGCCACTATTTATGACTCACGAGAGTTCCAAACTGCCTACTCCTTTTGCCTCTTCAATTCTTTGCGGGCGAAATATCTCCCACCAAGTGGCAAAGAAGCAAAGGGATAATTTAAGATAAAGCTAACCCCGTAGGGATTTAAGCTAGGTAGCAAAAGGTTTTTTCAGAGCTCATTTCCATGCCGTAGATATGGAAGAATTTCGAGTTTTGGCATGGTTTATCGACAGTCAGTTTTTGGGAAAAAAAATCCTGAAAAGTAGCTAAAGCGCAAAATTATTCAGATTAAAAGATTTTTGATGCTATAGTTTTTTAGGACCGATCCGTTCCTTCAATTAGACTTCAAAAATCTAAAACTGCTTTCAGTTTTTTTCTTAATTCCTGAATTTTTCCATTGTCTAATTTACCTATTCGATCAATAAATCTTCTATTATCAACTGCCCTTATTTGATCAATTAAAACCTCTGAATTTTGACTTAATCCAGTTTTCTTTCCTTCGATTTTTACTCTCAAAATATTTTCCTCTGAACTTAGCTGGCTGGTTATCGGACATATCAGGGTGGAAGGATGCATAACCTGATTTAAAAGATTTGTTTGGATAATGACTGCTGGTCGGATTTTTCCAGGCTCTGTTCCTTTCGAAGGATTGAGATTGACCAGCCAAATCTCATATTGAACCTTCATCGATTAAATTGTCAAATTCTTGATTGATTTGCATGGAAGATTTTTTCACCATTTTGGAAGCCTTTGAAAAATCAGCAGCAAGTGCTTTTCTTTTCAAAAGTTGATTATAAAAATCTAAGGCCTCATTGATATATCTATTTCTGGCAATGCCCTTCAGCTTAATCATTTCTTCAGTTTCTTCGAAAATGTTTTCGTCTAATTTTAAGGATAATGTTTTCATAAATTCCTAAAGTAATACTAAAAGTATATACTCCATTTCTAAAATAAAAGTTTCTTTCTAGGTATTGGGGTTCTGAAATACATTTTTCACGATAAGCCTTCGGCGATAATCGGATCAATTCCCCCTTTGGAATTCTGTACTAAATTGGGATCTCAATTTTAATAAAAGGGGGCAAGGGGGATTTTAGATAAAATTATTTGAGGAAATTAATTCTTTCGCAGCGGCGCAAAGAATACTATAATTAGATATTGTCCTAAAACCAGATCTGTGAAAGACTTGCCTGACGGCAGTCAGGTCTGTGTCTTTTTCTGCGTTAATCTGCGGGCGAAATATCTCCCGCCAAGAGGCCAAGAAGCAAAGAGATAATTCAAGCCAAAGCAAATCCCGTAGGGATTTAAGCTAGGTAGTAAAAGTGTATTCAAAGATCACCTCCATGCCGTAGGTATGGAAGAGTTTGGAAGTTTCGTCTCTGAAAAAAGAATTACAGTTGAAATACGCTTGGCGAAATAAAGTCGGCTTAGACTCTTGAAATAAACCCTCTTGCAGCGATGCAAAGATTTATTTGGGAAGAAATTATTTCTAGTTATTGCTTTGATGAGACCGCTTCGTTCCTCGCGGTGACGCCACTATTTATGACTCACGAGAGTTCCAAACTGCCTACTGCTTCTGCCTACTGCTTTTTGCCTCTTTAATTCTTTGCGGGGAAAAAATCTCCCGCCAAGTGGCAAAGAAGCAAAGAGATAATTCAAGCCAAAGCAAATCCCGTAGGGATTTAAGCATGGTAGCAAAAGGTTTCTACAGAGCACATCTCCATGCCGTAGGTATGGCACAATTTTCACATCCCTTGCATCGGATCCACCCCCGTCATTTCCCATTGGCCCAATGCAATCGGAATACTTCCCATTCCATTCAATTGATCAAAGAAATCCTTCAACCTGAACTCTTCCTCCTTCACCTCTTTAATTCTTGCAAACTCAGCCAGGGTATTTTCGAGGAGATATTTTCCGGTAATATAACTCGATCCATATCCAGGCTGCCTCATATATAAATGTTGCTCAAATAGCAGGAGTTCTTTTTCTGTTTTCATCCAACCTCTAGGCGTATAATCCGAATGAATACCACCCGCTTCCACCATGGTCATTTCATTTGCCTGTGCATAGAGCGAACCTAATCCCCTAGCTGCACGCTGAGCAATCATGATATAGACGATTTCTCTAGATCTTGGGGAATCCTCGTACAGGCCTGCATCCATAAACATCTCTTCCACAGCAGTTGCTGTTCCCTCATTTCTGGAATCGAAAATATTATAAAGTAGCGGTCCTCTCCGGATCGGACTGGCATGGGGTTCATTATCCATGATAGCCAGTTCAAACCAATGATAAAAATGCGAATACAAAGGCAGTGGATCAATATGCATTCCTATGGTAAAGAAATTACGCTTTTCTTTGGGAATGAAACTGCCTCGATGTTCCCTCAGGGCAGGTTCGAAATAATCCTTTACTGTGAGAATCTCTTGATCCTTCAAGAACTCCATAAATTTCTGAATAGAATTCTCTGTTAGCTTTTCAAAATCCTCTGCCGTATTTGCTTCCGCTAAAGGAGGTAGGTTTCGGTTCTGATGTTCCTCCAATTTTAAAGAAGACCAGGCTCTAGCCAACTCTCTTTTAAGTATCATCACCTCATCCTCCCAGGTCAGAGGCACCAAGTGGACATTTTGCAGATACCAGGTGTAATTCTCCTTACCAATTCCTGACTCTCCGGTTTTATTTGCTGATTCTTTGATAAGCCATTCTACAAATCCCTCCGTTGAATTAACCGCATTCTCTACAGCCTCTGCCAATTTCGGATCATTGCTGATTTCAGAGATGAGCAAAAGACCTTTCAAGTCTTCAACTTGCGTAGCGATGGTCGGAATTCCTGCCTCCCAAAGCTCTTTTGCATTTCCAGTGAGATTGGACTCAGCCTGCTTATTGAGCGAAGGGATAGCCTGAAGCTCTTTCAAAAGTTTCGCTTTGCTAGTTTCATCCAAGGGGAATTCGTACTGCCAAAATTCAAGAGTTCCATGATGCGTTGGGCCCTCGTGAGCAGGAACATCGCTTCTTTCCATCCAAAGTGATTTATAAAATGCAGGATCTCTTGCCCAAGGACGAAGTACCCTATCATTGAAATCGTACCCATTCATTTCTGCCCAAACGATTCTCCAATCCACCTTTTCAGGAATAGCCCATCCAGAGGTATCTATCGCTAATAATTCTTTTTGTAATTCCCTAAACTTGGTGTGTCGTAGTTCAAAAGTTGCTTTGCGATAATCCGGAGCTCCATCATGAAGTGGCGGATTTTCAAAAGATCTCCATCTTTCAAAAAGGTTGACCAAATCAGAATACTGGCTTGAACTTTTGTGATCCGAGGTAGATGTGTCATTGGGGACTTGGCAAGAGCAAATTGAAAATATTGCCAAGTTTATCAGTAAGAAATGAACAGTCTTCTTCATAGTTGAAATTGGATAGAGGATAAAAGTTACCGAAACTTTATTGCGCATGGGGGATGAAGAAAAAAAAGTTGAATTTTTTTTCAAAAAAATTAAAAATTTTTTCAGCCAAAATTGGCTTGTTGAACCAAAGAAAATTTGGAATTAATCGCTCTTTTTAATTAGTCCAAAGAGGAGTATAAAGCATTTTATTTTAGGGAAAATCCAATTTTCAGCTTATAAAAAAATCAAGACGCATCAAATGGCTTTTTTATTTGCAAAGCTTGGTTAAAAAAAGGTTTGAAATGGGAATTAAAGTTAACTGAAAGGATAGAAAATTTTCTTTTTCGATAGGACTCATCTATGATATAATATTCAGTAAAAGGTATAAATTCCCAAAAATCTTTAACCATCAATCATATGATAAAAATTAAACATGCGCTGGTTTTCCCTGCTTTGTTAGGGCTAGCAGTTTCTTGTACTGATGTTGCCGAAATTGAGCCTTCAGTTTCAGAACAGATCAAGCTTGATCTTGGTCAAAACTTTGTTCCCGGTCAGTTGCTGATCAAAATGAGAACAGCTACTACTGGATCCAGAATTTCCGCGGACATTTTAGGAGCAATTGGAGGTACTGTAGTAGAGGAAATCAAAACCGGTGCTATGGAATTAGCCAACGCAAGAAAAAGCGGTCCAAATGGGGACTTGATTTTAGTGGATACTAAAATTGGCACCATGGAAGCTATAGAAAAGCTGAAAGCTATGCCTGAAGTGGAATATGCAGAGCCAAACTGGATTTACCAGCATTTTGCTACTTCTAATGATCCTTATTTCACCAATAATCAACTATGGGGAATGTCAGCTGGAGGAAACCAATTTGGCAGCAGAGCGGCTACGGCTTGGGCAGCAAATAAGGTTGGAAGCTCAACTGTCTATGTTGGAATTATAGACGAAGGCTATATGTACGAACATGAGGATTTATCTGGAAATGCTGGGGTAAATCCTGGCGAAATACCGGGTAATGGTGTTGATGATGATGGGAATGGGCTAATTGACGATGTATATGGATGGGATTTTGACGGAAACGACAACTCCCTCTTTGACGGAACAGGGGATGATCACGGTACTCACGTTGCTGGTACTATCGGCGGTGTCGGAGGTAATGGCATAGGTGTAGCAGGTGTAGTTTGGAATGTAAAAATGATCGGAGCTAAATTCTTGGGCTCTAGAGGCGGAACTACTTCCAATGCAATTAAATCAGTGGATTATTTCACTGACTTGAAGGTGAGACATGGGTTGAATATCGTTGCTACTAATAACTCTTGGGGTGGCGGAGGCTATTCGCAAGCATTGAAAGATGCGATTGACCGTGCGAATGCTGCAGGAATTTTATTTATCGCTGCAGCTGGTAATTCAGGCACAGACAATGATATTTCTCCAAGCTATCCTTCTAACTATGACAGTCCAAATGTCATTGCAGTAGCATCAATCACCAGTTCAGGAGCTCTTTCCAGCTTTTCTCAATTCGGCGCAGTTACTGTTGATTTAGGAGCTCCTGGCTCAGGAATTTGGTCTACAGTTCCTGTCACTGTTGGAAAAGGAAGGAAGGCTTCTGTTGGTTCAGGCTATGCAAGTTATAACGGAACCTCCATGGCGACACCTCATGTGACTGGTGCAGCTGCTTTATATGCTTCACTAAATCCAACTGCAAGTGCTGCACAAATCAAAGCAGCTATCTTAAATTCAACCACACCGACTGCATCTTTATCAGGGAAGACTGTTACAGGTGGAAGATTGAATGTTTCTGGCTTTTAATATTTCATAATACTTAATAAAAAATGGGAGGTCCAGCAATGGACCTCCTTTTTTATTCTCAGCCATGAAATATCATTCACACCAATTTCAAACGTGATACCAAGAGCTGTCAGGTTTTTAGAAAATTTCACCAATTCTTCTAAACCACATTTTTTCTGAAAAACCAGGGCATTAAATCCTGAAAGACATATAAGTTTAGGTTTTTTATTTCCTTCAGTTCCCCTATTTTTGGGCTTTCTTTGAAACAAGCATAAGAACGTAAGTTTATGGCATATTTATTTACCTCAGAGTCAGTGTCTGAGGGTCATCCTGACAAAATCGCTGACCAGATTTCCGATGCGCTGATAGATAATTTTTTAGCCTTCGATCCCAATTCAAAAGTTGCATGTGAAACGCTCGTAACCACAGGTCAAGTAGTCTTGGCTGGCGAGGTGAAATCCGATATCTATTTGGATGTGCAAAAGATTGCCCGAGATGTGATCAACAGAATTGGATATACCAAAAGTGAATACATGTTCGAAGGTAACTCCTGTGGAGTGCTTTCTGCTATTCACGAGCAGTCTGCGGATATTAATCAAGGTGTGGACCGAGCAAATCCTGAAGAGCAGGGAGCAGGTGACCAAGGGATGATGTTTGGCTATGCTACCAATGAAACTGAAAACTTCATGCCTTTGGCTTTGGACCTTTCTCACATGATTTTGCGTGAATTGGCAGCCTTGAGAAGGGAAAATAAGGATATCACTTACTTACGCCCTGATTCCAAGGCACAGGTAACCATCGAATACAGTGACGATAACGTACCTCAGCGAATTGAAGCGATCGTTGTTTCCACTCAGCATGATGACTTTGATGAGGAAGAGGCTATGTTGGCAAAAATCAAATCGGACATCATCAGTATCTTGATCCCGAGAGTGAAAGCTCAGTTGAAGCCTGAGTTGCAAAAACTGTTCACCTCAGATATCAAATATCACATCAACCCAACCGGAAAATTCGTAATCGGTGGACCTCATGGTGATACAGGTTTGACGGGAAGAAAAATCATCGTGGATACTTACGGTGGAAAAGGAGCTCACGGTGGAGGGGCATTTTCCGGAAAAGATCCATCGAAAGTAGACCGTTCAGCAGCTTATGCTACTCGTCATATTGCCAAAAATATGGTAGCTGCGGGAATTGCTGACGAAATGTTGGTGCAAGTATCTTATGCTATTGGAGTTGCTGCTCCAATGGGAATTTATGTGAATACTTACGGAACCTCCAAAGTTGGTCTTTCCGATGGAGAGATTGCTAGAAAAGTAGAGGAGCTGTTTGATATGCGTCCTTATGCTATTGAGCAGAGACTTAAATTGAGAAACCCAATTTATGAAGAGACTGCTGCTTATGGACACATGGGTCGTCAAAACGAGGTAGTAACCAAAACCTTTGTTTCTCCTTATAGAGATGAAATTAAGCTGGATGTTGAGCTTTTCACTTGGGAGAAACTAGACTATGTGGAGAAGATTAAAGCTGCTTTTAGCCTATAATCAACTCAAAAAATATAATTGAAAAGCCTCGGGAAATCCCGGGGCTTTTGTTTTTAGTGCCCCCTTTATTTTTATTTCGAAACACTTTTTCATCAATAAGCATAGGTTAAGGAAAGATGAAATCTAAAAATGGGGCTCAATTTTACTCCCTTTTTGCTTATATTTAGCTATCACCTTTTTGTTAAGGATTTATTCCTTTCATGTTTTTAACCTAAACCTACCATGGCAAAAACCATCATTGTATCCAATAGACTACCTATTTCCCTGCGTCATAGAAATGGACGCTTCGAATTCAAACCTTCAGCCGGAGGATTAGCTACCGGCCTGGGATCCATTTATAAATCAGGAGAAAACATCTGGATTGGTTGGCCGGGAAATACCGTGGATGATCCCGAACAGCGAGCTGAAATCATTCTAGAGCTTCATGATTTGAAAATGGCACCGGTTTTCCTTTCGAAGGAAGATGTGGAGCAGTTTTATGAAGGCTTTAGCAACGAAACCCTCTGGCCTGCATTTCACTATTTTACCCAGTACATGGTGTATAATGCAGAGCATTGGGAAGCATATAAAAGGGTCAATGAAAAATTTTGCGAAGCAATACTTAAAAAAGCTGATCCAGATGATACCATTTGGGTGCATGATTATCAGCTTTTGCTCTTACCGAAAATGCTGAGAGAGGTTTTGCCTAACGCAACTATTGCATTTTTTCAGCACATTCCATTTCCTTCTTATGAAATCATCCGAATGATCCCTTGGAGAAGAGAATTGCTCGAGGGCGTCTGTGGAGCAGATTTGATAGGTTTCCATACATATGATGATATGCGCCACTTCCTGAGTGCGGTGGGTAGAATCACAGGGATGTCCAGCGAAAGCGGCTATATCCAGGCAGAAAATCGCATTATCAATGTAGACTCTTTCCCGATGGGGATTGATTATGACAAATTTGCGAAGCAGGCTAAAAGCAAAAAAACGCAGAATATTGTCAAGGAATTTAGAAAGCAAGTGGCTGATCAGAAGCTGATCATCACCATTGATAGATTGGATTATTCCAAAGGAATTCCTCAGCGCCTGGAAGCATTCAATAAATTGCTGAAAGACCATAAGGAGCTGCATGGCAAAGTCTCGATGATCATGATTGTGGTGCCGAGCAGAGACAAAGTTCAGTCATACAAAGAGCTGAAAGAAGAGATTGATTTGTTGGTTGGGCGGATGAATTCTGATTACTCCACCTTGAATTGGGTACCAGTTCATTACTTCTACAGAGGATTCCCATTTGAGGAATTGAGTGCATTCTACAGCATGTCTGATATTGCTTTGGTGACTCCATTGAGAGATGGAATGAATCTGGTTTGTAAGGAGTTCGTAGCAAGCAAAACTGATCAAACCGGGGTGCTTATTTTGTCAGAAATGGCGGGAGCATCCAAGGAGTTACAGGATGCAGTTTTAGTCAACCCTAATGATCAACAGGGAGTGGTAGATGCCATTTATGAAGCATTGACCATGAAGCCTGCAGAGCAAAAGGCCCGTATCTCATCTATGCAGGAAAGCCTCAAAAAGTATGATATTTTTCAGTGGGTTAAAGTGTTCATGGATAGAATCGAACATGTCAAGCAAAAGCAAGCTGAATTGACGTCTAAGGACGTTGATACCAAAGTCATTACAGAAATTCAGAAAAGCTTCAAAGAGGCTAAAAAGCCTGTTTTATTCCTAGATTACGACGGTACCTTAACTGGCTTTGTAGCTAATCCTCAGGATGCCAAACCAGATGCTGAATTAAAAGCTATTGTGAAAGGATTGAGCCAAAAAGCACAGGTGGTAATTATCTCTGGAAGAGATAAAGACACTTTGGGAACTTGGTTCAAAGGCTTTCATGTGGACATGATTGCGGAGCATGGCGTATGGGTGAAGCATAAAGAGAATAAAGGTGACTGGGAGCTTTATGCCGATGTGGATGATTCCTGGAAAGAGGACATCCGCTCTGTGATGGAATATTATGTTTTGCGAACTCCCGGAGCTTTCATAGAAGAGAAACATCATTCCCTCGTATGGCATTACAGAAAGGTAGAAAGTGGCTTGGGAGATCTGCGAATGAGAGAGCTGTTTAGTCATTTGAAATATATGGCCAGAGGACATAATTTACAGGTCTTAGAAGGAAATATGGTCTTGGAGATCAAACGTCCTGATATCAATAAGGGTCGAGCTGCTACTGCCATGATGAAGGGCAATGAATATGACTTTATCTTGGCTATCGGTGATGATTGGACGGATGAGGACACATTCAAGGCAATGCCAAAAAATGCCTATTCCATCAGAGTCGGTTATGCATATACCCAAGCTAATTATAATATCAAGTCCTTTAGACAAGTGAGGAATCTCTTGGGTAAATTGATTCAGTGAAATACTATTCGCGAAATAAATTCTCCCGCAAAGGCGCAGCGACGCAAAGGAAATTATTGATTTAAACAAAAATCAGCTTTGGACCTCTGGCCAGATCTGTGATAATCTGTTTTTTTTTCTGCGCTGATCTGCGGGAAAAAATCTCTCGCCAAGAGGCCAAGTCGCAAAGATTTATTTCAAGTTCTAACTTTGATAAGACCGCTTCGTTCCTCGCGGTGACGGCATTATTTATGACTCGCAATAGTTCCAAACAGCCTACTGCCTACTGCTTCTGCCTACTGTTCTTCTCCTCTTCCATTCTTTGCAGGAAAAAATCTCCCGCCAAGAGGCAAAGGCGCAAAGATATATTGGTGAGAGAAATAAATCCCGTAGGGATTCAAGCTAGGTAGTAAAATGTAAAGAAGGCTTCCTCCATGCCGTAGGTATGGAAGAATTTGAAAGTTCTGTCTCAGAAATAAAGAAATAAATCGAAATACGCTACGCGAAATAGAGTCGGCTTCGCTTCCTGAAATAAGCGCTTGCTTTCAATTTCAAACTTTGCTTCTTCCATTCTTTGCGGGATTAATTTCTCCCGCCAAGAGGAAAAGGCGCAAAGATTTATTTGTGAGTAAGATAAATCCCGTTGGGATTTAAGCTTGGTAGCAAAATGAAAAGAGGATCCCCTCCATGCCGTAGGTATGGAAGAATTTGAAAGTACTGGCTTAGAAATAAAGAAATAAATCGAAATACGCTTCGCGAAATAAAGTCGGATTCGCCTCCTGAAATAAATTCTCTCGCAAAGAGGCAAAGTCGCAAAGATTTATTTCAAGTTCTAACTTTAATGAGACCGCTTCGTTCCTCGCGGTGACGCCACTATTTATGGCTGTCAAGAGTTCCAAACTGCCTACTACCTACTGCATCTTTCTACTGCTTTTTGCTTCTTCCATTCTTTGCGGGATTAATTTTTCCCGCCAAGAGGCCAAGGCGCAAAGATTTATTTCAAGCCGACACTTTGATGAGACCGCTTCGTTCCTCGCGGTGACGCCACTATTTATAATTTAATTGCAAACTGCCTACTGCTTCTGCCTACTTCTCTTTGCGGGAGTCTTAACTTACCTATACTTCAAATACAAATCATAGATAATCAGCTTATCCAAATGGCTTAATTCCGGACTATTGATATTCTCCTTGGTAAAGTGAATTTTAAATGATTGAATAGCAGCCTGAGGATTACTTATATCATATCCTATAATTCTCAAAGCATCCAAAGCATTGAAGTTTTCAGGAAGCTTCCCTTCATATTCAGGTTGTAGTAATTTTTCATCATACCAATAGCCAAATCCAGCCTCAGCCAATCTTTTCCATGGGAAATAAACACTGGGATCAACTTTCCTCCCCGGTGCCAAATCCGCATGACCAATAAAATTGGCGGTGGGTATGTTATATTTTTCTTTCAGTGACTTCAGGACTTTGATTAGGCTTTCGATTTGCTCCTCAGGAAAAAATTCCGAACCATTATTATCCAACTCGATTCCTATAGAGGATGAGTTCAAATCTGTATCATTTCCCCATCTCCCTCTTCCTGCATGCCAGGATCGTAAATAATCATTGAGCATTTGCACCACTGTTCCATCTCTTCCTATCACATAGTGACTACTCACCTGCGTTCGGGTAAGGGTAAAAGTTTTAATGGTTTGAGCTAAAGAATCCTGCGCGGTATGATGGATTACCACAAAGTTTGGCCTGCGAATGCTAAAATTGGTGGTGCCTACCCACTGATCATTTAAGACTGTTGTATCTCCGGGGGATTTGATTTTAGTTTTAGGAACCTCCAATAAAACCGAAGTGGCTTCTTTTACCTGTTTTTGGTGGGCCTTATTGTTTTGATGATAAATATCCCTGTTGCATGAAAGCAAGGTTAGGTTAGAAAAAATCAACAAGACTAAATAAAGGCGTTTGGAAAGCATAGTTCAAATTTTTCACGAATCTACAAGATAGAAATGCTAGCTGCTAGAATATTTTGAGAGATGGTTGGGTTCTTTCATGGGAAATGTCTCCCGCCAAGAGGCAAAGGCACAAAGATTTATTTCAAGTCCTAACTTTGATGAGACCGCTTCGTTCCTCGCGGTGACGGCATTATTTATGACTCGCAATAGTTCCAAACAGCCTACTGCCTACTGCTTCTGCCTACTGTTCTTCGCCTCTTCCATTCTTTGCGGGAAATAAAATCTCCCGCCAAGAGGCAAAGGCGCGAAGATTTATTTCAAGTTCTAACATTGATGAGACCGCTTCGTTCCTCGCGGTGACGGCATTATTAATGACTCGCAAGAGTTCCAAACTGCCTACTGCCTACTGCTTCTGCCTACTGTTCTTCGCCTCTTCCATTCTTTGCAAGAAAAAATCTCCCGCCAAGAGGCAAATGCGCAAAGATTTATTTCAAGTTCTAACTTTGATGAGACCGCTTCGTTCCTCGCGGAGACGCCTCTATTTATGACTCACGAGAGTTCCAAACTACCTACAGCCAACTGCCTACTGCATCTGCCTACTGTTCTTCGCCTCTTCTAATCTTTGCGGGAAATAAAACCTCCCGCCAAGAGGCAAAGTCGCAAAGATTTATTTCAAGTTCTAACTTTGATGAGACCGCTTCGTTCCTCGCGGTGACGGCATTATTTATGACTCGCAAGAGTTCCAAACAGCCTACTGCCTACTGCTTCTGCCTACTGCCTACTGCCTCTGCCTACTATTCTTCTAGGGAGAAAAAATAAGTATTACAGAAAATTCGGCATATCCAATCTCTTTCCTATCCTAAAGGCCGCATTCATCAAACCCACATGGGAATAAGCCTGCGGGAAGTTCCCCCATTGGCTTCCTGTAGCCTGATCCACATCCTCCGAAAAGAGATTCAAATGATTGCAATACTTGGTCAAAGTTTCAAATCCCTGAATGGCCTCATCCAATCTATTCACACAAGCCAATGCTTCGATATACCAAAATGCACAGATCAAAAACGTGGTTTCAGGCACACCAAAATCATCCATGTGCTTATAGCGATAGAAAAGAAAATCCTTTGCCAACAATTCCTTCTCCAATTGCTTCAAGTGATTGTTTGCCCGCTCCAGATCGTCTCCGAAATAACCCATGGTAATTAATTGCAGAGTCGAGGCATCCATATGTTGGGCTCCTATTGCCTGAGCGTAAGCTTTTTTATCAGGTAAATAACAGGCCTCAATCTTTTTCACTGCCTCTTCCCGAAGTGCGATCGCTTTTTGATACATCGCTTCATTCTTCATTCGGATACCGATTTTTGCGGCAGCACAGGCGCCTGCCCAGTGAAATAAAAAGGTATAACAATGCTCTTGAGCCAGATTCCTGAATTCCCATAATCCTGCATCTTTCTCATGCATAGTGGCCTCAATCTTATCCAAAAGATTCATAATCATGGGCTCAGAGTGACTCCGCTCAGACTCTGTAAATCTATGATCAGAGTATAGGGGAAGCAAAGAAACCAAAACCTGTCCATATAGATCATTCTGAATATGGGTATAGGCTTGATTACCAAATCTTACTGGCTTGTTGCCTAAGTATCCATCCAAATCAGATATTTCCTCAACCAACAATCCATGACCCGAAATGGAGTACAGTGGCTGATATCTTCCTTCAGGCCCAACAGGTAGATTTTGGATATATTCAAAATACTTTTCTAACTCTTCAAAGTGTCCCAAACTGTTGAAACAGGTCAGGGTATAATAGGTATCACGAATCCAGCAATAGCGGTAATCCCAGTTTCTGGTAGAACCGGGGGATTCAGGTAATGAAGTGGTTGAAGCTGCGATAATCGCTCCGGTATCTTCAAATTGGTGAATTTTCAGAATCAACGCGGATCTCAAAACCAGTCTTTGGTGAAAATTGGGGATGCTGGTAGATTTGACCCAAGCTTGCCAGTACTCACGGGTGGATTGCAAGAATCGCTCTGAGGTAGATTCTATTGGTGCTTCTAATGGTCTTCCGTAGGTAAGAACCAGGTAAACGGGTCTCTGGAGAGCAAAGGACTTTTTTTCGCAGACATAAGTCAGGGGAGCATTGGTGGTGAGTCTCAACTCCTGATCAATTCCCATGTATCTGATATGATTGCTGCCTTGACTTGGAGTAAGCTGAATCTGACCCCGCTCAGTTACAGGCTGACACTCGATTCTTATCTTTGGTGATCCAGAAATAGGCTCCACCTTACGAATCAGCATCAGAGGCTTATAATATCTATCATAGTTTTTGAAGCGCGGTGCAAAGTCCGTTACCTTATAGCTATCACTTCCATTTCTTACAATCGTTTCGAGAATGTTGGTGTTCTCCACATAAGTTTGTGTGGAAGTATAATCTCCGGATTCTGGCAGTACGGTAAATTTCCCGCCTTTTTTTCGGTCCAGCATTCCACCAAAAATAAAATCCGAATCAAATCGGGGCATGCAAAGCCAGGAAATATTGGTGTCTTTTTCGATATGGGCGATATAGGCACAGTTACCGATCAGGCCGGAGTCATAGGTATGTTTGCTCATAAGGTCTTAACTAAGGTTTGAAAAAAATAGTGCGGCTAATGGGTCATTAGCAAATAAGTAAAAAAGGGGATAGGATGCAAAAAAGGCTCTTCTTTATTCCACTCGTAAAGAAAATGTAATTATTTAGGCTAAAGGAGTTGTTTGAATTATAACAGATTGAGCTTTAAGCCATTTCAAAATCCTCCTTCTTCAGTTTTCTTTATACTAAACGTAACTTTTATATATAATTTAATTGATTGAAAGAAATTGCTTGACCTGTTTATCGAATAATTCCGGAACTCCAGGTTCCGCCGATTCCACAACTTTCTGGTCATCTACTAAATAAATTTGGATATCATTCAACTCATACGGGAAAAACTGCAGGTTATTGAGGTCAAAGAAAGTGTTTTCTTCATCATAAAGGACTGCAAAGGGAACTTCATGTTTTAGCAGAAATTCTTCTAAAAATGTTTGATCAAGCCCTTTGCTCACATTTTTTCCTCCAAATACATATATGACATTTAAGTCTGGGTACAATGAGGGAATTTTCTTGAAGGTTTTAAGGGTCATTTGAAAATATGTAAGTGAACGTGTATTGTTCATCCCAAAGTACGCAACTAGTTTTTTTTGGCAATGTAAGCAAGGTTTAATTTGTCCCTCTCCGGTATTGACCAATTCAAGATTTTCATGAAACCTTAATTCTGAGACCGTCTTTTTTTGACAAGAGACTATCAGAATTATAAGAAAGGAAAAAAGAATTTTATTCATATCGAGGATGGAACTTTTACTTTGAACATAACTGGATAGTCATACTTTCCCTCCATTAATTTATTTTTCAATGTATCGGGGATGGTTTTTCCGAGTTTATCAACCACTGTAGAGTGACTAGAAAAAAATGTGATTTGGTTATCAGAAATATGAATAGGCTCATTAAAAGGGTCGCCTTCCAAAGCTGTACTTTCTAGAATTTGGGTATTCCTTGTTAACTTATTGACGATTGCCAGCTTTTTAAATGACCCTCCTTTTTTTTGAATATGTATGTTGAAAAGTATATAATCTCTAGTTTCAAAAGCAGCTTTATAAATTGCAAAGCCCTTTTCTGATATGTTTTTCAGACTTTCCAAAACGCTGATATTCCAAAAATCTGATGGTAATGAGTATTTGCCAAAATGCATTTTGGACAATGGCTTTAACTGAAAATTTTCTACTTTATAAATAGTATCATTGAATATTTCTGAATACAGAATACTATTTTCGGATTCATAGAAGTTCCTTTCAGCCGTTGGAATCATTTCATTTTGATAATTATTTGGTAAAAATGAATCTATTTTCTTTCCGGTAGAATCAGTTAAAATAACTCTCTCTGTAACATAGGGGAGATTATGTCCTCCTGAAAATAAATAGTTTCCAGATCCCAAAACTGTAAAGGAACTTGCCAAATAATCGATGTCAAATTCTTTTGTTAAATTCCCAGTGATAGAATGCCTATACAGGAAAGATTGATCTCCAATTGAAGATAGAATAAGAATATCTCCATTTTCAACTATTTGAAAATCCTGCATGCCAAGAACTTGATCTGGACCTTCACCTACAGAAACGGCAGAACCTAAATATTTCCCTTCTAGAGAAAATCGGTGGATCGCATCTCTCATCCCAAGATCCATGATGTAGTAAGAATCTTGAGTCTTTCTTACTCTAACATCTAAAGTCATTAAATTTTCTGAAGTTGTTTCCAGAGGGATAATTTCAAGTATTTCAAAATACTCCTGACTGATAACTTTTGAATTTTCAAGATCAATCGATATCAAACGGGGATCTGAATTAATGGGGCTTTCTTGCGAGCATGCCCAATTAGTCCCTATCAAAAAAAGAATTACATATATTTTATTCATGATGTAGTTATTTGAAAAAGTTCGGGAGCTATTTACTCCCGAATAAGCATTTTTGAACTTAGTTAAGTGATTGCATCACATTTATAACAGTGCGCATAAACTTTAGAACATAAATTCCCTGTTGCATAATTTTCACAATTGTATGCTTCAAGCTCTCCTGCACACCAGTACATTCTCTGATAGCATCTGGCAGCTTCTGCGTTGGTACTAAAACCCGAAAACGCCATAGCCCCCAAAAAGGCTATTCCAAATAATACTTTTTTCATTTTGTTAAAAGTTAGAATTACTAAAAAGTTTTTGGCCCAAAAACGACTTCAACTCTGAAGCTGTAACTAATCTATTGTAGTAGTTGTATTTATCAAAACCAAACAATTAAAAAAAAAATCTAAAATTTACGTAGAAGGCATTTTTTTTTTTTTTTGATCGGTAGCCTGATTGGCCAAGGTTTGCTAAAAGTATAGTTTTTTAGCCTGAATATACTCTTCCACTTGTCTGGGCAAGAGGTATTTGACGGAATGTCCGGATTGAATAGAATCTCGGATAAAAGTCGCCGAGATATCCAGTAAAGGGGCGTCTACTTCCTGTACAGAAGGGTGAGTGAAATCTGTTTTTTCACCTGGACGGGGATAGACATAGACTTGGTAATGCTCCAAAATCTGTTCATAGTTTTTCCATTTGCGGAGCTGTTTCAGATTATCTGAGCCTAAAAAAATACTGAAATTATGCTGTGGATACTGCTCACTGAGATAGGTCAAGGTATCTATTGTATAGCTGGGTCTCGGCATGTGAAACTCCACATCACTGGCCCTGAAATGAAAATTATCCTCGATTGCCAATTCAACCATGCGAAGCCGATCAAACTCATGGATGAGTGACTTTCTTTTTTTCAGGGGATTTTGGGGACTGACCACAAACCATACTTCATCTAAGTCGGTCCGATCGTAGATGGTATTGGCAATAATGAGATGACCGATGTGAATAGGATTGAAGCTACCGAAGAAGAGTCCGATATTCACGGCTTAAGAGGCTATAAATTCCCTGACCAATTGCTCTGCTTCTTGAGAGGATCTCTCAAAATCGTCATTAAGGATGCTGACGTCAAACTGAGGCTCAAATTTCATTTCAAATTCTGCTTTGAAAACTCTGCGGGAAAGAGATTCCTCCGTTTCCGTGCCTCTCTCATTCAGCCTTGACTTCAACACTTCAATGGAAGGGACTTTGACAAAAATAGCCAATGCCTGATCGCCGAAGTATTTTTTCAATGCCAATCCTCCTTTGACATCCACGTCAAAAATCACCGCCTTGCCGGAATCCCAGATGCGCTGAATTTCTTCTTTGAGCGTGCCATAAAAGTTTCCGGCATAGACTTCCTCCCATTCAATGAAGGCTCCTTCATCTATTTTTTTAATGAATTCTTCTTGGGTTAAAAAATAGTAATCTTTCCCATGAACTTCATGTCTGCCTCTTCTGTCTCTGGTGCAGGCAGAAATCGAAAATCCCAGATTGGGCACATGCTGGATCAGGTGCTTGACGAGCGAGGTTTTACCGGATCCTGAGGGTGCCGAAAAAATAATTGCTTTACCTTGAGTCATCCGGATTTATTTCACTTCCTGAATTTTTTCACGGATGCTTTTCGCCAATTCATTGGGGACAGCCTGTTTGGTGCACTTGTTTTTTAGCACTTCTCTGATGGCTTGCTCCAGGTGAAAATGCTCAAAACAAGGTTGGCACTTCGCCAATTTTTCCTTGAGCACTTCCTTGCCCGGATCGCCCATTTCTCCGTCTAAAATACTTTCCAGCAGCTCAAAGCACTTGTTTACATCGCTGCATTCCATTTTCCGCTGCCCGGATGATTCTTGATTCATTTCCATGCGTATTCGATAATTATTCCTCCTCGTCCGTATTGTATCCCATATGCTGGGCATACCCTTTTAATTTTTCTTTCAGCAAATTTCTGGCTCTGTGAAGCCTTGATCGGACTGTTCCGATTGGAATATCCAAGATCTTGGCCATTTCCTCGTAAGTAAATCCTTCCAGGTCACACAAGATAATGACCGTTCTGAAATCTACCGCCAAACTGTTCAAAGCATTGGAAATCTCATCTCCCAACATGTCTTTGACAGATTCTGCACGGAGATCAGTGGTTCCTTGAAAGTCAACATCATCTGAGTTGTAATAAGTTTCAACTTCCTGATAATCTACTTTAGCAGGTTGCTTGCTCTTCTTACGATACTCGTTGATGAAACTGTTTTTCAGGATGCGAAACAGCCATGCTTTGGCATTGGTTCCCTGCTCAAACGAATTGATGAAACGATAGGCCTTCAGATAGGTGTCTTGCACCAAGTCTTTGGCATCATCCTCATCAAAGGTGAGTCGGTAGGCAAAGTTGTACATAGAGTCTATGTGAGGCATAAACTCCCCATCAAAGATGGAATTTTTCTCTTCCTGAGAATATTTTCTGCGCTGTACTTCCGACATAAGATTCAAAAGTAATGATCTGGTTAAATTATAACTAGGAATCGGGAAGTTTTCCCCGCTTTTCCTTTATTTTGTTGCTACGAAAAGGCCTTATTGCCTCTAATCCTCCGATTTACTATGTTTTTCTTTCGGTTGCTGTCCCGACTTCCGCTACCCATACTTTATCTGCTCACGGATTTTCTTTACCTGATTGCCAGGTTTGTAATTCGGTATAGAAAGAAGGTCATAGATGAGAATCTCATGCATGCTTTTCCCGAGCTATCAGATAGGGAGCGAAAAAAGGTCCGAAACCGATTTTACAGGAATTTTACTGACACATTTGCCGAAACGATCAAAATACTGACAATATCGGAGGCAGAATTCAGACAAAGGTTCCTGATAGTCAATCAACCGGATCTGGACAAACCTGTTCAAAATGAGGTGAGTTCACTAATGATGGCAGGCCACATCTTCAATTGGGAAATGGGGGTAGTAGGTACAAATTTGTATTCCCAAGTACCGGTTGAGACAGTGTATCTCAAGGTCAACAATCCCTTTTTCAACGAACTGATGAAAAAAATCCGGACAAGATTTGGCGGATATGTGACCGAAAAAAAGGAGTTTAGAAGAGGGATGCTTACCTTGGGAAAAGATCCGAGGATCGTTCTTTTGGGTTCTGATCAGCGTCCTCCCTCATCAGAAAATCGCTATCAGCGGGAGTTTATGAACAGGCCGGCAGTGTTTTTTGAAGGAGCAGAGTTTCTCTCAAAAAAAATGAACTTACATGTTCACTACGGTAAAATGACCAAGGTTAAAAGAGGACATTATCGCTATGAATATATACCTCTAGCGCAACCTCCTTATGAGGGGCATGCTCCGCACTCCATCACGGATAAGTTTTGTGAAATGCTGGAGCAAAATATCCGGGAGCAGCCGGACATGTATCTTTGGAGCCATAAGCGCTGGAAGATATAAGTTAATCGTTGGAAAGGGTGTAAGATTTGAAAATAAGGCTGAGATGAGAGTTTGGCCTTAGGTTTTTAATTGCCCGCGTCAATCGTAAATCGTATTTCGTATTTCAAAAATGGATTATCTCAAAGAACTTAACCCCCCGCAGCGGGAAGCAGTAGAACATACAGAAGGGCCGGTAATGATTATTGCGGGCGCAGGATCTGGAAAGACCCGGGTTTTGACCTATCGGATCGCTCACCTCATTTATGCAAGAGGTATAGATCCTTTTCAGATTTTATCGCTCACCTTCACCAATAAGGCGGCGGCAGAAATGAAGCACAGGATTGAGTCTTTGGTAGGTCTGGATGCGCGCAATACCTGGATGGGGACTTTTCACTCTGTTTTCGCTAAGATTTTGAGAGTTGAATCCGAAAAAATAGGCTATCCTTCCAATTTCACGATTTATGACACAGATGACTCGAAGTCTTTGATCCGTACCATCGTCAAAGAAATGCGATTGGATGATAAAGTCTACAAACCAGGAGTGGTGCTTTCCCGAATTTCCGGGGCCAAAAACCGATTGATTTCCTGGCAGGCCTATCAAGCTGATCCTTTTGTCAAAGCGGATGATGAGGCAGCCATGAAACCCAAAATGGGAGATATTTATCAGCGCTATCAAGATCGACTTTTTAAAGCGGGAGCTATGGATTTTGATGATTTACTATTTAATACCAATGTGCTTTTCAGAGATCACATTGATGTATTGAACAAATACCAGCAGCGCTTCAAATATGTCATGGTGGATGAGTTTCAGGATACTAACCTTTCTCAATACCTGATTACCAAAAAGCTGGCTGCAGTTCATCAAAATATCTGTGTGGTAGGAGATGATGCCCAAAGTATTTATGCTTTTCGCGGAGCGGATATCCAGAATATTCTCAATTTCGAAAAGGACTATCCAGATCTGATGGTGGTCAAACTGGAGCAGAATTACAGATCTACCAAGACTATCGTGGAGGCGGCTAACTCCATCATTGATAAAAATAAAGCACAACTGAAAAAGACCGTTTGGACTTCCAACCCTGACGGAGATCTGATCGAGCTGATCAAGGCAACTTCAGATAATGAAGAGGGGCGAATAGTTGCGACCACAATTTTCGAAGAAAAAAATAACAAAAAGCTTAATAACAGCGACTTTGCCATTCTTTACAGGACTAACTCTCAGTCTAGAGCTATAGAAGAAGCCCTGAGAAAGATGAATCTGACCTATAAGATTGTAGGAGGACTTTCATTCTATCAGCGTAAAGAAATCAAAGACTTGATGGCTTATATGCGATTTACCGTTAATCCGGTAGACGAAGAGGCCTTTAAGCGCATCATCAATTACCCCAAAAGAGGAATTGGAGATACCTCTCTGGAGAAAATTTTGGTTGCTGCCTACGATCATGATATGCCTTTGTGGGATGTGGTTCAAAATGCTCAAAATTTTTTACCCGGTCGAGCAGGAAGCTCGGTGGATGATTTTGCTACCATGATCAAAGCTTTTCAGATTGAAGTGGAGCGGAAAGACGCCTATGAAGCAGCTAATTCCATTGCGAAGCAGAGCGGTCTATTGAGAGAACTGTATGAGGATAAAACCATAGAAGGACTCAACAGATATGAAAACGTACAGGAATTGCTCAATGCAATCAAAGAGTACGTGGACAATGAAGAAAATGAGGATAAAAGTCTGGGAGCATTTTTACAGGAAATTGCCCTCTTGACAGACAATGACCGGGACAAGGATACCACCGATGCCATTACCTTGATGACCATTCACTCCTCCAAAGGCTTGGAGTTTAAGCAGGTTTTTGTGGTAGGAATGGAAGAGGATTTGTTTCCTTCCCAGATGATGATGCAGAGCAGGGAAGACTTGGAAGAGGAGAGAAGGCTGTTCTACGTGGCGACTACCCGGGCGATGGAAAAATTATACCTTACCTATGCTTTGACTCGTTATAGGTTTGGTCGATTGCTGAATTGTGAGCCTAGCAGATTCCTGGAAGAGGTTGATCCAAGCTGTATCAAAGTGAGTAAAAAACTTTCCGCGACCAGAGAGATGCCGGGAGCATTTAGACGGGAGGGTTTACCCGGAAGCAGTGCAGAAAGGCCGGGTTTCATAGGCATTAAGAAAAAGCCGGAGTCCCGAGTACCTGCTCAAATGAAGATTCATACGCCAAGTCCTGACTTCAAACCAAGCAACACCAATAATTTACAGGCGGAACAACTGGTAGAGCATCCGAAGTTTGGTTTTGGAAAGGTTCAAAAGATTGAAGTTGAAGGTCTTAACAGAAAGGCTACGATTCAGTTTGAACATTTTGGAGAGAAGACTTTATTACTTAGCTTTGCGAAGCTCAGAATTATTGACTAATTACCTATCTCTCTGCCTAATGGTGATTTTTTGTTACCTTTTAAGAGAATAAAAAAGAGAGCTAAAAGAGCGAAATAAAAGAAATTACTGATTTTGAAATCAAGCAGAGTTTAATAACCACGGATAGAAGTGGTTTTAAAATTGCAAGACTCTCCAGACATGCGCTATTTGAAGCGGATCATTTGGGGATTGGCCTGAGTCCTTCAAGACGGATTCATAAGCCTCAAAAAGACAAATAAATACAAATGAAAGAATACGGAAAGAACATTCAAGGCTTGGTAGACCATGTCTGCGGCATTGAAGACAGGGAAAAGCGTACGGCAAGTGCCTACACAATTGTGGAAATCATCAAGCAGTTGAATCCCTCATTGAAGCAGGAAAATGACCAGAAGCTTTGGGATGATTTATACATCATGTCAGATTTTAGATTGGACGTAGATGGACCTTTCCCTATGCCTGAAAAGGAGCTCTTAGGCAAAAAACCTTTGCCGGTAGGATATCCAAGAGGAGAAGTGAGATTCAAGCATTATGGCCGAAATATTGAAAAGCTGATTGAAAAGGCCATCGAGATTGAGGATGATGAGGAGCAGGAAACAGCCATTATCTACATCGGTCAGCTAATGAGAAGTTTTCATTCAACCTGGAACAGAGATAATTTCGACGATGGAATTATTTTGGATGATATCAAGACACTTTCCAAAGGAAAACTTCATATCGACCTAGATAAAGTAAAAGAAAACGGACTTTTTGAATCCAATACCAGAAGAGATTTCAAAGTGCCTACACATGAGCAATCCACTTCTAACGGGAAAAATAAACGCGGGAATAATAACCGTAGAAGAAATAACGGAGGACATAAAAAACGCAGAAACTAAATGGCATCTTTTCGAGTAAGAGGAGGAAATCAATTGAAAGGGGAAATCATCCCCCAAGGAGCAAAAAATGAAGCTTTGCAGATACTTTGTGCTGTATTGCTCACCTCTGAGAAAGTTACTATCCACAAAATCCCCGCTATTCGCGATGTCAACAAGCTGATAGAATTGTTGGGAGATATGGGAGTGAAGGTCACCAAATTGGGACCTGAATCCTATTCTTTCAAGGCAGATGATGTCAACTTGGATTACTTAGAAACAGAAGACTTTTTAGCCAAAGCTTCAGCGTTGAGAGGCTCTGTCATGATTTTGGGTCCACTTTTGGCTCGTTTTGGAACGGGAAAACTATCCAAGCCAGGAGGTGATAAAATCGGGCGTAGAAGAATGGATACTCACTTTTATGGTTTCCAAAAATTGGGGGCCAAATTCCATTACGATGCCCAAAATGAGATTTTCCATATTGATGGAAAAAATCTTAAAGGTACCTACATGCTGCTGGATGAAGCATCTGTAACAGGTACAGCCAATATAGTAATGGCTGCGGTGATGGCCGAAGGAAAAACCACGATTTACAATGCCGCTTGTGAGCCATACTTACAGCAATTGTGCGACATGCTCAACCGAATGGGTGCTAAAATCACCGGTGTTGGCTCCAATCTTTTGCATATTGAAGGAGTAGAAAAGCTGGGGGGAACAGAGCATACTATGTTGCCTGACATGATTGAAATTGGCTCATTCATAGGGATGGCAGCCATGACTCAATCTGAAATCACCATCAAAGATTGCCAGATTCACAGATTGGGAATCATTCCGGATACGTTCAAAAGAATGGGAATTCAGATGGAATTCAGAGGGGATGATATCTTTATTCCTGAGCAAAAACATTATGAAATAGAGACATTCATCGACGGCTCTATTTTAACCGTAGCGGATCAAATTTGGCCAGGTTTTACCCCGGATTTGCTTTCTATTGTTTTGGTAACTGCTACCCAAGCCAAAGGAACAGTTTTGGTACATCAAAAGATGTTTGAATCCAGATTGTTCTTTGTGGATAAACTGATAGATATGGGTGCACAGATTATTCTTTGTGATCCACACAGAGCCACCGTGATTGGTTTGGATAGAAAATATCCATTAAAAGGAATCAGAATGACTTCTCCTGATATTCGTGCAGGGGTTGCCTTGTTGATTGCAGCCATGTCGGCAAATGGTACATCTGTGATTGATAATATTGAGCAGATTGATAGAGGATATCAATATATCGACAAACGCTTAAATGCTTTAGGAGCAGATATTGAAAGATTATAGTCTTTCAGCTTTTCCTCAAAATTTTAATCCCGAAGAAATACGCTTCGGGATTTTTTTTGTTCGATTCATACATTTATTACCTCCCGTCCTTTCCTGCAGGGAATTGTTTCCAATTTTTTATATCTTCTGAGAAATTTCTCAACCCAGATAACCTATGTCAAAAAAGAAACTCAGAAGCCAGGAATGGTATGGAAGAACCGGCAAGGACGGTTTTATCTATCGTTCATGGATGAAAAACCAAGGTCTTCCCCATCATCTTTTTGAGGGAGAAAAGCCGGTGATCGGAATTTGTAACACTTGGTCTGAATTTACCCCTTGTAATGCCCATTTTAGAGAATTAGCGGAATCCCTAAAGCAGGGTATTTGGGAGGCCGGAGGTTTCCCTTTGGAATTTCCCGTCATGTCTCTAGGTGAATGTTCCATCAAGCCCACAGCCATGCTTTTTAGAAATCTGGCATCCATGGATGTGGAGGAAAGTATAAGGGCCAACCCCATGGACGGTGTAGTCCTGATGTGTGGTTGTGATAAAACTACCCCCTCTTTGGTAATGGGTGCGGCCTCTGTGGATTTGCCGACTTTGGTGATTTCTGGAGGGCCCATGTTGGTCGGAAGATTTAAAGGCAAAAAGATAGGAACCTCAGATGTCTGGAGGTTTGCAGAAGATTATAAACTGGGGAAGCTTTCTCAGGAAGAATTTATAGAAGCTGAAGCCGCGATGTCCCGTTCCCGAGGGCATTGCGCTCCAATGGGTACCGCATCGACCATGGCAGCCATGGTAGAAGCTTTAGGTTTGGCTTTGCCCGATAATGCTACCATCCCAGCCGCTGATTCCAGAAGAAAAGTCTTGGCCCATATGGCCGGTATTCGGATCGTGGAAATGGTCAAGGAGGATTTAAAAATGAGTAAAGTTTTGACCAGGAAAGCTTTTGAAAATTCTATTATGGTCAATGCAGCTATCGGAGGCTCAACCAACTTTATTCTTCACCTTACAGCGATTGCCAAGCGAATCGGAGTGGATATTGATTTGACTGATTTTGACCATTTTTCTTCCAAAATACCTCTGATCGCTAATGTGCAGCCTTCAGGAGAACATTGGGTGGAGGATCTTTTTTATGCCGGAGGAATGCCAGCGGTCATGAAGGAGATAGAGTCCCATCTACACAAAGACTGTATCACAGTCAACGGGAGGACTATTGGAGAAAATATAGCTTCAGCAGAATGTTATGATAGAAATCTGATTGGTACGTTGACTAATCCGATCAAGCCAGAGTCCGGGATTGCAGTTTTGAAAGGAAATCTCTGTCCAAATGGAGCGGTTATAAAGCCTTCTGCAGCCAGTCCGCATTTATTGGTTCACAAAGGGAAGGCACTGGTTTTTGAAAATATCGACGAATACAAAGCGAGAATTGATAGCCCTGATTTGGAAGTGGATGAAAATACAGTTTTAGTGATGAAAAATGTAGGTCCAAAGGGCTACCCGGGAATGCCGGAAGTGGGTAATATGGGCTTACCAGCTAAGATTTTGGAGAAAGGGATTAAAGATATGGTTCGAATTTCAGATGGCAGAATGAGCGGAACAGGATATGGAACTGTAGTTCTTCATGTTTCGCCCGAGTCGGCCATAGGGGGACCATTAGCACTTGTGCAGACAGGTGATTGGATTGAGTTAAATGTTCCAGCGAGGAGTCTTAACCTCTTGATCAGTGAGGAAGAGTTTGAAAACCGAAGAAAGAATTTTCAGCCTACCCAACTTCCTTATGAGAGAGGTTACGTGAATTTATTTTTGGACAAAGTGAATCAGGCGCATGATGGGGTTGATTTTGATTTTCTGCAGGGGAGTTCAGGTTCTGAGGTAAAAAGAGATTCACATTAATCTGATTTACTATACCCTAAATAAATCTGGGGTACTGACCTAGAAACTATGAAAAAAGCGAAAGTAGCCATTGTCACCGGAGCAGGGCAAGGCATTGGCTTAGAGATCGCCCGAAAGTTGTCCAATCAAGGATCTCATGTGATTTTAAATGATTTGGAGAAAAGCTTGACTCAGGAAGCAGTTGCCACCCTTTCTCGCCAGGGTAAAGGTAAGGTCATTGGCTGTTCTGGAGATGCTGCTGATGAATCAGTGATTCAAGAAATGATTGAATTAGCTATCAATAATTTCGGTAGCGTAGATCAGGTTGTTGCGAATGCCGGGATTACTCTTTTCGGGAGTTTTTTGGACTATTCCAGCAAAGACTTCATGGAGGTCATGCGGGTTAATTTGTTGGGTTCATTTCTACTGACCCAAGCCAGTGCACAGGTGATGAAAGAACAAGAAGAGGGAGGAGCCATATTATTGACATCTTCTGTTACTGCACATCAAAGTCATGAGAATTTATCCGCCTATGCCATGAGTAAGGCAGCTTTGGAAATGCTCGCCAAAAACCTGGTTTTGGAATTGGCTCCATTGGGAATACGGGTCAATGCAATCGCACCAGGCGCTACCTTGACAGAGCGAACTACTTCAGACCCTGATTATGCGAAGACTTGGTCCAAACTGACTCCTTTGGGCAGACCTGCTTCTGTGGAAGATATAGCCAATTCAGCAGTTTTTTTACTTTCCGATGCCGCAAGACATATTACCGGACAAACCTTAATCATTGACGGAGGCTGGACCTCCATTAGCCCTTCACCCTATGCCTGAAAATCACTCAATAGATGAGGGTAAATCCCTCAAATTGTATAAAAAGGCTCCTGCACCTTGGAAGCTGAAAGGTCAGGGAATTATCATGGTCTATCGCTTTTCCAAGAAATGGGTAGAAGAGCATGCAGGATTGCCATTGCATCTTCAGGGAAAATATAAAGGCGGATTGGGCTATGTGATGCTGGTCAATTACGAAGAAAGCCCAGTTGGTCCTTATAAGGAGTTATTACTCATTCCGGGGAAATTTAAAGGTTCTGGCAGGCAATCAATTACTAAAATCTATGTGGATTCCGAGTCCAGCACCCAAAATGGAAGAGCTAATTGGGGAATACCCAAAGAGACTGCGAAGATCCATTGGAATGAAGAGGGCAATACAACTTTGATCAGGGTTCAGTCCAAAGAGCTTGAATTATTTTCCTGCGAAGTCAAAAGCTTCGGATTCAGGTTTCCCGCCAGTACTGGGATTTTACCTATTGATTTGCATCAGCGCTGGGATGGAGTGGATTATTACACCAAACCTAGAGGAAGTGGCAAAGCGAAGCTGGCGAAGGTAAATGTCAAGCAGGTTCACAAAGATTTTTTCCCGGATATCAGCTTACAGCGACCATTGTTTGCAGTAAAAATAGAACCTTTTCAAATATTTTTTCCCAAACCAACCTTTCATGAATAAGAGCTTTGCCAATTCTTTTGTCTTGGTAAGCGGGGCTGCTTCCGGAATAGGGAGAGAATTGGTTCAGCAGCTTTATTTGGTTCAGGCAAAGATTTTGGCAGTAGATATAGATGCAGATGGCCTTAAGGGCTTGAAAGCTCAACTTCCTGAAATTGAAATTTTGACTTTGGATCTTGCGAAGGAAAAGGCTTTGGAAGAAATTACTTTTTGGCTTGCCCAAAACTGGAAGCAACTGGACTATTGCTTTGCCAATGCTGGAAAGGCCTATTATGAACCCTTTGAAAAGCAGGGATTAAACAAAATCGAAGAGCTTTTTCATCTCAATGTGTTTGCTGTACTGGAATTGGGGATTGTTCTAAGACAAAAATTCCCTAGTCTATATCTAACCATTACTTGTTCGGCGATGGCATATTGGCCATTGCCCGGGTATGGGATTTATTCTGCCACCAAATCCTCCCTTTTAGCTTGGGCTCAGGCAGCTTGGTTAGAGTCAGATGAACAATGGTTGAGTTTGGCTTTCCCAATTGCCACCCAGAGCAAATTTTTTGATCGGGCGGGACAAGGAATACCAAGACCATTTCCTTCTCAAAAAGCTGAACAAGTCGCGGATAAGATTCTTAGAGGTGTCAAAAAGAATCAGAAAAAGATTTTTCCTTCTACTTTGTTTCGAGTTTTACTTTGTTTAAATCGGTATTTATTGATAATCAAACCTATATATCAATATTATGAGCTTAGGAAATTCAAAAAATGGATAAAAAAACAATCCAATTCCTGACTCTGTTATCTTTGAATAAAAACCACCTTTGACAATGAAAAAAATCACACTGATTGTTTGTGCAGTTTTAGCCTTTGCCTCTTGCCAACAAAAGGAAGTAGTAGAGGATACCCTACCTATGAAAGTAGCAAAAGCCTACGGATTTGATAATTTTGACCAGGTAAACAGCATTGCTTATACTTGGAATGTACAGCGGGATTCTATCAACGTTTTTACTCGGGATTGGAAATGGAATCTGAGAGAAAACACGGTTTATTATTCCGGGCCTGATACCACCATGACTTATTCTTTGGATGCCGACTCTTTGCCTCCAGTGGACCGTGGCTTTATCAATGATAAATACTGGATGATGTATCCGTTCCAATTAGCTTGGGATACTGGCTATACTTGGGATTCAGAAGAGAATGTTGCTTCTCCAATAGCAGGTACGAATGCTACCAAGCTTACAATTGTTTATAATTCTGAAGATGGCTACACACCGGGCGATGCCTACGATTTGTATTTGGATGAGAATTATAAAATTTTGGAATGGACCTTCCGAAAAGGCAATGGACCTGATGGTCGTACATGGACTTGGGAAAATGAACAGTCCTTCGGGCCTATCACCATGGCTACTGATCATAAAGGTCAAGATGGCCAGCGAGTGATTTGGTTTACCAATGTAAAAGTGGATTAAAAAATAAAGGGGCGAATTGAAAAATCCGCTCCTTTTCTATTCTTAAAAGCCTTAATTTTTTTCAAAGGCTTTCTCTACTTCACCTTTTAGATTTTTCCACTCTTTTTCGATATCAGCAGTTGTTTTATTAACCGACTTTTTTACATCGCTCCAAGTATTTTCACTCGCTTTTTGGATGTCTTCCATTGCCTTTTCCAAGTCTGATTTTTCACCTCTAAGCTCCTCTTGCATTTCCTCAATTTCGGCCTTCATTTCGGCATCCGCTTTCTCTTTTTTAGCTTCCAATTCGGCGATTTGCTTATCAATATCCGCCTGAATTCTTTCTAGCTCTTTTCTAAGTTCAGACTTCTCTTCTTCAAGATTTACTTCCACCTCTATCACCTCTTCGTTCTCAGTCGATTTTTCTCCGCAGGAAGCCATGCCGAAGCTGACAGTCAATGCGGAAGCGATGGCAAAAATTCTCGTTTTCATGATTTTGTGTTTTAGGTTAAAATATAAATTGATTGGTATTAAAATTTCCGTAATTCTTCCATGATTTCTTTGGTGGATTTACCCAGTCTGCTCTCCAGCCTCTCAAAAAGTTGATCCTCTTTTCCACGAATATAACATAAATCCTCGTCGGTAAGGCAGGGGTGCTTCGCTTTTAGCTGAGACTTTAGCTCGTTCCAGTAGCTGGATAAGATGTAATGCAAGTCAATATTTACCATGGCCGTAACTCTTAAAAGTAGTATTTACTCTTTAGGCCAAAGAAATGCCAAGGAAGGAAAAGTAGTCTAGCAGCCTTTGAAAGGTAGGGTGATTCTTTCATAGGTGGGGAAAAGTGATGCAAATTGTGGTGGAAGAGGATAGGAATTTTCTTTAATAAAATTTAACCGACTAAAAAAGAGGGAAGAAAAAAGTGTTAATTTGGATCTTAAATATTTAATCTATTACAATGAAAAAACTCACAGTATTCTTTTGCCTGTTTTTGATTTTTTCTGCCACTTGGGCTCAGAAAACGGATCTTAAACTCAACCTCAAAGTAGGGGAAACCTACTCTCAAAAAAACCAGTCCTCCATGTCCATCGCCCAGAATGTGCAAGGAATGGAAATGGATATCGCCATGAAAATGCTTGGAGAAATGACTTATCTCGTCAAAGATTTCTCTGACGGTGTATATGATATGGAGGTGCAATACAAGCATATCGAATTGGATATGCAAATGCCTCAAGGTGGAGGCATGAAATTGAAAAGTGGGGATGATACCAATCCTATGTCCAAAATGTTTACGAACATGGTGGGGGTTCCTTTTTCTATAAAAGTCACGCAGTATGGAAGAATTCAGGAGCTCGCAGGCTTTGAAAATTTATATGTGAAAATGTTCCAAGACTTTCCGGGAATAAGTGAAGAGCAAAAGGCCCAAATGAAAGAGCAGGTTTCAGGTACTTTTGGGGAAGAAAGTCTAAGAGGAAATCTCGAAATGATCATGGCAATTTACCCAACGGAGCAAGTAGCTGTGGGTGAGAACTGGACTATTGAAAGTCAATTGAGTTCAGGAGTCAATACCCTAGTCAACACAGCATACACCTATTTGGGTACAGATGAGTCTTACCATAAAATCTCAGGAATGGGCAGTATTAACAGCAACCCTAATGCTGTAGAAATGCAGGGGATGAGTGTAAAATCCGAAATGACCGGTACGATGAAGTCGGATATTTTGTTAGATAAAAAAACCGGATGGGTTTACGAAGCTAGGGTATCTCAAGAGATAGAAGGAGCGACTGTTTTGGAAGGGAATCCACAAATGCCGGATGGGATGAGAATTCCGATGAAAATGAAAGCAGACTTGTTGTTTACTGATAAATAAAGAGGCTAAGTTTATGCAAAAAAAGCAAGGTCATGGTGACCTTGCTTTTTTTATAGACTCCAACTATTACCCACTTCTGAAAGCGGGATACAACCCCTGTACTCGCCAGGTATAGGATCATAGCTCAGGACATTTTTACCAATCTCTTCCGAACTGAAATAAGCCCAAAGTACAGTAGATTTCAATCCTCGGTAGAATTCCACTGGTTCTCGAGGTCCCACCGCACCTCCCCAAACAGTTTTAGGGAATTTTGGAGAATTTGCCTCATGCTCTTTGAAGCAATTTGATTTGTCTTCTGCCGAAAGCTCGGCGAAGACTTTACCATATTTTGTCTTGCAATCAGCATTGAATTTTTCAATGTCCGCAACAACCTGATTTTGCCCTGCCTCATCATAAGTTTTAGCATACATCAGATCTATGAATACATCTGCCTTCACATCTAATCCTCCCGGAGTTTCGGTTTTTGGCAAAAGAAAATCCACAAAAGAAGATATAAATCTGGCTTGATCTTCACTCAAAAATTGAGGAGTCCAAGTCAATCGATCTGTTTTGGCACAAGCTTGAAGTAGGCTAATCAAGGTAGGTGCTCCAGCTGCTGCTCCCAATGCCAAAGCTGATTTTTTTAGTGCATCGCGTCTATTCATGGCTTAGAGATTGAGTTTTTTGAGTTCAGATACGGCATGATTGGCAGCCCGAGCGGTCAATGCCATGTAGGTTAAAGATGGATTGACACAGGAGGAAGAAGTCATGCAAGCCCCATCTGTTACATAAACATTTGCGCAACCATGTACCTGATTGTTTCCATTGAGTACTGAAGTTTTTGGATCTCTCCCCATTCTTGCCGTTCCCATTTCGTGGATGCCGAAGCCCATCTCATGTTTATTGTCAAACTCCATCACATCCTTCAATCCCGCACGTTCTAGCATTTCTTTGGCGTCCTGTCGAGCCTGATCATTTAGCGCCAATTCATTGGCTTTCCATTCTGCATCAATAGATAGTGTTGGCTGTCCCCATTTATCCAAGACATCTTTGTTGAGATAGACTTGATTTTCATGATAGGGAAGACATTCTGAAAATCCGGTTATGAAAAACTCCCAAGGACCGGGTTTCATCAAGCCGTCTTTGAAATCTCCTCCAAAAGCCTCCTGATTGCTTCCTGCTCCCCAACCGGCTCTTCCTCCACCACCTTGGAAACCAAATCCTCGCACAAACTTGTCGGATTGAGGGCCATCTTTGAGGTTAACATAGCGGGGAATATAGATTCCATTCGGTCTACGACCTTTGTAATATTGATCTTCAAAACCTTCCACGGTTCCCATTGCACCTACCCGATAGGTATGATCCATCAGGTTATGCCCGAGTTCTCCGCTGTCATTTCCCAAGCCATTTGGAAAACGATTAGAAGTAGAGTTCATCAAAATCTGGGTGGTGCTTAAAGTGGAGGCATTGACAAAAATGATTTTAGCCTTGTACACAATCTCCTCGCTTGTTTCCGCATCAATGATTCTTACACCAGAAGCTTTTCCTTTTTGCTCATCATAAACGACCGACTGAACAATGGAAAAAGGCCGAATGGTTAGGTTACCTGTTGCATTAGCCGCTGGGAGAGTAACCGCATTACTTGAAAAATAGGCTCCATAAGGGCAGCCACGATCGCATCGATTTCGGAATTGACATTTGCCTCTTCCGTTCAAAGGCTCAGTCAGATGGGCTACCCGTCCAATGATCAAATTCCTCCCATTAAAATCCTTTTCAATTCGTTCCTTGACGTGTTTTTCAACACAATTCAACTCCATCGGTGGCAAAAAATGGGAATCCGGCAATTGAGGTAATCCTAAGGCTTCACCACTAATTCCGGCAAATTTCTCCACATGGGTGTACCAAGGCTCGATGTCTTTGTATCGAATCGGCCAATCTACGCCATGGCCATCTTTCGCATTGGCCTCAAAATCTAGGTCAGACCATCTATAGGTCTGCTTTCCCCAAAGCAGGGATCGGCCTCCCATTTGGTGAGCACGAACCCACATAAAAGGCTTTACTTCGGTGTATGGGTTTTCGAGGTCATTCGCATGAAAATGCTCGTTAAAAGCTCCGATAAATCCAGATCTTCCCCCTTTCGGGTGCTTAGCTTTTTGCTCAGGTGTTAGTCCTCCACGGAGTTCATGATCCCAGGGGTCCAGTGTCATGGTGGGATAATCCACCACATGCTCCACAATTCGTCCCCGCTCGAGGACGAGGGTTTTTAGTCCGGCTTCGCAAAGTTCTTTTGCTGCCCAGCCACCACTGATTCCTGAGCCGATGACGATAGCATCATAGGTCAGGTTTTTATCTGCATCGATATTAAAATTGGCCATTTACAATAGGTTTATTCAACCTAAGTTTAGCCAATTTTTTGGTGAAAACAGAGTTAATTTTAAAAGTGATGATGAGGGAAGACTATTTTTGTTTAGTCCACTCTACGGTTCTTCCCAGCATAGAAAACCCAACATATCCTCTCACTTCCAGAACTTCCGGGTTTTTCAAATTCATTACGCAGGAATAGGTTTTGCCATTTTTGGGATCATAAATCGTCCCATCTTCCCAAGATCCATCATCGTAAACAAATCCTTTTAAAAGTTTCATCCCCATGATCGGTTGGTTTCGCAAGGACTTATCTGCATTGTTTTTATCCAGTTTGGGTTTTCCGTTCTCGGTTGGTTCTTTGAGCCATACGATCTTGCCGAAATACTTTCCATTTTCTTTGTAAATCTCAATTCTGGCGTCTTTTTCCGTGTTATTCCAAACACCCAAAATTGCATCTGCATTTTGTGCTTGAAGAGAAAGAGAAGTAAAAAGGATTAGGAAAAGACTTGCAAACAGGGTTTTCATAAATATGATTTTTGGTGATTTTCTTGAAGTAACGAAGTTTTGAGGACTTGGTTGGATTCGAAAATAGAAAAAATTTGAATTATAATACAGATCGCCCCTTTGGGGCTCTGAGTTGGTTCATTTTATTTGGTCCCCCAATTGAATTTGGGGCCTTCTGCCTGGCAGGGTTTTTAAAGAGCGCGCCTTCAGGGCTTTTCTGGCTCTTTTAAAAATTATATCAAGTTCTATTTTAAGCGGGTAGTGCCAACGGCACGTTCTGTCCAAGCCCTGCCCTCGGCAGACAGGCCAGAATTCAATTCTGGGCAATAATCATAGATTGAGACCCAAGGAGTGCCAACGGCCTGCCTTAGCAGGTCAGGCAGGCAGAATCTGTATTATAGAAAATGAAAAATTTATAGACCTTAATGTTATCTCTATAATTCATGGCTTGACCTTGATTTTTATGTTAATCTATCGAGGGATAAAAAATCGTAGAAGAGGCGTTTTTGACAGTTAAAACAGCTAACTTAATTATCTGAAATCATGCATATTAATTAATTCATCGAGGATATGAAAACTGCAATAATATTATCCCTTTTGATTTTTGTGGTTTTTTCTTGCAATGGTCAAGATAGCCCCAAGCAAGTTAGAAAAGTGGGTGGTCCGTGCGAAGGCTGTGAAGCCCTTATGGAATTTGGAGATCAAAAACTCAATTCGGTGGATACGCTTCCGGGTTTTCTTCAGAATAACCCAAAATTGATGCTGACTGGAACCGTGTACCAACAAGATGGAAAAATTCCTGCAAAGGATGTGATTTTATACATCTATCACACTAACCGGGAGGGTATCTATGAAAAAAAGGGAGACGAAAAGGGCTGGGCAAGAAGACATGGACATATCAGAGGTTGGGTAAAAACCAGTTCGGACGGTCGTTATTCATTTTTTACATTTAGACCTGCTCCTTATCCTGGAGGAGAGGAGGTTGAACACATCCACATTACAGTCAAAGAGCCAAGCACTATTCCTTACTACATTGATGATTTTATTTTCCTCGATGACCCACTTTTAACAGAAGAGGAAAAAAGAAAAAGACCCCAAAGAGGTGGCTCAGGTATTTTTCTACCAAAGTTGGCAAATGGGATATTGACAATTAATCGTGATATCATTTTGGGTAAGAATATTCCTGATTATTAAAATTAGACTTACTATAGAAATCAAGCTTCTAAGGTTGAGCAGTTGCCCCCTCAGGATTTTTCCCCTATTTTTCCACCTATGAAAAAATCTGCCTGTATCATCATCTTGGCAATTCTGCCTTTTTTGACATTTGCTCAACAAAAACTCAGTAAAGAAGAGAAAAAGCTTCTAGAACTGGTTGACAAAAACTACCAAGAGACTGTTGCTTTATTAGAAGAGGTATTAAACATCAATTCCGGCTCGCTCAATAAAGAAGGCGTGCGAGAAGTAGGCCGTGTTTTCGCCCGTGAATTTGAAAAAATCGGCTTTCAGACTGAATGGGTGGAAGTTCCTGCTGAAGTAAACCGTGCAGGTCATTTTGTGGCTACCCGAAAAGGTTCTAAGGGTAAAAAACTATTTTTAATAGGTCATTTGGATACAGTGTTCGAGAAAGACATGCCCTTCACTCCTTTCACCTGGCTCAATGACAGCACGGCCACCGGACAAGGCGCAAATGACATGAAAGGTGGCGATGTACTGGTTTTTGCAAGTTTGAAGGCGCTTCATGAACTCGGACTATTGGAAGATCGAAGCGTGACCGTGTATTTTATGGGCGACGAGGAGAGTTCGGGTGACAATGAGCTTTCCAGAAGAGATTTCATTGAGCGTTCCAAGTCTCATGATATCGCTTTAGGCTACGAAACAGCTCAGGGTTTCAACTCAGTGACAGTAGCCAGACGAGGTTCCAGCGGTTGGACCTTAAAGACTACAGGCCGTCAAAGCCACTCCAGCGGGGTTTTTGGACAATATGCGGGATATGGTGCTATTTATGAAGCTTCTAGGATTCTAAATGAATTCCGGGAAGCACTTGCTGAAGAAAAGTACCTGACCTTCAATCCGGGTCAGTTTATTGGGGGTTCGGATATTTCTTACGATTCAGAAACTGGAAAAGGAGAGGCTTTGGGCAAAACCAATATCGTTGCTCGAGAGGCTTTTGTAACTGGTGATTTGAGATTTTTGGGTGAAGCTCAAAAAGAAGCTGCAAGAGCCAAAATGCGGGAAATCGTAGCTAAAAATCTTCATCAAACGGATGCTGAAATAACTTTTCGTGATGGCATCCCTTCAATGACTCCCAGACCTGAAAATTATGAATTAGCGGCTGTGTTGAATCAGGTAAGTTTGGATATGGGATTGGGGGAAGTGAAACCCGGTGATCCAGGAAGCAGAGGTGCTGCTGACATAGCTTATGTGGCTGATATTTTACCAGGATTGGATGGCTTGGGAGCTTCAGGTTCAGGAGCTCATGCACCTGGAGAAACCATCAATATGAAACAGTTTCCCTTACTAATTAAAAGAAACACGCTCCTTTTGTATCGATTGACTAGATAAACTCATGAAGAGATTTTTATCCCTTGCCGCCTTAGCAGCTACTCTTGTTTCCTGCGAAAGCAATTCCCCTGAAATTACAGAAACTGAAGCCATGAAACCTCAAAAAATTGTTGTCTATCAGGTTTTTACCCGACTTTTTGGCAATGCCAATACGAACAACAAACCTTGGGGAACCAAGGAAGAAAATGGAGTTGGGAAGTTCAATGACTTCACAGATACCGCTTTGGAAGAAATCAAAAAGCTGGGGATTTCACACATCTGGTATACCGGAGTACCACATCACGGCGTCATCGGAGATTTTCCGGAGATCGGGGTGAGTTCGGACGATCCGGATGTGATCAAAGGACGTGCAGGTTCACCTTATGCCGTACGGGATTACTACCAAGTCAATCCTGATCTGGCGGTGGATGTGACCAAGCGTATGGAGGAATTTGAAGCGCTGATCGCCCGTACTCACAAGCATGGAATGAAGGTGATTATCGATATCGTACCCAATCATGTATCGCGTCATTATGAAGGGAAAAATAATCCCGAAGGAGTGAAAGACTTTGGAGCGGATGATGATACATCTGTAGAATATGCCAGAGACAACAACTTCTATTATATCCCGGGAGAAGCCTTTCAGGTGCCCGAACCCAAAAATGGCTACCAACCTCTTGGCGGAGAAAAGCATCCCTTAGCTGACGGGAAATTCGAAGAAGTGCCTGCCAAATGGACAGGCAATGGTTCCCGATTGGCTCAACCTGACTTCTATGACTGGTATGAAACGGTCAAAATCAATTATGGGATCAAACCGGATGGTAGCAAAGATTTCGAAGAATTACCTGCTGGAGCGGATTCCTTGGACTGGAAAAAGCACTATGAATTCTGGCAGGGAAAAGAGGTACCGGATTCCTGGATAAAATTCAAGGACATCACCCAGTTTTGGTTGGGTAAGGGCGTGGATGGATTTCGCTTTGATATGGCCGAGATGGTGCCTGTGGAGTTTTGGTCTTATTTGAATTCCCATATAAAAAATACCAAGCCGGATGCTTTTTTGATGGCAGAGGTCTATCAGCCTGCCTTGTATCGGGATTACCTTTTCAAAGGAAAAATGGATTACCTCTACGATAAAGTAGAGCTCTATGATACCTTGAAAAACATCATGTACGGGCATGGGTCTACGGATTATCTCCCTGCGATTTTTGAATCCCAGCGTGATATAGAGCATCACATGCTTCACTTCCTGGAAAACCATGACGAGCAACGCATCGCCAGTCCGGAATTTGCCGGGAACCCTTGGAAAGCCATGCCCGCCATGGTGGTTTCTGCAACGGTTTCTACTTCTCCGACGATGATTTATTTCGGACAGGAGGTTGGCGAACTAGGAGCAGAAGATGCAGGTTTTGGTGATCCGAGTAGAACCTCCATTTTTGACTACATCGGGGTACCGCAGCATCAGAAGTGGATGAATGGAGGGAAATTTGACGGAGGGCAGCTTTCTGAAAATGAAAAAGCACTTCGAAACTACTATTCCGAGGTGCTGAACTTCACCAGAAACAGTTCGGCGCTGATGGGAGAGTATATGGAATTGCATTCCTTCAACCGATCTCAAAACCCAGCCTATACCAACAAAACCTTCGCTTTTGCCCGCTGGGACGAAAACCAGAAACTGATCGTAGTAACCAACTTTGATGAATTCCAATCGGTGAAAACAACGCTTAAACTTTCTCCGGAATTGTTGAAAGCTTGGAAGCTAGAGAAAGGCGAACGGGAGCTCAAAGAGTTAATGTTTGGAAAGAAAAAGACCAAGCTACGGGTCAGCGATCAGGGGGCTGAAATTGATTTGGACTTTGGGCCTTGGGAGTCGGCGGTGTTTGAAGTGAGGTGATTGTGTAATTAAGTTTTAATTAATTTTTGACAACAGTTTGAATATTTGGCCTTTCGTTATTATAATTGATTAGTTTATTTTAAACCTTAATCAACTTTTCATGAATCCAAAAATTAAAAATGAAAGGATAGAGATGATTTCTCTCTGCCTTTTTAGTCAATCTAGGGGGGGGCTTAGGTGATTTCACCTTTTTAAATGCCCTCGTAATTGTCACATTGGTCCTGTCTGGATGTAGTCAGGAAGTAATCACCGGAGATCAAGTCGCGGAAGGAAATCCACTTTTAGGGAATAAAGGCCTAATGCAAGTTTCTTGGGAATCAGTTATCTCCACAGACTATCAGGGGGACTTAGGATCTCTGAGTGAAAACTCCCTGTCGGCACTCAATCCATTTGAAGAGAAGCAGCGGGTGGAATTTTTGCTTCATGAAACTGGAGAAGCGGAACTTACAATCAATCACTTGTCTGAAAATGAAGGAATTAAAATCCCTCATGAAGATCTACCTGATGATCGACCACCTGTCAAAAAGACTGTCATCTACGGGGGGAAAATCTCTTGGTATGACGGTTCTGGAGCCTTATTGGGGTCAGAACCCATGCAACGATTGGATTACTCCACGTGGATTACAGAAATAAAAAAAATCAAAGACACCAATTCCAAGGAAGATATCAATCGAGCCTTGCGAAACTTCCAGTCTCAGTTTTTTAAAGCAAACTTGGAAAATTTTCTGGCACAAATCAAAGCAAGTAATCCTATAGTGCGGGAAGTAGAGGAATTTCAGATTTTGGAAGAAAATGAAGCCTATGTCACCATCCGAGTAGATATGGCGCAATTTGAACCCGGACAAACAGGCATCAATGTCATGCTGATTGATAAAGAAAAAAATCGAATGGTAGCAAATAGGATATATTCTGAAGGTGATGAAATCCTCCAGACTACCTATTATGGCTATGCAAAAGGGGCAACGGAGGCACTTGATGCCATTCGAGTGGAAGAACCTCTTCTCCTTGAAGAACAGGCGGAAATCACCAAAGTGACATTGACCAAAATTTCTGACTTAAACATTTCCCTCAATTGATTTAGCTATGAAAAAGTATTCAATATGTCCGTTTTTCTTCGTCTTTTTTCTGGCATTAGGACTGCAGGCACAAAATAAAAATACCTACTGGGTTCACGGACTCAACGATAACAGCACAGCCTGGCAGCATTATGCTTCTATATTTGAGGCCGAGCGTAGAATGAACAGTTCCCGACCATCCTATCCCTCCAGTTCTGGAGTTACTGCTTCGACTAGTTCTGTATCAAGCTTCATTCCTGTAAATTCTCAGAATATAGGAATCGGTCATAGTATGGGCGGGGTTGTACTGAGAAACTTAGACCGAGTCAGCCCTTCCTCCTCAAGGAGGATAAATGGGTTGATTACCATAGCAACTCCAAACTCGGGGGCAGGAATAGCCAATTCTTTTGAGGATAATAGTCTATATTCTGCAAGTCAAACCGCCTGTAACGATTTAAGTGCAGGTCCTCTCACTGAGCTTTTTGGGATTCCTTGGAACGTAGCAACTCTGAGTTTCACCTCGGCACTTGGGGCTAATTTAACCACCAGTAAAATCTGTGAACTGCTAATTACCAACGACTTATTGAGTCAATATGCTGGCTCTGCCCAGGCAAGAGCGGATTTGAAAATGGGAAGTCCTTTTCTATCTCAAATTGATAATTACAGTTCTTCCATCCCACGGCTTAGTATGATCGCACAGGAAAATAGGCCTGTACATTGGAGATTATTGAGTAGCACAATTACACGAAATAGTACTAATCCAAGCGATCAACTATTACCTGATGCGATTACCGGAGTTGAGGTTATTTACAATGGTTTTTTTGTTGCCAGAACTGCAGGTACAATTGTAAATGCGATTTTAGGATTTATTAATCCGGTGTTGTTTGTTCAGGCAGCCATCAACGCAAACAAGGCAGTGCAATGGAAAAAAGGAGTTGACTGGCTCAATGAAAGTGAGACAATCTGGAATGGACTTACCAAGTCCAGTAGAATGGAACCTGAAACCTATTGGGTATGGACTTGGGTCCCCTGTGAGGCTATCCCAGGTAAGCAACTATTAATAGATGATGTGGGTAGAGATCGTGATGAGTCCTGCGGCGAGTGGGGGTTTGTCGAGCGGACCCGACAGGTGATGGTCCATTATCCTTCCGACGGATTTATTCCCAGCTATAGTCAGGACATCTCTTCGCTTCCGGCTTCCAACCGATACTTTATCCAGGGTGCCAATCATATCGAGGTGCTGAATATGTCTAACAGCAAGCTGAATGGGCAGCCGAATGATGCAACGAGGGCTCGTCTTAATGAGGTCTTCAGAGATAGGGGAGATATATTTCTAACGCCTCCAAGATAATGAAACAGATTAGCTTAGGAGTTATTTGCCTCGCTTCCATCTTAGTCAGCTCCTGTTTCTTATGGGATAATGATGAATCCAAGCTAAAAAAAAATGAGGAAGGGGAAGTGATTTCCCTTCCTTATCTATGGAAAAAAAGTCTTCATCTTTTTGGACCAGAATTCAATGGAACCTTAAACTATCCAATTTATTCCGGCGGGAATCCAATCATTCCCATGACCAAAGGAACAAAAGGTAGAATGCTAACAATGGTCAATCCAAAAGATGGTAATACCCTTTGGGAATGGGATGATCGTTTCGTTCAAGCCACAGAAGAAATCCAAATAAGTAGAGCTCATCAATTCGCAAACCTTATAGTTTACACTAATGGAAGTCGAGTTTATGGAATTAATTTGGAATCAGGCCAAACTCAATGGAAAAGCAGGAATAATTTGGACAGGTCATTCTGGTCACATGTATATGGCAAAGATGAAGACTTTTATCTTTTCGGCAGATCCGATTCATTTCCCGACAGTATTGACCAAACGGTCATTTTCAAAGGGAATATCCTAAATGGGGAGTATGAAGAGTACCTGATCCCAAACTTTACGATGGACTATTTCTTTCCGGGTAATCGGATTGGGGATGTGACCGCAGCCCTGCCGGTGGATTTGGACGGAAAAGAGTATCTGGCAGTGGTCTGGCAGGAGCCTTTTTTTGAGTTCTTCTGGCAGTCCTACCTGGGGCTCTACGATCAGAGCACACGGGAGTGGATCTATGAGAAAGCCATCATCAATCCTGAGAAAAGCTTCAATGGAGTGCTGCTTAATCCTCCGGTGATTTATAAGGATAGAATCTATATGGCCGTGGGATTTGAGCTGGCCTGCCATGATCTCCGTAACGGACAGCAGTACTGGCGAAAGAAATTTGACGGGGAGATTTTCTTCTCCAACTTCCTGATCGAAGAGGATATGGTCATCGTAAACAATGAGGATCAATACGTCTATGCGCTTGACCCCATGACCGGTAATCAGCTCTGGAAGACTCGGGGCTCGGGTACTAGCAGCAAAATGAGCTATATGAATGGGGTGGTCTATTTCAACGGGGGAGCAAGCGGCAGGCTCCATGCGATAGATATCCGGGAGGGAAAGACTGTTTGGAAGATCGATCCCAAACTGATCGGAGAATTTCCCAATGAGATATTCTGGGGAACGGCTATATATACCCTCCCAGGAGAAAACGGAAAGAAGGGAAAAGTGATCTCTCTGACAGGTAATAATGCCTATTGCTTTGAAGCGTATAGGTAGGTAGAATCAAAACAAAATTAATTACAAAATGAAGAATATTTGGATTTTATTGTTTCTTAATCTTTTTGCAATAGGGGCAATGGCTCAAACGGAAAAAGGAAAACTGTTCTTCAGTGCGGGAACCTCCTTGGGTATCGGTCAAAGTGATGGCCTGATGGGTCTGGCATTTAATCGCTCCACTTTGGAGTTAGCTGATGGAAGTGAATTGGAAGACAGGACGAGCTCTTTTTTTATTTCTTCGAAAGGAGGATACTTTATCACCGACCGGTTTGCGACAGGTTTAGAGTTGGCCCTTTCGACAAGTAGTGGTAGCACCGAGACCGGCGGAGTGGAGCTTAAATCCACCTCTTCCTTTTTTGGGGTCGGTCCATTTGCCCGGTATTATTTCTCATCTAAAAAAATTATTCCCTTTGCAGAAATCAATACTCTTTTTGGAACAAGGAATCAGGAGACATCAGGATCAGGCCTTGAAACCGACACTAAGTTCGGAGTATCCAATGCGGGGGGAGGTTTAGGTTTGGCCTTTCTTTTGGGCGAAAGAAGTTCGTTTGACCTTATGGCCAGTTATAATGCTACTTCGCTCAAGGAAAACGATTTGGATTTGACAACACCACAAAGTGCTTTTGGACTTAAATTTGGATTTACTATATTCTTTTAGTGGTTTTATTAGTTTGGTTAACACAAAAAGGAAACTTGATTCTCGAGTATTGAATAAGGAGTAAAAATCGACCTGGATTTTGGCCCTTGGGAATCGGCAGCTTTTGAGATAAAGTAGAGGTTTAGGTCTGGATGCTATAGACTTAAAGTTTTGGGCTTAGAAATACCGAAGCAACCAGAATCAGTAAGGATCTGACTTCAACACTTTAAGCCTTTCCGGCTTTGCAAGAAGTGTATTCAAGCATTGCCAAATCCCAATATCCAATAAAACCTGAGATCTAATTCAATCCTTTATGGGGCGAGCCAGATTCCGTCTGTCTAATCTGACCTAAATCACTTGGACTCGCTAAGAGGTCTTTCGAATTAAATATTCTTTTTTCATATTTACGAGAGTTTTAATTCTTCTATGCCCCGAAAGAAAAATTCAGGTTTTTGGTCTTGGATCATCGTTGTTTTATTTTTTCTCTTAGTTGGTATCGGTCTTTTTCTTTCGACATTTCAAAAGAAGATCAATCGGAGTTTAGGTGAGTATACTAGAAGCGCCCCTCCTTACAGAGAGGAACTGAAGCTGCAGCACGTTTTTAGAAATTTTCCAGCAGGCATTTTGGGAATAGATGTCAGTCAATATCAAGGCAGGATTAATTTTGCGGGGCTCCAATTACAACTTGAAAATCATCGTGTACAATTTGTTTTCGTGAGAGCAACAATGGGCGAAGATGGGATAGATGCAAGATTCCAACAGAATTGGAAAGGCTTTTCTAATTTACCTGTGAAAAGAGGAGCATATCATTATTACCGCCCAAATGAAAATAGTAGTAAACAAGCTCAAAACTTCATCAGAAATACCAAGCTTGTTAAAGGGGATTTGATTCCTGTGCTGGATATTGAAAAGCACAGTACTATCCAGCCCAAGGAAAAATTAAGAGAGGGTCTGAAGAATTGGTTAAAAATCGTGGAGGCTCATTACAAGGTAAAACCCATGATTTATACTGGAGATAAGTTTTTCTGGGATGTACTGCACAATCAGGGATTTGATCAATATCCAATTTGGGTTGCTAATTATAATCGAGTTCAAGAGCCTCAAACCCGCGGGTGGTTGATTTGGCAGTTTACAGAGAAGGGAAGCCTTCCAGGTATTGGGGAACAAATTGATCTCAATATTTGGAGGGGAGATCAAACTGACTTGGAACAGATGATTATACCCTAAAATAAAATTTGGTATATAATTCATCTAAAAGCCGGACGGATAACCTAATCCAACTTTCTGGAAACCTCCGCCGCCTCAAAGCCTATTCGGTGGCTATTCACATATAATGAATCTCCTACCACCGCCTCAAAAGGCTCGGTGTATATCTTCCAAGTCTCGCCACTGGAATTTCTCCATCCGATCAGAGCTGAAGGTGTAGGGCAAGTAAGAGTAACCATTCCTTCGGAGAAACTTACCTCAGCCTCGGCAGTGACGGGAGGGTTTTCTCCTCCATTCCACCAGCTTCGTACCATTTCCATTTCATTCATTTCACCCTTGTCCCCGTACTTCACAACCCAATCCTCATGTGCTTTGCGTAGCTCAGCAAGCTTTTCTGCGTAGTCCGGATTACCTACCAGATTGGTAAATTCCCAAGGGTCAGATTGGGTGTCGTACAATTCTTCATCGGGTTTGCTTTGGGCAAACCAGCGGGCTTGATTTTCATTTAGTTCTCCTTGCTTATTCAGTTCCAAAAGGTGACCCATCAAGGGGTTTTGAAGTCGATATTGAATATTCTGATAATTGGGCTTCTCTGGCATGTAATTTCGGATGTATTTAAATCTCCCGTCTGAAACAGCTCTAACCCGATCGTATTCACTATCCATACGATCCCGAGCTGCATAGACATATTTCCGAGGTTCTGCTTTCTGAGGTCCCAAAAACGCCTGACCCTGCATCGTCTCGGGGATTGGAATTCCCGCAAGCGAAAGTACAGTAGGCCCAAAATCCACAAAACTGACCAGCTCCTCGGTTTTCGTCCCGCCTTTTATCCAAGGAGCTTTGACCAACAAAGGCACTTTCAAACCCCGATCGTACAATTCCCGCTTGAAATAGGGCATCCCATCACCATGGTCAGAGTAAAAGAAAATGATGGTATTCTCATAGAGCCCATCCTCCTTGAGCTGGGCAATAACTTCTCCCACCTGCTGATCCATCCGCATCACATTGGTAATAAATCGGGCAATAGTCCTTCTGGTCAGGGAATCATCGGGGTACACAGGGGGGACTGTTACTTTTTTTGGATCGACCAACAGGCTATCCTTTCCTTCCCGTGCCCAAACCTGAGACTCATGAGTAATGGTAAAGTTGAAAATGGAGAAAAACGGCTGATCGGGATCTTTGCGGTTTCTCCAATGAGCCTTATTGCCACTTTCATTCCACATGGTCACCGGGCTTTGAAACTGGTAATCTTCCTTGGAATTGTTGCTGGTGTAATAGCCATTGAGCCGGAGATATTCTGGATAGGTGCGCATACCTTCTGGCAATACAACGGAATAACTTTTAAACCCAGGAGGATAGGCATCTAAGGCGTTGGCAGACATTCCGGTGGTTCGCATATGCATGGCGCCAATGGAACTCTGATATGCTCCGGTGATCAAAGCTGCCCTGCTGGGAGCACAGACTCCTGCTGTGGAAAAGGCATTTTGGTATTGTAAGGATTCGGCTGCCAAAGCATTCAAGTGTGGCGTCTTTCCACCTGTGCCTCCATAAGATTCCAAATGCTCGGGAGACATATCCTCACAAACGATCCAGACAATATTGGGACGCTTGGGATTTGTTATTTGGCTGGGTTCTGAGGATTGTTTCTGACAGGAGAAAAGAACAGAACTGATCAGGGTGAGGAAGAAAAGCTTTTGCATGACAGAAGTATTTAACTTCATAAGATAAGCTTTTCCGATAAATTTTTAGCCTGCGTCAGAGTAGGTCAGAAAGTCAAAGATTGGCAGCTCAAGAAAAAGCAAAGTCCTTGGATGGTTAATAGGATTTTGCCCAGCTTTTGGAACAGAAGGGGGGCCAGCAATAGAATTACTTAATACGCTCTCCACCCGTCTACAATTCCTTGCTTAATATCCGGATAGTTCCAAATCAAAAGAAATAAAAGCCCGAGAACCAAAATAACTTTCCAGTTTTGGATGATTCCCTTTTCGATTCTTTTCAAAGAAGTAGTCATAAGTGTTAATTAACTAAGGGATTTTGAAATTTGCTTAAACTAAAATACAACGGACTAGAGCAACTGGCGAAGAAAAATACAGCAGCGAATATTTTAATGGATCAAATCCGTTTTTTGATTATTCTGACATTTTACCTAGATTCTTTGAATGACTTTATAGAACCCTCCAAGGGTTTACCTTTTTTGGTTTATGACGTATCAATTTTGTCAATATTGAAAAAATAAAAACCCTTGGAGGCTTGTATTAGTGATAGTCAAGCCTTTGCCAGCAAATGATCTTAGAGGGATAAGCAAACTTTTTTAATCGGAATTCCCTAAATTCCATTTCAAACCCAAAAGACCTAAACCATGTCAAAGATCAACCGTCGCGATTTTCTGGCCTCTACCGCCACCTTCGCCGCCTCTTTTAGTATTGTGCCGTCTAATGTGATTGCTGGACTAGGGAAAATCCCTCCCTCCGATCAATTGACGGTAGCCAATATTGGTTGCGGAACTCAAGGCTTACGGGAAATGGGATCACTTTTACAAAATCCTAAAGTTCGGGTGGTCGCCGTCTGCGATGTGAATAAATTTTCCACCGATTACATCGATTGGTCTCCTCACGGCATCCGAAACGATATCCGAGAAACCCTTGGTGACGATACTTGGTGGGAAGGAAAACCCGGAATCCCAGGAGGGCGGGACATAGGACAGGAATATGTGGAGAGGTTTTATGCCAAAAATAAGCCTTCTGGCAAATACAAGGGTTGCGCTAGCTATGAGGATTATCGGGAGCTTTTTGCTAAAGAAAAAAAAGGAATCGACGCTGTCAAAATCATGACTCCCGACCATACTCATGCGCCGATTGCTTTGGCAGCTATGGATCAGAGAATGCATGTGGTCACACACAAACCCATCGCCAACCGACTTTTGGAAGGTAGAAAAGTCATCCAAAAGGCGAAAGATACCGGATTAGTTACTCATCTTCTGGCATGGTCGGACAGACCTGAATACCGACAGATTAAAGCCTGGATGGATTCGGGATTGATCGGCGAATTGAAGGAAATCCACAACTGGTCCTATCGCCCTGTCTGGCAGCAGTGGACCAAGAGACCTTCAGAAGCTCAAGCTATTCCAGAGGGATTGAATTGGGAGCTTTGGCTTGGGCCTGTGCCGGATATCCCTTATCACAAAAACTATACGCATAACGTCTTCCGGGGCTGGTATGAATTCGGCGGAGGATCGGTGGCGGATATGGGGCATTACAGCTTATTTCCGCTTTTTGAAACCTTGGGCATTGATCGAAGTCCTGTTTCCGCTCGGGCTTTTGGCACTACTACCCGTGAGGAAATCAATCAGGTCTATCAGTGGGTAAAGAATGACGTCGCCTTTCCGGCTAGCTGCACTATTAAATGGAATTTTCCTGCCCAAGCCTCACTACCTGCATTTGACCTTTTTTGGTATGATGGGGGAATGAAGCCCTTTGCCTGTGAAGAATTGGAAGTCGATGGAAAAGACACTCCCGAGGAAGGTTTATTGATCCTGGGTTCTAAAGGAAAAATCCTGGGAGGGTTCCGAGGAGAAAATCCGGTGCTTTTACCGGAAAGTACCATGATGGCAGACCGAGATTCCGAACGGATTAATTCCCGGGAAGTAGACCGTAAAACCGACCAATGGGTAGATGCCATGCTGGAAAAGCGACAGACCCCGGGGAGCTTTACCCGAGCCCAGTGCATTACTGATACGATTAATTTGGGAGCTGTAGCGCTTCGAGCTGGCAAAAAGGTTGAATTCGACGCCAACTTGGTCAAGATCACCAATGATGAAGAGGCCAATCGCTTGCTGACAAGGGAATATCGAGCTGGATGGGAGTTTTAATTAAGCTGAAGGCTAAAGTGATAAATCTGAAAAGTAGGCAGAAGGCAGGTTCTGAGTTCTCGCCACAAACTACCATTCAGTCTGCCAGCATATTATCCAAATACTTCAAAGCAATCTTCTTCAAAAATCTTAACTTATCCTATTCCTTTTACTACTAACTCAAAAACCATTAACCCAATTCCCTATGACCAATAGAAGAACCTTCCTCAAAACTTCCAGTTTGGCCGCAACCGCCCTTGGCTTGGGCCTTCCTCAATTGACTTTAGCCAAAAATAAGTCCGACCTCTTGTTTAAAATCTCCCTGGCGGAATGGTCGGTCAACAGACTCCTTTTCTCTAAGCAACTGGATCATTTGGATTTTCCTTTGGAAGCTAAAAAGCATGGCATCCAGGCCGTGGAGTATGTGAACCAGTTTTTTATGGACAAAGCCCAGGATCAGACCTATTTGAAAGAAATGAATACCCGCTGCGAAAATGAAGGGATTACTCAGGTTCTGATTATGGTAGATAGGGAGGGGATGTTGGGAGCTCGATCCGATGCAGACCGGAAAGAAGCCGTGGAAAAACATAAAAAATGGATAGAGGCTGCAAAATTTTTGGGATGTCATACTGTACGAGTTAACGGCTACTCAGATATTGCCTGGTCGGAAAACCCTGCTGATGCGACCGAAGCATCCAAATTGGTAACCGACGGCATTCGGCAGCTTTGTGAATTTGCGGCTCCTTATGGGACCCATATCGTGATCGAAAACCACGGAGGATTTTCCTCCAATGGAAAATGGCTGGCAGAAACTATCCGGAATGTTCAACATCCATTGGCGGGAACCCTTCCAGATTTCGGGAACTTTAGAATTGGAGCAGTGGATGGAAATCAAGTTTCTTACGATTCCTATCGAGGTGTAGACGAACTCATGCCACTGGCTACCGGAGTGAGTCTCAAGCCGAAAGTTTGGGATGATGCCGGAAATGAGTCTGAATTGGACTATGAGCGGATGATGAAAATCGTTCTTTCCCATGACTATCACGGCTATGTAGGCATTGAACATGGAGAGCGGGATAGAGAGTGGGAAAGCATCGTGGAAATCCGGGAGATTTTGGAAAGATTACAACAAACACTTTGACATATCGTGACCACTGAGTTTCTCCAAGCAGTCCCTGTCCTTCCCTCCCAGAATATCGAAAGAGATGTGGAATGGTATAGCAATAACTTGGGATTCAGTAGGGAGTTTGGAGATGGGATGTATGCAGGAATTAGGCTAAATGAGATTTGGCTTCATCTTCAATGGCATGCTGATACTCCTGAGGACCCCTTGTTGGGGGGATCAGTCGTCCGGATTTTTGTAAAAAACATCCAAACCTATTTCGAAGCTTTAGTCACCAAAGGAGTGATCCCTCCAGATAAGCTTCGCTTGAATACTCCTTGGGGAACCCATGAATTTGGCCTGTATGACCTGAATCAAAATGCTATCTTTTTTGTAGAAGACCTTTAATACCCACTTATGAAAAAATTATTAACTCCGATTCTGATCCTACTATCGATTTCCTTCGGTTACGGACAGAGTAAAAATTTTAATTTTAAACAACTCGAAACCGAACTCGAAAAAGCCCGCATTGCGCTGAATACGCCAGGTTTTGCTGTAGCTATTGTTCAAAAGGATAAAATCGTCTATGCCAAAGGATTTGGCTACAAGGATGTAGAAAATCAGGTTCCGGTAACTGAAAACACCCTTTTTGCCATCGGTTCCTCTTCCAAGGCCTTTACATCGGCAGTTTTGGGTGTTTTGAGAAAGGATGAAAAAATCGACTTTGACGAGAGGCCCAGCAAATACATTCCAGAACTCCGGTTCGCAGAACCCTGGATGAATGAACAAATCATCGTCAAGGATTTGATGGCCCATCGGACCGGGTTGCCTAGGCATGACTTTTCCTGGTTTATGTTTCCTTCCGAGTCTAAATCCGAACTGATCAAGCGCATCGAATTCCAGGAGCCTTTCACCGGATTGCGGCAACAGTGGTATTACAATAACTGGATGTTTTTCCTCCAAGGAGAAATCGGTGCCCGACTCACGGGCAAAAGCTGGGAGCAGAATGTCAAGGAACTCTTTTTTGATAAACTGGGCATGACCCGAAGCAATTTCCGCATTCCGGAGATGGAAAAGGAGGCAGACAAATCCTTTGGCTACTCGGTGGACTTGGATGGAAAAACCAAGCGGATGGATTACTACAATATCGCAGCTATGGGTCCTGCAGGAGCGATCAACTCCAGCGTGTCCGAAATGTCCAACTGGCTCATCACCTGGATCAACGGTGGGAAATTCAAGGGCGAACAAATCATCCCCGAAGACTACGTCAAGGAAGCGATGAGTGCCCAGATGGTGGTGTCTGCTGGCACCCCTTCCAAAGAGCATCCCGATGTACAGTTTTCCAACTATGGCTATGGCTGGTTTTTGGCCTCTTACCGAGGTCACTACCGGGTGGAGCATGGGGGAAATATCGACGGATTTTCAGCTTCCGCCTCCTTCTTCCCTATAGACAGTCTGGGAATCATGATTCTGACCAATCAAAATGGCTCTCCCCTTCCCAATGTCGTCCGGAATATGATTGCCGATCGCATGCTGAATCTGGAGCCTGCAGATTGGTTGGGCGAGACTGTCAAGCGACTCGAGGAAGCCAAAGAAGCACAAGCCAAAGCCAAAGCGGCTGCCGACTCTACGGCCAAAGCCAGCCTGACCAAACCTTCCCACATACTGATGGACTATACCGGCACTTACGAACATCCCGGCTACGGCAAGATGGAGATTGACCTGAAAAATGATACGCTCTTTTTGCAGACGGGGCTCTTGGGTGGTTTTTTGGAGCACAAAGACTACGACGCGTTCAATTTGTTTTTGATCTACCAAGGCGAACCGAATCGAGATAATCCTTTTGTCTTGCAGTTTGTCAGCAATATGACTGGAGATATCTCTGGTCTAAAAGCTTCATTAGAACCTGCCTTGGATCCGATCGAATTTAAGCGGACTCCGAAGGAAAATGAGCTTTCGGTAGATGACTTGAAAAAGTACGAAGGAGCCTATCTCCTGATGGGCGTGCAGGAAGTGAAGATTTACATCAAGGAGGAAAAACTCTATGCCTTTGTGCCCGGTCAGCCTGAGTACGAACTGGTCAATATCGGGGAACACGAGTTTAACCTGAAGGTGCTGGAAGGCTTCAAAGTCAAGTTTGAGGAAAAAGACGGGGAAATCATCGCCGTGAGCTTTGTTCAGCCGAATGGAACGTTTAGAGGGGAGAGGAAAAAAGTGGAGTAAGTCAGAAAGCTAAAATCAGAAAGCTGAAAAAACGCAAGAACCTTTGAGGTGTCATTTCGAAAGAGGAACTAGCTCTTCGAGATTTGCAATCTCGAAGCTTGATCGGAAGATTTTTAATCTTCAAAGGGGAAATTATATTACCCAAATTCTGCCAATCGAATGGGCCCTTTTCTTATCCCGTAGAAATCTCCGGCACTGCTATTCAGATATCCAGCTCTTCGAGATTTGCAATCTCGAAGCTCTATCTGGAGATTTTTAATCTCTAAATCCAAATTCTTTTTTAAAACACAAACTAATAGGTGTACCCGGATTAAAAATCCTATGATCGTGGTTCAGGATTACAAATCCTGAACAGCTGAGACCTCGAAGGTTTTATATATTGAAACAATTATACGATCAATCATCGTATATTAGGGCAAAATCTGATTACAATGAAAGTAACTGCCTTGATATCTGATGAGTTGATTGCCGAAGCCATGGAGCTTTCTAAGGCGAAAAACATCAGCGAAACGCTCCGAATAGCTTTGGAGGAATATATTGCTACTCAAAAAATTAGATCCGCTGCTCAGGAAATTGTGGCTGAACCCCTAGACTTTTATTGGACGGCAGAGGAACTTAGGAATAAAAACAATTCTTAATGGGCGTAATCTTTGACACTTCCATTTGGATTGAGTATTTCAAAGCCAATCCATCTTATTTCTCAAGCTGCCAGAGTCTTTTAGACCAACGATCAGTTTGGACCTTGAATATCATTTTTGGGGAATTGGTCCAGGGAGCAAGAGGGAAAAGAGAAATGGAAATACTGGACATTTTTTATCAAAACACACCAAAAATCAAAGATTCAAATCTTGGATACCACGCAGGCCTTTTTTCCCAAAAATACAAACTGTTGAATCAGGGAATAGGCCTTATTGACACTGTCATTATTTTAGCGTGTCTGGAAAACGGACTGCAACTTTGGTCTTTGGATAAAAAGATCAATCGTTTTTTGGAGGAATATTATTCAGCTCATGTCTTTGCTCATCCAGGAAGCTAACCTTTGAGGTCTTTTTGACCTCGAAGGTTTCAAACATTGACTTTAATTTTTGCAATTTAAAACTTCGGGATACCAACAAAATACAAATCAAATCCACCCAATCCACCGGGACGGTTGGAGGAGAAAATCATCAATTGATTTTCAAATTCCCAAGCGTCCGATACCACAGGTCGGTATTCATCGAATTCGGAATTGACTTTGGGGCCAAAGTTTTCCGGCTCGGTCCAGCCATCTCCGCTGCGAAACGAGTAATACAAATCGTAGCCTCCATATCCTCCCGGACGGTCTGAGGAAAATACCAGCATATCCCCATAGACAAATGGCATGTGGTCATTAGACGTGGTATTGATCCCGATTTTTTGGATTTCCTTTTCTTCGGCACTTTGAAGGAATTCCAGCACGGACCCGCTTGCCGGAAGATCCACCTCATAAATATCAAATACCCCATCCCGATCCGAGCTGAATAGCATTTTTTCAGGTCGGCCTTGGCTTTCTACTCCAGCACCTTTCAAATAATCGCCTCCATAAAAGGAGGGGTACATTTCACTCGATCCATTTTCCATTAGTCTCAAAGATGCCTCAGCACCATCGATCTCCTGTGAGTTAGCTTCTCGGGGTTCGGAAAGAATGGAATAAACGCCCTCGGAATTGTCCCGGCTAAAAAGCAAAATTTCTCCAGCTTCCGAATCAATGAAGGTGTAAGGACCTTTTTCATTGAAATTCGTTTCCGTTTTTCTCACCCAATCTCTCAACCAAGTATCAAAAAGAGTATTTCCTTGATCTACTCTTAAGAATCCCTCTGATTTATCCCAATAAAATCCAAGATTAGATTCCACCAAATTAAAGTGATTGGGTTGGGAATTAATTCGATTGGATGAAAAAAACAATTTTAAATCCAAATGTGATTGCAGGTATGTCTGAGTTAACATCATCAAATGGGGAATTGATTACTGACAAATTGGTCGCTTCCTCTGGAAAAATACCGATAGGGTATTTGTTTTGGTTACAGGAGAGACAGCAAACACCTAGAGCAAATAAAACTATTGACTTTTTCATCGTAGACCAGTTATCACTTTAAGACCATTATTATTATTTGTTCCTGATGATCCATAGGTCGGAAAAATTAGAAGTTAAAGACTAAAAGTTAAAAAAATATTCTCTTAAATCAACTAAAAAATCAAAAGTTTAATCATTTTTTAATACCTATTTTTCTTGGATAAAGCATATTTATAATTTGCTCTCAGCTCTTCGAGATTTGTAATCTCGAAGCTCGATCAGAAGATTTTTATTCACTAAATCCCAATTCTCTTTAAAACAGAGACTAAAAGATGTATCCGGATTGAAAATCCTAGGATCCTGGTTCAGGATTGCAAATCCTGAACAGCTGATTTTTGAAACCTCAAAGGATTGCTGCCTGATTACCTTGCCCGATTTTTAATCGATAATCCCTCACCAATCCCAGCCCCAAAATCCCCAAACAGCCCGAAACAAAAGCAGGGATCAGTCCGATCATTTCTGGGAAGTAAATGGAAAGGATCCACGATCCAAATGGAATCAGCCCGGCAAAAAACCCAAACCAATTGGTCTTATAATACCAGGCATAGGGAAAGAAATGTGCTCCGGTGATGATGGCATAACCCAAGGCAAAGTATTCAGGCTTATTTCCCAAAAGGATAAATAGAAAAGGGAAATAAAAGAGTTGAGCCAGGTTGAAAATCATCCCAACCTTATTCAGGGGATTTCCTTCCACATTCCAAGCCGTTTTCATGATTTTCCCGAAGCCCCATGCCAGTGGGAGCATTAGTCCAGAAATAGAAAAAGTGAGAATACTTTGATTGTACAAGCTCAACTCAAGATTCCAGATCACTGCAATTCCTGCCCAGATTAATGCCGCTCCAAAAATAAAATTGATTCCATTTTTACAGCGTATACTTAGTTCGGTTCTCCACTCGTCGAGCAAATCTAATTGGTGTGCGTTCATGGTTTTCGTAGTCGTTTTCATTTTTTGTGATTTTTAAGGCTTAGAGTGTGCCCCCTTCAGATTGTTACAGATTTCTAGATTTTTTCTATTGGAGAAAAAATTTTCGGATTTTGTAACAATACCCAAGAAGCATACTCTAATAATTAGCCATCGAAAAAAGCCTTGAGCAGCAGCAAAGAAGAAAAACTATTCAAAACCCGATTTGAGGAACACAAGGATGCGGTCTTCCGGCTCTGCTTGGGCTATTTCAGACAAGACAGTGCCTTGGCTGAGGACGCCTTACAAGAAACCTTCGTAAAAGCTTGGATTCACAGAAAGCAATTCCGAGAGGAAGCGAATTGGCAAACCTGGATTTATCGAATTGCCGTGAATACCTGCTTGCTTCATTTGAAAAAAGAAAAGAAAGAAGCCCAAAAAGCAATGGAATTAGCGATTCAACCTCAGTCGGAATACGATCCTGAAAAGGAGCAACAGATTCAACGCATGTATGCCTGCATTGATCAGCTCAGCCCTCAAAATCGACTACTTATATTGATGGTGTTGGAGGGCATCCCTTACGCCACCATTGAAGAAACCTTGGGCCTGAGTTCGGAAAATCTTCGCGTCAAAATTCATCGAATCAAAAAACAACTTTATCCCTGTATCAGCCATGGAAACACTTGATCCCCTTCAGTCGATTTATAATTCACAAGTTAAAAAGTCTCCCACACTACAGGCAGACCAAATACTGAGTTTGGCCAAGTCAGCTCTCAAAAAGCTGAAAAAAGACCAATATTGGACTATAGGAATCTTATCGACCACATTGCTTGTCTTAGCTTTCTTCTTTTATGAAATTGGTCAATTTGGAGATTGGAAATTGATCATGGGACTTTCGCTGATGCTTGGCTCCCTCGGGATTCGGGTATTCTTGGAGTTGTGGAGTCGCTTTCAGCTCCGTCAGCTCCAACCTCATCAGGCTACGGCTGTTTTTGTGGAAAAAGTCCGCCGATACTATGAAAACCGCAAAAGAATTCAATTTGTATGGACGCCCATCATTTATCTGACCTATGGAATTGGGCTTAGCTTCTTTTTGATTGCTATTCAACCCCATCTCTCTTTCGCTTTCTTTGTGTATTGCCTGGTCACCGGTTTAGGGTTTTGGCTGGGATTTATTTGGGTGATCCGAAAAAGCTATCAAAAAGAGCGTGAAACTTTGAATCAATTGGGAATGATCACTAAAGAGGGGCATTGATCATCTTTTTCAAAAAGAAGTCCAAAATTGGAATCAAATACCGCTCAATCTGGTTTTAAAGAGATGATTTTTAATGGACCCACAGGTGAATTTTTGCAACTGGAATGTATTCCTGAAACGAGCTGTACTGTAGTCCCCAATCAGGGGAAATCTGAGCTTGCTTTTTTATGGATTTTGGAAAAATCCGAGTTGATTATTGACGGAGCTTGTTTGTCTTTCGAAGCGGACCAAATCCTTTGCCTCACTGAATTCCATAAATTGTCCGTCAAAAGCCTTCCAAAAGCACGTATGGTAAGGTTCAATAGACCCTTTTTCTGCATTCTGGATCATGATTCCGAAGTGGGCTGCAAGGGGATTCTCTTCTACGGCTCATCCAAGCTCCCGGTGATCGAGTTGGATGCTGAGAATAAAGCCAAACTGGAAGCACTATGGGGAGTTTTTCAGATGGAAATCCGGGAGGAGCCAGACTCGCTGCAACTCGAAATGCTACAAATGCTTTTGAAACGAATGCTCATTCTCTGCACAAGACTTTACAGCCAACAATCTGAATTGCAAAAGCTAGATCACCAAAAATCCGATTTGATCCGGGAGTTTAACTTTTTGGTTGAAATGCACTTCCGATGCAAACACCAAGTGGCGGATTATGCCGAATTGCTTTTCAAATCACCCAAAACGATCAGTAATGCCTTTTCCAAACTGGGAGCCAAAAGTCCCTTGAGCTATATCCATGACCGGATAATTTTGGAAGGCCGAAGGCTTTTGGGCTACACCGACAAGCCCATAAGCGAGATTGGCTACGAGCTGGGCTTTGAAGATGTGCAGAGCTTCAGCCGCTTTTTTAAAAATAATGAGGGTCTTTCTCCCTCCGACTTCAGAGAAAACCTCCGATTGGGAAAAATTGCCAACTCCTCGGGAAAAACGGACTAACCCCGCCTTACCTTAGCCCTGCATCTTTGTATTGTTAATTTATTTCAACCAAAAAAAACAATACCACGATGAAAAATTTCACAGTACCAACCCGAGCAGAAGTATCAGAAAAAAATCAGGAGATTTTAGCAGGTTTGGAAAAGGCTGTAGGATTTGTGCCTAATTTATATTCCTACTATTCTAAAAGTGATACAGCATTAGCTGATTATTTGGCCTTGGCAAATAGAAAAACCAGCTTAAAGGCAAAAGAAAAAGAAGTTGTGAACTTGGTTGTAAGCCAAGTAAATGGCTGTGAGTATTGCCAGTCTGCGCATACTGCCATTGGAAAAATGAATGGTTTCTCTGATGAGCAAATTTTAGAATTAAGAAAAGGATCTGCCTCTTTTGATTCTAAATTGGATGCATTGGTCAAATTAGCGAAATCAATAACAGTTAATAGAGGATCTGCTTCGAAGGAAGTTGTTCAAGGTTTTTTTGATGCTGGTTATAGTGAAATCACTTTGATCGATGTGGTTATCTTAATTGCTGATAAAACTATTTCCAACTATATCCACAATTTGGCACAATTCCCAATAGATTTTCCAGCTGCACCTAAGTTGGAAGAAGTGGAAGCATAATTTTTGAAAACATAAAGATTGGAAAGAGGTCAACTTATTAGGTTGGCCTTTTTTTATGCCATCAGGTATGATTTAATTTGAAACATGAAGCAACAACTCGGACAAATTTCTCTCTTAGTCAAAGACTACGACGAAGCGATCACCTACTATACTCATGTTTTGGGCTTTGAACTTTTGGAGGACACCCAACTTTCCGAAACCAAGCGATGGGTTCGAGTGTCACCTCCGGGTTCGAGCTGTCATCTGCTTTTGGCTAAGGCAGCGAATGAGGCCCAAGAAAAGCAAATCGGAATGCAGGCAGGAGGAAGAGTAATGTTTTTCTTGTATACCGATGACTTTTATCGAGATTATGAAAACTACATTTCCAAAGGTGTGGAATTTATCCGGGAGCCTGCCAAAGAGGAATTCGGAATCGTTTCGGTTTTCAAAGACCTTTATGGAAATTTATGGGATTTGATACAGCCGGTGAAGTAGACAGTGATCAATAGGCAGTTTGCAGTAAGCAGTAGGCAGTGTCCAGTAGGCCGGTGGGCAGAAGTACAAATGATAGAAAGTTGTCCTGCTTTTCTGAAGGCAGGATTTATAAATCCAATGAAATAGTCCAGCTTCTAACGAAGCGAGATAACAATAACTTATAACTAATTCCTAATAACTCTAACCCTTTGGAACATCAACCTAACAATCCTCTTCACGGGATTCGACTCGATACCATCTTGGAGCAATTGGTGGCACATTATGGCTGGAAAGAACTCGGAGAGCGGATTACCATACGTTGCTTTACGCATAACCCTTCCATCAAGTCCAGTCTATCTTTTCTGAGAAAAACTCCCTGGGCCAGAGAAAGAGTGAAGGGTTTGTATTTGAAAATGGTGAGAGATACTAAAAAGAACCTTTGAGGTCTTTTCCCAGACCTCGAAGGTTTAATCTCCGATCTATCTTTTTTACGAAAACAATATTTTTGATTTTAATAAACAACTTCAATCTGGAAAATCAGAAAACCGAAATGGATCTGCCAAAGTAGCTCGGCCAAAAGAAAATGACTTTATATATTTTTTGTGGTTTTAAAACAATAAAATTTGTATTTTTATGTAGTTTTAAAACTTCATTATGCAAGTATTGATTGATTTTCAGGATTCATTGCTGCTGGCAATAAAAGAGGATTTTCAAAGGTTTTTGAGTAAAAAGATCAATTGGAATCAGCGAATGATTGGTATTAAAGGACCAAGGGGTGCAGGAAAGACCACACTCATGCTTCAGCACCTCAAATTCACCTTATCCAAAAATCAGGTAAATGGCCTATATGTCACAGCAGATCATCCTTGGTTTTATCAAAATACTTTATTGGATACTGCTATGAGTTGGTTTCAGAAGGGAGGCCAAGTTTTATTGATAGATGAAGTGCACAAATACCCCAATTGGTCGAGGGAACTGAAGAATATTTATGATGGGTTACCCCAGCTTCAGGTGATTTTTTCAGCCTCTTCTGCCTTGGATATTTATCGAGGAGAATCGGACCTAAGCAGACGGGTAATTAGTTACTCCCTACCTGGATTATCCTTCAGGGAATACCTTAAGCTATCTGAGGTGGTTGACTTTCCTTCTTTTTCCCTTGAGGATCTACAAAAAAGGCATCGGGAAATAAGCCAAGAAGTAATTTCAAAATTCCGTCCATTGCCCCATTTTGAAAAATACCTCAGCAGAGGATACCTCCCAGTTTTTATAGAAGGTGAACATGAGTATGGATCTAAACTCGAACAAATAATCAATACAGTAGTAGACACAGACCTGGCCTATATCTCTTCCTATAATGCCGGCACAGCCGCTAAGGTCAAAAAATTACTTGGAGTGATTGCTGAATCTGCCCCCTTCAAACCCAATGTTTCGGCTATTTCCGCTAAACTAAGTATTTCTAGAGATCGGATTTTAGAGCATATCTATCAGTTGAAAGATGCAAGAATTCTAAACGTTTTACTTACAAAAGGCAAAGGAATCTCAAGATTACAAAAACCGGATAAATTATATCTTGAAAACACAAACCTTTCTTTTGCCATCAACTCCTCCCCGGATAAAGGAGCTCTTCGAGAGACTTTCCTCCTAAATCAGTTGCTGAATGCAGGATACGAAGTGTTTGAGCCCAAAAAAGGAGACTTTTGGGTGAATGGATTAACTTTAGAAGTGGGTGGGAAAAACAAATCCTCCAAACAAGTCATCAGTGAAGAAAAATATTTGATAGCTAGTGATGATATAGAAACTGGCTGGGGAGAAAAGGTTCCATTATGGCTTTTTGGGTTCCTATATTAAAAAATCAGGATCTAAAGACAAGATTATCCGATTCATTTTTGCTGCCATCCCTGAGCCAGAGAAAGAGTGGAGGGTTTGTATCTGAAAATGGTGAGAGATACGAAAAAGAACCTTTGAGGTCTTTTCTCAGACCTCGAAGGTTTAAATCATCACTAGAGATGAGGAATTTTAGTAAATCGATTGATTTTAATCTTTAAGCTCCAAACAATAGATAAAATAGGAGTTTGCATAATCATTGGATAATCTATGTTTAAAGGAATCCGGTAGCCTATCGGAATTCTCTAGAATCCGTTCTCCGGAAACACCAAAATACAATATTCCATCCTCTACAAACTGAGGGGCAAATAGGTTGATCCCAGAAATTGAATTGTCGACCAAACCACGATAGATTTTCAATTCACCAGAATTAAAATCCAATAAACCCAAAGCTTGATTCCCTTTTTGACTCAGTCCAAATAGTATTCTATTCCCATTCAAACCATAGATTTCACCTAGTAAGTAGCTGTATTTCTTTTCATTGAAAAGCTGAAGCATATCCATTGCACCTTGAATTTGGGAAAATCGATCTTTTGTTACAGCATTTGCTCCAAAATCTACCTGAAATAGCGGTTTGAAATCGACTTGATCCCAAATGTAAATTGTATCATTAAATGCCTGAGAGAATAGTGTTTTTCCATTCCAATTGGAAAAAGGTGAGAAAGTCTGGTTGTAAAAGCGGTACCGGTTTTTATCAATGGGTAAATAGGATTTGGAACTACTGAAACCGTAGCTTACAATGTCCCATTCTCCATCATCTATACCATTTGTGTACGCTATTGTATTTGAATCTTTTCTGAAATGAACTTTAGCCTTGAAAGGTAGTTTCTCTGTTCCAGTCTCTTCTAATTCTTCATTTAACCAAGTGATTTGCTGGCCATAGGTGATTATTCCAATACTATCATTTTGAGTAATGATTTGGGTAATTGCGTTGGCATTCAATTTATCATCAAATCCAAAATCAATACTTTTTCGTACCGCGCCACTCTTTTCTATCTGATGAAGACTAAATACAATTCCTTCTTCAAACAAATAAAAATAATGATCAGATTTGCGGATAGTTGGGGTACCAGAAATTGGATACTTCGTTTTGACCTCAATGATTTCCAAGCTTTTTCCTATTTCAGAGACTAATAGCGACTTATCTACTTGTATAGGAGTAAATGAAAATTGATCAGTCTTATTTGCACAGGAGAAAAAGATAAAAAGCAAAATGAAGATTAAATTTCTCCACATATTCTATTAATTAAAAATGATCTTGGAAGATGTTTCAAATCTTTGAAAGAATCAAGTCAAGGATCTAAAGTAACTTTTGACGAACCCTCCAAGGGTTTAAAATCCCTTGGAGGGTTACAAAAAAGCCCGATTCCACAAATGCAGAACCGGGCTTTAAGCTATAGGGTTGTTTGGTTGATTAATTACACGTAATTGTTGAGCATTACAGGCATTACGAGCATCAGGATATCTTCATTTTCGTCCTGCTCAGCTGGCAAAATCAAACCTGCTCTATTTGGTGCGGAGAACTTCAGGCTGACTTCTTTGCAAGAAAGATTGTTCAACATTTCCACCAAGAATTTGGCGTTGAATCCGATTTCGATATCCTCTCCATCATGCTCGCAAGATAATCTCTCATTTGCCTCATTAGAGAAATCCAAATCCTCCGCAGAGATCATCAATTCGGATCCGGTCAATTTCAATCTCACCTGATGTGTGGTCTTATTGGCATAAATCGCGATACGACGAAGTGAGCTTAATAAGTCCTGACGATCGATGGTCATGATGTTTGGATTGTCCGCAGGAATTACGTTTTCATAATCCGGGAATCTCTCATCAATCAGACGGCAGATCATTTTAATATTGTTGAACTTGAAGTAGGCGTTCGATTGGTTAAATTCCACACTTACCGGTACATTTTCGGATGGTAAAGTGGATTTTAGAAGATTGAGTGCTTTTCTTGGAATAATTAAGCTCGCAGGACTGGAAGAAGCCACGTCCACTCTTCTATAGCGTATCAATCTGTGACCGTCAGTTGCTACAAAAGTAGTATTGGTATCGCTAAGGTTGATATATACACCAGTCATTGCAGGTCTCAATTCATCAGAACTGGTCGCGAAAATGGTATTGGAAACAGCACTGGAAAGTACCTCTGTGGACATATCCACAGTAGTCGCATTATTGACAGTTGGGATTTTTGGAAAGTCTGTGGCATTCTCTCCAGCCAATCTATAGCGTCCATTATCAGAGCTGATTTCCACAGCATAAGTGTCATGATCTATGCTGAAAGTTACAGGCTGCTCCGGAAGGTTTTTCAACGTTTCGATCAAAATCCTTGCAGGTACTGCGATATTTCCGTCTTCTTTGGCTTCTACGTTGATTTCAGTAATCATTGACGTTTGAAGGTCCGAAGCAGTGATCGTCAATAAACTGTCTTTGATTTCAAAAAGAAAATTTTCCAAAATCGGAACTACCGGATTGGTGGTGACTACACCATTGATCGCCGAAAGCTGCTTTAAAAGGGCAGAAGAGGAAACAATAAATTTCATATCGTAGGGCTTAGTTGTATTTTACTTTTGGAATGGGAGTAAATTTATAAATAAAATCGGATTGAAAAGTCCGTAAACGCTTTTCATATACAAATATTATCTTGATTTCTTGAAATTAAAGCTAGATAGTTTTTTTAGAAAACTTTCTAACTCTCCAAGTAGAGATCAATCCTCCCGCAATCAGCAATATCAGGACGGGCACCAAAACATTGATGGTCTGCCAAAAACTTTTTTGCTGAGCCACCTTTACTTTATTCAATGGTCGAATTTGGAAAGCTTTGTTTCTGGAAGCAATAATCCCTTCTGGATTAATTAAATATTGAGAAAGATTCCTCAGGAATAATTTATTGGCAAAAACCAGTTGATTGAATGGATCGTCTCCCAATGTCAGCATTCCACCCGAAACTGGGTCCTTTTGACTTTGAAATACCTCGCCATCTCCAATTACCACCACTTTGCCTGATCCATTTTCTTTGAAATTCTCCTTGGCAAATTCTTCAGGAATAAACCTATTTTTAAACAAGGAGGTGAAATCCCCTTCCAATAAGTAGGCTAAAGGAAGGTTTCGAGTAGCAAATTGATCCACGTCAGGCTCTTCCTGCATATCCCGAAAAGCGACTCTGGCTGGAGCCGGGAGAATTCTCGCGAAATCTGAGCTAAACAGCAAAGGAGTCTTGCGAATTCCCTGAGCCAATACAGTATCCAAACTACTAACAAATCGCATGTACACCACATCTAAGCCTTTGGTGATAGGATGTTGCTGCATTCTGCTGGCCTGAATATAAAATGGCCAAGGTAAAGGGACTAATTGTTCCTGATTCCCAAAATTCCCGCCCATAACAGGGAAATAGCCAAAGTTCAAATCTTGAATCAAATCTTTATTGATTCGGACTCCATATTTGAAAAGGAGGTTTTCCAAGCCGTTTTCAAAAGGCATTGCTAATGTTCCTTCCCCTCCTGCCTGGTTGATATCTACAGCAACCCCATCGCTCAAAATGACCAGATTACCACCCCGCATCACATATTGGTCCAGCAGATAAACTTCTCTTTCTGTGTAGGATTCTCGCGGACCTTGAATGAAAATGATTTGAAAATTGATGAGGTCCTCTACTGTTCGGGCTTGTTCCAAGGGTACTTTGAAAATCTCAAAATCACCATCTAAAGCTTCTACCAGACCATATCCATCATCTTCCGCCATTTCTCCATGGCCGATGAGCATAGCGATGGCTGCAGAGCTAGGCTGACTTAGTTTTCTGATAGCATTGCTTAATTCAAATTCAAGATTTTCGATGGATTGATTCAGGATTTGTTCCTGACTCATTCCCTCTTCGCCTTTCAATACCAAAGCACCGGTTTCAAATTCTTCATTGTAGACTAGAATTCCGGGGAAAATCAATTGACTTTTCTGCCCTGCATTTTGATTAACCATCAAGTTGGTCGGGTTGATTCCGTAATCTGCCAATTGAACCACAAACTCCTGCTGCTCCTCTGCCGGCAAACTCAATGGGTCGAAATAGGAAAAAGTTATTTTTTCGCTGCTGTATGCATTAAAGGTTCTTACAGTTTCTTCGATAGATTTTTGAAGCCTCCTCATTCCACCCGGAAGCTGATCTCCGACCAGTAATATCTCCACATGAAGAGGGGTTTCTAGCTGCGCCAAAACTTCCTCCGTGGCCGGGTGAAGTGAGTACCGTTTATCATCCGTCAAATCAAGTCTGAAACGAAGCAGCTGGCTTGTTGCAACCAAAAGCAGTAGTCCTCCAAGCAGGATTCCCCAAGATTTGGTGATATGTCCGAAATACCGACTCATTTATTTTTCAATACTAAAATGGAGGCTCCCAAAAACAGCCAAATCATCCCTGCCAAAAAGAAGAGATCAGAGGAGTCAATCACTCCACGGCTCAGATTGACATAATGATAACTGAGGCTGATCTCTTCTATCCAATAAGAAATAGCTCCCAGCTGCAAATCAGCAATTGCCGTGAAGCCAAAGTAGATCAGAAAGCAAAGAAAAACTCCCAATACAAATGCGACCACCTGTTGAGAGGTTAGTGCGGAAGCGAAAATTCCCACAGCACCAAAGACGGCACCGATCATCAATAACCCAATCCAGCTTCCAAAAAAGCCGGCTTGATCCAAATTACCAATCGGATCGCCTAGCTGAACAATACTGATATAATAGAGCAGGGTAGGCAGTACGGCCAAAATAATTAGGCAAAGCAATGCTAAATATTTGGCTATAATAATTTGAGTCAGTGAAAGTGGCGCAGTTCTTAATAGCTCCCACGTTTGGTTTCTTTTTTCCTCAGCAATGGCACGCATGGAAAGCGCTGGGATCAAAAAAGTAAACACGTAAGGAGTGTAAGTAAATAAGGGCTCCAAATCGGCATAGCCATATTCCAAGACGCTGGTTTCGGGGAAAACCCAAACGATCAAGCCTATGGCGACAAGAAACAAGGCTAGAATCAAATAGCCAAGGAGACTACCGAAAAAAGCATTGATTTCCTTAATGAATAGGCTTTTCATCTTGTGATTTCCCGGAATAGTTCTTCTAAATTTTTCTTGCTTTGGCTCAGGTTAACCAAGTTAAGATTTCGCTCTGAGACAACTCCCAAGATAGCTTTTCTTCCAGCGTTGGGATCTGATACCTGAATTTGAATTTCATTCGGACCTTTCCTTCCAAAAGTGACTTTTCCAATAGTTGAAAACCAATCAAGCTGAAGCTCTTCCTCAGTTTCCAAGGATAAGGTGCTTTGTTGATTTCCAGACTGTAAATTTTGCAAGGAGTCCGCGGCCAATATTTTTCCCTTATTGATGATGACCACATCTTGGCAGATAGCTTCCACTTCCTGCATGATATGGGTGGAGAGAATCAATGTTTTTTCTCTTGCAACCTCCTGAATCAACTTGCGAATTTCTACAAGTTGGTTGGGGTCCAGCCCGGTGGTAGGTTCATCCAAGATCACTACCTGAGGATCATGAATTAAGGCTTTGGCTAATCCTACCCTTTGTTGATAACCTTTTGAAAGCTGGGAGATTTTTTTGTGTTGTTCTGGAATCAAACCTGTTTTATCCAGCATTTCTGCTAGCCGGCTTTTGAGTTGTGAACCAGAAAGACCATAAAGTCCGCCAGCAAAGGATAAAAACTCTTTTACATACATATCCTGGTAGAGCGGGTTTTTTTCGGGCAAATAACCAATCAGAGGGCTCACTTCTTTAGGATTAGTCAAGGCATCTTTTCCCATGACCTGAACATTACCGCTTTCTGCGGCTAAATATCCAGTAATAATTTTCATGGTAGTGGATTTGCCAGCGCCATTTGGTCCAAGAAATCCAAGAATTCTCCCAGGCGAAGCAGAAAAAGTTACCTGATCCAAGGCCTTTTGAGAACCGTAATTCTTACATAAGTGAGAGACTTCTAAGGACATAGGCTATAAAAGAGACCAACCGGGAGTTCACCCGCATGGCATGGGCAAAAACCCGGTTGAGAAGGTCTAGGACAAAAATAGTTATTGCCTGTGGAAAGGCAAGTATTTAAGTACTCAGTTTTTGATAGCTGCCTTTAGTCAAGTCTTTTCAGACTTCTGATTTTAGATTTCAGACTTACTTCTTACCCTTAGGTCTCAAAGGTCTACATTCCACATCCACTACAAAGTAATTTGGATGCGTTTCCAAAGTCTGAACAATGGTAGTCGCCACATCTATAGGGCGCATCATATTTTCGTGGGCTTGCATGCCTGGAATGTCATCAAAGAAATTGGTTTGAATGGAACCAGGGTAGATGGTTGATACTTTGATGCCAAAGTCACGTAACTCCATGTACAAGGAATGTGAAATTCCTCTTACGGCGTGTTTGGTGCCCACATATCCGGCAAATTGATTTACACCATTCAGTCCTGCAATAGAAGCTACATTCAGAATATGCCCTTCATCTGCCACTTTCATGCCAGGGATTACTCTCTTGGTAGTATAGAAAATACCGTGGACGTTGGTATCAAACATTGCTTTCCAATCTTCTGAAGAAAAAGACTCAGTTGCTCCAGCTATACCAAAGCCGGCATTGTTGACCAAAATGCGAATGTCAGTCCCTAATTTTTGAGTAGTAGCCTGAAAAGCCTTTTCAACACTTTCTTCCTGAGAAACGTCGCATGTGAAAAAGTGAAAGTTTGGATGCTCGAGTTTAGGCTGATTTCTACTCCAACCTGCTACAGTCACTCCTTTTTCCAATAATAATTTAACAAGTTCAAGACCGATGCCCTTGCTGACACCGGTGACAATGGCGGTTTTATTTTTTAATTCCATAGAAAAGCTTTTTAATAAAAAGCAGATTGGATGGAATTGGTTCGGTAGTAAGGTATTTTTTCCTGCTGTTTCTTTATAAAAATCAGAAATATCTAACTTGCTTTTCTTTTACAAACCCCAATCATATTATGAAAAAACTGATAATTCCCTTTGTTCTGCTAAGCGGGATGGCTTTTGGCCAAACAAAACTTCGGCCTGCTATAGATAAAAAAGCTGCCGAAATTGAGTCCAAGGTTATTGAATGGAGAAGAGATATTCACCAAAATCCCGAACTCGGGAATCAAGAGGTTAGAACTGCTAAAAAAATTGCTGATCATCTGAGGTCTTTAGGAATAGAAGTAACTGAAGGAGTGGCCGTGACTGGAGTAGTAGGATATTTGAAAGGAGGGAAGCCAGGACCTACTGTTGCACTTCGTGCTGATATGGATGCCTTACCGGTAACCGAGCGAGTTGACCTACCTTTTAAATCCACAAAAACGGCTATTTACAATGGTCAGGAAACTGGTGTGATGCATGCATGCGGGCATGATACCCACGTCGCTATTTTAATGGGCGTTGCAGAAATCCTGGCAGGTATGAAAGACCAATTACAGGGTAATGTAAAATTTATTTTCCAACCTGCTGAAGAGGGAATATATGAGCCAGGAGTGTCTACCTGGGGTGCAAAACAAATGGTAGAGCAAGGAGTGATGAAAGATGTGGATGCTGTTTTCGGTCTGCATATTTCAGCCCAAACTGAAGTGGGTAAAATAGGCTATAGATCAGGACCTGCACAAGCTGCGGTTGATAATTTGGAGATCATCGTTCACGGTACCCAAGCCCATGGTGCTTCTCCTTGGTCAGGAGTGGATCCTATTGTGACTTCCTCCCAGATTGTGACAGGTTTGCAGACCATTCTTTCCAGAAGCGTCAATATCACAGAAAATCCGGCTGTGGTAACAGTAGGCGCTATTCATGGAGGCATTCGACATAATATCATTCCTGAAAAAGTGGAGATGATTGGAACCATACGAACTTTTGGAGAAGAGCAGCAGGCGCTAGTTCATAAAAGAATTACTGAGATTGCTACCAATATTGCCGAAAGTGCCGGTGCCAGAGCAGAAGTAAATATTCAAAAACTATATCCATCCACTGTGAATGACCCTAATCTCACCAGCAAAATGGTGGCTACTTTAGAAGCTGCTGCAGGGAAAGAGAATGTGAGGGTTAATCCACCTGTAACCGGGGCTGAGGATTTCAGCTTTTACCAGAGGGAAAAACCAGGGCTATTTATCGGTTTGGGAGGAATGAAAAAAGGAGGAGATCCTACCAAAACACCTTCTCATCATACACCTGATTTTTACATAGACGAGAGCGGATTTATTTTAGGTTTGAGGGTGATGAGTTATTTCGTAGTGGACTATATGAATAAGTAGTGTGAATATTTTTTCTGATTTTCCGCAGTCTTCTCAGTTGCTATATTTTCTTTGCTTGACCGATTGGATACTTCGACTTCGCTCAGCACAGGAGACCGAAGACCGAAGCTTCGGATTCTGATCTTTTTTGCTGAGAATAAGCCGTATTTCCATCTTACTGGAAGAACCGGATATATATAACATTTAAAAGAACCCAGGTTTTAATAAGGCTTGGGTCTTTTATTTTTCCTTCAGGTGATACTGGATTTTGTATATTTAAAATCCATTGAAAATTAATTACACATGAAATGCCCATGAGAATAAATCTCATGCTGGAGGAATTATTATCCTGTGCATTTCATGTGACCTTTAAAATCAAACTATAGACACATGAAACGATTAATACTTCCCTTCTTATTGCTTTCCACTACCGCTTTTTCACAATCGAACTTGAAGCCTGCCATTGATAAAAAAGCGACTTCCATAGAGTCAAAAGTAATCGAGTGGAGAAGGGATTTTCATAAATATCCGGAATTGGGAAATCAGGAATTCCGAACAGCCAAAGTCATTGCCGAACATCTTCGATCTTTGGGAATGGAGGTCACAGAGAATGTGGCAGTAACTGGCGTGGTGGGTGTTCTTAAAGGAGGGAAGCCGGGTCCTATGGTAGCTTTAAGAGCAGATATGGATGCACTTCCAGTGACCGAGAGAAATGACTTGCTATTCAAATCGGTGAATACAGCTACTTACAATGGACAGGAAACAGGTGTAATGCATGCCTGTGGGCATGATTCCCATATGGCGATTTTGATGGGAGTAGCTGAAGTGATGGCAAGTATGAAAGATCAATTAAAAGGGTCTGTAAAGTTTATTTTTCAGCCTGCGGAAGAAGGAGTTTATGATGCGGATATTGCAGGTGCCGAACTCATGGTAAAAGAGGGAGTGATGGAAGATGTAGACGCCATTTTTGGATTGCATATTTGGGCTCAAATTGAGGCAGGTAAAATTGGATACCGATCCGGTCCATTTATGGCTGCTGTTGACAATTTGAATGTGACCATTACGGGGACCCAAGCGCATGGAGCATCACCTTGGTCTAGTGTTGACCCTATTGTAACTTCAGCACAGGCTATTATGGGTTTGCAAACCATTTTATCAAGAAATGTAAATATTACCGAAAATCCTGCTGTAGTTACAGTGGGCGCTATTCATGGTGGAATCCGTCATAATATCATCCCAGAAAAAGTGGAAATGATTGGTACGATCCGAACTTTCGGAGATGAACAACAAGCTTTGGTTCATCGAAGAATTACAGAAATCATCACCAATATTGCAGAAAGTGCAGGGGCTAAAGCCGATGTAAATATTGGTAAGCTTTATCCTTCAACCGTGAATCCACCTGAGTTGACTGCGAAAGTGCTGCCCTCAGTAGAATCAGCAGCAGGTAAAGGGAATGTGATTGCAATGCCTCCGGTAACAGGAGCTGAAGATTTCAGCTTTTTTCAAAGAGAGAAGCCTGGTTTCTTTTTCTTTTTGGGAGGTATGAAAAAAGGCGGAGATCCTTTGATTACGCCTTCTCATCATACACCGGACTTTTTTATAGATGAAAGCGGATTTCTTTTGGGAGTCAGAACGCTTAGCTATTTGACGGTGGATTATATGGAGATGAATAAGAAGTAATCTTGAATATCTGAAGTTTGGCTGTTCATTTGGTCAGAGTTCAAGAGTTCACCGTTCAGTTAGTCTTCGGTCAAAAGCTCCATTTTCCGAAATCATCATACTAAACGACCGTAAATCTGAACTCTCAAATCGTAAACAATTTAGCTTCCAACCAAAAAATAAAGCCCGGCTGCCAATGCTGCTCCGGCAATAGGACCTAAGATTGGAACCCAGGCATAGCTCCAATCAGAGCTGCCTTTTCCATGGATTGGTAATAGCTGATGTACTATTCTAGGACCTAAATCCCGGGCAGGGTTGATTGCATAGCCTGTTGTTCCTCCTAAAGACATGCCAATCACCCATACTAGAAATGCCACAGGGAGCGCTCCTACAGAACCTAATCCAATCGGAGTTTGATCAGCGTCTTCGATTTTTGCTCCTGTAATGTAGAGGATGACAAAAATTAGCACGAAGGTTCCTATAACTTCCGAAATAAAGTTGTTTTTCAAATTTCGAATAGCAGGGCTGGTTCCAAATGGGGCCGCAATTTCTCCCGGATCTTTGGTCACTTTGAAGTGGTCGACATGCATGAGCCATGAAAAGAATGCACCTAATCCTGCGCCTAATACCTGAGAGCCAATATATCCTGGAGCCATAGCCCAATCAAATTTTCCAGCTAAAGCTAGACCGACAGTGACCGCCGGATTGAGATGTGCTCCACTATATGGTCCCGCAACCACCACTCCCGTAAATACTGCCAGAGCCCAAGCCGTGGTAATGACCAGCCAGCCTGAGTTATGTCCTTTGGTTTGTGGTAAAACCACATTGGCAACTACTCCAGAGCCTAATAAAAGCAAGAGGCCTGTGCCTATAATTTCTGCAACGTATGGATTCATATGCTATTCTACCCAGTTTTTTGATCTTTCGACCGCTTTGTGCCAAAAATGTAGAAATTTTTCCCGTTTTTCTTTTTCCATATCGGGCTGAAAGCTTTTATCTGTTTTCCAAAGTTCCTGAATTTCTTTTCGGTCTTTCCAGAATCCGATCGCTAATCCGGCCAAAAATGCTGCTCCAATAGCTGTTGTTTCGATGATTTCCGGTCTTTTGATTTCGCACTCCAAAAGATCCGATTGAAACTGCATCAAAAAATTATTGGCAGTTGCTCCTCCGTCTACCCGGAGTTCTTTGGTCTTTTCTCCGGCATCCTTTTCCATTGCTTTCAGCACATCATATACCTGATAAGCGATGGCTTCCAAGGCAGCTCTGGTAAAATGCGCAATTGTTGTTCCCCGCGTAATCCCGAAGAAAGCTCCTCTGGCATTTTGATCCCAGTGAGGCGCTCCCAAACCGGCCAAAGCTGGTACAAAATAAACGCCGTCATTATCCTCTAAACTTAGGGCAAGCTTTTCAGTTTCTTTAGCGTTTCCAAAAAGCTCTATCCCATCTCTTAACCATTGAATTGCTGCACCTCCTATAAACACGGATCCTTCCAGTGCATAATTGATTTCATCTCCGATTTTCCACGCTACTGTGGTTAGCAATTTGTTTTTTGAGCTCACAGCCTCCTTACCAGTATTCATGACTAAGAAGCAGCCGGTGCCATAAGTGGTTTTCGCCATTCCCGGCTCTGTGCAAAGTTGCCCGAAAAGTGCGGCCTGCTGATCTCCTGCAATGCCCGCGATGGGGATTTTACTGCTCAAAACATCACCTGCTGTTTCGCAATACACCTCAGAGCAGGATTTTACCTCAGGAAGCATGGACTTGGGAATGTTAAATAGTTCCAGTAATTCATCATCCCAGTTTTGCTCATGGATATTATACAACATGGTCCGGCTGGCATTGGTGATGTCTGTAATATGACAATTCCCTTTGGTGAGTTTCCAAATAATCCAAGAATCTACGGTTCCGAAGGCTAGTTCTCCAGCTTCAGCTTTTTCTCTTGCTCCCTCTACATTCTCTAAAATCCAACGAATTTTGGTGGCTGAAAAATAAGAATCAATGATTAATCCTGTTTTGGAAACAATCATTTCTGAATGACCCTGATCTTTCAATTCATTGCAATAGGCGGAAGTTCTTCTGTCTTGCCAAACAATAGCATTGTAAAGCGCTTTTCCTGTTTTTCTATCCCAAACGATGGTGGTTTCACGCTGATTGGTAATGCCTATGGCTGCTACTTGGTCGATGCCAATGCTTTTGTTGACCACAGATTCAATCATCACAGAGGACTGTGATTTCCATATTTCTTCAGGATCATGTTCTACCCAGCCTTGTTTGGGGAAATGTTGTTTGAATTCCTTTTGTGCAACAGAAACGATTTGCCCTTTTTTGTCAAAAATGATCGCTCGGGAACTGGTGGTTCCCTGATCAAGGGCCATGATGTAGGGTTTGTTTTGGGTCATTGTCTGGATTTATGTTAAAAAGAAAAATTCTAAGCTTTAATTAAATACTTTTCGGCGACTTTCTTAAATGCAATTAACTCTTCCTGTATCCAATTTTCATCTTTTTGAAGCTCTTTGGCCATGAGTCGAGCTACTTTCTCAGCAGAGTCCAAGGCGGCCTGAGCATCCAAAATGAGCATTCGAATTCTTCTGGATAAAACATCTTCTACTCTGACTGCCATTTCATTTTTGACAGCCCAAAGAACCTCAGCCATCAGGTTTGGAAAATCAGTATGGATTTTTTCAGAAAGCGCGGGATCGCTTTTTGCCAGCCCTTTTATTTCTTTGGCATCTGAGCCATACACTGACCAGTGACCTTCCGGCACGCGTTCGGTATAGCCATGAAGTTTCATTTCAAAGGATTGGCTCGGCACTAATAATTCACCTGAGATTTCAGGAAAATGTTCGACTGTATCTTCTCCCATTTTCCGGTAGGTAGTCCATTTTCCACCCGTGAGTGTCACGAGCTTACTTTCTGAAACGATCACCTTATGGCTTCTTGATATTTCCTTGGTTTTGGTACTGCCTTCTTTAGGTCTTGCTAATGGTCGCAATCCTGCGAAAACAGCTTTTACGTCTTTTCTACTTGGGGCTTTAGTCAGATAGCCCGCTGCTGTTTCTAACACAAAGTCAATTTCCTTTTCCAAAGCTTCGGGTTCTAGTTTGGCTTTTTCACGAAGTGTATCTGTGGTGCCTACTACCAGTTTTCCATGCCATGGAACTGCAAAAAGTACTCTTCCATCTTTGGTTTTGGGGATCATCAGTGCGTCCTTTCCGCCCAGAAAATCCATATCCATAACCAAGTGAATGCCCTGACTAGGTTGGATCATTTTAGGGGATCCTGGCTGGTCCATTTGTAGAATTTTGTCAGCAAAAACTCCCGTGGCATTGACCACCATTTTAGCCTGAAGGGTGTAATTGGTACCGTCCAATTCATCCTTGACTTTCAAACCCGTAATTTTTCCATTTTCATTTTTGATCAGATCTTTGACGGATGCATAATTGAGAATGCAGGCTCCGGCATCATCTGCAGTTTGCGCTATGGCCAAGGCTAGTCTGGCATCATCAAACTGTCCATCGTGGTAAACCACTCCTCCTTTCAGTCCTTTTTGTTTGACTGCAGGTAGGCGTCTGATGGTTTCTTCCTTTGATATGAATTTACTCTTACCCAATCTTAGTGAACCTGCCATCCAGTCGTAGATCTTTAAACCCACGCTGTATTGAACTCTGTCAAACCAAGTGTAGATGGGAATAATAAAAGGCTGGTTTTCTGTCAGGTGAGGTGCGTTTTGCAAAAGTTTACCCCTTTCCTTCAGGGCTTCCAACACCAAGCCTATATCGCCTTGGGCTAAGTAGCGAACTCCTCCATGCACCAGTTTGGTGCTTCTACTAGAGGTTCCTTTTGCAAAATCAGCTTTTTCCAACAATACCACGGTCAAACCTCTGGATATGGCGTCTAATGCCACTCCCAAACCGGATGACCCTCCTCCAATCACAGCAATATCCCAAATTCTGGAAGTATCAGAAATTTGCTTAATGTTTTCTTCTCTATTCATTTGTCAGTAAAAATAACTCAAAAAGAAATAAAAAGAAACTAAAAGAAAGTAAAAAATAGATTTTTACTCCATTTTGCTTTCTTTTACTTAATTTAGTCAAAATTCATTGGATATGACACAGGCAGAGCGACATCGTTTTATTTTGGAGGAATTAGACAAGGCTGGATTTGTGACAGTGTCAGATCTAGCGAAGGCTATGGATGTCACTATGGTAACTGTCCGAAAGGATCTAAAAGTCTTGGAGGATAAGGGGCTATTGTATCGATCCCATGGCAGTGCAACTTCGGTTTCTCCTTATGTTTCTGACCGCTCTGTTCAGGTAAAAAAGTTGGAGCAGGTGGAGGAGAAGTCCAAGATTGCTGAGAAGGCCTTAGCCTACATTGAGGATCAGGAAGCAATCATCATTGGCTCTGGCACCACGGTGGTCGCTTTAGCCCAGGCTATTCCCAGAAATAAACCCTTGACTGTTCTTACTGCAGCGATGAATGTGACTTTAGCCCTGATGGACATGCAGGATGTAGAGTTAGTTCAGCTAGGTGGGGTTGTCAGAAAAAGTAGTAGCTCTGTAGTGGGACATTATGCAGAAGAAATGCTTCAGAGTTTTGCTTGCAGCAAACTTTTTTTGAGTGTGGATGGCATTAGTTTGGAACATGGCTTGACGACCTCCAATATGATGGAGGCTCATTTAAATGCTCAGATGATCCAGTCTGTTCAGAAAACAATAATTTTGGCAGACAGCCGGAAGTTTGGCAGAAAAGGCTTTGGAAAAATCTGCGAATTGGAGGATATAGATGTAATAATTACTGATTCCGGTATACCCGAAATCTACCGTGAAAAGCTGGAGGAAAAGGGGATTGAATTGGTGGTGGTTTAATAATCCTTGTAGAGCTTCCTTAATACCGCCGAACCATCTTTGCTAAGTTTGACTTCATAGATGAAATTATATTCATCTTCGGTAAGGTCATTGAATTTTTCTCCTTCACCGATAAAGTAATTGGCCAAACGACTGACGGTGTTACTATGTCCTACAACCAGTACATTTCCCTCCAATTCATGGAGTTTATCGACCAACTCATCATGGTTGGAAGGTTCATAGGATTGAATTTCTACACCGGCTTGTTCAGCAGTTGGCTGTGCAGTGAGTTGAGTTCTTTTATAATTAGTACTGAATATGTGTTTAATTTCCTGGTCTTTCAGGATTTGAGCAAGCTTTTTAGCCCGGATATACCCTACCTGAGCTAATTCCGGATCCGGATCCTGAACCAGTTGTTTTTCTGCGTGACGAACAATATAGATTGTCTTTTCTTTCTTCTCGGATTTACAAGAAATCATCAGAAAACAGATTAAAAGAAGTCCTATCAAAGCTTTCATAGTATTCAAGTTAGAAAAATATTTTCAAAAAGGTATTTTCCAAATAAGCCTTCGGCGAAATACCTCTCCCGCAAAGTAGCAAAGAGAGGAAGAGTATTTTATTCAACCTCAATCCCGTAGGGATTTAAGCTAGGTAGAAAAAGGTTTATCGCCTTTCTTTCATTCCGTAGGAATGATACTTTCCTCTTCTTTATCCCTTTGCAACTTTGCCACTTCGCGGGAGAAAAAAGGATATTTCAAGATATGCCTGCGGAAGATAGGGATCGAAATACAGTGGAAATACAATAGAAATACGCCTTCGGCGAAATAGCTCTCCCGCAAAGTAGCAAAGAGACGAAGAGTATTTTATTCAACCTCAATCCCGAAGGGATTTGAGCTCGGTAGTAAAAGGCTTATCTTCTTCTTTTCATTCCGTAGGAATGGAACTTTTTTTCTCTTTATCTCTTTACATCTTTTCCTCTTCTCGGGAGATAAAAAGATATTTCAAGATATGCCTGCGGCAAGATACGGGTCAAATCCCCCTTTGGAAACGTAAACCCATTTAAGGACTTAAACTTTAACAAAGGGGGCAAGGGGGATTTTATTGAAGATTTAATGGAAATACGCCTTCGGCGAAATAAATCTCCCGCAAAGTGGCCAAGAGTGGAAGAGTATTTTATTCAACCTCAATCCCGTAGGGATTTAAGCTGGGTAGAAAAAGGTTTATCGCCTTTTTTCCATTCAATAGGAATGGAATTTTCTTTCTCTCAATCCCTTTGCAACTTTGCCTCTTCGCGGGAGCTTAAAAAACATCATCGTTGCTAACCAATTAATCAACCAGAGAACGTATTGTCCAGATGCTGATCTTTAGCTTTAACTTCTTCAAACTCATAAAACTGCTCCCAGAATTCATTTTCCGGTAAAGCGGCTCTGAGGTATAGCTTCTCTTTTTTGATTGGGTGAACAAAGACTAAATTGAAAGCATGAAGGTTGATGCTGGCATCAGGGTTGGGCTTCGCAAATCCATACTTCAAATCTCCACGGATCGGGCAACCCAAAGAAGCTAATTGAACACGTATCTGATGAGGACGCCCTGAGATAGGCCTCACTTCTATCAGCCAGTGATCATTCAGTTTGCCTAAAGTTTTATAATTCAGTTCAGCTTTTTGGGACCCTGGAACTTCACGCTCATGCGCAGTGACCACATTTTTTTGCTCGTCCTTAGTAAGCCAATGGGTGAGCTTACCCATCTCTTCTCTTGGTCGCTTTTTGACGATTGCCCAATAGACTTTATGAATATCTCTTTTTCTAAAAAGCTCCATCATACGTTCCAAACCTTTGCTGGTTCGGGCAAAAGCCACCAATCCACTTACCGGTCTGTCCAAGCGATGGATGGGATGTAAAAAAACTGCTCCGGGCTTATTGTATTTTTCTGCAATATAATCCTTGCAGTAATCAGTCAGGGTTTTGTCACCTGTCTTATCTCCTTGCACTAAAACTCCCGCAGCTTTATTTACAATCAAAAGGTGGTTGTCCTCATAGACAACGTTGAATGGCTTCTTTTTCATAGATTCCACAAAGGTAGGCAATTTGTAATTAGTTCTGGTTTTCTATCAAGCATGTCTTGATTTTTAGTTGATTCTCTTTATACTAGCACTTTAATTTTAATTGTATAATGAAATCTCTACTGTTTATTCCAGTTCTTTTTTTGATTTTTTGCTGTTCACCAACAAGCAATAAAGAAAACCAAAGCATAAATGGGAAAGCTATTTCTTTGGTTGCAGAAGACTCTACTGTTGTCAAAGACATCTTAGCTAGCACCTTTATATTTCAGGATGGAGATCAGAAGCATTTGATCTTCCGTGATGCACCGGCGTCCACTATTTATGTTTTTGATCGGGAAAGTGGAAAGCTGGAATATAAGTGGACTAAAACAGGAGATGTACCGGGAGCCTTTTCGATGGCTACAAAGAATCTAAATCTTACAAATTCAGGTGAACTTGTTTTAATTGATATTAATCAGGGTTTAAGAGTTTTTACAAAAGATGGAGAATTGATCAATGGAGCAAGTCCAGTCGCCAATCAATGGAGTTTTGGAGGCCCGTTTAATCTTTTTCGAAACACCGATTTGGTCAATATCGAAGGAGAAAATTTCATTCTATATTCCTTAGATAAATTAGAAGCTGAGCGAGAATATAATCCAGCTTATCTTCAGAATCGAAATAATCTGGTCTTAACAAATCTAGAAACCGGAGCACATCGTTTTATTTTACAATTCCCAGAGAGTTCCAAATTTCTGAATGGGAAAATTTATCCTTTCGAAGATTTTAGACCAAACTTCGTTGTAGATGAATCTGCAAATAAGCTTTTTGTAATTTTTCAAAATGAACCTATTCTTTATACCTATTTATGGAATGATGGAAATCCGAAATTTCAATCCGCTAAACGAATTGAGCTGCCAGGTTTCGAAGAAAATGAAGGCTGGGAGCCAGGTTCTATTCAAATGGCTCAGATCACCGATCAAGTGAACGAGCCATTTCCTGCCAGAATTCAGGCTTTGGAAAAGGTAGAAGGAGGGTTTTTGTTAAGCTACAGTACCAAGCCTACAGATAAAGACAATTATACCAGATATAAAAATAAGGAGATTACCAAGGATTCGTTCGCTCAAATCATCGAGGAGACAAGGCGAAAAACAGTGTTTATGGATATGAAAGGTCAAATATTTTCTGTTGATTTTCCAGAAATGCATTACGAAAGCTTTCAAATTATTGGGGATAAAATCCACTGGATGAAAAAACCAATTCCAGGAGAAGAATCAGAAAAGTTTACTGTATTCTGGGGCACTCTGAAAATTGAATAAATCAATTTAATTTTTTCGCGATATCTGCCATAATCGATTCAGCATGTACAATGGAATTTTCGATGAAAAACTCCCGTGTATTCAATCCGCCGCAGACTACTCCGGCCAAATATACGCCCGATACATTTGACTCTTGATTGGCTTGGTCATAGCAGGGTTGGCGCTTATCGTCCAGTGATAATTCCACTCCTAACTGATCCAAGAGGGCAAAATTAGGTTTATAGCCTGTCATCGCCAATACAAAGTCATTGGCAATCGTGACGTCTCCCTCAGGAGTTGAGATGGTGACTTCTTTTTCTTTGATCTCCTTCACCTTGGACCGGGTAAATGCACGAATACTTCCCTCTTTTATCCGGTTCATGATATCTGGGCGCACCCAATATTTCACATTGTCATCTACTTCATCACCAAGTAAAACCATACTTACTTCAGCACCTTTTCTCCAAGTTTCCAAAGCGGCATCGACTGCTGAGTTAGCTCCTCCAACCACCAGTATTTTCTGTCCTATGAAAGGCCATGGCTCCTTATAATAGTGCATCACTTTGGGCAATTCCTCACCGGGAACATTCATCAGATTTGGCAAATCATAAAAACCTGTGGCCAATACGATTTTCCGGGTTTGGTAAATTCCCTTGGAAGTAGTGATCTGGAAATGGTCTCCAGGTCTTTCCAATTTTTCTACCCCCTCATACAAATTGACATTGAGTTTGAAGTGAAAAAATATCCTCCTGTAATATTCCAAGGCTTCAGTTCGGGTAGGCTTATTTTCTACCGACATAAAAGGGATACCTGCCATTTCCAATCGGTCGGAAGTAGAAAAAAAGCGCATATTGATCGGATAATTATAAATGGAGTTCGTCAGAGCTCCTTTTTCCAAAATCAAATAGTCTAAGTCATGCTTCTGGGCTTCCACCCCACAGGCTAATCCAATGGGGCCTCCCCCAACTATAATTACATCAAAAATTTTATTCATATACTTTAATAGGTCTGAATTTGTGCTGAAGCATCCTTGAATTTACTCTCGTCCCAATCGAAAGTCCTTTCTTGAATGGAAATAAGGTTGTTTTTGTTCCATAAAACCGAACTTGCAGAGCGAGTTCCGTAATTGCCGTTAGCTCTGATAAGTTGTGCTGACAAAGCAATTTCTAAGTCTTTGGGAGCTCCTGTATCAGGTAATTTCTCCAAAGCATAAGTTTGCTTGGACTTTAGGATTTGAAGGAGCTTGCTGTTGCTTGGATCCTGTTCGAGGGTTTCCTTCAGTTGCTTTTTTGCCAACTCAGTTTTGGGCCAAGGGTCATTGAGCAAGCCATTACTCAATCCATGAATTCCGGGTTCGACTTCTTGGATTCCATTCCCAAAATTACTAAAGTAGAAAAGCTCTTTTCCGTCCGAAACCAAGAGATTGAATCCCTCATAACGATTTTTTTCCTTTTCGATTTCTTTCAAATAATCTTTGGGAGAAATGCTGTCTTCCAGGAAATCTTGTACCAGTTTTCCTCTTGAAATTTCCCCATAGCCCATTTTCCTGAAATCCCGATAATTCGTCAAAAAAGACCAACGGCCGTTTAAATGAAACCCCATCCACGTACCTCCACCTCTCAGATCTTTTCCAGCAATAAAGTCACTTTCCCAGAGTTGCAAAGGGGCTGTGGGTCTTTCAAAAAACTCATCCCGATTGGCTGAGATTACCAAGGGATATTCGCTATGATTTTGCCAGGAGAATGCTACCAAACACATATTTAAATATAAAGCGAAAGGCCGGATAAACCGGCCTCTCTAGGTGAATTAACCAACTTTTGACTCTTTCAAGCTTGGATAATCTGTGTAACCTTTCTCTCCGGGAGTGTAAAATGTGTCCTGATCCCAGTCCTGCAAAGGCGCACCTTCCGCAAATCTCTCAGGCAAGTCAGGATTAGAAATAAATGGTTTACCAAATGCCACAGCATCGGCTAATCCTTCCTCAATCACTTTATTTCCACTTTCTTGATCAAAATTATTATTGATCACCAAAGTACCCTTATATATCGGTCTGTATCGCTTTGCGATGTTTGACTCCAAATAAGAGATCTCTGATACATCGGTGAAAGGCTCTGATAGGTGTAGATACGATAAGTTGTAATCGTTTAGCCTATTGACTATGTAATCAAATGTTGGAATTGTCTCTTCATCTGCCTCCATTCCAAAAGCTCCATGCAAGGAAGGGTTCAGTCTTACACCAATTCTGTTTTCAGGCATCACTTCCTTAATGGCGTCAATGACCTCAAATAGAATTTTTGCCCTGTTTTCTATGCTTCCACCATACTCATCAGTTCGCTGGTTGGAAGAGTTGTTGAAAAATTGGTGAAGCAAATAGCCGTTGGAAGAGTGGATTTCTACTCCATCAAAGCCTGCCTCCATGGCATTCTTTGCTCCATTTTTAAAATCTTGGATAGTTTGTTTGATATCTTCCAAAGTCATTTCCTTTGGAGTGACAGTCTCCTTGAATCCCTCTGGAGTATAAGACTTGGAGTTAGGGTTGATCGCAGATGGGGCATGTGGTAATTCCCCATTATGAAAATCAGGGTGAGAAATTCTTCCTACGTGCCATAACTGGATGAAAATATGACCTCCTTTGGCATGAACTGCCTCGGTTACTTTTTTCCAACCTTCCACTTGCGCTTTGGAGTGAATACCCGGGGTATTAACATATCCCACCGCTTTTTTAGAGATTTGGGAACCTTCAGTGATAATTAATCCAGAGGAAGCTCTTTGTTCGTAGTATTTTACATGAATATCAAAAGGAGCATTCTCCTCATTGTTAGCTCTACTTCTGGTCATTGGAGCCATCCAAACTCTATTGGAAAGTTTCATGCCTCCAACCTCTACAGGTTGTAAAAGTGCTTGCTTAGTACTCATAAAGAATAATTGGTTTAGTTCTAAAATTGAATGTCTATACAACTAACTAGTCTTAATGAAAGTTCACGATTCAAAAAATTGATTATCTTAAAAGCCTGATCACCCCAACAATGAACCCTACCTTACTGATAATTACCGGTGCTGCAAGTGGTATCGGTTTGGAGCTGGCGAGTTATTTTGCCAAGCTTTCCACTAATCTGATTTTGATTGATACCGATGAAAAAACTTTGAAAGAGTCTTTTCAGGAAAATGAACAAATCAGTTTGATCGCAGCAGATATCACTCAAGAAGACACTTGGAACAAAGCTATTGATCTTGCGAAAGGACGATTCACTCCCATATCTCACCTTATTAATTGTGCAGGTGTAATCCAGCCTGGATTTTTGCTGAATTATAAAATCAGCGACATTGGCTATCACTTAGATATCAATACAAAAGGTAGCATCTTAGGCACTACTCTGATTGCGAGGGAAATGAAAAATCAGGAGTTTGGGCATATTATCAATATTTCCTCTCTGGCAGGAATAGCACCTGTTGCAGGGCTTTCATTATATACAGCTTCCAAATTTGCGATTCGAGGTTTTTCACTTGCTGTGGCGGCAGAATTGGAAGAGTATGGTGTCGAAGTTTCAGTTGTCTGTCCTGATTTAGTCCGAACCCCCATGCTGGAAACGCAACTAAATTATCCGAAAGAATCAGTTTTGAGCTTCAGCGGTCCGGAAAAAGTACTGACTCCTGTTGATGTTCGCGAGGCTATCGTCCAATTAATAAAAAAGCCAAAACGGATGATTTGTATTCCGGAACGAAGAGGATTGCTGGCCAAAATAGCCGGAACTTGGCCGGGATTGGGTGAATTTTTTCGGGCTGGTCTGGAGAGAAAAGGTGAAAAGGCCTTGTCTAGACTAAAATAATGTATTGAAGGTAAATTTTTTAACAGATTTTAATACGATTCTTATCGTACTTTTTTTGATAATACGACACTTTTCGTAAACTTTGTACGAAGACAATCGTATAGACTCACATGAATAAACCAACAGAAGCAGAATTGGAGATCTTATCTATCCTTTGGAAGATGGGAGAAGCAAGTGTACGACAGGTACATGAAAAGTTGGCGGAGACCAAAGATACTGGGTATACTACCACTTTAAAGATTATGCAGATCATGCATGCGAAAGGAATGCTTTCTCGAAATGAGCAAAGTAGAACTCATATCTATAGTCCTTTGACCAATCAAAAAGAAACGCAAAAATCACTTTTGAAAAATTTGATGAGCACCGCTTTTGGGGGCTCGAGCAAATCCTTGGTGATTCAGGCATTGGGAGAAGAAAACCCTTCCCAAGAAGAATTGAATGAGATCCGAAACTTTTTAGACCAACTTGAAAATAAAAAATCATGAATCTATTGAATGATTGGATTCCGGAAAATCTCCTGCAGGCCTTGGGCTGGACCTTGGTCCATTCCATCTGGCAGCTGATATTAATTAGCGCTTTTCTATGGATAGCCTTGAAGCTATTTTCCAAGAAATCCCCGGAATTCAAATACAAATTTGCAGTGGCTGCCTTAGGCATGAGTTTGATAGTTACATTCGCTACACTTTGGTACGAGTTTTCCGTTCTCCCAGCAATTGGAAGTAAGCTAACTACCAGCTCAGAACTGATCTTTTTTCAACTATCAGGAGGAATTGCAGAGTCTAATCTTTCTTGGATCGAGTCGTCTATTTTATGGATAGAGTCCCAAATTCCCTTATTCGTCAACTTTTGGTTTTTTGGTTCTATACTCTTCTTGATGAGACTTTTTACCAGTCTTTCGGAGATTAGGAGATTAAGAAAAACTAGTATTAACACTGAGGATTATACCCTGCTTGCTGCTGTTGAAAAAGTGAGAAAAAGATTGGGGATCAATAGAAATGTGAGTTTAAGGATCACCCAAAATAGCCTTTCTCCGTTGACCTTTGGGATTTTCAAGCCTATGATTCTGATACCTGCTGGATTAATATTTCATCTTAGTCCAAGCCAGTTGGAGGCAATTATTGCACACGAACTGGCCCATATCAAAAGGTATGATTACCTCACCAACTTGATGCAGTCTATGATGGAGGTATTCTTTTTTTACCATCCATGTTTCTGGTGGATGAATCAGACTGTTAAAGAACTGAGAGAAAATGCAGCCGATGATTTGGCAGTGTCGACGGGGGTGGAGCCCAAGGAACTCGCTTATAGTTTGGCCGAAGTATTAAATTTTAAACAACAAAACGCACCGGAATTGGCTATGACAGCCAGTAAAAGAAGGAATCCAACCCTTCATAGAATTAAAAGAATGATGGGATTTCCAGCCCAGATTTATCCACAAAACCCTATTATTTCACTACCCATGCTACTAACCCTATTATTAAGTGCGGGACTGATGGCAAGTGCCCAGCAGGATTCTCCGCTAAACACAGAAAGAGAAGAACCAAATGTGTATCTAGAAAACCCGGATTTGGGTGATTTCATCCCAAAAAGTGAGCTTAAGCCTACTTGGACAAAGGCAGATACCAGTAAAAAGGAGGAAACCAAAAAAGTAATAAAAGTCGAAGGTGAAGAGCCTATGATTTGGGAGTCAGAAGGTAATACTTTTATTCTGAAAGGCCAGGGATCTAATAGTTTCCGGTATCAAATTAAAGGGGATACTTTGATTTCAAATGGGGACACTATTATTATGAAAGGGAAGACATCCATGATATTCAAAAATGGACCTTCCTTAAGTCCAGCTCCTAAGCTTGACATGATGGTAGCCCCTGAATTCTCAGAAAACTTTATGGTAATGGCTGTTCCTGAATTTCCTAAAGAGATGATGCCTCCTATGGTATTCGACATGGAAATCATGGAGAGCATGCCGCCTATGCCCAACATGCCTTTGAAAGGGTTTAATATGCCTCCGATGCCTCCAATGCACTTGTCTGATACCTCAGAAATGTCCGGAGAAGAGAGAGAAAAGTGGGTAAAAGAATGGGAAGCAAAGGCTGAGCTTTGGGCTAAAAAAGCAGAGGAATCAATGAAGGAGTTTGAACCTAAGCTCAAAGAATGGCAAAAGAAAATGGAGGAATGGCAAAAGTCTCAGGAGCCAAGAATGAAGGAGTTTGAGCAACAAATGAAAGCTTGGGAAAAAGAAAATGAACCGAGGGTAAAAGCTTGGGAGGAAAAAATGAAAGCTTGGGAAAAGGAACAAGAGCCAAAGCTCAAGGAGTTTGAAGCCAAGATGAAAGAATGGGAGAAATCTCAACAACCCAAAATCGAGGAGTTTCAAAGAAAAATGGAAGAATGGCAGAAAGAAAATGCCAAGAAAATGGAGGAGTTTAGAAAGGCTATCGAAGCTGAATTCAAAAAAACTAAGGAAGATTCCAAAAAATAAAATTGTGTGTTGATAATCTAAAAAGGCCCGGTTGACTGACCGGGTTTTTTTGTGGAGTCTATTTTTTTTGCCTAAAGGAAAAATATATTTTTTCTTAAAGGAGTCTTTAAAAATCTGATTGGCATGAATTTTTATGGGAAAATGCCCCACTTTTTTTACTAAAACTGACAAGATCTTGGGTGTTGATTACTTATTCTGTTCAAAAATGTTCGATTTTTGCTCATTTTGAGGATTTTTTAAACGTCATGAAATCATCCTTAAAGCGCTGAATACCAGTAAAAAAATCTGATAAATTTTTTGATAAATATTGGCTTGGATCAAACTTTTGGCTACTTTTAAGTTAAAGTGGGAAAAAGTGGGGGAAAGTGGTAGAATGTGAAAAGCATTTTATTACTTTTGTCTTTACTACAAACTCGTCTTAAAGCGCTAAGAAGAAATGTTCAACAGTCAATATGAATGTAAGCTGGATCCGAAAGGTCGTCTGGTCTTGCCCTCCAAGATTAAAGGGGCGATTCCGGAGGCTAACGGTACTACGCTAATGCTTCGCATGGCTGAAGACAAATGTCTTGCACTTTATCCAATGGTCGAGTTCAAAAAATTGGAGAACCAGATCAAAGCATTATCCATCAACAATCCTGAGCAGCGTATGCTTCAAAGGACATTTTTCATCACAAGTGTGGAAGTGGAACTGGATAATGCCGGTAGACTTTTGATCCCCAAGCTTTACCAAACCTACGCTGGGTTAGAGAAAGATGTGGTAGTCGTAGGGATGGGAAGCAGGATTGAAATCTGGAATCCACAAAATTATCTGAATAATATCATCGAAGATCCGGCGGACTTGTCCAGCCTGATGGAAAAGTATCTCTCCTGAAGCTATGACTGAGTCTGTGTACCATATTCCAGTGATGCTCGCCCAATGCACTGAAGGCTTGGCTATTGACCCCAACGGCATCTATGTAGATGTGACTTTTGGAGGCGGTGGTCATTCGAGAGAAATTCTCAAGCATTTGGACAAAGGTCATTTGTATGGTTTCGATCAAGATCAGGATGCTGAAGCGAATATTCCGGCTGACCCTAAGTTTACTTTCATTCAGGCCAACTTCAGAGATATCAAAAAATACCTTCGCCTATATGGGGTGAAGAAAGTAGATGGAATCCTCGCAGACCTCGGAATCTCTTCTCATCAAATCGATGAACCTAGTCGTGGTTTTTCTACCCGATTCAAAGGTGACTTGGATATGAGGATGAATCAGTCAGCGCCACTGTCTGCCAAAGAAGTGCTGAATACTTATGATGAAAGTAAGCTGCATAAGATTTTCGGAATCTACGGAGAGGTGAAAAATGCAAAAACGCTTGCTCAGGCAGTAGTAGCTGAAAGAGCACAGCAAGCATTTGAAACGACGGAAGGCTTCACAGCTTTTCTCAAAAAATATGCGCCTCGAGGAAAGGAATTCAAATATTTCGCTCAGGTATTTCAGGCTTTGAGAATTGAAGTGAATGATGAGATGGGGGCCTTGGAAGAGATGCTGATGAGCGCCGTTGAGCTGTTGAAGCCGGAGGGTCGATTGGTCGTGATGAGTTACCACAGCCTGGAGGATAGGTTAGTTAAAAACCTGATCCAAAAGGGAAAATTTCAGGGTGAGTTGGAAAAGGACTTTTATGGAAATCCCATGAGGCCTTTGGAGCCGGTGAGTAGAGGAGCAGTAGTAGCTGATGAAAAGGAAATAGCAGCTAATCCAAGAGCTAGAAGTGCGAAGCTCAGGGTAGCTAAAAAGACAGGAAAATGAGTCAGAACACCTTTAGAAAGAAGTTGAAGTCTGGAAATAAGCCGAAGTCATCCGGCTCAGGAAAGACTATTTTCTCCTGGATAGAGGAAAAGCTGGATGTGACAAAAATTCTTGGAGAAGGAGTTCCGGTACAGCTGGTTCCTCCTGTAGGATTTATTGTGATGCTGGCACTTATATATATATGGAGTAATCACCGGGCTGAAAATATGGTCCGAAAAATAGAAAAAGCACAGCAGGAAGTGGAGGATCTGAGAGCAGATGTCACAACGCTTGAGGCGGAATATATGCTCAGTTCCATGCAATCAGAGCTGGCTAAAAAAGTAGAGTCTCAAGGTATAATTGAATTAGAACAACCTCCTATCAAAATAGAAGTCAAGAAGTGAATATCAAGCGATCCATAGTGCTAAGAGTGAGGGTGGTTTTCATCCTGATTGCGCTTGCGACAGCAGCGATACCGCTTCGTATTGCCAAAATTCAGTTTGAGGAAGGAGATAAATGGAGAGAAAAGGCAGAGACTATCAATTTTCAATACAGAGAAGTACCGGCAACAAGAGGTAATATCTACGCCGGCGATGGCAGTCTTTTGGCTACTAGCCTTCCTTTTTATAGAGTTGCTATGGATCCGACAATTGCCAAGTCAGACCGCTATAATGCGGGAATCGATTCTTTGGCCAAAATGCTTTCAGCTTTTTATAAAGACAGATCTGCAACTGCATATAAGCGCATGATCACGGATGCCCGTAGGGACAATAAAAGATATCTGGTCTTGAATCGAAAGCAGATAGGGTATCAGGATATGCAAAAAATGTCCAACTGGCCGATTTTCCGTGATGGGCGATTAGGCGGCGGCGTTTTGTTTGAAAAAGTAGAAAAGCGATACAGACCATTCAATGAGTTGGCCAGCAGAACTGTCGGCTTTTTGAATGAAAATGAATACGGGGCTGGAATCGAATATAGCTTCAATGAGTATTTGAAAGGCCAGGACGGAAAAGCATTGTTTCAGCGGTTAGCTGGTGGCAGTTGGAAGCCTGTTTTTGACGCAGAAGATATCAAGCCTGAAGATGGATATGATGTGATTACCACTTTGGATGTCAATATTCAGGATGTGGCCGAAACTGCTTTGCTAAAGCAACTTATAGAAAGGGAAGCAGCTTTTGGATCCGTGATTGTCATGGAAGTGAAAACCGGGCAAATCAAAGCAATTGCCAATCTTCAAAGAAACAAAAACGGCAAGGGCTACGGAGAAAACTACAACTTCGCCATAGGAGATCAAGGCAATACCGAGCCGGGATCTACTTTCAAGCTACTTTCCATGCTGGCACTTTTGGAAGAAAATAAAGTGAGCTTGAATCAATCTATAGAGACTGGAAATGGTGCTCATAGATTTTATGACCGAACCATGCGAGATGCAAAAAATGGAGGATTTGGCACTATCACTATTCGTGAGGCTTTTGAGAAATCTTCTAATGTGGCTATCTCCAAATTAGTGGATATGCACTTTGGATCCAGTCCTTCCAAATTTTTATCCTATGTGGAAAAGGTTGGAATCAATCAGCCTTTTGGTTTCCAGTTGGCTGGGGAAGGCAAGCCTTTTTTTAAAAAGCCTGGCAGCAAACAGTGGTACGGAACTTCTCTTCCTTGGATTTCTATCGGATATGAGATAAAGCTTAACCCTCTTCATACGCTTGCTTTATATAATGCGGTGGCGAATGGTGGCGAAATGGTCAAGCCTTATATCGTGCAGGCAGTGATCAAAGGAAATAGAATTGAAAAAGAATATCAGCCGGAAGTGCTTCGGAAAAGAATTGCATCTGAAAAAACCATCAAGCAACTGCAAGAGCTTTTGCAGGGAGTAGTGGAAAACGGAACAGCTAAGAATATTTCCAATGCCGATTACAAAATAGCAGGTAAGACGGGTACCGCTCAGAAATTAATCAACGGTCGCTATACCCAGAAATACTACACCAGCTTTGCAGGATATTTCCCGGCAGAAAAGCCAAAGTACTCCATGATTGTAGTAATCGATAGCCCAAATGGATTTGCAGCTTACGGGGGAGATGTTTCAGCACCGGTTTTTAAAGAAATAGCAGACAGGATTTATGCTTTGGATATAGAGTTGAATCCAACGGGACCTTCTCAAATATTACGTGCCGAAGCCTCCACTTCCACTTTGCCATTTGTAAAAGCAGGAAAAGCAGAGGAAGTGCATCAGATCTTGGAGCAATTGGGAGTAAAAGCCAATGCTGTTCAGGCTGATGATTGGGTAAAAGTAGTCGCTCAGGATAATAGAGTAGGCTGGAAAATTAATGATACCGAAAAGGCAATGGTCCCTGATGTTTCAGGTCTGTCCTTGAGGGATGCCCTTTTCATTTTGGAAAACAAGGGCTTGAAAGTGAATTACAGCGGAAAAGGCTTGGTACAAGAGCAATCTCTAGAACCAGGAACCAAGCTTCTACCGAATACAACCATAAATCTGGTGTTGGGATGAAGAAAGTGCTAAAAGACATATTATATAAAGTATCATTGATCGCCACTACCGGAGATATGGAAGTGAAGGTTAAGGATATTGTCTTTGATAGTAGAAAAGTAAGTTCAGGTTCGGCCTTTGTAGCTATTGCCGGAACTCAAGTAGATGGACATGAGTACATCAATGCTGCTCTTGAAAAAGGGGTAAAGGTCATTGTTTGTGAAAATCTTCCGGAAAATCTTTCAGAGGGAATTACCTGGGTTCAAGTTCAGAATTCTGCGAAAGCTCTGGGGATCATGGCCTCTAATTTTTATGACAATCCTTCTCACCAGATTAAGGTAGTTGCGATTACCGGAACTAATGGGAAAACCACCACGGCAACCCTTTTGCATCAGCTATTTATTTCAATGGGATATAGCACTGGCTTATTATCCACTGTTGAAAATAAGATCAACGAGGACGTTATTCCTGCTACACATACCACACCGGATGCGGTTAGTGTGCAGGCTTTGCTTCGCAAAATGGCTAATGCCGGTTGTACCCATTGCTTTATGGAAGCCAGCTCTCATGCTATTGTTCAGGAAAGAATTGCAGGGCTGAAGCTAATTGGTGCAGTATTTACCAATATCAGCCACGATCATTTGGATTACCATAAAACCTTTGACGAATACATCAAAGCCAAGAAAAAGCTTTTCGATGATTTGCCAAAGGATGCTTTTGCACTTGTCAACAGCGACGATAAAAGAGGTATGGTGATGCTTCAAAACTGCAAAGCAACGCATCAAACTTTTGCTTTGAAGTCTGATGCTGATTTCAAGGCAAAAATCATTTCCAACACGCTGGAAGGCCTGGAATTAGACATCAATGGGAAACAGGTTTGGTTCCGATTGATTGGGGCTTTCAATGCTTATAACCTTTTGGGTGTACTTGGAACAGCTGTATTACTAGGAGAGGATGAGGATGAAGTGATGACTTCATTGTCCGCCATTAAGGGAGCCAAAGGCAGGTTTGATCAGATTTCCATAGCGGGAATTACAGCGATTGTAGACTATGCGCATACTCCGGATGCTTTGGAAAATGTACTCAAAACCATCAATGGAGTGAGAGGCGGAGGTGAGCAGTTGATCACTGTGGTAGGCTGTGGAGGCAACCGTGACACAACCAAAAGACCTGTGATGGCAAAAATTGCTGTTCAGGAGAGTGATAAAGTGATTTTGACTTCGGATAATCCCCGATTTGAAGAGCCAGAGGCGATTCTGAAAGATATGCAAGCGGGAATTGGTCCCACTGATCTACGAAAAACTTTGACCATCACAGACAGAAGAGAAGCTATCCGGACGGCTTGTATGCTATCCAAGTCAGGCGATATTATTCTGATTGCTGGGAAAGGACATGAGGATTACCAGGAAATTCAAGGTGTGAAGCACCATTTTGATGATAAAGAGGTGGTAAGTGAAATCTTAAATGAACTGAAACAAAACTAAGATGCTATATCCCATTTTTGATTATTTAGATAAGGTTTTGGACATTCCTGGAGCAGGGGTGTTTCGCTATATCTCCTTCCGTGCTGGGATGGCGGCAGTTCTTTCATTGATTATTACCATCACCTTTGGGCATAAAATCATTGCCTGGATTAGAAATAAGCAGATCGGCGAAACCGTCAGGGATTTAGGTCTTGAGGGACAAACTCAAAAGAAAGGGACTCCAACAATGGGAGGGCTGATGATGATAGCAGCGATTTTAATCCCAACTCTATTATTTGGTGACTTAGACAATATTTACATCCTCCTTCTTCTTATCACAACTGTGTGGCTGGGAGGAATTGGCTTTTTGGATGATTATATCAAAGTATTTAGGAAAAACAAAGAAGGACTAGCCGGAAGATTTAAAATCATAGGTCAGATAGGGATAGGAATCATCGTTGGAGCTACGCTTTACTTCCATGAAGATGTGGTAATCAGGGAGTTTCAAAATCCTGTTTCTATTGAAGAAGGAATTGTAGAGACCCCTGCTTATCAGGATATTAAAATTGCAAAAACAACCATTCCGTTTGTCAAGAACAATGAATTAAACTATGAATCAATCTTAGGATTCTTGGGTGAGTCCATGACTCCGGTTTTATACATTTTAGTAGTGATATTCATTATCACTGCTGTGTCCAATGGCGCTAATATTACCGATGGAATAGATGGTCTGGCAGCAGGGACTTCGGCCATAATTGGTTTAACGATTGCAATTTTTGCCTATTTAAGTGGTAATGCGATTTTTTCCCAATACCTGAATATCATGTACATCCCTAACTCAGGGGAGTTGGTGATTTTCGCCTCAGCTTTTATAGGAGCTTGTGTTGGTTTCCTTTGGTACAATGCTTATCCAGCTCAGGTTTTTATGGGGGATACGGGTTCGCTGATGCTGGGTGGAGTGATTGCAGTTTTGGCATTGACACTCAGAAAGGAACTTCTGATTCCTATTATGTGCGGGATTTTTCTAGTGGAGAATCTGAGCGTAATGATTCAAGTCAGCTATTTCAAATACACAAAGAGAAAATATGGAGAAGGAAGACGCATTTTCTTAATGTCTCCTTTACATCATCATTATCAAAAGAAAAGTATTCCAGAAGCCAAAATTGTAACCCGTTTTTGGATTGTGGGAATCTTGTTGGCAGTCATCACTTTGGCAACTTTAAAATTAAGATAAGTTAATGAAACGCGTAGCCATCATAGGAGCAGGAGAAAGCGGTTTGGGAGCAGCGATGCTAGCCAAGCTGGTAGGCTATGCTGTTTTTGTAAGTGATGCAGGGCCTATTTCTGCGGAAAGAAAAGCTACACTAGAATCCCACGAGATAGAATTTGAGGAAAACACACATAGTGAAGAGAGAATTCTTCATTGTGATTTACTGATAAAAAGCCCGGGTATTTCTGAGAAAACGCCATTGATTCAAAAGGCTACTTCCGAAGGAATTGCAGTGATTGATGAATTGGAATTTGCGCATCATTTCACTCAAGGAAAAGTAATTGCCATCACTGGAACCAATGGGAAAACCACTACAACCTTGCTCACTTATCACTTGATGAGGTCTGCTGGATTGGATGTTGGTCTTGCGGGAAATGTTGGTAAAAGTTGGGCTGGACAATTGGTAGAAAGAGATCATGAATGGTGGGTACTGGAATGCAGTAGCTTTCAGATCGATGGAATGCTTAGCATCCGGCCTAAAGTAGCCATGTTGACCAATATCACTCCTGATCATTTGGACAGGTACGATTATGATGTGAATAAATACATCGCTTCTAAAATGCGGCTTTTCAAAAATATGAAAACGGAGGATTTTGCTGTTTTCTATCAAGAAGATAAGCTAAGTAAGCAAGGAGTAGCTTCCAAAAAAATCAAGGCTTTGCACATTCCAGTTTCTCTCGAGAGCGAGCCTGAAATGGGAGCTTTCTTGGCCAAAGAAAACTTGGAGCTTAAAGTGAAAGGCCGCTCATACACTATTCCCACAGAGATTCTTCCAATTAAAGGAAAGCATAATATTCTCAATGCACTTTTTGCATGCACTGCTGCCACCATAGCTGGAGTAAGTCAGGAGGATTTAATCAAAGGTTTGAAGACATTTCAGAATGCTCCTCATAGAATGGAGCCTGTTGGAAAGATTGAAGGAGTGCAGTTTATCAATGACAGCAAAGGGACCAATGTGGAAGCCACATATTATGCTTTAGGAAGCTTTCAAAATCCTTTGATCTGGATTGCTGGGGGAGTGGATAAAGGGAATGATTATTCAGTACTGCTTCCATTAGTGGAAGGAAAAGTAAAGACTTTGATCTGCTTGGGTAAGGACAATGAAAAGTTGAAAAAGGCTTTTCAAAATACTATTCCAAGTATTCGGGAGACTGAGGATATCAAAGAAGCTGTGAGCTGGGGTTTGGAATTAGGCGAAAGCGGGGATATAGTTCTCCTTTCTCCTGCCTGTGCCAGTTTTGACTTATTCAAAAATTACGAGGATCGCGGTAATCAATTCAGACAGGCGGTTCAGAAATTAAATGAAAAAGAAAGCGCATGAGTCAGTTTAAGACATGGATAGATGAGCATTTCAGAGGTGACCCAATAATCTGGGGCATCGTGATATTGCTTTCTCTTTTCAGTATCCTGGTAGTGTACTCTGCTACTGGTTCTCTTGCCTATAAATATGCTGGAGGCAATACTGAATTGTATCTTATCAGACACTCAACGCTTGTTTTTGTATCACTTTTAGTGATGTGGTTAGCCCATAAGGTTCCTTATAAGAACTATGCCTTGTATGCTCGTTTGGCCATGTATTTATCCATGCCATTATTGCTAATCACTTATTTATTTGGATCTAATATCAATGAAGCCAATAGATGGTTGACCATTCCGGTGATTAATCAGGCATTCCAACCTTCTGATTTGGCAAAATTGGCTCTGATTGCTGCTTTGGCGGCTATGCTTGCCAAGCGTCAGAATAACATCAAAGATTTCAAAAGCACCTTCCTTCCTATCATTATTGCTATAGGCCTAATCTGTTTGCTGATAGCCTTGGCTAATATGTCTACTGCAATTTTGCTTTTGGCAACCTGTCTGTTGATCATGTTTATCGGAAGAGTTCCAGTGAAGTACCTGCTCATAGTGATAATGGTGGGGATTTTGGGCTTGACTTCAGCAGTATTTCTAGGTCAAAGAGGTGATACTTTCGTGGCTAGGATTGAGGCTTTCATGGATGAAAGTGAAGTGCCTTTCCAAGCTGAGCAATCCTATATCGCTATTGCAACTGGCGGAGTAACAGGTAAAGGGCCAGGAAATTCTGAGCAGAGAAATTCTCTTCCACACCCATATTCAGATTTTATCTACGCCATCATTATCGAGGAATACGGATTGGTAGGAGGCGTTTCTGTATTGTTCCTCTATCTCGCTTTACTCTATCGAGGCATGAGAATCGTCTCGAACTCCAATAAGGCCTTTGGAGGTCTGCTATCTGCTGGTTTGAGCTTTGCTTTGGTGATTCAGGCTTTAGTCAATATGGCGGTCGCTGTAGGCTTGGGGCCGATTACGGGTTTACCCCTTCCTTTATTGAGCATGGGGGGTACTTCATTGGTATTTACAGGGATTTCCTTGGGTATTATTCTCAGCGTATCGAGAGGGGATCATCAGGATGAAATTCAGACAGGTTCTGCGATGAACCGACCAAAACTTAAAACTGCCTTATCATAGAAACTACAAAAACATATCGCATACTCATTAGTGGAGGAGGAACCGGAGGACATATCTATCCGGCCATCGCTATTGCTAATGCCTGGGTGGAAAGACATCCGGACAGTGAGGTGCTTTTTGTGGGTGCATTAGGTAAAATGGAAATGCAGAAAATTCCTGAAGCAGGCTATAGGATTGTAGGGCTTCCGGTGGCTGGACTTCAGAGAAGCTTGAGCTTATCCAATTTGAAGTTCCCTTTCAAATTACTGAAAAGCCTATCCAAAGCTTTTGGAATTGTCAAAGAATTTAAGCCACAAGTAGTGGTAGGTGTAGGAGGATATGCCAGCGGACCTGTGTTGTATGCAGCCCAAAGCAAAAAAATTCCAACTCTGGTTCAAGAGCAGAATTCATACGCTGGCCTTACCAATAAAATATTGGCGAAAAGAGCACAAAAAATCTGCGTGGCTTATCCTGATATGGGACAGTTTTTTCCGGAAGAAAAAATTGTCTATTCCGGCAATCCTGTTCGAAAGGATATTTTAAATCTAGCAGGCAAAAGGGAAAAAGCCTTGGCTCATTTTGGTTTGAAATCAGACTTGAAAACTGTCCTGGTACTAGGTGGGTCTCTTGGAGCGAGAACTTTAAATCTGGGAATGCTGGAGGACATGAAAGCCTTTGACCAAGATGGATATCAGGTCCTGTGGCAATCCGGCAAATTCTATTTCAAGGATATGTTGGCAGCAACAGAGAAGGCTCAACTGAAAAATATCCATTTGAGAGAATTCATTAGAGAAATGGACTTGGCCTATGCCGCTGCAGATCTAATCATCTCGAGAGCTGGAGCCTTGTCGGTATCCGAACTTTCATTGGTTGGAAAACCTGTGATTTTCATCCCTTCTCCTAATGTGGCTGAAGATCACCAAACGAAAAATGCCATGGCCTTTGTCATTAATAATGCAGCGGTGATGCTGAAAGACAGGGAGGCAGTCGGTCAATTGAAAAAGAAAACAGATGAAGTCTTAGGGAATCCTGAGATGGTCAAATCCTTAGGAGAAAATATAAAAAAGTTAGCCAAGCCCTTCGCAGCTGAAACTATTGTCAATGAAATGGAACAACTGATCGCATGAGTTTCAAGGGAAAAAATAGCGTCTACTTCCTCGGAATTGGCGGCATAGGCATGAGTGCCTTGGCCCGCTGGTTTCAGCATGAAGGCTATTTTGTAGCGGGTTATGATAAAACCCCCTCTCCTTTGACTGAGGAATTGGTCAAAGAGGGGATTGCTATATCCTTTGTGGACTCTGACCAGCATATTCCTGAAAATATATTAGCTGATAAATCCAAGGTTTTGGTGATCTGGACTCCGGCGATTCCTAAGAACTCTTCCTTATTGGAGTTTTTTACCTCTCAGGGTTATGAGATGAAAAAGAGATCCGAGGTATTGGGAGTATTGACTTCATCCCATAGAAGTATCGCAGTAGCCGGTACTCATGGTAAGACCACAACTTCCTCTTTGATTGCTCATATGTTGAAAACAGCAGGAAAACCAGTGGCAGCATTCTTAGGAGGGATTACTCAGAATTATCAAAGCAATCTGATTCTGAATGATCAAAAGGGTGAGCCAATCATGGTAGTTGAGGCCGATGAGTTTGATAGGTCATTTTTGAGATTGCACCCTAATGAGGCGGTAATTACCAGTGCTGATCCAGATCACTTGGATATTTACGGTGATGAGGCCACCATCCTGGATGGATTCCGACAGTTTGTAGGATTGCTGGATAAGAAAGGGAAGCTATACATACAAATCAATGCGGCTTATAGGTTGGGAGAAGACTCACTTCCTTTAGAAAAAACCAGATTTTATGGGCTGAGATCAGAAGGAATCCGAGCAGAAAATATCAAAGCAATGCCAGGCTCATTTGTCTTTGATTATGTCGACGGTGACAAAGAAATAAAAGGGCTGGAATTATTTATTCCTGGCTTTCATAATGTGGAAAATGCGTTGGCAGCCATTGCCGTATGTCTGGATCATCAGGTTACTGAAGAGCAGGTTCGAAAAGGAATCAGCTCATTCAAAGGCGTGAAGAGAAGATTTGAAATACATGTCAATGAAGGAGGCTTGGTATTTATAGATGATTATGCGCACCATCCGGAGGAAATCAGAGCTTGTTTGAGCTCGGTGATTGCCATGTTCCCGGGAAAAAAGGTGACCGTGGTTTTTCAACCTCATCTATACACAAGAACCCGAGATTTTGCTCCTGGATTTTCAGAAAGCCTATCACTCGCAGACGAAGTGATTTTACTGGATATCTATCCTGCCAGAGAGTTGCCAATTGAAGGAGTTAATTCTGAAATGCTTTTAGAAGGTATTCAGTCCCAGAAAAAGCAAGTTTTAGCGAAGACTGATTTGACAGCATATTTGAGATCAACCAATCCTGAAGTGCTGGTAACATTAGGTGCTGGAGATATAGATCGTTTAGTGCCTGAAATTGCGAATTGGACCCGTTCACGCTTAAATAGTTCTGAATCATGAAAAATACAGGACTGAGGAAATCATTGGTATTTATTCTACTCAGCTTAGTGCTGGTAGGATTCATAGGTTTTGTGGAAAAGCAAAGTCTATACAAGACCTTCCAAGGAAGTGAAGTCAAAATAGGGGGAGTCAGTGGATTGTATTTCGTGGAAGAATCTGAAATACGACAAATTATCAGTGAGTCTTTTCCGGAGCTGAAGGTGGGCATGATGATAGAAGAGGTTCCATTGAAGGAAATTGAAAAAAGGATAGAAGGACATCCATTTGTGAAATCTGTGCAAGCTACGATTGGACAAAAGGGAATTTTAAATCTGGAAATTCAGCAACATCAGCCCATTGCAAGAATAGCAAGACCTACGGCAGCAGATGGCTACATCACGGTGGAAGGCCTGATTATTCCAACTTCTCCAACTTACACCAGTAGAGTGTTGATTTTGGAGGGCAAGCATGCTGAAAAATTGATGAATAAAGGAGATGTCAATTCTGAAATGCCTGAGTTGATGGATCTAATCTGGTATATAGCGGCAGACAAATTCTGGTCCGCACAAATCACTGAGTTGGAAGTCAATTCTCCAACAGATATCAGAATGTATCAACAAGTAGGAAGTCAGATCATTGAATTTGGAGATGCTTTCAATCTTCAGGATAAGTTTGACAGAATTAAGATTTTCTACAAAGAAATATTACCCAGAAAAGGCTGGGATACCTATAGCAGGGTGAGTGTAAAATTTAAGGATCAAATTGTTTGTGAATAATAGCTTGGATATGGAAAACGAAAAACTAATCGTCGGACTCGACATAGGTACAACGAAAATTTGTGCCATTGTGGGTCGCAAGAATGAATATGGAAAACTCGAAGTCCTAGGCATGGGCAAGGCTGTGTCAGATGGGGTAGATCGGGGTGTCGTCACCAATATTGACAAGACTGTTCATGCGATCCAAAAAGCTGTAGAAGAAGCTTCTGAAATGGCTGATGTTGAAATCGGCGAGGTAATCGTGGGAATTGCCGGACAACATATTCAGAGCAAAATTCAAAGTGGAAGCATCATGCGTCCGCCTACAGAGGATGAAATTACCATAGAAGATGTGCGCAGGCTTTCTTCAGAAATGGAGAATATTCTGGTTCCTCCGGGAAATAGAATTATTCACGTCATGCCTCAGGATTATACGGTAGATTATGAAGGTGGAATAAAGGATCCGGTGGGTATGTCCGGAACAAGACTGGAAGCAGATTTTCACATCATCACTGCCCAGACTACAGCTATCAATAATATCAACCGATGTGTAAGGAGAGCGGATTTAACTTCCAAGCAGTTAATTCTTGAGCCATTGGCGAGCTCACTTTCAGTCTTGAGTGATGAAGAGAAAGAGGCTGGTGTTTGCTTAGTGGACATCGGTGGTGGAACTACAGATATTGCCATTTTCTACGAAAATATTATCCGTCATACAGCGGTGATTCCTTTAGGTGGAAACATTATTACTAAGGATATCAAAGAGGGCTGTATGGTGATGCACAATCAGGCAGAACTATTAAAAACACGATTTGGAAAAGCGATCGCAGAAGAGGCGAATCCAAATGAAATTGTGTCTATCCCAGGCTTGAGAAATAGACCTCCAAAAGAAATTTCTATCCGTAATCTGGCCTCTATTATTCAGGCTCGAATGGAAGAGATCATCGAGATCGTCCAAAATGAAATTATGCAGAGCGGCCATTATAAGAAATTGGCTGGAGGAATTGTGATCACTGGTGGTGGTTCTCAATTGCAGTTTATCTCTCAGCTTTTCGAATACATGACTGGATTGGATACCAGAATTGGATATCCAAATGAGCACTTGGGCAAGTCAGTAATTGAAGAAGTGAAGAGTCCTATGTTTGCCACTTCAGTAGGACTTGTATTAGCAGGTTTTAAGGCTTTGGATGATCGTGAGGAGAATTATAACAAGCGCTTGGCTAATGCGGGTGTTCAGCCTAAAGCAATTAAAAAAGACTTTAATCCAAAAGATATTTTCCGAAACATCGGGGATAAGCTCAAGAGCATTATTCACGATGATATAGGAGACGACGGTAATTACTAGGGCTTATGATTGGGGGGAGATAAGCGGTCCTGCTGCTTATTTCCCTATTTCCTAACCCTATCAAATTGAAAATAACTAATTCACCAATTAAATAATATGTCAGATAACATGAAAGATTACAGATTTGATCTTCCAAAGAATCAAAAGTCAATTATCAAGGTAATTGGCGTGGGTGGTGGTGGCTCCAATGCCGTAAACCACATGTACAGTCAGGGAATTAAGGATGTAGAGTTTGTGGTAGTCAATACCGATGCGCAGGCTCTAAAGTCAAGTCCTGTTCCTTTAAGATTGCAATTAGGTGCAAACCTAACTGAAGGCCTTGGTGCAGGAGCGAATCCTGAGCAAGGAAAAAATGCAGCGATTGAGTCTCAGGACGAAATCCGTGAGCTATTGGCAGACAATACCAAAATGGTATTTATTACCGCAGGTATGGGAGGTGGAACCGGAACAGGAGCAGCTCCTATCATTGCCAAAATCGCAAAAGAACTGAACATCCTTACAGTAGGTATCGTGACTGCTCCTTTCATGTTTGAAGGGAAAAAGAAAATGACGGTAGCTCAGGAAGGGATTGAGTCCTTGCGTGAAACTTGCGATACTGTCCTGGTAATTTTGAATGACAAGCTTCGTGAGATTTACGGAAACTTGGCAATCAGAACCGCATTCGGTAAAGCAGATGACATCCTGACAACAGCAGCAAAATCTATCGCTGAAATCATTACGATTCATCAAGATGTAAACGTGGATTTTGAAGATGTTAAGACTGTAATGAAAGATGCCGGAGCAGCCGTGATGGGATCTTCAACTGAGGAAGGTGAAGGCAGAGCTATCAGAGCAGCTGGTGCGGCTATTTCTTCTCCACTATTGAATAATGTAGATATCAAAGGAGCTCAGAAAATCCTTTTGTCAATTATGTCAGGGGAAGAAGAAGAGCTTTCTATGGACGAATTGAGTGAGATCACTGAATACATCCAAGAAAAAGCAGGAGATAATGCTGAAGTGATTTTTGGTCAGGGTATTGATCAGGAATTGGGTAAGGCGATCAGGGTTACTGTCATCGCAACTGGTTTCGAAATGGATAAACTGAAAGGTGCCAGAAGAACTCCGGAGAAAAGTGTGGCTCCTACCCCAGCTCCGATCCCAGCTCCTATTGTCGAAAAGCCTACTGCTGAAGTTGAGGAATCAGAAGAAGTAAAGACGGTGATCAACTTGGATTCCGGAAAATCTGAAAAGGTGAAAGAGGAGCCGATCAGTAATGGAAGCACCTTCGTTTTTACTACTCCAAAGGCACCGATAGCTCCAAAAGAGCCAACACCTATGCCTGAAAAGGAAAAGCAGGAGTCAACCTTTACATTTGATTTTACAAAGAGAGAGGAAAGTAAGCCTACTGAATCCAAGCCATCTCAGCCTGAAAAGATCGTTCATGATCTTTATGAAGAAGAGCCTGAAGAGGAGAAAAAGGAGCAGGAGTTACCTTCTAATCAAGAGCCTTCCAAGCCGGTTTATGCAAATGATTACTATGAGCAAATGAAGCAAAAAGCTATTCAAAGAGCGCATGAGCGATTTGAGAAGCTAAAAGGAAACCGTTCGTTTAACCCGACTCCTGAAGAATTGAAAGAAAAAATGGAGGTTCCTGCTTATTTGAGAAAAAATGTGACATTGAATGAGCCTGAGCATAGTTCAGAGAATACTATCAGCAAATTCAATGTCAACGATGATAACGAAATCCTGGGAAACAACAGGTTTCTGCATGATAATGTGGACTAAGTCCTAAAAATCAAGCAGCATCTCTGCCTGGGATTGCAGCAGTTCTACATACAGCCTGTTGGTGAGCAGGTTATCTGACATATTTTGCTCAATTTTAGCGAGCTTCGGCTTGAGAGCAAGAACATGCATTCCTAGGTAATGGAATATATCGGTGAGGTGGCTCAATGCGATGCCACCTCCCCCGATTCCAGAAGAAAGGCCGACTAGTGCGGCTTTTTTATTTCTAAAGGTATTGGGATAGGTCATCCCGTCAATGAATGATTTTAAAATCCCTGGAAATGACCCATTGTATTCAGGGACGATGAAGACAAACTTTTTCCCATCTGCTACCCTTTGATGGAATGAATTATATTCCTCATTTTTTCCATTATTCTCATAAAGAGCTGTCTCGATAAAATCCGAAGGCAAATCTTCCAATTCCAGAATTTCAGATTCAACTCCTTTTTGACTCAATAGGCCTTGATAGTATAGGGCGATTTGTTTGGAAACAGAGTTTTTGCGGTTTGTTCCGACTATGATCTTAATCATTTTTTTCAAATTATGCTGAAAGCTATACAAGCTAAAGGGGGTAAAAGTTCGTAGCTAGGGCAATATTAATATCTTTGCGATAAACCTAAACTTCTATGACTTATCCATCTCAAATTGCAGAAGCGAGCAACTTTTTGAAAAATCTTTATCCTGAGCCTATAGAGAATATGATTATTCTCGGCACTGGATTGGGTAAACTGGGTGACCAGATCGATCCTGACTTGGAAGTCGATTATGCGGATATTCCTCATTTCCCGGTTTCCACCGTTGAAAGTCATTCAGGCAAACTTATTTTTGGAATTCTCGGCGGCAAAAAAGTCGTGGCCATGAAGGGAAGATTCCATTACTATGAAGGGTACTCTATGAAGCAGGTGACATTTCCTGTAAGAGTTTTGAAGACGCTGGGTGTAAAAAGACTTTTCGTTTCCAATGCTTCCGGAGGGCTAAATCCCAATCAAGAGGTAGGAGAAGTCATGATAATCAGCGATCACATAGATCTATTTCCTGAAAACCCTTTAAGAGGTCACAATCCGGATGAGTTTGGGCCAAGATTTCCGGACATGAGTGATGCTTACTCAAAAAGACTGATTGAAAAGGCAGAAAAGATCGGAAAAGATTTAGGCTTCAAATTACACAAAGGAGTGTATGCAGGCGTATCAGGCCCAAATTTGGAAACTCCTGCAGAATATAAATATTTGAGGATTATTGGAGCTGATGCAGTAGGCATGAGTACAGTTCCGGAGGTTTTGGTGGCCAGACAATCAGGAATTGAGGTTTTTGGAATTTCCGCCATAACTGATCTAGGTGTAGAAGGGAAAATAAAGAAAATTACCCTTCAGGAAGTCTTGGAGGCAGCTGCCAAAGCTGAACCTATCATGGCGAGAGTTATGAAGGAATTGATTCAGGCTCTTTAATCAATCCTGTGGCAACTGATCTATAAATTCAGTCAATTCTTCCAAATAAGGCCTGATCACTTCAGGCCAGGTAGTTTCATCTGCATCTATTTGCCAATATAGAGTCCCTTCACGATTGTCAAAAGCCAAATAAATACCACCTTGGTCCGCGCAATCCGGGCATCCAATTACAGAGAAGGGATTTTCCAACAATGATTGGGGAAAGCTATCTCTTAGTGATTTTGCCTTCGCTACGTACTGATTACTTAAAGGTGTAGGCTTATAAGTAATGGTGGCGGCTTCCCTAAATGAGTTTAAGTTGTCTACGTACAACTTATCATTTTCCAGCTTGTAAATCTGAATACAGTTGCCCGTACAAAAGGCTGACCATCTCCCAAATACAAAAGCATCCTGAAGCGGTTCTTCTGATTCTTTACAGGCACCGAACACAAGAATTGTCAGCAAAAGAAGCATTAGCTTTTTCATGATTCGAATTTTATGGTCTTCTAATGTGTAAATTTAATAGTAATAGCTAAAGCATTTTAATGCCTTTATCATCCTTTAAATACGCTTTGTCAAGTTTTTCTAAAGCTTTGACATTTTTGAAGTGTAATTTATCGGATTGATAATTACATTTATCATATACGAATTTCATATTTTTTTGATACTCGAATCAAGTATGCTTAAAGCAAAACTGATATTTTCTTTCCTGCTGTTTTTTTGGGCAATAAACTCCTACGCTCAAACCGACTCTTTGAGTTTTCAATTTGGAAAAAAGGAAGGAAACCATCCTATTAATTATATTCTCACAGGTAAAATTACCGACAAGAAAAGTGGCGAGGGGATTGATGGGGTAGGAGTTCATGTAGATGGATTTTATTCGGGAATCAGTACCGATAGATTTGGAACATATTTTATTCAGCTTGCTCCAGGAGAGCACAAGGTCACCTTCAGGCATACTTCAAAAATTCCGGTTTTTACTCAAGTGTCACTTTTTGACAATGGAATTATTTCTATTTCTATGGAGGAGAAAAGTTATGAGTTAGAAGGGGTAGTAGTACTTTCTGATGAGCCTGATAGAAATGTGCGAAATCCAATAACTGGAATAGAAAAATTGACCACGCGCGAACTCAAGGCAATTCCTGCGTTTTTGGGAGAAGCTGATATTTTTAAAGGGTTACAACTTTTGCCAGGTGTCAGCTCAGTCGGTGAGGGTACTTCAGGAATCAATGTAAGGGGAGCAAAAACCGATCAAAATCTCCTGTTGATGGACGAAGTTTTAGTTTTGAGTTCCAATCATGCATTAGGATTTTTGTCGGCATTTAATACCGATGTGACGGAATCATTTACTCTTTACAAAGGAAATTTACCCTCGAATTTAGGGGGTAGAGCAGGGTCAGCATTAAATATTGCAATGCGCTCTGGTTCTAAAGAGAATTGGTCTGGGCTAGCGGGTATTGGTACTTCCAATGCGAAACTGATGCTAGAAGGCCCTATTCAGAAGGAAAAGGCAAGTTTAATTATTGGCGGGCGAGTGTCCAACGCCAATTGGTTATTGCAGCAAGCTAGAGACTTAGATATCAAAAACTCCGAACTAAATTTCCATGATGCCTACATAGGGTTGAATTGGAACTTGGCTCAAGGGCATGATTTGGAAGTAAACACTTTGATGACGGGCGATTATTTTAAATTTTCTGATGAATTCGGCTATGATTGGTCAAATCGAGTGAGTTCCATCAAGTATAAAGGAATCTTGGGAGAGCAGCTATCATTGAAAGCTTTATTAGCCAATGGGGAATTTTCCAATACTTTTTTCGACCCTGAGGGAATCGATGCTGCGCAAGTAGAAAATGGGATGGATTATCAGCAGGCAAAGGTCACTTTGGTATGGGCCTCTGATCGCTTTTCCATTTCCAATGGAGCCGAACTTGTCTATTATTCAGGGAAATCCGAGCAGTTAAGTCCCTTTTTTGAAGGATCAAATGTAGCTACTGAGCAGGTTGGAAAAGAACAAGGTCTGGAAAGCGCTTTATTTTCAAGTCTAGAATGGGATATTAGTCAAAATACCGCTATTGTGGCGGGTTTACGATACTCATTTTATAGCCAAAAAGGACCTGATACCGTTTTTGTCTACAGGGAAAATGCTCCAATCACTAGGGGAGAAACTATTGGACAGGAGTTTTTTGAAGGAGGATCTTTAGCCAATTATAATGGGTTTGAGCCCAGGATTTCCTTACGTCAGAATTTTGGTCAAAACCTTTCAGCCAAATTGAGCTATTCCAGGCTTAATCAATACATACAATCAGTAAGCAATACTTTCGGGCCCACTCCAATTGATCTTTGGCAATTGAGCACAAGATATATTCCCCCTCAGCGATCTGATAATTTTTCATTTGGCATTTTCAGAAATAGTAAAGGGAATGAGTGGGAGTTTTCTGTGGATGGATTTTATCGAAAAATTCAGAACCAAGTAGAATACAAAGATTTTGCTCAGATCTTTTTAAATCCTCAGATGGAAACCGAATTAGTTTTTGGGGAAGGAAGAGCCTATGGTGCTGAATTCATGATTAAAAAGAATCTAGGAGTTGTTACAGGTTGGCTCGCTTATACCTATTCCAGGTCCTTTTTCAGAAGTTTGGGGGAGTTTGAAGAAAAGCAGATCAATCAGGGAGAATGGTATCCAAGCAATTATGATAAGCCGCATGAGATAAATTTTATTCTTAGCAGAAAAATGTACCCAAGAGGATTGTTTAACTTTTCTGTCAATTATGCCAGTGGTAGACCAGTCAGCGCTGTCAATTCAAGTTACATTTTAAATGGATTGATTATTCCGGAGTATTCTGAGAGAAATCAGTATAGAATACCGGATTACTTTCGGGTTGACATTTCGTACACTTTCGAAAAAGTATTTTCAAAGAAGGGCGATAGTCTCAACTTTAGCATTTATAACCTCTTAGGGAGGCGAAATGCATATTCAGTTTTTTGGCAAAAAGATGGGGATAGCAGGCAATTGAGGCCTTACAGACTGGCAGTTTTAGGAGCTATTTTCCCCTCAATTACGTATAGCATTCAGATAGGAGGAGAAAATGAATAAACATCTTACAACTTTTTGCTTGGCATTGATTTTTTTGATGTTTGCCTCATGCATAGATCAGATTACTTTTCCTTTGGATAAAGGAACAGAAAAGCTCATAGTTTCTGGACAGATAAGTAACCTCGATGAAGATAAATTTGTATTCCTTTCAGAAACCACTTCGGCCAACAGGGAGCCATTATATTCAGGGCAATATTTGGTTTTAAATGATTTGCCCAGACCTGTAAGGGGTGCTCAAGTAGTTGTTATAGGGAGTGATAATTCCCAGAGTAGATTCAATGAAATCGGACCTGGAAAATACATGCTCGGCAGAGAAGTGAAATTCAAATCAGGGGTAGAATATCACCTTGAGATAATCATTCAGGGAAAGCGATACCTGTCTATTCCGGAAAGGATGCCTGATATTGTTGGAGAAGATGAATTGAGCTATGAGTTTGTCCGTGGTAATTTTAAAGGGGCTCCCGAAACTGCTTTCATCTCTATACAAACTGAAGTTAGCCTTCCTGAAACTATTGAGCCCTACTATTTACGATGGGATGTGGACGAGGCTTACTATTGGAATTTGACATTTTTTCCTAACCCTTTCAACAAAGCACCCCCAGATTGCTACGTTTTTGACTTTCCTGATCCAGAAAGAATTGCGTTGTTTAATGGACAAGCCTCCGGTTTTTCTACAAATCAAAATAGGCAGATAGTAGCCCAACGCGTGGTGGATGAGTCCTTCTTGAGTAGACATTATTTCAATGTCAGACAAGTGAGTATTTCCAGGGAGTCTTTTGATTATTGGCAAAAGGTAAAAGTTTTGGTCAATAATACTGGCTCAGTGTTCGATACTCCACCAGCTCCGATTAGAGGTAATTTGTATAATGACAAAGATCCTGAAGAAGTTGTTTTGGGATATTTCGAAGTGGCAAAAGTGAGTCAAAAAAGAATTTACACCACAAGAGCAGACGTGCCTTTTTTCCTTCCAGAGATCTGTACTTACGAACGAAATAGACCGCTGGATAAATATCCAAAAACATGCCTCCGATGCAGTGAATTTCCAAATAGTACAAACGATACCCCTCATTGGTGGTTTGATCAATAGGAGATTATCTGGTGGGGTCCTATGGAATAGCTTTGTAATTTCTTACCGAGATCGATTTAGATGGTAAGCTTTAAATGGGCTCTTAATTAGCCGATAATAAAAAAAATACTTTTTGACTTCTAGCTTTTTGTATTTTGTGTTTGATAACAACTCAAACCCCAAAAAACCTATGAAACTTAAATTCCTTTTACTTACAGCTTGTCTCCTAACTGCCGGTTTGATGCAGTCCCAAGCTCAACAATTCCGGGCTTTGGTTTTTAGTAAAACTGCTGGCTTCAGACATCAGTCCATCCCAGACGGTGTGGTTGCCTTGAAAAAATTGGGTCAGACCCATGTGTTTTCTGTTCATACGACAGAGGACGCCAACTACTTCAAAGATGAGAATTTGGAGAAATTCGATGTCATTATCCTGATGAGTACTACAGGGACTATTTTCAATGAGGAGCAAAAGGCGGCTTTTCAAAAATTTGTAAGAAGTGGTAAAGGTGTAGTTGGGATTCACTCAGCCACAGATACAGAATACGATTGGCCATGGTACAATCAATTGATTGGAGCATACTTTTTAGCTCATCCCAAGCAGCAAACTCTGAGATTAGAAGTAGTAGATTCCAATCATCCGGCCACTTGGCATTTACCAAAAAATTGGCTTTGGACGGATGAGTTATATGAATTCAGAAATATCAATCCCAATATTAAAGTGCTTCTCAATGCAGATGAATCAACCTATCAAGTAGCTAAAGGTAATGGGGCAAATCATCCTATGGCTTGGTATCATGAGTTTGACGGCGGACGGGTATTTTATACAGCTTTAGGCCATGTGGAGTCCGCTTATGAGGATCCGGATTTTTTAAAGCATTTATATGGGGGGATTTGGTACGCAGCAACCGGAGAGCCTATGAAATAATTCCGAATGGAAACTTACCTTTGCAGGAACTATTCGCCTTGATCAGGGTTTATTTCAACAAAAAACTGATAAACTGATGCTAAAAGCACAAGCAAGACCGGTTCACCTCTACATGGAGGCTAACCCAAATCCGAATTCCTTGAAGTTTGTTGCCAATTTTATGTTGGTGGAAGACGGTTTGAGCTTTGATTTTCCCAATGCAGAAAGTGCCGAAAATAGCCCATTGGCTCAAGAATTGTTTAACTTCTCTGCAGTGGAACGCGTTTTCATAGCTTCTAATTTTGTCACAGTTACCAAATCGGAGGAAGTAGAGTGGCCTGAAATTCAGACCATCATCAGAGATCATATCAAACAATATTTGGAAGCAGGGAAAATGCCTGTTCAAGCTAGTTTTGATAAGGATCCTTTATTTGATGAAAATGACTCCGAAATTGTCAAAAAGATCAAAGGAATCCTCGATGAATATATCCGTCCAGCAGTAGAGCAGGATGGTGGAGCCATCGTATTTCATTCCTTCAAAGACGGTGTGGTGAAGGTTCTTTTACAGGGAGCCTGTTCAGGATGTCCTTCCAGTACAGTTACCCTCAAAGCAGGTATCCAAAACTTGCTTACCCGCATGCTTCCCGAAGTGAAGGAAGTAGAGGCTGAAGGCATCTGATATTATAAATAATGGGAAAGAGAGATTGGTCGTGGACAATCCTTGGCCTGATGGCTCTGGGTTTAAGATGGTTGGCAATTCGCTATCCAGAAGCGACTGATGATATTTATTCCAGAACATTCTTTCCGGGAATTAGAAATGTGATTGATTTAACGCTGGGGCATTTGCCATTCCCCAGCGTTTATCTTTTTATCCTCTCCATTGTAATTTTAATAGGGATCTTTATCCGCAATTTTTACAAAACTAAAGGCTGGAAAAATCGAAGCATACTCAGTATTAGGTCCTTGCTCAATAGTCTGGGAGCCATAGTTTTTTTCTTTTTGGTTCTTTGGGGATTTAATTATCAGCGAACACCCATATTCAAACAGCTTTCTTTGACACCTAAGTCTCTGAATTTGGAGCAAATCAAATCTGAAGTTCAGATCACCCAACGCTTGGTGACTCAATACAGAGGGCAAATTTCCACTGATACCGCGGCTATAGGAGAAATAATAGCCTATCCTGAATTGGAAAAATTGGTAAGAGGAAATATGAGTGAAAATCTGGATTTGCTGGGTTTGAATTTCACAGGAAGACCACGAACCAAATTATTTCCACCACCCGGATTCATGCGTAAAATGGGGATATTGGGGATTTATTTCCCTTTTACCGGTGAAAGTTACATAGACCCCACGCTTCATCCTTTGGAAAGACCATTTACCGTTGCTCATGAAATGGCGCACAGCTATGGAGTGACAGACGAAGGAGAAGCAAACTTTATAGCTTGGGTAATTTGTACCAATTCCAATGATCCTCTTTTGAGGTACTCAGGTCAACTGAGACTCTTGCTTTACCAAATCCGAGATTATTATCGAATGGCCCCTGACCAGTATAAAGAATGGCTCAAGACCTTGGATGTAAGTGTACGTAATGATATTAGGTCCATTCAGGCTGAAAATGCTAAGTATCAACCCATATCATTGGAGATAAGTAGGAAAACGAATGATATTTTCCTAAAGTCTCAAGGCGTCAAGGCAGGAATAAACAGTTATCAACAACTCCCCATGTTAGCCTATGCATGGAGAGAGCGAATGAAAGAATTTTGAATTAAAAATTGTGCAATTAGTTTATTGGCTATATTTTTAGATTCAAACCATATATTTTCATGAGAACCCTTTTTGCTTCCTTTTTCCTCTTCATATTTTCATCTTCTTTTGCCCAGATAACAGTTGAATCAGAAAGAGATTCCGATGGAAATGTTCAAATCTATGCTACAAACAGTAGTCTAATTCCCTATACGATCCAATTTGAGTTTTCCAACCTTCAAAATCTTAGTCCTACAGGCGGGACTTATGCCCTGGGAGTAGCCAACCCCGGTAAGTCCAAGGTGGCGACTCTTAAAAAGGTGAATGCTAATCAGGGAACTAATTTTTCATTTAAATACACCTATCTGAAAGGAAATATCTATGCTAAATCTAAAACAGAACCAGTTTATTTAATCCCTGTTGAGGAAGGCGTGAAAGTTCTTGGGGGCAAAATGACCCATATTGAAAACAGGATTCGTTCAGAAGCCAATAATGACACCTATGTCGGAGTCTCTTTTAGATTTGATGATGAAGTGGAAATTGTAGCTCCTAGAAAGGGAGTAATAGTAGATATGAATATGGACTTGATCGAAGGCAAAGAAAATCTAGCTTTTACAAGGGAAGAGAACTATATAGAAATATACCATGAGGATGGTACGTGGACCAAATTGATGGTATTGAAAGGAGGTTCTCAAAAAGTAAAGCTAGGTCAAGAGGTCTTTCCCGGAGATGTTTTGGCTATATCTGGAGGTGAAAATTATGAGAATGGACGTCATATTAGAATGACCGTTACTAAAATCGAAAAGGATAATCTGGGGAAGCTAAAATATATGGTAGAGCCTGTTAAATTTTGGATAGCAGGCAAGGAAACCGCAGTTGAGTCATCGAGCTCATTCGGAGTGGAGCATCCCAAAGAGCTAATTACAGCCGAAATGAGTAAAAGGGAATTGAAGGCCTATGAGGGTAAATAAAAATTTTTTCATGTTAATCAGAATTTCTTCCATTAAGTAAAAAAATCACCTTAGTGGAGCCCAAAGGATCAGAATCTGGATGCTTCGGTCTCTCTGATGATAGAAATCAAAGTGTCTAACCCATTTAAGTAAAGACTAGATGGCTACTGGCAAGATTCCAGATAATCATGCTATTTTTTTATTCTTTTTTCTATTCCCGATCCATACTCCCAAGATCACCGCCGCTATTCCAACATAATGCCCAAATAGCAAAACTTCTCCGTCCCAAACTCCCCACATAATAGCTACAATTGGAATCAGGTAGGTAACAGAACTTGCAAAAACCGGGCTTGCTGTTTTCACCATCATATTGAAAATGATGAGTGCTAGGGCTGTTCCCAAGACTCCTAAAAGTGTAACGTATCCCAATGCAGTCCAAGCGCCTTCCACCGAAACCAGCTTGTAGGAAAACTGAGTTCCTGCCATTAAATAGATCAGTGCTGCAGGCAAAACCATGAGCAAAGAGATGGCTGTGATCTCTACCGGCTTAAGTTCCACAAATCGAAACTTGATCAGGTTGAGGTTGAAGCCATAGCAAGTACAGGCCAAAATGACAAAGAAAGCATAGGCATTGATGTCCGAAAAAGCTCCAAATCCACTCCCTTCCTTGACGGTTACCAGAACTACCACTCCTAAAAAGGCTATGAATAGTCCTATGGCATTTCGTCTGGTGATTTTTGAATTAAAGAATATAGCACCTACCAAAACAACGAATAATGGGGTAAGAGCATTCAGAACCCCAGTTAGGGAGCTGCTTAGCTGGGTTTGTGCTTTTGCAAATAGAAATGCAGGAATGAAACTTCCCACGAGGCCCACCAAAATAAGGTTTTGTATTTGATGGCTCTTTAGGTTTTTTACTTTAGGAATCGAAAGCGGAAGCAGAAAGGTAGCCGCAGCAACTATCCTGTAGGCGCCAAGCTCTCCGGGGGAAAACACATTCAGCCCCCTCTTTATCAAAATAAAAGAGCTTCCCCAAACTAAAGCTAAAACGATTAAGAAGCCCCAGTTTTTTAAAGTGTTTTCAGATTCTCCAGTTGACATTCGCTTGGGTGGGTGAGTAATGCACGGCAAAAAAAGCGAATTCAACTCAGAATTGTTTAAAAAAGTTGATCAAGCCCAAATATTCAAAGTTGAGATGAAAATGACTGTGATGTCTTTTGATTTTTTTGCCAAAAACAGAATAGAAGTCAAAAAAAAGCCCCAACAATTGTCGGGGCTCAAGTTAGAATTAAGAAAATTCATAATCAGCATAAGCGTGAGCTACCTGTTGGAGAATTTCGCAAACATGTTCATAGGACTCTGCTGTTACCATTTCGGTTCTATATTGTTTGAAATTGGGCATTCCTCTAAAATAATTGGTGTAATGCCTTCTCATTTCAAGTATTCCTAATTTTTCACCTTTCCATTCTACTGAAAAATCCAGATGTTTTTTTGCTACGGCAATTCTTTCATCCAAATCTGGGGCTGGAAGTTTCTCTCCGTTCTGAAGGTATTGTTTTATTTCGTTGAAAATCCAGGGATAACCTATAGAGGCTCTTCCTATCATCATCCCATCCACATTGTATTTTGCCTTGTATTCTGCAGCTTTCTCAGGAGAATCTATATCTCCATTTCCAAAGACTGGTATGTGCAATCGGGGATTTTCCTTTACCAAATTGAGATACGACCAGTCCGCTTCACCCTTATACATCTGCTGTCTGGTTCTTGCATGTATACTAATAGCCTGAATTCCTACGTCCTGTAGTCTTTCTGCAACTTCTACAATGCGAATGGTTTCGTGATTCCAGCCTAGTCTGGTTTTCACTGTAACTGGGATATTGACAGCTTTGACAATTTCAGCAGTCATGGATACCATTTTGTCTATATCCAAAAGAATACCTGCTCCCGCACCTTTGCAGGCTACTTTATGAACAGGACAACCATAATTAATATCCAAAATGTCAGGCCCGGCTTCTTCGGCGATAGCAGCAGCTTCCCTCATAGATTCAATTTCATTTCCGAAAATCTGAATCCCGATAGGACGCTCATAATCGAAAATATCGAGTTTTTGGACGCTTTTGGCTGCGTCTCGGATCAGCCCCTCAGAACTGATAAACTCAGTATACATCAAGTCTGCGCCGTTTTGTTTGCACACAGCACGAAATGGAGGATCACTCACATCTTCCATGGGTGCCAACAATAATGGGAATTCTCCCAACTCCAACTTTCCTATCTTTACCACTGCTAATTCTAAATTTGGCGTAAATTTACACTCAAATATGGAGATATACGAAACTCAAGCAGAAATAGGTAAGCGCAAGAGCTGGCTTTTGTCCTTGGTAGTCATAGTTTTAGTAGGTTTTGGAGTCCTGATTTTACTCCAATCTCTTGCCCTCGCCCTCGCAGTTCCCCTTTTTGATTTATCAATTTCTCAGATCATGTCCCTCATGTCAGGGGATAGCAGTATTCCCAATGGTCGCATGGCGATGTTATTTATTCAGGGTATTGGCTCAGGGATAGGCTTTTGGTTTGCTGCTTGGATCATAATTAAATGGATTGATAAAGCAGAGTTAAACTGGGACTTACAGATTTCAAGGTTTGGTCTCAAGAAATTCTGGGTCATGGTAGCAATTACCCTTGGGGCTATGTTTTTCAATGGACTTTTGGTGTATTGGAATTCTCAATTGGTTTTGCCTGAATCTCTTTCGGCCTTGGAAAGTTGGATGAAAGCCATGGAGGACCAATTGATGCAGTTAACTCAGTTTTTAACTGATTTTCAATCTGTTCCAGAGCTATTGACAGGCTTGTTGGTGATTGGGGTACTTGCAGGTATTGGTGAAGAGATGTTTTTCAGGGGTGTATTGCAGCCTAAGTTACACTTATATACAGGCTCAGTTCACTGGGGCATCTGGTTGACTGCCATTATTTTCTCAGCAATTCATATTCAATTTTATGGCTTTGTGCCTAGGGTATTTTTGGGAGCTATCTTTGGATATTTATATGTGTATTCAGGTAGTTTGGTGTATCCGATTATTGCCCATATTCTCAATAATTCCTTGACCGTATTATTGGTCTATGCCTCCAACCAAGGATTGGTAGATTTTGATTTGGAGTCCACAGATAATGTCTCATATCCCCTAGCTTTGGGTGGATTATTGGTACTTTTGGCAGGAATCCATTACTTTAAGAAATATAAGCCCCAATCAAATGGAGAACTGGATCAAGGTGTTTGAAAGTCCACAGCAGATTAGAGCTGAAATAGTCAAAGGAGTTTTGGAAGAAAACGATATTCCAGCGGTAGTGCTAAGCAAAAAAGAAACAGCTTATCAGTTTCTAGGGGTATATGAAGTCCATGTCAGCAAGGAAAATCTCATGAAGGCCACCAATTTTATTCAAAATGAGATCTCGTTTTAATATTAATAATTACAGTAATTTGGGGCAAAGAGCTATCACAGCCTTAGTCGGTGCAGTGGTGGTAATTTCTTCTATCATTTATTCAGATTGGACCTATTTCATAGTTTTTGCAGCAATTTTGGGCTTTGCCCAAATGGAATTCTATAAGCTTTGTGGTTTGGATGGGATGTTGCCTTTGAAGAGCTTTGGGACTTTCCTTGGACTCATGATTTTTACGCTGACGTTTATGATAGAAAAGGAGCGTTTGCCACAAGAATATCTTTATCTGATATTCCCGATCATTTCCTTGACCTTTTTTATCAAGCTGTATAAGAAAACAGATAAAAAACCATTTACAGGGGTTGCATTCACCTATTTGGGGATTTTTTATGTAGCAGTTCCTTTCTCTTTGTTAAACCTTGCGGTATTTTCGGTAGATCAGGTCTACCATTTTGAAATAATTCTAGGGAGCCTTTTGATTCTTTGGGCCTCGGATACAGGAGCCTATTTCGCAGGAACCAAGTTTGGGAAAACAAAGTTATTTGAGAGGGTTTCACCTAAAAAATCTTGGGAAGGGTTTTTGGGCGGAGCTTTTTCGGCCATAGCAGTCGCCTTTTTGGTGGCACGATATTTTCACTCTATCCAAGATTGGAAATGGTTGGTGATCTCCGGGATCATCATCATAGCAGGTACGTATGGAGACTTGATAGAGTCTCTTTTCAAAAGATCCATTGAAATAAAAGATTCAGGAAAAGGATTACCGGGACATGGGGGATTTATGGACAGATTTGACGGATTGTTATTATCCGCCCCTTTTATCACCGCTTTTTTGAAAATCTTCTAATTCTGGCTTAGGGAATCTGAAAAACTACTTAATATTGTATCGCATTTCACTACTCAAATAAAACCCAATATGGCTTACATTGAACCGGCTCCGATTAAGGATAAAGAGAATCCTTTGGAGTCAATGATGGAACGATTCAACATTGCAGCTGAAAAGCTGGGACTTTCTGATGAGGTTTACAATGTGTTGAAAAATCCGGCCCGTCAAGTAATTGTTTCCTTACCCATCACCATGGATAATGGAAAAATTCAAGTTTTCGAAGGAATCCGTGTGGTCCATTCCAATATTCTTGGACCAGCAAAAGGTGGGATTCGATTTGCACCTGATGTACATATAGATGAAGTAAGAGCACTGGCTGCTTGGATGACTTGGAAGTGTGCTGTTGTAGATATTCCATACGGTGGAGGTAAAGGAGGCGTTAGATGTAACCCTCGTGAAATGTCCAAAGGAGAAATCGAAAGATTAATGAGAGCCTATACCATGGCTATGATTGATGTTTTCGGACCTGATAAGGATATTCCTGCTCCAGATATGGGTACAGGACCAAGAGAAATGGCTTGGTTGATGGATGAATACTCCAAAGCTCATGGAATGACTGTGAACTCAGTAGTTACCGGTAAACCTCTGGTACTTGGTGGTTCATTAGGAAGAACCGAAGCAACTGGTCGTGGGGTAATGGTTTCAGCTTTGGCTGCGATGCAAAAACTGAAAATCAATCCTTTCCAAGCTACATGCGCTGTTCAGGGATTTGGAAACGTAGGTTCTTGGGCTGCTCAGCTTTTGGAAGAAAGAGGATTGAAAATAGTTGCTATCTCTGATCATACAGGAGCTTTCTACAATGAGAAAGGGATCAACATACAGGAAGCAATTCAGTTCAGAGATTCCAATGGAGGGCACCTAGAAGGATTCACCGGAGGTGATAGAATGGATGATCCTATGGATTTACTGACATTGGAAGTAGATGTATTGGTTCCTGCTGCTGTGGAAGATGTAATCACTGCGAAAAACGTTGATAACATCAAGGCGAAGCTGATTGTAGAAGGTGCTAATGGACCTACCTCGGCAAAGGCTGATGCCATAATTAATGAAAAAGGAATTATGGCTGTTCCGGATATTCTGGCAAATGCCGGCGGAGTTACTGTATCCTATTTCGAATGGGTTCAAAACAGATTAGGTTATAAATGGACAGCAGACCGTGTTAACAGACGTTCTGACCGGATCATGAAAGATGCATTTGAGCATGTATATGAGGCTTCTAAGAAGTATGATGTGCCAATGAGAATTGCTGCTTATATCGTTGCAATTGATAAAGTTGCGAAAACTTATACTTATCGTGGTGGCTTCTAAAAAGCATCAATTGTAAGAATCACTTATCTTTGAGGCGTGGAAGTAATTTCACGCCTCTTATCATTTATATTATGACCATACACAGAGAAGGACGAGTTTTATTATTTTGGTTGTTGATCATTTTAGTGGCAGCCAACTATCTATTATATTACTTCTATCCAGATGCGAGATTTTGGCTCAATGTCAGCATTTTGGGTAGTATTGTGATTTATTTGCTGGTGTTGCAATTTTTTAGAAATCCAATCTTTCAGATTCCAAAGGAAGAAGGAGTGATTTTGGCTCCGGCTGATGGCAAGGTAGTCGTTATTGAAGAAGCCTTTGAAGACGAGTATCTTAAAGAAAAAAGAAAGCAGATATCTATATTCATGTCACCTGTCAATGTGCATGTTAATAGATCTCCAATCCGTGGTGTAGTTGAGTTTTTTAAATATCATCCGGGAAAATACTTGGTAGCTTGGCATCCTAAATCCAGTACGGAAAATGAAAGAACTACCATGGTTTTGAAGCTGGATGACGGAATGAAAATTTTGGTGAGGCAAATAGCCGGTGCAGTGGCCAGAAGAATCAAATGGTATGTGAAGGAAGGTTCCCAGTTAGATCAGGGTGCAGAATTCGGGTTTATCAAATTCGGATCAAGAGTAGATGTTTTCGTTCCTCTTGACGCAGAGATTCTGGTTTCAATGGATCAAGTAACCAAAGGAGGCAGAACACCATTAGCCAGATTAAAAAAATAATTAGTTTTTGATGTATCAAAATTTCGAAGGTTTTCGTAGAGGTTATATCAACTAATTTTATTCGTTATGAAAAACCTCTTTTATGTTTTGATTTGTTTGGTGACAGCCGCATTTTTTGGCTGTCAGGATTCGGATGGGCCGAGAAATCCACTTTTAGGAACTTGGGAGAACCGTTCATATGTAGATTCTCTGGATGTTTGGTTTGTCCATTCCCTTACAATTAAAAATGACAGTTTGATGGAAGTAATGGAATTCGCCAGGAAATCAGAGACTGGACCAATCATTGGCTATCATTCAATAGCTGATTCTTGGTATAATTACCAAGATAACAGATTCACCTATTACTATTCAGAAGGCTTATTTTATTTTAATGGGCATAACGATACATATGTAACTAGTCGATATGGTCCCAAAGAATCACTTAAACCTGGTATAATAGACCTTTTTTGGACTCCAGTAGGCGATTTAACTTTTTCTCCTGATGGCCAAAGCTTTGAATTTCAAAAAGAATGTTGGTTTTTAAATGCCAATGGTGATTGTGTCGATGCTCCGCCCATGACTTATATCCGTATCAATTAATTTCTCTTCTTGATTTTATAAATCCAGAAGCCCAATCCTAAAGTAAAAAGGAAAAAAATTACAGTAGTCCACTCGAAGGTCCTTCTATCAGAAAGCCTTTCTTGGGCTACTTTTTCTTTTTCAGCTAAAGCTCTTTTCAAAGCTTGAACGTCTTGTTCCAAACTCATGGTAATTGCCTTGTAATCCTCTTTTTCTTGACCAATTACGGCGGTTTCTATGGACCCACTCAGCTTGAGTTCTTCAATAATCTGATTGTCTTTCGATATAATTCGTTCCAGCCATTCATTGGTCTCAGTCATGTCTTTTTTGGTGCGATTTCCAAAAATCCCAGACTTTTTATTTTCCGAGGACTGCCATTGGCGAAAGAGACTTTCCCTCTCTTCCACAAGCCTTTGGAGCCTGGCACTTTCTGAAGCATCAACTTGGAAAAGGCTTAATAAAATCGAAAAAAGTATTGCTAACATAGTGATTTAGTTTTTTTGAAAAGTATCAAATGGAAGGCCAAAGTTATTCTTTTTCTTTCTTTGCCCGTTCTCATTTCAGCTTTCTGGATTTTCACTTTTCCAGGCTCTTGTCATTTCTTTCTTTCCCGGAGGTCCAGGAGGGTTTTGAACATCCAGTCCCAGTTCTTTGAGATCTCTCTTAAATTGACCTTTTGCACAGTAAGTAGTCAATACAGCGCCTGGACGCATGGACTTTTCAACTTTTTCCAATAAATCCTTAGCCCATAATTCCGGTTGTTTACTTGGGGCAAAAGCATCAAAGAATACTACATCTGAAGGGTATAATTGGGCATCCTCTAGCTTAACCTGGTCTTTTTTAAAATTGAAATATTCCGATACAGGGCCTCCCTCATTCCAAGGTAACTGATGCAATGCTTCGAAATACTTATGGTAATGCCAGATAGCATCGTTTTGATCTATGTAATTCAGTTGGCTGTAGATGTCTTTTTCCAAAGGAAAAGGTTCAATTGTATGATAAAGAACCGGAATTTGATTTTGTTCCGCCCACACTAAAGTCAACCAGGCATTCAGGCCTGTTCCGAAACCCACTTCAAAAATCCGTATAGGATATTTTCGGGGATTTCTTGTCAGCCATGAATCCAAGCCATATATCAAAAACACATGAAGAGACTCTCGATAAGCTCCATGAAAGCTATGATAGGTTTCTTTGAGGTCCTCATGATACAGAGAATGAGAACCATCTTCTGTGGTGATGATTTTCACTTTAGCACTCATACTTTATAAATTAAAGCCACACAATAAGCTGAAACACCTTCTTCTCTTCCGACAAATCCTAGCCACTCCGTAGTGGTCGCTTTTACAGAAATGGAGGACTCTGGTAAGCTCATTACCTCTGCTAAACATGTCTTCATTGCAGGTATATGAGGGTTTACTTTTGGAACCTGTAGACAAACGGTGGTATCAATATTTCCAACTTCATAACCTTCATCCCGGATGAGTTTCATCACATCCTTCAACAATATTTTAGAATCGATTCCTTTGTATTTGGGGTCTTTATCAGAAAAGTGGTAGCCAATATCCCGCATATTTGCAGCACCTAACAAGGCATCACAAATGACGTGAATCAGCACATCTGCGTCGGAGTGTCCTACAGCTCCTTTGACATGTACCAGTTTTATTCCACCCAGCCAAAAATCATATCCTTCTTTCAGCTGATGTACGTCGTATCCAAAACCTACCCGAAATCCATTCATACTTGATTGCTTTGATAATATAAAGTGGACGATTGAGTTTCGTCCAAAAGTTTATTTGCCCAATTTTTTATTTGTGAAGATTCTATGGAGGACTTTTTCTCATATTCTTTCCAATATAGGTCGGGATGCCCCAGGTTTGCATAGAAAGCCAAGTTCATTACTCTATTGGTAAGCTGGATTGACTCATATGTTTTCATCGCTCTCCCTTGATTTTTGATTTTTTCCAGGGACTCATCTGAAATCTCTTTAGAGAGGAAATCTGCTAATACCTCGTCTAAGGCTTTTTCAGCTTCATGAGCTTTAACTCCTTTCTCCATTTTTCCTGAAAAAATCAGTAAACCTGGATCATTGGATCCCATGATATAGGCACCGGCAGAAGCGAAGTATTTCCCGTTTTTCACCAGCCTTTGCTCCAAAATAGAAGACTTTCCGAAGCCCAAAAGATCGCTAATCAAATCAGCCTCTAAGAAGCCATCTTCCCCTTTTGCTGGCATTTTGAAAGTCTTGTAAAGCGCATCTGTGGGCACAGGATAATGCACTGCTCTTTGACGTTTTTCTTGTTGCTCATTTTCCATCGGAATTAAATGAGGTGCAAGTGTGGCTTTTGGAATAGGACCAAACCACTTCTCAGCTAAGGCCAAAACCTCTTTAGCTTTCACCGCACCTCCCACTACAAGAATGGCGTTGTTTGGGGCATAATTTTTCTTATAAAACTCCCATACATCCTCCTTGGTATATCCCTCAATATCTTCTGGGCTTTTTCCGATTGTAGGCCAGCGGTAGGGGTGAACTTCATAAGCTAAATCCCTCAAATGATGCCATACATCTCCATAAGGCTGGTTAAGATATCGCTGTTTATACTCCTCTAAGACCACTTTGCGCTGAGTTTCTATAGTTTTATCATTGAGAGTCAGCTGTAGCATTCTATCCGACTCCAACCAGAAAGCTGTTTCTAGATTGGAGGCAGGCAAAGTCATATAATAGTTGGTGATATCAGGGCTTGTAAAAGCATTACAGTTACCACCTACACGTTCTAGCTCCCTATCAAATACTTTCACATTGGCAGAGCTACCAAACATCAAGTGTTCAAAAAAATGAGCAAGACCAGTTTTCCCAGGGCTTTCATTTTTGGAGCCAACTTTATATAATAAATTGAAGACAGCCATTTTGCTGCTTTGGTCTTCGTGGACAATCAGCTCAAGTCCATTGTCTAGAAAAAAACGTTCGTATTGAAGCATCATAAGGTCGCAAAGCTAAGCTTTTTGATGGAGACATATATTTTAGTGAAAAGTCAAATCTGGAGAATTTGTTCCTTTTGTTAGGGATATTTGATAGAAACTATCTTCCATTGATGTAAGAAAGCGTGATTTTTAATAAAAAAACCGAACTTTGGCTGATAGCCATCAGTTTGCCTAGACGAAATTACCAATCACCCTCATGAAAAAATACTGCGTAGATCTCAGAGAAACTCATCAGTTTTCATCATTTTTCTTGGATTACATAGAGGGAAAAGCAGAATTGAGACCGTTTTATACACATCTGCCAAAAATCGAGAGTTTCAAGCAGGCTATAGAAAAGAAAGAATTTCCAGAAAATAAGAGGAAAATTCTCTGTCAAAGTTTAGCTAATCAATATGAGGGAATTGAACTTTTTGAAGAAGAAAAAAAACAATTAGAAGCACTTGCCAACCCCAATACTTTTACCGTAACTACGGGTCATCAATTGAATTTATTCACTGGGCCACTTTATTTCATCTATAAGATTGTATCTACTATCAAACTTGCCGAGGAACTAAACAAAGCATATCCTAATCAGCATTTTGTTCCTGTTTATTGGATGGCAAGTGAAGATCATGATTTTGATGAGATCAATTATTTCAAATTAGACGGGAAAAAATATCAATGGAATTCCGATCAAAGCGGGGCTGTTGGAGATTTTGAGTTAGAAGCCAGTTTTCAAGAATTTTTGAAAGAGATTCCTTTTGTACATGATGTTTTTAAGCAAGCATATTCCAGCTCCAAGACGCTGAAAGAAGCTGTCAGAAAATATGTTCACGAATTATTTGGAGAAAAAGGCTTGCTGATTGTAGATGGTCATGATGCGGGTTTGAAAGGACTGTTTAAGGAGGTAATCAAGTCAGATTTGATCGATCATACTCCCCACAAAGAGGCGGTATTGAAAACAGAATCCTTGGAGACTTTAGGTTATTCCGGACAGATTTTTCCAAGAGAAATCAACTTTTTCTATTTGGATCAGGGTTTGCGAGAGCGAATAGAAAAGCATGGAGATAATTATATTGTATTAAATTCAGACTTGAAGTTTTCGCAGGATGAGATTCTAAAATTAGTGGAAGATCATCCGGAGAGATTCAGCCCAAATGTGGTATTAAGACCCCTCTATCAAGAGATGATTTTACCAAATTTAGCCTATTTGGGAGGACCTGCTGAGGTAGCCTATTGGTTGCAGCTGAAGGGTGTATTTGATCATTTCCAAACTCCCTTCCCCGTATTGTTACCAAGGAATTTTGCTTTGATTTTGAGTAAAGAAATTCTTAGAAAAATTGAAAAGTTGGGATGGGATGAGAATTCTATTTTTATGGATAAAGAGGCGTGGAAAAAGGATTTTGTTACCAAGAATGCCTTTTCCGACATTCAAATGAAAAAAGAAAGAGAACAAGTAGCATTACTTTTTGATAATAGAGGGGAAGAGGCTGAATCTTTGGAGAAAAGTCTAAAGGATTCTTTTGAAGCTGCCAAGGTGAGGAGTTTGAAAATTTTGGATCAAATGTCTGATAAGCTCCGCAAAGCTGAAGAAAAGAGACATCAAATAGCCTTCAGTCGAGTAGATGATATAGAGGACTACCTCAAGCCCAATGGCAGTCCTCAGGAGAGAGTGGTTAATATGATGCAGTTTTATCTAGCAGATGAATTATTGATTGATAAGCTATTTGAAAATTTTGACCCCATGGATTTCAGAATGATGGTTTTGAAATATGAGGACTGAAAAAGATGAATACAGAAGGCTTTATAAGAAAAAGCGGAAATCCTTATCCGATAAGGAGCTAGAGGAGGCTTCCTTATTAATTTTTAAAAACTCAACTGAATGGTTGAAGGATCAAAAATTCCATAGCGTCCATATTTTTTTACCGATAAAAAAGCAGCGTGAGGTAAATACCTTTCCCATTGTTGAGTTTTTTTGGAGAGCAGGGGTTCCTTTATATACCTCCATGGTACAAGTTTCAACCAATACGCTCCAAACTATTACCGTCCCAAAAAACGTAGAATTTGTTGAAGATAAGTGGGGGATTCCATTACCTGTGGAATTTGATTTGATAGAAAAGCCTGAAATAGACCTGATTTTCATCCCATTATTAGCTTATGATGAAAGTGGAGCAAGGTTAGGTTTTGGTAAAGGCTATTATGATAAATTTTTGTCTGAGTTGAGTTATGAGCCAATTAAGCTTGGCTTGAGTTTTTTTGGACCAGAGAAAGAATTACCTAAAGAAGCGCATGATATTCCATTGGACTTTTGTATAAATCCTCAAAAAGTCCTTACATTTTAGTCTTGAATTTATAATGTCGATGAAAAAGATTGTGTTTGTGCTATTGTTTGCAGGAGTAGTGTTTTTCCAAATTCCTTCTGCGAAAGCCCAAGTTAGAGCTTACAATACCATGGTGGGAGTAGTTGGGGGAACCAACTTGGGAGGAACGGTCAAGCAGTTCATCTCCGAACAAGGAGCCATAGACTTATTGGTATATAATCGATGGAAGGGTTGGGTTGGAGCTTTGCTGTATGAACACCACTGGGATATCAGAGAATTTGAGGGGCTGGAATGGTATGTTGGCGGAGGAGCCCACTATGGCATGTGGAAAGATGGGAAGGGTGAACCTCCATGGGTTTACAAAATTGATCAGGACTATAATGTATTTGGAGTAGATGCAATAGTGGGTTTAGAGTATAATATCAACCGGAGTAATTTTTATTTGGGAGTTTACTGGAAACCCGCATATAATTTTGCTGATTTTACTACTCTTTGGGAAGATGAAGCTGCCCTTACTTTAAGATATTCGTTTTAAAATTCAGTCACATATTATTTTTTTGAACCTATTTTTTCTGAATTCGCAAAAAAATAAAGTCATCTTAAAAGATTTGAACCCTGATTTGAGATTTTTTTAATTTTTTCTGAAATGCTATAAGTCTTCAATTTTAGCGTCAAAATAAAAATTGGATTACCAGCCTATATATTGGGTTATATTTTTTAAAACCAATAACTGAAAAAACTATATAGGGTTTTAAGAAATAAATCCGTGTAATATTTTTTTTAAAAATGATATTATGGGCCTGATAATTCAAAATAAAATTTTGTCATCTAATTATATACCATGCAAATCAGTTAATATTTGTTAAATAACCGCTTTTTGCCAAATAATCATCTTTTTACACCGCTTATACAAAATTTCTACCGCTTGATTTTAAAAAAGGCTTCAAATTAGTCAATAATTAACTAATCATATGAATAATAAGGTTTAAATTATTTTAAAATTGTGTTTAAACAATAAAATACATGACAAATAGAATAATAATTTCAGATTTTGAATATTTTGAAATTCAACTGAAAGAGATTTTCTTTACATATCAACTAAACTAAATACCTTATGAGAAAAGCTTTACTCTTTGTTGTTGCGCTTTTCACCATGACACTCAGCTATGAGGTGTCGGCGCAACAGCGGGTAATTACCGGTACGGTAATTTCCGACGAAGATGGACTAGGCTTGCCGGGTGCAACCGTCCTCGTGAAGGGTACGACAGTGGGTACTACCACCGATTTGGATGGTAATTATTCCATCAGCGTGCCAGCGGGTTCGAATGTGCTGATTTTCTCTTTTGTGGGTCTTGTATCCAAAGAAGAGGCGATAGGCAACCGAACCGTCATTAACGTAACCCTTACAACTGACGCAGCTCAACTATCAGAAGTGGTAGTAACTGCAATTGGTATTGAAAGGGAAAAGAAAGCCTTGGGTTATGCAGTTACCTCTGTAGGTAATGAGCAGCTCGAGAACAGACCTGAGCAAGACGTAGCTCGTGTTTTGCAAGGTAAAGTGCCAGGTGTAAACATTACATCTACCAACGGTATGTCAGGTTCTGGTACCAACATGGTAATTAGAGGTTATTCCTCAGCTACCGGTTCTAACCAGCCTTTGTTCGTTGTAGATGGTGTTCCTTTCAACACTAGCACAAACAACCAAAACGGATTTACTACAGGTGGTGCGACCACATCTTCTCGTTTCTTGGATATTGACCCTAACAATATTGAGGCTATCTCTGTATTGAAAGGTTTGTCAGCAACCGTACTTTACGGTGACCAAGGTAGAAACGGTGTGATCTTGATCACTACCAAATCAGGAGCATCTAAGAGAAAAGCTGCTGAGGTAACTATCAACCAATCTGTATTTACCAACGAGGCGGCATCTTTGCCTACTTATGGTCAGGTTTATGGTAATGGTTTCCAGCAAGCGCCTGGTTTCTTCTTCTCTAACTTCGGTCCAAGAATGGATGAAGGAAGAACAGTAAACCACCCATATGCTACTTCTTCTGTACAAAAAGTAAGAGAAGCTTTCCCACAGTTCTGGGTTGATGGAATTGTAGGAGGTACTCCAGTACAGTATGAATATAAGGCATATGCTGATCCTTCTGAGATTTTCTTCAGAACCGGTTTGATTTCTAATACATCTGTTCAAGTTGCAGGTGGTTCAGACAAGACTAGCTTCAACGCTTCTTTCGGTTATACTGACGAAGAAGGATTTACTCCTGGCAACGAATTGAAGAAGTACAACTTCGGTTTGGGTGTTAACTCTGCAGTTTCTGACAAACTTTCTGTTAGATCTTCTTTCACTTTCGCAATTACAGACCTACAGTCTCCTCCAGTTAACGCAGCCTTCGGTTCCGGACCTTCTGGTGGTATTCCATCTGTTTTTGCTCACGTATTGTATACTCCTCGTTCTGTGGATTTGGGTGGTCTTCCTTTTGAAAACCCAATTGATAGAAGCTCTGTATACTACAGAGGAGGTAATGATATCGTTAACCCTAACTGGTTGGTGAGATATTATCAGAATACTTCTGATGTACAGCGTTTCTTCAATTCTACATCAATCAACTATGATTTGACCGACGACTTTTCTATTACTTATAGAATCGGCTTGGATACATATACAGAATTGCAGGAATTGAGATATAATAGAGGAGGACCTTCTTCTTCTTTGGCAACAACTTCTGGTTATTACAGATCAGTAAACGTTACAAATAGTATCTGGAACCAAGATTTGATCATCAACTGGAAGAAGCAATTCTCCGATAAATTTGGTATGAGTGCTTTGATTGGTGGTAACTCCAGATATGACACTTATGCTCAAAATGGTGTAGCTTCTCAAGGACAGTTGGCTTTCGGATTGTTCCGTCACTCTAACTTCACCAACTCATCTAGTAATGATGCATATAGCGGTGGAGGTTTGAACTTTACTCAAGAAGAAAGAAGAATGGGTATTTATGCTAACGTAACGTTGGACTACTCTAATTATTTATTCTTTAACCTTTCTGCAAGAAACGACTGGACTTCAACAGTTGAGCCTGAAAACAGAAGAATCCTATATCCGGGAGCATCAGTTTCCTTCCTTCCTAGCACTGCGTTCAACTGGAACAGCAGCACTATTAATGATTTGAAATTGAGATTAGGTTATGGTACTTCTGCTGGTTTCCCTTCTCCATATAGAACGAGAAACATTTTGAATCAAAGTGCCCGTGCTTTTGAAAGAGATGGAGCCGTTACTCAGACTCACTCTGTATCCAACCTTTTGGGTAATCCAAATTTGAAGCCTGAGTTACACGAAGAAACTGAATTCGGTATTGAAGCAGTGATGTTCAATAACAAATTGAAGTTTGACATTTCCTTGTACCAGAAGAATACAAGAGATTTAATTACTCAAGCTCCAATTGATCCTGCTACTGGATTTACTTCAACTGCAATCAACATTGGTAAAATTAGAAACAGAGGTATTGAATTCCAGGCAACTGTGACTCCAGTATCTACCGCTTCAGGTTTTGCATGGAATTCTACTATAAACTGGGGTCTTTATAGATCTAAGACCATCGAGTTAGGTGGAGGTTTGGAAGAGATCGTTGTTGCTGGTTTTACTACCTTGGGTAACTTCGCTATTCCTGGTCAGCCGTTCAATATTATCAAGGGTGTAGGATTTGAAAGAGACGAGCAAACTGGTCAGCCAATTGTTCTTTCTAACGGATTGTATAAGCCTTCTGCTGAATTGAAAGTATTAGGTGATCCAAACCCAGCTTGGACAGGTTCTTGGATTAACTCCTTTACTTACAAAGGATTTACCTTAAATGCAATGATGGAGTACAGACATAAGGGAGCAATTTTCTCCAACACTGTGACTGCAACTCTAGCAAGAGGTGTAACCAAAGATCCGGTTGTTGATAGAGAATTGACCTTCATTATGCCAGGTGTGAAAGAAGATGGAACTCCAAACGATATTCAAATCACTGCTTCTGATTACTTCTTTGCAGGTTATCAGGGTGCAACGGATGAGCCAAACGTATTCGATGGTTCTATGATTCGATTGAGAGAACTTTCTTTGGGTTATCAAATCCCATCGAACTTGATGTCTAAGACTCCATTTAAGAGAGCTTCTATCGCCTTGAGTGGTACAAACCTTTGGTTCCTTGCCTTGAACTTCCCTCCAAACATGAACTATGACGTAGACGTGTTGGGAACAGGTGTTGGTAACGGATTAGGCTTCGACTTTGTAACAGGTCCTAGCTCTAGAAGATTTGGTGGTACTGTAACACTTACATTCTAACCCCAAACAGAAATTAAGATGAAAAAAAGAATATATAGTTTATTGCTGGCTGTCAGCACACTGTTTGCGGTTTCCTGTGACCTAGATTTGTTGGAAAACCCAAATGCTGTAAACGCAGACACAGCTTCTCCTGACTTTCTGTTAAACAGAATTCAGTTAGATTATCAGTCCTTCTTCAACACTGTTGGAGATGATGGAATGCGATTAACTCGTATTATTAACCAAGGTTCTGCTCAGTACGAAGGAGCTTATACTCCAGTTACTACAAACGGATATTGGACTAATGCTTACGCGAATATTTTGGCAGATATCAAGTTCTTGGAGCCTTTAGCTGAAGCTTCAAATTTCCAAAGACACTTAGGTATCGCTAAGACAATCAAGGCAATGGTCTTGTTTAACTTGGTAGATTCATATGGCGATGTTCCATTCTCTCAGGCTTTGGACCCTAACGAGTTCAACCCTGCAGTAGACCAAGGTGCTGCTGTTTATGACGCTGCTTTAGCAGCTTTGAATGAAGCAGCTGCTCACTTTGCAGCTAACCCTTCTTCTGGTACACCAAATGATTATTACTACAACCGTAACTACACCAAGTGGATTCGTTTGGTGAATACCTTGAAGTTAAGATACCATTTGAACAGAAAATTGGTTGATCGAGCTGGTTCAACTTCAGCTATCAATGCTTTGATTGCAGAAAACAATATGTTGAAGACAGGTGATGATTTCGTATTCCGTTTTGGAACAACAAGAGCTGATCCTGATTCTCGTCATCCTAGATTTGCAGGTCAGTATACACAAGGTGGTGGAGACTACCAGTCTACTTTCTACATGTGGCATTTGACTGAAGCTAAAGGTTTTGACGATCCTCGTGCAAGATTCTATTTCTACAGACAGGTATTAGTTAATTCTACCAATCCAGATGAAATTGAGTGTATTACTCAGATTCCTCCGCCACACTATTTAGTAGGTAATTTTATCTACTGTCTTCCTGGTCAGAGAGGATATTGGGGTCGTGATCACCTAGATCCAGACGGTATTCCACCAGATGGATTGAAGAGAACTGCTTGGGGTGTATTCCCAGCTGGAGGTAGATTTGATAATAACTCTGCTTCTCCTGTAAACAACCCTTCATTGGGAGCTCAGGGTGCTGGAATCCATCCAATCATGTTGGCTGCTTATGTTGACTTTATGTTAGCTGAGGCTGCACAGACTTTGGGTACAACCGGTAGTGCTAAGGACTATTTGTTGTCCGGTATCAAGAAGCATATGGATTATGTAGTTGCATTTAGTAGAGGCACTTCTGAAGGTGGCGCTATCAATGCATTCTTAACCGCTCAGGGTATCAATTTGACTACCAATATTGACAATTACTTGAAGTATGTAGGAGACGAATTTGATGCTACTAGTTCTAGTGATGCCAAAATGGGTATCATTGGTAGAGAGTATTGGTTGTCATTGTACGGTAATGGAATTGAATCATATAACCTTTATAGAAGAACAGGTAAGCCTTCACCTATGCAACCTGGTTTGGAGCAGAATCCTGGAATTTTCCCAAGATCATTCTTCTATCCAAACAACTATATGGTTACAAATACCAAAGCGGTTCAAAAACCTGATCAGTCCGTACAAGTATTTTGGGATACAAATCCTGCAGGAAACGCTTGGGTTCAATAACCGATAAATTTGAAAAATATGAAAATGATAAAATATAGTTTCGGTCTACTGATGGGCGCTTTGATTTTCCTCAGCTCCTGTAGAGACTTTGTAGAGCCGAATATCCCATATTCCGACTTTGATACGGCGGCTTATTTGAGAACTATCTCAAGAACAAGCACTACCTTTAACTTCTTTGACTTGGCGAATTCTAAATTTGCTTTGACTTTGGAAGCCGTAGATGCTGAGGATGGAAACACTGTTGAAACAGTGGAAATTCGAGTTCGTCACAGACGATTGATCCCTGGTGTTGGTCTTGAGTATACTCCAGCGAACGATGTTCTTGTTAGAACTCTTCAGAAGTCTGACTTCGCTCCAAATTCAGAATCTAGATTCTTAAGAGTTTCTTTCGAGATCCCTGCTTCTGAAGCTATCTCTGCAGTAGGTTTAACACCTGCTCAAATTGAAGGTGCGGATGTATTCGAATTCAGATTAGTATTGAATGACAAGTTTGGCAGAAGATTCTCCAGTGATAACGTTACTACTAACGTTGCTGGTGCACCATTCTATGCTTCTCCATTCCAGTACAATGTGAGTGTGATTTGTCCTTCTGACCTTGGAGGAACTTACAACTTCACTCAAACGAACATGCAGTCTATCTATGGCTCTTGTCCTGGTACTATTTCTGGAACTACTACGTTCACCCCGATTGCTTCTACTCCTGGTGCTTATAGAATTACAGACGGAACCTTCGGTTTCTGGAACTGCTATGGGGACTCGTGGGGAAGTGGTAACGTACGAATCAATGATGCTTGTGGTAAGTTGACCATGAGTGGATCTGATAAGTACAGTGCTTCTTACTCCATGACTGTAGTAAGTGTAAATGCTCAGGATCTCGTAATTCAGTGGCTAAACTCTGATGGAGAAACTGGTCTAGTAACAATTAAATCTAATTCTGGTAAGCCTTGGCCTGCTGGATTGAGATAATAAAATTCTTTTGAATTTAAAGAGCGGCAAAATTTGTCGCTCTTTTTTTATTTAATATGTATATTTGGAAAAGCAAATAAGCGGTTTTTTAATCTGAACATTTGGGAGTAGTTTTGTGTTGTTCTCAAAAAATAACCATGGACAAATTCTCATACATCGCCAACGCTCATGTTTCCTATATAGATGAGCTCTATAATTCCTACAAACAAGACCCAGAATCCATAGATCCTAGCTGGAAAGAATTTTTTGATGGATTTGATTTTGCCCTAACCAATTACGGTGAAGGTGAAAATGGCCAGGCTGCAGAATCTACTGCATCGACTCCTAAAAATGGTTCTTTGGCTACTCCAGGTACAATTATGGACATGGAGCAGCTTCCAAAAGAAATTAAAGTTAGGGCTCTAATCCATGCGCACAGATCAAGAGCTCACTTAAGATCTAAAACAAACCCAGTTCGGGAAAGAAGAGATAGAAAAGCCCTGATTGATCCAGATGATTTTGGTTTGGGTCAAGATGATATGAATACCGAGTTCCAAGCGGGTAATGAAATTGGTATCGGAAAATCAAAACTCTCTGCGATAATAGATGCACTTAAAACCATCTATGAGGGTCCAATGGGTTTCGAATATCTCTACATCAGAGATCCCGAAATGCTGGATTGGTTTAAAACCAAAGTTGAGAAGGAAGCTTTAGCCTTTAATCCATCCACTGATGAAAAGAAAAGAATCTTATTTAAACTCAACCAAGCTGTTGTTTTTGAAAACTTTTTACACACCAAATACCTTGGACAAAAGCGTTTTTCTTTAGAGGGCGGTGAAAGTACTATTCCATTCTTAGACGCTGTAATAAATACAGCTGCTCTAGGAGGTGTGGAAGAAGTAATGATAGGTATGGCTCACAGGGGAAGGCTAAATGTACTTGCTAATGTAATGGGAAAGACCTATGAGCAGATTTTCTCTGAATTTGAGGGTACAGCCAAGCCAGACCTAACTATGGGAGATGGGGACGTAAAATATCATATGGGTTACTCCTCTGATATCGTTACTCCTGAAGACAAGAAAGTTCACTTGAAGTTGGCTCCCAATCCATCACACTTAGAGGCAGTCAATCCTGTGGTTGAAGGATTTATCAGGGCAAAAATCGATTCAGAACATAAGGGTGATAAAACCAAGGCACTCCCTATTTTGATTCATGGGGATGCTGCAGTAGCGGGTCAAGGTATTGTGTATGAGGTGACTCAGATGGCTGGTTTGAAAGGCTACAACACGGGAGGAACCATTCACTTTGTCATCAACAACCAAGTAGGTTTTACTACTGATTTTGATGATGCAAGATCTTCTATCTATTGTACAGATGTAGCTAAAATCATCGATGCTCCGGTAATTCACGTTAATGGTGATAATGCGGAAGCAGTAGTCTTCGCGGCGAAGTTAGCTGCAGAATTCAGACAAAAATTTGGTCGGGATATTTTCGTGGATATGGTTTGCTACAGACGTCATGGTCATAATGAGTCTGATGAACCTAAATTCACTCAACCCGAACTTTATAATATCATCTCCAAGCATCCAAACCCTAGAGAGATTTACGTGAAGCGATTGACCGAAAGAGGGGATATCGATGCCGAAATTGCATCTCAAATGGATGAGGAGTTTAGACAACTTCTACAAGATCGTCTAAACATGGTTAAAGAAAAACCACTTCCTTATCAAGCTACTAAGTTTGAAAGAGAATGGGGTAGCTTGAGAAGATCCAAGCCGGAAGACTTTGATCAGTCTCCAGAAACAGGAGTTGATGCCAAAGTAATTGATCAAGTGGCCGAAGCATTAACCACCATTCCAAAAGGCTTCAAGCCAATTAAGCAGATTGAGGCTCAAATGAAGCAGAGAAAAGATATGTTCTTCAAGTCCAAGTCATTGAACTGGGCTTCTGCTGAATTATTGGCTTATGGATCTCTATTACTTGAGGGAAAAACTGTAAGACTTACAGGTCAGGATGTGCAAAGAGGTACATTCTCCCACAGACATGCAGTATTACACGATGCCAATTCCAATCAGCCTTTCAATTCTTTGAAAGAAATGAAAGATAGAAAGGGACAATTCCATATTTACAACTCTCTCCTTTCAGAATATGCTGTTTTGGGATTTGAGTACGGATATGGCATGGCTAATCCGCATTCATTGACCATTTGGGAAGCGCAGTTTGGTGATTTTGCAAACGGAGCCCAAACCATGATTGACCAGTTTATTTCCTCCGGTGAATCCAAGTGGCAAAAGCAAAATGGACTGGTTATGCTACTTCCTCATGGGTATGAAGGACAGGGTCCAGAGCACTCTAATGCGAGACCAGAAAGATTTTTGCAGCTTTCTGCTGAATATAATATGGTGGTGGCTAACATCACCGAGCCATCCAACTTCTTTCATTTATTAAGAAGACAATTAGCTTGGGAATTTAGGAAGCCATGCGTTGTGATGTCTCCAAAATCCTTGTTGCGTCACCCTAAGGTAATGTCACCTATAGATGAATTTACTTCGGGTAAGTTTAGAGAATTAATTCCTGATACTACTGTAAACACCAAGGATGTGAAGCGAGTGGTCTTGTGTACTGGTAAAGTATACTATGACCTAGAAGAAGCGAGAGAGAAAGAAAAAGTGAAGAATGTAGCGCTTGTTCGTATTGAACAACTACATCCACTGCCTAAAAAGCAGATTTTTGAAACATTGAAGCAATACAAAGACGCGGAAGTAGTATGGGTTCAGGAAGAGCCAGAAAATATGGGCTACTGGAATTATATGTTGAGACTTCTGCATAAAGAACTTCCAATGGATGTGATTGCCAGAAAGATGAGTGCATCTCCAGCTACCGGATATAACAAAGTCCATGTAGAAGAACAAAAAGCAATTGTTTCCAAAGCATTAAAACTGTAATTAACCGCAAATCCAGAATATTCCTTTTACCTCTTTTGCCATTTTTTGGTAAAAGTCAACAGAAAAACACATGAGCAAAGAAATCAAAGTTCCGGCTGTCGGTGAATCAATCACCGAAGTAACCATAGGCCAGTGGTTTAAAAAAGATGGGGATTCAGTTCAGATGGATGAAGTTCTATGTGAGCTTGAATCTGATAAAGCAACTTTTGAATTGCCGGCAGAGGCTGCAGGTACCTTACGAATCAAAGCAGAGGAAGGTGATACATTGGAAATTGGCGCTGTGATCTGTGTAATAGAAGAATCAGATTCAGGAGTCAAAAGTGAAGAGTCAAAAGACTCCAAAAAGTCTGAGGAAAAGTCTAAATCATCTTCTTCCTCCTCTTCTAAAACAGGGGAAGTAAAGGAAATGGTTGTGCCAACTGTTGGTGAATCTATCACTGAGGTTACGCTGGCAAATTGGATCAAAGCCGATGGCGATTATGTCAAATTAGACGATATCATTGCTGAAGTGGATTCAGATAAAGCAACCTTCGAATTACCTGCTGAAGCTTCTGGAATACTTCGACATGTGGCAAAAGAGGGTGATACACTTGAAATCGGAGGATTGATCTGTAAGATTGAAGTAACTGAAGGAGAGCCTGAAACTTCATCTTCTGAAAAGTCCAGCTCCGAAAGTGCCTCAACCTCATCTTCTTCATCTGATAAGGACAGCTACGCATCAGGTCATGCTTCTCCGGCAGCGTCTAAGATTCTTTCTGAAAAAGGAATTAAGCCAGAGGAGGTAAAAGGAACTGGAAAAGACGGAAGAATTACAAAAGAGGATGCACAAAATGCTCAAAAATCTGCGCCAGCTCCTAAGTCAGAATCCAAGTCGGAAAGCAAGGCAGAAGCTCCTGCTCAAAAACCAACTCAGGGTGGTTCCAGAGAAGAGAGAAGAGAAAAAATGTCCTCATTGCGACGCACTGTTTCTAGAAGATTGGTGTCTGTGAAAAATGAAACAGCCATGTTGACGACATTCAATGAAGTCAATATGAAGCCAATTATGGATTTGAGATCCAAATTCAAGGAGCAGTTTAAAGAAAAGCATGGTGTAGGACTTGGTTTCATGTCATTCTTCACCAAAGCTGTTTGTGTTGCTCTTCAAGAATGGCCAGCTGTCAATGCCAAAATTGATGGGAATGAGATTGTATATAATGATTACTGTGATATTTCAATTGCTGTTTCCGCTCCAAAAGGTCTGGTCGTGCCAGTAATTAGAAACGCTGAAGGACTTAGCTTCGATCAGATTGAAAAAGAAGTGGTAAGATTGGCTACCAAAGCAAGAGATAATAAGCTTTCCATTGAAGAGATGACTGGAGGTACCTTCACCATCACTAATGGAGGTGTATTTGGCTCCATGATGTCTACTCCGATCATTAATGCTCCTCAATCTGCTATTCTCGGTATGCATAATATTGTGGAAAGACCGATGGCTGTTAACGGTGAAGTGAAAATTCTTCCTATGATGTATGTAGCACTTTCTTACGATCATAGAATCATTGACGGAAGAGAGTCTGTAAGCTTCTTGGTTCGCGTGAAGCAACTCTTGGAAGATCCAACTAGGTTGTTGTTTGGAGTATAAACGACTGTACAAAGTAAAAAGTACGATGTACAAAGTGTATTAAAATTTGAATTGATTAGTTAAATTAATAAAAAAAATGTTTAACTAAATTAAATTCAAAATGCATCGTTACAAAGAACTCAAAGTATGGCAGAAGGCCATAGATTTAGCTGTTGAAGTTTACAAGATTACGGAAAATCTTCCTCCTCAAGAGCGCTTTGGATTAATCTCTCAAATGAATAAGTGTGTAATTTCTATTCCTTCAAATATTGCAGAAGGTGCAGGAAGGAATACTAATAAGGAATTTGATCATTTCCTTGGTATTTCACTAGGCTCTTCTTTTGAGTTAGATACCCAAATGGTTATTTCTAACCGCTTGGGCTATGTTAGTATAGATGATTTTGAAAAAATAGAAACTGAACTTGAGCATATTCAAAACATGATAGTCAGACTTAAGCAAAGTTTAAATGTTTAACCTTGTTGTACTTAGTACTTGATACTTGGTACATAATACTTGATAAAAAATGTACGACGTTATAGTAATTGGCTCCGGCCCGGGAGGATATGTGGCAGCGATTAGAGCTGCTCAATTGGGCATGAAAACAGCCATTATTGAAAAATATTCAACATTGGGCGGAACATGTCTCAATGTAGGTTGTATTCCTTCCAAAGCTTTACTTGACTCCTCAGAGCATTATCATAATGCTGCCCATACTTTCAAAACTCATGGTATTAATTTGAGTAATCTGAAAGTGGATTTGAAGCAGATGATTTCCAGAAAGGATGATGTGGTCAAACAAAATGTGGATGGGATTCAATTTTTGATGAAGAAGAATAAAATTGATGTACACCACGGAATGGGTTCTTTTGTAGATAAGAATACCATCAAAGTGACTAAAGAGGATGGTAATTCTGAAGAGATTCAAGGCAAAAATATCATTATAGCTACAGGTTCTAAACCAGCTTCTTTGCCTTTTATTAAGCTGGATAAGGATAGAGTGATTACTTCTACCGAAGCTTTGAAAATGAAGGAAATTCCAAAGCACTTGATCGTGATAGGCGGTGGTGTGATTGGAATGGAACTAGGATCCGTTTATGGTAGAATGGGAGCCAAAGTTTCTGTGGTTGAGTTTATGGATTCTTTGATTCCTTCTATGGATAAGACTATGGGCAAAGAGCTTCAAAAGTCTTTAAAGAAATTAGGCTTTGAGTTTTATTTGAAGCACAAGGTGACTTCTGTAGAAAATAAAGGAAAAGAAGTAATCGTAAAGGCTGAAAACGGAAAAGGAGAAACCATCGAGATCAAAGGCGATTATGTTTTAGTTTCTATTGGGAGAAAGCCATATACTGAAGGCCTGAATGCTGAAGCTGCTGGTGTCAAGTTGAATGACAGAGGGCAAGTGGAAGTGAATGAGCATTTGCAAACTTCCGCCTCACATATCTATGCTATTGGTGACGTAGTTAAAGGTGCTATGTTGGCTCATAAGGCTGAGGAAGAAGGTACCTTTGTTGCAGAAACAATTGCCGGTCAAAAACCACATATCAATTATAACTTGATCCCGGGAGTAGTCTATACCTGGCCGGAGGTTGCTTCTGTTGGATATACCGAAGAGCAATTGAAGGAAAAGAGTATAAAATATAAGTCAGGGAAATTTCCATTCATGGCATCAGGTAGAGCAAGAGCCTCTATGGATACGGATGGCTTGGTCAAAGTCTTAGCTGATGCAGAGACCGATGAAATACTGGGAGTACATATGATTGGACCTAGAACTGCAGATATGATCGCTGAAGCAGTGGTTGCGATGGAGTACAGAGCTTCTGCAGAAGATATCGCGAGAATGTCCCATGCTCACCCTACTTATACTGAAGCGTTTAAAGAGGCCTGTTTGGCGGCTACTGATAATAGAGCCTTACATATATAAGATTGAAATTGATTGAATAAAGCCATTTCTCTTTTGGGAAATGGCTTTTTTATTTTGCCTAAAAAATAGCTTAATTCCGTCATGAAGTTCAAAATAGCCATTTTAGGAGCAGGAAATGTAGCCTGGCATTTAGCTCCGGCCTTGGAGGATGCAGGGCATATGATTACGGAGGTTTATGCCAGAGATATTGAGAAGGCTGGGAGAATCACTGAGCGAGTTTATGCAGCAGAAGCTAAAGAGGACTTGGATTTTTCGGAAAGTGAAGCTGAGATATTTATTCTGGCAGTAAAAGATGATGCCATACTTGAAATTGCCGATTCAGTTATTTTGCCAGAGGGAAGTATTTTGGTTCATACTTCCGGAACTACACCATTGGATATATTAGGTTATAGCTCAGCTACCTTTACTGGAATATTATATCCATTGCAATCCTTCACCATGGGACAAAAAATGGATTTGTCAGAAGTCCCTTTTTTATTGGAATCTGATGATCAGGAGGTATTGCAAAAGCTAAAAAAGCTGGCAAAAAGTATTTCTAACTTAACTTATTTGGTGAGATCCAAAGATAGAAAGGCAGTGCATGTGGCAGCTGTTTTTGCTAGTAATTTTTCAAACCACATGATCAGAATTGCTGAGGAAATAATGAGAAGGCAAGGCTTAGATTTCGAAATGATCAAACCTCTAATTATTGAAACTATCTCAAAAAGTTTACAGATAGGGGCTCAAAAAGCGCAAACTGGTCCTGCCATTCGGGAAGATTATGAAGTTTTGGAAGACCATCATCGCTTTTTAAATTACAATGAGCAAATCGCTGAAATTTATCGGCTGATCTCCCAAGACATTATAGATTCTTAACCATTCCAAGAACCAAATTTTCCTTGCTGGTAATCTTCATAAGCCTCATAGATCTCTTGCTGAGAATTCATGACAAATGGTCCTTGAGCCACAACTGGCTCATTGAAAGGCTTAGCATGGCCTAAAATTAGAATTGATTTTTCATGAGCTTCCACGGAAAGAGTAGATTCTTTATTTTCAAATTCTACCAAATGTCGGAATTGAACTTCTTCTTGATTGACTGTTACCTCACCGCGAACCAAGTAAAAAAAGATATTCTCATCTTCAGGGATCTCCTTAGTAAACTGGCTGCCGTCTTCTAAATAAATGGTGCTCATGGTAATAGGGAAAGTACCTTCAAAAGCGCCATTTACACCATTCCATTCACCAAAGAGTTGCTGCACCTGAATTTTACCTTCGCTCAGCTCAAAGGTTGGAATTTCATCTTTCTGCAAGCCAACATAATTCGGATCCATCATTTTTTTCGCAGCTGGAAGATTCAACCATAATTGCAGAATCTCCAAGTCACCACCTTTTTTCTTGAATTCAGAGCTAGAAACTTCAGCATGTATCAAGCCCTTCCCAGCAGTCATATACTGAACTCCTCCAGGCCCAATTACTGATTCATGCCCGCTAGAATCCTTATGCATGATATCACCTTCCAAAATGAAGGTTACTGTTTCCATTCCTCTATGTGGATGAGGTCCAAACGGTAGACCTTGATTATGCTCAGGGTATGTTTGAAATCCATGATGATTCAAAAACAAAAAAGGATCTATCATTTGTAAAGACCGCGTCGGCATAGGACTATATGTAACTAGGTCTGCGATAGGTCTATATTCTGATTTGTGTATTTTTTTGATCTTTCTCATAGCTAATTAATGTATATACATGTAAATGGAAAAAGCCCTAAAAAAGTTTAGTGAATTGCTTTTTTTGATTATTGAAGCTTCTTGTCCAGTTCTAAAATGGTGTAAAGAAGTACGTTGGCGCCATTGGCAATATCCTCCTTGCTGGAGAATTCAGAAGGTGCATGGCTAATTCCATCTTTACTTGGAATAAAGATCATACCCATGGGAGCAATTCTAGCCATTTCTTGAGCATCATGGCCAGCTCCACTCGGAAGGCTTAGAGTTGAAAGTCCCAGTTTTTCTGCTTGAGCCTGAATTACCCTTCTGACCTCTGGGTCAGCTAATGCTGGTTTGGATGCAACCTCAATATGTTTGGAATTAAACTCAACATCAAATTCCTCTGCTATACTCTGGGCTTGCTTTTCCAGGTCCTTATAAATAGTCCAAATTTTTTCTGAAGAGAGATCCCGCATTTCTAAATTGAGCTTAACTTCTCCTGGTATTACGTTGCCAGCTCCAGGGAATGCCTGAATTTTTCCAACTGTTGCTACCTGTCTTCCTTCGTAGGATTTCACAGTTTGGTTTACCGCTAGAATGAACTTTGCCGCTGCCAGCATAGGGTCTTTTCGAAGATTCATTGGAGTAGTACCGGCATGATTGGCAAATCCTGTAAAAGTGATATCCCACCAGTCAATGGCTACAATTCCTTCCACCACACCAATGTCTTTCTTTTCATTGTAGAGATTCGCTCCTTGCTCAATATGTAATTCTAAAAAAGCCGCCAAATCACCCGGATTTCTTTTAATTTCATTGATTCTGTCAGGATTCCCTCCTAATTTTTTGATGCCCTCATATTGAGTGATTCCTGCATTACTTACTACTTGTAGTGCCTCTTTACTCAATTGGCCTACCAAAGCTCTACTTCCTACTACTCCACCTTCTTCATTGGTAAATATGATTACTTCCAAAGGATGTTTAGTGGTAACATTATTTTCAGCTAAGGTCTTGATAACTTCAATGGATGACATCGATCCCACAGGTCCATCGTAATCTCCTCCATTAGGTACTTCATCTATATGCGATCCAAATGCAATGGGCTTTAAAGTATCATCTGTTCCCTTTTTTCTTCCAATAATATTTCCTGCAAAATCCACGGAAACACTCAGGCCTGCATCTTTCATCAGACTGATAACATATTCCCTAGCTTGTAGATCATATTCACTGTATGCAACTCTATCCGTTCCCCCTTTTTCATTTTTTCCATAGGTGGAAAGCTGCATTAATGAGGCATGAAGTCTGTCTGAATTGATTTTGAATGACTGCGCATAGCTTATTTGTAAACAAAACAGCAATAAGAGAGTCAGTGGAAATATTCTTTGAATCATAAGTTTAGCTTTTTGAAGAATAGAAATATACAAAAAAAGTCCTGCCGTAAAGACAGGACTTTTATTCGTGGTTTTGGCATTAATTATTTCAACCAAGCTAACTTCACCTCATCAGGTGCTTTCATTCGGTCTGCCAATCTCATATATCTATCTGCAAGATTTGATAAGTAATCTTGTGCCTTTGCGGCCATATCATTTAAGCCGGTTACAGCTTCAACTTTCCAGTGATCCACCAAGTGCTGAATGATTCTAGCATAATCCCAGCCTGTGTAGATTCCTACTTTTTGTGTGATTTCAGAGAAATCTTTGTACAAAGATTGACGGCTTCCACCTTCTCCCATTAATACTGCCGGCATGACAATTTGCTTGCGCATCATTTTTTCGAAGGCTACCATAGCGCCGCTAGGATCTATTTCAAAAATTTTAGACATGAAGGTTTTATAAGCCTTTTCATGTCTTGCTTCATCACCCGCAATAGTTTTACAGATTTTTGAAAGCACATGATCTCCTGCTTTATCGGCAAGTTTACCTGTGTTTACGTGGGAAATCTTAGTAGCTCTTTCCTGAAAGGAGGTATAAATCATAGCCTGATATGGATCAGATTCAGATTTTGGGTCAAATCCATTCGAAATCAGACGGTGGATGGTTTGCTCTACTGCCTTCATATCCACTCTTCCTGTTAGGTAGAGATATTTATTTAAAAGATCACCGTGACGGTTCTCTTCTGCAGTCCAAGCTTTTGACCATCTTACCCAACCTGAAGGAGAAAGAAGGTTTCTTTCTTCATTGATTCCTTCTAACAAATTAAAATAAGTCTGATAGGAAGGTAATGCCTCTTCAGTGATCATGTTTCCTACCAGAGAAGTCAAAACGGTATCTGGAATCCCTTCCGCCCGCATCTGTAATAGTTTAATGTCTTCAATCGCTTCTGGATTGGACATATCTGGAAGAAAATCAGATGGCTGCCAACAGTCATCGGGATCAACCAGCACATTATCCACAGCATCACCGACGATGGCATCCAGCTGGGAAATGACTTCCATGTTTTTTTCCAGCTCGTAATTGATAGGTTTTGAACTCATAATATTCGGGTTATTGATTCTTTTATTTATTGCTAATTAGAATCGTTATAAAGGTAAGGACAATAATGCAGAATCGGCACGGAAAAACTCTATTCCTTATTTGAGTTTCCATGAGTGGATTTTAAACTACTTAGAGAAGAAAAAAGGAGCTGATTTTACAGCCCCTTTGACCTTTAAAGCTATATCTTAATAATCCAATTTATAAGCTACTACCTTGTTTTTGAAGAAGGTAGGGATATATACGATCATTTCTGATGGATTGTATCCAATGTCTGCTGTATTGGATTCTTCAGCTTTGGTATCTAGTAGGATGCTTTGGTCTTCAGCGCTAGCAAACCATACTTCACCTTGCCATCTTGAAGCCACAAAGTTTCCGTCTCCTAAGATCACCAATCCATCTCCTCCTGTTACCGCATTGTTGACCACCTCAGCGGTACCATCTGCATTCCATTTCTTCAAGCCAGATGCATCCAAACCATAGATAGTTCCATCATTCGCAACTGCAATACCATTGATACTGTCATGTCCTTTTGAGATGGTGCTGATTTTCCCATCAGCATACATGTGAACTTTTCCAGTATTCATGTCTGTGAAATAAACTTTACCATCATGAGTAGCCACATCATTCAGGAATTGAGCTCCCTGAACAGGCCACCTGTTGGAAACTTTCGCCGTTGCAATATCGATTTCGACTAACTGATCAATATCTGTGACATACAATTTTCCATTACTGATGCCCATTCCTTTTGGAGCATTCAGTCCAGTGACCCAATCTTGAGTTACAATATTTCCTTCATTGTCAATAATTGAAATTGAACCTTTTCCATCTTTACCCAATGGATCTTGGCCAATAATGTTGGAGGTATAAATTGTACCTGTCGCCTCGTCGTAAAGAACTGATTCCACTGTCTCTAGTGTGGCAGGTGTTTCCCAAAGTTTGGTGAGCGTTGGTGTTTTTACCTCCTCAATTACTGCAACTTCTTCGGTTTCCTCGGTTTTCTGTGGTCCGCATTGTGCAAATAAAAAGCTTGCTGATAGGCCAAGTAGGCCAAGTTTGATAGTTGATTTCATTTTTTTAATTTTTGGTTAGTGTCCAGTTTTGTTGATTAAAATTTGATGGAGCTGTAGATTTCAGTCTTTCCTCAATTTTATCTAAATACATGGTGTTGTAGCGAAGACGAGTGATGTAATTGGGAAGGCTTGGATCACCATTCCAGCAATGTTCAGCTCTATCCCCATAGGCTACTTCTCCAGCATAATAAGGATCTTGAGTTTGCTCCAAAAAAGCTTCAGTGAGGTAAACTGCATTATTGAGATAATAGTTATCCATATCACCACAATAAATATTGATTTTTCCCTCCAATTTTGGTCCGAGCTTTTTCCAATCTCTTTCCATAATATATCGGAGGTCGAAATTTTCCTTCCAATAAGCCGCTACCCCAGGATTAATTTCGCCGGTCTTTTTATTCCAAATAGGCTCGGGATAACCATCATTACCTACAGGAGAATATACCGCTTGCCATATGTCAAATTGATCTCCTGAGCGGCTATTTTCTCCACCAAGAGCCAATTCTTTATGGTTCATATCCTTTAACATAGCAGATACATGGCCTAAATAGTTCCTTTTGCCAACTCTAGGAGTTTTTCTGAACGTCCCATTTAAGAAATACGCATTTTTATCCTCATATAGATTGACAGTGGTGTATGCTCTAAAATCTATAGGGTCAGGGCATGCTGCAAAACAGCCATTGTATTCCTCCGGATAAAATACCTGAGCGGCCAAAGCCTCCCATCCACCCGTGGATCCTCCATATAAAAACCTAGCCCATCCTTCACCTATTCCCCGGAATTGCTTTTCTATAAAAGGAATCAATTCATAGGTGATCGCATCTCCATATGGTCCCAAATTCTCTGAGTTAACAGCATAACTGTCGTCGTAATATGGATTAGCATGTTGGATTTCTATGATAATAAATCGCTTGAAGTCCGGTGAAATCCACTTTTGGTAAAAATCATAGGCTTCTTGCTGCTGAAGTTTGGCATAACCATATATTCCAAAGCGAGCACTGTAATCATCTTCTCCCAATTCCGGATCAGGAGGGATGGTTCTGAATCCTCCAAAATCATCAGGAAAATGCCCATGGAAAACCATCAGGGGATAATATTGATTAGGGTTTTGATCAAACCCTTCAGGAATCAAAACATGAGCGCCTAAATACATGTCCCGACCCCAAAATTTGGAAAGTAACTCTGATTTGATTTTGATATGCTTGATGTATTCTGTGTCTTCGGGTTCTTGAACAGGTGGAATTTCCTGGTCAATAGTCAGGCTGAGATTCTCTCCGTCCCAAAGGACTTTTTTCGGAGTGCTGTAAATATTTTTTGGAGCTCTTGCCCATTGGCGGCCCTCTCCCTGATCCATGGGAAGTTTTACAGTGTGGCCATCAGCGCGTTCAAAAGTTTCATGTTTTTGAATAAAAGCCTGAACGTAATATTCTCCTTTTGGGAAATCCTTGAGTTGCTCAATAGGATATCCAAAGCTTTCTGGGTCTAGAATGATAGGATTGCCTGCTTCGAAACCTTCGAAATCCATCCCAAAAACTTGATTGCTACTCACTTCATCATTGATTCCGAATCTTGGTTCGGGAGTACTGTCCGGAGAAAAAATAACTAGAAGTCTACCGTCTTTTAGCTCTTGCTCCAACTCTGAAGCGATGTCAACTTGAATGGGTGAGTTATACTTCTCCGAACAAGAGATGATTAAAATTGAAATGACAAAAATGTAAATGGCTTTTTTCATGGTGCTGATATTGGTTAAATGTAATTTACGATAATTCAATTGATTCTTTGGATTTTTATAATTCTGAGCTTAGAAATCAATGATTCTTTGGCTGGTTTAACCATTGGTGGATTTTTTCTGAGTCATTCTTCAAAAGGTTTTATATTCCAATTTGAAACCAACCTTATGATGAAAAAATACCTGAGCTTTCTCGCATTTGCGGCGATTCTATCCTCTTGTCAAACTTCTGAAAACACAGAGGTGGATTACACTCAAATGTCCGATGAAGAACGATTGGAAATTGCTAAAGAAATAGCCCAAAACACCATCATGGTAGATGGTCATGTTGACTTGCCTTACAGAATGAAGGTGGGAGGATTTACTTTGCAAAGAGAGATTCTGGATGTTTCTGTTAGAACCCCTGACGGAAATTTTGATTTTCCGAGAGCAAAGGAGGGGGGCTTAGATGCTCCTTTCATGTCAATTTATATCCCAGCCGGAAATCAGCAGATCCCAGGAGCTTCCAAAGCATTGGCGGATTCCTTGATTCTCATGACAGAGCGACTAGCCGAGACCTTTCCGGATAAATTTGCCATGGCTTACAGTCCTGCGGATGTAGAGGCCAACTTTGCCAAAGGCCTAGTCTCATTACCAATGGGAATGGAAAATGGAGCTGGTTTGGAAGATGATATTTCCAACGTGGAGTATTTTCATCAGAGAGGTATCCGCTATATCACTTTGACCCATGGGAAAGCAAATTTGATCGGAGATTCCAGTTATGATTCATTAAGACCTCACGGCGGGCTGTCTGAATATGGAGAGCAAGTAGTCAAGGAAATGAACCGAGTGGGGATCATGGTGGATTTAAGTCACGTTTCCGATGAAACATTTAAGGATGCCTTGGCAATAACCCAAGTTCCAGTAATCGCCTCGCATTCTTCAGCTAGAAAATTTACCCCTGGGTTTGAGAGAAATATGAGTGATGAATTGATTCAGGCTATGGCCAAAAACGGTGGAGTGATGATGATCAATTTTGGTGGGAGTTTTATTGATTCTGCTTATGCGGCGGGCTCTTCCAAAGTGCGAGAGCATTTAGTGAACTATATGGCTGAAAATAATCTAAGCAGAAGCGATTCTGCTTTCAGAGCATATGCGGAATCTTATGCAGCGGCTAATAACCCTTTCCCTTCTGTTCAGAAAGTGGCTGACCATATTGACCATGTAGTTAATCTGGTAGGAATTGATCATGTAGGCTTTGGCTCTGATTTCGATGGGGTAGGCGACTCGTTACCCACTGGTTTGAAAGATGTCTCCATGTTCCCCAATTTGATTGCAGAACTTTTGAAAAGAGGCTATTCTAAAGAGGATATTGAGAAAATTTGCTATAAAAATATCTTCAGAGTTTGGCAGGCAGTAGAAGATTATGCGAAAAAGTAGCCTCCTTATTTAGTCTGAACTTTCGAATTTATTTCAAGCACCTCTCCATACGAGAGGTGTTTTTTTTATTATTTAGTAATTAATCCAGAATAGAATTACTCCTCGTAGCTATAACTGACTGAACCTAAAGTTGAATAGTGAAAGAGGATGAAAAAAAATATACTTAAAAGTTATTTATTGATTTTTGGTCTTAGCCTTTTGGGGTTTAATCCTGCATTTTCACAAACACAACTCAAAAGGACAAATACCATCAATGCCTGCGTTAGAGAATATTTTTTTGGGACACCTTCTTCAGACGAATTTGTCATCGTAGCCTTCCTTTGTAATAACGGAGGAGTTACGAATAGCTGGAGACCACCTCAGGGTTTAACTGAGTTGACTGAAATGCTGGTAATCGCAGGTGGTGGAGGCGGAGGTAAGCGAAGTGATTCCGGGAATAGAGGAGCCGGTGGAGGTGGAGCTGGTCAGGTCATTCATATCACGAATCCCAATCAATTGCAATTTCAAGTCAATAATGCTGAAGAGCAAGGGCAACCTTTGAGCATTTCAGTTGGATCTGGAGGTCTCGGAGCAACTTTGATTAATGTTCGGGCGCAAAATGGTGAAAACAGTACAGTATCAAGCCCAAGTCCAAACTTTACCAATAGAACTGCGATAGGTGGCGGGGGCGGTGGAAGTGCTAATTCTGCTATAGAGGGAAATAATTCCAATTATAATGATCAACGCCGAGGTAATCGAGGAGGCTCTGGAGGAGGTTCAGTAGGATCTTACGGAACGGGAGCTTCAGATCCCATTTTTGGTGGAGAAGCAGTAAATTCTGCTTTTGGAAACCCAGGTGGTCGTGGTAGAGGAAATACCTCCGTGACCGGTGGTGGTGGCGGAGGCGGAATTGGAAGCCCCGGAGGAGAACCTGACAACAATAATGCCGGTGGGGCAGGAGGATTGGGAAGAGGTTCATCTACTGGCTTTTACACTAATCTCTTACCAACAGGTTTGCCAGCAGAAATCCCTAGAATGTTTGCCGGTGGAGGTGGTGGAGTAGCAGGTAACCCGGGCTCAGGAGTGGGTGATGCTGCACCAGGAGGTTCTGGTGTAGGAGGTAATGCAGTTGTCTCAGGAAATGGCCAGCCCGGTCGTGCTAATACGGGTTCTGGAGGAGGAGCTGGTGGAAGCAGTTCTCCTTTTAATACTTTCACGGGTGGTAGAGGAGGAAGCGGAATAGTGTTGATTCGCTATGATTTTGCCAGAATTCTGCCGGTGGAATACGGTTCATACGCTTTGGAAGTTAACGAACAAAAAAGAAAGGTTAGCTTTAAATGGTCTACACTGAAGGAATATGAAAATGATTATTTTCAGATACAAAGGTCTATCAATGGAGTAGATGGTTTTGAAGTAATCGGGACGGTTCAGGGTCAAGGCTTCACTAACAATGTTACTAATTATAAATTCATGGACGAGTTTCCACCATTGTATTCTGACCGACTTTATTATCGCTTGGTGCAAGTAGATTTTTCCGGGAAGAAGAATGTCGGAAAGGTATTATTAGCTCAGCTAGCCACTCCGGCTTCTCAAGTTTCCAAATGGCAAGCATTTCCGAATCCTGTAAGAGGATCTAATTTGAGAGTTTCCCCAACTGAAAAAAATCTCTTAGAAGGAAACGAGATCTCGGTTCAGCTTACACATACTGCTGGCCGATATTCTTCAAGTTTCCAGGCCAATTCAATTATGGAACTGAATAGATTAATTCAGCAGGAACTGGATAGCCTACCAACAGGGGTCCTTTTGCTTAAATTAACCAATGCGCAGAACACTGAAGTGATTCGAATTCTAAAGGAATAGGGATCTCTTTCAATGACAAAATTTCCTATTTTTTCAATAAATACATTCTTTTTCAGACAGATTGGCTGAAAAATCCTATTGGCGATACTTTTGATGCAAGGATATTAGCTTGTCTATTTTCAAAATAGAAAGCGGTAAACTTGTAACTAAACCACTATCAATACATGGATTTTAAACAATTCACCATCAAGTCTCAGGAAGCTATCCAAAAGGCCGCTGAGCTGGCAATTGCCTCGGGGCAACCCTCCATTGAAACGGCTCACTTGCTGAAAGGGATATTTTCCGAAGATGAGAATGTTACTGAGTTTGTTTTCAAAAAACTCGGTGCCAATAAACAATTAGCTTCTCAGAAGTTGGAAGAGTTATTAGGGAAACTACCAAAGGTTAGTGGGGGAAATCAACAGCCCTACCTTTCCAACTCTGCAAATCAGGCTCTCACAAAAGCAAAGGATTACCTCAAAACTTTTGGAGATGAATATGTGGCAATAGAACACCTGCTGCTAGGAATTTTAGCGGGTTCAGATTCCACTGCACAATTGTTGAAAGATCAGGGTATTGCTGAAAAGCCTCTGATTGAAGGTATCAAAGAACTTAGAAAAGGAAATAAAGTGACTGATCCTAACGCTGAAAGTAAATACAGGGCTTTGGAAAAGTATTCCAAAAACCTGAATGATTTAGCCAAAAAGGGTAAAATCGACCCAGTAATTGGCAGAGATGAGGAAATTCGTAGAGTGTTACAGATTCTGGCAAGAAGGACTAAAAACAACCCGATCTTATTGGGTGAGCCCGGAGTAGGTAAGACTGCTATTGTGGAGGGACTAGCTCAACGAATTGTCTCGGGTGACGTACCTGAAAATCTCAAATCTAAGACCTTGATTTCTTTGGATATGGGCTTGCTTGTGGCAGGTGCCAAATACAAGGGGGAATTTGAGGAGAGATTGAAGGCTGTAATTAAAGAAGTGACCGATTCCGACGGAGAAATTATTCTCTTTATAGATGAGATTCATACGCTGATTGGAGCCGGAGGTGGAGGCGAAGGAGCCATGGATGCGGCCAACTTATTGAAGCCTGCTTTGGCAAGAGGGGAGCTGCATGCGATTGGTGCGACCACTTTGAAAGAATATCAGAAGTACATCGAAAAGGATAAGGCATTAGAGAGACGTTTTCAAACGGTGATCGTGGATGAACCTGATGCGGCAGATGCAATTTCTATCCTGAGAGGTATCAAAGATAAATATGAATTGCACCATGGTGTAAGAATCAAAGACGATGCAGTAATTGCTGCTGTAGAGCTCTCCCAACGCTATATTTCAGATCGATTCCTGCCGGATAAGGCTATCGACTTGATGGATGAGGCTGCGGCCAAACTGAGAATGGAAATTGACTCATTGCCTCAGGAACTGGACGAATTGAATCGGCGAATCATGCAGCTCGAGATTGAAAGAGAGGCGATACGGAGAGAAAAGAACAAGGATAAGGAGGCTACTTTGAGTAAGGAAATAGCCGAGCTATCCGAAAAGCGTCAGTCCGTAAAGGCCAAATGGGAAAGTGAAAAGGCTGTGATTATGGGTATTCAACGGGAGAAGGAGAATATCGATAAATTCAAACTTGAAGCTGAACAAGCAGAACGTGCTGGGGATTTTGGGAAAGTTGCAGAAATCCGATACGGTAAAATTGTCGAATCCGAGAAAAAGCTGGAGTCTTTCCAAAAACAGCTTAATGAAATGCAACAAGGTTCTCCCCTACTAAAAGAGGAGGTGGATAATGAAGATATCGCATCTGTAGTATCTAAGTGGACTGGAATTCCAGTTAGCAAGATGATTCAATCTGAGCGGGAAAAATTACTTCATTTAGAAGATGAGTTGGGTAGAAGAATAGCCGGACAAAAAGAAGCCATAGCTGCACTTTCTGATGCCGTTCGTCGGAGCAGAGCTGGCTTACAGGATCCGAAGCGTCCAATTGGTAGCTTTATCTTCATGGGTACCACAGGAGTCGGTAAGACTGAGCTGGCGAAAGCCTTGGCAGAATATCTCTTCAATGATGAAAATGCCATGGTGCGGATCGATATGTCCGAATATCAGGAAAGGCATGCCGTCAGCCGGCTAGTGGGAGCACCTCCAGGATATGTGGGATACGATGAAGGTGGACAGTTGACTGAAGCCGTCCGAAGAAAACCTTACTCCGTAATTCTACTAGATGAGATTGAAAAAGCCCATCCAGATGTGTTCAATATCCTATTGCAGGTTTTGGATGATGGTAGGTTGACAGATAACAAGGGTAGAATTGCCAACTTCAAGAACACGATCATTATCATGACTACCAATATAGGTTCTCATTTGATTCAGGAACGCTTTGCGGAAATGGAGGAATGGAATAAGGAAGAGGTTTTGGAAAAGACAAAAGCCGAGGTTTTTGATTTACTGAAAAAATCTGTCAGACCAGAATTCCTCAACCGAATTGATGAAACGATTATGTTTGAGCCTTTAAATAAAAAGATCATCCGTAAGATCGTGGATATCCAATGGAGAGAAATCCAAAAGCGATTATCTGAATCAAATATCGAGATAGAAGCTACCACTGAGGTATTGGATTATCTAGGTGAAGTTGGATTTGATCCGCAGTTTGGTGCAAGACCTCTAAAGCGAACTATGCAGCGATTGATTTTAAATGAACTTTCCAAGCAGATATTAGCAGGCTATATTAAAAATGACTCCGCAGTCTTGGTGGATTTGGATGCAGACAAACAAGTCTACTTCAAAAATGTAGAGGCATCTGTTGAAGTCTAATTCAATCGAATGGAAAATGACCTCGGATTTAGTAATCCGGGGTTTTTTGTTTTAAACTCTAATTCCTTTTTAGAAGTTAATTAAAGAAAAGCACTATGATCGAGCACTTTTTTCAATGTCCTTATTGCTTCGAAGAAATTTCCATGCTCCTAGACCCATCAGTTTCGCGGCAAGAATATATAGAAGACTGTGAAGTCTGTTGCAATCCGATTCAGATCAATTTAGAATTGGAAGAAAATGAGATTGTTTATATTGAAGCCAACTCAATCGAACAATAATGCTATTTCAGGATAAAGACACCAAAGATGAAATCTGGCAAGCTGTCAAACATGAATTGCATCGTGGTGCGCTGGATGCCAAGCACCCATTCCATTGGGTGAATTTGGGGACGGTTTCTAATGATTTTCCTTCTGTTCGGACTGTAGTTTTAAGAAAGCTAACCGAGGAGCTTCACTTTTTTGTTTATACAGATTATAGATCTGAAAAATGCTCAGATTTGAAGCAAAACTCCCATGCGACGCTTCATTTATATCATCCCAAAAAGCAGGTACAAATCAGAGTGAAAGTACAGACCATCCTTCATTTTCAAGATGAAATGTCGAATAAATCATGGCAAACTATTCCAAGTCACCGAAGGTCTGAATATACTGGGGATCAAGCTCCGGGAACTAAGATTTCGAGCCCAGATGATGGCTGGAAGGAAGGTGACTCCAGTGTTCACTTTTTTACGGTTTTAGAGTTTGTTCCTCAAGAAATAGAGGTTTTACAACTATCCAGAAATGGACATTTAAGAATCGTTTTTAATGAAGAAAATGAATGGGAAGGTAACTGGTTGACTCCCTAAACATTCCACCAATAGGTGAATTTCAAAACAATTGATCGGTTTTTGGTATAGAAAGGGGCTGGTAAATAATTGTCGGTATAGACTATAAACAAGTCTGAGGCCGGCTTAAATCTCCATTGAAACCTAGTGTTTAGGTTGATGTTTTCAATCTGTTCATTGTACTGAACGAATGCCGTGAAAAAGACTGTATTGGTCATGGTAATATCCAGTCTAGGACCTACTAGCCAAAAATTGGTTGTATTCCAAGGCTCTGGAAGAACAATCCTGTTGTAATTGGTGCTCATTGCGATGCTGACAAAAGGCTGGAATCGATATCCCAATTCGCTGCTAATATTAAATCGATCCCCATCGGCATAATAACCTCCTATTCTGGTGGAAAAACTGTAAGTAAAAAGGCTTTGGGGTTTGGAGTTATACTCAGCTCCCAAGCTATTCCATTTGTGTATAGATCCAGCTGGAAGAGTTTCTCCGGAGAAATTGGTCGGATCAAAGGGACGTTGTAGTCTCACGAAATCATGGCCCATCCGGACCGTTAGGTTACTTTGGCTTCTCCATCTCACACTGTATGCGGCATTAATGATTTTATCTGTTTGTTGACCGGTAGTATTGAAGAAGAATGTAGTCCCTACATCAGGACCATGAGAAAGGATTTTTTCACTCTTGGGAAACCAACGATATCCTACTGTCGGGCTAATCTTGTAAAATCCATTCCTAGGCACGAAACCAACTTCCGCAGTATAATTTTCAGAGACATATTCATGTTGCCAGTTCCAACTGAGATTACCTGAAGCATACCTGAGATTCGCCGCATGAACAAATCCTTCTTGTGTTCCATCTGGCCCAAAGCTTTTAAGAACCATGGCTTTTCCGGTCCAGAGATTGTTTGAGGAGGCCAAGTTGTATTCCAATCCTGCATTTCGGTTGAACTGGCTATATAAAGGTTGCTCCGATTTGGGATCCGGATCATAATTCAGAGATTGCTTGTTAATCAAAATACCAGTGATATTGGATCGTGCGCCTACCTGTCTTTGCAAGGCTAAAACTGTGAAGTTTTGAGAAGGAAGGCCATCTGATTCCACTTCCCCTGTTTGCATATTCATAGCTCCGATTCTCCAGTCTTTATTAATTTTCCCACTGAGTCGGGCTCCAAACTGAATTGGGGCATTTAAGCCTATCCTTCTTGAGAAAAATGGCCTAATTGTACTGTAACCGAAATTTGCGAACAGGTCTCCATTTTCAAGAAAAAACTGTCTTCTTTCAGGAAAAAACAATTCAAATCTATCTAGGTTGGTTACCTGCCTATCCACTTCTACCTGAGAAAAATCCGGGTTGACAGTAAGGTCTAAATTTAAAGAAGAGGTCAAAGCAATCTTGGCATCCATCCCTACTTCTCTTCTGTAAATATTGCCGCTTTCAGATTCAAAATCTCGGGCAACTCCTCCCAAGGCATAAGGAATGATGGATACATTAGCTCCTGCTGATGGCGGAGGGTTATCCCAGACTAATATTCCAGTGTAAGCTAAAGATGCGGACGGGAATTGTCTGGGGACAGGTGCCCAGCCTGATTTTTCTGTAGCCTTCAAATCAAGCCTGGAAAAATTGATTCCCCACTCTTTGATTCCTTTCTTGTAACGAATGGATTTAAATGGGATCGCTGCCTCAAATATCCATTTGTCTTCATAATTTTTGACTTTGGAAGTCCATTTATTGTCCCAACTTAAATCCACACTCCCACCATTAAACATAATCCCGTCCCATTGTGCTCCTGCGGCATTTGCTCCAAACGTAAATCCATTGGTCTGATCATCAAATGGGTCCATGAAGAGTAAAAAGTTGTCATTTTTTCCAAATGAAAAATCTCTACGAAGCGATTCTACCATGTATGGCCCCTCCATCAAATGATGATTGACTACAATGATGTATAAATTTTGCTCATCGTAAGTCATTCGCACATCCGTTTGAACTTGCGCATAGCTAGTATCCATCGGGGTAATCATGAAAAAGTTGGTAGCTACTTCTGCCAATTCCCAGGCTTTTTCATCCAAAACCCCGTCGATGGTAATAGGAGAAACAGCCTTTTGGATAGGAAGGCGATAGGCTGCATTGATTTTTTGAGCAAAACAGACTGAGTTGGCAAAGGCTATTAGAAGGATGGAAATTATAAGTTGACGCATTACGATTGTTCCAATTCAGGCTTATGGCTTTAAGCGATAGCTAAATGTTAGATTTAATTGTCTTCGGATAAATTGAGAATCACCCTCTGTGTAGAAATTGAAGCCTTCAGTAATGTAGCGGTTCCTTCTGGAGTTGAATATATCATTGGCAGTAAATATCAATCTTCCCCGGTCTGCTAAGATTTGTTTGCTGGCAGAAAAATCCATGAAAAATATTCCTTTTCTGACCCCTTGGGCAGTTTTTTGACGGGCATCATAATTTGATCTTACTTGAAGATCCCAGCCATTTTTGAGTGTAAATCTGGAGGTTTGCCTGGCTAAAAAAGAGGAGGTTTTAGCTTGAAATTCGGTCTGAATATTACTTCCGTCTATGGATGCATGGAAAAAGTTTAGATTTAGATCCAATTTCCACCAGGATATGATTTTATAGTCAGCACTCAACTCCAGACCAAATGCTTGCTCTCCAGTAAGGTTGAAAGGTAAGGTGACTGAAAACCCTTGTTCATCCACCGTCCTGATTCTTTCTATTTTATCCTTGGTGTCTCTGAAGTATGCGGTTGTAAAGAGTGTTCCTTTTTCAAAGTACTTGATATGGCCTAGCTCCAAGGCATCGGTGAATTCAGGGTCTAAATCTGGATTGCCACTAAAAAAGTTTCTTTGATCAGAAAAAGTGACATATGGGCTCAAATCATTGTAGACAGGGCGTCTAACCCTTCTTGAATAGCTCATTTGAAGAGCATTTTCCTTAGAAATATTATAGATTAGATGGGCACTAGGGAATAAGTTTGCATAGTTTCTTGGGTTTCTTTCATTGGTTTCTGAAAGAATGGTCTCTACATCGGTGTACTCCGCCCTGATGCCCGCCTGATAGCTCCAATCGCCACTTTTGTTTCCCAAAATCGTGTAAGCTGCAAGAATATTTTCATTGTATATAAAAATATTATCCAAACCAGGAATTGGATTTAATTGACCGCTTTCGTTCTCTTCGGAGACAACAAAATCATTTTTCATTTCCCGAAAGCTAGTTCTGAATCCGGTTTCAAACTTCCCTTCCGCTGAAATGGGCTTTACATAATCCAACTGAAGGAGGTATTGATTTTCATACTCATCGTTCAAGGAGGTTTGAACTAGAGAGTTTAATGGCTGATTATTACTATTAAATCTATTTTCGGTAAATAACTGATCAGAATTTTCCCAATAGTTCAAATAAGTGAAGTTTGCATTTAATTCATGTCCTTTCTTTTCAAAATTCCGCTTGTAGTTTAAAGAGATTTCAGAATTCGGCTCCTGTTCTGTTTCATCTTGCCTTCTTAAGCTATAGCCTAAAAAATTATTCAGACTGTTTAGATAATCCTCATACCGTATGTCTGTAATTCTTCTCGCATCACTCCTTCTCCAGAGATAAGAAAGAGTCAATATGCTTTTTTCATTGAAGAAATAATCCAAACCACCCCGTATCGAATTATTGAAGCCTTTGACCTTACCGGAATTATTTTGGATTAAAATCTGAGTTTGTCCATTTTCATATACTTCTTGATAGAGTTCACTCACATAAGGCTGATGCCTTCTTGCAAAGCTGTAATTGACAAACCAATTGATCCTTTTTTTGCGATAATTTAGGTTTGCGGAAAATCCTAAATTCAAAGGAGTCCCTCCAATCACTTCAAAAGATCCATTAATTCCTTGCTGATTGTCTTTTTTCAGAATGATATTGATGACGCCAGCCATTCCTTCGGCTTCATATCTCGCTGACGGGTTGGTGATCACTTCCACCCTTTCTACCATGTTGGCCTGTAATTGTCTGAGTCCTGCGGCTCCCTTAAAACTGACTAATCCAGATGGTTTGCCGTCAATTAAAATCCTGACATTCGCAGATCCTCTTAGACGGACATTTCCTTCGGGATCGACTGCAACTGAAGGTAGGTTCATGAGGATATCTGAAGCTGTTCCTCCTGCATTTGCCAAATCCTTCCCGACATTGAATATCCTCTTGTCCAGAGATAGTTCCATGAATGTTTTTTCGCCCTGGACTAAAACTTCTTCCAAATCAGACGCAGAAGGAGACAGCAAAATTTCTCCTAAATCCAATGTGTTGTTGTTTTTTTCTAACGAAAACAAGCTGGTTTTTTTCGCTTCAAAGCCCATAAACTCTACAAGAGCATAGAATTTTCCATTTGGTAGTTCAATGGAAAATTTGCCATTATCACTTGTAATTCCTCCCCCAATTAAACTATCCTTCTCCGAGTAAATAGCAATGGTAGCAAATGGCAAGGCTTTTCTTGTACTTTGATCGATGACATTCCCTTTGATTTTTCCAGTATTTTCCTGCGCAAAAAGTGGAAAGGAAAGCAAAAGGATTATCAGGAAAAACGAAAAGTTCTTCCCAAAAAAGGGTGAAAACGAGAACATAGGTATAGGCTGAGTTTATTGTTTCAAGTTAAAACAATAGCCCCATTTGAAAAATGAAATTTATTTCTGTGGTGAAAAAGTGGCATCTATAAACCAAAAACAAATAATAATTCCATGGTTTTCAAATTCTTGGTCTTTCCGAATTTGGAATTAGTTAGACTTGGGGGTATTCCCTTTTTGATTTTTCCCTTTTTTAAAAATCTTATTTACAGCCTGAGAAATTAATTCCATCTGATCCAAAGGGCCAGGAAGGGTGCTGTGAAGAAAATCCATAGCAGGAAAAGAACCTGAGAATGGTTGATTAGGATAAACTAGTAGAAAGCTTTTTTCTTTCAGCCAGCGGTTGACTAAATCCGGCAAGTCCTCCATTTTGGGATGATAAGAATGGTTACCCTTTCGACTTAAAATCAAGATTACAAAATCATCTTTTCTCAGTTGGATATGGAGATTTTCTGGTTCCTCCCAACCGGCAAATTCTCTAAACTCTATTCGGATAGGATTATTAGCCAGAATTTCCTCTATGTATTCTCTGGATGGTTCAGAAACATAGAAAATCATTCTTGCATGAGAATTTTTTGCCAGATTCCAAATTTTAATCAGCCAAAAAGGAAAACCTAACTCCTGCTCTGCCTTCGGTGGAATGACCACTAAAATCCTTCTTTGGCTGGAAAAAGGGCTGAAAGGGCGATAGATATAGGTAGTCGTGTTGACTTTATTCAATAGCCCTTGGGTAAGATTACCAAGAAAAGACTCATCAAATGGTTGCTGCACGTGTAATCCTAAGATTAAATCAGTCGCTTTATTTTCATAAACCACACTGGAAATCCCTTTGGAAACATCCGTGTCGTATCGGAGCAATTCATACAAGTTATGATCCGTAGCGGCGGCCCTTTCACTGGCCTTATTGAGCGTTTTTTGGGCTTTTACCTCAGCATTGCTGTCCTGCTGTTCCGGATTGATAATACTGAGGGCATAAATCCCGCTTTTAGAGTCTGGAGATTTGAGATTGATTGCTAAGTTGATTAATTCCTCTGCGGTCTCCTCATTTCTGACAGGAACCAAAAATCTCTCAGGTAAATCTGCCACATTTTGGTCAGACAAATCACTTTCACTGATGACGATTCCCTTAGCTCCTCTTTGAGCTTCTATGGACGCAAGTGTACAGGTAATTAATATCATCACGATAGTGCCATTTAAGACACTTTCAGGAAGAAGTCGAATGGCGTTTCCGGCATCGTCAATTCCAATAATTAAATTATAGCCGATCAATACTGCAGCTAAAGTGGCAGCAGCTTGGGCATTGCTTAGTCCGAAGATTATCCTTCTTTCGTTTGCACTGTAATTGAAGATTTTTTGTGTACCTAAGGCAGCCAGATATTTGGCTAAAGTGGCTGTAACGGTCATGACAACGGCTACCTTGATAGTTTCCTCATCCTGAAAAAACACCCTGAAATCCACCAACATTCCTACTCCAATCAAAAAGAAGGGGATGAATATGGCATTGCCTACAAACTCCACCCGATTCATTAATGGCGAGGTTCTTGGAATTAAAGGGTTGAGAGCTAACCCAACCATGAATGCGCCAATGATTCCCTCCAGGCCAGCCATTTCAGCCATTAATGCTCCTGCGAAGACCAAGCCTAAAATGAACACATATTGAAGGATGGCATCCTCATTAAATTTCAAGAACCATTTGGCAAACCGGGGCATTACCCAGAGAACGATTGCAGAAAAAATCAGCAATGAAACCATTAGCTTGATCCAAAAAATGCTATCTACCTGCCCTTTACTCATGCCAACAATTACAGCCAAAATCAATAAGGCTAAAGTGTCTGTAATCAATGTTCCCCCAACAGCTACCGTAACAGCACGATTTTTTGTGATCCCCAGCTTTGAAATAATCGGATAAGCTATGAGGGTATGTGAAGCAAACATACTTGCCAACAAGACGGAAGAAATCATGGACAAATCCAAGAGATATAGTCCTACCCAAGTACCAAGCCCCATGGGTATCAAAAAAGTCAACATTCCAAAGACCAAACTTTTTTTGCTATGAGATTTAAAGTCTTGAAAGTCTATTTCCAAGCCTGCCAAAAACATTATATAAAGCAAGCCAGCTGTGCCGGAGAGGATAATTCCACTATCTCGCTCCATCAATCCAAACCCTTTGGGACCAACGATAGCTCCGGCGACAATTAAGCCCAGAAGTGGAGGGATTTTAAGACGGGTGAGAAGAAGGGGCGCTAAAAGAATGATGACCAGAATGATCAGGAATTTCATCCCCGGATGGGTAATCGGAAGGCTTAAATTCAAATCAGCGAGTAACATCATGCTCATGCGTATAATTAAATTTCTCCGCTAATCAGGAATCCGGTGTATACCAGATATGCCAAGAGTAGCAATAATGCCTCCCATTGATCCAACTTTTTTCTTTTGCCGGTAAACATGGCAAGAAATAGAAAGATGGTTCCACCGCTCAATAAAAGTATATCCATATTAAATGATGGGTTATACTCCAGTGGGCGAATGAGGGAGCTTACGCCTAATATGAGTAAAAGGTTGAAAATATTAGACCCTACTATATTGCCAATGGCTATATCTGCATTTTTCTTCATTGCAGCTACAACAGAAGTTGCCAGTTCGGGTAGGGAAGTACCTGCTGCCACGATGGTTAAACCAATGATTTTTTCGCTTACTCCCAATGTCTGAGCCATACTGACTGCATTATCCACCACCAACTTGCCTCCTCCAACTAGACCCGCCAAACCTAAAACAATTAGACTCCAAATTTTCAGATTTGAGTAAGGAGGGATTTCGCCTGACGTTGCTTCCGGGTCTTGTTTCAACTGGGTAGCCACATAATAAAGAAATGCCAAGAAAAAGGCCAATAAAATCAAGCCTTGGGTTCTCCCTAATTCAAAGCCCGAATCATAAAAGAATGAACCTACGAGAACAGGTATCAATATGGCCGCAAAAAGAGAAAAGGGAATTTCTTTCCAAACTGTACTGGATTGAACAGCAAGGGGAGTGATTAGCCCTGCTATTCCCAGAATCATGAAAAGGTTAAAATTATTCGAGCCGATCACGTTGCCAAAAACTATTTCAGGATAGTTTTCTGTGGCGGCAATGGCATTTACAATCAATTCGGGAGCAGATGTACCAAAGGCAACGATGGTTAAACCAATGGCTAAATCAGAGACGTTTTTTTTCTTGGCAAGTACGGATGCTCCATCCACCAACCAATCGGCACCCTTTACCAGTAATACTAAACCTACCACCAAAAGAATCAGAGAAATTACCATAGTAAACTGAATAAAGGGTTAAAGATTCTTTTGAATATTTCCGCAAAAATAGAATTAAAAAATCCGATGATTTCAGTCTTTTCGATTATTTATTTTTTGAAAAAAAGAGAGAAAAAACGCTAATGTTGTTTTTCACTGTTATCTGTTGATTTTAAGTGTTTTAAAGCTTGTTTTTCGGGTAAAAAGGATTGCTTTTTCTGTTTTTAAAACCGTGTGCTCCTGCATACAAGATGATAGTAACTGCTCCTGCGGCAGAGATCCACTGAATTTCCTGAATTACTCCCCAATGCCTTACCGTTATAGCTATCAAAGCCCAAACCCCTACCAAGGCAAATTCCCTCATATTTCTGGTATAAATCATCCAAAGATTTAAAGCCGTTGCGACTAGTATCATTATTAGGGTCCAAGTGAGTTCATTCGAACCTCCTGTCCAACCTACTTTAGCTAAATAAGCCGAAAAATTAGCGATCGTAGCCACCGCAATCCATCCAGAGTAAAGACAAATAGGCCACCAGATCCATGCAATGATGTTTCTTGGAGCGTTCCAGCGCTCCATATTCAGTCTTAAAATAACCAAGATTAAGGAGGCTAAAATGCCTGTCATTATCAGTACACTAATGCCTGTTTGTTCAGTCAACCAGAACCAAAGCCAAGCTCCATTGAGGAGGTTAGCTAGGATTAAGAAGGGGGCCATTTTGGGAATGAAATCAACTTGATTTTGTGAAAAGGCTGATTTTACCAAATAGATCGCCTGTGCTGTCAAACTCAGAAAAATCAAACCCCAAATAGAAAAAGCATAAGAGGCCGGAGTAAATAGATTTTCATATTCCCTACTGAGTGATCCTACCGTATTCCCATTTATTCCAAGCGTATTGACTTTATAATTCCAATAGATCAATGCTATCAAGATGAACAGGTTGAAGATTGCGAGAATTTTATTTGAAATTTTCATACATCAAGCGGTTGAAGAGATTGTAAAAGTGTGGGAATCAATTCGGCTACAGTGGGATGAGTTTGAACAGAGTTCATTAGAATTTCATAATTGATTTTGCCATACATAGCTGTCAGAAATATTCCTAACAGTTCGTCAGCACCTGTTCCGCAAACCATCGCTCCAGCTATGAAGCCAGTGCTCTTTTCTACCAAAACTTCCATTTTGCCCCGAGGTTCTCCTTTTTCTTTGGCCCGATTGATATCTTTCATCAGCATTTCAGCGTGAAGATACTTTTTGGAAGATCTCAAAGCCTCTGATTTATTGATTCCAGCCCGAGCAAATGGAGGGTCAACATACAAGGCATAGTTGAGTAGGCGATCGCTGACTTTTTTCTTTTTATTTCCTGAAATATGGTCTTTTATAATCTCAAAGTCATGATAGGCTGTATGCGTAAATGCTCCTTTTCCATTGCAATCTCCTAAGGCGTAGATCCCCTCCTTATTGGTTTTTAGAAAATCATCTACCGAAAGAAAGCCATGTTCATCTTGATGAACTCTGGCAAGCTCTAGTCCCAAGGATTCTGTATTGGGTTTTCTTCCCGTAGCAAGTAAAAGGTGAGATCCGCGTATCCTTCTCTCTTTGCCTCCACAATCCATTTGAACCTCCACTTGGGAATCTCCCCAATTTTTTCCTGAGAGGCAATTGGCGTTTAATTCAAACTGAATCCCTTCAGATTCTAAAATTTGCTCAATCATTTCCGAGTGATCATGATCTTCTCGATGGATGATACGTGGTCCCTTTTCACATACGGTTACCTTGCTACCAAATCTTCTAAAAATCTGAGCAAACTCCAATCCAATGTAGCTTCCTCCAATGATGATGAGATGTTGAGGGACTTCCTTTAAATCAAGAATACTTTCGTTAGTAAAAAACCGAACTTCCTCAAACCCAGGAATAATTCTGGGTCTGGCTCCCACATTGATGTAGATCTTTTCGGCTTTTAGCCTATGATTCCCAACAGCTACTTCTTTGGGTCCTGTGAACTTTCCGACACCCTTGAAAAGAGTGATATTGTCATTGCTTTCAATTCCGTCTTGAATCCCATTTCTTGAGGAGGAGATGATTTTTTCTTTTCTTTTCCAAATTTTCTCCAAAGAAACAGTAGGGCTTTTTTCAGTTGAAATCCCCAATTCCGACGCCTGATTGACTTCCCAAGCCCTCCTTGCAGAGGCGACATAAGTTTTGGTAGGGGTGCAACCAGTATTCACACAAGTTCCGCCGAGTTTTCCTTTTTCTATCAAAGCTACGTTTTGGCCTTTCGCAGCTAAAAAGAAAGCCAAAGGATTTCCTGCTTGTCCTGAACCGATGATGATTGAGTCAAAAGTTTGAATTTCCATCCTTAGAAAAATTGGTTTGTACCTTCAATTTCGCCCAAATGACTCAGGAATAAAAAAAATGCTAATTGATTTGGGTCCTTTTCTTTTTGTAAGTAAGTCAGAAAATATTTTTTGATGTGAATATTTTTCTGAGACATTTTTTGTCAACTCATTGAAAATCAGAAAAAAGGAATGTAAATTCATAGCCCTTTAATTTTCAGGCCATGGAAAATCTCATCTACCAAGCTTTTGTCAAAAAAGCATTTGAAAATTTAGACTTCGTAGAACAGGAAGTCATGCAGTCTTTGAAAGAAATTGCCTTATCCGGCGAGTTTAAAGACATCAAGGATTTGGTAGAGATGGAAGGTCTGGAGTTTATGCTGAGCGATTTTGATCAGGCGAGTGACCCGAATATTCATATCCTGAGCTACCTACTAAAAAGCATTTTAATCGCCAAAGAAGACTTGGAGGCTTGGAATGGGAAGGAATTTTTAAAGATTGATTCTGCTTCACAATAGAATTTTTGTTTGATTTCATTACTCCTTTAATTCAAACTATATAATGACACTTAGTGTCAAAAACTATTTAATAAGTTTTTTATTGTTTAAATTTATCTACGTAATGAAATAATAAAATTATGTGGATAGCTAGTAAAAATGGCTTTTTGTCGGTGGTTCAGCATCGTGAAAAGCCGGATCAGGTATTAGTCAGAGCGAGAGTCCGAAAGGATTTGGAAACTATTTTTCCTGATGAATCAATTATTGAAACCCCAGAAGGGGATTACCGATTTCGGGTATTTGTTAGCAAGCAGGCTGCTGTAGAGATTATTTCTCAGCAAGTATGGGATATTGATTATCCAAATTTTAAAAATGCCATCTCGGATACTCCGGATCAAAAAGATAAGCTTAATGCCTACCATGAGATTTGGGCAGTGATGTGGAATTATGCCAAACGGATCAATAAGTCATGAAAATATTATTTGTAATCGGACCAACCGGAGTTGGAAAAAGCAATTTCATAGAGCAGGAATATGCCGGAAAAAAGAATATATGCATTTTTAATATTGCCCGAAAAGCCAAGGAATTGTACGGTAGCTTTAAAGCAATGGATAATGAAGATTGCGAGTTAAATGCCATTAATAAATCCTGTAGCGAGGCTTTTTTTGCCTTGATGGATGAAAAGACAGTTGTGGTAGAGTATCACGCTGATGGTTTTGATGATGGTCTTTTTGCCTTGATAAAAAAGGCAAGGTCCCTTTGCATTCCTACAGAAATCATTGCCTTGACAGTAGAGGTAGAGGAGGCTTTGGAGCGGGTTAGTCATGCGGGATTGGATTATTTTCCTTCGGTAAAAATGAAAGAGGATACCGAGTTAGTGTTCATGGGTGTATTGGAGGATGTGGAGTTTAATTTGGATTTTGAAAGAATTTGCGAAATAGGTGCAGAAGGAGGAAGTATCAACTTTTTTAGATTTAAAAAAGAAGACGGAGAAAGATTCTTCTTTCTTACGGATGAATCCGGCTTTTTTGATTTTGAACCTAGCTACGAAATAGATAAAAAAGAAGGAGTTACTTATTTGGAAGAATTTCCTGATTTCGATTCAGCATTTGAGAAGCTATTGGAAAAGTATCCGATTTTCCGGTTATTTCCAGTGGAGGTCAATCCCAAATTTAAGGGAAAATTTCGTGCTGCATTTCAGCATTTTCTAAGTCTGGAGCCCTCTAATGAGACGAATTTATTTTGGAATGAATCCCTTAACTAATGGCTTTAATTTAGAATAGAAAAAACTATTTGATAGAGAGGGATTTATTTTCCAGTCAATATCCCGACTTTAACACCTATAGTCAAATGAGGAACGGAATCCCATCCTTTGAATCGATATCGCTCTGAAAAATCAAAGAAATTCTCGTTCAACCGCTCACTCTGATTTTCAGATAACTCCACCTGACTGATCTGTCTATAACGTCCACGAAATCCGAGCCCTCCAAAAGAGTCAATTAGGATATTTTTGGATGTATAGACTTGTCGGCCAAACTTGATTCCACTACCGATAACTTGAAATCGAATCCTTGCTTGATCAAAATAAAAGGTTTGTCCAGATTGGCTGTAGTAATCATCGGTTCGAATGAAGTCCTTATTGACAAAGAATAATTCAAGTGCCCAATAATTCTTTTTGGTGTAAAATTTTATCTCGCTCTTAGTTCGCCAAAGTTTAAAATCTTCATTTTTACCTCGGTCAGCCTTAATTCCAAAAATTCCTCCATTTATACCTACCTCAGACTGAATACTGATTTTGTTGCTAAAAAAGTATTCAATGCCACCTTGAAGAACAATCGTTTCAGGTTCCAAGAAAGCTAAAGGGGAAGCCTTTACTAAAAGTTGCCTCTCTAAGCCTAAATCCTGCTGGGCATAAGAATTAGTAACTATACCTAGGATCAATAAAATTTGAACAAAAAGTCGAGTCATGAACTAAATACAACTAAGCCTTTCAAAAAAAAAAACACCGATCTGTCTAGGTCGGTGTTTTTTTTAGATTTCATACTTAAGCTTTCTGACTTGCTAAAAAGCTCTTCCCTTCAAATGCTCCTCCAAGTCCAGCAAATTCACACCGCTTTTCCACCAGTCAGGAGCTGCTTCACCTTTCAAGTGATGGTCAAAAAACTCCATCATCCGAACGCTGTAGTCTTTGCGGTTTTCCAGTTTACTCAAACCGTGGTTCTCGCCTTTGTATTGCATCATCACGACGGGCTTTTTCAATCTTCGCAAAGCCGAATAGTACTCGATGCCTTGGGTAAAGTCCACTGCACCATCTTTGTCATTGTGCAAGAGTAATAGCGGTGTAGTCACATTTTTCACGTGATACACCGGGCTGTTCCGCTCATAGGCTTCCCAGTTTTCCCAAGGACCGCCTCTGAATCTGCCTTGCGAGGCTTCAAAGATGGACATATTTCCACCACCTGAATTCCAGTAGATCAAATCATACATGGAAATCATATTGGTCAAAGGTGCACCAGCAGCTGCAGCTTTGAACATGTCCGTCTGCGTAATCAGGAAGGAAGTTTGATAGCCTCCCCATGAGTGCCCATGGATACCGATGTTCTTTTCGTCGATCACCCCGGTTTTGATGGCTTCTTTGACTGCTGGAATCACACACCAAACAGCCGACATGCCTGGATCATCCAGTTTGTACACGATATCTGGAATGAATACCGCAAATCCATTGGAAGTATAGATATTAGGGTTCCATCCTGTTCCACTGTATCCTGGGTTGGACCAGTTATGACGGGTTTGAGATAGCTTTTCGTAATAATAGACCACAGTTGGATACTTTTGGCCCTCTACATAGCCTGCAGGTAAAAACAGCGTACCCTGCAATTTGTCACCCTTGTCAGAGACATAATCGATCAACATAGTTCCAGCTGACCATGCATATTTCTCTGCATCCGGAGCATTGTTGGTGACTTGCTTGGGATTAGAAAGGGATGCGTCTGTCAGGTAAACTTGAGTAGGCTCGTTGAATTTCTCTTGGAAGAAATAATAGGTTTCTGCGTTTTTGGCCTTGGAAAGATTTCCCACATTGAAATCATCCCATATCAAAACCTTGGCACCGGGAGTCAAGCCGCCTTTTTTCGCAGGAGAAAGCTGTGCAATACCAGACTTCTTGGTCCACTCTCCATACATACGGATATAAGCTGGCTTGCTGAGATCTATGCCTTTTTCCTCAGGATCCAATCCAAATCGATATTGATAGCGAATCTGATCAGTCTTGCCGTTGACGGTCAAATTGATGGCTGTTTCCTTACCAGATCCTACAGGAACTTGCCAGATATCCCAACCGTCTCTCAAGATCACATACTTGCTATCTGAACTCCAGCCCAATGCCCCGTTCATAGGCTTTTCTACATTGTGATCGTCTTCTGTATTTACAAAGGTGGTAGGTAGTCCTTCCGTGATGTTTTTACTCTGAGCTGTAGGAATATCATAAATATAAAAATGCCCGTCCAATCCGTAAATCAGCTTCGTCCCGTCCGGAGATTCACGTGGATAGGAAGAATAGGAGGGGAGGTAAAACTTGTTGAAGAGTTCCTTTTTCTCGCCAGTTTTTAGATCTACGATATAAAAATCACGATAGCTCTGTCCATCAAGATTTCCATCCAATTCATAAGCTTGCAGATCGGACCCCAAAGCATAGCGCTGCTTATCCAGAATGTTCAGATCTCTCATGCTGCTGTCTTGCAATTGGATATGCTTGCCGGCATTCACATCATACATAGCCCAGAAACTGTAATTTTTATCCTGATTCATCATGACCTGTTGTCTGGATTGTAGGCGACTGTCATTCCAATGCCAGATGGTCATATCCGGGGTGTCTGCATCATTTTCTTTTTTGCCTTTTACCTTGCCAGAGTCCAATTTGGCGATGGCTTTTTGTAGATCGGAAATCGATTTGATCGTCGTATCTGCCATGATTTTTTGCATGGCTGCAGCTTCCGCTTTTTTTACCGAATCTTGATCCAGCTCTTTTTTGGCCTCCTCTTTTTTTGCCAGTTCCAATGGATGGATGCCATAAAACAAACGAGTCAAATCATCCGACCACATGGGTCTTCTGTTTTGGGAGATCGTATAGGCTTGATTGAAATTAACAGAGTCCTTTTCAGGATTGTAAACAGTTACTTGAGGAGAAGCAAGGTTTTTCACTCCGATTACTTGTCCCTTGTCCTGCTTGTACTTTTTGTCTTTGATCATTTTCAAAGCGGCGAAAGCATCCCCCTTTTCTGTCCAAGCCAAGGAACGATAGGAAGCTTTATCAGAATCCAAGATCTGCATGCTATTGGCTGCCACATTCATCAAATACAAGCCATTTCCGGATTGGTTGGCTGCATCTACCGTGTAGGCTAGATAGTTTCCGGCTTTGTTAAATGAAAAGTCAGCTACATTTCCGAGGTTTTGAGCTTTTTCGGAATTGAGATGGTAAATCAACAAATCCGAGCCTCTTGCATCTCCATTGCCTTCTTTGGAAAGGTTGATGGCCAAGACAGAGGAAGCTTTTCCATTGAAAGCATAGTTGCTCACGTTTTCAAACTCTTTCTTTTCATCCGTACCCAATTTGACTAGAATAGCCTTGTTTTTTAAGGATTTGCCTTTGCTTTTTTCATTCGCTTTTTTCTCCGAAAAGGTAGGATACTCTGTATAGACAAACCACTTACCATCCTCGCTGAATTGCATGGATGGGTAGCTGGTGGAGCCGATTTTGAAAGTTTTTTTGGAGGATTCATCTCCAACTTTTTGGAGGATGATTTCTCCGTCCCCTTCCAGTTGAACTAATCCATAGACCGTCCATTTGCCATCTGGGGAGATTTCAAAAGCTGAACCTGGCATGTATTTCCAGGTGGGGATGTCTTTCCAAGTAATGGGTTTGCTGTCTTGGGCAATTGCCATACTGGCAAAAAGGAAAAGTGCCCAGAGTGTGAGTAGTTGTTTTCTGATCATTTGTAATTCTTTTTTCTCAAGCAGGAAATTAGGGAAAAATGAACATAGTCGATTAGAAATTGGGAAGAATGGTTGAAAAAAGCAATCCTGTTGCACCTTTAAAAATTAAGTGCACTTGGAAATAAGGAGATTCTTCAAATTTATTTCCTAGATCAATTTGTTTTCGCTCAATCGAAATCAGTTAAGGCTATTGATAATTATACTTATAAAGAACATCTCGTGTTAGATTCCTTGTTTTTCGCTCATAAAATCTTGAAAAAATATTCAACCCAACTCCAGTGAATGTCAAGGGAATTAGCAGATCATTCTGACTGGAAGACTGGGATTCGAAACCAACCGCCAGAAAGAAAATTCCAATTCCGAGGGCTGAGTTGGCTACGTTGGCTACTGTGCTCACTTTTTCTCTTTTCAGAACCTGCTCATAAAGCCGTAAGGCCTCCGGATTGGATTGAAATCGTGTTAAAACCTGATCTTTTTCCAGCTGCATAGGGCCTTCGTAGATATTGATTTTTGGACCTAAAAAACCATCTATGATATCCATGCTCAGAAATGCATCTGCGCCTCCCGAATAATGATAGGCATTGAAATCATTGATAGTTCGTTGAATTCTTCGTTCTGAATCAGCGACAAGAATGTTTCCAGTGCTTTGTAAAACCCCTCCCCCAAAAGAAGCCCAAAACCATGGGCGGACATTGGCTGGGGTAATATCATTTGTAAACAGATAGGCGATGGAGCCAATAGTCACGGCTATACCCGAGACCCGGATACCCATACCCAAATTCTTTTTTCGCTGATAACTCTGGAATTTAAAGTCTTCATTTTTTAATGAATTGAGGAAGGCAGTGACCTCTTTCGGACTTGATTTTTCCCCGTCAAGGTAATAGGTGGTTTTGTTGAAAAATCCTTCTTTTAAAGTGATGATGGGCTGATTGGAATAGTTTCCTGGGAAGTAGTTTCGGGATTTTTGTGTGTTTTGGGCTGAAGAAATACTAATGCATAATGTTAAAAATACGGTGAGGACGAATTTCACAAATTTTTTTTCCATGACCTGAATCACTTTTTATAAACTATTTTCACAATCAACGAAAAGCTTAACTGAAGGTTTCTGAATGGAGTTTTTATTATATCTGGAAATTTTATACATAAAGATGCCTTTCTTTGCTTTTAGGGTCATAAAACAAAAAAGACCTTCCAAGTTTTGAAACCTGGAAGGTCTGTGAGTTATTCAGATTTCTAACTTAAGAATTCTGATTTCCCAAACTGCCTATTGCCTACTGTACACCACTTTTCCTCACTGTATTTTATATTTTACATAGTGATTTTAGTTTGATGTTTCTTTCCCTTTTTTTAAGAATGAATATATAAATATTAAAAATAGAGAAAGAATGCTTATAGCGTAGAACCAATTATTGAAATTTACAATTTCAAGAAAGTAGAGAAAGATATAAATAATCAGAATCAATCCTGAAATAACAATAATCACACTTAGAGCTTTCATCAGAATTTTGAAGCAATCCAATCTTTACCATAATATATTTCACAACCTATTCCTGTTGCGGCAGTGGCTCCCATAAACCAACCAGCAGGATTCCACCAATTTAAGGCAGCACCAACTCCCATAACCCCGGCTGAAACAGCTAATCCATGACATATTGCCTCTCCGGTCGTTCCTCCTTTAACATTGACTAATTGATCGAAATTTAGCTCTTTCATAATTACATCATTCCACATAATAATACACCCATGGTTCCAAAGTAACCAGATAGTCCAGCCGCTACGCCTAATCCTAAACCACCTGTTGTAGCGGTTAATGCACCAATAGCTAAAACACCTGTTACTGTAATTGCAAAAACTGCAACATCTTCACAGTCTTTTCCCCCACTCACCATCTCCATTTTTTCAATGCTCAACTCTTTCATAATTGTGTTGTTCTTAGATTTAGAAATTTGATTTAGGATACCCAAACATAAATTTGACTAGGTGACATTTCTTATCACCCAATTATTTTTTTTTAGAAAAAATGTAGCTTTTCGATTCTCTACAAAAAACTATCTCAATTGACTCGGAAAGACGAAGATCGTCAATGATCCGAAAGACAGTTCGTTTATGGACCTGAAGCTTTTTAGCCAAATCCTCTGGACTGCCCGTCTTTTCTTTTCAATCAGCTCAATCAGGAGCTTGGTGAGCTCATAGGACTTCAGTCCTGCCATGATGTGTTGGTTTTGGGTTGAAGAATATACCGATAGGCAGCGGAGAATGGGTTTTCTGTGGCTAGAAGTTGATGAGGGGTACCGCAAATACTGAACTTGCCCTGCTCCAGAATCAGGATACGATCCAAAGTATAGACCTTGGTGGGGATTTAGGCCAATTTCATCACGATAGCTATCGGTATTGTAAGAATGCGAGTGTGGAATTGCAAATCTCAAAAAGTGCCCAATTGAATTTCAATGGATCAGAGAGGAATCTACACCCAGGGATGAAACTTCAAATCCCTTGAAATAAAAAAGCGTAGAATTAATCTACGCTAAATTGCCTTTTAAATTGAAGCCTCCTTTTATTTAGGAAGCCGGCTTTTTTTTATCGCCATTTTTTAAGAGAATGAAGATAGATGTAATCAAGGTGATCACTGAGATTAAAATGATTGAGTAAAATTGACTTTTCTCATTTTTTATATTCGGACTAAATGCCAAGTAAAAGAAGTACATAGAAGCACCCATACTCGCAAGAATTCTTAACATCTTAGGTACCATTCTCTCTCCAATCAATTTACCCATAATCACCAAGCTGCAAAACAATTCCCAACTGTTGCCACTGTCAGTGCACCACCTGCGACTGGCCAGATTTGACCAAGCGCAAAACCAAAAGAAATTATTCCTAGTTGCAAACACTGCCTATTGGAAAGATCACCACCTTTAATGTTTTCCAATTGAATTTTATTTAATTCCTTCATATTTATTTTAGTTAAGTTAGTAAACAAGCTGTTACAAGTGAGCCGGAATTTATTGCCAACGAACCAAGCACTGCCGTTTCAAGAAGCCAGTATGGTCCAGCTAAAAAACATCTACCATTTCCACTCCCACTCACAATCTCCATTTCTTCGATACTCAACTCTTTCATAATCATGTTGTTCTAAAGTTAGAAATTTGTTTTAGAATACTCAAACATAAATTCAGGTCACTGCAATTTCCTTGCAGTCTATTAATATTTTTCAGAAAAAAAGTAAGATTTTTTCTCTTTGCAGTAAGATATATCTTTTCCCAAAGCAAGGCGCAAATCATCCAACACATTATAGATCATTCGCTCTTTCAATCCAAGCTTACCAGCCAGTTCTCCCGGACTCCCTGTCTTCCTCTTTTCAATCAACTCGATCAGAAGCTTGGTGCGTTCGTAGTACTTCAGTCCTGCCATGATGTGTTGGGTTTGGGTTGAAGCATATACTGGTAGGCTGCTGAGAATGGGTTTTCTGTTGTCAGCAGTTGGGCTGGGGTGCCGGAAGTATTGATCTTTCCCTGCCCCAGGATCAGGATGCGGTCTAAGGTAATTGCCAGAGTGGGCTGATGGGTGATCAGTAATAGTCCGGCGCCGGTATGATGAAGGTAGCGCCGGATCAGATCCATCACCGCTCGCTCCATGCGGTAGTCCATCGCTGCTGTGGCTTCATCGAGTATCAGTATCTTGGGTTGCTTCACCAAGGCTCGAACCAAGCCGACGAGCTGTCGCTGCCCTCCGGATAGATTCCTGCCTTCTTCTCCGCACAGGGTTAGCAAGCCTTGACTGAGGTCCTGAAAGAGTGGAAGGCAACCCAATGCTTGCATGATTTGGACTTTGTCTTCTATTTCCTTAGGATCACTGCTCAGGACGATATTGTCGAGTACAGTGCTGTTGAAGATCTTTTCTTTCTGATGGACCACTGCTAGTTGGTCCCGCAACTCGGATAAGGTAGGATTTGGATTCTTTAAGAAAGGCAGTCGAATTTCTCCCGATTCAGGCTGGTAGAATTTTTGGATCAGATCCACTAGCGTGCTTTTGCCTGTTCCCACAGGAGCAAAGAGACCCAGACTTTCGCCAGACCGAAGCTCAAAATTGATATCCTTTAAAATCGGGCTTCAACTAGGATAGTGGAAGTAGAGATGGGCGACGAATAGGCTGTCTTTTAGCTAAAATTATAATAGAAAACAAAATCCTAAATTAGATTTTCTTAGAGTGAAATTACAAATTGATAATAAAAAAAAGCGTAGAATTTTTCTACGCTTAATAAAATAACTGTTTAACTCTGAGGTTTACTTCCATTCAATTTTTTTTCAATTTACTGAATCCAACAAAGAACGCTATATTTGATAGTAATAGTAATCCAGAAAATATTATTGGGAAAATATACTTGTTGGTAGATGTTAAATTAAAATCAGTAAGAAATAATAAGTACCCCAAAAAACCCAGACAAATAGTTCCAAGACAAAGGAAAATTAATTTAGCCTTCATTTCATTTCAATTGAATATACAATCCCCTATGGAAGCTCCAGTAGCTATTCCACCTGCAACAGCCCCTGTGTATAACCACCCGGCTGTAGCCCATCCAATTGGACCTGTAGGTACTAGAGCAACCATTGCCACTAGACCTACAACACCAAGAGCTCCTGTAAAACAACCTGGTAGTGATCCCCCACTCACCATCTCCATCTGTTCAATACTTAATTCTTTCATAATCTTGTTGTTTAAAGTTAGAAATTTAATTTAGAATACTCAAACATAAATTCGACTCGGTGACATTTCTTGTCACCCAATTATTTTTTTTCAGAAAAAATGTAGCTTTTCGATTCTCTACAGAAAACTATCTCAATTGACTCGGAAAGACGAAGATCGTCAATGATCCGAAAGACAGTTCGTTTATGGACTTGAAGCTTTTTAGCCAAATCCTCTGGACTCCAAGTCTTCTTCTTTTCAATCAGCTCGATCAACAGCCTGGTGCGCTCGTAGTACTTTAGGCCTGCCATGATGCGTTTGGTTTGGGTTGAAGAATATACCGATAGGCAGCGGAGAATGGGTTTTCTGTGGCTAGAAGTTGATGAGGGGTACCGGAAATATTGAACTTGCCCTGCTCCAGAATCAGGATACGATCCAAAGTATAGACCTTGGTGGGGATTTAGGCCAATTTCATCACGATAGCTATCGGTATTGTAAGAATGCGAGTGTGGAATTGCAAATCTCAAAAAGTGCCAATTGAATTTCAATGGATCAGAGAGGAATCTACACCCAGGGATGAAACTTCAAATCCCTTGAAATAAAAAAGCGTAGAATTAATCTACGCTAAATTGCCTTTTAAATTGAAGCCTCCTTTTATTTAGGAAGCCGGCTTTTTTTTATCGCAATTTTTTAAGAGAATGAAGATAGATGTAATCAAGGTGATCACTGAGATTAAAATGATTGAGTAAAATTGACTTTTCTCATTTTTTATATTCGGACTAAATGCCAAGTAAAAGAAGTACATAGAAGCACCCATACTCGCAAGAATTCTTAACATCTTAGGCACCATTCTCTCTCCAATCAATTTACCCATAATCACCAAGCTGCAAAACAATTCCCAACTGTTGCCACTGTCAGTGCACCACCTGCGACTGGCCAGATTTGACCAAGCGCAAAACCAAAAGAAATTATTCCTAGTTGCAAACACTGCATATTGGAGCAAATAGCCCCAGACTTTCTCCGGGTTGAAGCTCAAAACTGACCCCCTTTCAAAGTAGGACTTCGTCCAGGATAGCGGAGGAAAATTACAAAATTGTTTGGATAGAAAGGTAGGATCGAGCGTCATGAAAAGCTTTTGTAAAGCTTTTTAGCGAGAGGCTGGTTTGCAGGGTGGACAAACTTCACCTAGTCCTAACGATACTTCTTCTACACCTAGAGAGGAGATTCCTCAACTGAACACCCTAAAAAAAGCCAAAATACAATTAAAACTAGATTATTTTTCATTAAAAACTAATAACAAAGGATTATCTCCATCTACTACACCAAATTCTTTTTGGAATTCACCTAAGACGCTTGACTCAGAAGGTAATACTAAATAACCCCTCCCATCTCCAAATGACCCAATTCTAATTTCTTCATCCAAAGGTAGCTCTATTGATTTACCAATATTGTCCAATTTAATGCGATGCCCTGATACCAACTTGCCAGTAGATTTGTCATATACGGATAAAAAGGCTTTTCCCTGATTGAAAAATCGATAAATTAGAAATTTATTTGATTCAAATACATTCCCAACATTAAAGGACTTATCAGTAGAATTGATAAATTGAAAGACATCAACGATTGAAGTATATCCTTTCTCAGTCAAATCTGTTTCGAGAACTTTCTTATTCCCAAAATCAATAAAATAAGATGGGTAAACATCTCCAGTTTTACTTATATGATAAATAGTATCATTAAAAGAATTCACATAATTATATCCACCTGATTCAAGTTCAGAGAAGAAATCGTGCCTCATAACATGAAGATAATCTGATTTCTCTAAATCAAATGGATGAAGAGTTTTTTCGAATTTATAGCCAGCTTCTAGATTGTCACCCTGAAAATAAAACAATGAATAAGGATCTTCTAATACCAACATATATCCTGGAGTACCAATTAAACCATTTTCCAGCTTTTCAAGTCCAAAAAGGGGATAGTCTAAGGTGTAATTAATTTCGAGATTAAAATTGTAGTCGAATTGAAAAATCGTTCTAGCATGAGAATCATAAACCCATAATCTATCTTTATCATTTAAGGTTAAAATATCCGTTAGATTAACAAATTCGTCTGGACCACCCTTGCCCTTTGAGATTTTTGAGATAAATTCTCCAGATTTATCAAATTTATAAACAGACTTTCCTCCTTGGACAAAATAAAACTCATCTTCGACCACTTTATGGACAAAATCAATTAGTGAGCTGTCAGTTGTTTCTAAAGAAATTACTTTATTTATAGTTATGAAATTAGGTAAATCAACCACATCATTAATGGACGGAATACCTTGATCAATAACAATGTAACTTTCCTTAATCTTTTCTGGTGATCTACTTGTACAATTTAGTAATAAGATAAAGGCCACTAGCCAAAATTTGCTTTTCATATAAGATAGAAGGGATTATGGCTTAGGCTTATTCCTGTGCCAAATACTCAAATAACAATTAACATTCTGCCATATAACAACAATCACTATTTGTATTGGCGCAACAATAGCGGGTTCCAGAAGATTTTCTCATTAGTGGACCACATTGATCAGTAATTGGGTCACACATAGAATCCTCTCCACCCATTGTTTGTGAAAATCTCGGAGTTGCAAATGAATTGAAAACAGAAGCATTGCTCCCAGGCTCCAACGTTAATTCCATGCTAAGTTAGGAGAGGAAAAATACTCCAAGCATTGTGACTATTGCTGATAATTTCTATTTCCTAACAAATGTGTTTTTAGTTAAATGAACAATCAATTGTAAATAGAAAAATCTAAAACACAAAATAATATTAAAGTCAATTAATTCTTGGTTAAATTTTAAAAAAAAAACATAAAACATGATTTAACGAAATACTCTTTTGCCCCCTCCTATAAATTTATTAATGATTTAGAATATTGTTCCGAAAATCAACTAAAATATTGGCATAAAAATTTAATATTTTTTCTCAACATTTAAATACAAAAGCTAGTAGTATTGACAAGGTTCGCGGATTTATGAAGTATCTGAAAAACCACTAATCAATTTTCCAAACCTAATTTAGACGAATTCTCTCCAGAGGAAAATTGAATTTTAGCAAATTCGATAGTTGGCAAATACCTCAAAAAAACCTTCCAGGTTTTCAAAACTTGGAAGGTTACACAACTTACAATCTGAATTCAGATTTCTACCCAATACTTTTTGAAAAACACCTTTACCCCCATCACGGTCATTGCAAACTGGGTTTTTAGTACACTATCCTAAGGTAGTGCATTGGTGTGCTCTTCTTGAATTTGAAAAAGTAATCCTAAACAAAAAATTAAATAAATCATGGGATCAATATTCCTGAACCAATACCTCTGTAGGAATTCGAAGATAGGTGTTCAGTTTTCGAATCATATCCAGCGAAAGTTTTCTTTTTCTATTCAACACTTCACTTACCCGACTTTTATTTCCTACCACCTCAGCAAGATCTTTATTTCTGAGATCCATCTGCTCCATTCGAAACTTGATAGCTTCGATGGGATCAGGTAGATCAATCGGAAAATTTTCTTTTTCATATTGATCGACTAGAATAGAAAGTATTTCCAGTTCGTCTCCTTTCTTGCTTCCCTTTTGAGCATCAAAAATCTCGTCAAGGCGAATCAGTGCTTTTTGATAATCTGTTTCAGTTTTGATAGGCTTGATATTCATATTAGATCGTATTTGCGTTGATTTTGTCATACTCGGCGTGAGTACCAATAAAGCGAATCCAACATAACTGAAATTCAAAATTGATTTTTACAATCAATCGGTAGTGATTCCCCTTAATATTGAATACTACTCTATTTTCTCCCAATATACTGGCGTTTGGGTACGCTCTTTTTAGATCGTGGGTATTACTCCATTGGGACTTTTCAGCTTCTCGATACCAAGCTTTTAGCTGTTGTTCAGAATCGGAATGTTTTTCCCAAAATTCCCGCAAAGTCCGTTTTGCAATTATTCTCACATGTTTCTAAATTCAAATATATAAGAAAAGTTCCCATAAAGGGAACTTTTTAAAATTCAACTAACCTTGAGAGGCCTTAATTATTGTCTTTTAAAAACCACTTTCCCCCCCATCACCGTCATGGCAACCTGGGTTTTTAGTATTTCATCCTCAGCTACCTCCATGATGTTCTGATCAAAAACTGTGAAGTCAGCTGCTTTGCCTACTTCGATGGAGCCTTTGAAATCTTCTTCGAACTCGGCATATGCACCGTCTAGCGTGTAGGACTTCAAAGCTTGTTCACGGGTCATTTTTTGATCGCCTTCATAGCCTCCCTCAGGAAGTCCTTCCAAAGTCTTGCGGGTTACGGATGCAAAAAAGGAAGGGATTGGATCTACTGGCTCAACAGGCGCATCCGTTCCATTACAGATTCTCGCTCCGGTTTGGAATAGCTTCTGCCAAACATAAGCTCCGTCTATGATGCGCTTTTCACCCAGTCTGTCTATGGCCCAAGGTCGATCTGAACTCAAGTGAATGGCCTGCATGGCCGCTATCACTCCCAATTCCCCGAATCTCGGAATATCATCCGGATGCAGATGCTGGGCATGCTCAATTCTGAATCGGTGATCGGTCGCATCTGGGAATTTGGCAAAAGCTGCCTCATATCTATCCAAAATCTCCTGATTAGCGCGATCTCCTATAGCATGGGAACAAACCTGAAAACCTAGCGGCAAGGCCTTTTCTGATACCTCAGTTACGACAGACATTGGAAGCGTCTCATGTCCGCGATGCCCCGGTCTGTCAGCATAGTCTTCCAGCAACCAGGCACCTCTTGGCCCCAAAGCTCCATCACAGTTTAGCTTGATAGAACGTACTGTCAGTAAGTGATCTTCGGAGTCTATCATCGGACCTTTCTTATACCATTCCTCCAAAAGCTCAGGCTGACGGCCGGTAAGCATGATGTATTGACGAACGGTAAGTTTACCCTCGTCTTTAAATTTCTGAACCAAATCAATCACATCCTGACCGGAACCTGCATCATGGAATGAAGTGATTCCTTTTTCTACCAATTCCTGTAAAGCCAAAGTCAATGCCTCCTCTGCTCTTTCGGGAGTTTCTTCCGGGACTAATCTTGCCACTAGATTGGAAGCCCTTTCGGTCAATACGCCAGTTGGATTTCCCAAGTCATCTACAATAATTTCACCACCTTCTACTTCTCCCGGTCTTTCACCTTTCAGATTAGCGATTCCAGCCAATTCCAAGGCTTTTGCATTGGCAAAGGAAGCATGGCCAGAAGCATGCCTGAGGAAAACAGGATTGTCGGGGGATACTGCATTCAAAGGCTCATTGGTTTGAAAACCTTTTACCATTTTCTCGGGCTTTTGGATCCATTTGTCCTGATGCCATCCTCGACCAGTGATCCAGTCGCCCGGTTTGGCCTTGGCAACTGCCTCCGCCACTTTTTCTACCAGTTCGTCATAGGTTTTGACATACATGAGGTCCAGCTCCAGCTTGTTGTAGCCGATTCCCATCAAGTGAGCATGGGACTCGATAAAGCCAGGAGTCATGGTTTTACCTTCAAGGTCGATGACTTCTGTATTTTCCCCTATGTATTCTTGAATTTCAGCAGTAGTGCCAACAGCCAGGATTAAGCCGTCTTTTACAGCTACTGCCTCTGCCTTGGGGTTAGATTCATCTACCGTGTAGACTATTCCGTTGATAAAAACGGAGTCAGCGGGATTTTCAGGCCCCGAAGCACAAGCCCATGCAAATAGGGCTGCAAAAAGGAATAAGAATATTTTTTTCATTGGATTTATAATTCTGACCCTAAGCTAGATGATTTGAAGCATTGAGACAAATGGAAAAGTTTAAGGATGAAAACTGAAAAACTTAAAATTGTAAATTCTAATTTATATACAGCAGTTAGGAAGTATCAGAATCTGCTATTAGTTCTATTTATTCAATTCAGGAATTCCTAAAGTCGATTACCTGATTAGGATTTTCTTCACTAGGACTTCTCTATCGAGAGTTTCTAATTGTAAAAAGTAAACTCCAGGCTGAAGGGCTTGAGCCTGGATTCCCACTTCCCTATTGGCAGGAATAGCTATTTCATCTACTAAGATTTGTCCCATTGCATTGACAAGCCTTGCGGTTCCAGGCTTGTTGGAAATCACCTTAAATGGTCCAGATGAAGGATTGGGGTATACCTTCGCTAAAAAACTTTCCTCTTCGCCTGAGCTGGAATTGACAGCTATTAAATAGGAAATTCCACCGGCCCGACTTCCAAGGATCAGATCGGTATTTTCATCAAATCCGGGGTTGACAATCGATATCCATGTATTTCTTCCCAGTCTGAATGGGATATTTTGATCACCAATTTTGACCAGGACCTCCTCACGAACTTCCGAATTCATCATGTCTTTGACCAGAAATATCCGACCTGTTTGATCCACAGAATATAAATCAGGATTTTCTTGAATTCTTACTGCAACACTGAGGTTTCGATTAGCAGGATTGTCCTGGAAGCCCAAGAAATTATTACTTTTTAAAATGGCAGTCTTCCCTTCCAAGTCTACCTCATAGAGTGTTAAACTGCCATTTTGCGAGGCTATGAGTAAATGATCTTTTCCTTGATAGGGAAAAAAAGTGAGTTGATCGCCAATCCGAAGCGATAAGCCAGAAAGACTAAAATCCGGATAATTGCTACCCTGATTATGGAGCAAGACTTGGGATGGTATTCCATTGTTAGTACGTTGGCCTGAAACCAAAAGGTAAGATTGGTTTTTGACACTTCCATACTCTATGACTTGCAGATCCAGTAAGTCCAAACTGGACAGATTGAGATAATCTGAATTGAGTACCTGAAATTGATTTCCAGAATAACTTAATCTAGAAAGCTCACCTCTCACTTTATTGCCTGTTTTTTTGTTGGCACTAATCCATAATTCTCCTGCAAAAACGTTTCCTTTAAAAAACGGCCTTGAGTTTTCCCCTAAATCCAAAAGTTGGTTTTGTAGAATAGGATTTTGTGTACTTGAATTTTTGGAAAGGGCTACGATGGAGTTGGAAAAATCAATTTGGAATGGAGCCGAAGTTTCATTGGTGTTTAGAGAGATGATCAACTGATCATCAATCTGCTTTCCAACATGGAATATGGGAAATACAGGGAGTGGTCCGTATTCTGGGACGGTATTTGAAAAAGTAGAAAAAACAGGCTGAGTATTACTTCCTTGGTTGGGGAGATAAAACAAAACACTACACTCATCTCTTCCTAAAACCAAATCGAAAATCCCATCCCCGGAAAAATCCTGATAGAGTACACTGTGCCCTCCCGCATGTTGGATACGGTTAGTTTCAGGGTTTTCTCTAAAATTGATGGGATTTCCGTCGCAGCGAGTTCCAAAATTGATTCCCTCACAACTACAAAAGCTGATATTTCCCCAGAAGCTTTCAGGAAAAGCAAAACCATCTACATCAGGACTGCCTTTTCTTTCTATTGAAGTGTTTTTATAAAACTCCAAGTAGTCACCTTGAGCAAAGTTGAAAATGACCAAATCCAAATCTCCGTCATTATCCAAGTCCTGAATCAAAGGAGTGTCCAGATTATTTGCCGGAATATTTCCAGCCCCATCCAGCCTCAGGAAATTTTGTGCGAGAGTCCAAGAGACCTGATTGCCAGTAGAACTGTTTTTGTAAACTTTAATCCCAAGCGGAGTGGAGGTGAAAAGGTCTTTTTTTCCATCTTGATCGAAATCCGCTAAAACCAAAAAACCACTGATATCAGTTGGGAATAAATAGGTTAATTCGGGTTTATGGATGAAATCTTCTCCATTTTTTTCAAAAACGCTTAGTATGCGTGAATTAATGTCCCATACAACCCATTCATCTTTTCCATCATTAGTCAGGTCAATAGTCTGAATTTGCGCGGAATTGATCCCCGGACTCAGACCTGCAGGGAAGATTTCATTGTTTTTACTGATGCTTTTGCTAGAATCAAATGAAAAAACAGATTGGGCGCTGGCATAGAGGGAACTGAAAAATAAAAAGGCAAAAAGGATAAATCTCATAAAGGCAATTGATTCCGAAGACTAAATTTAATACGAAGAGATGGCTTCAAAGATGTAATGATTGCTTTATTTTGAGTGAAATTTCTGAAGCTTATGAACATCGCCATACTTTATCAGCTCTTTTTAAAAAGTACAGGAGTCAGTACAGATACCCGAAAAATCGATCCCGGAAATATCTTTTTTGCACTCAAAGGGCCAAATTTCAATGCCAATGAGTTTGCTTCAAAAGCTTTGGAAATGGGCGCCTCGGCGGTGGTGATCGATGAAGCAGCCTATTTTGAGGAGGATGATGAGCGATATTTTATCTGTGAAAACGCACTGGTTTGTCTGCAAAAATTAGCCAACTATCACCGACATCAGTTTGATATCCCGGTTATCGGTTTGACTGGGAGCAATGGGAAAACTACTTCTAAGGAATTATTGAATGCAGTCTTGAGAACCAAATTCAAGACCTTAGCTACTGTTGGCAATTTGAATAATCATATTGGAGTGCCTCTGACTTTACTAGCCTTAAATCAAAGTCATGAATTGGCGATTGTTGAAATGGGAGCCAACAAGCAGGGAGATATACAGGAGTTGTGCGAAATCGCAGAGCCAACTCATGGGTTTATCACCAATATTGGTAAGGCTCATTTGGAAGGAATGGGTGGGCCTGAGGGGGTTCTAAAAACCAAAACTGAGCTCTATCAGCATTTGAGAGAGAATAAAGGAACTGTCTTTATAAATTCTCAAGACCCGATTTTATCCAACATGATTAAGCGCTTTGAGGAGCCTGTTTTGTATCCTGCCAAAGGTGATTTTTGTGAGGTTTCTTTTCATGGAGCTGATCCATTTGTGAAGTTCTCAGTGGAGGGGAATCAGGAGATCTTTCTTTCATCTCTGATAGGTGCATACAATTTTGGAAATATTGCCACTGCCTTGACAGTTGGGAAGTTTTTTGGCGTAGACATGAATCAAGCTGTACAGGCAATAGTCGATTACAAGCCATCCAATATGCGTTCTCAGTTGGTGGAGAAGCGAAGTAATTTGATCATTTTAGATGCTTACAATGCGAATCCATCTTCTATGGAGGCGGCCATCCGAACCTTTGGAACAATGCAAGGGAAAAAGCATAAGATGATCATTTTGGGGGATATGTTTGAATTGGGTGAGCATGCGGAAGAGGAGCATAGAAAACTAGGAGAAATTGTGAGCGAGTATGAAATTGATAAGGTTTGCTTCACCGGAAAGTTGGTTGTGTCTGCCTTGGAAAAAGCGCCCAAAGCTTTGTATTTCCCAGATCCTTTTTCCTTTAGAAACTGGCTTCAGGATAGTCAATTGGAGGATTATCTGATTTTGATCAAAGGAAGCCGGGGAATGAAATTGGAAGGTTTGGTGGAGTTCATTTAAACCACTAGCTCCTCGAAATTTGAAATTTCGAGGATTTATCCTAAGATTTTCAATCTTTTTACAATTGATTATTTAACTACTAATAGTATTTTAGTAGTTAGCTGTTTATTTAATTTTTTGTGATGGGACGAGAGTATATTGTAAAAGATCAAGAAGCTGTCCATTATGTCACTTTTACGGTGCATCAATGGGTAGATGTTTTTTCTCGAAAGTGTTATGCTGAAATTTTTCTAGAAAGTTTAAAATACTGTCAGCTATATAAGGGCTTAGAAGTTTATGCTTGGGTAATTATGACTAATCATTGTCATCTGATTATTCAAGCTAAGAATAATAATCTGTCTGATATTATTAGGGATTTAAGAAAGTATACTTCAAAAATGATATATAAGGCTATAATAGAAAACCCAAAAGAAAGTAGGAAAAAATGGTTGGCTTTGACCTTATCATTTGAAGACCATATTTGGTTTTGGGAAAAAGGTTATCATGGAGAAGAGATATTTTCGCATCAATTTTTTGAAATTAAGGCTAATTATATTCATGAAAATCCGGTTCGGGCTGGTATTGTAGAAAAGCCTGAAGATTATTTGATGAGTAGTGCAGGGGACTATTTAGGAATTAGAAAAGGCCCTTTAGATTTAGCTGTTTTTGGGTGAGATAGCAGTTTTTAAAAGAGGATTTCAAATCCTTGGATAAGTTCTCGAGGTTACAAACCTCGAGAAGCGAGTTTTAATTAAAGGCAGCAGGGGGATGAAATTGGAGGGATTGGTAGACTTTATTTAAACCACAAGGTTAGAAATGAGTTAATAAAACTGTTGATTTTCCTATTATAATTCCTATGCGACCCTACCTCTCTTTCTTATCAGCTCTCTCAGAAAACAATCACAAAGAATGGATGGATGCCAATAAAAAGTGGTATCAGGAGACGAGAGCGGAATTTTTGGAAGATGTTTCAGTGATCTTGAAGCAATTGTCTGAAGTTGAACCTGAATTATCAGCATTCAAACCTAAGGATTGTGTGTTTAGGCAAAATCGGGATATTCGCTTTTCAGCCAATAAAGATCCTTATAAGACCAATTTTGGAGCTTACTTTTCCCCAAAAGGGAAAAAATCAGAAGGGCCTGGATATTATGTGCAAGTTCAGCCTGGAAACTCTTTTTTTGCAGGAGGCATCTGGATGCCAATGGCAGAAACCTTGAAAAAGATTAGGAAGGAAATTGATTATTCAGGAGCTGAATTGGAAAGAATAGAGGCTGATCCAGAGTTTAAAAAATTGTTTTCTGGAATTGAAGGGGATAAGTTGAAAACTAGCTCCAGAGATTATGAGGCGGACCATCCTTACATAGAATATCTCCGGTTGAAAAGTTTCACTGTATCCCACCCGATTGCTGAAAAAGATGTAAACTCCGGCAACTTTATCAATTTAGCCTTAGATGGTTTTAGGAAAATGAAGCCTTTCAATGACTTTTTAGCCAAGGCCATCGAAGATGTGGAGGATGGTTCAGGAATTTTGTAAATCAGAAATTTGAAATCAAAAAGCGGGAAAATCAGCCAATAAGTTTTTCCAAAACTGCAGCGACTCCATCTTCCTTGTGGTGAAGTGTGACTTCCTTAGCCACTGCTTTCACTTCCGGTCTCGCATTGCCAACTGCCACACCCCAGCCGACAGATTGTAGCAAGTCAATATCATTGTAATTATCTCCAAAGGCTATAACATCCCCCATGCCGAAATCATAGTATTTATTTAAAATCATTTGTAAAGCGGTTGCCTTTGAAATCTTTTTGGGAGCGATTTCTATGTAGGTGTCTTTCGATCTGTACAAATGGAGTAGGTCTCCATAGAGGAAGTGCAGTTCCCCAAAGAGCCAACTAATTTCTTGCGAGTTTCCCATACACATGACTTTATGGGCTCCGGATTGGGAGTTTTCCCACTCTTTCAAAACCAGAGTGGTGTCCTTCCATGTTGGAGTCACTTTGGTGTTTTTGATTTCTCTGGCTGACCAATAATCCTCCTTGGGTTCAAACCAACTTTCACCTTGGTACAAACTGATATGAATGCTGGTGGATTGACTTAATTCTAAGATTCGTTGAACTAGGTGAAGAGGAATTTCCACTGAATCCACGACTTTTCCATCGGAATCAATGACAAAGCCTCCATTGTAACAAATGAGGGGTTGTTTTTCTCTATTCAAATCTCTAAGCAAATGCCGCATCGCATCAGGCATGCGCGAACTTGCCAGAATCAATGGTATTTCCGGAGAAAAGGCTTCTATGACCTTCTTGAGTCGAGGGGATAAATCCCTCTCGGAATTCAGGAGTGTACCATCAATGTCGGTACAGATAGCTTTAAACTTCATTAATCAATCTGTGACCAATCTACCTCATCCGCAAAATGGGTAAAGAAACTGAAACCAATTATTGAAATGATAATCACAGCTATTGCAAAGCCGATCAACTTCATGATTAATTCCGCTTTTGCCCAATTTGCTTTATTGGGCTCTGTGTCTTTGTCCACAGCCCATACGATCAGCATGATAAATCCTATCAGAGGAAGTTTTGAGATTAGCACGTTGATTACCCAATCACCAAGTGTTTGGGGTGGTTTTTTAAATTCTTCAGGAATATTCATTTGGTTAGGGTTGAGGGTTAGAAAAGAAATCAGCTACCTGAAATTCATACTCTTGCATTGCGAAATTATCAGGGTTACTTAGATCTCTCTGAATAAACTGCACAGTAATTTGCTGATAATCTGAGGCATTTTCAAAATCTCTGACATAAATTTCAGCACATTTTCTGGCTAAAATTTCAGGTTGTTTTCCAATTAAAAGTGGATCTCCATTTTCTAAAAGGAGAAAAATTGTGCTTTGCTTACCATCCTGGGTGGAGTTTTTGCTTAGCTGAACACTCAGGTTTTGAAAATCTCCTAAAGCCCGAATTTCATCGGATGGCATGAATCCTTTCCCCATCACATTTTCCATTCCGCTAAAAACTAATCCTGCAATTTTTTCAGGATCACATGCGCAAGAGCTAGTAAAGAGGATTAAATAAAGTAGAAATGAAAAGGAAATTGCTTTGCTTGAATTCATAGGGGAAGATACGATTACTCTTCCACCTTATCAATGAGTAAATAGGCTTGATAGTCCTCAATCCTATATTTTTTAGTGGTATTTGGATAAGGTTTGAGATCCACTAATGCGATTTTATACCCTAAAAAAACAATTTCCGAAGGAATACCTTGATGAGGAGGGTAGGTACTTAAGTCAAAAGGCTTCTCTTGTCCGTTGACAGAAACCAATAATTTGATCTGCGCCAATCCTTGCCAGACGCATGTGACATTTTCTGGGCAGCGTGAGTCCTGACTCAATTCCAAAAATGTAATAGATATAGGTTCTGTGCAATGAGTTACTTGTTCTTGGTATGAGAATCCAAATGTTTCCCCCAATTCAAAATTTTGACATGGTCTTTCGTTAAGGCAAGAAATTAAGGATAGTATACATACTAGAAAGAGCATGGATTTCATGGATAGGCTATTAGATCAAGTACTGCATAGACGTATATAATTATTGGTATGCTACTATTATTCCACCGAAGAATTAGAATTCTTTCAAGGTATTTGGAAATCCTCAATTTTGCGAAAAAATTAAACTCATTTAGTATTTGAGTGGGAAGATTTAGCCTTCTGAGCTAACTGGGGAAATATAAAAAAAGCCTCACATTTCTGTGAAGCTTTGAGTGGAGGATAAAGGAGTCGAACCGATGACTTTCCCGCATGCTTACGGTACGCTCTATTCGGCTGAGCTGATTTGAAAATAAAAAAGCCTCACGTCTCTGTGAAGCTTTGAGTGGAGGATAACGGAGTCGAACCGATGACCTCTACACTGCCAGTGTAGCGCTCTAGCCAGCTGAGCTAATCCCCCAAACGGATTGCAAATATAAGCTGAGGATTCAATTAGCCAAACAAAAATTAATCGGTGTTATAATTTATCCTTGTCATAATACTCCTGCCCAAAGTGACCTCATCTGTAAACTCCAATTCGCCTCCCACTGGTATTCCTCTGGCTATTGTACTAACTGAAACGCCTTTTTCTTTAAGGCGCTTTGCCAAATAAAAGGCCGTAGTATCCCCTTCCATGGTTGCGCTTAAAGCTAGAATAACCTCTTTTACTGGTTCGGATTCGGAAGCCTTTTCAATCCGATTGATTAGAGATTCAATCTTAAGATCCTCTGGACCGATCCCCTGAATGGGAGAAATCACGCCACCTAGTACATGGTACTTTCCCTGATATTGATTCGTGTTTTCGATGGCAAGAACATCCCTCATATCTTCAACTACGCAGATGATTGAGCCATCTCTTCTATGGCTTTTGCAAATACTGCATTCCTCTTCATCAGCAACGTTGTGACAGATTTTGCAATACTTGATTTCTTGCCTCATTCTCGATAATGCAAGAGCTAAGGCCTCAGTATGTGCTTCACTTTGCTTCAACAGATGTAAAGCCAAGCGCAATGCAGTTTTTTTTCCGATCCCAGGCAATCTGGAAATTTCGGTTACTGCATCTTCAATTAATTTGGAAGGAAAATTCACAGGGTGATGTTTATACTATTGTGGCTTGAATACCTTCATCTAAGATAGCTTCACACATGGGTTTTAGCTCTTCTTGACTTCCTTTTTTTACAGCGCATTTACCTTTATAATGGATAATTATGGTGCACTGTTCGGCCTGTTCTCTCGTGTGTTTGCAAACTCTAATCAACACATTGATTACATGATCGAAGGTGTTGATATCATCATTGAATACCACCAGATCATGGGACTCAAGATCCAGTAATTCCTCTACTAATACGTCTTCTTCTTCTACCTGTGGGAAAGGTGTACTCATTTCAATCATTTTGCAAAATTAAGAATATTAGACAAATTTGGCGACTCACCAACGATGCGCTATGAATCCCCAAATTGTTCTGCTTGTCATTTCCTGTTATTTCTTGATGTTGTTCCTGATTTCTTGGTTTACATCCAGAAAAATCACAGCAGATACTTTTTTTACCGGTGACCGTCAATCTCCTTGGTTTTTGGTCGCCTTCGGTATGATTGGCGCCTCTTTATCCGGAGTAACCTTTATATCGGTTCCCGGTGAGGTAGGTAATTCTAACTTCTATTACTTCCAGGTTGTTTTAGGATATACCCTGGGATATTTTACCATTGCCAAGGTTTTATTGCCTCTTTACTACCGACTTAACTTAGTATCCATCTATTCCTATTTGGAAGATAGATTTGGCTTTTGGTCATACAAAACGGGTGCCTTTTTCTTTATTTTATCAAGAACTTTAGGTTCATCGCTCAGAGTATTTTTGGTTGCATCCGTTCTACAGTTGATTTTATTTGACTCATTAGGTATTCCTTTTTGGGTTTCAGTCTTGATCACTGTTGGTCTAATTTGGCTTTACACGCATAGAGGAGGGATCAAAACGGTAGTTTGGACGGACACGCTTCAGACATTTTTCATGTTATTGGCTGTGGTAGTCTGTATCAAGCTTGTTGGAGATGAATTAAGCTTCTCCGGTATTTCCGAATATTTCACCGCTGTTTCACAAGATTCTCGCTCGGAGATTTTTAATTGGGACTGGAAAGCAGGAACCAATTTCTTCAAGCAATTTATCTCTGGAGCATTCATTACCATCGTCATGACAGGTTTGGATCAGGATATGATGCAAAAAAACCTCACCTGTAGGAATATAGGCGATGCACAGAAAAACATGTTTTGGTTTACCATCATTTTGGTGATTGTAAATTTGATGTTTCTGTCACTAGGCGTGATGCTTTACCTCTATGCTGAAACCAAGGGTGTTCAATTGCCGGCTAAAACCGATGAGCTATTTCCCCTTTTGGCCACTCAGCATTTTTCCGCTTTTGCGGGGATTATTTTCGTTTTAGGAATCACAGCTGCAGCTTATTCGAGTGCCGATTCTACACTGACTGCATTGACAACTTCATTTTGCATTGACTTCTTAGAGATAGAACGGAAGTATCCTAAGGAAAGGAGAGTAGCTATTAGAAAGCGAGTCCACATTGCATTTACCTTCGTGATGTTTATTGCCATTCTGATCTTTCATTGGATCAATGATCAGAGTGTGATTAACTCGGTTTTTATCATAGCCGGCTACACCTATGGCCCATTATTGGGCCTCTATGCTTTCGGGTTATTTACAAAATTGAAAGTAAAAGACCGTTGGGTTCCCTTAATGGCAATAATGGCTCCTTTAATCACCTTTGTGATCAGCTATAATTCTGAAAAATGGCTTTGGGGATACAAGTTTGGCTTTGAAGCCTTGATCTTGAATGGACTCCTGATGTATTTGGGGCTCTATTTGGGAAGGATTAAAAAGTGATCAAAAACCTAATTCCTTTTCAGGGTCCCAAAATAGGTTTTCAAAGTTTTGGACCTGATCATTTTCAACTTGAACGCCTTCTGATTCCAAAAGCTCCTGCATTTTAGTAGGAGTTTGAAAATGATGTTTGCCAGTCAGTAAGCCGTTTCTGTTAACCACACGATGCACAGGTACATCTGGTAAAGTGTGAGCGGCATTCATGGCATAGCCTACCATTCTGGCGCCGCTTTTAAGCCCCAAATAATTGGCAATGGCCCCATAAGAGCAAACTCTGCCTTCGGGTATCTCTTTGACTACCTGATAGACAAGGTCAAAATAATTAGGCTTTTCTGTGTTCATTACTCCAATTTAGGAATGCCTGATTGATGGTTTTTCTAACTTGAGATTCAATCAATTTCTCACCGGATTTGATAGGGAACTGATAGCGTACCAATACATTGTCTGACTTCCTTTCCAGTACATTCAACTGAGCTCCTTCCAATATCACATAATCAGAAAATTGCTTCAAAACCTCGCCTAGTTTTTCTTCCAAATTGATCAACTGAAGATCTGTGGAGTAGGGCATTTCTGCATCAAAAACTACCTGATGAGTGTTATTTTTTGAATAATTGATTACGTCCGAAGTAAGCATCATGGAATTGGGAATGATGATGATTTCCCCGGTCTCACTTTTAAGGACAGTATTCATCAAGGTAAAATCTCTAATAAACCCTGTGTTCTTCCCAATCGTGATTTTGTCTCCAATTTCCAGTTGCTCAGAAAACATGATGATCAAACCATTGACAATACTGGTGATGTAGTCTTTAGTCAATAATGCAATCGCTGCCGCTACAATGGTGATGGAAGTTAGAAACTCCAAAGGCCGAATGCCAAAGGCTAGCATCAGTGAAATGAGGAGTGCAAGAGAATTGAGTATCCCGGAGATCCTTCCTATCCCAACCACAAAGTTGGGAAGGACTTTGGTTTCCGCAGTTTTTTGGAGGTAAAGTCTTAATGTAATGATCCTTCCTAAAGAAATAATCAGGTTGGCACTGAGTAGAAATATCAATGCTCTGATTACATGATTTAGGAGGGAATAGTTATCCAAAAGAGGTCTCAAATATGTTTCCCCTTCATAAATAAATTCCAGTAAAATCAAGAGAATCAGTTTGATGGCGAAGTTCCAGCGCTTTCTATTCTCCTTGGTTCGTATACTAGTTTTTAGGTGATTCATAACTTAATCGAAAAATAAAGCCTAATTTTAGCAATAATCAATCGTGTTTTTAGCATATGAGTAGAAATATCATCATTACCGGCGCTGCCGGAAACTTAGGTTCAGCTGTTGTAGAAAAGTTTAAAAGAGAAGGATATCATGTTATCGCATTACTTCAACCAGGGAAAGACGAGGAAGTGGAAGATGCGGATGATAGCTACGAAGTAGATGTAACAAATGAGGAGTCTGTGGCCGAGTTTGTCAAGGAATATCAGCTTCAATACAATGAATTGGATGCCTTGGCCATGATAGTTGGAGGGTTTGCGATGGGATCTATTGAGGATGCCAAGCAGTCTGATTTTGAAAAAATGTTTTCTCTCAATTTTTTTAGCGCATATCATCTGGTAAGAGGATTCCTTCCTTTTATGAAGAAGCAGCAAAAAGGTACTTTCTTGTTTGTGGGTGCACGCCCTGCTTTGCAATTAGAAGACGCTTCTGCTACGATCGCCTATGCTATGAGTAAAAGGCTGATTGTGTCTTTGGCAGAAATTTTAGCAACCGAAACCAAAGAGACCAATATTCGTTCTCATGTCTTCGTTCCAAGTATTATTGACACTCCGCCAAACAGAGAGGCTATGCCCGATTCGGATTTTAGCAAATGGGTAAGTCCTAAAGAAATTGCAGAGGCGATGCATTATGCTGTCAATAATCCGGCCTTGAGAAATATGACTTTCAAACTTTATGGAGAAGCTTGATTTATGAAAAAAATACTTTGTCTTTTAGCCTTAAGTTTTGGTGTTTTATTTCCGACTTTAGCTCAATCTGAAGAGCAAGCCGTCAAAGAAGTAATAGTGTCGCTTTTTGACGGTATGAGAGCAAAAGATGCTGAAATGGTTATGAAATCTTTCAGCTCAGATGCAATGATGCAAACCGTGATAGCTGACCCATCAGGTACAAGAGTTGGAAGTAATTCTGTGGAGGACTTTGGGAAAAGGATAGCTAGTACACCGGTTGAGACAGAATTGGATGAACGAATCCTAGATTATCAAATTAAAATAGACGGAAACATGGCGGCTGCATGGACGCCCTATGAGTTTTACGTCAATGGAAATTTTAGCCACTGCGGAGTCAATTCTTTTCAGTTGGTCAAAATGTCCGAAGGTTGGAAAATAGTTTACATCATTGATACCCGTCGTAAAGAGGGATGTTGATTTTATGCAGGAATTAAAAGAAAAGATTTTTCAGGCTGCTATCAGACAGCTGAAAGAAAAAATTAGCCTACTTCAGCAGGAAAGAAAGGCTGTTTCTGAAGGTATTTTAGAAGATACGAAAAGTAGTGCAGGTGATAAGTTTGAGACTGGAAGAGAGATGATGACCCAGGACTTAAAAACCATCGAAGGCACCATTGAAAAGCTTCAGGAGGACTTGGATGAGATTTATAGGGTTCAGTCTATCAAATCCAATTCGGAGGCAGTACGGGAAGGGTCTTTAATTCAGTTGGGAACAGACTTTTTCCTGATTTCGGCTTCAATCGGCCAATTGGAAGTAGAAGGCAAGAAATATTTTCTACTGAGCAGAAATTCCCCTTTAGGACAAGTGCTAATTGGGAAAAAGAAAGGAGAGAATGTCCTTTTCAGAGGAAAGCCACAAGCCATTTTAGATGTTCAATAAGCTTTGCTGAGAATTAAGTATACTATTGCATCAGCCTGATTCCCCCGGATATCAGGCTTTTTATTTTTCATGATTATCGAATAAACCTGAGGACTTTTTTTGGATAGAAATATTTTTCCAAAATAATACTAAACTAATTTTGCGTATAAGCTTTTTTTAAATCCTAAAATAGACAGTATTGAGAAAATTTTATTTTGAATATCAGGCGTTATTCAATCTAAAAGACTGAATTAGAAAATATTTAAAATTATCAAATTTATATTTTTCACTCCCTTTTGATTAAATAATTGAAAATTAATAGCGTATTATTTGGCATAAAAGAAATTACTGCCTAAGATTGTAAAGTCAATTTCTAAGTCATGGTTTTTGCAGCAAGAAATATTTTTCACACTTGTAAGGGCATTATGTCAATGTCCGGCATGACTTCTATTTCTACTTTTTTTACAGGAATGACCACGATTACGGGGTAATCCCGTTTAATCTCAAAGTACTCGCCCCTGAGCCTATTAAGGCATTTTATTCATTCAAAATCATTCTATTTACTTATGAAAATCATCAAGTTTGGAGGTTCCTCTGTAGCAACTCCAGAAACGATTCGGAAAGTTTTTTCAATTATTCAGGAGAAAAATAAGCAACAAGATGTAGCTGTTGTTTTTTCTGCTTTTGGCGGTGTGACAGAAAGTTTGTTGACGATTGCCCGCCTAGCTAGAGAAGGTGATCAGGTTTACAGAGATCTACTCCAGACTATGGAGGAAAAGCATCTGGATATGGTAAGGCAGCTAATAGCAGTACAAAACCAGTCTACTGTCATGACCTATGTGAAGGTCCGTTTCAATGAATTGGAAGATTTATTCCATGGAATTTACCTGATAAAGGAAAATTCTGATCGGACTTTGGATTATGTTGCAAGTTTCGGGGAGCGTCTTTCTACTTTTATTTTGGCCGAGGCTTTAGCTGCCAAAGGCATTAAAACCCAATTTTTGGATGCAAGGGAGGTAATTCGAACCAATGACAGATTCGGTCAGGCCAGAGTGGATTTTGAAGTGACCAATCACCTGATCAAAGAATATTTTCTAAAGCATGATGGAATCAAAATCATTACAGGATTTATTGCTTCTACTGCAAAAGGGGAGACTACCACGTTAGGAAGATCAGGTTCGGACTATACAGCGGCTATTTTTGCGGCTGCCTTAGATGCGGAGGACTTAGAAATCTGGACTGATGTATCGGGGGTCTTGACTTCAGATCCCAAGCTGGTTTATACCGCATTTAGTATTCCTCAGCTGAGCTACAATGAGGCGATGGAGCTTTCTCACTTCGGAGCAAAAGTGATTTTTCCGGCGACTATGCAGCCGGCGATGAAGAAGAATATTCCAATCTATATCAAGAATACCTTCGAACCTTCCAACAAAGGCACGCTAATCAATGGGGAGGTGACTCAAGGTGGATTGATCAAAGGGATTTCATCCATGTCCTCCATTTCCATTGTCAATGTGCAGGGAGCCTCTCTATTAGATGGGATTACGGGAAGTAGGGTATTTAAGGCTCTTGCAGAGGCTAAAGTGAATATTGTCTTAATTTCTCAGGCATCTTCCGAACATAGTATCTGTTTGGCTATCAAAACAGCCGAGGCATACTTGGCGAAAGAAGTGGTGGAGCGGGAGTTCTATTATGAAATCAAATCCGGTGAGATGGATGAGGTTACGCTTATGCATGGTTTCTCCACTGTTGCGGTAGTAGGAGAAAATATGAAGCAAAATCCAGGTGCTTCCGGAAGGATGTTCCGAGCATTGGGAAGAAACAATATCAACGTGGCTGCTATAGCCCAGGGTAGCTCGGAGTTGAATATCTCTGCGGTCATACCTCAGGCCGACTTACAAAAAGCTCTCAATGCCTTACACGAAGCCTTCTTCCTTTCTGAAAATAAGGTGCTTCACGTTTTCTTGGTTGGAGTGGGCTTGATAGGCAAGGCATTGATCAAAATGATTGCAACTCAACAGGAGAAACTGAAAGGTGATAATGAGCTGGATATTCAAATTCACGGAATGGCCAATAGTCGCTACATGGCTTTCCATGAAGATGGATTTGATTTAAAAAATCCACATGAGTTGAGTGATCAAGATCAGAAGATGGACTTGGAGGAGTTTATCCGGACTATGGAAGAAATGAACTTCTCCAACTCAGTTTTTGTGGATTGCACAGCGAGTCAAAGCGTAGCAGATGCCTATGCACGAGTTTTAGGTGCAAAGGTGGCAATCGTAACCCCTAATAAAAAAGCGAACTCCAGCTCAATGGAGCAATATAAAGAGCTTAAAAAACTGGCGAAAAAGAGAGGAGTGAAATTTCTCTATGAAACCAATGTTGCAGCAGGATTGCCTGTGATCAACACCCTTCAGGATCTGATGCTTTCCGGTGATAAAGTAATTCGAATTGAAGCCGTATTAAGTGGGTCTATGAATTTTATTTTCTCCGAACTGGAAAAAGGAGATCCTTTTTCTCAGGTAGTCAGAATTGCCAAAGACAAAGGCTACACCGAACCTGATCCAAGAGACGATTTAAGCGGAATGGATGTGGCTCGAAAAATTCTGATTTTGGGAAGAGAGGCCGAACAAACTTTAGAATTTGAAGACATCACTATTCAGAGTATGGTTCCGGAAGATTGCAGAGAAGCTGCTACGGTGGAGGAGTTTTTCCAGAAGCTTCAAGCACACGATTCGGAGTTTGAGAAACTACTCAAGGAAGCAGAATCAAAAGGAGAAAAGCTTCGCTTTATGGCAACTCTGGAGAATGGAAAAGCAAAGGTTGGTCTGAATTCCCTTCCAAATGCACATCCATTCAGCAGTTTGAGTGGAAGTGACAATATGATCCTTTTGACTACTGAAAGGTATCTGGATAGACCGATGATCATTCGGGGTCCAGGTGCAGGAGCTGATGTGACGGCTGCCGGAGTTTTCGCTGACGTGATTAGGATTGGTAACTACACCCGCGAGTAATGAAAACCGTAAAAGCCTTTGCTCCTGCTACTGTCGCCAATGTATCCTGCGGCTTTGATATTTTAGGATTTGCCATTGAGGGCATGGGGGATATTGTGCAGTTGAATGAAAAGGAAAATCCCGGCCTGGAAGTAAGTTCAATCTCAGGAGACGATGGAAAACTGCCTTTGGACGCTGCTAAGAATACCTGTGCGGTAGCTATTCAAGCTATGGTTGAGGACTTGGGTGTTAACCCTGGGATCTCTATCCAATTGGAAAAAGGATTGCCGCTTGGATCGGGCATGGGGTCGAGTGCAGCAAGTGCTGTTGCTGCTTTGGTTGCGGCAAATGAATTTTTGGGCAGTCCTTATGAGAAAAAAGACCTTCTTCCTTTTGCAATAGCTGCTGAAAAAATTGCCTGCGGAGCCGGCCATGCAGACAATGTAGCCCCGAGCTTGTTGGGAGGTTTTGTACTGATCAGAGACTATCATCCTTTGGATGTGATTAAGCTGAATGTTCCTCAGGATCTGTATTGTACCTTATTGCACCCACATTTTGAATTGAAAACAGCTGATTCCAGATCAGTTTTGAGAGAAGCCATTCCCTTGAAACACGCTACCATTCAATCAGGAAATGTGGCTGGATTGATTGCCGGGCTATATGAAGAAGATTATGAATTGATTTCAAGATCATTGAGAGATGTCATTGCGGAGCCTTACAGAGCGGTATTGATTCCTGGCTTTTATGAAGTAAGAGAGGCAGTAAAAGGTGCCGGGGCCTTGGGAATGGGAATATCGGGCAGTGGTCCAACACTGTTTTGTTTATCCAAAGGAAAGGAAAAAGCTGTCCAAATTGCCAAGGCCGCGGAGGAGGTTTATCAAAGTATAGGATTGGGCGTGGATGTGTATTTTTCTGCCATCAATACAGATGGTGGTTATATTTTAACAGAATAATTGATGAAATATTACAGCACCAATAACCCAAAACACCAAGTCAGTTTAGCAGAAGCTGTGATCAAAGGATTGGCTCCAGATCAGGGCTTGTACTTGCCCGAGCGGATTCCTTTCTTACCTCAGCAACTGATAGAAAGTTTTTCATCCAAGAGTTTTCAGGAAATTGGCTATAAGGTGATTGAGGCCTTGTTTTCGGAAGACTTGACAAATGAGCAAATCCGAGCCTTGGTGGATCATACTCTTGTTTTTGATGCTCCAATAGTTGAAGTGGAGGAAGGGGTTTACAGTTTGGAGTTATTTCACGGACCTACATTGGCGTTTAAAGATTTTGGAGCACGCTTTTGCTCCAAATTAATGAGCATGCTTACTGCCAAAACTGATCAAAAAGTCTATGTTTTGGTAGCGACCTCAGGAGATACGGGAAGTGCTGTGGCCAATGGTTTTTTGGGAGTAGAAGGAGTCGAAGTTATTGTTCTTTTTCCAAAAGGGAAAGTCAGTAAGCTTCAGGAAAAACAGTTTACCACTCTCGGACAGAATATTACTGCGATAGAAGTGGAAGGAGTTTTTGATGATTGTCAGACTTTGGTCAAGCAGGCTTTCTTGGATCCGGAATTGAATAAAAGCTTGCTCCTGACTTCAGCTAATTCTATCAATATTGCCCGATGGATCCCTCAGTGCCTGTATTACTTCTATGCCTATTCAAGACTGCCTAAAGATGGGAAAAAGATCGTTTTCTCAGTGCCAAGTGGTAATTTTGGTAATTTGGCGGCTGGAGTTTTGGCTTGGAAAATGGGATTGCCTATAGACCATTTTGTCGCTGCAACCAATCTCAACAAAATAGTCCCTGATTATTTAAAGGGGTTACCTTTTGAAGCCAAAGCATCTGTACCTACAGTTTCCAATTCTATGGATGTGGGGAATCCTAGTAATTTTCCTCGACTTCAGGCGCTTTATGATGGAAATGAGGAGCTGTTTCGGAAAAATATCAAAGGTTTTTTCTACACCGATGCTCAGACCATCGAAGCAATACAGGATGTCAAGCCCAAAGGCTACACTCTTGATCCACACGGAGCAGTGGGATATTTAGGCTTGAAAGATTTCATGGCTGAAAACCCAGGGTATGTTGGTGTGTTTTTAGAAACAGCCCATCCAGGAAAATTCAGAGACGTGGTGGAAGACGCATTGAATGAAAAATTGGTTTTGCCGGATCGATTGGCAGCTTTTCTGGAAGGAGAAAAGAAAGTGCTCTCGATGGGTAAAAGCTTTGAAGAATTTAAAGGGTTTTTAGATAGGCTAATTTAGGAGGTTTTATGCTAGCCTATTTTTTGATTTTCCGACTTTGAAATTTTGAAGTTCGCCATATCAAAACACTATCCGGTTTGGAGATTGCCTGGTACTTCTTGAAATCGATGTTTGGGGTAGTTTACCTAGTGTTGCTTTTTTAAATTTCACACGAAAATTGTAAGAGAGCTATAATGCCACATCCAAAAATGATTACCAAAGAGCTGATTAGTATCCCAAGAGCAATTTGATATTGTTTGCGTTTTGAATTTTCCTTCTGATAAGTTAAATCTAGAAGTTTTGAGAAGTCTTTAGCATAGGCGAACCAAGGACTTGAGTTTTCATTTTTGCATCCTCTGTTTTTTAGTGAGATGTCCAACCACCAAAATGTAATGTTTATGGTTATGAAAGAAACAATCGGGATGAAAATCAAAATAAAACTAAGCATGTAAGGATGCGCAAATTCTAGTAATAAATGGGATTTATAGTGTATTTAACCTGATTTCCTTTTCCTTCAGTTGAGAGGATTTTGTTTTCCACCGCTTTCTTCAAATCTCGACTTGCTGTGGCTGTGGAAATGGTCTTAAACACTTCCATGTAGTCTTTTCGAGTGAATTGGCTTTTTCCCAAAGATAGAAAGTAGGTCATTCGATCCTCCGGATTGATGGTTTTTCCTTTGACTCGAAGCAGGTCTTCGAGTGCAGCATCGAGAATTCGGAGCATGTACTCGATGAATACGGTCGACTTTCCCATTTTGTCACTCAGCGCGAGAGCCTCGTAATACTCCGATTGAGTTCTGTTAATCAATGTTTCAAAAGGCAAAGATTCGAAGACAGGATACTTTTCCTTTAGAATTATCGTCTGCCAAAGCCTACCCATTCTTCCATTTCCATCCAAAAAAGGATGAATGAACTCCATTTCGTAGTGAAATACACAGCTTTTTATTAAGACAAGTTCTTGGTCCTTCTTCAGGTAATGAAAAAGATCTTTCATTAGTCCAGGTACATTTTCAGCAGGTGGTGCCAGATGTGTCACTTGCGAACCCTTGACCACTCCCGCTCCTCGAGTTCTATATTTTCCGGGATGTTCGATCAATCCGTTCATCAAAGTTGCGTGTGCAGAAAGGAAGGATTTTTCTGAAATTGATTTCAGTGAATCCAATTTTTCATAAATGGAAACTGCGTTGAGCACTTCCAAAATATCTTTTTGCGGCCCAATCACCCGTTTGTCTTCTAAAATTGCCGTAATCTGATCCTCACTTAAGGTATTTCCTTCTATTTGAAGCGATGAGTGAATGGTCTTGATTTGGTTTTGCTTCCGGAGTTGGGGAGAAGGTTTGCTTAGAAAAAGCGCATTTGCCTCACCAATTTTCTCCGAAATGGAGCTTATCCATTTCAAAATCTTAGGATTGATATCGTAAGGAGGCTTCATTTATAGTATCATTTGATACTATCAAATGTAAATTCTTTTAAGAAAATTTGATAATGTTTTCCCGTAGGTTTTTCTAATGCCTTTTCTTATTTTCAAAATCAAACCCATTCAAACCTAATTTAACCATGAAATTTTCAAACCAATTCTTAAGCTTATTCCTGCTTTTAGCAGCTTGTTCTCAGCCGAAAAAAACTACTGAAACTGAGGTTGAGTCAGAACCCGAACCTATATTCGCCCATTCACCCTTAGTCCAGCATATCTACACAGCCGATCCATCAGCTCATGTTTTCGAAGGAAAGCTATTTGTTTACCCTTCCCATGATATAGAAACGGATGTGGAAGAAGATGATATGGGCTCTCATTTTGACATGAAAGATTACCATGTTTTCTCTATGGAGAAGGTTAATGGGCCTGTCACTGACCATGGAGTGGCTTTGAAATTGGAAGATATTCCTTGGGCAAGTAGACAGTTATGGGCTCTGGACGCTGCCGAAAAAAATGGAAAATACTATCTCTATTTCCCAGCAAAAGATAAACAGGGGATATTTAAAATTGGGGTCGCCGTTTCAGATCGCCCAGAAGGTCCATTTAAACCAGAGGCAGAACCAATCAAAGGTACTTTCAGTATGGATCCTGCTGTTTTTCAGGATCAGGAGGAGTATTTTTTGATTTGGGGAGGAATCTGGGGAGGACAACTTCAATGGTATGAAGATCAAAAACTCGTTGAGGGAAGAAAGGGTCCAATGGATGGGCTACCGGGGCCAGATCAAAAAGCTTTGATGCCATACATTGCCAAATTGGATGATGCAATGACCGGTTTGGCAGAGAAGCCGAAGGAGATTTTGATCCTGGATGAAAATGGTGAAGCAATTAAAGCAGGAGATAATGCTCGAAGGTTCTTTGAGGCTGCCTGGATGCATAAACATGATGGGAGATACTATCTATCCTATTCAACGGGTGATACACATTTTATAGCCTACGCCATTGGAGATAGTCCCTATGGTCCATTTACTTACCAGGGAAATGTCTTGGAACCCGTAGAAGGTTGGACTAATCATCACTCTATTGTCAATTTCGAGGGGAAATGGTATTTATTTTATCATGATACAGAGCTTTCAGGTAAAACACCCTTGAGAAATATCAAAATGGCAGAATTGGTCCATTTACCTGATGGAAAAATTCAAACGATCAATTCTTATGAATAGTCATAAGCCTGACTTGAAAGCGAACTTTGATAAGATAAGCTGAGTCAAAAAGTGTTTTAGAAAAAAAATAAGACCTTCGAAGAGGTCTTATTTTTTTCTTTCTATTGTATAGCTGACTAAAGCTGAAAGTGAGGCTCGGTATTCAGATTCTGGGAATCCTTCCAAAATGCCCAGAGCTTCCTGATAAAATCCATTCATTTTTTCCTTGGCATACTCTAAACCTCCACTCTTTTTTACAAAATCAATAACCTGATTTACAGCTTTTTTATCGTTGGATTTATTTCGGATGAGGTGGATGATTTTCTTTTTTTCTAACCAATCCGCCTTACTCAAAGCAAATATCAAAGGCAAAGTCATCTTTTTCTCTTTGATATCAATCCCTACAGGTTTCCCGATTTCTTCTTCTCCGTAATCAAAAAGATCATCTTTGATTTGAAAGGCCATGCCCACCTTTTCTCCGAATTCACGCATTTTGCTGACCATTTCTAGGTCTCCATTGACACTTGCTGCACCAACAGCACAGCATGAAGCAATTAGACTGGCTGTTTTTTGACGGATAATTTCATAATATACTTCCTCGTCTACATCCAGTTTTCTGGCTTTATAGCTCTGAAGCAGTTCGCCTTCCGACATTTCTTTGACTGCATTGGAAACTATCTGGAGCAAATGAAAATCCCCATTATCGACTGAAAGAAGTAAGCCTCGGGAAAGCAAATAATCTCCGACAAGGACAGCGATTTTATTTTTCCATAATGCATTGACGGAAAAAAAGCCCCTGCGATAATTTGCATCATCCACGACATCATCATGAACAAGGGTTGCCGTGTGAAGCAACTCGATCAAAGCCGCACCTCTGTGGGTGGAATCGTTGATTTCTCCACAGACTCCAGCCGTCAAAAACACAAACATGGGCCGCATTTGCTTGCCCTTCCGCTTCACGATATAATTGGTGATATGATCGAGCAGCTTCACCTTGCTTTTCATGAAGTCGCGGAATTTTTGTTCGAAAACAACCATTTCCGACTCGATCGGCACCTGTATTTGTTTGAGATCTGGTTTCATTGGGATTTGCTGGCGTAAAAATAATACCCTTTAGTTCCTAGACAAGGGATTCTATTTGATACCTGAGAAACAACAGAAAAGTATAAACGTTTCTGAAATTTTGTAATTTGTATAAATATCGCCCCATCACCTAACCCAAATCACTATGAAAAATATTAAGATAGAGCTCAAATGGGCATTTATTTTCATTCTGACTATGCTTTTGTGGATGTTATTTGAAAAATCCATGGGCTGGCATGATGAAAAAATAGCTGATCACGCTACCTACACGAACTTCTTTGCTATCCCTGCGATCCTGGTTTATGTTTTTGCCTTATTGGATAAAAAGAGAAATACATATTTTGGGAGAATGAGCTACAAACAGGGAGTGGTCACAGGTCTGATTATGACCCTAATTATTGCTTTACTCAGTCCCCTAGCTCAATATGTTATCAGTACTTATATCACTCCCGAATATTTTACCAACGTAATCGAACATGCAGTTACGAGTGGGAAAATGACCCTGGCTGATGCGGAAGCCTATTTCAATTTAAAAAGCTATATGGTTCAATCGGATCAGTCTGAATATCTGGGGAGGCTAAAATTTTATCCATAGATATTGGAAAGTCTGAAGAGGAAGAATTCGACATTTGACACACCTCTGAACTGTGCTCTGAACGCTTTGATTTTTGCATTGAATGATTCAGCCGATGCGTTTGTGCTTCTGTTTTCAAAGAAGTTGAGAATGGTTTCGTAGTGATTTTGGATGGTTCTGGATACGGTGTTGAAGGATTTGAATCCTGCCTGCTCCACTTCGTTGTACCATTGAGCTAGTTTGGTGAAGGCTACTCCCTTGATTTTGCTGGTCTGATAGATTCTGGCCAGAGACCTGGACAGTTTATAAGCTTTTTCTAAATCAGGATAGCGATGGAAAAGTATTTCTGCCCGGTGTGCCTGTGAGGGCGTCCAGGAATCCTCTGCCTTAAAAAGCAAATATCTACTCCTTGCCAAAAGCTGTTTTTCAGTATCTCCGTTTTCTTGTTAGGAATAAATGGCTTGCCACACTCTTTGCTCAGTTCCATTTCTTTGTTTTCCTGCTCGATGGCCTCCCATCTGTGGGCAATTCTCATTTCCTGTACGGCTTCATGAACAAGTTGCTGGACATGGAAGCGGTCGGTAACCAACAGTGCTTTAGGAAAACTCCTGCGGACAATTCGTTCCATGCTGGCAGCCATGTCCAGGGTAACTTCCTTGACTTTCTTTCGTTTGCCCTCAGGTAATTTTCTCAGCACATCAATTACCCGCTCACTGTCAGTCCCCTTAATCATAGCAACCAACGCTCCCTTTTTGCCTTTGGCGGCTTTATTGGTCAGTACGGTATAGAGCTCTCCCTGAGAAAGGGATGTTTCATCAATGCTGAGGTGGGTGCCCAGATTTTCCGGAAAGAGAATCCAATCCTTGGCATGGAATTTCTGAGACCAAGTCTGAAAGTCACTGAGATGAAAAACATACTGATGTTCAAGGACCTTTCCATTCACATGGAAGTTTTCAGCAAGACTCTTACAACTTACAGGGGACGAGTCCAGTCGTTCCTTTTTAAAAAAAGCGCGAATTCCTGTGTCATTCGCGTGCCGTTAGCTACCAAATTCCAGTCCCTGCTTACATTCTTTCCCGTCTCTTCATTCAACCACTTTCTCCGCTTTATTTTCAGGAAACAAGCTTTACCCCTCAGGGGGAAATCCTGTACGGTAACTTCCTCAAAAAAACCTTTGGAAACCAGCTTTACTCCCTGAAGATGTTCAGGATGAATGTTGAGCTCTTCCAAATAAATATGATAAGCATTGTCCTTAAAGGCTGCCGAGGTAACCTTGAAAAATTCCAAAAGCCCCTGAGGCAAAAGTAAACTGAGGTAATCCTTTTCTTCCAATTGTTTTTTTTAACAAAGAAACTCGATTCACTCAAATCCCCCAAGTTTTAGGACTGATCCGTTCAATCCCTGATTGGCGCAATAGTCATGGGATTGATTACCACTCTGGTAGTGGCTTTATTCCTGAAGTCGAAATCAGAGCCCTCTGTTCCTAAGGCTTAAGATTCCCGCTACAAGTTCATTTTCCTTATCTTTGGCATTCACTTTTATTAAACCCACTTTCCATTTTGGAGGAGAAATATATCAAACATCGGTACGAGCCAATTTTGCCCAGTAAGGATGAATGGCCTGTCGTGAAATTGGCAAGAGAGAGGAAGGAGTTTGTCTCCAGAGTTTCAGCCAGTGCGCAGGATAAAATTCTTACTTTGACGGGCAAAAACCCTGATATTCTCAAAGAGGAGTTGGAGACTACCCTGTACAGGGAAAAGCTTAGAATTAAGCAAAATCCCTGGGTTGTTGACCCGGATGATGAAGGAGAATTCTGGGGAAAAGTCAAGGCTGCATTACTCCAGATCAACTCAGAGACCAAGTTAAATAGAAGTAAGAGACTGGAGGCCTATAAGGAGATTCTGGAAAGAATTACCAATCGTTATTCTGAGGAAATTGCCAGTAATTTCAATCATCAACATTATAAATTTACCAGAAGCGTAGTCACTTATGGCTTTTCCAGATTACTGAATGCTGCCAGAGTAAAAGGGTTTAAATCCATATTCAGTAACCAATATACACTTCAGGATAAAATCCAAATAACAGGTGAAACGGATCAATTGAGGGATCTGGCAACTAAAGGAACTATAGTCATGGTTCCAACTCACTTTTCCAACTTGGATAGTATTTTGATTGGTTGGATAATTTCTGTTTTGGGCTTGCCTCCCTTTATTTATGGGGCAGGTCTTAACCTATTTAACATTTCGATTTTCGCTTATTTCATGAATGCTTTGGGAGCCTATAAGGTGGATAGAAGGAAAAAGAATCTTATGTATCTGGAAACCTTAAAGACTTATTCCAAAGAGGCAATACAGTTTGGATGCCATTCATTATTTTTTCCGGGAGGAACCCGGAGCCGAAGTGGTATGATTGAGTCCAAGTTGAAATTAGGGCTGTTAAGTACTGCTATCGAAGCGCAAAGGACTAATTATCAGAATAATATCAATGATATCTCCGGTAAAATCTTCATTGTTCCGGTGACTATCAATTATCATTTTGTCTTGGAAGCACCTAGTTTGATCAAGGATTATTTGAGCATCACTGGACAGGAACGCTATTACAAAGAGAATGACGAGTTTTCTAATTCTTACAAGATCTCTAAGTTCCTGGTGAAATTCTTTACCAAAGGTTCTGATATTTCAGTTTCTGTAGGGAAAGCCATGGATGTGCTGGGGAATTATGTGGATGAAAATGGAGATAGTCTTGATAAATATGGACGAAAAATTGACCCCCGAGATTATTTTATTTCCAACAACCAGATTACGGTAGATCAGCAGCGGGAGGAAGAGTATACCAATATGCTCGGAAAGCGCATAGTTGAGGAATTTCATAAAATCAACCGAGTTTTCAGTTCACACTTGGTAGCTTTTACTGCCTTCGAATTGATCAAACAGCGGAATAATAAATTGGACCTTTTCGATTTGATACGCTTGCCTGAGGAAGAAATATTTTTGCCCTATCAGGAGTTTAGAGAAGCCTGCGAAATGGTTTATGAAAGAATTCTATCACTAAAGGAAGATGGGCAGATTAATATTGCTCCGCACATGAAAAGATCTATGGATGAGATTATTTCTCATGGATTGGATAATGTGGGAATGTATCATGCAAAAAGACCTTTGATTAAAAATCGTCAGGGAGACATAGTCACTGAGGATATGAGTTTATTATATTTTTATCACAACAGACTACATGGATATGGCCTTGAAAAACTCTTCTAAATCTAGTACCATAGGCGTAGTAGGAGTAGGTAGCTTTGGTACGGCCATAGCCAATATGCTTGCTGAAAAAAGCGAGGTAATGGTCTATGCCAGAAAGCCAGAAGTAGTTGACGAAATCAATACCCAAAGCAGTGCCCAAGGTAAGGCCTTGCATGCCAGCATTCAGGGGACTTTTGACCCAGAAACTCTTTGTAAAGAGTGTAATATTCTTTTTTTTATGGTTCCATCTTCTGGTTTTCAGGAGGTTGCAAGAAAGTTTGCCCCATTTCTACATCCTTACCATTTGGTGATTCATGGTACCAAAGGACTTTGTTTGAATCTTCCCGAAGGTCAAACTTTAGACACCGTCAAAAAAATCAAAAGAAGCCAGATTTTGACCATGAGTGAAGTAATTCAACAGGAGACAGTTGCTGTCAGGGTGGGATGCCTAGCAGGCCCTAATTTGGCTAAAGAGCTTAGCAAAGGTCAGCCGGCTGCTACCGTAATTGCCAGCAAGTACAATGAGGTAATCATGGAAGGCCAGCGACTTTTAAGGTCTGATAAATTTCAGGTTTATGGTAATTCGGATATCATTGGGGTGGAGCTTAGCGGAGTATTGAAAAATATCATTGCGATCGCTTCAGGGGCTTTGGCTGGGCTTGGTTTGGGAGAAAATGCCCGAGGGCTTTTGATTTCCCGAGGCATGGTGGAAATGGCTCATTTAAGTAATGCTTTAGGAGGAAGTTTAAAATCCGTCATTGGACTTGCAGGAATAGGAGACTTGGTAGCGACTTGTAATTCCGTGGATTCCAGAAACTTTACAGTAGGATATAGATTGGCCAAAGGCGAGAGTTTGACAGAGATTCAAGCCAGTATGGAAGAAGTGGCCGAAGGTGTCAATACTGTAAAAATTATCAAAGGGTTTTTGGAAGCAGCGGATTTACGCGCTCCGATTACAGAAAACTTGTACCGCGTACTTTTTGAAGATTTGGAAATTGAGGAGGCGCTCCAGTTTTTGATGAAGTACCCATTCAATGTGGATGTTGATTTTGTCTAAGTAATTAATAGAAAAGAAAAAGAGGCTGTCTCAAAAGTAGATAGTTTAATAGGCTAGCTGATTTCTCGGCTAGCCTTTCTTGTTTAACTCAAAATAGGTATTTTGAGGTGTGCAAAAACAAGACACGAATATAGTCTTTAAAGACTATTCTCCCAACCAGCTGATGCTTCTTCCTCCGAGTTTGGAAGAATTAATTCCAGCCCATCATCCAGCCCGAACCGTTAATTCGGTGATGGATCAGATCGATCTTTCCTCGGTGTATGCCTATTATTGGCAAAACGGTGCCAGCAGCTACCATCCCCGGATGCTGCTGAAGATTTTGGTTTATGGCTATCTTGAAAATTGCTTTTCGTCCCGTAAGCTGGAGAAGGCTACCCGGGAAAACATCGTGTACATGTGGCTTTCGGGGATGCAGCGTCCCGACCACCACACGATCAACCGCTTTCGTTCCGAACGGCTCAAGCCGGTGATCGGCGATATATTCTCCAAAGTGGTACTGCTGCTTCATCAAGAAGGCCTTCTGGATATCAAGGAGGTCTATACCGACGGTACCAAGATAGAGGCCAATGCCAACCGTTACACGTTTGTCTGGGGTAAGGCGATCAAAAAGAACAAGGAGCGGATCAGCAAACAGCTCCAGGAACTCTGGGAATACGCAGGTTCGGTAGCCGCCCGGGAGCTGGGAGCCGAAGAGCCCGACTTTATCAACCCCAGTCCGGAGAAAGTGTCTCAGACCGTGGACAAGATCAACCGGGCCCTGCAGGACAAGCCTGTGGACAAAAAAGTGAAGCAGAAACTAAACTACGCCAAAAAGCACTGGCCGGCCAAACTGGAAGAATATGACCAAAAAGAACAGATCCTGGCAGGACGCAACAGCTACTCCAAAACCGATCCCGATGCCACCTTCATGCGGATGAAGGAAGACCACATGAAAAACGGACAGCTCAAGCCCGCCTACAACCTTCAGCTCAGTACCCACGGACAGTTTGTGGTCAACTACTCCCTGCATCCCAATCCCACCGATACGCTGACCCTCAAACCTCATCTGGAAAAATACTGTCAGCTCTACGGTTTCTATCCTCCAGCTACACAGCCGATGCGGGATACGGCAGTGAGGAAAACTACTGCTTCCTGGAGGAAAACCAGATCGAAGCCTTCGTCAAGTACAACTATTTCCACAAAGAACTTCAACAGGAATCCAAAGCAAAGAAAGTCTACGGACTACTCGACAACCTCCATTACGACCCGCAAAACGACCGCTACATCTGCCCCATGGGACAGCCCATGGAAAAGAGCGGGAAAAGCACCGGTAAAACATCAACCGGATTCGTTCAACACTATCGCCACTATCAGGCTAAAAACTGTTCCGGCTGTCCACTCTCCGCAGCTTGCCATCCCGGGGAGGGAAACAAAGTCATCAAGGTCAACACAAGACTCCAGCAACAGAAAGCCAAAGCAAAGGAACGGCTAACCTCAGAGCGAGGTATTCAGAAAAGAAAGCAACGGGCCATCGATGTCGAACCGGTCTTCGGACACTTCAAATACAACAAGGGCAGAAGCCGTTTCATGCTCCGCGGTAGCGCAAAAGTGGCCGTTGAAACAGGCCTTCTGGCCATTGCCCACAACCTGGCCAAAAAGGCGGGATGAACAGCCTTAAATGTCCATTTTTTCATCCCAAAACAAAGACAAAAGCAAGTGGAGCACAGTATCCATCCATGACCCTAAAAAACAACTCATGTGAACCCCGGTCAAAAAAATAGAGGCCGAAAATCAAAAATCGGCCTCTATTGCGCAAAATCGAATATCTCTAAATGTGAAAACTATTTATGAGACAGCCTCTTTTTTGTTATCGGATCGGGATCAATTTGACTAGGAGTCCAGTGCCTTCTGTGATGGCATACAAATAGCCATCAGGGCTTTCGGAAACTTGTCTTACTCTACCGATATCTTGCAGCATCACTTCCTGCGAAAGGGCTTTAGTGCCATCCATATCTACTCTATTGATATGCATTTTAGCCAATGCTCCAATTAAAATATCTCCTTTCCAAGCTGGATATTTATCGGAAGTGACAATAGTCATCCCGCATGTGGCAATAGAAGGAACATAGTAGGTTACTGGTTGCTCCATTCCTTCTTTTTCTGTGATATCTGTGATGGGAGTTCCATCATAATTTTGTCCGTAGGTGATTACTGGCCAGCCGTAATTTTTGCCTTTTTCGATCAGGTTAAGCTCATCGCCACCCATCGGCCCGTGTTCAGCCTCCCATACTCTGTCATTAGCTTTATCATAAACCAAGCCTTGTGGGTTTCTATTTCCGTAGGTCCAAATGGATTTGATAGCATTCGGCTCATTCACAAATGGGTTGTCAGAAGGGATTCTGCCATCATCATGGATTCTGTGAATTTTACCATGAGAATTGGTCAAATCCTGCGCATTGGAAGGAGTGTCTCCTCTATCTCCGTTGGAGAAAAACAAATAATTGTCTTTATCAAAAACAATTCTGGATCCATAATGTCTTCCGCCTTCCCACTCTGGAGTAGTTTCAATTAATTCTTCCTGTTGAACTGCTTGATTACCCTCCAGCTTGAATCGCATGATGGTAGTAGCACCTTTATTTCCTCCTTTTGGTTTGGCATAAGAAATGTAAATCCATCCATTTTGAGCATAATTTGGATGAGCTTGAACATCCAGTAGCCCAGCTTGATTTACCTCATGTACCTTGGGTAGCCCCTGTACTTTTTGACCGGTGAATTTATCGTTTTCAAAAATCAGGATTTCTCCTTTTCGCTCAGTCAAAAGCATTTTTCCATCAGGTAGCCAGGTCATTCCCCATGGACTTTCCAAATCAGAATAAAGCGTGTCTACATTGATCAACATTTTCTCAGTCTGAACCGCAAAAGTTTCATCAATTGGCTCATCACTGGCTATGTCAAGATCATCTTTCGATTCACATGCATAAATGGATAGAGAACTGGCAGCTAGTGCTAGTCCCAAAAAGGTTTTGTTTAGTTTCATATGTTAAGAATTTGGAGTGTGAAGATAAAAACATCCAATTTACTTAACCTCAAAACCCAGCCATTAGTTCTAAAGATTTACTGCTTCCCTTTTCTTATTTAAAAATCCCATAGCTTCGTTTACCATTTTCTCAGACCCTATCCATAGTGGAGTTCTCTGGTGAAGTGTCTCAGGCTGAATATCTAAAATTCGCTGTACCCCATCTGTTGCTATCGCTCCAGCTTGCTCGGCTATAAATGCTAAAGCATTTGCCTCATAAAGGAGCCGAAGCTTTCCGTTAGGATTTTTTTGAGTAGATGGGTATCCGTAAATACCTCCTTTTAATAAGTTTCTGTGGAAGTCTGCAACCAACGAACCTATATATCTCGCAGAATATTGAGACTTTTTGCAATGGTCAACGTAGTTTTTTACACCTGGGGTCCATTCTAATTCTGAACCTTCATTAATGGAATAGATTTTTCCATCTTTAGGCGCTTGTATAGCTGGGTGAGAAAGGAAAAATTCTCCGAGGGAATTTTCGTAGGTAAACCCATTTACACCAAACCCTGTGGTATAGACCAACATGGTGGAGGAGCCATAAAGCACATACCCAGCAGCAACTTGCTCTTTTCCGGGCTGCATGATATCTTCTTCTTGTATAGGGCTTCCCACAGGTGTTTTTCTTCTGTAAATTGAAAAAATGGTTCCTATGCTGATATTTACATCAATGTTGGAACTGCCATCAAGAGGGTCTATCGCGACTACATATTTTCCCGAACCGTTTTGTAAATCTATGACTGAATCTTCTTCTTCAGATACAATTGCGCAAACTTCCCCGCCTTTACTGAGAGCTCTCATAAAACGTATATTGGCTATTACGTCCAACTTCTGTTGCTCTTCACCTTGTACATTGGTTTGACCAAATGCACCTCCGATATTGGCAAGGCCTGCGCGATTCGTCTCTCTATTGACTATCTTGGCAGCTAAAGCGATGTCTCGAAGTAGTTGGGAAAGTTCACCGGAAGCAAAAGGGAAATCACTTTGCTTAGATTTGATAAATCGGTCCAGAGTTGTTCCGACAGAATAAGCCATCCCGCTTTGGTCTGGCTGATAAGGAAGAATTTTCATGGATTAGAAAAGTACAATATTTGGGTTTATATACTCTCGAAATTAGGAATAATATTTTATGACCAAAACACAAATTTTCAAATTTGGAGGAGCTTCTGTAAAAGATGCCTCAGCAGTCAAAAACTTAGCTGAAATTTTGCGTAATCGATTGCGAAAAAATATGGTAATCGTAGTTTCTGCCATGGGTAAGACCACTAACGCATTGGAGAAATTACTGGAACTGAGAATGAAAGAAGAAGATATTTCTTCAAATAGTACAATTTTAAAAAATTATCATTTAGAGATATGTAAAGATTTGTTCCCCGCAGATCACACGATATTTCCTAAGTTGGATAATTACTTTTTGCAATTGGAAAAATTGTTAGTGAATCCTATAACCAAAGATAATTACGATGAATATTATGACCGGGTAGTGGCATTTGGGGAGTTAATTTCCAGTAGAATCGTAATGGAATATCTCTGTGAAATTGGCTTGGTCTCAGTTTGGCAAGATGCCAGAGAATTTATTTCCACCAATAGTGATTTTAGATTTGCGAAAATCAACTGGGAAAAGACCAGGCAGAATTGCCAAAAAAATCTGAAGTCGATTTTAGATCAGTTTCCAGTCGTTACCCAAGGTTTTATCGGAGCTGACACTGAAGGTCGAACCACGACTTTAGGAAGAGAGGGGTCTGACTTTACCGCAGCCATACTTGCTACAAGTTTAGATGCCGGCTCTGTGACTATTTGGAAGGACGTACCAGGAGTATTAAATGCAGACCCTAAGCTGTTTGAGGACACGCAGCTTTTTGATGAACTTGATTACCAGCAGGCTGCTCAAATGACCTTTTATGGGGCTTCGGTGATTCATCCCAAAACCATCAAACCCCTGGCTAATTCTGGTATCCCCTTATTTGTAAAATCTTTTTTGAAACCAGAAGCTGCCGGTACAAAAATCTTTCAACTAGGAAAACAAAATCCAATTCCTACCATCGTTTTAAAGCAAAATCAAATTTTAGTCACGTTTCGGGTGACGGACTTTACCTTCATTGAAGAGGAGCAAATACATACTATTTATGAGCAGTTGAATGTACTCAAACTTCGGGTAAATTTTCTTCAGACTTCGGCGATATCAGTTTCGATTATTATAGATCAGCAACTTTTCAAATTAGAGCAGCTTGTTAATTCCTTAAAAAATAAATTCATCATTAGATACAATGAAGGATTGGAGCTTTTGACTGTACTGCACCCCGACAGAAAGGATTTCAGCGATCTCAATCCGGGATATGAAATCTTGTTGGAGCAAAGTACGAGAAACACAGTCCAGTTTGTCAGAAGAAAAGAGTAATTCCGAAAGGTGGATTTTATGGATCATGCTGATAATATGGATTTCGCAATCTTAAACTTACCAATGAGAAGAGAAATCATTTTTTATCCGTATTTTTCAATAAATCAACCTATTAATCCATGAACTCAAGAAGATCTTTTCTCCAAAAGGCAGGTGCAACGGCTATTGTGCTTTCTACTCCAGCAATTTCTGTTTTTTCTAGCCCTATTTCCGAAATATTCGATCAGGATAAAATTTTGAGGGTTGCCATTATGGGATTGGGAAGTTATGGTACCAGAGTCGCAGAAGCGATGCAGGATTGTAAGCGGGCAAAACTGGTAGGTGTGATCAGCGGGACTCCGTCCAAAATTGCCATGTGGCAATCTAAATATGGAATTCCTGCCAAAAACTGCTATAACTATGAAAACTTCGATGCCATTAAGGATAACCCGGATATAGATGCCGTTTATGTGATCACACCAAATGCCTTACACAAAGGACAGGTTATCCGAGTAGCTAAGGCGGGCAAGCATGTTATCTGTGAAAAGCCTATGGCTGTGAATGCTTCTGATGCAGCTGAAATGGTTTCTGCTTGTGATCAGGCTGGAGTGAAATTATTGATCGGATACCGAATGCATTTTGAAGCAAATACGCTGAAGGCGGTGGAAATGCGAGAAAAAGGAGAGTTTGGAGATATCAAATTTTTCCAAGGATTGAGCGGATTTAAAATTGGGGATCCGACTCAATGGAGGCTCAATCCAGAATTATCAGGAGGGGGCGCAATGATGGATATCGGTATATATTCAATCAATGGTGCGAGGTATATGGTAGGGGAGGAGCCGATTTGGGTAACTGCTCAGGAAGTGAAGACCGACCCAGTCAAGTTCAAGGATGGGATTGACGAAACCATCACATTTCAGATGGGCTTTCCTTCTGGGGTAGTTGCTTCATGCCTTTCTACTTACAGCATGAATAATTTGGATAAATTCTTCTTAAATGGGACCCAAGGCTTTGCAGAAATGCAGCCTTCCACAGGCTATGGTCCGATTCAGGGAAAAACCCATAAAGGTCCTTTGAATGAGCCCCATGTCACTCATCAGACGACCCAGATGGATCAGATGGCTGCTATAATTTTTGATGGTGTCACTCCCAAAATCCCTGTTGACGGAAGGGAAGGCTTAAAGGATATGGTAATCATTGATGCGATTTTCGAAGCTGTAAAAACAGGCGAGAAAGTTCTTTTAGGCTAAATTTTCCAGATTCAGCTGCATAAAAACTAGGGTCAGCCACTTATCAAACTTAAATGATACTTCAGGAAGTCTTGCAACTTCTTTGAATCCCAATCTTTCATGAAATCGATAGCTTCCATGATTTTCAGAATCCATGCCAGCTATCATTACATGATATCCTTGGTCTTTAGCCAGATAAATCAATTGTCTTAGCATAGCGGTCCCTAAGCCTTTTCCTTGGGCGGAGTGATCCAAATAGATACTGTGCTCTATAGTTCTGTCGTATCCGGGTTTGGCCCTAAACTTCCCATAAGTCGCATAGCCCACTACTTTCCCATTCATTTCACCCACTAGAATTGGGATATTGTCATTTAGTTTTTGATCGAAATTCCGGGAAACTTCCTCGTGCGTTTTTACATGGTAATCATAATTAAAAAATGTATTGAGGATACTATCATTGATTATTTCCAAAATTGCTTTGCAATCTTGGCTTTGATAGGGGCGGATCAAAAAGCTCATCAACGAAATCGGTTTACAATTTTTTCTATTCCAGGTAAGTAGGCGACGCCAAATAGATTCAAATGTACCAATAAAGGATACAAATTGTATATGCCCATTCTGGATTCAAAACCTGGTTCTAAAGGTAAAATCGATTCATAGGATTCATAAAACCTGTTGTCAAAACCTCCAAAAAGTCGGCTAAATGCTATATCCATTTCCCGATGACCAAAATATACTGCAGGATCAATCAAGCAGGGTTCTCCTTGACTGGTTGCGATTACATTTCCAGACCACAGATCTCCATGAAGAAGCGCCGGTTTTTCATCCGGAAAAACAGATTCTAGTTTGGGATAGATTTCTTGAAATCTTTTTAAGAAGTCGAGCGGAATCAAGCGGTCAAAATAAGCTTTCCCTAACAATGGCTCCAGTCTTTGTTCTATGAAAAAATCCAACCAAGAATCTGATGTCAAATTTTTTTGATGAAGGGAGGCGATGTAATTGTCATTTTCCAACCCATATTCTTTTTGATTGGTCAAGTGTAAATGAGCTAGACCCAATCCTAAGTTTTCCCAATAGTCAAGTTGATATCTTCCGGAAGGGATAAATTCTGACAATAAATAATTGTAATCACCCACTCTTCCACATCCAAAGACATTTGGGATTTTGATAAAAGTAGACTTTCTAAGTAAGTCCAAGCCCTCTGCTTCTTTGTAAAGAATGTCCTTCTCATGGTCAAAATTGAGCTTGAGAAAAAAACTGCCTTCATTACTATCCAGCCTTATTCCTTGGTTGTGGCTGCCAGCTGCAATTAATGAAGCGGACTTAAGTTCGGCTAAGGGTCCTAAACTGTCAAAAAGTACTTGTTCATAGATCTCATTCAGATCAAGCATAAAGCTGATGGGTGACTTTTACTTGATTCAAAAAGTGGTCTATTGCCTCATCCAGTATTCTATAAATCTCCAAGAAACCTTCTTCTCCTCCATAGTAAGGGTCAGGAACAGAAAGGCCTTCATTTCCTGGTACAAAATCCCGCATCAGATGGATTTCCTTGTCGGGAAACCCACACTTACTTTTCATGGTATTCAAATTTTTGAGATTGCTCTCATCCATCGCAATGATGTAATCAAAATCCCTGAAATCAGTTCTATTTACTTGTCTTCCTCGATGTTTGATGGGAATTTTATGCAGTTCGGCGCATTTCAATGTTCGTTCGTCAGGAAGCTCTCCTATATGAAAATCAGAAGTGCCAGCGCTGTCAGATTTAAAGTGAACCTCTACACCGGAATTTTTAATTTTTTGATTGAATATTGCCTCTGCCAGGGGCGATCTACATATATTTCCAAGACAAACAAATAGTACTTTAATCATTTGAAATAACAGTCTGAATTTGGTGGGTGGCTTAACAGTAACATTGAAAATAATTAATTTTTGGTGGAATTTCACCCTTCGCTCTCTCTTTTTTTGAAGAAAGCTGAAGAAACTCCTTTTCCAAAAACGTGAAACAAAGGAATTTTGGGATTAAAGCCTAATTTTGAAAGATGAAGTGGGTATATAATCTTGGAATGCATTTATTGAGTTTTGCATTGCCTCTGATTTCATTGTTTTCCGAAAAGATTCAACTTTTTTACAAAGGCCGTAAAAATCTATTTACAGATCTGGAAAGTTTTAGAAAAGCTAACTCTGGGCCCTTAATATGGTTCCATGTTGCCTCGCTGGGAGAATTTGAACAGGCTAAACCTGTCATCTCCGGATTAAAGCACAGCTTTCCTAATCACTTGATAGCGGTAAGTTTTTATAGCCCCTCCGGATTTATTCCAACTCAAAAAAAGTCCCCAAATGAGGTGGATTACATTGGTTATTTACCGATAGATACAGGTAAAAATGCCGCAAGATATCTGGGTATTCTTCAGCCGAAGGTGAGCTTTTTTGTGAAATATGACTTGTGGTTTAATTTTCTTCAATGTTTGAATCAAAAGAAGATCCCTACATTTCTGATTGCCGCCTCATTTAGAGATGATCAAATTTACTTTACGAGGAAAGGCTTCTTTCGGACTCCGATTTTAAGCTTTAATCATATTTTCTGTCAAAATGAGCACAGTCAATCCCTTTTGAATCAAATAGGCTATAGAAATCACAGCCTTTCAGGTGACACCAGGTTTGATAGAGTTGCTGAGAATGCGATGATGGCAAAAGAGTTCCCAGAGATCACTAAATGGGTGGGAGATTCAAAAGTCATGGTATTAGGTTCTGTTTGGGAGGAGGATATGGACTTGTTGATTCCGCTTATCAATTCCAATTCGGACTATCAAATTATCATTGCTCCTCATGATATTAAGTCAAAGCATCTTCAAACTTGGGGTAATCAAATTCAGACTAAGACGCTTTTTTATTCTCAATGGGATCAAACTGAGAAATCCCCTATTTTAATTATCGATAATATTGGGATGCTCAGCAGGCTTTACCAATATGCCACAATCGCTTATGTAGGAGGTGCATTTGGAGAAGGGTTACACAATATCCTCGAACCCATAGGTTTTGGTGTTCCTGTTATCTTTGGGAAAGTAAGAAAAGTAAATAAATTTCCGGAAGCTGAAGAAGCAATAGCTCAGGGCTGTGGGTTTTCAGTTAGGGATGGAGAGGAGTTAAATGAAAAATTTGATGCTCTCAAAAACCCCTTATTTATGCAAAATGCAAGACAAGCCGCTAAAAACTGGGTTGAGTCTCAGCTAGGGGCATCTGCTAAAATTCTTGCCTATACCTCTAAATATCTGAAATCATGAAAGGGAGAGTGATCAAGTCTACAGGGAGCTGGTATACTGTACAGGTTGACCTAGAGATGATTCAGGCCAGACTTAAAGGAAAGTTCAAACAAGATGAACTCAAACTAACCAACCCCATTGCGGTGGGCGATTGGGTAGGCTTGGATTTAGAAGAAGGTCAGGCTACTGGAGTGATTCGGGAAATTTTTCCCAGAGAAAATTATGTGATTAGAAAATCCACCCGGAAGCAGCATTTTTCTCACATCATTGCCAGCAACCTCGACCAAGCCATGTTGGTGATAACCATGAAAAACCCCAGAACCTCTCTTGGCTTTATTGACAGGTTTTTGGTAAGCACGGAGAGTTTTAGAATTCCCGCCATTTTAGTGGTAAACAAGATGGACTTGATGGAAGGGGAAGACGCTCAAGATTGGCTGCAGGATATTCATGAAATATATGAACCATTGGGATATCCTGTGGTCGAGGTTTCAGCCCTGGAAAACCAGCAATTGAAGGATCTTCTGATTCCTCACCTTCAAGGAAAATCCACTCTAATCTCAGGTCATTCTGGTGTGGGGAAATCTACTTTATTGAACAGGTTAATTCCTGATGCAAGACAGGAAACCAAAGAAGTCTCAGGCTACAGCAGTAAGGGGGTTCACACAACCACCTTTGCAGAAATGTTTTTTCTCAAAGAAGGAGGAGACTTGATAGATACTCCCGGAATCAAAGAATTTGGAATATTAGAAATCGAAGAATATGAGCTTTCTCATTACTTTCCTGAGATGAGGGCGCATTTGGGAGAGTGTAAGTATAATAACTGCCAGCATGTAAATGAGCCGGGATGTAAAATTCTCAAACAACTGGAAGAAGGATACATTCACCCCTACAGATACGAAAGTTATGTGAACATTTTAAATGAAGAAGATTCACACCGTTAAGTCATAATTTTGAAAGCAGGGTAAATTGGCCTAATTTTCATTTTTAAAACAAATCATGAGCGAAGTACTCAATCACCAACAAATCCGGAAAAAGATCACCCGGATGGCATACGAAATCTACGAGAGAAATCTCTATTCATCTGGAGTTGTCTTTGCAGGTATCAGTGGAATGGGGCTAATTCTGTCTCAGCTTCTGGCAAAAGAGCTTAAAAGCATCTCGAATCTAGCAGTGGAAGAAGTGGAGATAGTTTTGGATAAATCCGACATCGCACATTCTAAAGTAGAACTGTCACAATCGGTAGTTCTTTCCGGCAAAACTCTCATCGTTGTGGATGATGTATTGAATACGGGTAGAACTATTGTTTATGCAATCAAGCCATTTTTGGAAGAAGATATTGACAAAATGGAATTGGCCGTATTAGTGAATCGTGCTCATGGCCTTTTTCCAATTCGACCTGATTATACAGGTTATGAGCTCTCTACTACCCTTAACGAGCATATTAAAGTAGATTTATCCGAAGAAAATTATTTCGTTCACCTTCACTAATATTTCATGTCTGTTCACTCATCGGCTAATATCAAAAGGATCACCACCCATATTCTGCAGGAAATGAAAGAACGTGGAGAAAAAATCTCCATGCTTACAGCCTATGATTTTTCTATGGCAACTATTGTTGATGCTGCTGGAATAGATATCATTCTTGTGGGTGACTCCGCTTCCAATGTGATGGCCGGACACGAGACTACTTTACCAATTACGCTGGATCAAATGATTTATCATGCAAGTTCAGTAGTTAGAGCAGTCAAAAGATCTTTTGTAGTAGTGGATATTCCATTTGGAAACTATCAGGGAAACAGTTCTGAGGCTTTGAGATCTGCGATTCGAATCATGAAGGAATCTGGAGCTCACGCAGTAAAAGTCGAAGGCGGTGCTGAAATCAAGGAGTCTGTGAGTAGAATTTTGAGTGCCGGTGTGCCGGTGATGGGACATTTGGGTTTGACTCCTCAATCCATCTATAAATTCGGGACTTATACTGTTCGTGCAAAGGAAGAGGCAGAAGCTAAAAAGCTTTTGGAGGACGCAAAAATTTTGGAAGAATGCGGATGCTTTGCCATTGTTCTGGAAAAGATTCCAGCCTCCTTAGCGAAGAAAGTTGCTGAGTCAGTGCAGATCCCTGTTATAGGTATTGGAGCTGGACCGCATGTAGACGGGCAGGTTTTGGTAATGCATGACATGCTGGGTATTACTCAGGAGTTTAAACCTAGATTTTTGAGGCAATATGCTGATTTGCAACAAGTAATGACTGATGCCTTTAAAAATTATATCAGGGATGTAAAAAACAAGGATTTCCCGAATGATTCCGAGAGTTATTGATTTAGGAAAGTCCATTAAGATAATCTGATTATCCGCGATCATGCCAGTTGCCTTATTTTCCTTGCTTGACTGGTTGGAAGACCGAAGACCGAAGCTTCGGGATTCTGATCTTTTCAGCAGACAATAGGCCATATTTTTGTCAATACTGGTAAGAAAGCGGATATCCGTAAAAGATATTATTGAGATCAAAAAAAGGCCGTCATCGACGGCCTTTTTTCATGCTTTTTCTAATTCCTTAATTTTTCCTTTGACTCTCAATACAAAGTCACTCAGTACATTCATATAGTTGATAAATGCATCATAAGGAGTGTCATATGGGCTAAAGTAGGAGTGGATATCTCCGTCAGAGAAGAATTTGGTACACATGTAATAAAAGTGATCTGAAGTCTGTAAATAATTCCAGTCTCTCATCAAATCCGGGTCCTTGGTCTTTTTGACCATGGCTTCTAATTCATACAATCTGTCAAAAGCCTCGTCCTGTAGATCATTCCCTAGCCAGGCAGTCAAATCTCTTTCTTCATCTGCCCATGAGATAGGAATTGGCACGTGAATAGGGCTGACTGCAGGGACTTTATCAATTACCTCAGAAGGAGTGGAGAAACCAAAATTTGTATGCTTGAATACAGCTTCCGGCAAGGCTCTCATGAAATCAAAAATCCCGGTTTCGGCCCACTGATGTTCTCCAAAGGTTTCATAGTCCATAAAGAGGTTTAAGACCTGCTCGCTTTGAGGAATAGCATTAATCCAATTGATGAATTTGTCTGTAGTCAATGGATAGTCTTCCCATGTTTTATTGCTAAAACGGAAGGCAATATCATCTGAAAGCCGGAAATTCTTAAGCAATACTTTGAGGTCGGAATTGATGGAGTTTTGGTACACGTAATTGGGACTTTTCCAGCCCAGCACGTGCTTGGCACCTTCCGTCAATATTCCTTTGTAGCCTAAATCGGCTACCATGGCTCCGATTTTATCTGAATAAATCAGCTCAGTGTTTCTGAATACCTTGGGTTGGTACCCATTGAAGAGCTGCTTGATTTTATCCTGATGTTGCTTGACCATTCCGGCAAACTCTTCCTTACTTTTCAGAGCTGCCAAGGAGTGACCATAAGTTTCATTCAGTAACTCTACTTGTCCGGTTGCCACCAAACGCTGGAAGCTTTCCAATACATCGGGTGCATAAGCCTCCAATTGATCCATGAAAGTTCCTGAAAAAGAAAAAGTCACTTTAAATGCCCCGTGATGCTTCTGGATTAATTCCAATAGTAAAGCATTCATTGGCAGGTAGCATTTTTGAGCTACTTTTCGAATTACACTTCGGTTCAAGAAGTCATCCCAGTAATAGTGGTCTTCTCCAATATCAAAAAAACGATAAGGTTTTAATCGGTAGGGTTGATGAACCTGAAAGTAAAAACAGATAGTTCTCATGGTCTCGTGGATAAAGTTTTTTCATAGACAGTGACTAATTTGGCAGCCACATGTTCCCATTTTAATTTTTTAAGTTCTTGGCTTCCCAACTCCTTGAACATCCTGGAAATACCATCATAATGCAGTAAGGCAAAAATGGAATCCGCCATCGCATCGATATCCCAAAAATCTATTTTGATAGCATTGACCAATACCTCAGCTACACCCGACTGTTTGGATATGATAACTGGAGTATTGTGCCTCACTGCCTCCAGAGGAGATATACCGAAGGGTTCAGATACAGAAGGCATCACATACACATCCGAAATGGCATACATATGATCCACGTCGTCTCCTTTCAAAAATCCGGTAAAGTGAAATTTGGAAGCCATCCTCAGCTCGGCTACCCGATCAATCATCCTATTGAGTAAGTCTCCGGATCCTGCCATGACAAAGCGCACATTTGGATCTCTGTCTAGTACTTTCTTTGCGGCTTCTACAAAGTATTCAGGGCCTTTTTGGAAAGTAATTCTTCCTAAGAAGGTCACGATTTTTTCAGGAACCTTCTTATTGTATTTGGATTTGATAATGCTTGCATCCAAAACCGCATTGTGCAGGACACTGACTTTCTCAGCAGGAATTCCGTATTTATTGATGATAATATTTTTGGTCAGTTGGCTTACTGCTAAAACGTGGTCAGCAGCTTCCATTCCTGCTTTTTCTATATCATAAACAGGCTGGTTAACAGATTGGCCTGAGCGGTCAAATTCTGTAGCGTGTACATGAGCTACCAATGGCTTTCCTGATATCTCCTTGGCCGCGATACCGGCAGGGAAAGATAACCAGTCATGTGCATGGATAATTTCGAAATCATCTCTGTCTCTGGCGATCTGAGCCGCAGTTAAGGCATATCGGCTTACTTCTTCCATGAGGTTTTTGCCATACTTTCCACTGAACTCATATTTGGTAGTAAAAATACTTTCGTCTACATCTGTTCTGTCATGAATGGCATAATCCGTGAACTTTTTATATTCCTCAGGGCCCAGATAAGGCACCAAAAAACTACTAACCTCCAGATAGGTCAGATTCTTCCAGATTTTCTTGAATTTTCGTTCCCGATAATCGATGGATACATCACTTGCATTGACAAAATCAGCCAGGGGTTCTTCATCTCCCCATAATTTTGGGACTACAAAAATGATATCCTGATTATGATGGGCCAATCCCTTGACCAATCCATAACAGGCTGTTCCTAGTCCTCCAGAAATATGTGGCGGGAATTCCCAACCGAACATTAAAACTTTCATAATCTATTTATAAACTCTTGACCAATTCCATCATTCTCAGCAATTCCGCAACACTCCAGGCTTGAGATACAGCTCCCTTTGGTCTATGTGGAGGATCTCCGTCAAAGATCTCGGCAACTGTTCCAACACCATATTGTGTCATGACACCATCAAATCCTTTAATAATTTTTCCTATAAAATTCTTGGCAGACTTCCCGTGAAGCTTGATATAGCCTTCCACGAAATGACCCATCGGCCAAACCCAAACCGTTCCATTATGATAAGCTTGATCACGGCTGATCTGGTCCCCAAAATAATATCCTTTATATGCCGGGTCATCCGGAGCTAAAGTTCTCAGGCCTCTGGTTGTTAAAAGATTGGACTTTGCCAGTTCCAAGATCTGATCATTCTGCCCTTCGCTGAGCATAGTATAAGGTAAGGAAGTGGCGAAAACCATATTGGGACGAATGGACCAGTCTTTTTCATTTCCTTGAACCACATCAGCCAAATAGCCTTTTTCCTCATCCCAAAATTCGGCCTCGAAAGATGATTTTACTTTTTCCGCCAACTCGGCTATTTCTTGATCTCCTGATAATTCATGATAAAAGCATAAGGCATTGTACCACAAGGCCTGAATTTCAACAGGACATCCTGTTCTTGGCGTAACCGGACCATCTGGAGTTACCGCATCCATCCAAGTGAGACAGATTCCTTCTTCTCCTCCATAAATCAGCCCATTATCCAGCATGTGGATATTGAAGTCAGTTCCAGCCCTGTATCCGTCTATGATTCCTTTAAGTTTATCAAGGTATCTCTTTTTAACGGTTTTACTGTCTCCCGTAAATTGAATGTATTGTTGCAATGACCAAAAGAACCAGAGAGGAGCATCCATGGAATTCATATTGGTGTAGGTTCCGCTTCCCACATTTGGGAATAAGGGACCTTTGAGATCTTTGGACATGGTATCCATGATTTCCAAAAATGTTTCAGAATCTCCATTAGCTAGTGTCAATCCAGGAGCAGCAATGAATGTGTCCCTTCCCCACCAACCAAACCATGGGTAACCTGCAATGATTCTTGTGTCCCCATTTCTTCTTCTGATAAATTGGGAAGCAGAGTTTTTGAGACAGTTTTCAAAATTACTTCTAGGGATTCTTCTTGCTATTTCTTTGGCAAAAGCCCTTTCTCTCGTCTTGGGGTCTGCCTCTGTCAAGCCAGCGGAAAAAATCACTGACTCTCCTTTTTCTATGTCAAATTCAAAGTATCCTGGAACAAATAGATCTTCTTGGTATTCGTAGCCTCTTTCTCTTTCCAGAATGTATTCTACATTGTGATACCAGTTTGGATCCGAGACAAATTCATTCTTTTTGGAAAGCTGTAAATACAATGGGTCATACACCGGATAAAGCTTGAATTTTGCTCCATTGGGTACCTTCTCGAATTTTTTGTTGATATCATTGTTTTCCTTGCAAAGGGTGTGGTAACCTCTGAATGCCAAGAAAGGAGAAATCCTGATTTTTGTAGGGGAATGAGCTTCCAATAAGGTGTATCGGATCATTACTCGGTCTCTGTTGGTGTCCAGAATTAGCTCTTTTTGTAACAATACTCCGCCTACTCTATAGGTGAGTTTTGGAATAGGCTCTGAATCAAAATCTTCCAGATACTTGTGGCCTCTAGGAGAGTAATTACCAGGATACTTGCTGATACCTAGATTGAAACTTGCACCTCGTTGAATGACTGTTTCATGTACCGTTGAAAGGAAAACATGATTTTGGGAATCGATTTGAGGCTGAGGAGCAACTAAAAGTCCATGATATTTTCGGGTGTTGCATCCGATTATCGAGGTGCTGGTATAGGTTCCAGATCGGTTGGTCCGAATGATTTCTCTATCTAGAGAATAATTCAGATTAATCAACTGGGTTTTATCAAAATGGATATAACTCATAGGGGCTAATATTGTAGCCCGTTAAAATAGAATTTTGTATTGATAGAAAAAATGAAAAGGGCAAAAATTAAGGTTATGTTGCCATAACCTTGGTTGATTTTTTCAATTAGGAGTGAACTGCCTCTTTTTGAATCTCTTCAAAGTTGCGCAAGGACTCCTCAAACTTTACCATGTAGCTTCTCACCTGATGAATATTCACAGGCTTTACCACAGGGAATTTTGGTGAGGATTTGAACAAAGTAAACATCTCAAGTTGGTTTAGTTTGGTCTGAATTTGTCAAATGTTGTGCCAAATGCACCCTATTTAAAGCAAAAACCCCTCACTAGGAGGGGTTATGGGTGAAAGACCGGGTTCGAACCGGCGACCTCTGGTGCCACAAACCAGCGCTCTAACCAGCTGAGCTACAATCACCATTTGTTTTGGATTGAGAACTCATTTCTCAATCGGTTGGCAAAGGTAAGTATTCGCTTTAATCAGCGCAAGGATGGTCCTAAATATTTGTTGAAAAAGTTAGCCGCTCTCCTTTTTTACTTTCGTCAAACTGTCCGTTTGCATACGCCAAATGTCCAGAAACGATCGTATGCGTCACCTGTGACTGAAATGTATGTCCTTCAAAAGGAGACCAGCCACACTTTGCCAGGATATTTTCTTTGCTGACTGTCCATGGAGCATTGAGATCAACCAAGACTAAATCCGCAAAATACCCTTCCCGAATAAATCCTCTTTCCTCGATTCTGAATAGTTGGGCTACTTTGTGACTCATTTTGTCAGCGAGCTTTTCCAAGCTGATTTTTCCCTGATGATAAAAATCCAACATGGCTACCAAGCTGTGTTGAATCAATGGTCCTCCAGAAGGAGCTTTAGTGTAAACCTGATCTTTTTCCTCCAATGTATGAGGAGCATGATCTGTGGCAATTACATCTATTCTATCATCCAATATCGCTTGGAAAATCTGATCTCTATCATTGGCTGTTTTTACAGCAGGGTTCCATTTGATCAAGGTGCCCTTTGTGTCGTAATCTTTTTCCGAAAACCACATATGATGGATGCATGCTTCTGCTGTGATCTTTTTTTCTTCCAATGGAATACTGTTGTCAAATAGGCTCAATTCCTTGGCAGTACTGATATGGAGAATATGAAGTCGTGTTCCAAACTTCTTAGCCATAGCAACTGCTCTGCTAGAGGCATCGTAACAAGCTTCCTCAGAACGGATTTTTGGATGTGCTTGAATAGGAATATCTTCTCCATATTTGGCTTTGTACTCCGCCATATTGGCAGCGATGATGTGGTCATTTTCAGAGTGGATAGCCAGAAGACCTTTATACTCTCTGAAAATCCCTTCCAAAGACTCAATATTGTCGACGACCATGTTTCCGGTAGAAGATCCTTGGAAAACCTTTAAGCCGCAGACATTCTTCAAATCAAGCTTCAGGATTTCCTCCAAATTGTTATTGGTTCCTCCGAAAAAGAATGAATAATTGGCCAATGACACTTCTTTGGCTCTAGCATATTTTTCCTCGAGAAGGGGAATAGTTACAGCCTGAGGAACAGTATTGGGCATTTCCATATAAGAGGTGGTGCCTCCTGCTACTCCAGCCTTTGCTTCAGTATAAATTTCACCTTTGTGTGTCAACCCCGGTTCTCTGAAGTGTACCTGATCATCAATCACCCCGGGGAAGAGGTATTTTCCATTTGCATCAATATGTTGGTCTACTTGTTCATGAGTCAGTTTTTCGCCGATTTTGGCGATCCTTCCTTTCTGGATTAAAATATCTCCCCGAAAGATCCGGCCCTCATTGACTATATTTGCATCGGTGATCAGAATACTTTTCATCTTCAATCTTTTAAGTTTTCCCAAAAATAAGGAATCATGAGCAATGAGGCAGTAGGATTTGATGCATTTAAGCTGAATAAGCAATTGCTAAATGCAGTGGCCGAAGCTGGCTACACTTCTCCAACGGCTATTCAGGAAAAAGCAATTCCTTTGGCTTTGGCTGGCCATGATGTGTTGGGAATTGCACAAACCGGAACAGGAAAAACGGCAGCCTATGTCTTACCTATCCTGATGAAGGTCAAATATGCCCAAGGGAATCTTCCGAGAGCCCTGATTCTGGCACCTACCCGTGAGCTGGTCATGCAGATCGAGGAAGTTTGCCATCAATTGGCTACTTACACTGATTTACGAATCGTGAGTTTATACGGAGGTATTGGTCCAAAAACTCAAATTGAGCAAATCCAGGCAGGTGTGGATATCGTGATTTCTACTCCTGGGAGATTTTTGGATTTATACAAAAAAGGAGTGATGATCACCAAGGAGCTTAAAACCATGGTGCTGGATGAGGCAGATAAGATGATGGATATGGGGTTTATGCCTCAGATTAGGTCTATTTTGGAAGTGATTCCTGTCAAAAGACAAAATTTACTCTTTTCAGCCACCTTTGCGCCCCGAGTAGATCGCTTGGCTGCTGAATTTTTAGAATTTCCGGAAAGAGTGGAAATTACGCCTTCCGCAACTACTGCTGAGACGATTGGTCAAGTCAAATATTATGTACCAAATATTCGGACTAAAATCTACCTCTTGGAATATTTGCTAGACAGTGAATCTGTGAAGCGGGCAATTATCTTCACCCGAAGCAGAAAAAATGCCGAGGAGGTTTATAATTTTCTAAATAAGAATGAGTTTGGTGAAATCCGGGTAATCCATGCTAATAAGGGTCAAAATACCAGAATAAACTCCATGGATGAGTTTAAATCCGGAAATGTGCGGATTTTGGTTGCGACTGACGTGGCTTCCCGTGGTTTGGATGTGACGATGGTTTCTCACGTAATCAATTTTGATGTGCCGCTGATCTATGAAGATTATGTGCATAGAATAGGTAGAACCGGCAGAGCAGAGAAGGAAGGAAAGGCCATCACATTTATTAATCCTGCGGAAGCTTGGCATTTTGAGAAAATCGAAGAGCTGATTCGTATGGAAGTGCCTGAATATGCAATTCCCAAGCCTGTCACTATTACAGAAACTCCATTTGCGGAGAATCAGATTTATGCGCGTGAGTTAGACAAGCTGAAGCAAAGAGACAATCCGGATTATAAGGGAGCTTTTCATGAAAAAAAGGCCAAACCCAAAAAGAATATTGGCAAAGGGGAAAAAGTAAAGGCCAAGAAATCCGGTAAGAAAAAGAATAGGAACCAATTGAAAACGAAGAATAGGAAGAATTAAAAAAATAGCCCTGAAAATTTTCAGGGCTATTTTTTTATCTATCCGTTCTAGTGTTTGTCCCGTCAACCCGGGTTCTGTTTTCTCTATTTGCTAGATCCCAAGCTGTGTGGAAAATCAAATGGGCTCTTTTCTCCATCAATGGGAATTCAATCTTATCCACTGTATCGGTTACCTGATGGTAATCATCGTGAACTCCATTGAAGAAGAAGATCACCGGGATATCAAACTTTGCAAAGTTGTAATGATCTGATCTGTAATAAAATCTATTAGGATCATCTTCCGCATCATAACGATAATCCAAAATCAAATCGGTGTAGGTGATATTATTATACTCGTTGATTTTTTTCAAATCGGTAGAAAGCATCTCTGAGCCAATTACATAGACATAGTCCTTGTTTTCAGCATTTTGATATTCATAATCAATACGTCCTACCATATCGATATTGATATTATTCACGGTGTTTGCAATTGGGAAAATAGGATTCTCAGAATAATGTTGAGAGCCTAATAATCCTTTTTCCTCACCGGTTACATTCAAAAATAAGATTGATCTTCTTGGTCTGTGACCTTCTTTGGCTGCTGTGGCAAATGCTTCAGCAATTTCCATCACAGATACAGTACCTGAACCATCATCATCTGCACCATTGAAAACCTCGCCGGTAGAGCTTACACCTACGTGATCATAATGAGAGGAGATAACCAATACTTCTTCTTTTTTGTCGGTACCTTCTAAAAAGCCCAATACATTATAAGCTTCCAAAGGAGTTTTATCTTTCACTACCTGATAAGACGCTTTTTGAGATTTGATGCTGGAAGGATTTGACTTGGCAGCTTCTTTCAAAACATCCACCGGGGTACCAAATAGCTCACCCATTTTTTCTGAGCTGACCATGAATACCGGTCTTTGGTTGGTGGCTTGATCAAACCCTACTCTTCCGCGACCTGCTAGTGATTTATATCTGTTTGCAATTCTGTCAAAATTTGCCTGACCTTCCATGGTTACAATTACAGCACCTGCTGCTCCTGCGTCCATCACTGCATTCAGCAAATTATTACTGCGTTCACCCACAGCCCAAATTCCAACGAGCTTGCCTTTTACATCTACTTTGGCCAAATTTTCATCATTAACAAGGCCTAAAAATACCAATTCAGTTTTGGAGGCTTTCTTCATATTGGCATCACCAACGAAAACGAAGTCCTCGTTTTCAACCAGTTTTGACTTGCCTACCTGCAATGTCACTTTGTCAAACTTGCTGCTTACCAAAGGAACTGCCTGAAAATAGCTGCCATCTACTGGTCCTGTTAATCCCAAACTTTTGTAAAAATCCGCCAAATAGTTAGCGGCAATCAATCCTTCCGGAGAACCGGTATCTCTACCTTTCATCTCATCGGATGCCAAAAAGGTCAGATATTCTTTCAAGTCTTCTGCCGTAATTGTATTGGCATATTTCACCTGCACTGGATTTTGTGCAATTGCTCCCAGACTCAAACCCAAGGCAAGCGCTCCAGTCAACGCAAATCGTTTGTTCATATAGTTTTTAATTTGATTTTAATTCAAAAAAACCGTCGCTTTAAAGCTTCGATTCCTCTTGCATGATTGAATATTAAGCACGGATCATGCTCGAATTTTTTGATAAAGTTTTATTTAGGCCCCTAAGCTATACAAAAATTTGAGCCTCCCACAAACTGTTTACAGGAAAGGAGTGTTGAGAGGGTGAATTTCTACTGGTTTAGAGAAGATTATCTGTTGATAAATATTACCTTTGCCGCCAGAAAGACAAAGTATTTCTAACCCAAATATTCATTACAGCTTCCATTCAATTCGTATGAAGATTAACCTTTCTAATGCTGTCAAGTTTGAGAGCAGACACAATGGCCCGACCGAGGCAGAGATCGCAGAGATGTTGGATAAAATCGGAGCCTCTTCCCTGGAGGAATTAATCAACCAAACTGTTCCAGAATCCATTCAATTGGAGAGACCATTGGATCTTCCCAAAGCTAAGCTGGAATCCGAGTTTTTGAGAGACTTCAAAAAACTCGCCTCCAAAAACAAAGTTTTCAAATCCTTCATCGGAATGGGCTATTATGATACCATTGTTCCTGGAGTGGTTTTGAGAAATGTCCTAGAAAATCCGGGATGGTACACTGCTTACACTCCTTACCAGGCCGAGATTGCTCAAGGTAGATTAGAAGCGCTTATCAATTTCCAAACAGTAGTCAGCGAATTGACCGGAATGGAATTGGCAAATGCTTCCTTATTGGATGAAGGTACAGCTGCAGCTGAGGCGATGACTATGCTTCATTCTGTGAAGCCGAGAGAAAAGAAGAATGCGAATAAATTCTTTGTAGACGAGAAAATTTTCCCTCAGACCAAGGCGCTTTTGGAAACTAGAGCAGAACCTGTAGGGATTGAATTGGTATTTGGGTCTATCGAGCAAATGGATGTGACGGATCCGGAATTATACGGGATTTTGTTCCAATATCCGGACGCTGATGGTGCTGTGAGAGATTATTCAGCGATAGTGGCTGCTGCAAAAGAAAATAAAGTATTGACTGCTTTTGCATCAGACTTACTGGCCTTGACTTTACTGACACCTCCGGGAGAAATGGGAGCTGATGTTGTCGTAGGTTCCGCCCAGCGATTTGGAGTACCTATGGGTTATGGAGGTCCTCATGCAGGATTTTTCGCCACTAAGGAAGAGTTCAAAAGACAAATTCCGGGTAGAATCATCGGTGTTTCCATCGATAGAGCTGGAAATAAAGCCTATAGAATGGCGCTCCAAACCAGAGAGCAACATATAAAAAGAGAGAAAGCAACTTCCAATATTTGTACCGCACAGGTACTATTGGCGGTGATGTCCTCCTTCTATGCAGTATATCATGGCCCTAAGGGATTGAAGGATATTGCCTTGAGAACGCATGGCTTTGCAAAATTAACTGCTCAGGCTCTGAAGCAAGTTGGACTCCAGGTAGGAGAGCAGACATTCTTCGACACCATTGAGGTGAAAATGAATGAGGTTTCCCGCGAAAGAGTAAGAGGCTTGGCTTTGGGTGAGAAGATGAACTTCCGTTACGAGTCAGAGTCCATCTTCATCTCTTTTGACGAAACCAAGACTCTGGAAGATGTTAAAACCATCGTCAATATTTTTGCTACAGAAGAAGGTAAGCATACCTTAAACTTGGATGAGTTGGTAAGCAACTTGAGCTTGGAACTACCAGAAGCTTTGAATAGAAAGTCAGCCTACCTAACCCACCCAGTATTCAATAGCTTTCATTCAGAGCATGAAATGCTTCGCTATATCAAGCGTTTGGAAGCAAAAGATCTTTCTTTGGTTCATTCCATGATTTCTTTGGGTTCTTGTACCATGAAATTGAATGCAACTGCAGAAATGATTCCTGTAACTTGGCCGGAATTCGGGCAGATTCACCCATTTGCTCCAATGGATCAAGCTTTAGGCTATCAGGAGTTATTTACCAATTTGAGAACTTGGTTAACAGAAATCACCGGTTTTGCCGATACTTCTTTGCAGCCTAATTCTGGAGCGCAAGGAGAGTATGCAGGTTTGATGGTAATCCGTGCGTATCACATAAGCCGTGGCGAAGGGCATAGAAATGTAGCCTTGATCCCAACATCAGCTCATGGTACCAACCCGGCTTCTGCTGTAATGGCAGGGATGAAAGTAGTTTTGGTGAAATGTGATGAAAAAGGAAATATTGATTTGGCTGACCTGAAGGAAAAGGCGGCAGCTCATGCAAATGACTTGTCAGCTTTGATGGTTACCTATCCTTCCACTCACGGAGTATTTGAAGAAGCGATCCAAGAAATCTGTGCGACTATTCATGAATTTGGTGGTCAAGTGTACATGGATGGAGCGAATATGAATGCACAAGTAGGTTTGACTTCTCCGGGTAGAATCGGGGCGGATGTTTGTCACTTGAACTTGCACAAGACTTTCTGTATTCCTCACGGTGGAGGTGGACCTGGCATGGGACCAATCTGTGTGGCAGCTCATTTGGCCCCGTTCCTTCCAGGAAATCCTTTGGTGAAAACTGGGGGTACTCAGGCAGTATCTTCTATCTCAGCAGCTCCTTATGGAAGCGCAAGTATCTTGCCTATCTCCTATGCCTACATTGCGATGATGGGAGGCGATGGACTTACTAATGCTACCAAGATGGCGATTCTAAACGCCAACTATATCAAAGAGCGATTAGACGGTCATTATCCTATCCTTTATACAGGAACCAAAGGAAGAGCAGCTCACGAGATGATCATCGACTGCAGAAGCTTCAAGGAATTTGGAGTAGAAGTGGAGGATATCGCGAAGCGTTTGATGGATTATGGTTTCCACGCTCCTACGGTTTCTTTCCCAGTAGCGGGTACCATGATGATTGAGCCAACAGAGTCTGAAACAAAGGCGGAATTGGATAGATTCTGTGATGCCTTGATTTCCATCAGAGAAGAAATCAGAGAAATCGAGAGGGGGGAATCAGAAAAAGAGAACAACGTATTGAAGAATGCTCCGCATACTGCCAATATGGTATTGATCGGAGAATGGGATCTGCCTTATTCAAGAGAAAAAGCTGTTTATCCTTTGGGTTATTTAAGAGACAATAAATTCTGGCCTACTGTCAGAAGAATTGATTCTGCCTACGGAGATAGAAACTTGATGTGTAGCTGTATTCCTGTGGAGGAATATGCTAATCAAGAGGAAATGGCTTAATTGAAAATAGATAAACAAAAAGAGGTTAGTGGAAACGCTAACCTCTTTTTGTTTTACCAAATCCCGAATTGGCCAAAATGGTGTTTGAAATGCTTATGATGAAATTTTTCCCATTCATCGAATGTGAGATATCCAAATCGAGGATGTATTGACCTGAACTTGGGATTGTTCTCAAAAGCCTCCTCATACTCTTGAACACTTTGTACTAATTTTTCTTTGGCAGTTTCCAAGTCCGGAAATCTCAAATCAGGCAATTCCCCATTTGAATTGGGTGCTCTGACTCCTTTGGGAAATTCTATATCAGTATAAATCAATGCCTGTTTTTGCATTAGCTGCTTTTCATTCGGCTCAAATTCCGGGAGTTTGATTCTTCCACTGGAAAGTTTCATTGTGATGGTCATATGCTCCACCATATGCTGAGGAGTCATGATACCGAATTGGGCTGGAGTATCAGTGCTGAGATTTTGAAGTTGAGATTGGATTTTAGACGAATTCAACATATTGTGGTTAATTGAGTTTTTTTCTGAAAAGTAAATTTTTGATATCAATTGAATCGCTGTCAATCTAATATTTTATTATCAATTAATTTCTGAGTTGGAGACAGTCAACTAGGCTTTTGCAAAAAAAAGCGTCTGAGATTCCCAGACGCTTTTTCCAATTGACGAACTCTAAAATTTAACTTCCGCACATTTCGCAGTCATCCGGATTGTCCAAAGAGCATTGTACAGCCTCTTGTTTGGTGGACTTGGTTACGGTTTCTACTTGTGCTTTATCTTCTTTGGGCTCTAAGGCGCTCTTATCTAGGGTGAACTTGATCGCTGCAGCTGCCGCCTGAGATCTTAAATAGTACATACCAGTCTTTAATCCCTTCTTCCAAGCGTAGAAGTGCATGGATGTAAGCTTACCAAAGTTCGGGTCTTGCAAGAAGACGTTCATACTTTGTGACTGACAGATATAAGCTCCTCGATCTGCTGCCATATCGATAATCACCTTCTGAGAAATTTCCCAAACAGTCTTGTAAATATCTTTGATGTGCTGTGGAATTCCCGGTACATCCTGAACAGAACCATTGGTGGAGATCAATCGGTTTCTCATGTTATCATTCCACAAGCCTAACTTGATCAGATCTTTCATCAAGTGCTTGTTCACTACAATGAATTCACCTGATAATGTTCTTCTAGTGTAAATATTGGAAGTATAAGGCTCGAAGCACTCATTATTTCCTAAGATTTGAGAAGTGGAGGCAGTCGGCATAGGAGCTACTAGCAGGGAGTTTCTCAAACCATACTTCTTCACTTTCTCCTTCAATTCTGTCCAGTTCCATCTGTTGGATTTTGGCGTCACGCCCCACATATCAAACTGAAGTTCTCCTTTGGATGCTGGTGAACCTTCGTAGGTTTCATAAGTACCTTGCACTTTGGCCAACTCCATGGATGTTTCTACAGCCGCATAATAGATGGTTTCGAAGATGTCTTCATTCAATCCTTTTGCTTCAGGTGAGTCAAAAGGCATTCTCAGCATGATGAAAGCATCCGCCAATCCTTGCACACCCAAACCAATTGGTCTATGTCTGAAGTTGGATCGCTTCGCTTCTTCTACTGGATAGTAATTGACATCGATTACCTTGTTGAGATTACGAGTCGCTACTTTGGTGATTTCATATAATTTCTGATGGTCGAAGGAAAGCTTTCCATCAGGTCCTTGTGTTACGAATTTAGGAAGTGCTAAAGAAGCAAGGTTACAAACAGCAACCTCATCTGGAGCAGTGTATTCTATAATCTCTGTACAAAGATTGGATGACTTGATGGTTCCCAAGTTTTTCTGATTGGACTTACCATTTGCTGCATCTTTGTAGAGCATATATGGAGTGCCGGTTTCGATTTGAGATTCCAAAACTTCAAACCACAATTCCTGAGCTTTGATGGTTTCTCTTGCTTTTCCTTCACGCTCGTACTTTTCGTATAGCTTTTCAAATTCTTCTCCATAGCAATCGGAAAGACCTGGGCACTCATTAGGACAGAACAAAGACCAAGTTTCGTTTTGTTCTACTCGCTTCATGAATAGATCTGGAATCCAAAGTGCATAGAACAAGTCTCTGGCACGCATTTCTTCCTTACCATGGTTTCTCTTAAGCTCCAAGAAGTCTTTGATATCAGCATGCCAAGGCTCTAGGTAGATGGCAAAAGATCCTTTTCTTTTTCCTCCTCCTTGATCCACGTATCGTGCGGTCATATCGAAGTTTCTCAACATCGGCACGATTCCGTTAGATACGCCGTTGGTTCCTTTGATATAAGAACCTTTAGCTCTTACATGGTGGATAGAAAGACCGATACCTCCTGCAGATTGTGAGATTTTAGCACATTGCTTTAATGTATCATAAATTCCATCAATACTGTCATCCTTCATAGTCAGAAGGAAGCAAGAGGAAAGCTGTGGCTTAGGAGTACCTGCGTTGAAGAGGGTAGGAGTCGCATGAGTAAACCATTTTTCAGAAAGGAGATTGTAAGTTTCTATTACAGAATCCAAATCTTCTTTATGAATACCTACGGCTACCCGCATCAACATATGCTGTGGACGCTCTACTACTTTGCCATCCAAACGAATCAAGTAGGATCTTTCTAATGTTTTATAGCCGAAGTAATCGTATCCAAAGTCTCTTTTGTAATCAATCGCCGCATCTAGCTTTGCCGCATTCTTTTTAATAATGCCATACACTTCCGGGTCAATCAATGCCGCATTCTCACCTGTGATCGGATTGACATAAGTGTAAAGTCTTTTCATGGTATTAGAAAAAGACTGACTGGTTGTTTTATGCAGGTTAGAGATGGCAATCCGTGCAGCAAGTATCGCATAATCCGGATGCTTCACTGTCAATGAAGCGCAAACTTCTGCGGCTAGATTATCTAGCTCAGAGGTAGTTACTCCATCATACAAACCATCAATTACCTTTTTGGCAACTTCGATAGGCTGTATAAATTTAGGATCCAGCTCATAGCACAGATTCTCTATTCGTGCTGTGATTTTGTCAAAGCGAACTGATTCGCGTCTTCCGTCTCTTTTTATTACTAGCATAGTTCAGGTGAGGTTAATGGTTGGGTAAAGTGGTTTTGGTTAAAAATCTTCCCCTAAAGAGAAGCGTGCTGATTCTGTTGCATCATTGGACTTCATCACTCCGGCTTTTTGATAATCACCTACTCGCTTCTCGAAGAAGTTGGTTTTACCCTGAAGGGAGATCATATCCATGAAATCAAATGGATTTGTACTATTCCATACCTTATCGCATCCTAGTTCCATCAATAATCGGTCCGCAACGAATTCGATGTATTGACACATCAAATCTGCATTCATTCCTATCAATCTTACCGGAAGTGCATCGGTCACAAATTCCTTTTCGATGGCAACTGCGTCCATGATAATTTCTTTGATAGTTTCTTTTGGAAGCGGGTTTTGTACGTGTTGAGTATAAAGGTGACAAGCAAAGTCACAGTGAAGACCCTCGTCCCGTGAAATCAATTCATTAGAGAAAGTAAGCCCTGGCATTAGTCCTCTTTTCTTCAACCAGAAAATCGAACAGAAAGAACCGGAAAAGAAGATTCCTTCTACAGCTGCGAAAGCAATCAATCTTTCCTGGAAGCTTCCATTATCAATCCATCTCAATGCCCAGTCTGCTTTTTTCTTGACGCAGTCAATGTGCTCGATGGCGTTTAATAATTTGTCTCGCTCAACCGGATCTTTGATGTAAGTATCGATCAATAAGCTATAGGTCTCTGAGTGAATATTTTCCATGGCAATTTGAAATCCATAGAAAAATTTAGCTTCTGTATATTGAACCTCTGCGACAAAGTGCTCAGCCAAGTTCTCATTTACTATACCATCACTTGCAGCGAAGAAAGCCAATACGTGAGAGATAAAGTGGCGCTCCCCATCATTCAGGTTTTTCCAGTCTCTCATATCTTGTCCTAAATCAATCTCCTCAGCCGTCCAGAAGCTGGCTTCTGCCTGTTTATAAAATTTCCAAATGTCTGCGTGCTGGATGGGGAATAAAACAAAGCGATTCTTATTCTCTTCTAAAATTGGTTCTGCTTGCATCGTTCTCTTTGGTTTATTTGATAATGTTTTAAATAAGTTAAATTCAGACAAATAGCTCTTCAGTAATCGTTGCTGGGGATAGAAAAGGCTGCCTTTTTAGAACAGCCTTTGAACAAATATGTGAACCAAAATCCAGAAATAAAACCCCCGAAGTACTGAATTAGGGTGTTTTTTGAACAATGGTCAAAAACTATTTAAATATCATAAATACAATACTTTATATGTATTCAAATAAAGTAAAAGATAAGCTGAAATGGGCATTTTGAGGCGTTGAAACTTTTTTCAGTTTTTTTGAAAAAAATATTTTTAACAAAATTCAAGTGATTTTTGACCGAGGTTCAATTCTATTCAATCGATTTAAAATGAAATAAACAGCTGAAAATCAGGTATGAGCAGCTGTTTGAATTTTCTACCGATAATATTACTGTCTTTTAAAATTGCTTGAGTCCAACGATTCCTTGCCCTGTTTCTTGCTACTTTTTATCTTTGCGAAGCTCTGAATGTGTTAATACAAATCTTGGCTTTTAAAGCTCCTGAAAAAAGGGATTACTGATAAATACTTTTGGCGCAGATGTAAGTTGCTGAATAGGTAATTCTTAAGGCCATAATAATTTTATGAAGCCATTTTTTTCTTCAAATACTCTTCCTTATATTTGCACTCCGATTTCGACAAAGAATCTAGAAAGAAACACATGTACGCAATTGTAAACATCGCAGGAAAGCAGTTCAAAGTAACAAAAGATCAGTTTGTTTATGCTCCAAAGCTAGACGCAGAAACTGGCGCTTCCGTGGAATTTGACCAAGTACTATTAGCAGAAGCTGATGGGAATGTGTCTGTTGGTGCACCTTTAATTAAGGGCGCTAAGGTATCTGGCAAGGTGCTAGATCATGTTAAAGGTGATAAAGTCATCGTCTTCAAAAAGAAGCGTAGAAAAGGCTACAAGAAGAAGAACGGTCACAGACAAGACTTCACCAAAGTATTGATTGAAAATATTACACTCTAAGTTTTCTATTAGAAAACCATAAACGAATCAGACCATGGCACACAAAAAAGGTGTAGGTAGTTCCAAAAACGGTAGAGAATCACATTCCAAAAGATTGGGTGTGAAGAAATTTGGAGGCGAGCAAGTTATCGCCGGTAACATTATTGTAAGACAAAGAGGTACCAAGCATCACGCTGGAAACAACGTGGGTGTAGGTAAAGATCATACCTTGTTTGCACTTTCTGACGGTGTTGTAACTTTCAAAAAGAAAGCAGACGGTAAGTCTTACGTAAGTGTTTTGCCAGCTGAGGCTTAATACCTACTAAACGAAAATCAAAACCCTTTCCTCGGAAAGGGTTTTTTTGTTTCTAGCCAAAAAAGAATTCCGACCACTGATCAATTTTTTAGCAATAGAGTCGAAGACTTATCCTAATTTTTTATCTTCAAGAAACCACCAAATATTATCCTTATGAGAAATCGATTTTCATTGGGTTTATTGGGAATTTTGCTCTGTTTTATTTTTCAGGCAAATTCTTCCCAAGCCCAAAATGTACCTAATCCTTCTGTTTACAAAGCCCTCGAATGGAGGCTCGTTGGCCCTTTTCGTGGAGGCAGATCCGATGCAGTTACCGGAGTAGCAGGCTCTGATCATACCTACTATTTCGGATCTACAGGTGGAGGTGTCTGGAAAACTGTTGACTCCGGGAATACCTGGAAGTCTGTTTCCGACGGCTTTTTCGGTGGCTCTATTGGCGCTGTAGCTGTTTCTGAAAGTGACACTAGTGTAGTGTATGCAGGAGGAGGAGAAAAAACAGTCCGTGGAAACGTGTCTTTTGGATACGGAGTCTGGAAAAGTAAGGATGCCGGCAAAAGCTGGGAAAGAGCAGGCTTGGATAAAAGCCGGTTTATTGCAAGACTAAGAATTCATCCAAGCAATCCTGATGTGGTTTATGCTGCGGTTTTGGGTGATTTATTTAAGCCTGATGCTACAAGAGGTGTTTACAAAACCACCAATGGAGGGGCTACTTGGGAAAAAGTTCTTTTTGTTTCCGACGTGGCCGGTGCTGTTGATTTGATTTTAGACCCCAATAATCCTGATATCCTATATGCAACAACCTGGGAGATCAAGCGAACTCCTTATTCATTGGAAAGCGGTGGACCTGGATCAAAAATGTTTAAGTCCACAGATGGGGGTAAAAACTGGGAAGACCTTACATCCAAAGAAGGATTTCCTCAAGGGATTTTGGGAATAATGGGGGTAACTGTTTCTCCATTGAATTCTAACAGGCTTTATGCCATCATTGAAAATGATAACGGTGGAGTGTATACTTCCACGGATGCAGGACAAACCTGGTCCAAAACCAATGAGGATAGGAGCTTAAGACAAAGAGCTTGGTATTATTCCCGAATTTATGCAGATACTCAAGATGAGGAAACAGTATATGTGCTAAACGTGAGCTATCACAAATCGACTGATGGCGGGAAAACTTTCAAAGGAGCTAATGCACCTCATGGAGATCATCATGATTTGTGGATAGATCCAAATAACAATCAGCGTATGATTATCGCCGATGACGGTGGAGCGCAAGTTTCCGAAGATGGTGGAGCCAATTGGACCACTTATATGAATCAGCCGACTTCCCAATTCTACAGAGTGACCACTGACAATTCTTTTCCATACAGAATTTACGGTGCGCAGCAGGACAATTCAACTGTTAGAATCCGCCACAGAGTAGATGGAAGAGGAGGAATCACTGAAGATGACTGGGAGCCTACCGCAGGCGGGGAGTCTGGTTGGATCGCTCCGGACCCCAAGAATAATGACATTGTGTATGGTGGATCTTATGGAGGTCTTTTAACCAGAGAGGATCATGATAAAGGAATCAGCAGAACAGTCAATGTTTGGCCTGATAATCCAATGGGACATGGAGCGGAAGACATGAAGTATAGATTTCAATGGAACTTCCCGATTTTCTTCTCCCCGCATGATCCTAATATGCTTTACACTACCAGTAACCGCTTTCATAGATCCACTAATGAGGGACAAAGCTGGGAAGTGTTTTCGCCTGATTTGACCAGAAATGATGCTAGTAAATTAGGTTCATCCGGTGGTCCAATTACCAAAGACAATACTTCTGTAGAGTATTATGCCACTATTTTCACAGCTGCAGAATCTCCTGTGAAGAAGGGAGTAATCTGGGCTGGTTCTGATGATGGATTGGTGCATGTGACTACAGATAATGGGGTAACCTGGGTGAATGTGACTCCTTCCGCCATGCCGGAATGGTTACAGATCAATAGTATTGAGGCGAGTCCATATGAAGCAGGTGAGGCTTATTTTGCAGCAACTGGTTATAAAAGTGGGAATTTTGAACCTTACTTATATAAGACCAAGGATTATGGTAAAACCTGGACAAAAATTACCAAAGGAATAGATGCAGAGCATTTCACCAGGGTAATTCGTGCAGATCCTGTTAAGAAGGGAATGCTTTACGCAGGTACCGAGACTGGGATGTATTATTCAAAAGATGATGGTGCAAATTGGCATTCCTTGCAGATGAATCTTCCCATCGTTCCGATTACTGATTTGGCCATCAAGGATAATAATTTGATCGCTGCCACGCAGGGACGTTCTTTCTGGATTATCGATGATCTAACTGTTTTGCATCAGGCAGAGCCAGGTATTGAGAATAAAAAGTTGCATCTATTTAAACCTCAGGATTCTTATAGAATAGATGGTGTGAAAAGGAAGTCTCCGACCATGGGGACCAACAGACCTGGAGGAGTTTTGGTGTATTATTTTATCAAAGAGGAGCCTAAAGAGGAGCTTAAAATTGAGTTTTTGGATAATGGGAATAATGTTCTCAGGACTTTCTCAACCAAAGGCTATCAAGGGGATACTTTAAAAGTGAAAGCTGGTAGCAATGAATTCAATTGGAATTTAAGAGTAGAAGATGCGGAAGGATTTGATGGTCTCATCATGTGGGCTGCTAATCTTCGAGGGCCAAAGGTTGTTCCTGGCGATTATAAGGTAAGAGTTACTTTGGATGGGGAAAGACAGGAGCAAGGATTCAAAGTTTTGGCAGATCCTAGATATGAAACCACTCAGGGGGGATTGGAAAAACAGTTTGAGTTTCTCATGAATGTGAACCGCAAGCTGACAGAAACGCATCAGACTATTAAATTGATTCGTCAGTACAGAGCTGAACTGGATAGTATGGAAAATAAGCCAGCCAACCTGGAGCAAATCAAAGCTCAAATGCAGGAGATAGAAGAGACCTTGTACCAGACCAAAAACAGAAGCGGTCAAGATCCTCTAAACTATCCGATCAGGCTGAATAATAAATTGGCTCATTTAAATAGCGTGGTTGGAAATGGAGATTATCCTCCAACTGATCAATCTGTAGAAGTGAGAAAAGAATTAACTCAGCAAATTGATGTGCAACTTGCGAGATTCAAAAAATTGGAGCAGGAGGAGATTTCGAAGATTCTGAATATTGAGGAGCTTCGAACCAAACTGGATATCAAAAAGTAATTCAATAAACCTTAAATGATGAAGCCCCGGAATTTTCCGGGGCTTATTTTTTTTAACTCAGGGGATACCTGAGAATACCAGCCATGATATCATTTGCAGGGAGGGAGTCTGAGTTCATTAGAAAAACCTTACCTCCATTTTTGATGGTTTGACTGATTGTCAAATCAATCAAACAGTGACTGTGCTTATCCTTTGATTCCTGATAATTTACCTGATGTTTTTGGGTGTCGAATGTACCCCAAACATGCTCATGTTTTTCATCAACAAAAAGTGTGTCCAAGGCACCTGAATGGGCAGCTTTAATCAATGCGGTTTTATCATTTTGAATGGATAAGCCCTCGCTTTGCTTTTCTTCGAAATCATTCATTCGCTTTCTTCTCTCAGAAGAAAAATAGTCTGATGCCAATTGCCAAGATTTTTGATGAAGACTCATCACATCTTTTTCGGTGAAGGCTCCACTGACATGGCCATCCTGTAAATGATTGTATTTACTAGCTTCGCGGAATAATGGGATCAAATAGTCAACTCCTGCGAGATAAAGGGGAAGTGGGTTTTTATAGAGAAGCGGTTCCAGCATATTGGTCATACGATGAAAATAGTTTAGGATTGTCGTTTTCTTCTCTTCATCCGATCCACCATCATGTCCATGATACATGGCTCCAGCGCTTCCTACGCCGCCTTGTCCCTGTAAATGACCTTGATTTTCGGCTATTTCCTCTTCTACAGTAAATGAAACGGCAACTTCTTTTTCGTCAAGAATAATTTCCTGAATGACATCTCTTGTTGCTTCATATAGACGAATTCTATCCAAATTAAGCAGTAATAAATAATAGTGACCATCATCATTGAGTTCTGGGACTAATGGCATTGTAAAAGCTTTAGTTCCTATAAAATTCATAGATTCTACTCTTGGAATCGGAACCTGGAAATACTCCATTTCACCATCAGCTAGAAATACCGCTAATAGGTCCGAATTATGTTGCCAAAAATTAAAGTCTTCCAATAATTGATGAGCAGGACGAAGTGCCTTCGAGATGTTTCTTTCATCCATACCCCAATTCTTTTCTAAATCTTTTTCGACTTGTGATAATTGATTTTTAAATCGTGTTTGGTCGTCTTTGTAGGCGTTTGTGCTTTTACGTGATGTAGGCACATAAATAGAAATGAATGGCTCACTTTCTTTCTGAGTGAGTTCCAAGAATAAGTTTCTATCAAAAATTTTCATAATTGGTTATTGATTTTGAGTTTTAAAAAGGATTTATACTAAAATTTCTACATATAATATAAAAAGAAATTCTTATATTATCAACTAAAATAACAATCAATTATTTCCATGAATTACACAGAAAACTATAAAGCCATAAAAATAGACGTACAAGCAGTTGATTTTGATATTGACTCCTCTATCCAGCAACTGATTAGGGACCAGATAGATAAGATTGGTCGTCACGCGTCCAAAATCAATGCAGTCGACATTTATTTTTCAACAGAAGGACATGGATCATCTGCTGTCAGAATCGTAGGAATGCGAGTGGGAATCCCTGGGCCGGATGTCTATGCGGAAGAGAAAGGAGATAACCTTTCACAACTTTTAAAGTCTGTTGCAGATAAAAATATCAGACAATTAGAAAAATTGTAGCGGGTAAGATCTTAGCCAAGGACCTCGTTTTTTATTTAGAAAATCCTCCAATTCCTGATTTGATCTATAAAATGCACAGCGCTGCTAGGAGAAAGAATCAGGATGAAAATGATTCCGAAAAGCGCTCCATAGAGATGGGCATCATGGTTTATTCCATCGCTGTCCTGCTTTCCTTTGGTATAGGAATAAATCAGAAATAAGGCGCCCAAGATAAATCCTGGAAGACAGATGATCCCGAAAAGACAAATATCTGCTAAAGGAAGAATGATGATACTGGAAAAGACAGTCGCAGCAGTTCCTCCCGATGCTCCCAAAGCTCTGTAATAACTGTTATTCTGGTGCTTTAAGTATGTGGGGATATCCGCGATAATTATTCCCAGAATATAAAACAGAACAAATACAACACCTCCGAGACTGCTCCCAAGTTGGTATGCTAAAAACTGTTCTACTACTCTCCCAAAAAAGTAGAAAGTAAACATATTAAAGAGGAGATGGATATAATCCTTATGGATAAAACCAGAAAGAATAAATCTATCCCACTGCTTTTGATGTTTGATTTTGTAGGGAGTAAACATCCACCTTTCGATGAAGCTGTGATTATTGAATCCGTAAAAGCTGCTGATTACTGTGATAATAATCAGGATTACAGTGATCGAAAGTTCCATATTACTTTTCCCTGTGAATCAGGTCTTCAGTGATTTTTCTGAGGTTTTGATAAAAATCCTCATTTTTAAAATGAAGCGTATCCAACTGCCGGAAGCCTTCTGAGAAATAATGATTCATTTTGTCCTCCGCCTTTTTTCGGATTCCTAATTTCTCATAGAGTCCCTTGATAGCTTGAACTTTTTCTTCCTTGTCAAATTCACTTTGTGTTAACCAAAAATTAAGCAATTCTTTATCATCTCCTTGGGCAAGTTCCAGCGCTTTGATAAGGAGGTATGTTTTCTTGTTTGAAATGATGTCGCCGCCCACTTGCTTGCCGAATTTTGCTTGGTCTGCAAATACATCCAAGAGGTCGTCTTTAAGCTGAAAGCCTATACCGATATTTACCCCAAAATTGTAAATTTTTTGGCAGTCTTCTTCGGATGCCTCTGCTAGGATTGCACCCAATTCTAAAGCGAAGCCTAGCAAAACAGCAGTTTTTAACCGAATCATATTGACATACTCATCCTCATGAACTTCTTCCCTGCTTTCGAAATTCATATCATGCTGCTGCCCTTCGCATACTTCTGCAGCGGTTTTATTGAAGAGACGAATGACTTTGGGAAGAAGGGTATGAGGCGTAGGAAGCAATAAATCATAGGCTCGTACCAACATGACATCCCCGGAAAGAATAGCTACATTCTCATTCCATTTTTCATGAACAGTAGCTTTTCCTCTTCTCAATGGGGCCTGATCCATGATATCATCATGCATCAGGGTGAAATTATGGAACACCTCGACAGCACTCGCTTGGCTCAGAATGGTTTTAGGATCTTTTTTATAAAGTCCATAGGCCAGCAAGCTCAAAAGAGGCCTTATTCTTTTTCCTCCCAAGCTGAGAATATAGGTGATCGGTTCGTAAAGTTCCTTGGGATCTTCTCCAAAGTTTTGTTCCCTGATAAAGGACTCTAATTTATCTAAAAGCGCGTGCGCGAGGCTTTCTTTCGTCATTGTTTGCAAATTCCAAATCGATGGTTCTTCGGTCAATATCGGTATTAACTACGCGGACCTTCACTTTGTCACCCAAAGTGATCATTTTTTTTGTTCTCGACCCAATAAGTCGCATGTTTTTCTGGTCGAAATCATAGTAATCATCGTCCATATCCTGTACTCGGATCATTCCCTCGCACTTGGTTTCAGTGATTTCTACAAAGACTCCCCATTCAGTCACCCCAGAGACGATTCCGTCATAATCTTTCTCTTCAGCCAGAGCCATATATTCTACCTGCTTGTACTTGATAGAAGCTCTTTCTGCATCAGCTGCACGCTTTTCCCGTTCGGAAGAGTGTACGCATTTTTGTTCCCAGGCTTCTGCGTCTGGTGATTTGCCTCCATCCAGATAGTGTTCCAAAAGTCGATGCACCATCATGTCAGGATATCGACGGATTGGGGAGGTAAAGTGGGTGTAATGTGGAAAAGCCAAACCAAAATGACCTTTGGGCTCAGTGGTGTATTTAGCCTTAGCCATACTTCGGATAGCAAGTTGCTCTAATACATTTTGCTCCGGCTTGCCTTGGATTTCATCCATTAATTTATTGAGAGCGGAAGAAATTTTCTTTTCGTTATCCAAGTCCATTTGATGACCAAAACGCTTGGCAAAACCTGAAAATATTTCCAGCTTCTCCATGTCTGGAGAATCGTGGGTTCTGTATACGAAGGTGTCTGCACCACTTCTCTTTTTGAAGATAAACTCAGCAACGTATTTGTTTGCCAAGAGCATGAACTCCTCAATCATTTTGTGGATGTCTTTTCGCTCTTTAATCATCAATCCGAGTGGAGTGCCTTTTTCATCCAATTTGAACTTGACCTCCACAGTTTCGAAATTGACAGCACCATGTTGGAACCTTCTTTTTCGTACCTGCTTTGCAAGGTCATTCAACAGCGTTAACTCCTGAAAGAAGTCTCCGGATTGATTATCTATGTTCTCTTGTGCCTCTTCATAGGCGAATCTTCGGTCTGAATGAATGATAGTTCTTCCAATCCAATGATTCAGCACATTGGCATTGGAGTCCATTTCAAACACACAGGCAAAGGTTAATTTATCTTCATGAGGTCTAAGCGAACAAAGACCATTGCTTAGCCTTTCAGGAAGCATTGGGATGGTTCTATCTACCAAGTAAACCGATGTAGCTCGGTCATAAGCTTCTTTTTCCAAAGCTGTTTTAGGCTTCACATAATGGGTAACATCTGCGATATGGACTCCAACTTCCAGGTTTCCATTTTCTAATTTTCTATAAGAAATGGCATCATCAAAATCCTTGGCGTCTGCCGGATCAATAGTGAAAGTGGTCACGTCTCTGAAATCCCTTCTTGCTTTAATTTCTTTGGAAGTGATTTTTTCAGGAATTGCGTTTGCTTCTTGATCTGCCTCTTGAGGGTATTCAAATGGCAACCCAAACTCTGCCATAATGGAGTGGATTTCTACTTCATGCACACCCGCTTTGCCGAGCACTCTGATGACTTTTCCGGTAGGATTTTTATCTCCTTCTCTCCATTCAGTCATTTTGACAATGACCTTTTCATTATGCTCAGCACCCATTAGATCACCTCTGTGAACAAAGATGTCTTTGTGCATTTTTTTAAAATCAGGCACCACAAATGCAAATCGTGGAGAAATTTCTACTCTTCCGACGAATTCATCTCTGTCTCTTTCGAGAATCTCCAACACCTTTCCTTCAGTCCTTCCAGTTTTTCCCTTTAGAGGATATACCATCACTCTGACTTTGTCGCCATCTAAGGCTTGCTTGAGGTCGGCTTCTTTGACAAGAATGTCTCCATCTACTTTTTCCGGATTATCGGGGATTACAAAAGCAAACCTAGGATTTACAAAATCTACAGTTCCTTCTATGAAATCCGGGTCTTGAGTAGATGAAAAATAGTTTCTCGGACTTTTAGAGACTGACCCGTTTTCCACGAGTTTATGAAGAACTGGCTCCACTCCACCTTTAGTAAGAGAGTCTCTTATATCCAGTTTTTTGATAATCTGTTTGGCATTGAATTCCTGCCCATAATTCGCATCTAAAAATTGGAGAATTCTACGGGCCAATGAAGCGGCATCCGTTTTCTTTCCTCCGTTTTGCTTGTTAGAACTTTTTCTATTTGATTTTCTTCCCATGTTTTGGGTGTTTGTTTTGGTTAAGGTAAAAAGAAATACACCCTATTTTTTATGTTCTTTTTTTAAATCGTCCAGTTGGACAACTTCAAGGTTCATTTCGTCAATCTGTGGATTCATAGCAAGGTAAACTCTTGCCGTGACCTCTACATCTCTTAGACAATATTTTTTGATTTTTTCCAGGTTTTTCTCCAAATGAAAAGTGGCATTGACTTCACTTCCATCCAAATCTTCCTTGGAAGAAGGTATTCCAAAAACAGAAGCTAGTAACTCAAGTCGGGTGTAGTACTTGTAATCGCCAAACTTCCACAGCTCCATGGTGTCGAGGTGACGAATTTCCCATGGTCTTTTGCCTGCAATCTGTAAAGGCTCAGGAAGCGGAACTCCCTGAATCAGCATTCGCCTGGATAGATAGGGAAAATCAAACTCTTTCCCATTGTGTGCGCAAAGAATCCATTTTTTCTTCTCTAATAAGCTAGAAAAGTCAACAAGAAGTTCCCTTTCATCGGGATCTGAAAAAACTTTGGAACGAAAAATCAGTTTTTTGTCCTTCTTTTTCCACTGGAAATAACCCACACCAACACAGACTACTTGACCAAATTCCGCATGAATCCCTGCTCTGTCAAAATACAAAGAACCTGGTTCTATTTTGCCGTGATCAGTATTCTTGATGAGTTTTTCCTTTTTGACCCACTCCTCTTGCAACCGTTCCCCAAGATCTTCAAATTTCTCGGTCAGAGAGGCGGTTTCAATATCTAAAAACAATATGTCGCCTAATTGCTCAAAAAAATCAGCCATACTTTATTCTAACTATGTAAAACCCCTTCCAAACCTAATTCGGGGATCATGCGCTGCAGTGAGGGGTCAAAACTGCCTGGAGTAAATATAAACTTTTTGTCAAATATCTGGTCAAGAATATAGTAGCTTACCCAAAACTCATTGGTCAGAGCAAAAACCTGTGGGTCTATCGGCTCAATCTTAGCCACACATTCTGGTCCTAATTCTTTGATCATATGTCTCAAAATTGAGGTCTTTTTTTGCTCTCCGTCAATTTCCCCATATCCTTTAGAAGTAATCATGACGGTGTTGAGTTCGATTAGGTTGAGGTTAATGATATAAACTCCCCACTCAGTTCCACTTGCTGTTTCTTCTTTTGCGATAGCTAGTTTGACTCCAGTTACCGGAGAAAAGTCAATATCTTTTTTCATCTGTATAAATTTTCAATGGCTTGGGGAAATGAGGTAATTGCTCTTCTTCCAAAGAGGAAATCCTTTTCCGCTAATTCATTTTTCGAATAAGTCCATCTCAAAAAGCTGACTGAGATGCCTTTTAACTTTTTCTTTTACTTGCTCCATAGGAATTGGCTTTCCTAATTCCTTGTTAAGAGATGTGACTGCTTTATCGTCAATCCCGCAAGGGATGATGTGTCCAAAATAACTGAGATCAGCATTGATGTTAAAGGCGAATCCGTGCATAGTGACCCATCTGCTGGATTTTACTCCCATAGCACATATCTTTCTTGGGTTTTTTTGTGCAATATGGTCTAACCAAACTCCAGTGAGGCCTTCTATTCTCCCCGCTTCAATCCCATATTCAGCCAAAGTCAAAATAATTGCTTCTTCTAACAAACGGAGGTACTTATGGATATCCGTAAAAAAGTTGTCCAAATCCAATAGGGGATACCCAACCAACTGTCCCGGTCCATGATAAGTAATGTCTCCGCCTCGGTTGATTTTATAGTAGGTGGCATGATGGCTTTTCAATCCCGCTTCATCCAATAATAGGTTTTCTTCTTTGCCGCTTTTTCCTAGAGTGTAGACATGCGGATGCTCTACAAAAAGGAGGTAGTTGTCGGTTGCTTCCTGTTCAGCAATCGGGAGGTTTCTATTCCGGATTTTCCGGGCAACAGTCTTAGCAAAAAGCTCTTCTTGGTAATCCCAGGCATGCTGATAATCCATCAAGCCTAAATCGCGGAACTCAACCTTTTTATTAATTACTTCGTTCATTCAAGTCTCCAAATGGATTTTTATTCAACCGCCAATGAGTTGAATTCGTTCTTCGATTTTTCAAAATTAAGCAATTATATAAGATGGCTGAGCATAATGATAAAGGCAAAATGGCCGAGGAGCTTGCTGCCGAATGGTTAATTGGGAAAGGCTATGAGTTAATGGACAAAAATTACCGCTTTAAACATGCCGAAATCGACCTAATCATGAAATTCAGGGGGATTTTGATTTTTGTGGAGGTGAAGTTTCGTTCAGGGACTGGTTTTGGCTTTGCAGAAGAGTTTGTGGATTTTACCAAAAAGAAGTTGCTGGTCAAAGCAGCAGATGCTTATGTCCATGAAAAAGACTGGCATAAGGATATTCGCTTTGATATAGTGGCTGTTTACAAGGATAAAAGTGGAAACATCAATTTCCGTCAATTTGAGGATGCCTTCTATTAATTATTGATAGCTCTCGGGTTTCTGTAAACGAGATTTCCATCCTTGTCCCACTCTGCTCGAATGTAGGGTTTGAAATTGTCAGCAAAAGGAGTTTCTGGATATTGAATCTCCCTTTTTCGGATGGTTTTACTATTGTTGGTGTCCCAATATTCAGTCCATAAGCCAACTTTCTCACCATATTGGAATTCTCCTGTGACGGCGATTTGTCGGTCTTCATAAAAATAGAAGTAATTCCCCTCTTCCAGTCCGTATTGGATTGGAGTGATTTCCTCTACGGTTTGGGTGCTTCTGTTATAATAAGTGATTTTGGATTCTCTTGGCCAGCCTTCTGTAAAGTGGTCTTTGTCCTGAAGGACATTTTTACTATCAAAAAGCATCCAGGTTTTATGCTTGGTACCATAATAATACATCCCGCTTTCAACCACTACATCATTGACTCTTCTTTCGTAAGGTCCATGCAATAAGTAACCCTTGCCTTTGGCGAAACCTTCTTTTTTGATACCGCGATCTTTAGGGTCAAACCAGTAAACATCACGAATATAAGGATCTAATTTTCTTTCCAAATCCGTGTAATTGAAGAACTCATAAATCTGCTGTCCCCGAATATTATTTCGGATGAAGCCTTTTTGAGTTTTTATTCCAAACCAGATGTTTTTACGGGCCTTCTTCTTTTTTTCTTTTTTCTCTTCTTTTTCTTTAGAATCATCAAAAAGCAGAAGAGGCATGGTGGTCGGTAAAAGGGAAGAGTTTACTACTCCTGTAGAATCAGGATCGGTTTTTTTCTCCTTGCTTTGGGCAAAAAGAGCTGACTGAAAAAACAGGGTTAAAAGAAGAATGGAATAAATTCTATTCATGTAATAAAAAACGGAAATCCGCTCTGAGTATTTTATTCAAAAATAACATTTCAAACGATTATTATCAGTTTTTTGCAAGCAATCTGAATGACGCTGGATATTCCTGTCATCAATATGGTACTTTCATAAAAGCAATTCATCATCAAATCAGCTTCTTTGTTTAGAATTAATAATCTTCTGCCTATTTTTGAGGAATTTGTAAAAAACCTACTGTAAAAATGAATTCTATTCTATCAGATCGCATCTTGAATATGGAGGAGTCAGCAACCCTTGCTATGGCAAAAAAAGCAAGAGAGCTGAAATCCCAGGGAATTGACATTATTGGATTGAGTCTCGGCGAGCCGGATTTCAAGACTCCCAAACACATTCAGGAAGCAGCTAAATCAGCTATTGACGAAGGAAAGTACTTTTCTTATCCTCCTGTAGCTGGGTATCAGGATCTGAGAGAGGCTCTGGCTAAAAAGTTGAGAGATGAAAATAATATCTCAGAAGCTAAAGCGGAGAATATTGTAGTTTCTACAGGAGCAAAGCATTCCATTGCCAATACCTTCATGTGTTTGTTGAATGAAGGAGATGAGGTAGTTATTTTTTCTCCGTATTGGGTGAGTTATGCTGAAATCATAAAGCTAGCGGGAGGAGTTCCTATTTTGATTGAGGGTACTTTAGGAAATAATTTCAAAGCTACAGCAGCTCAATTGGAAGATGCATTGACAGATAAAACCAAGGCAGTTATTTACTCTTCTCCTTGTAATCCTACCGGTTCGGTATTTAGCCAAACGGAATTGGAAGCTATAGCAGCAGTGATCAAAAAGAAGCCAAACTTGATGGTGATTGCAGATGAGATTTATGAATTGATCAATTTCACAGGAAAAAATTTCAGCATTGCATCTCTTCCTGGCATGTTTGAAAGAACCATTACGGTCAATGGATTCTCTAAGGGCTATGCCATGACTGGATGGAGAGTAGGGTATATCTGTGCTCCTGTAGAGATAGCAAAAGCTGTGGAAAAAATCCAAGGACAATTTACCTCAGGGGGAACAGGAATTGCTCAAAGAGCAGCCTTGGCCGCCATTGCCGGTGATCAGACTCCTTCTAAGGATATGGCGGAAGCATATTTCAACAGAAGACAAATTGTATTGGACCTACTGAAAGAAATTCCGGGTATCAAAACTCATATTCCAGAGGGCGCATTTTATTTCTTTCCGGATGTGACAGCATACTTTGGGAAGTCGGCTCATGGGCATTCCATCAAAGATGCTGATGATTTATGTCTTTATTTATTGGATGTTGCTCACGTTTCTTTAGTGACAGGAGGTGCATTTGGAGCTCCTAATTGCGTTCGCTTGAGTTATGCTGCTTCAGAAGATGAGCTCAAAGAAGCAATGAAAAGAATTAAAAAAGCATTGGCTGAGTTAGCCTAACTATACAGCCCCGGCGAAAGTCGGGGTTATTTTTTTGCCCACAAGAATGGTTTACTTTTGTTCAAAAATCGATTCATGGCAGAAGTCTTAGTAATAACGCCGGTTAAAAACTCCATAGAAACCACATTGGACACAGCTAGAGCTATTTCCAATTCTGATGTTGAAGTGCATCATATCATTTTTAATGATTTTAGCACAGAAGAGACAAAAGTGGAATTAGAGAAAAAGAAAGCTGAAATCGGCTATGAATTGATTCACTTAGAAGAAATCACAGATCACCCTTCTCCAAATTATAAACTGGTACTTCAGACTTCTCAGAAGAAAGCTTTGGAATTGGGCTTGCCACTTTTGGTGGTCGAATCGGATGTGGTGGTGAAGGCGGATACGATAAGTAAACTTTTAGCGCATCAAAAATCCCATTCAGGCTCTGGCTTGACTGGGGCTGTTACTGTTGATGAAGCAGGAGTTGTCAATTTTCCTTACTTGAAATTCAAAGGAAGAAAAGAGACTGAGATCAATACAAAACGGAGTTTGAGTTTCTGCTGTACACTATTTTCTCTTCCATTTCTGAAGGCTTATGATTTTACCGGACTGGATGATGCCAAGGATTGGTACGACACATTCATTTCTACAAAAGCCTTAGATTGTGGATTTGAGAATTTCGTGCTTATGGATGCACCGGTATGGCACAGGCCACATGGAAGTAGACCTTGGAAGCAGTTGAAATATAAGAACCCTTTGAAATACTACTTTTTAAAATACTGGAAGGGATTGGATAAGATTTAATTCGAACTCAACACCAAATGTGCCATTTCAGTATTGGAGGAATGAAGGGCTAAGGTATCTCTCCCGAATTTTTTCAATAGATAGTTGTTGTTTTTCAAAAGTTGAAGACAGGCTTTTAATTCATCTTCTGGTAAGTTCACATTTTCGAAAATGATAGCTTCGGGTTGAGTTTTTTCAATTTCAAAAATTTTAATCACCTCTAGGTCATAACCTTCTGCATCAATTTGGAGAAGATTGATTTTCGGGATTTTAAATTTTTCCAATAAAGTAACAGGACTTATCACTTCGACTTCTTCGGAAGTGATTTGCTTCTCAGGATCTTCTGGAATCTCTATTCCAAACCGATCGCAGTTTTTCTGTACTACCCCTGATGCAAAGTTTTCCTTTAGCTTTTCCAAAGAAAATGAAGCAAGTCCCGTGGCCCATCTCATGGTGCTAAATCCAATTTTATAAAGTTTCTGCTTACCATCCTTTTCTCCAATTGCAGCGCAGAGCGTATGCAGGCCTTTGTTTTTGACATAAATTTTCGAGAGATAATTCCTGTAAACATCTGGTTGCGGCTCTAATAAAACTCCCTTCCATCTATCTCTTTTAATAAATTTATGGATCGGGTCATTCGTTATTCCGTCATTGGCCCCTATTTGAATCACATGAAAGTCACCTTGCTTACTCAAAGAGTATTCCGATAAAAATTCAGCAATGCTCCCTTTTTTTGGTTGATAGAGATGCTTATAAAAATTCATAAAAAGCGGGTTTTCGGTGGCGCTCAGGTTAAACCTGAAATCCTTCCAGAATTGCTTTGCTTTGTTCTTTAAAGAGTTTTTCATTTAAGTAATTGAAGGTTTTTGATAAAGAAATTAAAGAGTCAAGAAAAAAAATTATTTACCCATTTTAACAGCGTATTGTAAGGTTTACTCCAGGTTCTTTGAAATCTAAGAGGCCCGTTTAATTCTTTCTCGAAGAAATCGCTGTGTTTAGAATTTAAATAAGCGATGCGCTTTTTTTTCATTTCGTTGGTACCAGTTCTTTTTCGCTTGCTATTTGGACTAAGCCTGTAAAAAAATCCCACAAAAGGTAATTGAACCACTTTTCCTCCATTTTTGAGCATTTTGATCCAAAATTCCCAGTCTTCCCTTCCCATTTTCATATCTTCAGAAAAGCCACCGCAATCCTCCCAATCTGATTTTCTGAATAGACCGGAAACATAGATCATGTTATCTCTTGCCAATGCATTTCTGCTGAATTTTTTGAGATTCCAGGGCTTAGTCCCTTGCTCATTGAATTTCACAGCTTGGGCATAAACCACTTTTACCTCTGGATCTTTTTGAAACTGCTCGACGGATTTTTCTATATAATCTTCAGCAATAAGATCATCTCCATCCAGCGGTAAAATCAACTCTCCTTTTGCTTTTTGAATACCATTATTTCTAGCAGCAGCTACTCCCGAATTTTCTTGGTCAATCACATCGATTTGCTGATTGGTAGAAGCTGCTTTGAGGGCAACTTGCAGACTATGGTCGGTACTTCCATCATTCACTATGATTATTTCAATCTTAGGATAGGTTGATTTCAGGACTGACTCAATGGTTTCTTTCAAAAAAGAGGCTTGATTGTAGCAGGGGATTACTACAGAGACTAAAGGCATATCGGAATCCATAATTCTGCAAACTAACTCAAAGAAAGTCTATTTCAAACTCTATAAATTGAACCCAAAAATTTTGAAATTTATTGACTAGTGCTAATTATGAATTAGATTATGCAATAAATGCAAATTTTAATTTGGATAATTAAATCCTATTCTTAACTTTATTCCGGTGATTAAACAACTTTTGTCAACTATTCTTTTTAAATCACGAGGTTTTATCGCCTCAATTTTCGAACTCTAACAGTTTTCTAAAGAAATCCGGGTCCTTGCGATCCGGATTTTTTTTTGGATATTTTGAAATTATCAAGATGAATAAAAATGGCTTTTCGGCGAATCTTCCTCCCACTTATTGTTTTCAGTATATTGGTATTTGATCCCATTTATGGGCAAAAATTTGAATTGGACTCTAATTATGTTGAGGAGACTCCTGAGCTTTTCAGTCTTCGATTTTATTTCTCAAAAAAATATACTGACCTGATCCAAAAGACTGCGGATGGAAATACTTATCGATTTCAGCCTAATTCAGGAAATAATTTGGGTATAGGCTTTACTTATCAAAAGCTTACTTTAAATCTAGCTATGCCAGTAGGCTTTCTCAATCCAGACAGGCAACAAGATTGGCCATTGTACCTGGATTTACAGGCACATCTTTATCCAAAAAACATGATCATAGATGTATTTGGACAGTTTTACAATGGATATAGTATCCCGTCAGATTTTCTTTCTAATTCTGATTCACCTTATCTCCGCGAAGATATCAAGTTGCGGAAATTGGGTTTAAATTTTAATTACTTATTTAATGGGGAACAGCTCTCTTTGATGGCTGCATTTAACCAGTCATTTATTCAAAAGAGATCAGCCTTCTCACCTTTTGTAGGGTTTGAGGTTTATGGTGGATCAATCAAAGGGGATTCATTGCTTTTGCCGGCTTTCGAAAACCAAAGAGAAAGTAATTTTTCCAGTAACCGATCTTTTCAGGTTGGTCCTAATGCGGGATTCGCAGGTACAGTAGTTTTCGGAGGAGGTTTTTTTCTTACAGGAGTATTTTCTGGAAATCTAAGCCTGGCTTACACGCAATGGAATGAATCCTCTGATTTAGATCAATGGGGCATAGTACCCACTTATTTCTTAAGAGGCTTTTTTGGGTACAATTCCAGAAAGTTTTCTATCAATGCAAATTATGTCCTGAAAAACAATCAGATGGTTCGCCTGGATAATTTTGATTTAAGCAAAGAGACCGGGAATTATAGGATAAATTTTATCTACAAATTTCAGCCTGGAGAAGGTTTTAAGCGTGGCTTTTCCAAAATCAATCCATTGCGTTTAATAAAGAAAGATTGATCGAATTCTTGGGCTAAGGTTCCTTTTATTTTAGCTTTGAAGGTATTCCTAAAATTCTAAATGTATGAGTAAGCAGTTTGGTATAGCCGAATCCCTAGCAAGACTGGGTATTAAATCAGAAAATTTGGGCTCTTCTACCGGTGAAAACTGGATGGATTCCGGAAAAGAATATATCGCCTCTATTTCTCCTGCTGATGGTACTTTAATCGGAAAGGTACAGGTGACAGATGAGGAAACTTACGAGAAAGTAATAACAACTGCTCAGGTTGCCTTTGAAAAATGGCGTCTTATTCCGGCCCCTCAAAGAGGGGAAATCGTTCGGGAAATTGGAAATGCGCTGAGAGAAGTAAAAGCTGATCTTGGGAAATTGGTTTCCTACGAAATGGGAAAATCCTATCAAGAAGGTTTGGGAGAAGTGCAGGAAATGATTGATATCTGTGATTTTGCTGTGGGTCTATCCCGCCAATTGTATGGCTTAACGATGCATTCCGAAAGGCCTGGCCACAGAATGTATGAACAATGGCATCCTTTAGGGATTGTGGGAATTATCTCGGCATTTAATTTCCCTGTAGCTGTTTGGTCTTGGAATACGGCTTTGGCTTGGGTTTGTGGGGATGTGACCGTATGGAAACCTTCAGAAAAGGCGCCACTTTCCGGAATTGCCTGTCAGTTGATAGTTGGAAAAATATTCAGAAAACATGGAATGCCTGAGGGGATTTCTTCTTTGATTGTAGGAGATTATAAAGTGGGGGAATTGCTCTCCCATGACTCCAGAATCCCTTTAGTTTCTGCCACTGGGTCTACCAGAATGGGGAAATTGGTAGGTAAAGCAGTTGGAGAGCGATTGGGAAGATCTTTGCTTGAGCTTGGCGGGAACAATGCCATAATCATCACAGAAGATGCGGATATGGATATAGCGATCAGAGGAGCACTCTTTGGAGCTGTAGGCACAGCAGGACAAAGATGTACTAGTACTCGTAGATTAATTATTCATGAATCTGTTTTTGATTCGATTAAAGAGCGTCTTGCATCGGCATATAGCAAATTGGTGATAGGGAACCCTCTGGACGAAAAAAATCATGTCGGGCCTCTGATAGATCAGGATGCTGTTAAAATGTATGAGCACGCTCTCCAAAAAGTAAAAGAGGAGGGAGGTAAAGCAGTTGTTGAAGGAGGAGTTTTAATAGGTGAGGGCTATGAGTCTGGATGCTATGTCAAGCCGGCCATTTATGAAGCGGAAAACCATTTTGAAATTGTGCAGCATGAAACATTTGCACCAATCTTGTATTTGATCAAGTATAAGACTTTAGCTGAGGCTATAGCCATTCAAAATGGAGTTCCTCAGGGACTTTCTTCTGCAATTATGACTACGAATATGAGAGAGGCTGAAGCATTTTTGTCAGCGGCAGGTTCTGATTGCGGAATTGCAAACGTCAACATCGGAACATCAGGTGCTGAAATTGGAGGTGCTTTTGGAGGAGAAAAAGAAACCGGTGGAGGACGAGAGTCTGGTTCGGATGCTTGGAAGGCATATATGAGAAGACAAACTAATACGATTAATTATTCCACTGCATTGCCTTTGGCGCAAGGGATTAAGTTTGATATATAATTGAAATAGAAAAGGCTGTCGAGTTTTCGACAGCCTTTTTTTTGAATTAGATTGTTTTGTTTTTGGTATGAATACCTTCACGAAATTCTTCAATCATTTTTTTGTTGAAGGCGTTCAAATCGTCTGGATTCCTACTTGTAACTAAGCCCTGATCTGTTACCACTTCTCGGTTTTCCCACCTTACTCCAGCATTTTTCAGATCGGTTTTGATACTTGGGAAGCTGGTCATTCTTCGACCTTGCAGAGCTCCACTTTCGATTAAAACCTGAGGGCCATGACAAATACTTGCGATGGGTTTTCCTGATTCGAAAAATTGATTTATAAAATCTATTGCATTTTCATTTCTTCTTAATTTATCTGGGTTCAATACCCCTCCAGGAATCATAAGTCCATCATATTCGGAAGGATCCGCATCTGATAAAAGTTTATCTGCATTTAACTCCATATTCCAATTTCCATTGTTCCAACTTTTGATTTTGGATTGTGGGGAGATAACGTGAACATTAAACCCGGCATTTTCTAGGGCTTTTTTTGGACTTGTTAATTCAATTTCTTCAAATCCAGTTTCTGTTAAAATGGCAATATTCTTAGTTTGATTTTCCATAGTATTTTTTTTAAGGTTAAAAATTAATTTGATCTCAAAGCTTCTATCAATTCCTTTTTGGACATTTTGCTTCGACCTTTGATTCCTATTTCTTGGGCTTTTTGGTAAAGCTCTTTTTTGGTTCTGGATTCATAAGGCTTACTGTTGAAATCCATTTCCTCTTTTGGGGTATTTGCAATCCGAGCTGCTTTTTGTTTACTCATACCTTTATCTCGAAGTGCTTCATACTGATCTTCATTTTTTATCTGGGAAGAGGATTTTTTCGGAATCATGATAGAAACTTTTAAAATAAAACTTTATCTATATAACTATATAATAAGGAAATTGTTTGAAAAACCAAGGAGCCTATTTCTTTTCTTAAAAATTTCCAGGAATTGATAAGGCTTAGGTTAAAGATTGAGAAATTATGAAGGAAGGAAGGTCCAATGAAAAATATTTTATCTCATTTTCAGAAGATTAAGTTTTTTGCTTATCAAAATATTTGGGGATTTGAAAATAGAAATTACCTTTGCATTCCCTTTCGGAAGGAAAGAGACAATAAAATGGGAGCTTAGCTCAGTTGGTTCAGAGCATCTGCCTTACAAGCAGAGGGTCGGGGGTTCGAATCCCTCAGCTCCCACATTAATTTTGTTATTTCCATTTTAGGGAGTTTAGCTCAGTTGGTTCAGAGCATCCCGATACAATCGGGAGAGTTGGGGGTCTCAGGAATATTGAGAGAGTCTAAAGGAGCCAAAGGTAGTATTAGATAAATGGGAGCTTAGCTCAGTTGGTTCAGAGCATCCCGATACAATCGGGAGAGTCGGGGGTCTCAGGAATATTGAGAGAGTCTAAAGGAGCCAAAGGTAGTATTAGATAAATGGGAGCTAGCTCAGTTGGTTCAGAGCATCCCGATACAATCGGGAGAGTTGGGGGTCTCAGGAATATTGAGAGAGTCTAAAGGAGCCAAAGGTAGTATTAGATAAATGGGAGCTTAGCTCAGTTGGTTCAGAGCATCCCGATACAATCGGGAGAGTTGGGGGTCTCAGGAATATTGAGAGAGTCTAAAGGAGCCAAAGGTAGTATTAGATAAATGGGAGCTTAGCTCAGTTGGTTCAGAGCATCTGCCTTACAAGCAGAGGGTCGGGGGTTCGAATCCCTCAGCTCCCACATCAGCCTCAGTGCAAACTGGGGCTTTATTGTTTTATGCCATGCTACTTTTACATATTATATTCTACTAAGCTCGATAAGTTTTATGTGGGCCATACTTGCGAGGATTTAGGTGAAAGGGTCCGAAAACACCTCACCAATCATCAGGGATTTACCTCAAAAGCTAAGGATTGGGAATTGGTATACTTTGAGGAATACAATGATAAAAAAGAGGCATTTTCAAGAGAAAGACAGGTGAAAAGCTGGAAAAGTAAAAAAAGAATCAAAGAATTAATAGAATCTAAATCATAGCTCAGTTGGTTCAGCGCATCCCGATACAATCGGGAGGGTCAGGGGTTCTCCCGAAAGCTTTCGGGACTCAGCTCCCACATCAGCCTCAGTGCAAACTGGGGCTTTATTGTTTTATGTCTTGCTACTTTTACATATTATATTCTACTAAGCTCGATAAGTTTTATGTGGGCCATACTTGCGAGGATTTAGTTGAAAGAATCTGAAAACACCTCAACAATCATCAGTGATTTACTTCAAAAGTTAAGGATTGGGAATTGGTATACTTTGAGGAATACAATGATAAAAAAGAGGCATTTTCAAGAGAAAGACAGGTAAAAAGCTGGAAAAGTAAAAAAAGAATCAAAGAATTAATAGAATGCTAAATCATAGCTCAGTTGGTTCAGCGCATCCCGATACAATCGGGAGGGTCGGGGTTCTCCCGAAAACTTTCGGGACTCAGCTCCCACATTAGCCTCAGTGCAAACTGGAGCTTTACTGTTTTATGCCTTGCTGCTTTTACATATTATATTCTACTCAGCTCGATAAGTTTTATGTGGGCCATACTTGCGAGGATTTAGGTGAAATGGTCCAAAAACACCTCACCAATCATCAGGGCGTTGTGTATTAAAGTAGATTAGCACTTCAACCCTAATTATTTAATTTTTTCAAAAATATTGACGATTAAGCTCAATGATCACAAAATAAAAATTTGGGATTTCAAATCTCGATAAGCGAAGTTTTGAAATCCCAAATGCAGAATACTCTAAATTTTTTAATCAAGGTTTATCATAAACCCAGCTCTCAACCAGCGTCCAGGCATCTGAACAGTTCCTGCTTCAATATAGTCAGTATTAGTCATATTGGAGACTTCCGCAAAAAAGCCCAATTTCCCTATTCTGTTGTAATCCAATCTCATGTCTAACAAGAAATAAGGGTCTTGACTGATTCTTTCTACATATCTCATCTTAGTATTCAGTTCAATCTTAGAGCCTAGTCCCACCAAAAAGCCCCCAATCATCTGATTTCTCAAGGCAGTAAATGCATATCTGGTTTCCACTCCCGGCTGATTTACTAAACTAGCATCTATATAATTATAGGATAGCATCAATTCTTTTATTTGTAGCATAGAACTTCTTCTTTGCCATCTGTAAGTAAAAGCTGCTTCAATCCCATTAAAACTGACCTCGTTGAAGTTTTGTGGCTGCCAAGGAGTGTTTGCATCAGGGCGTACCCATTCAATCAAGTTGTCTGTGTTTCTATTGAAATAGACCAACTCGGCAAATAATCCAGCCTTTGTCCACTTTGCACCAACTTCAAAGTTTTGAGCTTGCTCAGGTTGTAAGTCTGGATTTCCAATATTAGTTGGCCCTACATAATACAAATCTGTATAGGTGGGGATTCTAAAGCTTTTTCCATATCCGGAATACAATCGAATTTCCTCGGTTGCTTGGAAGCCTAACTCTAAGCCGGGAAAATGCTTCCAACCATAATCATTATAGTAGTTGCTATACACGCCGGCTCTTAGATCCGTTTTTGAACCCAATTGGATCAAATGTTCCAAAAATAAACCAGCCAAAACCCGTTCATGGTTTCCAAGATTATTACTTTCAATTTTTTCCTGCCTAACCTCAGCTCCAAATCCTGTTGTTCCTATTTTGCTTTCATAGCTACCATTCAATTCAAGAGCATAGATGTCTGAAGTATGAAAGTTTTGATAGAAAGAAGGTTCATTTCTTCTCAATCGGTATTCATCTTTGTTTCTCCTCCAATAGGCACGACTATTTAACTTAAATCTGTTTTGGGTATAAGTGTGGCTCAGTGCCCCTAAAGTAGTTTGCAGACTTTCCCACTGATCTGGGAATGCACTTGTATAAAAGCCGTTCGCTCCAAAACTTCTGTCAGTATAAGCAATCATGCCTCGGAGAGAATGATGGTCATTTAAATCCAAACCTCCTTCGTAGAAAATATTGCTAACCTGATAGTCTGAATTGTACCAGTGACCATTGGAGTCATCGTAGGAAATTGAAAGGTTTTGTTTGTACTTTCCACTTGGCAAAGAACCAGCAAAATTCAGCCCTTTCATTCCAAAATCACCGGCATATCCTTGAACCCTTAGGTTTTTTTGATCTGAAAGCTCTGTGATAATATTGATCGCACCTGCATAGGCGTTTTGCCCAAAAATCCTTGAAGCAGGACCTTTTAATACTTCTACTCTGTCAATATTGATTAAAGGTACAGGAATGTTCATCATATGATGACCTGTTTGTGGGTCGGTGAGTTTAATTCCATTCAATAGCATCAAAGTCTGGTTGAATGAACCACCTCTAATGCCAATGTCTGCCTGTACGCCTGTGACTCCTCTCTGTCTCACATCCACTCCAGGAACAAATGCTAAGACTTCTTGTAAGCTTCTAGCAGGAGTTGTCTCTATCTGGGGTTTGGTAATTACAGATATATTTCTGCTTTGTTTAGAGAAAGGAATTTGAATCCTGTTCTCTTGAATGATAACTTCATTTAAGTTTTGGGTAGTACTGTCTGTTTGAGCATTTGCATGATTCAGGTTGAAACTGATCAAGGTTGCCAAAATCAAAATTCTCATTGGTGATTATTTTAGGATGCGTAAAATTGACTTCAAAAAATCCTAATTCCAATTTTTAGGCATTTGTAAAAATTCGTTAATCCCTCACCCGCTTGAAAGAATTCCGCTTGAGGAATTGCTGATAGTGCTTATTTTTAAGTCCAACAAAAAATCGAATATGATCAGAAAATTATTTTCAGGTCTGTTATTATCAGGCTTGTTGCTTGGAAATTTTACCTATGCGCAGCAAGGTTTGGATAATAATCAGGCGGATTTTGGAGAATTTATGGACCGGAAAGGTACTTATACCAGAACGGCTTCCGGTAAACCCAGTGAAAACTATTGGCAGAATAAGGCCGACTATCAAATCGAGGCAACTCTCGATGAGAACGCTCATGTATTAACTGGGAAAATTACCATTAATTACACCAACAATAGCCCGGAAAACTTGGACTTTGTTTGGTTGCAATTGGAGCAAAATCGCTTTACACCAGATTCCAGAGGGACATTGACTACTCCTGTTCAGGGAAACCGCTACAACGGAGATACCGATGGAGGCTTTGATATTTCTGCTGTACAGGCAAAAGTAGGATCAAAAGGATCTATCTCCTCAAAGCATATCATTACCGATACCAGAATGCAGGTTTGGTTCAATGAACCGATTCCTGCAAAAGGAGGGAAAGCGAGTATTTCTATGAATTTTTCTTTCAAGGTTCCACAGAAAGGAATGGATAGAATGGGAAGATTGAAAGTTAATGATGGTTGGATTTATGCTTTTGCGCAATGGTATCCCAAAATGGCTGTCTTTGATGATGTAGAAGGATGGAATGTGGAGCCTTATCTAGGTGCAGGAGAGTTTTATCTAGAATATGGAGATTTTGATTATAAAATTACTGTACCATATGATCATGTAGTAGTGGGGTCGGGTAAATTGATGAATCCTAAGGAGGTTTTGTCCAAAGAGCTTCAAAACCGCTATGCTAAAGCTATGCAAAGTGATACTACGGTTTACCTGATTGCTCCTGATGAAATTAAAAATACCACCTTGACCAGGCCTAAGCAGGATGGAATGATCACTTGGCATTTCCAGATTAAAAATTCCAGAGATGTGGCCTTTGCTACCTCTAAAACATTTATCTGGGATGCGGCTAAAATTAATTTGCCTAGCGGCAAAACGATTCTAGCACAATCAGTTTATCCTAAAGAATCAGACGGGCAAGAGGCGTGGTCGAGATCTACTGAATATTCCAAAGCGTCTATTGAGCACTATTCTGAGATGTGGTTCGAATTTCCTTATGAGACAGCAACTAATGTGGCGGCTGACATTGGAGGTATGGAGTACCCTGGGTTGAACTTCTGTAGATATACATCTAAAGGTGAAGGTTTATGGGGCGTGACTGATCATGAATTTGGACATAATTGGTTCCCGATGATTGTAGGGAATAATGAGCGTAGATACGCTTGGATGGATGAAGGCTTCAATACCTTTATCAACCATTATAGCACTTTAGCCTTCAACGAAGGAGAGTACTCTTCAAACTTGAATCAAACTAGGAGATACAATAATTATTTTCAAAATGAGAACAGAGAAGGGATAGATACTTACCCAGACGTGGCAAATACAGGGAACTTGGGAATGGTTGCCTACATGAAGCCAGGAATTGGTTTGATTGTGCTGAGAGAATATATCTTGGGGCCTGAGCGATTTGATAATGCATTCCGCTCCTACATTAACACTTGGGCTTATAAGCATCCATTGCCTTCAGACTTTTTTAACCATATGGAAAATGTAGCGGGTGAAAATTTATCCTGGTATTGGAAGGGATGGTTCTATGGAAATGGAAATATTGATTTAGGGATCAATGCAGTCATTCCATATGGTGGTAATTATCTAGCTATCCTAAGTAATAAAGGAGAAATTCCAATGCCTGTACTATTAGAAATTGAGTTTGAAGATGGAAGCAAGGAAAGACAAATGCTTCCAGTAGAAATTTGGCAAAGAGGTGATTCTTGGAATCATTTGATTCGAACAGATAAAAAAGTAACCAAAGTGACAATTGATCCAGACAAGATTCTCCCTGATATCAATTTGGGAAATGATAGTTGGCCTCAATTGATTTACGAGGATTAAATAAAAAAGCCCCGAGTGATCGGGGCTCTCTTTTTAATAATCATCATTAATTTCCAACCAATATCCATCAGGATCTTGGATGTAAATTTGTCTGACTCCATCAGGACGAGTTGTGATTTTTCCTTTCTCTCCCGGCCAATCTTCAAATGGATAATTTTTACTTTTCAATCGAATGATGAAAGCATCCATATCATCCATGCTAAAGCAGAGATGATTTGTTTTAGAAATTTCTGTGGGTGTATTGGCAACTTCAATTAAGTGTAAAGCGGCGCCACCTCCTATATCATACCATGCATGCAGCCCATCTTTGAAGGGTTCTTCAATTTCCTCCAAGTTCAAGATTGTTTCGTAAAAACTCATGCTTTTTTCAAGATTGGAAACATGAACAGCTATATGATTAACTTTTATTTGAGCGAATGCGGAACTGGCCATAGTTAGTAATAGAACTGAAAGTAAGGTTTTCATAGGTGGGTAAATTAGGTTTATTATTAGGAAGGTAAGTTTTTCTTGCCTAATGAAAAAAAAGAGCAGCTCTGCAGCTGCCCTTTTGATTGATTAGGAAAGGATTGGGTTTATTCTTCATTGACTGATCTTAGATTGCTAGCCAAAGCAATTCGCTCGGCTTCATCAAAGAGTTTGATTGCTTGGAGGTATACTTCATTGATATCATTTACGACCATGTAGAAAGCATCATCATCATAAATTTGTCTTCCCAAATGAGCTTTAACCAAGGTTTTTAAATAGCTTTTTGACTTCGAGAAATCTGCGGCATCATACTTTACCTTGTTTTTCTCTCCAACTTTAATCAATTCCTGAAGCATAGCATCTGAAACTTCAAAGCTTTTGTAATATTCCTCCAAACTCATTCCTGTAAACTTGTCCTTGTTTTTGTTGGAGTAGTCTAGGATAAATTCTCTGGAAGAGTCTGAATTAAATAAGCGACTCACGTAAGCCGAACTGTAGGTGGTATCCAATGGCACGAAGTAATCAGGCATGATTCCTCCGCCTCCATACACTATTCTGCCTTTTTTGGTTTCGTATTTAAGACTGTCATTGAATTTGATACTATCAGCTGAAAAGAATTCTCCATGCTCATATCTCTCCATCCAGTCTCTTTCGTAGGCTTGATAATCCGGGCCATATGGCTTTTGAATTGATCTTCCTGAAGGCGTGAAGTATCTAGCAATAGTTAATCGGAGTTCTGCTCCGTCAGAAAGGTCAATTGGCATTTGAACCAAGCCTTTACCAAAAGATCTTCTGCCCACTATTAGTCCTCTGTCATTATCCTGAATCGCACCAGCAAGAATTTCAGAAGCAGATGCTGAGCCCTCATTGACCAAAACAATGACAGAACCTTGTTCGAAGATCCCCGGTCTGAAGGCGTAGGCCTTTTGACTGTATTGCTCAACTTTGCCTTCCTGAGAAACTATCAGAGCACGATCTCCCAAAATTTCATCTGCGATATTGATGGCTGCTCCCATATAGCCTCCCGGATTTCCCTGAAGGTCTATGATCAATTTTTTCATTCCCTGACCTTTCAAATCAGCTACTGCCTCTTTGAACTCATCATAGGTGGTTGCCGCAAATCGGGTAATTTTCACATATCCGATTTCCTTATTGACCATGTAAGAAGCATTGATGCTGTATTGAGGGATTTTATCTCTGGTAATTTCATAGGAAATCAGCTCGGGTTGATTTTTTCTTTTTATATCAACCATCACTTTCGAGCCTTTTGGACCTCTCAATAAATCAAATACATCCCGATTGGTCACTCCAGTGCCTGCAACCGTTTTACCGTCTACTTTAATGATTTGATCACCAGATTGAATTCCAAGAGCTTCTGAAGGGCCACCAGTCAATGGGGCAACCACGTAAATAGTGTCCCTGATGATCCCAAATTCCACTCCAATCCCATCAAATTCTCCATCTAATTGGGACTGCGCCAAGGTGGCGTCCCTGGCAGGAATATAGCTGGAGTGGGGGTCTAGCTGTTCCAGCATTTTATTGATGCCATACTCTACGAGCTCGTTGGTATTGACGCTATCCACATAATCTCTGTTGATATAGGTCATGATTTCCTGAAGCTTGTAAAGAGCGGCTCTTAAGTCATTTTGATTGCTTTTGGGTTCAGCAAAAGTAGCTCCGATCCAAATTCCCGCAGATATAGCCAAAGCTAGAATAATTGGAAGTCGGATCTGTGCTTTTGAATTCTTTGTCTCGCTCACGATATTACTTTTTCAGTTGGTTATTTTCTCCCTATAAACTACCGGATTCAACCAGTGTTTAAAAGTTGTTTTGGATAAACATAGTAAATGTTTATACGAGGGGAACAGATAAAGGTCGGATTAAATCCCCATTTTTCTGTTAAAATAATTTATTTTTGTCAAATGCAGGCGAGGCAAGATTTCAATAAAATCTTAGTAGGTGATTTAGTATCGGAAAACTATGTGTTTGCTTCCGTGCTGCATTATTTTGGAATCAGTTTTTACCAATACGAGACACATTCCCTGGAGCAGGTTTGCAAAAAGCATAAAGTTAAACCAGGTCAGCTGATCACTGAATTGGAGGCCTGGGCTGCTAAAAAGGAACCTACAAATGAGGAGCTTTATCTCAATCCCATCGAAGTACTGGTAGCCTATCTGAAGAATAAGCACTATTATTTTGTTAGACAGGAACTCCCTTTTCTTTCCAATTTGATTTCAGGAATACAGGTTGATAAAACCTATCAAGCTTTGCTGAATGATTTGAGGATTATGTTCCCGCTGTTTGTGGAGGACTTTATCCACCATATTCATGAGGAAGAAAGTAGACTCTTCAAACGTATAGAGTTATTGCAGGATGTAGAAGAGGGAAATTTTGCCCTGCATGATGCACTGAAAATATTGAAAAAGGACCCTATTCATCTTTTGGCAGACGCTCATGAAATTCATGATGATGAAATGGAAGGAATTAGAAAATTAACTTCTGACTATACACTGGAAGAAAATGCGCCTTTGACCATGAAGGTTCTTTATCATGAATTACAGAATTTTGAAAAAGAACTAGTCATTCATGCACAGATTGAAGACGAACTTTTATTTCCAAAAGCAATTGAACTGGAGAAGGAAGCTGTCAGAAAAATCACCAATAAAATTCGAATCAACTAATGCCCAGAATTATCGCCATTGATCTGGGAACTAAGCGCACTGGCTTAGCGGTCACAGATCCCATGCAGATGCTGGCCAATCCTCTTGAGACGATTGAGACCTATCGACTCATGGATTTTCTCAAGAATTATTTTCAAAAAGAAGAAGTAAGCACAATAGTATTGGGCTATCCCACCAAATTGAACGGTATGGAAACGGAAATGACTCCAAAAGTGTTGGCTTTGAAGGAAAAGCTAGAAAAGGCATTTCCCAATTTGAAAACTGAATTGGTGGATGAGAGATTCACTTCTAAAATGGCTATGCAATCCATGATCACAATGGGGAGCAAAAAAAAGGACAGAAGAGAAAAAGCAGGTAATCTGGACAAAGTCAGTGCAGCAATAATTTTACAATCGTATTTAGAAAGAAAATGATATATCCTATCGTCGCATATGGAAACCCTATCCTGAAAAAGGAAGCTGAAGAAATCGAAGAAGGAAAAGATATCCAGAAATTAATTGAGGATATGTATGCCACTATGGATCATGCTAATGGTGTAGGTTTGGCAGCTCCCCAAGTAAATCAAGGGGTTCGACTTTTTGTAATTGACAGTTCCTTGATGCTGGATGAAAATGATGAGGAAAAGGGGATTCGCAGAGCATTTATTAATCCAATCATTCTTGACGAGTATGGAGATGATTATGGCTTTGAAGAAGGTTGCTTGAGTATACCTGATGTCAGAGCTGAAATCATCAGGCCTGAAAAATTAACCATTGAGTACTTTGATGAAAACTGGAACCTGAAAGAGGAAGAGTTTTCGGGAATGACAGCAAGAGTGATTCAGCATGAATACGATCATTTAGAAGGCATCTTATTTGTGGATTATTTAAAAGGCCTGAAAAAGAGGTTGGTGCAATCCAAATTGATTGAAGTAAGTAAAGGGAAAGTATCTACAGATTATAGAATGATTTACCCGCTTAAATGAGTCATTCCAGCTCTTTGAAAATAGCGCTTATCCAAACGGATCTTTACTGGAAAGATAAAACTGCAAATCTTTCCATGTTGGAGGAGAAAATATGGGGTATCAAGGAAAAAGTAGATCTCATTATCCTTCCGGAAATGTTTCCTACTGGTTTCAGTATGGATGCTCCTGAGCTGGCAGAGCCTATGAATTTGATTATCTGCAAATGGATGAAGCAAATTTCAGCTCAGACCAAAGCAGTAGTAACGGGTAGTGCGATTATTCAGGAAAATGGAAATTACTATAACCGTTTGCTTTGGGTTACCCCGGATGGATCAGTGAAGCATTACGACAAAAGACACCTTTTTCGAATGGCTGATGAGCATGATCATTATGCAGCAGGGAAAAGCCAACCTATATTTGAGTTGAAGGGTTGGAAAATTTGCCCGCAAGTCTGTTATGATTTGAGGTTTCCAGTTTGGTCAAGAAATTACCGTCTGAATGATCAAATGGCTTATGACCTGATTTTTTACGTAGCCTCCTGGCCTGCGCCGCGAGCTTCAGCCTGGGATCAGCTCTTGCCTGCCAGAGCAATTGAAAACCTGGCCTATTCAGTTGGAGTAAACCGGGTAGGGACCGACGGAAATGAGGTTCCTTATGTAGGTCATTCCGCAGTTTTTGATTTCAAAGGAAAGGAACTGATTCATTTAGGAGAAAAAGAGGGGGTGGAGGTAATTGAATTAGAAAAAACCGAATTGGAAAATTACCGTTCTAAATTTCCGGCTTGGATGGACGCAGACGATTTCACCATTGACAGAAGAGTACAGGAATAAGGCCTTCTATTCCACTGACGGGATTTGATGCAAGGATATTTTCCGTATTTTAGCCCCATAATTTTCAGGTCTTTTTTCTCTTTTTTCAAAATTCACCTGTTGGAATTAGAAACTTCAAAGGTTCAGGGAAAAATGACTTTTACACCTATTTCGTATAGTTCTTATCATGAGCAATCAAACCCCAAAAATTCTTTACACATTAACTGACGAGGCACCTGCCTTGGCCACTTATTCTTTATTACCCATAGTGCAGGCATTTACGAAATCTGCTGGAGTGACTGTAGAGACTCGGGATATTTCCCTTTCAGGAAGAATCATCGCAAATTTCCCTGAATATCTTAAGCCTGAGCAGCAAATCAATGACGCATTGACTGAACTGGGTGAAATAGCCAAGACACCTGAGGCTAACATTATAAAACTTCCGAATATTTCTGCATCAGTTCCACAATTGAAAGCGGCAATTAAAGAATTGCAGGCAAAAGGATATGCGCTTCCGGATTATCCTGAGGAACCTAAAACTGAGGAAGAAAAAACGGTTAAACTTAAATACGACAAAATCAAAGGTTCTGCAGTAAACCCGGTATTAAGAGAGGGTAATTCTGACAGGAGAGCCCCTCAAGCTGTAAAAGCATACGCAAAAAAGCATCCTCATAGCATGGGAAAATGGTCTGCAGAGTCCAAATCCCACGTAGACAGTATGACTGAGGGGGATTTTTACGGAAGTGAAAAGTCGGTCACTTTACCCGAAGCAACTGTAGTTACAATTGAGCTTCATGGAGCAGAGGGGCAAAAAGAAATTTTAAAAACAGGCTTAAAAATTCAAGCGGGAGAAATAATCGATGCTTCAACAATGAGCATTGCTGCCTTGAAAGCCTTTTTGAAAAAGGCAAAGCAGGACGCCAAAGAAAAAAGAGTGCTTTTTTCACTTCATATGAAAGCGACCATGATGAAGGTTTCTGATCCCATCATCTTTGGGCATGCAGTAAAGGTTTTCTTTGAACCTGTATTTGCAAAACATGCAGCAGCTCTAGAAGCGGCTGGAGTTGATGTCAATAATGGGTTTGGTGACTTGCTTTCTGCAATTGAAAAACTTCCAGCCGCCGAAAAAGCCGCTATTCTGGCTGATATTGATGCCTGCTATGCGGATAGCCCTGATTTGGCTATGGTGAACTCCGACAAAGGAATAACCAATCTGCATGTACCAAGCGATGTGATTATAGATGCTTCCATGCCAGCAATGATCCGAAGTTCAGGTCAGATGTGGAATAAAGCTGGGAAACTTCAAGATACTAAAGCGGTAATTCCAGACAGAAGCTATGCCGGAGTATATCAGGCTACGATAGATTTCTGTAGAAAGCATGGAGCATTTGATCCTGCTACTATGGGATCTGTTCCTAATGTAGGGCTGATGGCTCAAAAAGCAGAAGAGTATGGATCTCATGATAAGACTTTTGAAATACCTTTCCAGGGAACTGTGAAAGTGGTGACTCAGGAAGGAAAAGAGCTTTTAAGCCATCCGGTAGGGAAAGGAGATATATGGAGAATGTGCCAAACAAAAGATGCCCCTATTCAGGATTGGGTAAAATTGGCTGTAACTAGAGCAAGACTTTCCAATACTCCTGCAGTATTTTGGTTAGATCCTCAAAGAGCTCATGATGCAGAATTGATCAAAAAGGTGAATACCTATTTATTGGATCATGATACGAATGGATTGGAAATTTATATCATGAATCCTGTGGAAGCCACCAATTTCTCCTTATCCCGAATCAAGGAAGGCTTGGATACCATTTCTGTGACTGGAAATGTATTGAGAGATTATTTAACAGACTTATTTCCAATTCTTGAGTTGGGTACCAGTGCAAAAATGTTATCCATCGTACCGTTGATGAACGGAGGAGGTTTGTTCGAAACTGGTGCAGGAGGTTCAGCACCAAAGCACGTCGAGCAATTTACCGAGGAAGGACATTTAAGATGGGATTCTTTGGGTGAGTTTTTGGCTTTGGCTGTTTCTCTAGAGCATTTGGGACAAACATTCAATAATGAAAAGGCGATGTTGCTAGCTGAGACTTTGGATCAGGCAACAGGAAAGTGGTTGGAGAATGATAAGTCTCCGGCAAGGGTTGTTGGAAAGTTGGATAACCGAGGAAGTCATTTCTATTTGGCGCTTTATTGGGCTGAGGCCTTGGCTTCTCAAACAAAAGACCAAGACCTTCAGGCAAAATTCGCTCCTCTAGCCAAATTGCTCCAGAATAAAGCTGACCAGATCGAGTCTGAACTCAATGGGGCTCAAGGAAAGCCAGTAGATATTGGAGGCTACTACAGACCGGATGAATCCAAAGCATCCACGGCCATGAGACCGAGTACCAGTTTCAATGAGCTGTTGAAGCAGTTAAGCTGAACGATATAATAATGAAAGAAAAGCCAGGCAAATTGTCTGGCTTTTTTTGTTTGCTACAAACTAGGAATGCTAATCTGGGGGACGTTTTTGTAGGAATAATATCACTTAAGGAGAAAATTTAGACACTCATATATTGATTGAAATTGCCGTGTTCAACTTATAAGTGCAACACCTAATTTTTGTTTGAGTTTTTGTATTGGACTAAGGTAATTAAACTTTCTAACGGGTCTGTTATTGATTTTAGCCTCGATTGCTTGTATTTGTTCTGTTGAGATTTCATTGAGGTCAGTTTTTTTAGGTAAGAAAGCTCTAATCAATCCTATTCTGTTTTCGACAGTTCCTTTATCCTGCGAAGTATACGGCCGAGTAAAGTAGGTTGGGATATTGTATTTGTCTCGAATCAAGTGATGGTTTGCAAAAGCCATGTCATTATCAAAGGTGATCGATTTGAAAAAGGAAGGCCCAATCCTTTGGATTCGCTTAGCTAATTTCTGTTCAATAGCATCAGCATTCTTACCGGATAATTTCTCCATAGTGGTAATCAGGGTAGCCCTATCTACCAAGACCAGAAGAGCAGACTGGTGGTTCTTACCCATCATCAGATCGACTTCTATATCGCCTATTCGCTCCCTTAGGGCTACAACAGCAGGTCGTTGTTCAATAGGCACTCTTTCCTTTATGATTCCTCTGGAATCTCTGTAATTGCCTCTTTTTCGCTTTCTTTTCCCATGGCGGAGGCATTTATAAAGCTCCCGATCTCTGGTCAATGACCAATGCTTACTTTTCTTGGCTTTCCAAATCCATTGATAAATGGTTTCATGGGACACGCCCGGTTTCCATCCAATTCCCATTTGGCAGCAATCAATTCCGGACTCAGTTTTTCCTCCTTGAGCCAAACTCGAGCTTGTTCCTTTAGCTCAGCCTTGAAACGGATATTCTTGGGTTTAAGCTTATGCCGTTCATCGGTTCTGTTTTGAGCGACACGAGCGACATATTCACCCGCATTGCGCCCGCGTAGACCCGTGTTCCGACGAAGCTCCCGACAAATGGTGCTTTTATGAACTCCTAAAGCTCGGGCAATACCGGTCTGAGTCACCCCTTGTTTGATTAAAATTTCGATTTGGTACCTTTGCTCTGGGCTGAGATGATTGAATTTCTGCATGACAACACTAATTTAATTCTTCAGCCTAAGGAAGGAAGCCTAGGCTTCCTTCCTTAAACCTTTAGTGTTGCACTTATTACTTGAATCTGGGATTTTTTAAATCTTAATTTCAATATTAATTTTTTATTAGAAATATGAGGTTATGATTAAGACCATCCTTGTTGACGACGAAAAGCATGCCCTAGAATCTCTAAGTATTCTATTGGAAATGAATTTTCCGGGAAGATTTGAGATTTTGGCAATGTGTAATTCTGTCGATCAAGCATTGCCAGCTATACAGCAGCATGAACCTGACTTGATTTTTTTGGATATACAAATGCCACAAAAGAATGGCTTTGATTTATTGGAAAAATTTCCTCAGAGAGATTTTGAAGTCATTTTTACTACTGCCCACAAAGAGCATGGGATTGATGCGATCAAAAATGAGGCTTTTGATTACTTGCTCAAACCCATTGATATCGACGAATTACATAAAACAATTTCACGCTTTTTTAAGAAGAATAAGCCAATTGATGAAACTTTACTTCTTATCGAAAAACAATTAAAAAAGCATCAAGTAATTGTCTTAAAATCTCAGGAATTAGATGAATATATCCCTTTAGAAAAGATTCTTTACTTAAAAGCAGAGGGCAATTACACTGAATTCTATTTGGAGGGTGGAGAAAGGAGGCTTATTTCAAAGTCAATAGGGTATTTCGAAAAGCGATTAGAAACCAGCAATCTTTTTGTAAGACTTCATCATTCCATTTTAGCTAATTGTACAAAATTTCAGAAATACGAAAAGAAAGAGGGCTACATGATCCTAAAAAATGGAGATAAAGTCTCAGTGTCTGTCAGAAAGAGCGCTAATCTCAATGAGGGCTTTTATTAAAAAACTCGCGTTTCTTTCATTCCTGTTTTGGTGCGTTTCAATTTCAGGAAATTCCCAGCAAGTACCTTCCTATAATTATACTACAGTTGATGGACTTCCAAACAATGCAATTAGGTCCCTTTTTGTTGACTCTCGAGGGATAGTATGGATTGGAACCGAGAATGGACTTTCCAAATTCGAAAATGGGAGGTTTAAGAATTTTTTTGAAACAGATGGACTTGCATTCAACAGTTGCTGGGCTATCGCAGAGGACAAAAATGGAAATTTATGGTTCGGAAGCTACGGTGGAGGGGTCTCGGTTTTCGATGGAAAAAAATTCCGCGTTTTTACTCAGAAAGATGGATTAGCAGATAATAGGATTAGGCATTTTTATCCTTACGAGGATAAAATGTTGATCGGGACTGAAGACGGGGTGAGTGTGGCGGATTTGCAAACATTCCAAATCACATCTATTCCATCTACTATCCGAGGGAATGATTTGAATTATACTGCTGGATTTTTTGAATATGAGAATAAGATTTTCTACTCGACATATAGAAGTGGAAGCTTTGAGCTTAGGTTGAAAGGAGGAAGTTATGAAGCTGTAAAAGTTAATGATTGGCTTCCCATATATTCTTTTTTTACAAAAGAAAATCAACTATTCTTAAGTGACAAAGGCTCTATTCAGCAGTTGAGTATAGACCAATTTTTAAAAGGGGAAAAACCAACTCAAAGTTTTGGGCAATCTATAGTTTGGGGGCATTTGAATGGAGTAAATCAAGAAGACTATTTGATTGCGGCCAGTTTGTTTTCAAAGGATGGAGGTGTTTTTCTCCTTGATAAAGGGCAAATGAAAGATGTGGGAGAATGGTTGGGTGTAGATTCCAAATTCATCCTTGCTGGTGCTGTCAATCAAAAAAGGAAAATGCTTTATTTAGGGTCTCAGGACAAAGGCCTTTATCAAATCAGGCTGGATGATGTGATTACCTATAATAGCTTTGAAGAGAGGGAAGTAAAAGGAATAGCTGGGGATGGCGATATATTGGCAATTTTAAGTCAAGACGGACTCCAAATTCAAAAAAAGGAAGGAAGCTTTGCCGAGGTTTATTCAAAGGATTTCAAAAAAGTACAATCCGAATTCTATCAGAAGTTTCCCCATAAAATACCTAAACATTTGGATGGATTTTTTGAATTAGATCCAGCTATTCCAGCTGAGGAAATTGAGTATTACGAATTGCATAAAGAAGGGGAATCCTGGTGGGTAAATACCAATGTGGGAATTTTCGAAATGAGTTTGGAAGGTCGAATTCGGACTTATCTACCGGTACATGCATATAGTATAGGTTTCACTCCGGATGGGCTGCTTTTAGAAACCAACCCATATGCTGGTGTAAGAATCTATTCCAATCCTGGAAATTTTGAATACACCTATTTTGAACCCGAGCTTTCCAATACTCCATTGCAGATCGCTAAGGTAGTCAAGGGGGACCAAAGGACTTATCTGGCTTCCGTTTTTCATGGTTTGTACCATTGGGATGGTCAGAGCTTTTTCTCTTATAAAAATGAGGGCCTGTGGAAGGAGTCAAAGTTTAAGACTATGCACTCCTTAGGCAATGGGATTTTGCTTTTGGGGACGGAGTTTGGCGACTTATATCAGGTTCAAGTTCATCCCAAGTTTGAGATTCTTAAAAAATGGCCCAAAGAGGATTTGTTGGGTAGTTCCATTTTATTCATAGAGGAATATAAAGGGGTGATTTTTATAGGTACTGAGCTGGGACTTCATATTCTGGAGGAGGGTGAGCTCAGATTTTGGTCCGAGGAGAAAGGGGTTTTCAATAGGATTTTCAAAACTGCAAAAAGAATTGAGGATAAGCTTTATGTAGGACTAGACGAAGGATATTACATCATCAATTTACCTGAATTGATTGCAAAAGAATACCCGCCTATTGAGTTGGTAATAACGGATCTCAAAATAAATGGAAAGGCCATCGATCAGGAAAATTTTCGATGGTTCGCTTATCAGAATAGCAGGTTGAACCTTGGCGCAGAGGAAAATTCTTTAAGCATCAGATTTCAGCCAAAAGCTAACCTAAGTAATGGAAGATTACGCTACCATTATCGAATCAAGCCTGGAGCTGAATGGACAGAATTCAGCGAGGATGCATTGATCGAATTGCCTTATTTGCCTGCCGGGAGTTACCAATTGGAGGTGCAGGTGCAGGATTTGTTTTCGGGTAAAATCACTTCAAATCAATTATTGAGATTTGATATTGCCAGGCCCTACTATTTGCAATGGTGGTTTTTCCTTTTGATGGCTGTCTTACTTTCCGGGATATTTTTTGTGATATATAAAGTTAGGCTAAATCAAATTAGAAGTGAATCATCGCTAAAGCAACGCATTGTGGAAATCAAGCTGGAGGCTTTACAATCTCAAATGAATCCGCATTTTATTTTTAATGCCATCAATAGTATCCAGTACTACATTCTCAAAAAGGAAACCAAGCAGGCCTTGTCTTATTTAGGTAAGTTCAGTAAGCTGATTCGAAGTACTTTAGATCAAAGCAGTCAGGCTCTTATCACTTTGGAGGATGAAATCAACTATCTCAGACAATATATAGAGGTAGAGAATATCCGTATGGACAATCGGGTGAAGTGGTCCATAGAGGGAGATGCATTAGAGCGAAAGCAAGATCTGAAAATTCCGCCAATGATTATTCAGCCATTGGTGGAGAATGTGTTCAACCATGCTTTTTCAGTAGACCATCCCAATCCAGAGCTATTGGTTCAGTATGAGATCTTATCCAAGAACCAAATTCTTTGCACAGTAAAGGATAATGGAGAAGGTATCAAGGCAAAAAAAGGATCTTCCCATCAATCCAAGGGCATGGAAATGATTCGGGAGAAGCTCAGTTTATTACCTGGCTATACCGAACAAAGTGTAGAGTTTGTATCCAGTAAAAAAGGCACTGAAGTAAGGGTGATTATTTTTTGTGGGTGAAAAGGGGACGGTTGTTAGGTGTTTATTATCAAGTATATATTTTTAAATTTTATTTAAACCGATCAATTTAATTTTATTATTCAAAGTAGTGATTTTAAAATAACTATCCTAAACATAGTAACAGGCCTTCTTCTTAAAAAAAAAGATTCTCAAAAACAACCCGAATTCAAATAAAACTACTTCGATGAAAGAGGATAATTTAAAGTGATATATAAAAAAATTGTAGTCTAAAAATATTAAAATTAAAATGGAATTAATTTCACAAATCCCACCCCTATTCAATGTTTTTATAGGGTTTATATTAGGAGTAGTTGTATTCCTACTTTTTTCATCACACAGATCAAAAAAAGACGGTGCTTATGAAAAGGAAAGAGAAATATTTTATCAAAGTACGAAGGGCGGAGAATATATTCTTAAAAATATACATGAAGAAAAACTTGAAAAAGAATTTTTAAGAGGGATTGAGAAAGGGAAGGAGGATGAGCGCAAAAAATTAACTGTGACAATCACTCCATCTTTAGTGATTGAAGATGGAGTATTTTTTAACACTTTGTATCGAGGGTATTCCGAACAGATAATTTACAATGGGTTTTCAATCGGCGAACCAAGGTATTATCATTTCGAAACTATTGAAAAATTTAAGAAAGAGAATTTTGAATTGATACTCGAAAAAACTATAAACGCGGTTGAAAACATAGCAAATAATTATGCTTCTCATTTTCTAACAACAATAATAAAACCTGAGCTTATAGAACAAAAATAATTATTATGCCTACCCACCTCTGCGAATACTGCGGTACTAAATTCAATTCCATTGTTAACCTGACAAGTTCACCTTGTTTTAGGCATCCTTTGGGGCCAAATAAAGGAAAACATAAGCTTTATGAAGGTTCAGAAAAGGCTGTTTATGATTGTAAATATTGTGGTACAAATAATCGCAGTTTAGCTGTTTTAACTTCACTTCCCTGCTATCGTCATCCTAAAGGATCCAACAAAGGAAATCATGCACCAACTTTATAATCTACATAACCATGTCCAGACCCTATCATCGAGGAGAAATCAACAAAGCTTTTGAAAAAGTGAAGGCCGAGCTTCATGCTCAGGCTATCAAGGAAGGAAACGGTAGAGCATTTTATATTGACAGCTATACAGGCCAGGAACTCTGGGGAGGTGATGCATATGACTATGATCATATCTATCCTTCAGAATTGATCTATTCCCGGTATAAGGACAGGTTGGATGATATGCAAATAGCCCAAATCGTCAATCTTCCTGAAAACATTGCTATAACCACCCGTAGCATTAATCAATCAAAAGGGAAAAAGGATCCGGAACGATGGCTTGAAGAAGAAGAGCAATTCGGAAATGGAGTGGTTAAAGCTGATTTAGTAAAACATGCTATCCAAAAGGCAAAAGCGGCTATTGAACGTATGGCAAGACAATTAACTTGATATAGCCACACTTATTTATAAAAGTATCACACTTATCTATCAAAATGAATCAAAATTAAATTTTCAACTAAACTTGATTATTGTTTGATATTTAAAGGCGTTAAGCAACTTTTCAGGAACGGATCTTTTTCAGGGGTGATAAAAGATCCGTTTTTTATTTTGTCTGAAAAGAGACCTGATTCTTGCTTAAAAACTCCTTGATTACTTTCACATGAATACATTCACCTAGATGTATAAAAGCGTAATCATTGATTTTTTTGGTTTTGCCATGAGCTACTACTTCCTTATCCTCGATATCAAAACCTAGGTGCAAATGCTTCGTTCGGGATTGCATTCCTATAATCCTTCCATCTGGATCAAATAAAGGACCCCCGCTTTGACCTCTCAGACCCGGAGTGCTCATTTCTATCCCATAAACCTGCCCTTTATTATCTCCTAAAAACCGGGTAATCATGCCTTCTATTGGGAATCGGGGAGATCGTGCATTTCCTTCATTGGTCCAAACCAAAGTCTGGGATTGTGCATCAAATTTGAAATTTGAAAATTCCGGAAATGGAAAGCCCAGACGACAGAGCATGGCACCCTGCTGAACAGCGCTCTCATCTTCCATGAAATAAGGGAAGTTTTTTACTAATAGGTTGCCGACTCCCTCAAACTTGATCAAAGCCAAATCATAGTCTGGATGAAGAATAAACTTCAGGTTATTCATGGAATCCACACAGTCCACAAAAGTGATTCTCATTTCTGAAGCTTTATCAGGACCAAGTCCCAAGTTTTGAGCTAGCTTGTTTTGTTGCTTCCCACTCATTCCTTGGCTCTGCTGAAGAAAGGAGGTATAGTTTCTGTTTATCTGATCAGCTTGGGAAAGCCATTGAGCAACATGCTTACAGGTAAGTGCCCAGCCTTCTGAATTGACAAAAAACAGGGTGGCAGATCCACGATTAACCTGTGTCCCTCCAAAATTTCTGGAAATGGAGTGTATAGCCCGGGTGTAGCCTGCAACTTCATTGATGGCATTTACAAACATTTGATTTTTGCTTGGTCATTTTTAAAGTACTTAAAAGCTCACTTAAAAAACTAATCTTTAAAAGAATTTGAATTTTCATTTTTCGAAATCGTTTGAAAACAGGGAATTTAAAATCATCCATATCTTGCTGGATATTGCGTTTGGGCTAGCCGAAAAATTGTAATAACTTAGCCAACCCAGAAGTTTTTTAGCCAAAAGTGGCTGGTTCCGGGAAGATTTAGGAATCAAACCTATACAATAATCAAAATAATTATGAGCAAAATTAAAGTAGGAATTAACGGATTCGGAAGAATCGGTCGTCTTGCCTTTAGAGTGGCACAAGAAAGAGATGATATTCAAGTTGTGGGGATCAACGATTTGATCGACGTGGACTACATGGCTTACATGTTGAAGTACGATTCCACTCATGGCAGATTTAAAGGTACTGTGGAAGTAAAAGATGGTCAATTGATCGTAAATGGAAACGCTATCCGTGTGACCTCCGAAAAGAGTCCTGCTAACCTTAAATGGGGTGAAATCGGTGCAGATTATGTAATTGAGTCTACAGGTATATTCTTGACAAAAGAGACCGCTCAGGGCCACATCGACGCAGGAGCTAAAAAGGTGATTATGTCAGCCCCTTCAAAAGATGACACCCCAATGTTTGTAATGGGTGTTAATGAAGATAGCTACACAGATGATATGGTGTTTGTATCCAATGCATCTTGTACTACTAACTGTCTTGCTCCAATTGCCAAAGTATTGAATGATAACTGGGGAATTGAAGAAGGATTAATGACAACTGTGCACGCTACTACTGCTACTCAAAAAACGGTAGATGGTCCATCCGCTAAGGATTGGAGAGGTGGAAGAGGAGCTGGTCAAAACATCATCCCATCTTCTACAGGAGCTGCTAAAGCTGTTGGTAAAGTAATTCCTGAATTGAATGGTAAGTTGACAGGAATGGCATTTAGAGTTCCTACTCCGGATGTATCTGTAGTTGACTTGACTGTACGATTGAAGAAGCCTGCCAAGTATGCGGAAATTTGTGCTAAAATGAAAGAGGTTTCCGAAACTACCATGAAAGGTGTCTTAGGTTATACTGAGGATGCAGTAGTTTCTAATGACTTCATTGGAGATCCAAGAACTTCCATTTTTGATGCTGAGGCTGGAATTCAGCTTTCAGATACTTTTGTTAAAGTGGTTTCTTGGTACGATAATGAGTGGGGCTACTCAAATAAGGTAGTTGACCTACTGACGTTCATTGCAAAGAAATAAACCTCAAGGCCCCGAAAAATTCGGGGCTTTTTTTTGATGAAGCCGAAATAACTAAATCCCCGTATATATGGTTACCATCTAAAATTCAAAAAGATGTACCTTCGATTATTTCCACTTAAACTAGTAGCTTTCCCAGAGGAGAAATTGAATCTCCATATTTTTGAGCCTAGATATAGGCAGCTATTGAATGATGTGGAAAAGGAAGAAATCACTTTCGGCGTTTGTTCCTTCTTCGATAAATTGACCGGGTTTGGCACTGAGGTGAAGCTGGAGCGAATATATCAGCGCTATGAAAATGGAAGGTTGGATATTATGACCAAAGGCCTGAGGGCTTTTAAAATCCTGAATTTTGACAATCCCATGAAGGGTAAGCTCTATGCTGGAGGAGAGGTTGAGTTTTTGCCCAATAATCCGGTGGTGACAGATGCTCTGAATTTTGAGTTTCTCTTTTATCTTAAGGAGATTTTATACCTCTTGAACTACCCTCATGAAATCAATGAAAAAGAAGTTACATCCTTTACTTATGCCCATAAAGTCGGCTTAAAGTTGGAAGAAGAATTGGAATTACTTCAGTTGACAAGTGAAGAAGATAGGATGCGTTATATGATCAGTCATTTTAAAAGAATGATACCGGTTATCAAGGCAGTAGAACAAGCGAGGGAAAAAATCAAACAAAATGGTCACTTCAAGCATCTGGATCCATTGAATTTTTAGGTAGATATTTGAGTGTGATTTTGGGAGAATCAGTATTTAAAGAGGCTATCTCAGAATTAGCTCTAGTGTCAGCCTGAGCGCCTGCCTGACGTCAGGCAGGGAGCCGAAGGCCATTTCTATCGATGTGGCCTACATTTCGCCTTCGCTCAATGTGACAAATTGCACTTTTGAGACAGCCTCTTTTTCGAATCATATAGAGCCATCTATCCAAGTTGAATTACTCCTTTCGCCCAGGAAAAACTTCTCGACCTACCAAGCTTTGTGGAGTGGTTTATAAAACAAAAAAAGCAGACCATTTCTAGCCTGCTTTTGTGATCCCTCTGGGGCTTCCTGATTTCGCTCTGCTCATCGGGATAAACTTCTCGCCCTACCAAGCTTTGTGGAGTGGTTTATAAAACAAAAAAGCAGACCATTTCTAGCCTGCTTTTGTGATCCCGTTGGGGCTTCCCGATTTCGCTCTGCTCATCGGGATAAACTTCTCGCCATCCAAGCTTTGTGGAATGATTTATAAAACAAAAAAGCAGACTATTTCTAGCCTGCTTTTGTGATCCCGCTGGGGCTCGAACCCAGGACCCTAACATTAAAAGTGTTATGCTCTACCAGCTGAGCTACGGAATCAAAGAAAAAGCGGAACGTAATTCCGCTTGCGATAAAGTGATCCTGTCAGGACTCGAACCTGAAACCTACTGCTTAGAAGGCAGTTGCTCTATCCAGTTGAGCTACAGGACCTGGATAAATAAGTCGGGGTGGCAGGATTCGAACCTACGACCTCCACATCCCAAATGTGGCGCGATACCGGGCTACGCTACACCCCGAAGACTTTGATAACTCTATCCTTTCAAATTGAAGTTGCGAAATTAGAATTATTTCGCTTCTCCACAAACTCTCAAGTAAATCCTTGAAAAACTTTCTTTTTAACTTCTTGCAAGTTAATTTTTTGTGATCCCGCTGGGGCTTCCCGATATCACTCCGTTCATCGGGATAAACTTCTCGCCCTGTAGGAGAATCAATTTACTGTGATCCCGCTGGGGCTTTCCGATTTCGCTTCGCTCATCAGAATAAACTTCTCGCCCTACATGAGAATCAATTTTTTGTGATCCCGCTGGGGCTCGAACCCAGGACCCTAACATTAAAAGTGTTATGCTCTACCAGCTGAGCTACGGAATCATTAGTGAGATTTGACGTTTTTTAACGCTTTTTTCTCTGTTTTTATCTTTTCAAATCGACTACCTAACCTTGCTTTTTGTTAGATCATTGCCGTAATTGGACTGCAAATTTATGACTCTGATTTATAAATGCCAAACTCAAAATCAATCTTTCTCGCAAAACTTTTATTATTTTTCACAATACTCTTGCAAAGTATTCATTGTCAGGCTAATGTAAATGACCTTCAAAAAGCAGATTCTTTGTTTGAGCTTCGAAGTTACAAGGAAGCCATGGAAATTTATGTTCCAAACTATCAATCCGGGCTTTATTCTCCTTCAATGCTTCTGAAAATGGCCTTCATTGCAGAAGGTATGGGAGATAAAGAGCAGGCTACACTTTACTTGAGCAAGTATTACGATCAAAGCCCAAATTCACAGACTATTTCTAAAATCAAGAGTCTGACCGGTCAAACTACTTTATATGGTTATGAAGTAAGTGATGGGGGGCGTTTCCTCTTATTTCTGGTGGATTACAAGGAGATCATTGTGGGGCTTCTTTCCTTATTCTTGGTTTTCTCTATGATTACTACCTGGTGGACCGGACGAAAAGAAGAAAAATCTACTTCTTATTGGCCTACAGTTTTGTTGATTTGCTCCATATTCCTTGTAAATAATTTCTTGAAAGGCCCTTCAACTGGCTTAATTACCCATAGCCCTACATTCATCGTGTCTAAGCCTACTGCTGGTGGAGAATTAGTGGATCAAGTTGAACCCGGTCACCGGATTAAAATCAAGTCCAGTAAGGATATCTGGTATGAAATTGAGTGGAAAGACAAAATAGCTTACATCAAAAAAGAACATACGACCAGGTTATAAAAATAAAGGCCTCTAAATCAATTAGAGGCCTTATTTCTTAGAGCTTTTTCAACATGATATTTCGATAATGAACCACATCACCGTGATCCTGAAGAGCTATTCTGCCTTTTTTGTACTTGCCGAAGCCAGGCATGTCTTTAAACTTGCTGTCTGCAATCAAGGCTTCCCATTCAGGAGTCCACATAGTTGTTTCTACCACATTCACTCCATTTAGAACCAAAGTAAGATTTCCGTTATCAGCAATAATTTCAGCTTGATTCCATTCTCCAGCTGGTTTTACCGTTTCCTCCTTACTCACTATTAAGTCATAAAGGTCGCCTGCTCTATGGCTGATGATCTTAGCGTCAGGATGGCCTTCATTATCCAAAACCTGCATCTCAGGGCCTGTCTGCCAGCAGTAGTCGTATTCTGGAGATTCATGCACGAAGAAAATGACCCCGCTATTTCCATTTGGAGCAATCTTCCATTCGTATTTCAGGTGAAAATTCTCAAATTCTTCGTCAGTAACGATATCTCCCCCGTCTCCTGTTTGCCATCCGTCTTTATTAGCAGCGTCCAAATAAAGAGTTCCATCTGCTACTTTCCAGGCTTTTCCTACTTCACCACCACCATACTTATGCCAGCCACTGAAGGTTTGTCCGTCAAATAGACTGATCCACTCTTCAGCAGGTGCTTCAGCTACAACTTCTGTATTTTCGGTTTCTTCTGTTTTTTGACCAGAACAGCCGATCATTAGACCGGCTGCCAAAGTCATTATCCAATAACTTTTCTTCATTTTCTTATTTTTTCAAAAGCAAAACATATCTCACCATATCCTTGGCATCTTCCTCACTCAATCCTGGATGCGCTGGCATTGGTACCTCTCCCCAATTTCCAACACCACCATTGATGACTTTCTGAGCAAGCATAGCTACATTTTCTTCGGTGCTTTCATATTTTGCCGCTACATCTGCGTAAGATGGCCCTACAATTTTTCTTTCCACCATGTGGCAAGACTGACAGTCGGAAGCCTTAATTTTCTCCAAGCCTTTGATGTATATAGGATCATCTTGGTATTTTTCTTCTAAACTGATCTCTTTCGCTGGCTCTGGTGCAGCAGCTGTTTCGGTGGCTGCGCTCTCAGAGGATTTTTCTCCCCCTCCACAAGCAAAGGCTAATCCTGCCAATGCCAACATTCCAAGGCTTAATGGTTTTGTAATTTTCATGTTAAATTGATTAAATATGGTTTTCTAAATTCCTAAAATCTTTTTGTTGAAGGATTCATCTGCTCCAGTGCCGGCAAAATCATCAAAAGCCTTCTCTGTAACTCGAATAATATGAGCATCAATAAATGGAGCGCCTTCAGCTGCACCTTGCTCAGGATGCTTGATTGCACATTCCCATTCTAATACTGCCCATCCATCAAAATCGTATTGCGAAAGTTTGCTAAAAATTCCGCCAAAATCAACCTGTCCATCACCTAAAGATCTGAATCTTCCAGCTCTTTCTACCCATCCTTGGAAACCTCCATAGACACCTTGTTTTCCGGTAGGGTTAAATTCGGCATCTTTTACGTGAAACATTTTGATTCTATCATGATAGAAATCAATAAACTGCAAATAGTCCAAGCACTGTAATACAAAATGGCTTGGATCATAAAGGATATTTGCTCTCTTGTGGTTATTGACTTTTTCCAAAAACATTTCAAAAGTAATTCCATCATGCAAATCCTCTCCTGGGTGCAATTCATAACAGACATCCACCCCATATTTGTCAAATTCATCCAGGATAGGAGTCCATCTTTTTGCAAGTTCCGTGAATCCAGTGTCTACTAGTCCCGCTGGTCTTTGGGGCCAAGGGTAAACAGTGTGCCACATCAATGCGCCAGAGAAGGTGGCATGCGCAGTCAATCCAAGGTTGTGAGAGGCCTTAGCAGCATATTTTAACTGCTGGGTAGCCCATTCAGTTTTTCCTTTAAGATCTCCTTTGAGATTGGCAGGAGCAAAGCCATCGAATAATTCATTGTAAGCTGGATGAACAGCTACAAGCTGTCCTTGAAGATGGGTAGAAAGCTCGGTGATTACCAAGCCGGCTTCTTCTACGGTACCGGCAACTTCATCTGCATAAGTTTTACTTTCAGCTGCCTTTTGAAGGTCTATCATTCGAGCGTCCCATGATGGAATCTGAACACCTTTATATCCCAGATCTGCCATGTAATGACAGATGTTTTTCAGGTTATTAAAAGGAGCTTTGTCATCAGCAAACTGTGCAAGAAAAATTGCAGGTCCTTTGATCGTTTTCATTTTTATAAAGGTTTTTTAGGTTATGAGTTTACTTTTCTACTATAAATGGAGTCCATTTGGTTTCTGATTGGGTGCTTGCCAATACATGGTCAATGAATGCCATTCCTCGGATTCCATCTTCAATTCCTGGATAATCTTCCCATTCTGCTTTAGGAGTTTGTCCTGCTCTTTCAGCGTAGATACATCTTGCGAAATTCCTGTACAAATTTGCAAATGCTTCTACATAGCCTTCAGGGTGTCCTGCGGGAGTTCTGGTGTTTTCCTGAGCCAATGAACCCAAATACCCAGTTCCTGCTCGGAAAATCTGAGCTGGTTGATTAGGGTATCTAACAATCAGGCTGTTATTATCCTCTTGCTGCCACTCTATTCCTCCCTTGTCTCCAAATACACGGATTTTAAGATTATTTTCTAAACCAGTATCTGTTTGTGAGGCCATCAAGACTCCTGAGGCTCCATTATCAAAACGCATGAGTACCACGCCGTCATCATCAATAGGTCTTCCTTTTACTTTGATATACAGATCTGCACATAGCTTTTCCATTTTCAAGCCTGAAACATACTCTGCTAAGTGGAAAGCATGGGTTCCAATATCTCCCATGCAGCCTGCCAAACCATTTCTTTTAGGGTCTGTTCTCCATTCTGCCTGCTTGTTATCTTCAGTTTCCAGTAGTTTGTAGAGCCATCCCTGAGGATATTCCACATATACTTTCCAGACTTTGCCGATTTTACCCTCTTCGATCATTTGCTTTGCCTGCTTAATCATAGGATATCCCGAATAGGTATGCGTTAAGAGGAATCTTTTGCTGCTGGATTTTACCACATGATATAACTCTTTTGCTTCTTGGTAATTCAGCGTGAGAGGTTTGTCCAATACAACATGAAAGCCTGCTTTAATGGCTTTCACGCATGGGTCAAAGTGTACATTATTAGGGGTAACGATGACGATCACATCGATTCTTTTCTCTTCAGGAAGCTGTAATTCCTTTTCGATCATTTCATCATAGCTTCCATAAACTCTGCTAGGATCTAGCATCAGTTCTTCACCTCTTTGCTGGGATTTCTCCGGATTGGAAGAAAAAGCTCCGGCGGCTAATTCAAAAAGACCATCCATCAGAGCGCCATTTAGGTGGATTGCTCCAATGAAAGAGCCGGGTCCGCCTCCGATTAAACCGATCTTGAGTTTCTTGTTAGTTGACATAGGTCAGGTGTAGGTTTTCAGGTTATTTTTCTTGAAATAATTGATTCTAGTGCAAAAAATCCTCACATCTTAGACCGAATTAGAGGATTAATTGATCAGTAGTTGCATCAAGTTATGAGTGGCTTTGCCAAAACTTTTAATCGCCTTATTTCACAAAGTCAAAGGACTTGCTTAAAATACGGTAAAAAGCCCAAATTCTAAACAATCCTCCCAATTTCCATCTAAATCCCCCAGTATATGGCAGCTTTGATTAAAGTTCGATTGTCCTTGATGATGTTTCTCGAGTTTTTTGTCTGGGGGTCTTGGTATGTTACAATGGGGACATTTTTAGGAGCGAATCTAGGTGCTAGAGACCAGGAGATTTCTTTGGCATTTTCCACTCAATCCTTTGGGGCCATCATTGCCCCTTTTGTAGTGGGGTTAATAGCTGACAGGTATTTCCATGCGCAGAGAATTTTGGGCGTTATTCATTTGATAGGTGCTGTCCTGATGTATTTCCTATACCAAAGCCAAGATTTTAGCGAGTTTTTTCCAATTCTATTAGCCTACATGATTTTATTCATGCCTACTCTGGCTTTGGTCAATTCCATTTCATTCAACCAAATGCTGAATCCGGCTAAAGAATTTTCCGTGATCCGCGTTTGGGGGACTATTGGATGGATAGCTGCAGGCATTTTAATTTCTGCTTTCGCCTGGGATAGTCAGGCCGGATTGGTTGATGGTTTACTGAAAAATACCTGGTTGATGGCGGCAATAGTTTCGCTGATTTTGGGGATTTTCAGTTTTACACTCCCTCATACTCCTCCTAAAGCAAAAACAGAGGGGGATTTCAAACTTTCAGAAGTTTTGGGATTGGATGCATTATCCTTACTGAAGGATAGAAATTTTGCCATATTTTTTCTTTCCTCCATCTTAATTTGTATCCCATTGGCATTTTATTATCAAAATGCCAGCCCTTTTCTAACAGAAATAGGAGTAGAAAACTCAACAGGAAAAATGACAATAGGTCAGATTTCCGAGGTCTTATTCATGCTAGCCCTTCCCATTTTCTTCTCTAGATTCGGAATTAAAAAGACATTAATTGTAGCTATGTTAGCCTGGGCATTGAGGTATGTTTTCTTTGCTTTTGGAAATGCGGATGAGGGCGTTTGGATGCTTTTGGTGGGAATAGCTCTTCATGGTGTTTGTTATGACTTCTTTTTTGTCAGTGGACAGATTTACACCGATGCTCATGCAGGGGAAAAATTCAAATCTTCTGCTCAGGGATTGATTACTTTAGCTACTTATGGAGTTGGGATGCTTATTGGCTTTTGGGCGGCAGGCATCATATCCGATTTTTACCTTTTATCAGAAGGAAATCATGATTGGAAGTCTATTTGGTTAATTCCTTCTGGTATTTCAGTTCTGGTTTTACTATTTTTCATGTTCCTTTTTAAGGATGAAAAAATTAAACCTCAAAATAACCTCTAATGTCCAAACCTATTAATCCCGGAAGAAGGGAAAGCTTTAAGAAAGTTTTGTTGGGAGGTGCTGCATTGGGCACTCTCAGTTCCTTCGAATTTAATGAAAAGAAAAATCTCCCTCTGAAAGGAAATATCAACCATGGAGTTTGTCTTTGGTCTATGAGGCCGTTGACTCTGGAGGAGCTTTGTGTTGGAGCAAAAAGCTTAGGCATTAAAGGAATAGATATCATTGGACCATCTACTTGGGATACCCTTAAAAAATACGACTTGGAATGCTCCATGTGTAATGGGGCAGAGATAAGCATTGCTGATGGCTGGAACGATCCGAAGTTTCATGATCAATTGGTGAAAAATTATCTAGAGATCATTCCTATAGTAGCTAAGTATGGGTTCAAAAACCTAATAGCCTTTTCTGGAAATAGAAGAGGTATGGATGATGAGACAGGGTTGGAAAATTGTGTCACTGGCCTAAAAAAGGTTTTGGCAGAAGCCGAAAAGCATGGGGTAATCATTCAGATGGAATTATTGAATAGCAAAGTGGACCATAAAGATTATATGTGTGATAAATCCCCCTGGGGAGTTGAGCTTTGCAAAAGGTTGGATAGCGAGAACTTTAAATTGCTGTATGATATCTATCATATGCAAATAGATGAAGGAGATGTTATAAGGACCATTCGCAACAACCACCAATACTTTGGTCATTATCATACAGCCGGAAATCCAGGAAGGAATGAGTTGGATGAAAATCAGGAGATTTATTATCCGGCAATTATGAAGGCTATCGTGGAAACAGGCTACAAAGGCTTTGTTTCACATGAATTTATCCCAAAATCAGAAGATAAACTTGCTGCGCTTGGCCAGGCGGTGCAGGTCTGTGATGTATAAAATTAATAAACCAAAAAACCATATTT